>NZ_JACVAR010000002.1:0-1138572 GCF_014851965.1 Pseudomonas sp. PDM22
TCATCCACGTCTTCGACGGCGGCAAGGAGCTGGGCTCCACCACCGCCAAGGATGACGGCACCTGGTCGTTCGAAGTGCCGGCCGACAAGGCCCTGGCCGAAGGCGAGCATGACTTCACCGTCAAGGCTGAAGACCCGGCTGGCAACATCAGCGACGCGTCGGTCCCGTACCCGATCGTCATCGACATCACTCCGCCGGACAGCAAGACCACCCAGCTGACCATCGACACCGTGGCTGGCGATGACATTGTCGACAAGACCGAAGCTGCCGGTAATGTCACCATCAGCGGCAAGGTCACCGGCGAGTTCCAGGCCGGCGACATGGTCAGCTTCAAGCTCGATGGCACGACCTACAGCGCCAAGGTGGCGAGCGATGGCAAGTGGAGCGTGGACGTTCCTGGCAGCAAGCTGGTCGCCGATACCGCCCACAAGATCGATGCCACCCTGGTGGCACACGACGCCGCGGGTAACGCCGGCTCCATCAGCGCATCCCACTCCTACCAGGTGGAGGCCGCTAACGTGGTCTCGATCACCAGCATGAGCAAGGACTCGTCGACCGACGTGGCCCACGCCACCGACTTCATCACCGCCGACGGTACGGCCGGGCGTGGTGTCTACGGCAAGCTGGAGGACGCCCTGGCGGCGAACCAGAAAGTGCAGGTGTCCTTCGACAACGGCGCCACCTGGAAAGACGCCCTGACAACGGGCCTGAACTGGGTAGCCGTGGATAGCGGAACCCACGCCGGCAACTGGACCATCCAGGCTCGTGTGATGGAAGGCGGCAACGTCGTGGGCGATGTGGCCAAGCAGGACGTGACCTTCCTGGCGGCACAGGGCGGAGCTCCGACCATCACCAGCATCCCGGATGCGGTGGGGGACTACACGACAGCCAAAGCCGCGGATGGCAGCGACGTAACTGTCTCGCTGAGCGGTACCCTGGCCAAGGCAGGCGATACCCTGCATATCATCTGGGGCGACACCACCTATGACCAGGTGCTGACCACTGCTGATATCGCGGCAGGTACTGCAACAGCCAAAGTGCCAGCGCAACAGACGACCAGCCAAAGTGCGACCTACGACATTGTGGTGAAGGCACAGATCGTGACTCAGGAAGGGCAGATCAGCGCGCTGAGTTCCGATTTCAAGGTGCAGGGCACAGGCTACTGGGCGACGGCCTCGGATGGTTTGCAACGCTATCCGTCGGGTAATACCTATGTGGGGGACGGCTTCACAGTCACGAGTAACACCACCCTCACTCACGTCGATCCGTTTACCTACTCTCCCAATGGCGGTCTGGATATTCCTTCCGAAACGTACGGTTATCTGCAGTTCAACTTTAGCGGACAAGTCAACTCCGCCAGCTTCGGTCTAGGTGGCCTACAGAATGATGCCGGTGGCGCGCGCGTAGTCGTCTATGGAACCAGCGGGCAAGTGTTGTATACCACCTATGCACAAGGTAGTTACTCGGTGGGAAGTTTCAGCTACAGCTCCGCTTCGATGATTGGGTCTATACGGGTCTACGGTGACGGCGTGGGAACATCTGTTACCGTCAACTCGCTGACCTTCAGCCAGTTTGTTCACGGCGCCAGCCCGACCGCAGCCACAGGTCAGAAGGTGATCGACCATACCTGGGAGACCTACTTCGACGACAACACGGCTTCGTCGTCGAGCGACGTCATCTCCATGACGATCGACCCGACAGCCTACTTCCAGCAGGACTCGGCGCATGTTCATGGTGGCAACCACCTGGATACCCTGAAGCTGACCGGCGCGGGTCAGGTCCTGGACCTGCGCGGGCTGACTGGCGACAGTGGCGAAGGCAAGATCAGCAGCATCGAGAAGTTCGACATCACCGGCACCGGCAACAACACGTTGAAGATTTCCCTCAACGAAGTGCTGCACCTGGGCGAAACGAACATGTTCCGCACCGATGGCAAAGTGCAGGTCATGGTGGACGGCAACGCCGGCGACGTCGTGGAGCTGTACGGCCTGGAAGGGCATGGCGCAACCACCGGCGCCTGGCAGAGCGCTGGGACCACGACCATCGGTGGCGTGGTCTACCAGGTCTACACCTTCAGCACGCTGGATGCGGAAATGCTGGTCAAGCAAGGTGTCACCACCAACCTCATGGTTGGTGGTCAGGGCGGCGGTACCGGCACTATCGACTCGATGAGCAAGGACAGTGGCCTGGCCACTGACTTCGTCACCGAGGATGGTTCGGCAGGGCGTCTCGTCACCGGAACGCTCTCGGGCAGCCTGGCCAGCGGCAACTACCTGGAAGTGTCGCTGGACAATGGTTCGAGCTGGAGCAAGGTGATGGCTGTCTCGGGCTCGCAGTGGGCCTTCGTGGACAAGACCGCACATGTGTCCGACTGGAGCGTTCAACTGCGTGTCAATGACGGTATTGGTGATACCAGCTCCCTGGCCAGCCAGCAGGTAACTCTGGCGCCGGTCGCCAAGGCACCGACCATCACCAGCATCCCGAAGGCCGGTGGTGTGCTGACCAGCACCGAAGCTTCCGGCGGGGTCGACATGGTCGTGTCCCTGGCCAACACCGGCGCCAAGGCTGGCGATATCGTCCACGTCCAGTGGGGGATCGCGCTGTTCGACCAGACGCTGACCGCGGCGGACATCACTGCGGGCCAGGCCACCGTCAAGGTGACCTCGGCGGTTGCCTACACCGAGCAAGGGGTCGCTTACGACTTCGATGTGACGGCGTCCATCGTTTCCAATGGCGTGGCCGGGGCAAGCTCCTCGCCCTTCCACATCATTGGCGGCGGCTTCGCCACCAAGGCGGTGAGTGACACTCTGTCCGTGGCTGCGACCAACGTGGTGGACAACAGCTACGCCGGCAGTGGCGTCACCGTGACCACCGATGGCGGCTTGATGACGAAGGTCACCACGCCGGCAACAGGGGTTGGCCTGCTTGGGCACTATGCAGGTCTGCTGGTCAGCCAGGCGGGCTCGGCCAACGCGCTGTTCACCCTGGATCAGCCGGGCACCAAGTTCGCGGTGACGCTGTCCGGGTTGGACAACACCAAGGGCGGCGCAACGGTCATCGTCTACGGCGTCAATGGCGACGAGATCTACCGTGAAGTGGTAACCGGCGCGGGCAGCTACAACTCCAAGGCCTTCAGCTACACGGCGGCCGAAGGCGTGGATGTGGGCAGCTTCAAGGTGGTTTCCACCTGCGACGGCCTGTATGTGAGTACCTTCAGCGAGACCCAGGCGTTCCACGTAGCCGACAGCCGCACCTTCGCCGTCGATGGCGTGACCGACAGCTACTACGGAAGCCTTGGCGACGACACGGTACTGCTCAAGTACGCCGCCTCGACCTACCTGTCCAACACCGGCAACACCGGCATCCATGGCGGCGACGGCGTGGATACCCTGAAGGTGGAGAACTACAACCAGACGCTGGACCTGACCCTGGCCACCTCCAAGGGCAAGGTCACCAGCATGGAGATCATCGACCTCACCAGCACCAACGCCTCCTACGGCAACACCTTGAAGCTGTCCGTGCAGGATGTGCTGGAGAACGGTCAGACCGACCTGTTCCACAGCACCACCAACCACACGGTACAAATGATGGTGAAGGGCGACGCGAAGAGCGTGGTGAACCTCGACGATCTGCTGGGCGCCAATGGTCCGGACTACGGCGACTGGTCCAACAGCGGCACCGTGAACGTCGCGGGGACGAACTACAACGTCTACCAACACTCCGGCCTGGACGCCGAACTGCTGGTCCAGCAGGCGGTGAAGGTCAACCTGGTCTAAGCGCTGGCCGGTGCGCGGCATCCGCCGCGCACCGGCACTTCTCACCCTTTTCTAGAACGTACCCTGCCGCCAGGCGGCGGGGTACTGGAGATACGAACATGGCAATTTCCCTTATCCGCCCGCTGCGTCAGGCCGTCTGCCTGGCCGTGCTGGGCCTGGCTGTGAGCCAGGGCGCCGTTGCGGCGACGAAGTCCATCTACGGCGACACCTACACCAAGGAACAACACGTCATCGCACAACAGGCGCAGATCGTGATGTTCCGTGGCAACGATGGCGGTAAAGAGGCCGCGCACGTCTACATCGACGGCCAACTGCAAAGTGCGCTGATGCCCGGCGGCTACACCGTGTTCTGCACCCCCGCGGGAGAGCACTCGGTGGAGTCGTACATCGGCGATGCGCCGCTGTACACCGGCAAGCGCAACCCGCAGAGCTACGCCAAGCTCGACGGCGGCCAGACCTACGTCCTGGAGGCACCGGTTGGCGCCAACCAGAGCACGCCGATCGTGCACACCGGCAAGGACGCCGAGCAGAGCCTGCAGGGCATGCGCCGGCAGATCCATGTGATCAGCCGTGCCGCCTCGGTGGTGCCGTGCCAGACCGAGACCAAGCTGAGCCTGCGCAGCGATGTGCTGTTCAAGTTCGGCAAGGGCGGCTACAACGACCTGACGCCCGAGGGGCATAGCCAGCTGCGCCAGGTGGTCCAGGACATTTCCGCGTCGGGCGACAACATCAAGAGCATCGAAGTGATCGGCCACGCCGACCCCATCGGCCGTGCCGAGGCCAACCAGCGCCTGTCGCTGCAACGCGCCGAGACGATCCGCAAGGTGCTGCTGGAGCAGGGTATCGCCAGCAACCTGGTGCAGGCCGTTGGCCGTGGCAGCAGCGAGCCGGTAGTGAGCTGCGGTACGACCCGCAACGCCGCGAACATCGCCTGTAACGCGCCGAACCGTCGCGTCGAGCTGGTGATTCAGGGGCAAGGGCAGTAAAGCCGCCCCGCCTTTCGCTGTTACCTACCTCATTCGCCAGGGCTGCACTCGTACCGTGCAGCCCTGGCTTTTTTTTGGCTTTCCCCGCTTGTGACAGCCCGGTCTTTCCCCGCTCCCGTTCGTGGGGAACGAGGCTAGACCCGTGAAGGAAAGGTACGTCAAGCCAATCAGGCTTTTCTGATCCCCCGCGGATCAGCGCATTTCTACCATGCGCACAGCTTCTCTCTCCCCCAGAAGGTGTGTTCATGAATTCCTCTTCCGCGCCTGCGACGCCCGTCGTCGATCCGGGCGTTTCACCCCAAAGCGACAGCCTGTTGGCAGGGGTGTGCTGGCTCTGCGATCACTTCGAGCGGCAAACGACACTGGAGTCGCTGTACGCCGGCCTGCCGCGTGATCGGAAGCTTCGTCCCAGCCTGGTGACACGCATGCTCGAGCAGGCCGGTATCGGTGCCGGCTGGGTCAAGCGACGCCCCGCCGAACTGTCCTCCTACCTGTTCCCTCTGCTGTTGCTGTTCCGCAACGGCGAGGCGCGCATCCTGGTGGCCCGCCGTGGCGAGGAGTTCGAGCTGGTAGTGCCCGAAGCCGGCGGCGGCACCATCACCATGAGTGCGGCCGAGCTGCAGGAGCATTACCTGGGCTATGCGCTGCTCGCTCGCCCCAAGGCGGTGAAGGATTCGCGTACGGAGATCCCCCGCGCTGAAGCGGGCAAGGGCCACTGGCTGTTCTCCACGCTGTGGAAGTACCGGCGCTTCTATTACAGCGCGGCACTGGCGACCTTCCTGATCAACGTCCTGGCGCTGGCCAGCACCTTCTTCATCATGAACGTGTATGACCGGGTGGTGCCGAACCAGGCCTATGTGACGCTCTGGTCACTGGCTGTTGGCGTGATGGTGGCGATCGGCTTCGAGTTCACTTCCCGGCAGGTCCGGGCGTACTTGATCGACAACGCCGGCAAGAAGGCCGACCTGATCCTGGGAACAATCCTGTTTCGCCAGTTGCTGGAAGTCCGGCTGGAGCACAAGCCGGCCTCGGCGGGCTCTTTCGCCAACCAGTTCCGCGAATTCGAGTCGGTGCGCGACTTCATCACTTCGGCCTCGCTGGCAACCCTGGCGGACCTGCCGTTCTGCATGCTGTTCGTGTTCGTGCTGTTCATCATCGGGGGGCCGTTGGCCCTGGTGCCCTTGGGCGCGATGATCGTGTTGCTGGGGTTGTGCGCCTATATCCAGTTGCCGCTGTCGCGCTTCATGAAGGAGAACCTTCGTGAGGCATCGCAGAAGCACGGCCTGCTGATCGAGGCGATCGAGGGTGTCGAGACGCTCAAGGCGGTCCGCGCCGAAGGCAGCATGCTGCGGCGCTGGGAAGACTTCAGCGCGCAACTGGCCGCGTCGGCGATCAAGACCAAGGCTCTGTCGAACATGGCTGGCAACTCGGTATCGCTGATCACCCAGCTCAACACCGTGGTGATGGTGCTGTGGGGTGTGTACCTCATTGGTGACGGTAACCTGACCCAGGGTGGCCTGGTGGGCATGGTCCTGCTCAGTGGTCGCGCCCTGGCGCCGTTGGCGAGTTCGGTGGGCCTGGCCGTGCGTTACCAGCAGGCCAAGACGGCCCTGCATTCGCTGAACCAGTTGATGGCGATTCCCACGGTGCGCGACACCCAGCGTCGCTACCTGGAGGCGCCGAAGAACGCGACGCTGTCGCTGCGCAAGCTGAAGTTCTCCTACCCGGCTCCGCCGATGCAGCCGCGCCCGCTGGTGCTCAACAACATCAACCTGAGCATCAAGCACGGCGAGCGCGTGGCCATCGTCGGCAGCATCGGCAGTGGCAAGTCGACCCTGCTGCGCCTGATCGCCCGGCTGTACCAGCCAGTGGAAGGACAGGTGCTGATCAATGGCATCGATGCCGAGCAGATCGACCCGGCGGACTGGAGCTCCACTGTCGGGTTCGTCGGCCAGGACACGCGGCTGTTCTTTGGCTCGCTGCGAGAGAACCTGCTGATCGGCAATCCCTCGGCGACCAGTGAGGAACTGCTGAACGTGGTGCAACTGACCGGTCTGGACTCGGTGGTGGTCAACCACCCGCTGGGCTTCGATCGACCGGTGGGCGAGATGGGGCAGGCGCTGTCCGGCGGCCAGCGGCAACTGGTGGCACTGGCCCGTTCGCTGTTGCTGCACCCGCAGGTGCTGTTGCTCGACGAACCTACCAGCGGCATGGACATGCAGACCGAGCGGCTCTTCCTGCAACGCCTGGAAGTGGCCACCCAGGGACGCACGGTGGTGGTGGTGACCCACCGCTTCTCGGTGCTCGAACAGGTCGACCGCCTGATCGTCGTGGATGCCGGCCAGATCGTCGCCGACGGTCCCAAGGATGAGGTGCTGCGCGCCTTGCAGGCCAACAACTCTCCCGCGCCGAACAAGGCGCCGGCCTCTACCTGGTGAACCGATCATGACTGATACCCCCCATAGCGAAGCGGCGGTACCCGCTGTCGTCGAACCGTCCAAGGCGGTGGCGACGACCCAGGCTTCGCCGTACCAGAAAGAAGTGGCGCGCCTGCGCGAGAACGATATCGCCTATGTGTCGGACCTGCAGGCAGCGCTGATCTCCCAGAAAACCACGGCGAGCACGGTGGTGCTGCTGCTGATCGCTGCGGTGTTCACCGGCATCATCGTGTGGGCCTACTTCGCCCGGGTGGAGGAGATCACCAAGGGTGAGGGCAAGGTGATTCCGTCCAGTCGCGAGCAGGTCATCCAGAGCCTGGAAGGCGGCATCCTGGAGCAGATGAACGTCAAGGAAGGCGACGTGGTCGAGGCCGGGCAGATTCTCCTGAAGATCGACCCGACCCGCGCCGGCGCCAGCTACCGCGAGGCGCAATCCAAGGCCCTGGCGCTCAAGGGGCAACTGGTGCGCCTGCGCTCGGAGGCCTACGGCAAGCCCCTGGTGTTCCCACCGGAGGTGATTGCCGTGCCTTCGATCGTGGAGGCCGAGACCGAGGCCTACAACGCTCGCAAGCATGCGCTCGACGATGGCGTCGCCGGGTTGCAGAAGAGCCTGTCGCTGGCCCAGGGCGAGTTGACCGTGTCCGAGAAGCTGGCCAAGCAAGGGCTGATCTCCGATGTCGAGATCCTGCGCATGCGCCGCCAGGCCAACGAATTCAATCTGCAGATCAGCGAGCGGCGCAACAAGTACCGCTCCGATGCGAACGCCGAACTGACCCGCGTGGAAAGCGAACTGGCCCAGGCGCAGGAGAACGCGGCCGGGCGCGAGGACGTGATGAAGCGCACCACACTCATGGCGCCGCTCAAGGGCATCGTGAAGAACGTGCGCGTCAACACCATTGGCGGGGTGATTCAGCAGGGGCAGGACATCATGGAGATCGTCCCGCTGGAAGACCAACTGCTGGTGGAGGCGAAGATTCGCCCGGCCGACGTGGCCTTCCTGCGCCCCGGCCTGCCTGCCACGGTGAAGATCTCCGCCTATGACTTCGCCATCTACGGCGGCCTCAAGGGCAAGGTCGAGCTGATCAGCCCCGACACCATCAAGGACGACGAGCTGGCCCGCCAGGGCCGGCCGGATACCTCCTTCTACCGCGTGCTGATTCGTACTGACGAAGCGCAGCTGACCCGCGGCGACAAGCACTTCCCGATCATTCCCGGCATGACCGCGACCGCGGAAATCCGTACCGGGGAAAAGACCATCCTTGAATACCTACTCAAGCCCGCGCTGAAAGCGCGTGAGGCCTTCCGCGAGAGATAATGAAATGAAAGCCCGTAAACCTTCATCCAACCTTCGAAACGCTCGTTGGCGGTTCTGCCCCTCGGCACTGGTGCTGGCCATGGCTGCACTGAGCGGGGGCGCCGAAGCCGCTGGCTCCGACGAACTGGGCGGCGCGCTGAGCTTCTACTCCAAACCTCGGGAGGCTTCCGCCGCCTCGCTGACCCACGGCGCGCTGCAGGGCGAGCTGGTGGCCTCGACCGCCGCACCAGCGACGCAGGCGGCGACACAGCCTGCATCCGCAGTCGCCCAGCCTCGGCCGGCGCCCACCTTGCAAGCCGCGCCGAGTTCGGTGGCTGCGATGGTCAATGCCGCTCCGGCAGCCCAGGCGCAACCGGCCAGGCAGGCTCCCAAGCTGGACCTGAGCCTGCCCGCCGAGCTGCGCGCTGGCGTGCAGCCGGGCTCGGCGTCCGCATCGACGCTCGGCCAGTCGGAAGCGTCGCTGGCGTATATCCGCGAGCTGGTGAACACCGCCCTGAACATCAGCCCGGAAATGAAACAGGCCGATGCCAACTGGCAAGCCGCCAAGGGCGATGTGGACCAGGCCAAGGGCGCGCGCTGGCCGCAGGTGCAGGTCAGCGCCAGCTCCAAGACGCTGCAGAGCAAGAAGAGCGACAACTACAACAACGACGGTACGACCACCGTGCAGATGACCACGCCGGTCTATGACTTCGGCGCGATCAGCCATACCATCGACAGCCGCAGCAGCACCGCGAACGCGCAGGAAGAGGCAAAGGGGCAGACTCAGGTCACCGTTGCCTACAACACCGCCTCGGGGGTGCTGGAACTGGCGCATCAACAGGAGGCGCTGGCTATCAGCGACCGCTATGTGGCGCGTATGCGCGAGCTGGTGAACATGCTCTCGCAGATTTCCGACGTCGACCCGGGTCGTCGCAGTGAAGTGGTGCAGGCGCGTTCGCGGCTGCTGCAGGCCGAGACTGCGCGCAACATGGTGCTGTCCAAGCTGCAGGAGCAGAAGACCACACTGGCCAAGCTGGTGGGCGAGGATGTAACGGTGCCCGCGAACGCCAGGTGGGAGTGGGCACCCATCACCCTGAACGACGCGCTGGGCTCGATGCAGGATCGTCCTTCCTTGCGCCAGGCGCGCTGGGAGAAAGAGGCTGCCCTGGCCAGTGCCGAGTCGGTGAAGTCCTCGCGCTATCCCAAGCTGAACTGGGTGGTAGGGCGCAGTTCGGGCAGCAATATGCTGAACAACGAGGAGCCCTGGTCGACTGGTCTGGCCGTGGAGTGGCAGGCGTTCTCCGGTGGGTCGGCTTCGGCGGCGCAGCGAGCGGCCTATGCCCGGGCGAATGCGGCGGAAGAGAAGATGGAGGCGACCCGTCGCGAGTCGGAGTACCTCATTCGCAACCTGGTCGAGCAGCGCGATCTGTCCGCTGCGCGGGTCGATGACTACAAGGCACTGCTGGTGGAGTCGGACCGCGTGCGCAAGATGTTCTATGACCAGTGGTACCACCTGGGCAAGCGCACCCTGCTGGATGTGCTGATCGCCGAGAACGAGTACTACAGCGCGCAGATCGCCGCTTCGGACACCTACTACAATGCGAAGGCCAGCGATCTGCGCATCCGCGCCGAGACCAGCGGCCTGCTCGCGTGGCTGACGCCGGAACACTGATCCCCTGCGGTCCGCTGCTGACCGTACCCGCCTGATATTTCCCTATCCTCCCGGCATGTCCGCTTCGGTGGTCATGATGGCTCATTTCGTCTCTGCACTGAGGCGGACATGCCGAGGAGAGACCTCTGGTCGTCCTGCACGATCGTCATAATTTGAATGACTTTCCCCCTTGCCAAAGTCGCTGTGCGTCGATGTGTCGCAGGGTGCGCAGGGGGAATCCGCGACTTTCGCAAAGGTTCTTGATCGCCATCATGGCAAGGTCTTTGCCAAAGGCGTTGAGGCGCCTTTCCGGCCTTGGAAAAGCGCGCTGAAAGCCCCGTCCTTCATGGTTCTGACACATTCCCATGGAACGCCCGTGCAAGCCCCTGGCGGGGAGGGAATAACCCTGCGCAACTCCTGTGAATTGGTTGTTTTATGAGCGATTTTGCCCGGGACTGTTTCTCTGGCTGAGAAAATATCTTGTTAAAAATGGGCGGAATGGGCCTTGAAAGGGGTTTCTGAAATGCTTTGTAATACCCGCCGTCCATTTCCTACCCCCAAATCGCTGAGTCGCACTGACGTAGATCAAAGCCAGTGCTCACCCTTCGGTGCAGCGGCATAACAACAGGGGGCTGCCATCGGTGGGCTCCTGTCATCAAGACGAGTCGGGCAATCCGCTCGTGCATCCGGTGTGCGACGCGCGCGCTTCAACGAGCCGCCAGTCCAGACACCACACGCTGAATAACACGGAACGAATCAGCTGACGAAATCGGTTTCGCATCGCGAAGACCGGGCGAGGTCCCTTTGCCTGGAATCCGTGCGGCCGCGTTCGTGAATCCATGACAGCCCTGGCAGGCGGCTTGGAAAAGTCGCGGGTAACGAGTCGTCGAGCAGTGCGTGGCGAAGGCTCGTGGGCGGTGAAGCGATTTTCATCCACTAAGGCCGCAAGATGAAAAAAGAGCAGTACACAGGAATTTTGAAGAGACTTGCGCTGCTGCCGATGCTGATGCTCGGTGGTTGCAACATGGCGCTGTTCGACCCGAAAGGGCAGGTCGGTGCTGACGAGAAGTCCCTGATCATCACGGCAACCCTGCTGATGCTGATCGTGGTGGTGCCGGTCATCCTGATGACCTTCGGGTTCGCCTGGAAATACCGGGCTTCGAACACCAAGGCCACCTACATGCCGGACTGGTCTCACTCGACCAAGATCGAGCTGGTGGTATGGCTGGTTCCCTGCGTGATCATCGCCATCCTCGGCTGGATCACCTGGGAGAGCACCCACAAGCTGGACCCGTATCGTCCGCTGGACTCCGAGGTCAAGCCGGTGACCATCCAGGCCATCTCGCTGGACTGGAAGTGGCTGTTCATCTACCCGGAACAGGGTATCGCCACCGTCAACGAAATCGCCTTCCCGAAAGACACCCCGGTGAACTTCCAGATCACCTCGGATTCGGTGATGAACTCCTTCTTCATTCCGCAGCTGGGCAGCCAGATCTACTCCATGGCCGGAATGATGACCAAGCTGCACCTGATCGCCAACGAAGAAGGCGTGTTCGACGGTATCTCCGCGAACTACAGCGGCGGCGGCTTCTCGGGCATGAAGTTCAAGGCCATCTCCACCTCCGAGCAGGGCTTCCAGGATTGGGTCGCGAAGGTCAAGGCCTCGCAGCAGACCCTGAACCTGGATCAGTACCCGGAGCTGGTCAAGCCGACCGAGAACGTCCCGGCGACCTACTTCGCAACCGTCAGCCCCGAGCTGTTCTCCCACGTGCTGAACAAGTGGGAACACGCTGGCCACGCGATGGCCAAGGCCCACGAAGCCAAAGAACAGGCCGAGAAGGGCGAGCACGGCGAAGCAGCGCATGACGAGACCGCCATGGCGGGCCACGACATGAGCAACATGCAAGGCATGCCTGGCATGCAAACGAATCCGAGCCAGGAGTAACCGCAGATGTTCGGGAAACTGACACTGTCGGCCGTGCCGTATCACGAGCCGATCATCGTCATCACGCTGGCCGTCGTCGCCCTGTTGGGCCTCGGTGTGTTTGGCGCGATCACCTACTACCGCAAGTGGACCTACCTGTGGACCGAATGGCTGACGTCCATCGACCACAAGAAAATCGGCGTGATGTACATCATCGTCGCCCTGGTCATGCTCCTGCGCGGCTTCGCCGACGCCATCATGATGCGCGGCCAGCTCGCGCTGGCTGAAGGCGCCAACCACGGCTACCTGCCGCCGGAACACTACGACCAGATCTTCACCGCTCACGGCGTGATCATGATCATCTTCATGGCCATGCCCTTCATGACCGGTCTGATGAACCTGGCCGTGCCGCTGCAGATCGGCGCGCGCGACGTGGCGTTCCCCTTCCTGAACTCCCTGAGCTTCTGGCTGCTGGTCGTCAGCGCCATGCTGGTGAACGTCTCGCTGGGCCTGGGTGAGTTCGCCCGTACCGGCTGGGTCGCTTACCCGCCGCTGTCCGAGCTGGCCTACAGCCCGGGCGTGGGTGTGGACTACTACATCTGGGCTCTACAGATATCGGGTATGGGTACCTTGCTCACGGGTATCAACTTCCTGGTGACCGTGTTCAAGATGCGTACCCCCGGCATGAAGCTGATGCAGATGCCGATCTTCACCTGGACCTGCACCTTCGCCAACATCCTGATCGTTGCGTCGTTCCCGATCCTGACCGCGGCCCTGGGCCTGCTGTCGCTGGACCGCTACTTCGACATGCACTTCTTCACCAACGAGCTGGGCGGCAACGCCATGATGTACATCAACCTCTTCTGGGCCTGGGGCCATCCAGAGGTGTACATCCTGATCCTGCCGGCTTTCGGTATCTTCTCCGAAGTCACCGCGACCTTCGCCGGCAAGCGCATGTTCGGCTACACCTCGATGGTGTGGGCGAGCGCCGCGATCACCTTCCTCGGCTTCACCGTGTGGCTGCACCACTTCTTCACCATGGGTTCGGGCGGCGACGTCAACGGCTTCTTCGGCGTTGCGACCATGCTGATCTCCATCCCGACCGGGGTGAAGCTGTTCAACTGGCTGTTCACCATCTACCGTGGCCGCCTGCGCTTCGACACCCCGATCCTGTGGACCCTGGGCTTCATCGTCACCTTCACCATCGGTGGCATGACCGGCGTTCTGCTGGCCATTCCGGGTGCTGACTACCTGCTGCACAACAGCCTGTTCCTGATCGCTCACTTCCACAACACCATCATCGGTGGTGCGGTGTTCGGCTACCTGGCCGGCTTCGTGTTCTGGTTCCCGAAAGCCTTCGGCTTCAAGCTGGACGAGAAGTGGGGCAAGCGTTCCTTCTGGTGCTGGCTGGTCGGCTTCTACATGGCCTTCATGCCGCTGTACATCCTCGGCTTCATGGGCATGACCCGTCGCCTGAACCACTACGAAAACCCGATGTGGCAGCCGTACATGGTGGTGGCGTTCTGCGGCGCCGTGCTGATCTTCTTCGGTATCGCCTGCCAACTGATCCAGCTGTTCGTCTCGATCAAGAACCGCGAGAAGCTGGCCGACCTGACTGGCGACCCGTGGGGTGGCCGTACCCTGGAATGGTCCACTTCCTCGCCGCCGCCGTACTACAACTTCGCCGAACTGCCGAAGGTCAACGACATCGACGCGTTCCACGACATGAAGCAGACCGGTACCGCGTACCGCAAGCTGCCGGCCTACGCGCCGATCCACATGCCGAAGAACACCGCCGCTGGCTTCTCCATCGCCGTGTTCGCCTTCCTCTTCGGCTTCGCCGCCATCTGGCACATCTGGTGGCTGGTGGGTGTTGGCTTCGTCGGCATGATCGCTTCGGTCATCGTGCGCAGCTACGTCACCGACCTGGACTACTACGTCCAGCCGGATGAGATCGAGCGCATCGAGAACGCCAACTTCCAGAAACTCGCCACCGCGCAGCAGGTATAAAACCATGTCGACGGCAGTACTGAATCAACACGTGGTTGATGCGCACCAAGCGGCGCAAGACCATGCTCACCATGACGAGCACGCCCACGACAGCGGCGGCATGACGGTCTTCGGCTTCTGGCTGTACCTGATGACCGACTGCATCCTGTTCGCGAGCGTCTTCGCCACCTACGCCGTGCTGGTCAACCACACGGCCGGTGGCCCGAGCGGCAAGGACATCTTCGAACTGCCCTACGTGGCCGTCGAAACCGCGATCCTGCTGATCTCCTCCTGCACCTACGGCCTGGCCATGCTGGCTGCGCACAAGGGTGCCAAGGGCAAGGCCATCGCCTGGCTGGGCGTGACCTTCCTCTGCGGCGCCGCGTTCATCGGCATGGAACTCAACGAGTTCCATCACCTGATCGTCGAAGGCTTCGGCCCGAGCCGCAGCGCCTTCCTGTCGTCCTTCTTCACCCTGGTCGGCATGCACGGCCTGCACGTAAGTGCCGGCCTGCTGTGGATGCTGGTGCTGATGGCGCAGATCGGCACCCGCGGCCTGACCGCGCAGAACAACACCCGCATGATGTGCCTGAGCCTGTTCTGGCACTTCCTGGACATCGTCTGGATCTGCGTCTTCACCGTCGTCTACCTGATGGGGGCTCTGTAATGACCGCTGCTGCACATCATCACGACTCCCACGGTGCCGGCCACGGCGATCACGGCGCCGGTCACGGCAGCCTGGGCTCGTACGCCATCGGCTTCGTGCTCTCGGTGATCCTGACTGCGATCCCGTTCTACATGGTCATCGACGGTGGCTTCTCGCGTCACGCCACCCTGCTGACCATGGTGATCCTGGGTCTGGTTCAGGTCGTCGTGCACCTGATCTGCTTCCTGCACATGAACTTCAGCTCCGAAGGCCGCTGGAACGTCATGGCATTCATCTTCACCGCCATCATCATCCTGCTGGTGGTCGGTCTGTCGCTGTGGATCATCTACACCGCAGACACCCTGATGATGCCGATGCCCTGAGGGCCGATGCCGTGAAACTCAAGCGTTATCTCCTGGTCGCCAAGCCGGGCATCATCTTCGGAAACCTGATCGCGGTGGCGGGGGGATACTTCCTCGCCGCTCGCGGCAGTGTTGACCCGATGCTGCTGCTGGCCACCGTGATCGGCCTGTCCCTGGTCGTTGCCAGCGGTTGTGTGTTCAACAACTGCATCGACCGCGACATCGATCGCTTCATGGAGCGTACCCGCAGCCGTGTCACCGTGACCGGGCAGATCTCGCTGAAGGCCGCCCTGGCCCACGGCGTGGTCCTCGGCGCGGCGGGCTTCGGCCTGCTGGCGTGGAAGACCAACGTGCAGGCGACCCTGCTCGCCGCGTTCGGCTTCTTCGTCTATGTCGTGCTCTACAGCCTCTGGCTCAAGCGCAGTTCGGTCTACGGCACGCTGGTCGGCAGTCTCTCCGGAGCCATGCCGCCGGTGGTGGGCTACTGCGCCGCCAGCGGTCACTTCGACATGGGCGCGGCGGTGCTGCTGCTGATCTTCTGCCTCTGGCAGATGCCGCACAGCTACGCCATCGCGATCTTCCGCCTCAACGACTATCGTGCCGCCGGGATTCCCGTGCTGCCGGTGGAGCGGGGCATCGAAGCGACCAAGAAGCAGATCCTGTACTACGTCGTGGCCTTCGGCCTGGCGACCCTGCTGCTGACCGTGACCGGCTTCGCCGGCTACGGTTACCTGGTGGTGGCGCTGGCCGTCAGTGCCTGGTGGCTGTTCATCGCGGTGAAAGGCTTCAGTGCCGAAGACGACCGCCGTTGGGCTCGCCAGCTGTTCGCCTTCTCCATCATCGCGATCAGCGTGCTGAGCCTGATGATGTCCATCGACTTCCAGGCCATCCCGGCGCAGTCGATGCTGGCGGCGCTGTAAGGCTGCTCTGCTGCAACGAAAAAGCCGCCCCTCGGGGCGGCTTTTTTATGGGCTCTTCGTAGGGGTACCGCTGAACAGTATTGGGCAGGTCCGTAGGATGGCGTGGAGCGAAGCGATACCCATCATGGCGGATAACGCTGCGCGTTATGCGCCCTACACCGAGATCAGCCCTGGCGTAGGGCGCATAACGGCAAAGCCGTTATCCGCCGATGGGGTCAAGCCTCAATGCAGCTTCAAGCGCGGCTCGGTGCTGCGCCCGATGCGATCCGCGATCATCAGCAGCGCCGTGCGGAACGGCCCGTACAGCGCCACCTGGTGCATGCGGTACAGCGACACGTAGAACATCCGCGCCAGCCAGCCTTCGAGCTTCACGCTGCCCATCAGGTTACCCATCAGGTTGCCCACCGCGCTGAAGCGCGACAGCGAGATCAGCGAGCCGTAGTCGGTGTAGCGGTACTCCGGCAGCGGCTTGCCCTCCAGGCGCGCGACGATGGCCTTGGCCAGAAGGGAGGCCTGCTGGTGCGCAGCCTGGGCGCGCGGCGGTACGGTGCGTTCGCTGCCATCGCCCATGGGGCAGGCGGCGCAGTCACCGAAGGCGAAGATGTTGTCGTCGCGGGTGGTCTGCAGGGTAGGGCGGACCACCAGCTGGTTGATGCGGTTGGTCTCCAGGCCGTCGATCTCCTTGAGCAGGCTCGGCGCGCGGATGCCCGCCGCCCAGACCTTCAGGCTCGCCGGAATGAACTCGCCCACCGCCGTGCGCAGGCCTTCTGCGGTCACTTCCTGCACCGCCGAACCGGTCAGCACGCGCACGCCGAGCTTCTCCAGCGTCTGGTGCACCGGGCGGCTGATGCGCTCGGGTAGCGCCGGCAGCACGCGCGGGCCAGCCTCTATCAGGGTGATGCGCATGTTCTGCGGCTGGATGCCGGTCAGGCCGTAGGCCGACAGTTCCTGCGCGGCGTGATGCAGCTCGGCGGACAGCTCGACGCCCGTGGCGCCGGCGCCAACGATGGCGACGCTGATCTGGTCGTCCTTGTCCTGCCCGGCATGGGCGCGCAGGTAGTGGGTCAGCAACTGCTTGTGGAAGCGCTCGGCCTGCTCGCGGGTATCCAGGAAGATGCAGTGGTCCGCAGCGCCCTGGGTGCCGAAGTCATTGGTGGTGCTGCCGATGGCCAGGACCAGGCTGTCGTATTCGAGTCCACGCGCCGGCACGAGTTCTTCGCCTTGCTCATCAAGCGTGGCGGCGAGCTGGATGCGCTTGCTCGCGCGGTCCAGGCCGCAGAGGCGGCCGAGCTGGAATTCGAAGTGGTTCCATTTCGCCTGGGCGACGTAGTTCAGCTCATCCTCGGAGGAGTTGAGCGAGCCGGCGGCGACTTCGTGCAGCAGGGGTTTCCAGATGTGGGTGAGGTTGGCGTCGACGAGCGTAATGCGCGCCTTGCCCTTTTTACCCAGGGTGCGGCCGAGACGGGTCGCGAGCTCCAGCCCGCCGGCGCCGCCGCCGACGATCACGATACGATGGGACATGGTGCATTCTCATAGCTTAAGGAATCCTGTATCGGCCCGTGGCGGCACGGCGCTCACGCAAGGTAGGCCAGGAGGCGGCTCAGCAAACCCAGGGCGATGACCACAGCGAGCAAGGCTCCCATCATCAGCCAGGGTTTGAACGGCGCGCGTTGGACCTGGTGGACGGGAGAGCTGAGGTACTGATCGACCTTCTGCTGGTCTTCGGGGCTCAGGCGACTGGGCATGGGCGGCCTCCGTTTATAATGCCAAGCATTCTAGTAGGGCTTGGGCGGCCTCTCAATGCGCCGCCGATCAATGCAGCTTTGCGTCGGCGCCTATTTACAGGCCGACGCCCATGTCGAAAAGGATGCTGCGGCCCAGGCTGCCACGCAGAAAGTCCGGCGCGTCACTGTGGGCGAATAGCACGCGGGCGAAGGTCGGCCCGACTACCGACAGCGAGCGCCAACCCTGGCGCAGGTACTCGGTGGGTGGTGGGAACGGGGTGTTGAAGTCCGGCGTCTCGCGCTTGAGGCTGACGAAGGCCAGCAGGTCGAGCTCGCGCGGGTCGATGCCACGCTCGGTGTAGTTGTGCGCCTTCTTGCGCAGTGTCGGTGCCAGGCGCGCCTGCAGTTCCGCACAGGGAATCCGTCGCGGCCGCTGCTCACGGCGGATCAGCTGGTTGAGGCTCTGGGCCATGCGCCGGCGCAGCAATTCTTCCTTCCATTCCTCGTTGAGCCGACGGCCCTGGTCGAGCACGAAGAACACCTCGAAGGTGGCGTCGCGGAACAGCACATCCGGCGGCTGTTGCGTGGGCGCGACGAAGTCCTCCTGGCGATACGGCACCTTCAGCGCCTGCAGCAGCCGCTGGCAGGCCCAGCACTCCCGCTCCCACTTGCGGGCGTTGGAGAGAAAGTCGTTGGCTTGTTCCGCCTGGCGCGTCAGCAGGCGCAGATAGTCGGACTCGTTCATGCCTCAAGCATAGTTGCTGGCAACCGCAGGCGGGCGACGGCGGCGGTGTAGACTGTTGCCAATCATTGGCGGTTCCGGGCAAGGAGGAAACGTGAGACGAGTGCTGGGCGGGATGCTGTTGATGGTGCTGGCGAGCGTGGCGTTGGCGCAGGAGTCACCGGCCACTGGCTGGACGCTGCTGGATCAGTTCGACAAGCCCTATACGGCGGAAACTGACCTGAAAGTCCTGCTGGTCGCCCACGACATGGCCGGCTCGAAGCTGGTGAAAGCGGTGCTGGCCGAGCGCCCGACAGGCTATCTGGAGGCGCGCCATGCAGCCTTCGTCGCCGACATCAGCCGCATGCCCGCGCCCATCTCCAAGTTGTTCGCTATCCCCGCCATGCGCGACTACTCCTACCGCGTGCTGCTCGACCGCGAGCCGCGCGTGGCCAACCGCTTCCCGGCCCGGGCCGATGCGGTGACCTGGCTGCAACTCGAGCAGGGCAAGGTCGTCTCGACTCATCAGTTCGACTCCGTTGAGGCTTTGCGTCAGGCGCTGGAGCGGGGCGCGCCGTGATCGCCGCACAACTGCTGTCTGCGGAGACCCTGGAGATCGGCTGGGCGATCTACCTGCCCATCGTCGTCTGGGCCATCTGGCGCGCGCCGTGGCTGGAGCTGGTCAGCGACTTCCGCCGCCAGCACCTGGTGTTCGGCACCATGCTCGGGTTGTTCCTGCTCTGGCTGGTGCGGCGCGACTTCGCTTCCGGGGTGTCCTTCCACTTCATCGGCATGACCGCCGTGACCCTGCTGCTGGACTGGCCGCTGGCGGTGCTGGTCGGCCTGGTTGCGCAACTGGGGCTGTGCGCCATCGGCCGGCAGGACTGGGCCGCCATCGGCGTCAACGGCATCCTGCTGGTGCTGATTCCGGTCGTTATCACCGAGCTGGCGGCGATCTTCGTCGAGCGCCGCCAGCCGCGGAACCTGTTCGTCTACATCTTCTGTTCGGGCTTCTTCCCGGCGGCGCTGGCCGCGGTCTGCAGCCTGCTGCTGGGGCTCGGCCTGCTGTGGATGGACGGGCTCTTCCCGATGCCGCCGTGGATCGAGGACTTCATCGGTTACCTCTGGCTGATCATGTTCCCTGAAGCCTTCATCAACGGCACCATCGTCACCGGGCTGGTGGTCTTCTATCCGGACTGGCTGGAGACCTTCAACCGCACGCGGTACCTGCAGGCGCCGTGGAAGGATGACGATGAGCCACGCTGATGTTCGGCCATCTGCGAGGCACATGGCCGCCGCGGTTTGATCCAGGTCAGTTCGGCAACCTCCCAGGATCAGGGAAGCTTGGCCCCCCCATTCGCAAGGAGACTGCCGATGAGCATTCACAGCTGGGCCGAACAACGCCTCCACGAACTGCTGATCGAAGCCGAAGCGGCCGGCCAGGACCCGCAACTGGTCGTGCGTGCGCTGCTCAGCGCCGTGGTGCAGGCCAATGCGCAGGTCCGCACCCAGGAAGACCTGGAGCATGAGCTGCATTTCCTCGCCGACAACCTGGACGAAGAGCGGGACTACGCCTTCATGCGCCCCTGACGAAAAAGGCCCGCAGATGCGGGCCTTTTACTGGCTGGGGGAGCGGCGGCTCAATGCCCGCGCGGCTTCTCCAGATCGCCGGAGAACAGCTCGTCCTCGAGATTGTCGCCTGGGATGGCGTGATCTTCCGCCGCCCAGGCGCCGAGGTCGATCAGCTTGCAGCGGTGCGAACAGAAGGGACGGAACTCGCTCTTGGCGCTCCACTCCACGGGGGCGCCGCAGGTGGGGCATTCCACGGTCAGGGGTTGGCTCATGGTTGTCCTCCACGCAGGCCTAGATAGAACTGATGCAGACGCTCGACCTGCTGGTGCAGGTGGCCGAGGTCGCCATCGTTGAGCAGCACGTCGTCCGCGTGCTTGAGTCGGTCGTCGCGCAAGGCCTGGGCCTTGAGAATCGAGCGGACTTGTTCTTCGGACACCTGGTCGCGGCGCATGGTGCGCTCCAGTTGCAGGTGTTCGGGGGTATCCACCACCAGCACGCGCTGGGTCATGCGGTGCTGCCCGGACTCCACCAGCAGCGGCGAGACCAGGAGGGCGTAGGGCGATTGCGCCTGCGCCAGGTTGCTGGCGATCTCCTGGCCGATCAGCGGGTGCAGCAGCTGTTCCAGCCAGCGGCGCTCGTCTTCGGCCTTGAAGATGCGCTCGCGCAGGGCGGCGCGGTTGAGCTGGCCGTCCGGCAGCAGCATGGCTTCGCCGAAGCGCTCGACGATCTTTGCCAGGGCAGGGCGGCCGGGTTCCACCACCCAGCGCGCAGCGTGGTCGGCGTCGACCATGTGTATGCCCAGCGAGGCGAAATGCTCGGCGGCGGCACTTTTGCCGCTGCCGATGCCGCCAGTAAGGCCCAGAATCCAGGGTTTCATCGTTCTCCTTTCTGCCGGCTCGATGGCCGTCGCGGGCGTCGAAGGGGATCGACGCCGGAGAAGGCTAGCGGAAACCGGCGAACTGCAGATAGGTCGCGGTTATTTGATCACCCCAGAGCAGCGCAATCCAGCCGGCGATGGCCAGATAGGGGCCGAAGGGGATGGGCGTACTGGTTTCGGCATTGCGCAGGCGCAGCAGGATCACGCCCAGCACCGCGCCCACCAGCGACGAAAACAGGATGGTCAACGGCAGCACCTGCCAGCCGCCCCAGGCGCCGAGCATGGCCAGCAGCTTGAAGTCGCCGTAGCCCATGCCTTCCTTGCCAGTGATCAGCTTGAACAGCCAGTACACCGACCACAGGCTCAGGTACCCGAACACCGCGCCCCATAGCGCGTCGCCCAGGCTGGTGAAGAGCCCGAAATGGTTGACGATCAGCCCCAGCCAGAGCAGCGGCAGCACCAGGGCGTCCGGCAACAGCTGGTGATCGACATCGATCATGCTCATCGCCAGCAGGCCCCAGGTCAGCAGCAGCATCGCGCCGGCCTGCCAGCCAAAACCGTAATGCCAGGCAATGAAGGCCGACAGCACGCCACAGGCCAGCTCGACCAGCGGGTAGCGCTTGCTGATCGGCGCCTTGCAAGACGAGCACTTGCCGCCCAGCGCCAGCCAGCTGACCAGCGGGATGTTCTCCCACGGCTTGATCTCGTGGGCGCAGTGCGGGCACTGGGAGTTGGGCAGGACCAGGTTGTAGGTCGGGAGCTTCTCGCCCTCCGGCAGGCCCAGGGTTTCCCGCGCCTGCTGCTGCCAGTCGCGCTCCATCATTCGTGGCAGGCGATGGATCACCACGTTGAGAAAGCTGCCGACCAGCAGGCCGAGGAGGGTGACGCACAAAACAAAGGCCAGCGGGGTGCTGGCCAGGAAGTCGAGAACAGGCATGGGTTATACGACGTTGCCCAGTTGGAAGATCGGCAGGTACATGGCGATGATCAAACCGCCGACCAGCACACCCAGGACGGCCATGATCATGGGCTCCATGAGGGTGGTGAGGTTGTCGACGGCGTTGTCCACTTCCTCTTCGTAATAGCTGGCAACCTTGTCGAGCATGGCGTCCAGGGAGCCGGACTCTTCACCGATCGCGGCCATTTGCACGGCCATGCTGGGGAATACGCCGGTGGTGCGCATGGAGAAGTTCAGCTGCGTACCGGAGGAGACGTCCTGCTTGATCTTGTTCACCGCAGTGCGGAACACAACGTTGCCGGTGGCCCCGGATACGGAGTCCAGAGCCTCGACAAGTGGTACACCTGCCGCGAAGGTGGTGGACAGCGTACGTGCGTAACGGGCTACGGCGGATTTGTAGAGGATATCGCCGACGACCGGTGTCTTCAGGATGGCGCGATCCATGCCGTCTCTGAACTTCTCCGAGCGTCGATGGACTTCACGGAAGGCAAAGGCTGCCGCAAACAACAGAATCAGGACGATGAACCACCATTCCTGAAGCGCTTCGGAAATCGAGATCACCATGCGGGTGAATGCGGGGAGTTCTGCGCCGAAGTTGGCGAATACCGACTGGAACTGCGGAACGACCTTAATCAGGAGAATGGCCGAAACCACGATGGCCACGACGACTACCGCGATGGGGTAGGTCATTGCCTTCTTGATCTTCGCTTTCAGGGACTCGGTCTTTTCCTTGTAGGTGGCGACACGGTCGAGCAGCGACTCCAGCGCACCGGATTGCTCACCGGCGTCAACCAGATTGCAGTAGAGGTCGTCGAAGTACTGCGGCTTCTTGCGCAGGGAGTTGGCCAGGCTGTTGCCGGATGCCACCTCCTGTTTGACCTCATCGACCAGCTTGCGCATGTTCGGGTTCTCGAAGCCTTCGCCAATGATGTCGAAGGATTGGAGCAAGGGCACGCCCGACCCCATCATCGTCGCCATCTGGCGAGTGAAGAGGGCGATATCCATGGGCTTGATCTTCTTGCCCTTGCTGAATAGCGAGATGCTCTTCTTGCGAACCTTGGTCGGGTTGATCCCCTGCTTGCGCAGTTGGGCCTTGACCAGTGCCGTGTTGGTCCCGGAAAGCTCCCCTTTGACTTTCCCGCCCTTGCGATCAGTACCTTCCCAGGAGAAGACACTGGTCCTCAATGCTTTATCCGCCATGGATTAATCCTTGGTCACGCGGTTGACTTCTTCGAGGCTGGTGATGCCTTGCATGGCCTTCAGCAGTCCCGAAGTGCGCAGATCGTTGAAGCCTTCTTTGCGGGCCTGTTCGGCGATCTGAATGGAGTTGCCTTCCTCCATGATAATCCGCTGCAGGGCTGGCGTGATTTTAACCACTTCATAAATACCCAAGCGTCCCTTGTATCCACCCTTGCAATTGTCGCACCCGACCGGTGAATACAATTTGAAGGTTCCGATCTTTTCTTCCGGGAAACCCTCATGGAGCAGGGCTTCCCGCGGAACGTCGTGTTCCTTCTTGCAGTGAGGGCAGAGTTTGCGAGCCAGGCGCTGGGCGATGATGAGGTTGGTGGACGTAGCCAGGTTGAAGGAGGCAACGCCCATGTTCAGCAGGCGGGTCAGGGTTTCGGCAGCGCTGTTGGTGTGCAGGGTGGACATCACCATGTGGCCGGTCTGTGCCGCCTTGATGGCGATCTCGGCGGTTTCCAGGTCGCGGATCTCGCCGACCATGATCACGTCCGGGTCCTGGCGCAGGAAGGCGCGCAGCGCCTGGGCGAAGTCCATGCCCTGGCGCGGGTTGACGTTGACCTGGTTGATGCCTTCCAGGTTGATTTCCACCGGATCTTCCGCCGTGGAAATGTTGATGTCCGGGGTGTTGAGGATGTTGATGCCGGTGTACAGCGAGACGGTCTTGCCCGAGCCGGTGGGGCCGGTCACGAGGATCATGCCCTGCGGTTGCTTGAGCGCATCGAGATAGAGCTGCTTCTGCGGCTCTTCATAACCCAGGGCATCGATGCCCATCTGCGCGCTGGACGAGTCGAGAATCCGCATCACGATCTTCTCGCCCCAGAGGGTCGGCAGGGTGTTGACGCGGAAGTCGATGGACTTGGTCTTGGACACCCGCATCTTGATGCGGCCGTCCTGGGGTTTGCGGCGTTCGGAGATGTCCAGGCCCGCCATGACCTTCAGGCGTGCGGAAATACGACTGGCCAGTTGGATCGGCGGTTTGGCGACCTCGTGCAGCATGCCGTCGGTACGGAAGCGTACGCGGTAGATTTTCTCGTAAGGCTCGAAGTGCAGGTCGGACGAGCCGCCCTTGATGGCGTCCAGCAGCATCTTGTTGACGAAGCGCACCACCGGAGCATCGTCTGCAGCCTCACCTGCTGCATCGTCCCGGGGCTCGGCATTACCGCTCTCGATATCGAGCCCATCCAGATCAACGTCGCCAAGGTCGTCCAGGCCGCCGGTGACGCTTTCGAAGATCTTTTCAATCATTTCACCGAGCTTGTCGTCCTCGACGAGGATGGCTTCGGTGGTCAGGCCAGTGCTGAACTGTACGTCGGTGATCGCCTGGTGATTGGTCGGGTCGGACAGCCCCACGAACAGTTTGTTGCCGCGGCGCCAGAGCGGGATCACGCGATGCTGACGGATGAGCTTCTCGGTGACCAGTTCCTTCGGAATTGACTCTCGGTCGATGCCAGAAAGGTCGCAATAGGCGATGCCGAACTGATCCGCGGCCAGTTCCGTCAGTGGTCGGCTTTTTACCAGCTTGTTCTGCACAAGGTAGGTAACCAGCGACAGCTTGTTCCGTTGCGCCTGGAGTTGCGCCTGCTGGGCGCTCTTCTCGTCCAGCAGTTCGGAGTGCACCAGTTGGCGGGCGAGGCCGGAGAGCACGACTTGATCGTTCATACAGAGATGGCCGAATGATGTATTGCATGCCTTATATCGTAGATGCTCGGTGGAGCCAAACCGGGTTATTTGGAGTGCCGAAATTTGTCACTTGCTGCGAAAAATCGTACGGCACATTGCCGGTAATTCGCACAAGTCCCGCCGAATGCGGTGTATGCCGATCTGGCATGGAACCTGCTTCCTTCGAATTCAGGTCCTACGACCTCTTCTAAAAACCTGGAGAGAATTATGAAAGCTCAAAAAGGCTTTACTCTGATCGAACTGATGATCGTGGTTGCGATCATCGGCATCCTGGCCGCCATCGCTCTGCCGGCTTATCAGGATTACACCCGTAAGGCCCGCGTTTCCGAAGTGGTGCTGGCTGCCAGCTCCGCTCGTACTTGCGTGACTGAAATTGTACAGTCGGCTGGTACTACTACTTTCGACTCCCTCGACTCCTGCGCTGCTTCCTTTGTTTCGACCCAGTTCGTGTCTGGCCTGACCGTAGGTGCGGCTGACGGTGAAATTGAGGCTACTGGTAACGCTACCACCATTGGCGAAGCCGTTACCGTAACTCTGAAGCCTACCTTCAGTGGCAACGCAATCACCAGCTGGACTTGCACCGGTACTCCGGAGCGCCTGATGCCGGGCTCCTGCCGTTAATAGCGGATCCTGGTAGAAGAAGGCGCGCCTCGGCGCGCCTTCTTTATTTCTGATGGAGAGTGATTGAGGTGGCAGTGCGCAGTATCTCGCTTAGATTTATTGGCTTTTTGATGATTCTCACCGTGGGCTGGGGATTGGCGATCGGCAAGGATTTGGGCTGGGATCTCATGAACCACCACTTCTATCTGCCGTACGCGTGGGCTAGTGGTCACCTGAGTCAAGATTTTTTCGCCGCCGGGCCGCAAAGTTACCAAAACCCGTTGGGCTACTTTCCTTTCTACTTCATGGTAATTGCGGGTTGGCCTTCATGGCTGGTCGGGACGACATTAGGCGCCCTGCATGCCCTGAACGTTGTTGTTATTTATCTTATATCTCGCCTTCTCTGGCCAAATTCGTATGGCTGGAGCATTGTTGCCACTACGATGGCGTGGCTTGCACCGATCTTTCTAGTTTTGGTCGCTAGCACTTCCGTTGATGTTCTATCCAGTGTTCTGGTGTTGTCTTGTCTGCTGGGATTGCTTTGGCGAACAGAGCACGCGGCCAGCCGGTCCAGCCTGATCGGGCTGTGCGCGGTGCTCGTCGCTCTGGCGTTTTCTATCAAGCTCAGCAACTTCATCTTTGTCATTTCCTGTTCGATAGTGCTTCTGGTTCAGTCCTGGCGAACGAGCGGTTGGGGCTACGATTGGCTGGCTTGGTGTCTGGGCGGCGTCTTTGGCGCGGTGCTAGGAATGGGCTGGTATTCCTGGGAGATGTATCAGCAGTTTGGTAATCCCGTGTTTCCCCTGGCGAATGGAATATTCCATTCGCCCTTTGCTCCTGATCAGACGATTTCGGCGGGGCGATTCACTGTGTCGTTCAGTGATGTCTTCTCCTTGCCTTTGCGTTTGATGGAAATGCGCCGGTTTATCTATTACGAAGGTTTCGCCCCCGATTTGCGCTTTGCAGCCCTGGCGTTGGTCTTGCTGGTTACGCTCGGGTTGTTATGCTTCCGCCCCCTTCGAAACGCCGTAGTTTCACAACTCACCCGGCATGATGTATCGCTGCTGGCATTTACTGCACTGTCATATGTTATTTGGGCGACGGTCTCCGGGAATGGTCGCTATGTCGTCCCCTTGTTCCTGGTCGCTGGCCTTCTTGTTGTGCGCGGAATTTATTTGCTGGCACCGGGGAAGGTCGGGCGTTTTTTTGCGGTGGCACTGCTGTTGCTGCAAGGGTTCTACGGTTTTACTGCGACGGACTTCCGATTCTCCGCCGAGCCTTGGGACGATGAGCCTTTCTTCAAGGTCCAGGTTGCGCCGCAACTGCGCGAAGAGTCTGCGCTTCATCTTCTGCTGGGAGTGCAGACCAACGCCTCTGTCCTGGCGGCTGCTGGTCTCAATGGTAGTTTGAGTAACCCTGTCGGGCAGATGTCCATCCCCATGAGCGGGGCGCCGGGGGATCGATTGAAGGCATTGCTGGCGATCTACCAGGGCCGAGTAAGGGCAGTCTTCCCCGATTTCCGGTCGCCATTGCCGGAGAGCATGCAGAAGTCCAAGCAGCGTATCGATCAAGTCCTTTACCGATTCGGATTGACGGTGGATGTGCAAGATTGCCTGCCGATACAGGTCTCGGTTGCGGACAAGGAAGGGCATCCGATATTTGCCTGGGTGCAACGGCAGAATATGTTCATCGGAAAAGGCGGTGGTCCTCGGTTTGTGAGTTGTCGCCTTGAGGAGCGCCAAGGTCGTGACCTTGCCTTCGAAGGCGAGCGAGCTACTGCCGATCAAGTTTTCGCCGTACTGGAACAGAAGTGTCCCAATCTCTACGGACCGCGAGGTTTGCCAACGGAGTGGAGCGGCACCGCCTGGCAGCGCTTCTATCCCAACTCAGACTCGACCGTACTGGTCTCCCGCGAAGAGGGTGTCACTGGCCGTATTCTGCGTGCTCCCCTGGATCGTCGCTTCGGCTCGTTCGACGAGGTTCTTCACGGTCAAGGCAATTTCGATTGCGCTGCTCCCAATATGCGAACGCCGGATTAAGTATGAATTGCGACGTACCCCGTTTGGAGTTAACCATCCTAATGCCTTGCCTCAATGAGGCGGAGACCGTGAGTGACTGTGTCTCGAAGGCTCGCGCTTTCCTGACGCGCAACAATGTGCTCGGTGAGGTGCTTGTTGCCGATAATGGCTCTACCGATGGCTCTCAGGCACTGGCCGTGGCTGCTGGTGCCCGAGTGGTCGATATTGCTGCGCGCGGATATGGCGCTGCGCTTATCGGCGGCGTTGAGGCTGCCAACAGTCGATTCGTCATCATGGGCGATGCCGACGACAGTTATGACTTCGAACGCCTTGAAGGCATGCTGGAGAGGTTGCGCGAAGGCTATGAGCTGGTCATGGGCAACCGTTTCGCTGGTGGAATCGAGAAGGGCGCCATGCCCTTCCTGCATCGCTACCTCGGCAACCCGGTCCTGAGCTTCATCGGGCGACTGTTCTTCAAGGCGCCGGTGGGGGATTTCCACTGCGGCTTGCGCGGGTTTTCCCGTGAGGCGATCCTGAAGCTGGACCTGAATTCCCCTGGTATGGAGTTCGCCAGCGAGATGGTCGTGAAGGCTTCGCTGCAAAAGCTGCGTATCTGTGAGGTGCCGATCACGCTGTCTCCGGACGGACGTTCGCGCCCGCCGCATCTGCGTACCTGGCGCGATGGCTGGCGACACCTGAAGTTCCTGCTGATCTTCAGCCCGCACTGGCTGTTCTTCGTTCCGGGCCTGCTGCTGTTCGTGCTCAGTTCCCTGCTGATGGTGGTCATCGACTTCCACCCCATCGTGGTCAGGGACGTCGGGTTGGACGTCCACACCCTGGTGTATGCCGGCGCCGGTATTCTGCTGGGCTTGCAGATGGTGTTTTTCTCGGTCTTCAGTCGGCTGGTTGGCATGACCTCAGGATGGCTGCCCATCGATGCCCGATGGATGGCCGCACTTTCGCGGGTCACGCTGGAGCGTGGCATCCTGCTGTCCCTCGCGCTTTTTGCATTCGGCGGCTGGATGACCTGGGAAGCCCTGCTGATCTGGAGCGAAGGTGGGTTCGGCGCGCTAGACCCGCGGGTGGTGATGCGCTGGGTCGTTCCCTCGGTGACTGCCATTGCACTGGGTGGCGAGGTTTTCCTCGCGGCCTTTTTCCTCGAGACGCTGCGAATTCCTGCTCGGAAAGCCATTGCATGAATCCATACAGATTGCGAATCGCCGATTACCTGTTGCCCGTGGTCAGCGGATTGGGCGAATTGAACAAGGTGCTGGACTTCGGCAGCGGCGACGGCTGGTTTGCCAGTCGCTTCAATGCCCTGGACGGGGTGAAGAGCCTGACTGCGCTCGACGTGAAGCGCCGCCCGAACGTGCACTTCGAGCCGCAGATCTATACGCCTGGCGAGGCGATTCCATTCCCGGATGGCAGTTTCGATCTGGTCTACTCGATCGATGTCCTGCATCACTGCGAGGACCCGTTCTATCAACTGGATGAGCTGTCCCGGGTTTCCGGCCGCTATCTGTTGATCAAGGATCATGCCTACCGGACATCAGTGGGGCGCTGGACGCTGGCTGTGCTCGATGAGCTGGGAAACCGCCGTTTCGGTATTCCCTCGCTCTATCAATATCAGCATGGTAGCAGCTGGACCGATCACCTCAGTCGCCGGGGCTGGAGGCTCAAGGCAAAGGTGATGCCCATGAAGTGCCATAGCGGAATCCTCGGATTGGCCACCAACGGGCTGCAGTACTACGCCCTCTACGAGCGGCAGGCGGCTACTTCTTCCTGAAGCTCCAGTCTCGGTGGATCGTGAAGTTGAGGATCGTCATGCAGACCGCCAGGATGGCACTGGCCACGAGGTAGTGAATACCGACGACCGAAACCAGTACCGCCATCAGCGCCAGGTTGATGGTGAACAGGCCTATATTGGCGGACAGGTATCGAGAGAACTCGACGAGTGCTGGCATTTGGGTGGTGCTGAATGTCCAGCGACGATTAAGTGCCCAACCCAGCGTATTGGCGATCAATATGGAAATGACCATCGAGACGAGATAATGAAGCCCGAATATATCGGTCGCTACATATAGAGTTGCAAGGTTGATCAGGAAACAAAGTCCGCCAATGGTGATGAACCGGTAATAACGGTGATCCTTCAGTATATTAGCGATTGGAATCAATTTTATCGTCTGCGGAGAGTAGTATGGCTGGAAGACTGAATTCGCCGATCTGGCGCCATGATGCCTTCGTCCTCAGGCGATTGCAAACGGTGGTCCAGGCCGTTGTCAAGGCTTTGAGCGCTCGTGAAGTATTGAGCAAGAGTGCTCGAGTTGTGGACTTTGGTTGTGGCGATGCGCCTTATAAAAGTCTGTTCGATTCTTCTTGTCGTGAATATTTGCGTTGTGATCTCGAAGGCAGTGATCTGGCGGATGTGCATTTCAAGGAGAATGAAGAGTTACCTCTCGAATCGCACACCGCAGATTGCGTGGTGTCTTTCCAGGTACTTGAGCATGTGTGGGAAGTTCAACACTATCTCGCGGAGTGCAAGCGCGTGCTCCGGCCGGAAGGACGCCTGATCCTGTCGACTCACGGTGTCTGGCTTTATCACCCGCATCCCGGCGATTACCGGCGCTGGACGGGCGATGGTTTGCGCAAGGAGCTGGAACTGGCTGGGTTCGAAGTGCTGGAGGTGCATCCGGTCGTTGGTCCCTTGGCCTGGACCACACAATTCCGCAGCCTGGCTTACCATCACCTGTTCTCCCGCCTAGGATGGCTGGGAAGGGCTGTCTCCGCGGTAGTCTGCACCCTGATGTATGGTCGGATGTGGGTCGAGGACAGGGTCACGCCCGCTTCCATCCGGGATACCAACGCCTCGGTTTATCTGCTTGTCGCCAAGCCAGTGGTGAAGTAGTTGCCTGCGAACGAAACCGCTCCCCGAGTCCTTCAGGTCAGTGCTTTCTATCCCGCGCACGGCGGGGGAATCGAGGTCGTGGCAGGCAAGCTGGCCGAGGGGCTGGCCAGTGAAGGTGTCCAGGTTGCCTGGATGGCGGGAGGACTCGCGGAGGAGGCTCCCGCAGGGGGCGATGGCCTGCGGATCGAGCGGGCTTCGGCCATCGACTTCTGTGAGCGGTACCTGGGCTTGCCTTTGCCGTTGTGGGGGCTGGCGAGTCTGCGCAAGCTGTGGAAAGAGGTCCGCTGCGCTCAGCTGGTTCAGGTTCACGACTATCTCTATTTCCCGTCCCTGATCACGTTGCTGTTCGCGTGGTGCCTGCGCCGTCCGGTGGTGGTGACACAACATATCGGCTGGATCGAATTCAACTCTGCTGCCGCCCGGTTCATCCTGCGCCTGCTCAATAACACTCTGGGGCGGTTCGTGCTTTCCCGGGTAGGGCGCGTTGTCTATGTGTCGCGCCCCGTGGCGGATTACTGGGCGGGAATTCTGCGTAGTGAGCAGCCTGGGGACGTCATCCCAAACGGTGTCGATCATCAGCGATATTCCCCAGCGGCTCCTGCTTCGCGGGGTGGGGGGCTGGAATTCCTCTTCGTGGGCAGGTTCGTCGAGAAAAAGGGCATTGATCTGCTCAGAGCGTGTCTCGACATTCCCGGCATCCACTGGACATTCGTCGGCTGGGGGCCGCTGTCGCCCAGGCTATGGGGGCTGTCAGAGCAGATCACGGTGGTGGAGGGGCTGAGGGCTGAGGAAGTCGTGCGCTACTACCAGCAAGCCGATCTCCTGGTGCTCCCTAGCAAGGGGGAGGGGTTCCCCCTCGTCATCCAGGAGTCGCTCGCCTGCGGTACGCCCGTGTTGGTCAGTGACGAGGTGCGGATGGCGTTTCCCAGTCTGGATGAGCGTTGCGTATTTGCTGCGGATGTCTCCGGCCCTGATGCCCTGATCCAGTTGCGGCAGGCTTTGAGCAGGCTGGCGAGAGAGCCGGATACCTTGCGCCAGGTGCGCCCCTATGCAGAACAACTGTCGCGCCAATGGTCCTGGGAAAGCTGCGTTCAGGCCTATCTGGGCATCTATCAAGACCTGGCACGCTCGTTTTCGGGCTGCAATTGATTCGCGCATAGGTGGCTGATAAAGTGCCCCCGCCGCCGGTGTAGCTCAGTCGGTAGAGCAGCTCATTCGTAATGAGAAGGTCGGGGGTTCGATTCCTCTTACCGGCACCATCTTCAGCAAAAAGCCCCGCTTTCGAGCGGGGCTTTTTGTTTTCCGGCTTCCGGAAACTCAGGCGTAGCCGCTGGGGTTCTGGCTCTGCCAGTTCCAGGCATCGCGGCACATGTCTTCGATGTCGCGGGCGGCGCTCCAGCGCAGTTCTGTGCCGGCCAGGGCCGGGTCGGCGTGGTAGCTGGCGATGTCGCCATCGCGGCGGGGCAGGAACTGGAAGGGCAGTTCGTGGCCGCAGGCCTTTTCGTAGGCGCGGATGATCTCCAGCACGCTGTAGCCGCGGCCGGTGCCTATGTTGAAGGTCTTCGCGCCGTTGGCGCCATCCAGCCAGCGCAGGGCGCTGAGGTGGGCGTTGGCCAGGTCGACGACGTGCAGGTAGTCGCGCACGCCGGTGCCGTCCGGGGTGGCGTAATCGTTGCCGAACACGCGAATGAACGGCTGCTTGCCGGTGGCGACCTGGGAGACGTAGGGCATCAGGTTGTTGGGGATGCCGTTGGGGTCTTCGCCGATGCGCCCGCTGGCGTGGGCACCCACTGGATTGAAGTAGCGCAGGATGGCCATGGTCCACTGCGGGTCGGCGTGGGCGATGTCGCGCAGGGCGATTTCCGCCATCAGCTTGGACTGGCCGTACGGGCTGGCCGGGTCGGTGGGAGCGTCCTCGCGGATCGGGCTTTCGGCCGCCAGGCCGTAGACCGTGGCGGAGGAGCTATAGATGAAGCGCTTCACGCCATGGCGTTGCATGACCTGGCAGAGGGTGACGGTGCCGGCGAAGTTGGTCTGGTAGTAGGCGATGGGGTCGGCCACCGACTCGGCGACGGACTTCAGGCCGGCGAGGTGAATGGTGGCGTCGATCTCGTGTTCGCCGAACAGGCGGTCGAGGACGGCTTCGTCACGGACATCGCCTTCGACGAAGGGGATTGCCTGGCCGGTGAGTTGCTCGATGCGCTGCAGCGGGATGGCCGAGCTGTTGCTCAGGTTGTCGAGGACGACGGGGTGGAAGCCCTGCTCGATCAGTTCCAGACAGATGTGGGAGCCGATGTAGCCACAGCCCCCGGTCAGCAGAATCCTTTTCGTCATGATCGCGCTCTTGCTCCCTTCGCTGTTCGCCGATTCGTGAGCGCCTGAGTATGTCAGAGGCGCACGAATCGGCACTATCAGAGGCAGCGTGAACGCGGGTAGGAAATTTTACAGGCTCAGCCGCATCGACAGATCCAGCGCCTTGACGTCCTTGGTCAGGGTGCCGATGGATATGTAGTCCACGCCGGTCTCGGCGATGGTGCGCAGGCTGCTCTCGGTGATGCCGCCCGAGGCCTCCAGCTTGGCGCGGCCAGCGGTGAGGGCGACGGCGGTGCGCATGTCGTCCAGGCTCAGCTCGTCGAGCATGACGATATCGGCGCCGGCCTCCAGGGCCTGGCGCAGTTCGTCGAGGTCTTCCACTTCAATCTCCACCGGCTTGCCGGGAGCGATCCGGTGAGCCGCTGCAATGGCCTGGGCGATACCGCCGCAAGCGGCGATATGGTTTTCCTTGATCAGGAAAGCGTCATACAGGCCGATACGGTGGTTATGGCAGCCGCCGCAGGTGATCGCGTACTTCTGCGCCAGGCGCAGGCCCGGCAGGGTCTTTCGGGTGTCGAGCAGCTTCACGCCGGTGCCTTCCACCAGGTCGGCATAGTGCCGGGCGCGGGTGGCGGTGCCGGAGAGCAGCTGGAGGAAGTTCAGCGCGCTGCGCTCGCCGGTAAGCAGGGCGCGGGCCGGGCCTTCCAGGGTGAACAGGGTCTGGTCGGCGCTGACCTGCTCGCCATCGCGGACCTGCCATTTCACCAGTACGCGCGGATCGACCTGGCGGAATACCTCGTCGACCCAGGCGGTGCCGGCGAGGGTGGCGTTCTCGCGGGTGATGATGCGGGCGCTGGCGTCGCGCTCGGCAGGGATCAGCTGGGCAGTGATGTCGCCGCTGCCGACGTCTTCGGCCAGTGCGGCGCGGACGTTGGCCTGGATTTCCCCGGAAAGCTCGGCGAGGGTGAGGTTCGGCATGGAAGGCTCCTGTTCGCAGTGGCGCGATTATACGGGGGACGGCGGGCGGCGTGCAGGGAGGGCAGCTTTTTGGACCGTCGTACAATCTGTCGGACGGACGGCGGGCGCTTCAGTGTGAATTTCTTCAAGAATGCGTGAAATGTCTCTTGGTTGTGTAAGAAGCTTCCCTATAATGACGTTGAATCTTTCCGCTTTTTGACGCCACTAAATTGACGTTACGGATGACGCTTCGATGACTGTTGGTGCCGCCAGACAGGTCTGACGGCAGGAGACTTGCGATGCAGAACGACGCGAACGTAGTGCCGCTGAACAAGTCGGCCACGGAAACCTCGCAGACTTCGTTCGCTGGACGCGTTCCGGCGGGGCTCGTCGCTGTCCGCGATAAGGTCGCCGTCCAGCTGCGTCATGCCATGCAGGCCCTGTTCGATAACGCCGACGACACCCTGTTCGAGATGGCCGATCGCGCCGCCAATAACGCCGAACAGAGCGCCTACTTCGAAGCCATGCGCGACCTGCGCCTCAAGCGCAAGGGCATCGAGCGCGGCTTCCTGCAGAAGGTCTTCGAGAATTTCGCCAACCTGAACCAGTATGAAATCGGCCGCGCGCCGGTGCTGGATACGGTTTCCTACGAAAATCTCACCCTGGTGCAGAACGACGAACTGGAAGAGTCCGTCGCCCTGGACGCCATGGTTGCCAAGGTGATTAGCCGCGACGGTGTCGCCCTCACGCATCTCACTACCCGTATCAATACCCTGGTCAGCAAGAAGGTCGAGGACAAGAGCAACCCGCTCGGTCCGCGCCAGCTGTGCGAGGCTTTCCTCGATGCCTGCCGCGGCCTGGGCGTGGAGATCAAGGTCAAGCTGATCATCCTCAAGCTCTTCGAGAAGTACGTGCTGGCCGACGCCGAGCACCTGTACGCGGAAGCCAACCAGACGCTGATCGCGCTGGGCGTGCTGCCGGAGCTGAAATCCGTCCCGCTGCGCCGTCCGCCGCAACGTACCGTACCCGGTAGCCAGGGGGCCGCGCCGTCCTCTGCTGCCGCTGAAGTGGGCGAGCAGGGCGTCCCCGGCCAGTACATGGATGCCGACAGCCAGGCCGCCTTCGCTGCCTTGCGCGATCTGCTCTCGCAAGTGCGCGGCAGTGCTGCCCCGGCACGCCCGATGCCGGCCGATGCGGTGCCTATTTCCAGTAATGACCTGATGCGCCTGCTGTCCCACCTGCAGTCGCATCTGCCGGCGCAGAGCATCGACGAGATCGACGTGCGCCAGCACCTGGATCACCTGCTGACCCGCGTCAGCAGCAAGAGCGGCCGTTCCCGCGTGGTCGGCCAGGTGGACGAAGACGTCATCAACCTCGTCTCCATGCTCTTCGAATTCATTCTCGATGACCGCACCCTGCCGGATTCGCTCAAGGCCCTGATCGGCCGCATGCAGATCCCGATGCTCAAGGTTGCGGTCCTCGACAAGAACTTCTTCAGCCGTGGCAGCCACCCGGCGCGTCGCCTGCTCAACGAGATCGCCTCGGCCGCCCTGGGCTGGGCGGAGCAGTCCGATGGCCAGCGTGACCACCTGTACCAGAAGATCGAGCAGGTGGTGATGCGTCTGCTGAACGACTTCGTCGACGACCCGGCGATCTTCTCCGAGCTGCTCGACGAGTTCATCTCCTTCACCGGCGACGAGCGCCGTCGCAGCGACCTGCTGGAGCAGCGCACCCGCGACGCCGAGGAGGGCCGCGCGCGCGCCGAACTGGCCCGCCAGGACGTTGAAGGTGTGCTCAATGAGCGCCTGCTGGGCCGCACCCTGCCCGAAGTGGTGGTGCGCCTGCTGCAGGAGGCCTGGAGCCAGGTCCTGCTGCTCACCTGCCTGAAGCACGGCACTCACTCCAGCGAGTGGGAAGCCGCGCTGGCGACCATGGACGACCTGATCTGGAGCGTCGAGCCCCACGAAGATCCGGATTCCCGTCTGCGCCTGCTGGAAATGGTCCCGCAACTGCTCAAGTCGCTGCGCGAAGGCCTGGCTTCGGCCGCCTTCGATCCGTTCTCCACCGGTGAATTCTTCAGTCGCCTGGAAGGGCTGCATGTGCAGGCCTTCCAGCGCTACAAGCAGGTCGAGGAAGCGCCGCTGCTCGATCTGGAAGACGACCTGCCGCTGCTCGACGACCCGCTGGATGCACCAGCAGCCGTCGCGCCTGCACCTGCACAGCCAGCCATGGTGGCGGTGGTCGAGGAGATCGTCCTCGCCTCGCCGGAACCGCCCCGCGCCGTAGAGCCCGAGGAGGCCTTTGCCGACGACGACGAGTCGCTGCGCAAGGTCGACGACCTGCGCGTCGGCAGCTGGGTGGAAATCCAGGAAGACGAAGAGCACAAGCTGCGCTGCAAGCTGGCTGCGGTGATCCGCCCGAGCGGTCGCTACATCTTCGTCAACCGCACCGGCATGAAGGTGCTGGAGAAGACCCGCATGAGCCTGGCCGTCGAGTTCCGCCGTAACGCCGTGCGCCTGCTCGACGACGCGCTGCTGTTCGACCGCGCCCTGGAGTCGGTGATCGGCAACCTGCGCCGCCTGAAGAACGCCTGAGCCCGCTGGCCGCGTGCCAGCGAGTTCATTTCCCCCGTCGCCTGCTTTAGAGTGGGGCTCTGCCAAGGAGTCTCCATGCAGATCGACCCCGAATCCGGCTGGTGCCTCGAAGCCCAGCGCTGCCCCTCGCCGAACTTCAACGCGCGCCCCGATGGCGAGGAAGTCTCGCTGCTGGTGATCCACAACATCAGCCTGCCGCCCGGCCAGTTCGGTACCTGCAAGGTGCAGGAGTTCTTCCAGAACCGCCTGGACGCCGATGAGCATCCGTACTTCGCCAGCATCTGCAGCCTGACCGTCTCGGCGCATTTCCTCATCGAGCGCGATGGTTCACTGTTCCAGTTCGTCTCCTGCAACGCGCGCGCCTGGCATGCCGGCGTGTCGCGCTTCGACGGCCGGGAGAACTGCAACGACTTCTCCATCGGCATCGAGCTCGAAGGCACCGATACCGAACCCTACAGCGAGCGTCAGTACGAGGTGCTGGCGCAACTGACACGGCAATTGCGCAAGGCGTACCCGGCCATCACCCCGGAGCGCATCCAGGGCCACTGCGATATCGCCCCGGAGCGCAAGACCGACCCGGGCGAGGCGTTCGACTGGACACGTTATTTTGCCGATATTGGCGCCGGCCTGAAGAAGGAGCCGACATGAGTTTCCTGGTGTTGTTGCTGGTCCTGCTGGTCGAGAAGTTCTCCGGTTGGCGGGCAAAGGTTCAGCGCGACGGCTGGTGGCTCGGCTGGCTGGATACCGTGGGCGGCGTGAAGTCGCTGGTGGCGCAACCCTGGCTCGGCCTGCTGGTGGCAATCCTGCCGCCGCTGCTGTTGCTCGCACTGCTGCTGACTCTTCTCGAACCGGTCGCCTACGGTCTGCTGGCGCTGCCGGTGCAGTTGCTGGTGGTGGTCTGGAGCTTGGGGCGTGGTGACGTGCTGCGCGCCATCGGACCGTTCCGCGATGCCTGGCGCCGTGAAGATGCCCAGGCCGCCTACCACGTCGCCGAGCGCGACCTGGGCGTGCAGGTGCAGGCCGATGGCGACGACGACCTGCTGGCTGTGGTCCAGGGCACGCTGGTGTGGGAGGCCTACCAGGCCTTCTTCGCCGTGATCTTCTGGTACGCGCTGCTCGGCCCGGTGGCCGCGCTGGCCTACCGGCTGCTCGCCATCGCCGCCGAGCAGGGTCGCCAGCCGGCGCTGCAGGAGCGCGCCGCGCAACTGCGGCATGCCTTCGACTGGTTGCCGTCGCGTGCGCTGGTGCTGAGTTTCGCCCTGGTGGGCAACTTCGTCGCGGTGACCCGCACCCTGCTGCACGACCTCCTGGCCTGGGACGTGCCTGCCGCTCGTCTGCTGGCCCGCGCCGGCTACGTCGCCGAAGACTTCAACGAAGGCGGCCTGGGCGCCAAGGGCGTCGCCAGCCTGGATGCGCTGTGGCAGCTGCTGGTGCGCTCTGCCGTGCTCTGGTACGCCATCTTCGCGATCTGGACACTGCTGCTCTGAGCCCGCGGATCGGGCCGGCGCCCGCCGGTCCGATGATGGCATTTTAACCTTAAGTTACAGAACTCCCCGCCGATATCAGGTACACATCGAAACCAAAGCGTGAGGTGACGGCCACTGCAGGACAGTGACCGGCCGGTGAGCGCTCGTGGCGACGGCCCGTCCAGGGGCGCGCCGTACCATCCCCGACAAGCGACATAACAATAACGGGAACAGGAGACGTCTTTCGTGAGGACCGTGCTCTATCCGGCCATCGCGCTGATGAACCGTCTGAGCTTCGGCATGAAGTTCAGCCTGATCAGTGTGCTGTTCTTTCTGCCGATGCTGATTACCAACTTCTACCTGGTGCGCGATTCCTACGGGCAGTTCGTCAGTACCCGCGCCGAACTGGAAAGCCTGTCGCTGATCAGCGACGGCCTGAAGATTCGCCGCCACCTCGAGTCCTACAACGACCTGTTGCAGATCAATGGGATTCTCGGACAGTCCAACAAGTCCGCGGGCATCGATTCGCGCATCGGCCAATTGCACAAGGACCTGCAGGCACAGATCGGCGCTTTGCAGCCGGTCACGCAGGACGCCGAGCAGATCGCCGAGTTCAATGCCAAGCGCGACGAACTGCTGGCCAGCTTGAAGGGGGTGGACGCCGAGGGGTCGCTGCAGAGCAAGTCGGCCATGGCCGCGCGCCTGCTCAGCGAAGTGCAGGTCTTCAACAAGCTGCTGGTATCCCAGGCCGGCCTGAGCCAGGACGACGCCCGCGACCTGCGCCAGCTCGCCGAGCTGATCACCTCCGGTACCCCGCAGGTTACTGAAACCCTCAGCCAGGGGCGCACCATGGGGGCCAGCGCGCTGGGGCAGGGTTTCCTCAACTCTTCCACCAGCGGCAAGCTGGATGACCTGCTGCAGGAGCTGGAGAAGCTGCACGCCGAGTACGGGCTCAAGCTGCAGGAAGCCCTGGGCGCGAGCCCGGCGGCGCAGAGCGCGCTGTCCGACGACGCCCAGGCGAGCCGCGAAACGATCAAGAGCATGGGCAAACTGTTCGAGGACAAGGTGGTGATGGCCGACACCCTCGACACGCCGTGGCTCGACTTCTACGAGCAGGTCAGCAAGGCGATGGATCAGACCTATCGCCTGGATGACCATGTCCTGCAATTCTTTGATGGCCAGTTGCAGTCCCGCCTGGCCAGCAAGCAGCGGCAGATGGTGCTGCTGGTCGTCGCGCTGCTGGTGGTGTTCGTCTCCATCGTCTACCTCTACGGAGGCTTCTACGTTTCCACCCGCACCACCCTGAAGAGCCTGGGCAAGATGATGGAGCGCGTCGCTTCCGGCGACATGACCGTCAACTTCCAGGCCCAGAGCCGCGACGAACTGGGTGAACTGGGCGATGCCTTCAACCAGACGGTGTCGAAGATCCACGACCTGATCGAGCAGGTCGGTCGCACCGTCAGCGAAGTGGAGCGGCAGACCGTGCGCGTGGAGTCGGTTTCCGCCGAGAGCAACCAGGCGGTGGCCGGCCAGCGCAACCAGATCGAGCAGGTCGCCACGGCGATGAACCAGATGGCCGCGACCGCCCAGGAAGTCGCGCGCAGCGCCGCTGTGGCAGTGGGCAGCGCGCACAACGTGAACCAGGAAACCACCAGCGGCCGCGCCCTGGTGGAATCCCAGGTGGGCAGCATCCAGCGCCTGGCCGGCGAGATCGACGAGTCGGTGGCGGTGATCAACCAGCTGGCCGCCGACAGTTCCTCCATCAGCCGCGTACTCGACGTGATCAAGGGCATCGCCGAGCAGACCAACTTGCTGGCGCTCAACGCGGCCATCGAGGCTGCGCGTGCCGGTGAGCAGGGCAGGGGCTTCGCGGTCGTGGCCGACGAAGTACGCACCCTGGCCAAGCGCACCCAGCAGTCCACCGAAGAGATCGAGCAGATGATCGCGCGCCTGCAGAACGGCGTGGGCGCGGCGGTGAAGGCCATGGGCAGCAGTCACCAGACTGCCGACGGCACCGTCAGCCAGTCGGCCCAGGTGCAGCAGGCGCTGGAGAACATCCTCCAGGCGGTGGGCGCCATCGTTGACCAGAACCAGCAGATCGCCGCCGCCGCCGAGCAGCAGACTGCCGTGGCCCATGACATCGACCAGAACATCGTCGAGATCAACCAGGCCGGCGAGCGTACCTCCGAAGGCGCCAGCGAGACCGAGCGCGCCAGCCGCGAACTGGCCGGGCAGGTGGTGGAGCTCAAGCGACTGATCGGCGCGTTCCGCGTCTGATCTGACAGATCCGGGGCGGACGTGGCAGTCCGCTTCGCAACGAGGTTTTCGCCAGCAGACCGATGTCCGTGGGTCGCACGGATGCACCCCATCTCACGGGCATCGGTTTGTCGGTGAATCCACCTTTACCTGTAGCAGCGGGCCATGCCCGTGATCGCGCTCATTGGGCGCTACTACAGGGGGCACTCAGCTCCAGCCGAACAACTCCAGCGCATTGCGCGTGCTGGCGCTGGCCAGCTCCTCCGGGCTGACGCCCTTCAACTCCGCCAGTGCCACGCAGATATCCGGCAGATGCTCCGGGCTGTTGCGCACGCCGGGGTACATCGACGGCGCCATGTCCGGCGAGTCGGTCTCCAGCACGATGGACTCCAGCGGAATCTCCGGCACCACCTTGCGCAGGCGGTTGGCCTGCGGCCAGGTCGGTGCGCCGCCCAGGCCCAGGCGGAAACCCAGCTTGAGGTATTCGCGGGCTTCCTCGCGGCTGCCGGCGAAGGCGTGGATGATGCCCTGGCGGGCGGGCTTGTAGCGCTTGAGCGTGGCGATCATCGCTGCATGGGCGCGGCGTACGTGGAGCAGCACCGGCAGCTCGAAGTCCATGGCGATGCGCAGCTGTTCCTCGAAGATGGCCTGCTGGCCATCGCGGTCGAGGTCCTCCAGGTAATAGTCCAGGCCGATCTCGCCCACCGCGCAGAGCTTCGGGTGCCCGGCCAGGCGCTGCAGCCACTCGCGCAGTGCTGTCAGATGTTCCGGCCGGTGCCGCGCCAGGTAGATCGGGTGCAGGCCGAGGGCGGCGTACAGGTCCGGCTCGGTTTCCACCAGTGCCCAGACGTCCTCCCAGTTCTCGTGGAACACTCCCAGCAGCACCTGTCGCTCCACACCCAGCTCGCGGCTGCGTTGCAGTACGGCGGCGCGGTCCTGCTCGAAGTCCGGGCAGTCGAGGTGGTTGTGGGTGTCGATCAGGCGCATCGGCTCACTCCGTGCGCAGCTTGAGGTTACGCGGGATCGGGTGCACACCGGGGGTGTAGCTGTTCTGTTCGATGGCGGCCAGCGCCAGGTCCAGGGCGCGCTCGGCGATCAGTGCGTGTTGCTGGGAAATGGCGTTGACCTTCAGTGGTACGAAGTCCAGCAGCTGGGTATCGCCGAAGGTGGCGATGCGCAGCTCCGCCGGCCAGCCGCTGGGCAGGGCCTGGAGCACGTCGAAGACGCCTTCGAGCAGCACGTAGGAGGTGGTGATCAGCGCGTCGGGCAACTGCCCCTGGCCAGCCAGCAGCTCTTCCATCAGGCGGCGGCCGCAGGGACGGCTGAAGGTCTCGCCGTGCTCGATCAGCACCTGGCCCCGGTAGTCGCGCAGGGCGCTGCGGAATCCCGCGGCGCGCTCCTGGGAAATGATCAGCTCCGGTCGTGCGCCGAGCAGGGCGATGCTGCGCGGCGCCGGCTTGAGCAGGCTGGCGGTGAGGCGCTGGCTGGCGTCGCGGTCGTCGCTGACCACCGAACAGAAGCGTTGCGGGTCGAGCTGGCGGTCCACGGCGATGATCGGCACGCCGTCGCCTTGCAGGCGTGCGTGACTTTCGTCGCCGACGGGCAGGCAGCTGGCGACTATCAGTGCGTCGCAGCGTCGCGCGCGGAACAGGTTGAGCACCTGGCGCTCGGTGTCCGGCTCGTCGTCGGAGCAGGCGATAAGCAGCTGGTAGCCGCGCGCCCGTGCGCCCTGTTCGAGCAGCTTGGCGAGCTTGGCGTAGCTGGGGTTCTCCAGGTCCGGCAGGACGAAGCCCAGGGTGCGGGTCTGCCCGCGGCGCAGGCTGGCGGCCTGCTGGTCCGGGTGGTAGCCGTGCTCCTCGATTACCGCGCGCACGCGCTCCACCGTGGCGGCGCTGATGCGGCGCTGGACGGCCTTGCCATTGATCACGTAGCTGGCGGTGGTGACCGAAACACCGGCCAGGCGGGCGATATCACTGAGTTTCAACGCGGGATGCTGCCGACAATTGGGGGCTTCAAGGATCACGCATTATCGAGTAACGTGCCAGTCTCAATAGGTGAAACGATTCAGCATTGCGCACGCAGTATTGCCTGAACCCTGTTCCTGCGCCGCAACCTCTAAGCTGATCACCGTACAAGCGGATAACCGCCCCAGCGCCGGCGTGCGCGAACGCCGGTGAGGAGACAAGCGATGCTCGAATTCAACGCGCAGCAGGTCCGCATGGGCCAGCGCGCTGCCGACAAGCAGGCCGCCCTGGCCATGCTCGGCTCCGCCCTCGAAGACGACGGACTGGTTGCTCCCGGCTATCTCGCCGGAATACAGGCCCGCGAGGCACAGGGCTCCACCTACCTCGGGCAGGGCATCGCCATTCCCCACGGCACTCCGGAAACCCGTCACCTGGTGCAGCGCACCGGCGTGCGCCTGATGCACTTCCCCGAGGGCGTGCACTGGGGCGACGGACAGACCGTGCACCTGGCCATCGCCATTGCCGCCAAGTCCGACGAACACCTGCGCCTGCTGCAATTGCTCACCCGTGCGCTGGGTGACGGCGAAGTGGGTGCGGCGTTGCGTGCAGCGCAGAAGCCCGAAGACTTGCTGCAGTTGCTGCAAGGTGGAACGCCGCAGCCGTTGCTGTTCGACGAGCACCTGGTCGGCCTGGGTGTCGCCGCGGAAGACTTCGACGAACTCGCCCTGGTCGGCGCCCGTCGCCTGAAGAAGGCCGGCTGCGTCGTCCCCGGCTTCGCCGCCGCGCTGCATGACCAGGAGGCCCTGCCGCTGGGGGCCGGGCTCTGGTGGCAGGACAGCGAGCAATGCGTCACGCGCTCAGGTCTCGTCTTCGTTACCCCCACGCGCGAGCTGAGCCACGCTGGCCAGCCGGTGCGCGGCCTGTTCTGCCTGGCCCGCCAGGGCAACGCCCACGATGCGGTGTTCGCGCGCCTGTGCGACCTGCTGGTGGATGGCCGCGCCGGCGAGTTGGCGAGCGCCACTTCCGTTCGCACTGTGCTGGAGGCCCTGGGCGGCGAATTGCCGGTGGACTGGCCGAGCATCCGCGTGCCGCTGGCCAACCCCCATGGTCTTCACGCGCGCCCGGCGCAGGTACTGATGTTGCTCGCGCGGGACTTCAGCGGGGAAATCCGCGTGCGTATCGCCGAGGGCGATAGTGCCCCGGTGTCGATCCGCAGCCTGAGCAAGTTGCTCAGCCTCGGCGCACGGCGCGGGCAGATGCTGGAGTTCTTCGCCGAGCCGGAAATCGCCGAAGCCGCGCTGGCCGCCGTCCGTGTGGCGGTGGAGCAGGGCCTGGGCGAAGAGGTCGAACCGCTGCCGGAAACGCTCGAACTGATCGTCGAAAGCATCCAGGTGGACGAGCAGGAATTGCAGGCCGTGCGGGCTCCCGAAGCGGGCGCGCAGCTCCAGGCCATCCCCGCGTCGCCGGGTATTGCCCATGGCCCGGCCTACGTGCAGGTCGCCCGCGTCTTCGAGTTCGCCGCGCGCGGCGAGTCGGCGGAGGTCGAACGCCAGCGCCTGGAAGAGGCGCGCACGGCCATCAGCCGGGAGATCGAAACCCTGGTCGAGCGCAGCCAGGTCAAGGCCATCCGCGACATCTTCGTCACCCACCAGGCCCTGCTGGACGACCCCGAACTGCTCGACGAGGTGCAGGCGCGGCTGGCCGAAGGCGCCAGCGCCGAAGCGGCCTGGAGCCAGGTGATCGAGCGCGTGGCCGGCGAGCAGGAGGCCCTGCGCGACGCGCTGCTGGCCGAGCGTGCGGCGGACCTGCGCGACGTCGGTCGGCGGGTGCTGGCGCGCCTGTGTGGCGTCGAGAGCGCCGTGGAACCCGACGAGCCCTACATCCTGGTGATGGATGAAGTCGGCCCGTCCGACGTGGCGCGACTGGACCCGGAACGCGTGGCTGGCATAGTCACTGCGCGCGGCGGTGCGACTTCGCACAGCGCGATCATCGCTCGCGCGCTGGGCATTCCCGCATTGGTGGGCGCCGGGGCAAGCGTGCTGGCGCTGGAGTCCGGCACGGCCCTGCTGCTGGATGGCGAGAAGGGCGAGCTGAGCATCGCGCCGGATGCGCAAACGCTGCACGTCGCCGCGACCCAGCGCGACCTGCGCCAGCGCCGCGCCGAACAGGCCGAGGCGCGCCGTCATGAGCCGGCAGTCACCCGCGACGGCCATGCCGTGGAAATCTGCGCCAACCTCGGCGACACCGCCGGTGCAGCGAAAGCCGTGGAGCTGGGCGCTGAAGGCGTGGGCCTGCTGCGCACCGAGTTCGTCTTCATGGACAACCCCCAGGCGCCGGACCAGGCGACCCAGGAGCTCGAATACCGGCGTGTCCTCGACGCCCTCGAAGGGCGCCCGCTGGTGGCGCGCACCCTTGATGTGGGCGGCGACAAGCCGCTGCCTTACTGGCCGATCCCCGAGGAAACCAACCCCTACCTGGGTATCCGTGGCGTGCGCCTCACGCTGCAGCGCCCGCAGATTTTCCGCACCCAGCTGCGCGCCCTGCTGACTGCCGCCGCCGGCCGCCCGCTGCGCATCATGTTCCCCATGGTCGGGCAGGTGGAGGAGTGGCGACAGGCCCGTGATCTCACCCTCGAACTCTGCGCGGAGCTTGGCGGCGAGCACGATCTGCAGCTCGGCATCATGGTCGAGGTGCCGTCCGCCGCGCTGCTGGCGCCGGTGCTGGCGCGCGAGGTGGACTTCTTCAGCGTCGGCACCAATGACCTGACCCAATACGCACTGGCCATCGATCGTGGCCATCCTAGCCTTTCCGCCCAGGCCGACGGCCTGCACCCGGCGGTGCTGCAATTGATCGACATGACCGTGCGCGCTGCCCATGCCAACGGCAAGTGGGTGGGCGTGTGCGGCGAACTGGCCGCCGACCCGCTGGCGGTGCCCTTGCTGGTTGGGTTGGGAGTGGACGAGCTGAGCGTCTCGGCGCGCAGCATTCCCCTGGTGAAGGCGCGCGTCCGCGAGCTGGACCTGTCGACTTCCCGCGAACTGGCGCAAGCCGCCCTGACCCTGTGCTCGGCGGCGGACGTTCGCCAGAGTGTCGCCCTCGCGCTGCCGGAGGTGCACTGATGGCCCGCATCCTGACCCTGACCCTGAACCCCGCACTGGACCTCACTGTGCGTCTGCCGACGCTTGCGCCCGGCGAGGTGAATCGCAGCGAGTCGGTGCTCAGCCAGGCCGCCGGCAAAGGCGTGAACGTCGCCCAGGTGCTGGCCGACCTTGGGCATTCCCTGACCGTCGCCGGCTTCCTCGGTGCGGACAACGCGCAGCCCTTCGAAGCTCTCTTTCGCCGTCGCGGCTTCATCGACGCTTTCGTTCGTGTGCCGGGCGAAACCCGCAGCAACATCAAGCTCGCCGAGGGCACCGGACGCATCACCGATATCAACGGGCCCGGTCCCGAGGTCGGTGAGGCGCAGCAGGACGCGTTGCTGGATCGCCTCGACCTGGTCGCCGCCGACTTCGAGATCGCCGTGGTTGCCGGCAGCCTGCCGCGCGGGGTCGATCCCCAGTGGCTGCGCGAGCTGTTGCTGCGCTTGCAGGGGCATGGCCTGAAGGTCGCCTTCGATTGCAGCGGCGCAGCCCTGCGCGCGGGCATCGAAGCCGCGCCCTGGCTGATCAAACCCAACGACCAGGAGCTGGCCGAGGCCTGTGGACAACTCGCCGGCAACGCCGAGGAATCGACCGCCCAGGTCGAATCGCTGCGCGCTCGCGGGATCGAGCAGGTGGTGCTTTCCCAGGGCGCCGAGGGCGTGCGCTGGTTCAGCCCGCAGGGCGTCTGGCAGGCGCTGCCGCCGAAGGTGGAAGTGGCCAGTACGGTGGGTGCCGGCGATTCCCTGCTGGCCGCCATGGTCCATGGCCTGCTCGCCGGCTGGCCGGCCGAGCGCGTGTTGCGCCGGGCCACGGCGGTGGCTGCGCTGGCGGTCACCCAGTTCCAGTTTGGCATCGGCGATGCGCAGCGGCTCCAGCGCATCGAAGACGCGGTGCAGGTTCAGGCGCTGTCCTGAGCGATAGAACAACAAGAGGTATGACGATGAACCTTGCCCTGATCACGGCCTGCCCCAACGGCCAGATTTCCAGCGTGCTCAGCGCCCGCCTGCTGCGTGCGGCGGCGGAGCGCCTGGGCTGGTCGGTGTGTGTCGAGCAATGCGACCCGCAGCATCCGGAGCGCCAGTTGAGCGAAGGCCAGATCGCCGCGGCCGACTGGGTGCTGGTGGTCACTACGCAGCCGCTGGAGCTTTCGCGCTTCGCCGGCAAACGTCTGCTCCAGGCCCGGCCGGCCGAGGCACTGGCCGAGCCCGCCAGCTTCCTGCAGCGAGCGCAGGAAGAGGCGCAGGTCTGGCAGCCCGGTGAGCCTTCGAGCGCGCCGGTCGCAGTGGAGCGCGCGGCGAACGTCGTGGCGGTGACCGCCTGCCCGACCGGCGTGGCGCATACCTTCATGGCGGCCGAGGCGCTGCAACAGACAGCGCAGCAGATGGGCGTCGAACTGCGGGTGGAAACCCAGGGCTCGGTGGGCGCGCGCAATCCGCTGACCGCGGAAGAAATCGCGGCCGCCGATGTGGTGCTGCTGGCGGCCGACATCGAGGTCAACCCCGAGCGTTTCGCCGGCAAGCGCATCTTCCGTTGTGGCACTGGCGTTGCGCTGAAGCAGCCGCAGGCGACTATCGAACGCGCGTTGAAGGAAGCGACGGTGGAGTCCGCTTCATCTGCCGGCAGCAGTGCAGCGCCAACCAGGAATGAGGCGCGGGGGGTCTACAAGCACCTGCTCACCGGCGTGTCCTTCATGCTGCCGATGGTGGTGGCCGGCGGCCTGCTGATCGCGTTGTCGTTCGTCTTCGGCATCGAGGCCTTCAAGCAGCAGGGCACCCTGGCGGCGGCGCTGATGCAGATCGGCGGCGACGCGGCGTTCAAGCTGATGGTGCCGATGCTCGCGGGCTATATCGCCTGGTCCATCGCCGACCGTCCGGGCCTGGCGCCGGGGATGATCGGTGGGCTGCTGGCGAGCACGCTGGGCGCCGGCTTCCTTGGCGGCATAGTCGCCGGCCTGCTCGCGGGCTATTCGGCGCGGGCAATTGCCCAGTGGATTCCGCTGCCTGCCAGCGTCGCGGCGCTCAAGCCGATCCTGATCATTCCCTTGCTGGCCAGCCTGTTCACCGGGTTGGTGATGATCTACGTGGTGGGTTCGCCGGTAGCGGCGATGATGCGTTCGCTCACCGACTTCCTCGCCGGCATGGGCACCACCAACGCCATCCTGCTCGGCCTGCTGCTGGGCGGGATGATGTGCGTGGACCTGGGTGGGCCGATCAACAAGGCGGCCTATGCGTTCTCGGTCGGCCTGCTCGCCTCGCAGAGCTACGCGCCGATGGCGGCGGTGATGGCCGGCGGTATGGTCCCGCCCATCGGCATGGGCATCGCTACGCTGCTGGCGCGGCGCAAGTTCGCCCAGAGCGAGCGCGAGGCGGGCAAGGCCGCGCTGGTGCTGGGGTTGTGCTTCATCTCCGAAGGGGCGATTCCCTTTGCCGCGAAGGATCCGCTGCGGGTGATCCCGGCGAGCATCGCCGGCGGTGCGCTGACCGGCGCGCTGTCGATGCTGTTCGGCTGCAAGCTGCTGGCGCCCCATGGCGGCCTGTTCGTGCTGCTGATTCCCAACGCGATGAACCACGCGCTGCTCTACCTGCTGGCGATCGCCGCGGGCAGCGTGGTGACCGGGGTGCTCTATGCGCTGCTCAAGCGCGGCGAGGCGGCGCCGATGATGGTGATGGGGCAGGTGTAACGAAGCTTGCACTGACTCAGGAGCGGACGAAGTCCGCTCCTGCGGGTTCAGCTTCGGTCAGGCGCTGCGTCGCTGACGTTGCTCGACGACCTGCGCCGGCACCGGCAGGCGGTGCGAGTCGCCACGGCCCATTGGGAAGTACTCGAAGCCGTAGCGCGCCACGCGCTCGGGGTCGAACAGGTTGCGACCGTCGAAGATCACCGGGGTCTTCAGGCGGCTGGCCACCAGCTCGAAATCCGGTGCCTTGAACTGCCGCCACTCGGTGCAGATCACCAGCGCATCGGCGCCGCCCAGGGTGGCTTCCGGCGTGCCCATCAGGGTCAGGCGTTCATCGTGGCCGTACAGGCGCTGCGCTTCGGGCATGGCTTCGGGGTCGAAGGCGCGGACCTTGGCGCCGGCTTCCCACAGGGCTTCCATCAGGGTGCGGCTGGGAGCGTCGCGCATGTCGTCGGTGTTGGGCTTGAACGACAGGCCCCAGAGCGCGAAGGTGCGGCCCTTGAGCTTGCCGCCGTAGTAGCTGCGGATGCGCTCGAACAGCTTGCTCTTCTGTCGCTGGTTCACCGCTTCCACGGCGCGCAGCAGGTCGCTGGAGCAGTGGGCTTCCTCGGCGCTCTGGATCAGGGCCTGGACGTCCTTGGGGAAGCACGAGCCGCCGTAGCCGCAGCCGGGGTAGATGAAGTGGTAGCCGATGCGCGGGTCGGCGCCCATGCCCTGGCGCACCGCTTCGATGTCGGCGCCCAGGTGTTCGGCCAGCTCGGCGATCTGGTTGATGAAGCTGATCTTGGTGGCGAGCATGCAGTTGGCGGCGTACTTGGTCAGTTCCGCGCTGCGCAGGTTCATGGTCAGGATGCGGTCGTGGTTGCGGTTGAACGGCTCGTAGATCTCGCGCATCACGTCCAGCACCTCGGCGCTTTCGCAGCCGATGACGATGCGGTCGGGTTTGCGGCAGTCGGCCAGCGCCGAGCCTTCCTTGAGGAACTCGGGGTTGGAGACGATCTCGAAGTCCAGGCTGCGGCCTTCTTCGGCGAGCACCGCCAGCACCTTGGTCTTCACGCGATCGCCCGTGCCCACCGGCACGGTGGACTTCTCGACGATGATCACCGGCTGGGTGCGGTTGCGGGCGATGCCCTCGGCAACCGCCAGCACGGCGCGCAGGTCGGCGGAGCCATCGGGCAGCGGCGGGGTGCCGACGGCGATGAACTGCACGCGGCCATGGCCGGCGGCCTCGGCGACGTCGCTGGTGAAACGCAGGCGTCCGGCTTCCAGGTTGTCCTTCACCAGCTCGGCGAGACCCGGTTCGAAGATGCTGATCTGGCCGCGCTTGAGCTTGGCGATCTTGTCTTCGTCGATGTCCATGCACAGGACGTCGTGGCCCACTTCGGCCATGACCGCGGCCTGCACCAGGCCCACATAACCGATTCCGAATACGCTGATTTTCATGTTGTGCTCTCCCGGATAGGGACTCGAAGCGGGATTGGGGTCAGTCGAACTGCGCGCGCTCGGAGCGAGCGTCGCTGGGTTTGATGACGGTTGTTCTGTCAGGGCGGCGTGGCGCGTTGATTGCGATCACGCCGGCGATCACCAGGGCGACGCCCAGGGTGCGCGGCAGGCTCAGGGGTTCGCCGAAGCCCGGCAGCAAAGCGGCACCGAGGTAGACGACGGCATAGCTCAGGCTCAGCAGCGAATAGGCGCGGCTCAGCGGCAGGTGTTTGAGGGCGAGCAGCCAGTTGAGCATCGACAGCGCGTAGGCCAGTACCGCGCCGGCCAGCGCCGAGAGGGCGGCAAGGTCCAGTTGCGCGAGGTCGAACGGCCAGTGCGTGGGCAGGCGCGTCATGCTCCAGCGCATGCCCAGCTGCGCGCCGCTCACCAGCAGCACGCTGCCCAGGGCGAAGGCGATGCCGCGCTTCACGAGTGCATCCCCAGCAGGGCGACGCCACCGACGATCAGCGCGACGCCGAACCAGTGGCGCGCATCGATGCGTTCGCCGAACAGACGGCTTGCCAGGAGCGTCACCAGCACGAAGTTCAGGCTCAGCATGGGATAGGCGACGCCTACCTCCAGGCGCTGCAGGACCAGCAACCAGAGCAGCAGACCGAAGCCCAGGCAGGCGATCGCCAGCAGCAGCCAGGGCGAGAAAAGCTTCGCCACCACGCTCGAGGGAGCATCGCGCCAGCTTTCCACGGCGAATTTCTGCGCCAGCTGGCCCATGCAGGTAAGCAGGCAGGCACCGGCCAGCAGCAGGGCGGTCATGGCGCGGCCTGCGGAATCAGCAGGACCACCAGGTGGTTCTGTCGATAACTGATGGCGTCGCTGGGCAGCATGGCCAGTTCGGCTTCGTCGCTGGCGCTGTTGACCCGCATGATCACGCCGATGGGGCCTTCGGCGCGGGCGTGCTCGATCCAGGCGTGGATGCCTTCGGGGGCAATGCTGCGGCCCTGGCCTTCTGGATAGCCCAGGCCGAACTTCAGTTCGCCTTCGGTGTTGAACAGCGTGATGTCGCTGCGCTGGGTACGCCAGGCGAGGGCGGTAGCGGCGCCCAGGTCATTGCTCAACAGGCTGCGGGCGCCCTTGAGCTGGTCCAGGTGCTCGGCGATGAACTGGTCGGGCATCTTGCTGTTGACCATCTTGTTCGGCATCGCGTTGGGCACCAGCGCCACCAGCAGCCAGGCCGCGAAGGCCGGCGCCGCCCAGTAGCGACTGGGGCGCAGCAGTTGCAGCAGGCCGGCCAGCAGCCAGACGATGCAGACCAGGGCGACCATCAGCACGCTGGGTAGTTCGTCGTGGTACTGCGGGTGGCGGGCCTGCATGAACACCAGGCCGGCCAGCGCGCTGCTGCCCAGCAGCAGGTTGAGTGCGCCGTTGAGTTTCAGCGCGATCAGCTTGCGTTGCTGCAGCGCACGGCCGATGGCGTCGGCCATCAACAGGGCCAGCGGGGCGAAGCAGGGCATGATGTAGGTCGGCAGCTTGCCCTTGGCCAGGCTGAAGAAAAGGAAGGGCATGACGAGCCACAGCAGCAGGAACACCAGCCTGGAATCACGCCAGCCCTGCAGGCCGTTGCGCAGCGCCGGGAAGATCAGCACCGCCCAGGGCAGTGCGCTGGCGAACAGCAGCGGCACGAAGAACCAGATCGGTCGGCCGTGCTGTGCGTCTTCCCCGGCGAAGCGGCGAATGTGTTCATGCCAGAAGAAGAAGTCCCAGAAGTCCTGTTCGCGGGCGTGGATCAGCAGCACCCAGGGCGCGGCAACCAGTACGGCGACCAGCACCGCCAGGGGCCCGTAGCGCAGCAGTTCGCCGAAGCGCTTCTGCAGCACGGCATAGGGCAGGCCGACGAGCACCGGCAGGAGGAAGGCCAGGAAGCCCTTGGTCATGAAGCCGAAGGCGCAGGCGGCGCCCAGCAGACTCCAGGCGGCGAAGCGTCCACGGGTGGTTCTGGCGTCGAAGGCGAACCACAGGGCACCGAGGCTGAGGTTCACGCAGAAGGTGAACTGCGGGTCGAGGTTGGCGTAGCCGGCCTGCCCGGCGATCAGCCCGAAGCTCAGGTACAGCAGGCCCGCGGCCCAGGTGCGGCGCGGGTCGTTCCACAACCGGCGGGCGAGCAGGATGACCAGCAGGGTACTCAGTGCGGTTACCAATGCCGAACCGAAGCGCACGCCGAACAGGTTCTGCCCGAACACGGCCTGGCTGGCGGCGGTCAGCCAATAGCCGCCGGTGGGCTTCTCGAAGTAACGCAGGCCGAGCAGGTGCGGGGAAACCCAGTCGCCGCTCTGCAGCATGGACTGGCTGATCTGCGCATTGCGCGACTCGTCGGGAATCCACAGCCCGTGGAAGGCCATCGGCAGCAGGATGCACAGTACGAAGGCGGCTAGCAGGGACGGGTAGGCCAGGCGCTTCATGCGTGCTGCACCCCCAGCCAGCCTTCGCGGCCGGCCAGTTCGCCACGCACCAGGCTGGCGACGGGCAGGGTGGTCGGGTCGTCCGGCAGCAGACGGCCCAGCGGAACGAAGCGGATGCCGCCGGCCCGTGCCTGGGCCAGCAAGCGGCGGAAGTCGTGGGCCATGAGAATGCCCTCGACCTCGGCGTGAATGGTGTAAACGTTCAAGGCGTCCATGTCGAAGCGGGAAAGGATGTAGTCGTTGAAGGCGGATGGCGCCACCTGCGGGCCGACGACTTCGTCGAAGGTAGGCATGTCCACCGGGATCTGCGGGGTGCCGGCGCGACCATCGGCCAGGCGCGGACGGAACAGTGAGCGGCCGCGGCAATCACTGTTGTAGCGAAAGCCGAAGCGCTCCTTGGCTTCCACGGTGCGCTCGTCGGCGCGCCAGCCGGCCACCGCCGAGCACTCCACCGGGTTGCCGAGGATGTCGGCGAGGGTGTCCACGCCCCGGCGGATCTGTTGCTCCAGTTGCTGCGCGCTCCAGCGGCCGGCGTTGGCCTGCCAGCCGTGGTGGTCCCAGGCATGCAGGCCGACTTCGTGGCCGGCGTCCTGGGCGCGCCGCATCAGGTGGCCCAGGTCGCGGCCGATCTGCTTGCCTGGCCAGGCGGTGCCGGCCAGGAGGATGTCCCAGCCGTAGAGGCCGGCGGCGTTGGAGCGCAGCATCTTCCACAGGAACTGCGGGCGGATCAGGCGCCACAGGTGCCGGCCCATGTTGTCGGGGCCGACGCTGAAGAAGAAGGTCGCCTTTACGTCGGCTTCCTCGAGCATGTCCAGCAACCGGGGCACGCCATCACGGGTGCCACGGTAGGTGTCGACGTCGATGCGCAGTCCCGCTCTCATCAGGCGATGCTTTTCTTCAGCGGGAAGGCGTGGGGCACACCGCCGGCGCGTTCGGCCAGGGCTTCGCGGAGGAAGAAGTCCAGGGTCTTGCCGATGGTCTCGGCCAGTTCCACGCTCGGCTGCCAGTTCAGCAGACGACGGGCGTTCTCGATGCTCGGCTTGCGGTGCGACACGTCCTGATAGCCGTCGCCGTAGAAGCTGCGGCTTTCCACTTCGCGGAAGCCGGCGAAGGGCGGGAACTGGTCGCGCAGCGGGTGGGCCTCGAACTGGCGCAGCAGCTCTTCGCCCAGCTGGCGGATGCTGGCTTCGTTGTCCGGGTTGCCGATGTTGACGATCTGCCCGTCGCAGCGGCTGCCCTCGTTGTCGATGATGCGCGCCAGCGCCTCGATGCCGTCATCCACGTCGGTGAAGCAGCGCTTCTGCTCGCCGCCGTCGACCAGGCGGATCGGGGTGCCTTCCACGAGGTGCAGGATCAGCTGGGTAATTGCGCGGGAGCTGCCGATACGGGCGGAATCCAGTCGGTCCAGGCGCGGGCCCATCCAGTTGAACGGACGGAACAGGGTGAACTTCAGGCCCTTCTGGCCGTAGGCCCAGATGACTCGGTCGAGCAGTTGCTTGGAGACCGAGTAGATCCAGCGCTGCTTGTTGATCGGGCCGACGATGAGGTTGGACTTGTCCTCGTCGAAGTTGGCGTCGGTGCACATGCCGTACACCTCGGAGGTGGACGGGAAGATCACGCGCTTGTTGTACTTCACGCAGTAGCGCACCAGCTTGAGGTTTTCCTCGAAGTCCAGCTCGAACACGCGCAGCGGGTTGCGGGTGTATTCGATGGGCGTAGCGATGGCCACCAGCGGCAGGACCACGTCGCACTTCTTGATGTGGTACTCGATCCACTCGGTGTGGATGCTGATGTCGCCTTCGACGAAGTGGAAGTCCGGGTTGCCCTTCAGGCGCTCGATGGCGTCGGAGCCGATGTCCAGGCCATAGACCTCGTAGTTGCCGTCACGCAGCAGGCGCTCGGAGAGGTGGTTGCCGATGAAACCGTTGACGCCGAGGATCAGCACGCGGGTCTTGCGCTTGGGCTTGCCGGCGGCGCCGTGCAGGCGCGAGCCATCCACCAGGCCCATCTCGCGGGCCAGTTGCGGGCCGGCGAGGAACAGGCCGCTGTCATTCTGCTGGCCGGAGAGGATTTCCAGCGAGTCTTCGCCGCAGGCAATGCGCAGGGGATCGACCGAGAGCACCGAGCCAGGCGCCATGCCGTTGTTGCCGGCCGCGACGCGCGAGCTCCAGACGATCAGCTTGCGATCGCCCACCGGGGCGAAGGCGCCGGGGTAGGGCTGGGTCACGGCACGCACCAGGTTGTGCAGTTCGCGGGCCGGGCGTTTCCAGTCGAGCTGGCCGTCCGCCGGGGTGCGGCGTCCGAAGTAGCTGGCGCGGGATTCGTCCTGGGCGACTTCCTGCAGCTCGCCGCGCGCCAGGCGCGGCAGGGCGGAGGCGAGCAGCTCGCGGGTGGCTTCGCGCAGCTTGCCGTGCAGCACCAGGGCGGTGTCGTCGGCGCCGATGGCAACGCTCTGCTGGGCGAGGATGCCGCCGGCATCGGCGCGCTTGACCATGCGGTGCAGGGTCACGCCGGTCTCGGTCTCGCCGTTGACCAGCACCCAGTTGGCCGGGGCGCGGCCACGGTAGCGCGGCAGCAGCGAGCCATGCAGGTTGTAGGCGCCCTTGGCGGCGCAGGCCAGCAGCTCTTCGCTGAGCAGGTGGCGGTAGTAGAAGGAGAAGATGTACTGCGGCTGCAGCTCACGGATGCGCGCGACCCACAGCGGGTGATTGACGTCTTCCGGAGCGTGCACCGGGATGCCCAGGCGTGCGCAGAGCTGCGCTACGGAGCCATAGAAGCGGTTTTCCTTCGGATCGTCGGCGTGGGTGAAGACGGCGTCGATCTGGTAACCGGCGGCAAGCAGGGCCTCGATGCCGGCGCAGCCGAAGTCGTGGTAGGCGAAGACGATGGTCTGCTGGGTCATGGCTGGATGGACTCGAAAGAAGGGGAAGAAGCGGTGATCGGGGCGCGCGGCGTCTCGGTGCGGACGATGCGCTCGATGAAGAAGCGGGGGCGGGCGCGCACGTCGTTGTACATGCGCCCCAGGTACTCGCCGAGCAGGCCCATGCCGACCAGCTGCACGCCGGTGAACATGAACAGCACGGCGAACAGCACGAACACCCCGTGGCCGGCCCAGGCGGCGCCGAACAGCAGGCGCAGCACCAGCAGCATCAGGGCGAAGGCGAAGCCGGCCATCGCCATGCCGCCGCCGACGAAGGACAGCAGGCGCAGCGGCGAGGTGGTCATGCAGGTGACCAGGTCGAACATCAGGTTGATCAGGCGCAGGAAGTCGTACTTCGACTCGCCGTGCTCGCGCTCGGCGTGGGCGACGAGGATCTCGCTGGTGTGGCGGGCGAAGCTGTTGGCCAGAATCGGGATGAAGGTGCTGCGCTCGCGGCAGGCGAGCATCGCCTTGACGATGCTCGAGCGATAGGCGCGCAGCATGCAGCCGTAGTCGTTCATCGCCACGCCGGTGGAGCGCTGCACGGCGAGGTTGATCAGTTTCGACGGCCAGCGGCGCAGGGCGGAGTCCTGGCGCTGCTGGCGCACGCTGCCGACCACGTCGTAGCCCTTGGCGGCCTCGGCCACCAGGCGCGGGATTTCTTCCGGCGGGTTCTGCAGGTCGGCGTCTAGGGTAATGACCAGGTCGCCCTGGCACTGCTCGAAGCCGGCCATGATCGCCGCGTGCTGGCCGTAGTTGCGGTTGAGGATCACCGCCAGCACATGGCTGCCCGGCGCCTGCGCGGCTTCCTGCAGCAGGTCGGCGGAGCTGTCGCGGCTGCCGTCGTCGATCAGCACGATCTCGTAGTCGCGGCCCAGCTGTTCGCAGGCGGCGGTGGTCCGGCGCAGCAGCTCGGGCAGGCTGGCCTCTTCGTTGTACACCGGGATGACGATGGACACGCGATGGATCGGATAGGGTTTCACGGTGGCGTTACCGAAGCAGGGTTTCGATGGCGTCGACCACACGGTCCTGGTCGGCCTGGGTCATGTCGGGGAACAGCGGGATGGAGACGATCCGCGAGGAGTTCCACTCGGTGTTGGGCAGTTGCACGCGCGGGTAGCGCTGGCGGTAGTAGCTGTGCAGGTGGCTGCCGATGAAGTGGATGCCGCTGCCGATGCCGCGCTGCTGCAGGCCCTGCATGAAGGCTTCGCGGTCGATGCCGCAGCGCTCCTGGTCGATGCGCAGGACGTAAAGGTGCCAGGCGTGATGCTGCGGGTAGTCCGGCACCGCCAGCGGTTGCACGGGCAGGTGCGCCAGGCGCTCGGCGTAGCCGGCGGCCAGTTCGGCGCGGCGGGCGTTGATCGCTTCGAGCTTGGGCAGCTGGACCAGGGCAATGGCGGCGTTGATGTCGGTGAGGTTGTACTTGAAGCCCGGCTCCACCACCTGCGCCTGCGGCTTGCGGCCGTGGGTCAGGCGGTCGTAGGCGTCGACGCCCAGGCCGTGGAACTTCAGGGTACGTACGCGGTTGGCCAGGACTTCGTCATCGCTGACGAACATGGCGCCCTCGGCGCAGGTGAGGTTCTTGATCGCGTGGAAGGAGAAGATCGCGGTGCCGCGCTGGCCTACCGGGCGGCCACGGTAGAAGGTGCCGGCAGCGTGGGCGGCGTCTTCGATCACGGGGATGCCATGGCGCAGGGCGAGCTCGTCGATCGGGTCCATGTCGCAGGCGGCGCCGGCGTAGTGCACCGGGATGATGGCGCGGGTACGCGGGGTGATCGCGGCCTCGATGCGGGCGGCGTCGGTCATCAGGGTGTCACGGTCGACGTCGACGAACACCGGGGTGGCGCCCAGCAGGCTGATCATGTTGACGGTGGAGACCCAGGTCTGCGACGGGGTGATCACCTCGTCACCCGGGCCGATGCCCAGGGCCAGCAGCGCCAGGTGCATGCCGCCGGTAGCGGAGGACAGCGCGACGGCGTGGCGGCAGCCGATCGACTGGGCGAACTGTTGCTCCAGTTCTGCGTTCTTCGGCCCGGTGGTGATCCAGCCCGAGCGCAGGACTTCATTGACTGCCTGGATCTCCTCCTCGCCGATGCTGGGGCGGGAGAAGGGGAGGAAGGGCATTTCCATGTGGTGTTCCAAAGGCCGTCACGGCTCTGTCAGGGGGTGAGAGAACGCTACGGGGGAGATCGTTAAGAAGCCGTTAAGTGGATGTCGTGATTCCGTTCGTCGGTCGAATTGCGACGTGTCGCACCTGAAGGTGAGGAGTCACTTGAGTGAACGGTCTGAAAACGACATGGCTGATGTCGGAAAACGCTGTTGAACACTCGTTCATCCTTGGCTATGGTGGCCCAACGCTCCTGCGGACCCTTCTGCAGGACATTCCGTCATTCGGATGAGGCCCTTGCATGCGTTATTCGTCGCTTGTGGACAGGATGGTCGGACCCGGCGTGGCCGCCTGGGACATTCACTACGCCGCCATTGCCGCCCAGCGAGCCGGCCGCGACGTGATAGTGCTCAGCGTCGGCGACCCCGATTTCGCAACCCCGGACTTCATCACCGATGTCGCCGTTGCCGCGTTGCGCGACGGCGACACCCATTACAGTGACGTGGCGGGCAAACCCGCACTGCGCCAGGCGATCGCGGCATTGCATGAGCGGCGTTTCGGCCAAAAGGCCGGGCCCGAAAACGTCATCGTCGTCGCCGGTGCTCAAAACGGCCTGTTTGCCGCCGCGATGTGCCTGCTGGAGAAGGGCGACGAGGTCATCACCTTCGACCCGGTCTACGTCACCTACGAAGCCACGCTGAAAGCCACCGGCGCCGTGCTGGTCGGGGTACCGACCCGTCCGGAAAACGGCTTCCGCCCGCTGGCCACCGATATCGCCGCAGCGATCACCCCGCGCACGAAGGCGATCTTCCTCGCCAACCCGAGCAACCCGACCGGCGTCGTGCTGGACCGCGACGAGCTGCTGGCCATTGCCGCGCTGGCGGAGGCCCACGACCTCTGGGTGGTAGTGGACGAGGTCTACGAGGGCCTGACCTTCGAGCGCGAACACCAGAGCTTCGCCGCGCTACCCGGCATGGGCGAGCGCACCCTGAGCATCGGCAGCCTGTCGAAATCCCACGCCATGACCGGCTGGCGCGCTGGCTGGATAGTCGCCAACCCGACGCTGGTCGGGCACCTGGAAAACCTCGCGCTGAACATGTTCTACGGCCTGCCGGGCTTCGTGCAGGAAGCCGCCCTCGCGGCGGTGGAGCGTCACGACGAGGTTGTCACGACAATGCGCGAGATCTACCGCCGCCGCCGCGACCTGGTGGTCGCCGCGCTGAGCGATTGCCCGCGGGTGAAGGTGCTGTCGCCCGAGGCTGGCATGTTCGTCATGGTCGACGTGCGCGATACCGGCCTCAGCTCGCTGGACTTCTCCTGGCAGCTGTTCCACGCCACCGGCGTCTCGGTGCTCGACGCGGCGGCCTTCGGCCCGCAGGCGGAGGGCTTCGTGCGGCTGTCCTTCGGCCTGAGCGACGAGAGCATGGCGGAGGCCTGTGCGCGGATCATCCGCTTTGTCGAATCCCTTCCGGCGAAGGCCAACTCCGTAGGAGCGGACTCCGTCCGTGATGTGCCCCGTGCCGAGGCGGGTCGCGGGCATGGCCCGCTCCTGCAGGACGTGCAGGCGCAGTCCAGACCGGTGATCGAGGTGCGGGATATCCACAAGCGCTTCGGCGACTTCGAGGTGCTCAAGGGTGTGTCGCTGTCGGCGCGCGAGGGCGAAGTGATCTCGCTGATCGGCGCCAGCGGCTCGGGCAAGAGCACCCTGCTGCGCTGCATCAACATGCTGGAGATTCCCAACCAGGGCTCGGTCACCGTCAATGGCGAGACCATCGGCCTGACCCAGAACCGCCACGGCGAGCCGATGGTGGCCGACCAGAAGCAGCTCACCCGCATCCGCTCACAGCTGGGCATGGTGTTCCAGAGCTTCAACCTGTGGCCGCACCGCACCGTGCTGGAGAACCTGATCGAGGCACCGACCTTCGTCCTCCACGAGAGCAAGGCCGAGGCCCGCGAGCGCGCCGAGGCGCTGCTGGAGCGCGTCGGCCTGGCCGAGAAGCGCCACGAGTACCCGGCCTTCCTTTCCGGCGGCCAGCAGCAGCGCGTGGCCATTGCCCGCGCGCTGGCCGTGCGGCCGAAAGTGATGCTGTTCGACGAGCCGACCTCGGCGCTGGACCCGGAGCTGGTGGGCGAAGTGCTGAAGGTGATCCGCTCGCTGGCGGAGGAGGGGCGGACCATGATCCTGGTCACCCACGAGATGGCTTTCGCCCGCGACGTATCCAGCCATGTGGCGTTCCTCCACAAGGGCCTGATCGAGGAGGAGGGCACCGCCGAGGAGGTCTTCTCGCGGCCGCGCAGCGAGCGCTGCCGGCAGTTCGTCAACGCGCACCAGAATCGCTGACCGATGCCGCGCTGTCGGCGCATCGATGAGCGTGACCCAACACTAAGTAAAACAATGCAGGGGATCACGATGAACAAGAAAGGTCTGTGCAATCTGATGGTGGGTGCGGCGATGCTGGTGGCCGGCGTGGCGAGCGCCCAGGCCGAGACGATCCGTTTCGCCCTGGCCGCCGAGCCCTATCCGCCGTTCTCGCAGAAGCAGCCCGATGGCAGCTGGGTCGGCTTCGAGCCGGACCTGATCCACAAGGTCTGCGCCGAGATGAAGGCGACCTGCGAGATCGACGAGGTGGCCTGGGACGGCATCATCCCGGCGCTGCTGGCGAAAAAGATCGACGTGATCTTCAACTCCCTGTCGATCACCGATGAGCGCGAGAAGCAGATCGCCTTCAGCCGCCCCTACTACGACACCCCGGTGGCCGTCGCCGCGCCCCAGGCGGTGGACGTGCAGATCAGCCCCGAGGGCCTGAAGGGCAAGACCATCGGCGTGCAGATCTCCACCGTCAGCTCCAACTACCTCAAGCAGTACTTCGAGAAGATCGCCGACGTGCGCTACTACGACACCCAGGATTCGGTGAACGCCGACCTGGTGGCCGGGCGCATCGACCTGATGATGGCCGACGGCATCGCCGTGGCGTCGTTCGTCAAGTCGCCGGACGCCCAGGCGGCCGGCATCGTCAACAAGGGCGAGGTGAAGTACGACCCGCTGTTCGGCCGCGGCGTCGGCGCCGGCATGCGCAAGGGCGATACCGAGCTGAAGGCGAAGATGGACGAGGCCATCGGCAAGCTGCTCGCCAGCGATGACTACAAGGCGCTGTCGGACAAGTACTTCGGCATGAGCGTCGCGCCCAAGCAGTGATCCCAGCGTGAGCCGTCCCCGTGCCCGCTGCGGGCACGGGGACGACCCTGAGCCTCCCTCCTGGAGACGGCCATGCAAAGCATCTTCGACCTGATCGGCTTCGGCCCCACCGGCTGGGGCCCGGCCCTGCTCAAGGGGCTACTGGTCACCCTGCAGATTTCCGTCGGCGCCTTCCTCGTCGGCCTGCTGATCGGCCTGGCCGCGGCCAGCGCCAAGATCGGCGGACCGCGCCCGCTGGCGATACTCGCGCGTGGTTACACCACGCTGTGCCGGGCGGTGCCGGAGCTGCTGCTGATCCTGCTGCTGTTCTACGTCGGCTCCATGGGCCTGAACCAGTTCTTCGAATGGCTCGGCTATGGCCAGGTGAAGCTCAACGGCATGATGGTGGCCATCGTCGTGCTCGGCCTGGTGCAGGGCGCCTACGCCTCGGAAATCTTCCGTGGTGCCATCCAGTCGATCCCCTATGGCCAGATCGAAGCGGCGCGCGCCTACGGCATGCACGGCTTCGGCCTGTTCCGCCGGGTGACCCTGCCGATGATGGCGCCCAACGCGCTGGCCGGCATGGCCAACCTGTGGGTCAACCTGATCAAGGACAGCGCGCTGATCAGCGTGGTGGGCACCAACGAGCTGCTCTACACCGCCAAGCAGGCCGCCGGTTCGACCCGTCACTACCTGACCTTCTACCTCACCGCGGCGGCGCTGTATTACGTGCTCACCGTGCTTTCCAACCTGTTCGCGGGCTACCTGGAGCGGCGCTTCCGCCGCTGGATTCCGGCGGTCTGAACGAGGCGCGGCGATGAACGAACACTGGCTATTCGTCTATGGGGCCCTGCTGCTCAAGGGCCTGGGCACCACCCTGGTGATCCTGCTGATTTCCGCCACGCTGGGCTTCGTGCTGGCGCTGGGGGTGGCGCTGGCGCGGATGTCGCGCAACTTCCTGGTCTCGCGCCTGGCGCTGGCGTACACCAGCGTGATTCGCGGCACGCCGCTGCTGGTGCAGATCTACATCTTCTACTACGGCCTGGGCAGCCTCTTCGCGCAGTTCCCGCTGATCCGCGGCAGCTTCCTCTGGCCGTACCTGCGCGATGGCTTCTGGTACATCGTCATCGCGCTGATCCTCTCGGTCGGCGCCTACGTCGGCGAGGTGGTCCGCGGCGGTCTCAAGGCGGTACCGCGCGGCGAACTGGAGGCCGCTTCGGCATTCGGCATGAACCGCACGCTGGTGCTCTACCGCGTGTGGTTGCCGCGGGCGATTCGCCTGCTGCTGCCGACGCTGGCGGGGGAAAGCGTGATGCTGCTCAAGTCCACCGCGCTGGCTTCCACCATCGCCGTGGTCGACCTGCTCGGCGCCGCCAACGTGGTGCGTGCGCAGACCTTCCAGATCTATGAGCCGCTGCTGCTGGTGGCGGCGATCTATGTCTGTCTGACCTTCATCATCGAAGCGCTGTTTGCCTTGCTGGAGCGCGCCACCCCGGTTCGCCGCGAGCAGAAGACGACGCAGCGTTCATGGCTGGGCAAGCGCCGTGCAAGGACGGCAGTTTGAGTGATTAGGCGTAGGCACCTCGGCGCAGTCCCTCTACCCAGCAACGGCTGAGCTCGAGGCCGTCGGCGGCGCTGAAGGTCGAGGGGTTCAGGCACCACTCCAGCCACAGTCCGTCGAGCATGGCGGAGAGACCGATGGCGGCGAGTCGCGGGCGCGCCACGCTGAAACCCTCGGCGCTGGCGAGTTCGCTGATGAGCTTTTCGAGGATCGCGAGGTAGCTGTGGTAGCCGCGCTCGTGTGCCTCGTTCACCGGCGGCGAGTGACGGATCAGGCTCCAGAACACGACCCAGGGGCTGAGCAGGTCGGGGTCCAGCACCTGGGGCGAGAAGGACCCGGTGAGGAAGGCTTCCATGCGCACGGCCGGGTCGTTGCCGACCGCGTCGACCTGCCGGTAGAGCGCCTGGGTCACCTCGCTGGCGAGGGTTTCGTAGGCCTGGGCGACCAGCGCGTCGATGCTGCCGAAGTGGTGGTTCACCAGGCCCACGGCGACCCCGGCTTCCTTGGCGATGCGACGCACCGAGATGCCTGCGTGGCCATCGGCGACCAGGCACTTGAGGCAGGCGCGCACGAGGTGGTCGCGGCGTTCCTCGGGTGTGGCGCGCTGGGCTTTCTGGCGGGGGGTATCCAAGGGCGGGCGTCCTGTGTTGCGGGGTGCCGGCAAGCGGCGAACGGTTTCGATACTAGGAGGCGCCGGGGAAGATTTCCATGGGCGATTCGGACAAGAGGAGAGGGCAAATGATCGAGGACGTATCCTTCAGCGTACCGGGTGATTCCGGTGCCGAGCTGCGCGTGCGCGCCTGGCGTATCGACGGCGGCAGGCCGGGGCCGAAGGTGCACCTGCAGGCCGGCGTACATGCCGATGAAATCGCCGGGATGCTGGTGCTTCACGAGCTGCTGCCACGCCTGCGCGATGCCGCCGAACGCGGTGCGCTCAATGGCAGCGTGACGGTGGTGCCGCAGGCCAATCCCATCGGCATCGGGCAGTTCCGCCAGGGGCGGATTCTCGGTCGGAACCACGACGCGACCTCGCGCAATTTCAATCGTGGCTTCATCGCCTCGGCGGCCGCCAGCGGCACCCTGGATAACCTCACGCTGTGGCAGAAACGCGTGGCAGAACTGGCCGCGCCTGCGGACATCGTGCTCGACCTGCACACCGATGACGAGGCGCTGCAGTACGTCTACCTCCACGAGTGCTTCTGGCCTGCCGCGCAGGACCTCGCTGCCGCCCTTCGCGCGGAGCTGGCGATCATCTGGGAAGGCGATGGCGATGGGGCGTTCGAAGAGGTGGTGATCGCCCCGTGGGTGGCCGAACAGCGCTTCGCCGGGCGATTGGTGGCAACCGTCGAACTGCGCGGCCAGGGCGACGTCAGCGATGCGCTGGCACAGCAGGATGCCGATGGTCTCTATCGTTTCCTGGGCGCCCGTGGCGTGGTGAGCGATGCCGGGCCGTTGCCGGAGTGGAAGGGAGTAGCCACGCCAATGGGCTTCATGGAAACCGTGTTCGCCCCGGCGGCTGGCGTGCTGGTTTTCGAACGCGAGCTGGGCGAGTACATCGAGGCGGGCGAGCGCTTCGCGCGCATCATCGCCCGCCCCGGCGACGCCAGCAGCGAGCACATCCTGCGCGCACCGCAGAGCGGGCTGCTCGCCACACGTTATCGCGACCGGCTGATCCCGCAGGGCGCCATCGCCGCCAAGCTGACCGGCAGCGCGACTTCCAGCACCTGGAGTTCCGGCGCGCTCGATCCGTGAGTGCTGCTCTTCGTAGGAGCGAGCTTGCTCGCGAACCCAGGCTCCGCAGCAGGGGCTGTTCGCGAGCAATAACGATGGCGTCCCCCTCGCTCCTACAGGCTATAGGTCACAGCCAGACGGCGTTCCAGAAGGGGTAGTCGCGAAGGGAGCGCACCAGGCCGGCGCGCAAGGGGTTGGCGACCAGGTAGCGGGCTGTAGCTTTCAGGTCTTCTTCGCGGCGCAGGGCGTGGTCGTGAAACCCTGACTGCCAGACTGTGCCGCTGCGACCTGTCGATCTATTCAGGGCGATTGCCGTGCGCGATTTGAGTTGCTGCATGCATTGGTTGAGACTCACGTCGCCCAGCTCTATCAGACAGTGCAGATGATCTGGCATGAGCACCCAGGCATGGATTCTGGCCGAGGTGAGTCCGGTGAACAGATGGATCACCCTGGCAACGGCAATGGCGCCAGTCCAGTGACTGAAGAGTCGTTCGCGTCGGTGTGTCACGGTGGTAACGAAGTAGATCTGCCCTGTAGCCGAGTGCCGCCCTCGACGTAAATCCTTGCCGTGAAACCCCATCGCTGATCCTCCGACACGTGCCTGGGCTAACTGTCGCAGAGGAGGTCAGGCCTGACTGTAGGAGCGAGCTGGCTCGCGAACCTGCGGGGTCCGGTTCGCGAGCAAGCTCGCTCCTACGAAAAGCCGGTCGGCGTAAACAAAAACGCCCGCACAAGGCGGGCGTTTTCGTGAGCGGCGAACTCAGTGGTGTTCGCGGGTGGCGCGGAAGGTGATGTCCGGCCAGCGCTCTTCCATCAGGCTCAGGTTCACGCGGGTCGGGGCCAGGTAGGTGAGGTGGCCGCCGCCGTCGACGGACAGGTTCTCGAAGGCCTTGTCCTTGAACTCCTTGAGCTTCTTCTCGTCCTTGCACTCGATCCAGCGCGCGGACCAGACGTTGATCTGCTCGTAGGCGCACTCGACCTTGTATTCCTCCTTCAGGCGGCTGGCGACGACGTCGAACTGCAGCACGCCGACGGCGCCGAGGATGATGTCGTTGTTGCGCTCGGGGAAGAACACCTGGGTGGCGCCTTCCTCGGCCAGTTCCTGCAGGCCCTGGCGCAGCTGCTTGGACTTGAGCGGGTCCTTCAGGCGCACGCGGCGGAACAGTTCCGGGGCGAAGTGCGGGATGCCGGTGAAGCCCAGCGCCTCGCCTTCGGTGAAGGTGTCGCCGATCTGGATGGTGCCGTGGTTGTGCAGGCCGATGATGTCGCCGGCGAAGGCCTCTTCCAGCTGCTCACGCTCGCTGGAGAAGAAGGTCAGCGCGTCGGCGATCTTCACGTCCTTGCCCAGGCGCACATGGCGCATCTTCATGCCCTTCTCGTACTTGCCCGAGCAGATGCGCATGAAGGCGATGCGGTCGCGGTGCTTCGGGTCCATGTTCGCCTGGATCTTGAACACGAAGCCGGAGAACTTCTCCTCGGTCGGTGCCACGGTGCGCTCGTGGGCGCCACGCTCCAGCGGTTGCGGAGCCCAGTCGACGATGCAGTCGAGCACCTGGTCGACGCCGAAGTTGCCCAGCGCGGTACCGAAGAACACCGGGGTCATCTCGCCCTTGAGGAAGGCGTCCTTGTCGAACTCGTGGCAGGCGCCCTGCACCAGCTCCAGCTCTTCGAGGAAGTTGTCGTAGAGGTCGCCCAGGTGCGCGCGTGCTTCGTCCGAGTCGAGCTTGTCGATGACCTTGGTCTCGATGCGCTCGTGGCCGTGGCCCGGCACGTAGACGATGATCTTGTCCTGGGCGAGGTGGTACACGCCCTTGAAGTCGCGGTAGCAACCGATCGGCCAGGTGATCGGCGCGGCCTTGATCTTCAGTACCGCTTCGATTTCGTCGAGCAGCTCGATCGGGTCGCGGATGTCGCGGTCGAGTTTGTTGATGAAGCTGACGATGGGCGTATCGCGCAGGCGGCAGACTTCCATCAGGGCAATGGTACGCGGCTCTACACCCTTGCCGCCGTCGAGGACCATCAGCGCCGAGTCCACCGCGGTCAGGGTGCGGTAGGTGTCTTCGGAGAAGTCTTCGTGGCCGGGGGTGTCGAGCAGGTTGATCATGTGCTCGCGGTAGGGGAACTGCATCACCGAGGTGGTGATGGAGATGCCGCGCTGCTTCTCCATCTCCATCCAGTCGGAGGTGGCGTGGCGGTCGGACTTTCGCGACTTCACGGTACCGGCGACGGCAATCGCCTTGCCCATCAGCAGGAGCTTCTCGGTAATGGTGGTCTTACCGGCGTCGGGGTGGGAAATGATCGCGAACGTGCGGCGCTTCGCGACTTCGGCGGCTTGGATGCTCATGGATGGGTGCCTGGTCGATTCGGTGAAGACGGGCGGCGAGCGGCCCGAAAAACGCGGGATTATAGCCTGATTCGAGGCGTCGCCGGCAGACCCGGCGACGCAAGGCGCTTGGCCTTTGATGGGGCCTTCAGTGGTGGCTGTCGGCGACGGGCTCGGCGCCTTTGTAGATGCGCCGCACCAGCGGGCCGATGGACAGGCCCTGGAGCAGGATCGACACCAGCACCACCACGTAGGTCAGGCTGAGGATCAGGTCGCGCTGCTCGCCCAGCGGCAGGGACAGCGCCAGGGCTACCGAGACGCCGCCACGCAGGCCACCCCAGACGAGGATGCGGATGGTGCCGGCAGGTACCTGGCGGCGGCCGTTTTCCCGCTGGCGCAGCACGAGGATGGCCGGGGCGACGGTGAGCAGGCGCGAGATCAGCACCGCGCCGCCGAGGACGAAGGCCGCGACCACGTGCAGCCAGTTGAATGGCAGCAGGAGCAGCTCCAGGCCGATCAGGGCGAACAGCAGGGCGTTGAGGATCTCGTCGATCAGCTCCCAGAACTTGTCGATGTAGCGCCGCGTCTCGTCGGACATGGCGTACTGCCGCGCCTGGTTGCCGATGATCAGGCCGGCCACCACCATGGCGATCGGCGCCGACACGTGCAGCCGTGCCGCCAGTGCTGCGCCGCCGATGACCAGGGCCAGGGTCAGCATGACTTCCACCTGGTACTGGTCGATGCCACGCATCATCAGGAACACCCCGTAGCCCAGCGCTGCGCCGAACAGGATGCCGCCGATGGCCTCCTGCACGAACAGCCAGGCGATGGAGGACACAGTGGGTGTCTCGCCGGCCAGCAGGATGCCCAGCAGGATGGTGAAGACCACCACGGCGGTGCCGTCGTTGAACAGCGACTCGCCGACGATGGTGGTGGCCAGCGGCTTGGGCGCGCCGGCGGACCTGAGGATGCCCAGCACCGCGATGGGGTCGGTGGGCGAGATCAGCGCGCCGAACAGCAGGCAGTAGATGAAGTCCACGTGCCAGCCGAAGAGGGCGAAGGTGTAGTAGGCCAGGTAGCCGATCACCGTGGTGGCGATCAGCACGCCGAAGGTGGCCAGCAGGCCGATGGGCCACTTGTAGTTGCGCAGGTCGGCGAGGTTCACGTGCAGCGCGCCGGCGAACAGCAGGGCGGGCAGGAACCAGGTCATCAGCACGTCGGAGAAGTCGATGCGGCTGATGATCTGCTGCATCTCGACTTCCAGGACCGGATAGCCGAGCAGCGACATGCCCTGGGCGATGAAGGAGAACACCAGGGCGGTGGCCATGACACCGATGGTCGGCGGCAGGCGGATGAAGCGGTAGTTGACGTAGGTGAGCAGGGTGGTCAGCGCGATGAACGCCGCAGCCAGATCAAGCATGGTGAAGGATCTCCGTGGTAGGCAAGACGCCGGCCCCGAGTGACCTATCCATGGGTCGGGGGCACGCGAAAGGAACCCGATGATAACCGCTGAGCGAAACCGCGTGCGTGTTCGCCGGGCGCATTCGGCGTTGGGCAAGTGCACCTGGGCGATGGTTCAGCCGGGTCGACGGTTTTTTTGAAAAAAACTTTGTCGCCCACAGCCCCCGGATCATGGGGGCTGACGCCGATTTCGCCTGCGCGCGATGGCACAAGGATGGCAATTTTATTGAACGGATGGGCACGGACGAGGGTCCATCCCTTCGCGACGGTAATCCGCAAACGCATGCGCAAGTGCTTGATTCCCGTCGCGTTTAATCGCGGTCCCAGATGGGTTTCTGGACGGGATCGAGCGTCAAGTGAGCGGGGCGATGCCAGTCGCCGCGCACCCGAAGGGAGTCCCCCAACCATGGTGAAAACCACCACGGGCAAGGCCCTGTTCGGCGTCTGCTTCGCAGTCGTTGTTCTGGCTTTGCTGATCCACTGGATCACCCCCGCCACCTTGTGGCAGTACCGCGAAGACCTGCTGTTCTACCTGCAGGCGCACCTGGTTCTGGTGTTCGCATCCATGCTGGCCGCCGTTGCGGTCGGTATCCCCGCCGGCATCCTGCTCAGCCGGCCCGCCCTGCAAGGGCAGGCCGAACGCCTGATGCAGGTGTTCAACGTCGGCAACACCATCCCGCCGCTGGCCGTGCTGGCCATCGCCCTGGCGATTGTCGGGATCGGCAACGGCCCGGCGATCCTCGCGTTGTTCCTTGCATCCCTGCTGCCCATCGTGCGCAACACCTACGAAGGCCTGCGCGCCGTGCCGGCCTCGCTCAAGGAAGCGGCCACCGGCATCGGCATGACCCCGCGCCAGGTGCTGCTGCGGGTCGAGTTGCCCAACGCGGTACCGCTGATCATGGGTGGCGTGCGCATCGCCCTGGCGCTGAACGTGGGTTCCGCTCCGCTGGCCTTCCTGATCGGCGCCAACAGCCTGGGCAGCCTGATCTTCCCCGGCATCGCCCTGGACGACCAATCCAAGCTGCTGCTCGGAGCCGTGTGCACCGCGCTGCTGGCGCTGGTGCTCGATGGCCTGCTGGTACTGTTCAGCCGCAGCGTGCTGGAGCGGGGGCTGACGCAATGAAGGGACTGGAATTCAAAGGAGCCGGCATGAAACGTCTGCTTGGCGCGCTGGGCTTGCTGCTCGCCGCCGCCACGGGAGCTGCGCACGCGGCCGACGTGATTCGCATCGGCGGCAAGCCGTTCACCGAACAGCGCATCCTCACCGCCATCACCGCGCAGTACCTGCAGAGCAAGGGCTATGAGGTGAAGGTCACCAACGGCCTGGGCAGCACCCTGGCGCGCAGTGCCCAGCAGAGCGGCCAGCTGGACCTGGTCTGGGAGTACACCGGCTCGTCGCTGATCGTCTACAACAAGATCAAGGACAAGCTGGATGCCCAGCAGTCGCTGGCCAAGGTCCGTGAGCTGGACGGCAAGAAGGGGCTGGTCTGGCCCAAGCCCGCACCGTTCAACAACACCTATGCCCTGGCCATGCCTGAGGAGCAGGCCGAGCAACTCGGCGTGCGCACCCTCAGCGACCTGGCGCGGGTGATGAAGGAGCAGGGCGCGAAGAAGACCCACCTGTTCGCCATGGACCCGGAATTCGCCGGGCGCCCCGACGGCCTCGGGCCGATGAGCGAGCTGTACGGCTTGCACTTCACCCGCGACGACGTGCGGCAGATGGATGCCGGACTGGTCTACACCGCGCTGAAGAATCGCCAGGTGTTCGTCGGCCTCGTCTACACCACCGACGGCCGCCTGAAGGACTTCAAGCTGCGCGTGCTGGAAGACGACAAGCACTTCTTCCCCTTCTACAACGCCGCCCCGGTGCTGCGCGCCGATGCGCTGCAGAAGCACCCGGAGCTGAAAACCCTGTTCGAGCCCATCTCCGATCTGCTCGACGACAAGACCATGCAGGCGCTCAACGCCCAGGTCGATATCGAACAGGAGCCGCCGCAGCGCGTAGCGCAGAAGTTCCTGCGCGAGCACGGCCTGCTGGGCGACAAGGCCAAGCCTGTCGAGGAACAACCCGCACAGGAGGAAAACTGACATGGACTTCATGACCGTGATTTCCCGCCTGGACTGGACCCAGGTCGGGCAACTGACGCTGCAGCACCTGATGCTGGTGTCCATCGCCGTGGGCCTGGCGATCATCGTCGGCGTGCCGCTGGGCGTGCTGATGACGCGCTTCCGCTGGCTCGCGGGCCCGCTGCAGGGCGCCGCCACCGTGGTGCTGACCATTCCGTCCATTGCGCTGTTCGGCCTGATGCTGCCGCTCTACTCGAAGATCGGCCAGGGCCTCGGCCCGCTGCCGGCGATCACTGCGGTGTTCCTCTATTCGCTGCTGCCGATCCTGCGCAACACCTACCTCGCGCTGACCAATGTCGAACCCGGCATCCGCGAAGCCGGCAAGGGCATCGGCATGACTTTCTGGCAGCGCCTGCGGATGGTCGACATCCCCATCGCCGTGCCAGTGATCCTCGCAGGCGTGCGCACCGCCGTGGTGATGAACATCGGCGTGATGACCATCGCCGCGGTGATCGGTGCCGGTGGCCTGGGCGTCCTCATCCTCAATTCCATCAGCCAATCCAACATGCCCATGCTGGTGGTCGGCGCCGTGCTGGTGAGCCTCTTGGCCATCGCCGCCGACCTGCTGCTGCAATGGTTGCAGCGTGCGCTCACCCCGAAGGGCCTGCGCCCGCAGACAGGAGACTGAACATGATCGAACTCGACCAACTGACCAAGACCTTCACCCTCAAGGACGGCAAGGAATTCCGTGCCGTGGACAAGGTCAGCCTGACTGTGGAGAAGGGCGAGATCTGCGTGTTCCTCGGCCCCTCCGGCTGCGGCAAGACCACCACGCTGAAGATGATCAACCGGATCATCCAGCCCACCTCCGGGCGTGTGCTGATCGACGGCCAGGACACCGCCGAACTGGACGAGGTGACCCTGCGCCGGCAGATCGGCTACGTGATCCAGCAGATCGGCCTGTTCCCCAACATGACCATCGAGGAAAACATCATGGTCGTGCCGCGCCTGCTCGGCTGGGACAAGCAGAAGTGCAAGGAGAAGGCGCGCGAGCTGATGGCCATGGTCAAGCTCGAGCCCAAGCAGTACCTCTCGCGCTACCCGCGTGAACTGTCCGGCGGGCAGCAACAGCGTATCGGCGTGATCCGCGCGCTGGCGGCCGACGCGCCGCTGCTGCTGATGGACGAGCCGTTCGGTGCGGTGGACCCGATCAACCGCGAGTCGATCCAGAACGAGTTCTTCGAGTTGCAGCGCAAGCTGGGCATGACCGTGATCATGGTCAGCCACGACATCGACGAGGCGATCAAGCTGGGCGACAAGGTGGCGGTGTTCAAGAGCGGCCGCCTGCTCCAGTACGATCACCCGGACACCCTGCTGGCGCACCCGGCGGACGAGTTCGTCAGTGCCTTCACCGGCCAGGACAGTACCCTCAAGCGCCTGCTGCTGGTGCGTGCCGAGGATGCCGCCGACAGCAGCATCGTCACCGCCAACCCGCAGACCAGCGTCGCCGAAGCGCTGGAGAAGATGGAGGAAGACGACCGCCGCTACCTGGTGGTGGTCGACGCCAGCGGCAAGGGGCTGGGCTATGTGCGCCGCAAGGACATGCGCCGCAAGGAAGGCGCGTGCAGCGACTTCCTCAACGAGTTCCGCGTGACCGCCAGCCACGACGAGCACCTGCGCATCCTGTTGTCGCGCATGTACGAGTTCAACAGCTCGTGGCTGCCGGTGCTGGATGCCGAGGGGCAGTTCCTCGGCGAGGTGACGCAGGAGTCGATCGCCGATTACCTGAGCTCGGGTCGCTCGCGTGGACGCAAGACCAACATCGTGTCGCCGGCGGAGGTGGCGCAGGCTTCCTGACCTGGCCCTGTAGGAGCGAGCTTGCTCGCGAACCTGTTCCTCCGCTGCGGACGGTTTCCCTCTCCCCCGCCCTCTCCCTGAAGGGAGAGGGAGCTATTCGAGCGCTCTGTCAGCCCAACGCTCGAGGATGACTCCTCAATTCTCGGCAGCTCCGATCAGTCCCCTCTCCCTTCAGGGAGAGGGTTAGGGAGAGGGCTCGCCCAGCTCCGATTTCCCTTGGTACACCCCTCACGAAATCCCCTCCGGCACCACCCATCCCGAACAGCTGAACTCCCCCCTCTGTCACCGGTCGTTAACTCAGTAGGACGATGATGCAGAAACGCGTCGAAAGCCCCGTTCTGTGCGGTATTCCGTGCATTTTGTTGAGTATCCGAAACAGTCAACCGGCAGTGCGACAAAGGGATGCGAAAAAGCGGCAATTCAGGGTTGAACTCAGGGACTTCAGGTCCTAAAGTTCGCGCCCGAACGTCCATGCTGGAAACGATCCATCCGGCTCAAGTACTGACGACGAGAGGCACCGGCTCCATTGACCGGTACCGGTGATACTCGGCGACATGCCTTGGGAAGTAGGCGAACCAAAGTGGGGAAACGGATTCGACGTTCAGCTTCACCCCTACGAATAACCTGTTCTGCCATTTGGAGTCCCAACCATGTCCATCAAGGTCGAGGATTACTTCGCCCCCGAAACCTTCCAGCGTATGAAGGCGTTTGCCGACAAGCAGGAAACCCCCTTCGTCGTCATCGACAAGCAGACCATCGCCGATGCCTACGACCAGCTGACCGGCTGCTTTCCGTTCGCCAAGATCTACTACGCGGTGAAGGCCAACCCGGCCACCGAGATCACCGAGCTGCTGCGCGACAAGGGTTCGAACTTCGACATCGCCTCCATCTACGAGCTGGACAAGGTGATGAAGACCGGCGTGCGCGCCGAGCAGATCAGCTACGGCAACACCATCAAGAAAGCCCGCGACATTCGCTACTTCTATGAGAAGGGCGTGCGCCTGTTCGCCACCGACTCCGAAGCCGACCTGCGCAACATCGCCAAGGCCGCGCCGGGCTCCAAGGTCTACGTGCGCATCCTCACCGAGGGCTCCACCTCGGCCGACTGGCCGCTGTCGCGCAAGTTCGGCTGCCAGTCGGACATGGCCATGGACCTGCTGGTGCTGGCCCGCGACCTTGGCCTGGTGCCCTACGGCGTATCCTTCCACGTGGGTTCGCAGCAGCGCGACATCGGCGTGTGGGACGCGGCCATCGCCAAGGTGAAGGTCATCTTCGAGCGGCTGAAGGAAGAAGACGGCATCGAGCTGAAGCTGATCAACATGGGCGGCGGCTTCCCGGCCAACTACATCGCCAAGACCAACAGCCTGGAAACCTACGCGGAAGAAATCATCCGCTTCCTCAAGGAAGACTTCGGCGACGAACTGCCGGAAATCATCCTTGAGCCGGGCCGTTCGCTGATCGCCAACGCCGGCATCCTGGTCAGCGAAGTCGTGCTGGTGGCGCGCAAGTCGCGTACCGCCGTCGAGCGCTGGGTGTTCACCGACGTGGGCAAGTTCTCCGGCCTGATCGAAACCATGGACGAGTCCATCAAGTTCCCGATCCACGTGGAGAAGGCGGGCGAGCTGGAAGAAGTGGTGATCGCCGGCCCGACCTGCGACAGCGCGGACATCATGTACGAGCACTACAAGTACGGCCTGCCGCTGAACCTGGCCGCCGGCGACCGCCTGTACTGGCTGTCCACCGGTGCCTACACCACCAGCTACAGTGCGGTGGAATTCAACGGCTTCCCGCCGCTGAAGGCTTTCTACCTGTAAGCCATGCTGCACTGAAAAAGCCCCGCTGATGCGGGGCTTTTTCTTTTCTGGCGGCGTGGACGGGCGATGGACTGAATCCGCTGCGCACTGTTGTCGGAGCGAGCCATGTCCGCGATCGCGCCCATCGGGCGCTCCTGCAGGTTGAATCCATGGGTGGGGCCGAATGAAAAACGCCCCGCAGGGGCAGGGCGTTTCATCGCATCGCGGGAGACTCAACCCTCCTTGGGTTGCGTCTGCACCGGAGCCTGGGCCGTGGCGGGAGCCTCGGCGTCCTTGGCGATTTCCTGTTCCGGCGCGGCCTTGTCCTGCGGCAGCTTGTCGAACTCGTGCAGACCGTCCTTCTTGTACGGGTCGCCGATCCAGCGCGGGGCGGCGGCGAACTGCTCGTTCACCAGGCTCTTGGCCGGTTCGTAACGGTCGTAGCTCAGGCCGGCGAGGTCCGACAGCGTGTGGATCAGGTGCGAACTGCTGTAGGAGCGGTTGGCCACTGCCTGCAGGTCGCGCGGGTGCTCGGCCTGCCAGCTCGGCGAAGTCCAGACCATGAACGGAATGGTGTACATCGGCCGGGTCGGGTCCATCTCGTTGCGACCCAGACGGTCGTGGTTGCCCGAGCTGTAGACCTCCTCGCCGTGGTCGGAGAGGTAGAGCATGAAGCCGTTGGCGTTGGCCGCCGAATAGCGCTTGATCAGGCTCGACACCACGAAGTCGTTGTAGCGCACTGCGTTGTCGTAGAAGTTGTAGGTCTCCACCTGGTCATCCGACAGCGCCGAGGGGGCGCCCTGGCGGTCCTTGAAGTAGGCGAATTCTTCGGGATAGCGGTAGCGGTAGTCCATGTGCGTGCCCAGCAGGTGGACCACGATGAACTTCTTCTGCGCCGGGTCCTTCAGGGCCTTCTCGAACGGGTCCAGCACCACGCCGTCGTACTGGCTGGCGTTCTGGTTGCGCTGGTTGTTCAGGTACGCCTGCTCGTCCGTCTGCTGGGAGAAGGTGGTGAGCATGGTGTTGCGCTTGGTCATCGTCTGCTGGTTGGTGATCCAGAAGGTCTTGTAGCCTGCCTGTTTCATCAGGTTGATCAGCGACGGATCGGTGAGGAACCTGTCCGGGTTCTGCTCATCGCCGAAGGTGAGGATCTGCTGCATCACCTCGATGGTGTAGGGGCGCGGCGCGACCACATTCTGGAACACGGTCAGGCCCTGGCCGCTGGCGGCGAGGGCGTCGAGGTTCGGCGTGGTGTCGCGGCCGTAGCCGTACAGGTGCATGTGCTGGCGGGTGGTGGATTCGCCCAGCACCAGGACCAGGGTGCGCGGCTCGTTGCCGCTGCTGTCCTTGAGGTTCTGCAGGGGCGGCAGCGAGGCGTTCTGTTGCAGCAGCTTCTGCATGTTGTCCAACTGCTGGCGGTACTGGACGTAGCCGACCACCAACTGCCACGGTACCGCCGGCTCCATGCGCGACTGCACCTTCTCCACCGCCTGGGCGAAGGTGCGCTCCTGGGTGACCATCTGCTTGTAGAAGGGGTAGAACAGGTTCAGCACGACCAGCAGCACGGCCAGCGGCACACGGGCATAGGCCGGCATGCTGATCGGGCGGATGCGCTTCCACAGCACCACGGCGACCACGCTGTAGGCCAGCAGCGCCAGGCACAGCCAGAGGCTGAAGTACTGGCTGAAGTACTCGCCGGCTTCGGCGGTGTTCGACTCGAACATCACGAAGATGACGCTCTGCGAGAACTCCTGCTTGTAGATGCCGAAGTAGCTCAGGCCCACCAGCGAGGCGCCCCAGAGCACCAGGCCGATGACGGCGGCGATGCCCCTGGTGAAGCGCGGCAGCAGCAGCGGCGGTGCGAGCCACAGGCTGCTGAGGAAGAACGCGTCGCGGAAGCCGGCAAAGCCGGTGGTGCCGCTGAACAGGATCAGCGCCTGGGTAACGCCGGAGAAGTACCAGAAGAACAGCAGGAGCCAGCCCAGGGCGGCCCAGTCCACGCGTTTGCGCGCTGCGGGGGATGTGGTGTTCGACACTTGCGCCTCGTCGTTACGTGGCGGCTGCCGAACACTCCGGCAGCCAGGGTAGCCGGCGAAGCTAGCAAAGCGGGCGTGAAAATTACGTCAAGGGGCGTCAGGCGACGCCCATCTGCTCGGCGAGGTGACGCAGGTCCGACTCGTCACCCAGTTCGGCGGCGCGCTGGAAGTAGGCCAGGGTCAGCTCGCGCAGGCTCGGCGGCATGGAGGCCGCCAGCTGCTGGCGGGCCACGCGCAGGAAGTTGAGGTTGCCGCCTTCCAGTGCGCGCTCCAGCCAGATGCGTGCGGCTGGCAGGTCGCCGCGCTCGGCGAGTACCGAGGCGTGGCTGAACTGACCACGGAAGTCGCCGGCCTCGGCCGATCGGCGGTACCACTGGTGCGCTGCCTCCAGGTTGCGCGGCACCGCCAGGCCCTCCTCGTGGAAGCGCCCGACCAGGTTCATCGACTTGGCATGGCCCAGCGCCGCTGCGCTCTGGTACAGCGCCAGTGCGCGGGCATCGTCGCGTTCCACGCCACGGCCGGTGGAGAGCAGGTTGGCGAGGTTGTACATCGCCCAGTCGAGCTTCTGCTGCGCGGCGATGGCGTAATGGCGGGAGGCGCCGGCCTCGTCCTTCGCGCAGCCCCAGCCGTGCTCCAGGCAGCGCCCGAGCATGTTGCGCGCCATGGCGTGGCCGCGTTCGGCGGCGATACCGAACCAGGTCAGGGCGAGGCTGACGTCCTGCTCGATGCCGTGGCCGTCGAGGAGGATCTGCCCGAGCAGCGCCTGGGCTTCGAGGTCACCCTTGCGGGCGCCGGTCACGATCAGGCGGGCGGTCTGCCGCGGGTCGTCGGTGAGCTGGCCGGTGAGGTCTTCGACGTTGATTTCTTCAGTGCGACGCAGGATGAAACTCATGGCGGGTCAGACGTCCACCCAACGGCGCAGCAGGTTGTGGTAGGTGCCGGTCAGCTCGATCAGCGCCGGATGGTCCGGCACGTCACGGGTCAGCGCCTGGATCGACTGGTCCATCTGGAACAGCAGGGCGCGCTGGCTGTCCTCGCGCACCAGGCTCTGGGTCCAGAAGAACGAGGCGATGCGCGCCCCACGGGGCACCGGGTTGACCTTGTGCAGGCTGGTGGCGGGGTAGAGCACCAGGTCGCCGGCCGGCAGCTTGACCTGCTGGGTGCCGTAGGTGTCCTGAATCACCAGTTCGCCGCCGTCGTAGTCCTCCGGGTCGCTGAAGAACAGCGTCGAGGACACGTCGGTGCGCACTCGCTCGCGGCCGCCCTGGGTGTCGCGCACGGCGTTGTCGATGTGGAAGTCGAACGAGCCGCCGCCGGTGTAGCAGTTGAACAGCGGCGGGAACACCTTGCTCGGCAACGCGGCCGACTGGAACAGCGGGTTGCTCCACAGGCGCTGCAGCATGGCTTCGCCGATTTCGCGGGCCAGCGGATGGTCCTGCGGCAGTTGCAGGTTGTGCTTGGCGCGGGACGACTGGTAACCGGCGGTGACCTTGCCGTCGGCCCACTCGGCCTGTTCCAGGGCGGCGCGGATGCGCGTCACCTCATCGCGGGTGAAGACGCCGGGAATGTGCAGCAGCATGGGCCGGTTCCATCAGTTTCGATAATTTGCCAATGATAATGATTTGCAACATATCGGTACAACCGGCATACCCCTACTTCCGACAGGGAGAAAGTGTAAAAGTTGTAAATCATGTGCGTATGGTAATGAATGTGAATTGATACAAATTCTCAGTTGCAATAAATTGCGCGGCCTTCATGAACCCCTGGGGAGGGAGTTTCGATGTCGCGTCAATCCACCGAGTTCGCCGGCAGCAAGCCGCGCCTTCTAGTCAGCGCTGTCGGCGTGGCGATCACCGCCATGTCCGGCGCTCAACTGGCCCATGCTGACGAAGCGCCGAAGAAGTCCGGCCAGGACGTGCTGTCCCTGGACGCCGACACTGTCGTCGGCACCCAGCAGCAGGACCCGACCACCTACAACGTGGAGAAGTCCTCCAACGAGAAGTACACCGCGCCGCTGCTGGATACGCCCAAGACCGTCACCGTGATCCCGCAGCAGGTGATCAAGGATACCGGCGCGCTGACCCTGCAGGATGCGCTGCGCACCACGCCCGGCATCACCTTCGGGGCGGGTGAGGGTGGCAACCCGGCGGGTGATCGCCCGTTCATCCGCGGCTTCAACGCCGAAAGCGACACCTTCCTCGACGGCATGCGCGACGTCGCCTCGCAGACCCGCGAAATCTTCAACATCGAGCAGATCGAAGTGAGCAAGGGCCCGGGTTCCGCCTACACCGGCGCCGGCTCCACCGGTGGCAGCCTGAACCTGATCAGCAAGACCGCCAAGCAGGCCGACTTCAACGACGCCAGCGTCGTGCTGGGCACCGACCAGACCCGCCGCACCACCCTCGACGTCAACCACATGCTGGGCGACAACGCGGCCTTCCGCCTGAACCTGATGAAGCACGATGCCAACGTCGCCGGCCGCGACGAGGTGAATGTCAGCCGCTGGGGCGTCGCGCCGACCATCACCTTCGGCTTCAACACGCCGACCCGTGCGACGCTGTCCTACTACCACCTGTCCACCGACGACATGCCCGACTACGGCATCCCGCTGACCCTGGCCGGGCGCAGCGAGCGCAACCCAAGCAAGCCGGTGTCCGTGGACAAGAGCAACTTCTACGGCCTGAACGACCGCGACTATCGCAAGAGCACCACCGATACCGGGACCTTCCGGATCGAGCACGACCTGAACGACAACCTGACCCTGTCCAACAGCTTCCGCCTGGTGCGCACCACCCTCGACTACATCGTCACCAACCCCGACGACAGTCGCGGCAACGTCGCCAACGGCCTGGTCTATCGCTCCTCGAAGAACCGCAACTCCACCTCCAAGGGCTGGGTCAACCAGACTGACCTGAAGTCCACCTTCGACACCGGCTTCGTCGGCCACACCCTGGTGACCGGTATGGAGTTCAGCTACGAGGACGTGCACAACCGCCCGTACGTGATCACTCCGGGCGGCGGCAGTGGCAACATCTGCACGCCATCGCTGATCGCCAGCGGCGACTGCACCAGCCTGAACAAGCCGACCCCGGGCGACCACTGGACCGGCAGCATCACCGACAGCGCCGCCTTTACCGACACCGACACCAAGACCGCCTCGGCCTACGTGTTCGATACCCTCAAGCTCAGCGAGCAGTGGGACCTCAACCTCGGCCTGCGCTACGACGACTTCGAGACCCGCTCCAGCGGTTATTCCACCGGGGGCCGCGGCTCGCCCGCCGGCGATTTCGACCGCCAGAACAACTCCCACTTCTGGAACTACCAGCTCGGTGTGGTCTACAAACCGGCGCCCAACGGCAGCGTCTACGCCGCCTGGTCCACCTCCAGCAACCCTAGCGGCGAGACTGCCGGTGAAGGCGGTGGCGACCTGGCCCTGGCCAACACCAACCTCGATCCGGAACGCAACCGTAACTACGAGATCGGCACCAAGTGGGCGTTCTTCGACGAAGCGCTGTCGCTCAATGCAGCGATCTTCCGCACCGACAAGACCAACGCCCGTGTTGCCTCGCCGGATGACTCCACCGTGCAGGTGCTCGATGGCGAGCAGCGTGTGCAGGGCGTCGAGCTGGGCTTCAGCGGCGCGCTGACGCCCAAGTGGAAAGTCTTCGGCGGCTACACCTACCTGGACAGCGAGATCCTCAAGTCCAGCGTGGCCAGCGACGAAGGCAACCGCATGCCACAGACCGCACAGAACAACTTCACCCTCTGGTCGACCTACGACGTGCTGCAGAACTTCACCGTGGGCGGCGGCGCCACCTACGTCGACGAGCAGTACGGCAACACCGCCAACAGCACCATGATTCCGTCCTACTGGCGCTACGACGCCATGGCCAAGTACGTGATCAGCAAGAACGTCGACCTGCAGCTCAACGTGCAGAACCTGACCGACAAGCGCTACTTCGACCAGGTCTTCAGCACCCACATGGCCCACGTGGCCCCTGGTCGCACCGCGCTGCTGGGTGTCAACGTCCACTTCTGAGAACGAGCTCCTTCCGTTGGGGCGCGCACCTCTGGCGCCCCGCCCCGGCCGATGCTCCTCGGCCGGGGCTTTTCTTTGTCCGGGGCTGGCGCCCGTACGGCGAAGGTAAGGCCAGGGTAAAGATTGTTAAATCGGCTGCGCTTGCGAGCCATTCTCATTAAAATGCCCGCCCTGCGTGATGGGTGTCCGAAGGTGAAGTCGCGGTGTTGAAGAAAGTCCTTTTCCAGTTGCATTGGCTGTTCGGTATCAGCGCAGGGCTTGTGCTGGCACTGATGGGCATCACCGGGGCGATGCTGTCGTTCCAGGATGAAATCCTGCGCGCCATCAACCCCCAGAGCCTGGTGGTGGAAAAGCGCGCCGAAGCCGTGCTGCCGATGGACGAACTGATCCGCCGGGTGGAGAGCGCCGAGCCGGGCAAGAAGGTTTCCTTCCTCTGGCTGAAGACCGAAGGCGTGGAGTCCGCGCGCATCTTCTTCAGCCCGCCACCGGGCCAGCGCCGGGGCGAATCGCTCTATGTCGACCCGTACACCGCGCAAGCTCTGCCCGCGCCAGTGGGCGAGGGCGCCTTCATGTTCATCATGCAGCTGCACCGTTTCCTCGCCGCCGGCGAAGTCGGCCAGCGGATCACGGCCGCCTGCACCCTGATCCTGATCTTCTTCTGCCTCTCCGGCCTGTACCTGCGCTGGCCGCGCAAGGCGCTGAACTGGCGCACCTGGCTGACCTTCGACTGGCGCAAGAAGGGTCGCGCCTTCAACTGGGACCTGCACGCCGTCGCCGGCACCTGGTGCCTGGTGTTCTACCTCCTGGCCTCGCTGACCGGCCTGTACTGGTCCTACGAGTGGTACCGCAACGGCCTGTTCAAGCTGCTCGACGACGCCCCTGCCGGCCAGGCCAAGGGCGGCCAGCGCGGCGGCAAACGTGGCCCGGCGCCCGAGGGCCCGCCGCCGGTGGTGGATGCCACGGCCATCTGGAACACCGTCGCGCAGACCGGCGGCCCCAACATGACTGCCTACAACTTGCGCCTGCCGCCGGTGAAGGGCCAGCCGGCCACCGTGTTCTATCTCCTCGATGATGCCGCCCACGAACGCGCCTTCAACGAGATGACCATCGACCCGGCCAGCGGCAAGCTGCTCAAGCACCGCCGCTACAACGACAGCAGCGCCGGCAAGCAACTGCTCACCAGCGTCTACGCCCTGCACGTGGGCAGCTACTTCGGCCTTACCGGGCGCATCCTGATGATGCTCGCGAGCCTCGCCATGCCGCTGTTCTTCATCACCGGCTGGCTGCTCTACCTCGACCGCCGCCGCAAGAAGCGCGCCGCGCAGGCCGCCCGTGGCGAATTGGGCAGCAACGCCGCTGGCGCCGACTCCTGGCTGGTGGGCTATGCCAGCCAGAGCGGCTTCGCCGAGCAGCTGGCGTGGCAGAGCGCCGGCCAGTTGCAGGCCGCCGGTTTGCCGGTGCGTGTCGAGCCGCTGGGCAAGCTGGATCGCGCGCAGCTGGAGCAGACCCGCAACGCGCTGTTCGTGGTCAGCACCTTTGGCGAAGGCGAGGCGCCGGACAGCGCCCGTGGCTTCGAACGCCAACTGCTGGGCCAGACCCTCGGCCTCAATGACCTGCGCTTCGCCATCCTGGCCCTGGGCGACCGCCAGTACGAACACTTCTGCGGCTTCGCCCGACGCATGCAGGGCTGGCTGCAAGGGCAGGGCGCGCGCCCGCTGTTCGACGGCGTGGAAGTGGACAACGGTGATGCCGCTGCGCTGCACGACTGGCAGGTCCGTCTGGCCGAACTCTCCGGCGGCGCGCCGCAAGTGGCCTTCACTGCACCAGCTTTCGAGGTCTGGACGCTGAGTGGTCGCGAACACCTCAACCCCGGCAGCCAGGGCGAATCCACCTGGCTGCTGCGCCTCACCGCGCCGAACGATTCGCAGATCGACTGGGCTGCCGGCGACCTGGTGGAAATCGTCCCGCGCCAACCGGACTTCCTCGTCGCCCGCTGGCTCGAGCGCCTCGGCCTCGATGGTGCTGCCAAGGTGCAAGTGGATGGCCTGGCCCTGCCGCTGAAGGACGCCCTGGCCGGCTGCCTGCTGCCGGGCAACCTCGAGCACCTGGTCGGCCAGCATGGCCAGGCGGTTTACGACGCGCTGATCAAGCTCTCGGTGCGCCAGTACTCCATCGCCTCGTTGCGCAGCGCAGGCGCCCTGGAGCTGATCGTCCGCCAGGAGCAGCACGCCGACGGCTCGCTGGGCATCTGTTCCGGCTGGCTGACCGAGTACCTGCCCGAGGACGGCAGCCTGCTGCTGCGCCTGCGGCGCAACCGCAGCTTCCACCTGACCGAGGAGGATCGCCCGCTGATCCTGATCGGCAACGGCACCGGTATCGCCGGCCTGCGCGCACTGCTGCAGGCGAGCGTGGCCGAGGGCCGGTCGCGTAACTGGTTGCTGTTCGGCGAGCGCAACATCGCCCACGACTTCTACTGCCGCGAGGAACTGGAAGGCCTGCTGGCGCGCGGCGAACTGCAACGCCTGGATGTCGCCTTCTCCCGCGACCAGGCCGAAAAGCTCTACGTGCAGGACCGCCTGCGTGCCAGCGGCGAAGTCCTCGCCCAGTGGCTCGACGACGGCGCGGCGATCTACGTCTGCGGCAGCCTGCAGGGCATGGCCGAAGGCGTCGACCGCGCCCTGCGCGAGATGCTGGGGGACGTCGAGGTCGAGGCGCTGCTGGAGAGCGGGCGCTACCGCCGCGATGTCTATTGATCCTGCGTCAGGGGGAGCTCATCGCGCTGGCCTGAACCTGTAGGAGCGGGCCATGCCCGCGACCTGCCGGCACCGCCGGCGTTGGCGTCCCGCACAGCCGTCGCCGGTACCTGCGGATTTCGCGGCCAGCGATGCACCTGCAAACGGATCGGTCCACGATGTCTTGAACGGTCCGCAAACAAAAAGGCCCCCGCGAATGCGGAGGCCTTTTTGATTTCAGGCGCGGCTCATATCCATAAGAACAGTGCCAGCACCGCCGCGAAGAAGCCCCACTTCTGCAGGTAGTACAGCTTGCGGTTGCGCTTCTTCAGCGCCTTGCCATGCAGGCGGATCTTGTACAGCGAGGCGAAGGCGCGGTTGATGCCGCCGGTCTTGTCGCCCGCGTCGTTGGGCGAAGCCGCTGCTGCCATCACGTTGCGGCTGAACCAGCGGTTGAACGCCGTCACCCAGCCGTATTTCAGCGGCCGCTCGATATCGCAGAAGAGGATCACCCGGTCGTGATCCGTGGTGTTCTCGGCGTAGTGGATATAGGTCTCGTCGAATACCACCGCCTCGCCGTCGCGCCAGTGGTAGCGCTCGCCGTCCACCTCGATGAAGCAGCCCGGGTCATTCGGCGTCAGCAGGCCCAGGTGGTAGCGCAGCGAACCGGCATAGGGGTCGCGGTGGCGCACCAGGCGCGAGCCCGGCGGCAGCTCGGCGAACATCGCCGCCTTCACCGACGGAATCTGCCGCAGCAGCTCGGTGGTCTTCGGGCACAGTGCGTCGGCGGACGGGTGGCTGTCGTCGTACCACTTCAGGTAGAAGCGCTTCCAGCCGGTCTTGAAGAAGGAGTTGAAACCCACGTCGTTGAGCTGGTCGGAACGCTTGATGCTGCCGGCGTCGCGCAGGTGCAGGGCTTCGCTGCGGATGGCTTCCCAGTTGTCGGCAAGCAGGCGCATCTCGGGGAATTCGTCGGTCGCCAGGTACGGCTGGCTCGGCACCCGTGAGAACAGGTACATCAGGCAGTTGATCGGCGCCAGGAAGCTGGAGTGGTCGCTCAGCTGGCGCGTGAATTTGTGGCGCACCCGCCCACGCAGGTGGACATAAACGATGCTCAGGCCGAAGGCGGCCAGGATGGCGGCTTTGATCATTCGGGGGGAGATTTCCACGGGTCTAGAGGCGGGATGGTACTCCTCCTGAGCGTGACTGAGTATTCTCCGAAGGCCAAAGGCCTGCAGGTGCTTTAACCTGTGGGAAATCTGGAAGGACGGCGATAGCGATGATCGAGCCCACCCCGCGTATCCTGCTCAACTGCGATATGGGCGAAAGCTTCGGCGCCTGGCGAATGGGCGACGATACCCACGCCATGCCTCTGATCGATCAGGCCAACCTCGCCTGTGGCTACCACGCGGGCGATCCGCTGACCATGCAGCGCACCGTTCGACTGGCGGTGGAGCAGGGCGTCAGCATCGGCGCGCACCCCGCCTACCCGGACCTGGCTGGCTTCGGTCGCCGGCACATGAGCTGTTCGCCCGCAGAAGTCCACGCCCTGGTGCTGTACCAGATCGGCGCGCTGGACGCCTTCTGCCGCGCCGCCGGCACCCAGGTCGCCTACGTGAAGCCCCACGGCGCGCTGTACAACGACCTGGTGCGCGATGACGCGCTGCTCGCCGCGGTGCTCGATGCCTGCGCCGCCTACCGCAAGCGCCTGCCGCTGATGGTGCTGGCCCTGGCCGACAACAACCGCGAGCTGCAACTGGCTGACGCCGCCGACGTGCCGCTGATGTTCGAAGCATTCGCCGACCGCGCCTACCTGCCCGATGGTCAGCTTGCCCCGCGCCGGCTGCCCAACGCCGTGCACCACGAGCCGCAGCGCATCCTCGACCAGGCCTTGGCCATTGCCCGTGGCGAGCCTTTCCCGGATATCGACGGCAATCTGCTGCGCCTGCGCGCCGACAGCCTCTGCGTGCATGGTGATAACCCCGAATCCCTGGCGGTGCTGCGGCGCCTGCGTGGCCTGCTGGACCAGGCATGATCCGTGTCGAAGCCTTCGGCGCCACGGCGCTGCTGATCACCCTCGCGGAACAGCCCGACGATGCGCTGCCGCTGCGCATCGCCCGACTGGCCGAGCGCCTGCGTACCGAGCTGGGCGCGGCACTGACGGATTGTGTGCCGGGCTGGACCACACTGTTGCTGCACTACGACCTGTTGCGCACCGACCTCCCGCAATTGCAAAGCCGCGTGCAGGCCGCGCTGGCGGACTGGCCCGGCGACTCCCTCGCCGACAGCGCCGGGCGCCTGCATGAAATCGCGGTGTGGTACGCCGGTGAGGACCTTGCCGAAGTCGCCCGTCTCTGCGGGCTCACTCCGGCGCAGGTGATCGATCTGCACGCTGGCCGCGACTATCGCGTCGGCGCCATCGGCTTCGCCCCCGGTTTCGCCTACCTCGGCGAGCTCGACCAACGCCTCGCCCTGCCGCGCCGGGCCACGCCGCGCACCCACGTGCCCGCCGGTAGCCTGGCAATCGCCGAGCGGCAGACGGCGGTTTATCCACAGGCCTCGCCCGGCGGTTGGCACCTGCTCGGGCGCACCGCGCAGCGCCTGTTCGATCCGCATCGGCAGCCGCCTTGCCCGCTGGCTGTGGGCGATTGCGTGCGCTTTGTGCCCATCGATGAGGCAGCTTATCGCGCGGCCGGTGGCGAGCCATGAGCCTGAAAATCATGGCTTGCGGCCTGCTCTGTCTGCTGCAGGACGGCGGCCGACGGGGCTGGCAGCACCTGGGCGTATCGCCCGGTGGCCCTGTGGACAAGCACGCGGCGGCCTGGGCCAATCGCCTGCTCGACAACGGGCCGGGCGTGCCGTTGCTGGAAATCGCGCTGGGCGGAGTGGAGCTGGAAGTGCAGGCTGACACCTGGCTGGCACTGGCGGGCGCCGAGTTGCCGGCGACGCTCGATGGTAAGCCGCTACCGGGCTGGTCGCGCTTTCGCGTGAGGGCCGGGCAGCGCCTGAAGCTGGGCTTCGCCCGTACCGGGCAGCGGGCGTATCTCGCCGCTGCCGGAGGTTTCTCGGCGCAGCCGATACTGGGTAGCGTCGCGACCCAGATGCGGGAAAAACTCGGCGGTCTTGCCGGCAATGGCCAGCCGCTCGCCGCCGACGATCTGCTGGAATGTGCCGTCTACGGCGAGCGATTCACTCGCGGTGCCAGCGTGCCCTGGCCTTATCGGCCGGACTACCGCGAGGCCCCGACACTGCGCGTACTGCCCGGCCCGGATCCTTTCAGCGAGGACCAGCGCCAGGCCTTCTTCGAACAGCGCTGGCAGGTCAGCCCGCAGTCCGATCGCATGGGCGTGCGACTGCGCGGCGAAGCGCTGAACGCGCCTCGCCGGCAATGGTCGTTGGGGGTAGTGGAAGGCGCCATCCAGGTGCCGCCGGACGGCCAGCCGATCGTCCTGCTGGCCGACCGCCAGAGCATGGGTGGCTACCCGCTGCTGGGCGTGCTGCACCCGCTGGACATCGGCCGCCTGGCGCAATGCCCGGCGCACAGCGAAGCGCGTTTCACCCCGGTGAGCGTGGAACGTGCGCAGGCGGACCTGCGCACGTTCCTGCGCTTCTTCTGCGGCTGACATCAGCCCTCGAAGCGTTCACCGCGAAACACCCGGCGCGGATTGCCGCGTTCCAGATGGTGATGCACCAGCCGGCGTTCGGCGCGCAGCTCGCTGCTTGCCTGCTCCGCGCGTTCCTCCAGCTTGCGGGCGATCAGCAGCAGCGCCAGGCGCTTGTTGGCGTGCTGGCTGCGCTCAGTCTGGACCTTCACGCTCAGACCGCTGGCAACGTGGGTCGCGCGTACTGCCGAGTCGGTGGTGTTGACGTGCTGCCCGCCGGGGCCGGAGGAGCGCAAGGTTTCGAAGCGTACTTCACCTTCGAGGCTGGCCGGCGGCGCACTGAAGCGTGCGCCGCCGAAGTACCAGTTCTTGCGCCCGTGATTGGGCCGATAAGGGCTGGCGCAGACCCATTGCAGGGTGCCGCTCCAGTCCTCGGCCAGGGTTGCCGCCGAGTCACCGTCCAGCGCCAGCAGCACCGAGAGCAGGGTGCCTCGGCGCGGGCCGGCTTCTTCCTCGATCACGCGCACCTCGACACCGTTGGCCTCGGCCTCGCGCAGCAGGCGCTGCAGGGCCTTGGCCACGGCCAGTGCGCATTCGTCGGGCCCCTGGGCCGCGGAAAGTTGCAGCAGGATCATCAGCAGCACTCCCCGCGGGTCTTGTAGGTCAGCACCGGCTTCAGTCGCGCCAGTACCCGCAGCAGCCCTGCTTCACGCAGCGCACCGACCACCGAGTCGATGGCCTTGTAGGCCTCCGGCGCTTCCTCGTAGATCAGCCCGCGATCGCCGCAGATCACCCGGCTGCCCAGCGCAGTACGGGCCAGCTGCTCGACGCGGTAGCGCGCCGAGAGACGGTCCTTGCACTCGCTGCGCATCCACTTGCGCCCCGCGCCGTGGGCGAGGGAGAAGAGGCTGCGTGGGTCGGCGACCGGTTCCACCAGGTAGCTGTAGTCGCCGCGCGAACCGGGGATGACCATCACCCCGCGATCCGCCGGCGTCGCGCCCTTGCGATGCAGCCAGCCGTCGACGCCTTCGACCTGCGCCGGGCTGACGAGGTTGTGGTTCACGTCCAGCACCTGCGAACCGTCCGCACGCAGGCGGTCGAGTATGCGCCGGGCGATCAGCTGGCGGTTGGCTTCGGCGAAACGCAGCGCGCCATCGTGGCGAGCCAGGTAGTGAGCGCAGTCGTCGGTGCCTTGTTCCAGGCCCTGGTGGCTGAAGCGATCGACCTGCTCGCGCAGGATGGCTTCGCCCAGGCCACGCGAGCCGCTGTGCACCAGCAGGAGCAGGTGCCGGCGGTCGAGGCCGAGGGCTTCGACGGCGACTTGGTCGTAGAGCTGATCGAGTTGCTGCAGCTCGGCGAAGTGATTGCCGCCGCCGATGGTGCCCAGCGAATGCTCGTGGCCGCAGGGCGGCAGGCCGAAGCTTGCGACGCGCTCGATCCAGTCATCGTCCAGCGGGCCGTCGAGGTTGCCCAGGCGCTTTTCCAGCTTGTCCAGGTTCAGTTTGGCGGTGGCGATATCGGTGCGCCACAGCGCCATGCCGCAGCCGATGTCGTTGCCCACCAGCGCCGGATACAGGCGGCCGGTGGTGAAGAACGCCGCGCCGATCGGGTAGCCACGACCGGGGTGCAGGTCCGGCATGCCGGCGACACGCTGCATGCCCGGCAGGCGGGCGGTGGTTTCAAGTTGCTGGATCGCTTTACCTTCGATCCAGGTGTCGTCCGCGGCGATCAGGGTGATGCCGTCGGACAGATTTTGGATGCAATTGCCCATTGTCCAATCCCATGAGGAATGAAACGAAAAAAGAGGATGGGGGCAGGCCGGAGCCGGGCAATGCGGTGCCGCCAAAAGGGGCGGCGGGGAAGCGATTACGCCAGACGCGACCTGCAAAGGGTGATCAGTGCTTGCATGATGTCTCTCCTTTGCTGTCGGTGGATGGGAAGGGTGCGAATGATAGGCGCACGGCGGCGCGCGCGCAATCTTCGCTATTTCGGCAGGTGGCGCAGCGGCAGGGGCGCCGACTCCTTCACCGTCTGGATGGCGAAGTTGCTGCGAATGTCGCTGACGCCCGGCAGCTTGAGCAGGGTGCCGGTAAGGAACTGCTCATAGGCGCGCAGGTCGGGCAGCACCACTTGCAGGAGGAAGTCCGACTCGCCGCTGACCAGGTGCACCGAGATGACTTCCGGCAGGTCGATCACGGCCTGGCGGAAGGCGGCGGCGCTGGTGTCGCTGTGACGCTCCACCTTCACTCCGACGAACACGGTCAGCCCGAGGCCGACTTCGTCGCGGCCCAGTTCGGCGTGGTAGCCACGGATCATCCCGGCTTCTTCCAGCAGGCGCACCCGGCGCAGGCAGGGGGAGGGCGACAGACCGATCTCCTCGGCCAGTTCGACGTTGCTCAGGCGGCCATCGCGCTGCAGCGCGGCGAGGATGCGGTGGTCGTAGGCGTCCAGTTTAGGGTTTGGCATGAATGGCTACTGTTTAAGCTTTAGACTGGCAGAGTATGCCAATTGTTAGCGTCAGACTGGCTGAATACGCAAGCACTTGCCTCGGCCTTCAGGCATAGAATCCCTATCCGCAATGACTTCTTCGGAGTGGCTCTTGTGGATATCGGCGTCTTCCTGCTGGCCCTGGCGATGGTCTACCTGCTGCCGGGGCCGGACATGATTCTCCTGCTGCACACCGGTGCCCGCGACGGCTGCCGCGCGGCTCTGGCAACGGCCCTGGGGCTGGGCTTGGCCCGTGGCTGCCACGTCGCGCTGGCGGCGACCGGGCTGGCGCTGCTGTTTCGCACCGCGCCCTGGACCTTCGATGTCGTGCGCATCGGCGGCGGCCTCTACCTGGCGTGGATTGGCCTGCAACTGCTGCGCACACCGCTGGGTTTGCCGGTAGCGACCGGCTCGGCTGGGTTATCCACAGTCAGCTACCGACGAGCATTTCGCCGGGGCCTGCTGACCAATCTGCTCAACCCCAAGGCGCTGCTGTTCTGTTCGGTGCTGCTGCCGCAGTTCATCCATCCGCAGAACGGCCCGCTGGCGCTGCAGTTCGGGCTGTTGGGCGGCGTGCTGGTGGTGGTCGGGCTGGGGTTCGACAGCTTCTACGCCGTCAGTGGCGAGCGCATGGGGCGCTGGCTGGCGCGGCACCGGACGATGCAGCGTGTTCAGCAGTGGGGCTTCGGCGGCATCCTGCTGGGCTTCGGCGTGCGCCTGGCGCTGATCCGCGATTTGTAGAAGCGCGGATCAGAGGTCTTCCGGCTGGATTTTCCACAGCCGCGCCACCGAGGGCTTCTGCGGATTGCGCGCGACCACCAGCAGGCCCAGGTCCTTGCCGCGCAACTCGCGCAGCAGTTGCGCGCCCATGCGCTGTTGCAGGCTCTCGGCAAGATGCCCGAGGGCGATGGCCGCTGCTGCCGGGTGCGTGGCGACCGGCACGTAGCTGCCGTCGTCCATGTCCAGCACCACATGCTTTTCGCCGGGCTCCGGCGTGGGGAGGTGCAGGCTGGTCTTGAGCAATTGCGCCATGGCTTCGTCGCGCTGGGCGGCCGTCAGTTGTCCCGGTGGCAGTGCGCGTTCCAGGGCGAAGAATTCGTCCTTGGGCTCGACCTTCGGTTTGGCCTCTGCCGGCGGCTGGGTGGGAGCCGCGGCACGAACCGACGCGGGCAGTGGCTTTGGCGCTGGCGGGGGCGGCGCACTGAAATCCAGCTCCTCCTGATCGAGACCGTCCCAGTCGATTTCGTCGAGTTCGACGTCCTCCGCTGGCGCTTTCTTCTTCGCCGCTGGCTTCTTCCGCGACTTCACGGCCGCGCGCACGTCCATCCGTCGCTGACGCTTCCACTTGTGCAACTGGACGTTGGCGACGATGGCAGTGACGAGGATGAGCAGAAGGTAGAACAGCAACATGGAGGATCGTGGCCCTGTGGATAACGGCCACGGCGTGCAGGCAGTGGCGGGGTGCCACCCTGGCGGGATTGTCTGGATCAGGCGATAGGCCTGTTCCGGCTGCGTCGTAGGACGCAGCTGTTTCCGAAAGAGGGGCCGGTCTATGACCGGCCCGTTTCGTATCAGTTCAGGAACTGCTCCGCATGGTGGCAGGCCACCTGGCGCTCATCGAGCAGGCGCAGTTCCGGCACCTCGGTCTTGCAGCGCTCGGTCGCATACGGGCAGCGCTTGTGGAAGGCGCAGCCGGTGGGCGGGTTGAGTGGGTTGGGGAGTTCGCCCTGGATCTTGATCTTGGGCTTGTCCGGATCGGGGTGGATGGCCGGGGTCGCCGACAGCAGCGCCTGGGTGTAGGGGTGCAGCGGGCGCTCGTAGAGCTTGTCCGCCGGGCCCATTTCCGCCGGGCGGCCGAGGTACATCACCAGCACGTCGTCGGCCACGTGGCGGACCACGGCGAGGTTGTGGGAGATGAACACATAGGCGGTGCCGAACTCCTGCTGCAGGTCCATGAACAGGTTGAGCACCTGCGCCTGGATCGACACGTCCAGCGCCGAGGTCGGTTCGTCCGCCACCAGCACCTTGGGCCGCAGCATCATGGCGCGGGCCAGGGCGATTCGCTGGCGCTGGCCGCCGGAGAACATGTGCGGGTAGCGCTGGTAGTGCTCGGGGCGCAGGCCGACCTGCTTCATCATCGCCTGCACGCGCTCGCGGCGTTCGGCGCGGGACAGGCTGGTGTTGATGACCAGCGGCTCGGCCAGCTGGTCGCCGATCTTCTGCCGCGGGTTGAGCGAGGCGTAGGGGTTCTGGAAGACCATCTGCACGTCGCGGCGCAGTTGCTTGCGGGTGTCGTGGTCGGCGCCTTTCACCTCGTGGCCGGCGATCTGCAGGGAGCCGGAAGTGGGTTCCTCGATCAGGGTCAGCGCGCGGGCGAGGGTGGATTTGCCGCAGCCGGACTCGCCAACCACGGCGAGGGTCTTGCCGGCCTGCAGGTCGAAGGACACACCGTTCAGCGCGCGGACCAGGGCGTGCGGCTTGAACAGGCCCTGGGAGATTTCATAGTGACGGGTCAGGTCGCGGGCGGTCAGGACGGCGCTCATCGGGCCACCTCGGTGTTCAGGTTGAGCGGGTAGAAGCAGCGCACGGCGCCGCGTTCATGGGCTTCGAGGGCAGGGCGCACGCTGCGGCAGTTGTCCTGCACGTAGGGGCAGCGCGGCGACAGCAGGCAGCCCTGCGGGCGGTCGTACTTGCCGGGGACGATGCCGGGCAGGGTGGCCAGGCGTTCCTCGCCGGCGCTGTGCTCGGGGATCGCCTTGAGCAGCGCCTCGGTGTACGGGTGCGTCGGCAGGTCGAACAGCGCCGGCACCTCGCCGATCTCCACCGCCTGCCCCGCGTACATCACGCAGACGCGCTGGGCGGTCTCGGCGACCACGGCGAGGTCGTGGGTGATCAGGATCAGCGCCATCCCCTGGTCGCGCTGCAGGTTGAGCAGCAGCTCCATGATCTGCGCCTGGATGGTCACGTCCAGCGCGGTGGTGGGCTCGTCGGCGATCAGCAGCTTGGGCTCGCCGGCGATCGCCATGGCGATCGCGACGCGCTGGCTCATGCCGCCAGAGAGTTGGTGCGGGTAAGCGTCCAGGCGCTGCGCGGCGCCGGGGATCTCCACCCGTTCGAGCAGTTCCAGGGCGCGCTGGCGCAGGGCCTTGCCGCGCAGGCCGAGGTGCAGCTTGAGCACTTCCTCGATCTGGTAGCCGACGGTGAAGCTGGGGTTGAGGGCGGTCATCGGGTCCTGGAAGACCATGGCGATGTCCTTGCCGACGATGCGCCGCCGCTCGCGTCCCTTCAGGCGCAGCATGTCGGTGCCGTCGAATTGCATGGTGTCGGCGGTGATGATGCCGGGGGCGTCGATCAGGCCCATCAGGGCCATCATGGTCACCGACTTGCCGGAGCCGGATTCGCCGACGATGGCCAGGACTTCGCCCTTGTCCACCGAGAGGTCGAGGCCGTCCACCACCGGGACGGCGTTGCGGTCGCCGAAGCGGACCGAAAGATTGCGCAGGTCGAGGAGGCTCATACGGCGGTCTCCATCAGGCTTTTCTTGTTGTGATCGGCGATCTTGAGGCTGTGCATGGTCACTGTCCTCACGCTGCGTTCTTCAGCTTCGGGTCCAGCGCATCGCGCAGGCCGTCGCCCATCAGGTTGATTGCCAGCACGCTGAGCAGGATGGTCAGGCCGGGCAGCGAGACGACCCACCAGGCGCGCTCGATGTAGTCGCGCGCGGAGGCCAGCATGGTGCCCCACTCGGGCGTCGGCGGCTGTACACCCAGGCCGAGGAAGCCCAGTGCGGCGGCGTCGAGGATCGCCGAGGAGAAGCTCAGGGTGGCCTGTACGATCAGCGGCGCCATGCAGTTGGGCAGCACGGTGACGAACATCAGGCGCAGGGTGCCGGCACCGGCGAGGCGTGAGGCGGTGACGTAGTCGCGGTTCAGCTCGCCCATCACGGCGGCGCGGGTCAGGCGCACATAGGCCGGCAGCGAAACGATGGCGATGGCGATCACGGTGTTGATCAGGCCCGGGCCGAGGATGGCGACGATGGCCACCGCCAGCAGCAACGAGGGCAGGGCCAGCATGATGTCCATCAGGCGCATGATCACCGGGCCCAGGCGGGTCGGCGAGAAGCCGGCGAGCAGCCCGAGGAAGATGCCGGGGATCATCGAGATCAGCACCGAGGTCAGGCCGATCATCAGCGACAGGCGCGCGCCGTGCATCAGGCGCGAGAGCAGGTCGCGGCCCAGTTCGTCGGTGCCCAGCAGGAACTGCGAGTTGCCGCCTTCGAGCCACAGTGGCGGGGTGAGCAGAAAGTCGCGGAACTGCTCGCTTGGGTCATGGGGCGCGACCCACGGCGCGAACAGCGCGCAGAACACGATGACCAGCATGAACAGGAGGCCGCCGACCGCGCCCTTGTTGCGCGAGAAGGCATGCCAGAATTCTTTCAGCGGGGACGGGTAGACCAGGCTCGGGTCGCTGGCGGGAGCTTTGGCGTTGGCATTCATGGCGTCGGCTCCGGTTAGCGTTGATGACGGATGCGTGGGTTGGCGAGGCCGTAGAGGATGTCCACGATGAAGTTCACCAGGATCACCAGGGTCGCCACCAGCAGGATGCCGTTCTGCACCACCGGGTAGTCGCGGCGGCCGATGGCGTCGATCAGCCACTTGCCGATGCCGGGCCAGGAGAAGATGGTCTCGGTCAGCACCGCACCGGCGAGCAGCGTGCCGACCTGCAGGCCGAACACGGTGAGTACCGGGATCATGGCGTTGCGCAGGGCGTGCACGAACACCACGCGGGCCGGCGACAGGCCCTTGGCGCGGGCGGTGCGCACGTAGTCCTCGCGCAGTACTTCGAGCATCGAGGAGCGGGTCATCCGGGCGATCACCGCCAGCGGGATGGTGCCCAGCACGATGGCCGGCAGGATCAGGTGGCGCACGGCGTCCATGAAGGCGCCTTCTTCATCCGACAGCAGCGTGTCGATGAGCATGAAGCCGGTCTTCGGCTCGATGTCGTAGAGCAGGTCCAGACGCCCGGAAACCGGCGTCCAGCCCAGGGAAACGGAGAACAGCATGATGAGGATCAGGCCCCACCAGAAGATCGGCATCGAGTAGCCGGCCAGGGAGATGGTCATCACCCCGTGGTCGAACAGCGAGCCTCGCTTCAAGGCGGCGATCACCCCGGCGAGCAGGCCGAAGACGCCGGCGAACAGCAGGGCGGCCAGGGACAGTTCGAGGGTCGCGGGGAACAGGGTGAGGAACTCGTGCCAGACACTGTCGCGTGTGGTCAGCGACTCGCCGAGGTTGCCCTGGGCGAGGTTGCCGACGTAGTCGAGGTACTGCTGGTAGAGGGGCTTGTCGAGCCCCAGGCGGTGCATGGCCTCGGCATGCATCTGCGGATCGACGCGGCGTTCACCCATCATCACTTCCACGGGGTCGCCCGGAATCAGGCGGATCAGCGCGAAGGTCAGCAGGGTGACGCCGAAGAAGGTCGGGATCAGCAGACCGAATCGACGTGCGATGAAACTGAGCATGGTGGTTGGGGGCTCCTCACCGAGCGGCTACCCGTCGGATCACGACGGGCGCCGGTTTCTTATGACTTTGCCGGTTACTGGATCTGAACGTCGGCGAAGTTGTTTTTTGTCAGCGGGCTGATGGTGTAGCCCGAGATAGTGCTGCGGCGCACATTGAACAGCTTAGGATGTGCCAGGGGAATCCATGGGGCCTGCTCGTGGAATATGGATGTCGCCTTTTTGTAAAGTTCCGCCCGTTTTGCGTTGTCGCTGGTCTGGCGGGCTTCCTGGATCAGCGATTCGAAGTCCTGATCGCACCAGAAAGCATGGTTTTCGCCTGATTTCGCTGCCGCACAGCTCAGGTTGGGCGAGAGGAAGTTGTCCGGGTCGCCGTTGTCGCCGGCCCAGCCGCCATAGAGCGAGAGGTCGTGCTCGCCGGCCTTGATGCGCTTGATCAGTTCGCCGAACTCCAGGGTGCGGATGTCCAGCGTGATGCCCACCTTGGCCAGATCCGACTGCAGCATCTGTGCCATTTGTGCCGCATTGGGGATGGTCGAGGAACTGCCGTTGCGGGTGAACAGGGTCAGCTTGAGGTTCTCCACGCCCGCTTCCTTGAGCAGCTCCCTGGCTCGTTCAGGATCGTACGGCCAGTCCTGGATGTCTTTGTTGTAACCCAGCAGGGTGGCGGGGTACGGGTTGATGGCCGGCGTGGCCGCGCCATTCCCGTAGACGGCATCCAGCATGGCCTTCTTGTCGAACGCCAGATTGATGGCCTGGCGCACGCGCACGTCGTCCAGCGGTTTGTGCCGGGTGTTCAGGGCGACATAGGTCGTGAGCAGGGCGTCGATGCTGTCCACTGCCAGGTTCTTGTCCTGCTCCAGACCCGGCACGTCCGACGGCTTGGGGTAGAGCGCGATCTGGCACTCGTTGCGGCGGATCTTCTGTAGTCGGACGTTGGAATCCGGGGTGATGGCGAAGATCAGGTTGTCGATCTTCGGCTTGCCGCCGAAGTAGTCCGGGTTGGCGCGGAAACGAACCTGGGCGTCCTTGGCGTAGCGGTTGAAGACGAAGGGCCCGGTGCCGATGGGCAGGTTGTTGAGCTGGCCCTGCTTGCCGGCGGCCAGCAACTGGTCGCCGTACTCGGCCGAGTAGATGGAGGCGAAGTCCATCGCCATGTCGGCCAGGAACGGCGACTCCGGGTGATTCAGGGTGAAGCGCACGGTGAGGTCGTCGAGCTTTTCCACCGACTTGATCAATTCGCGCATGCCCATGGCGTCGAAGTAGGCATAGCCGCGCGCGGACGATTCGTGCCAGGGGTGCTTCGGGTCCAGCGGACGCTGGAAGGTCCAGAGCACGTCGTCGGCGTTGAGGGCGCGCGTGGGCTTGAAGTAGTCGGTGGTATGGAACTTTACGTCCGGGCGCAGGTGGAAGGTGTAGCTCAGCCCGTCGGGGCTGACCTCCCAGCTTTGCGCCAGCGAAGGCACCACTTCGGTGGTGCCGGGGCGGAAGTCGGCCAGGCGATTGAAGACGGTCTGGCCGCTGGCATCGGCGGTGACCGCGCCGGTGTACTGGACGATGTCGAACCCTTCCGGGCTTGCTTCGGTGCAGACCACCAGGTTCTGCGCCAGGGCGGTGCCGCTGCCGAGCGCGAGCAGAAGGGGGATCAGACGCGGGATGGGCATGCCGGTTCTCCTTACAGCAGGTTGAACGGGAAGTTGCTGACCAGGCGGATCTCGTTGACGCTACCGTCCGCCTGATTCTGGCTGGCCAGGTGCTTCATGTAGGTCAGGCGGAAGCTGCTGCTCTTGAGCGGGCCGTCCTGCAGCGTGAAGCCGGTGGAGAGGCCGAGCTCGTGGTGCTTCTCGTCGTCCATGGCGCGCACGTTGTAGCCGCTCACGCCGTTGCGGTCGCCGTCGTAGTGGGTGCCGTCGATACCCCAGCCCTTGGCGTACCACGCCATGGTGGTCAGGCCGGGCACGCCGAAGGCCGCCCAGTCGGTGCTGTAGCGCAGCTGCAGGGACTTTTCGTTGGGACCGTTGTAGTCGGAGAGCAGGGAGTTGGCCAGGTAGATGGCCGCAGTCTCGTGCACGTAGTCGAAGTACTCGTCGCCACGAATCTGCTGCCAGCCCAGCAGCACGGCATGGGCGCCGTGGGTGAGGGTGAAGGCGAGGCTGTAGGCATCGTTGTCGATGTAGCCGGCCTTGCGCTCGCCGGTGTCGCCGGTGTGGTAGAAGTTCAGGCTGGTATTCAGCGCCAGGCTGGATGGGTCGCCCAGGTCGTGGGAGGCGCCGAAGTAGTACTGGTTCCAGATGTCTTCGAAGTGCGCGCCATAAGCGGTGAGCTTCAGTTCCTTCATCGCCTGGTAGCTGCCGCCCAGGTAGCTGAAGTGGCTGCCGGAAAAGTCCTGCGCACCGTACTCGGTGGTCAGGCGTTCGCTGCCTGCGCCGGTGCGCGGGCTGGCGCGGGTGAAGCTGCCAGCCTGGACCTGCAGGCCTTCCAGCTCTTCGCTGAGGAGGCTGACGCCATCGAAGGACGAGGGCAGGGCGCGGTTGTCGTTGATGTTGAAGACCGGGGTCTCGGTCTGTTGGCGACCCGCGCGCAGCTCGGTGTTGGAGGCGCGCAGCTTCAGGTTGGCCACGCCCATCTTCGACCACTGCGGCACGGCATCCCCGTCGCTGTCGGTCAGGGTGCGCGTACCGCCGCCAGCGATGCGTCCGTGGCCGCGTTCCAGGGCGATCTCGTTGAAGGCGGAGGCGTCCAGGCCAACGCCCACGGTGCCCTGGGTGTAGCCGGAGCTGTACTTGAGCTGGCTGCCCTGGGTCCAGGTGTAGCGGCTGTGGGTCGGCTCGGTATAGCCGTCCTTCTTGATGTTGAAGTGGAAACTGTCCTTCATCTGCTCGCGGGCGGCGAAGTTGCGGGTGCTGAAGGTCAGGCTCTGGCCTTCGATGAAGCCTTTCGCGCCGGCCTGGCCCTTGATCACCACTTCGCTGTTGCGGAGGGTTTCGTCTGGGGGCAGATCGTCCTCGTCGGCGAATGCCTGGCCCAGCGGGGCGCCCAGGACGGCGAGTGCCAGAAGCGTGCGGGTGAATACGTGATGCTGCATGAGTTGCTCCTTGTTGTTGTCGGTTTTCCTAGCAACGAATGCATCCCCTCCGCCCATCGGAGAGATGGGGGAGCCGGCAGGCGGAGGGGAAGACGGGATGTGCCGCCCGGTCTGCGCCGGGCTGGCGTTCAGGCGGCCGTGGCCGCCGGTGTCGAGTCGGCGATCAGGGCTGGTTGGCCACGCCGTAGAAGGAGTTGCGCCCGAAGGGGCTGATCAGGAAGCCCTGCACCGATTTGCGCATGGGCTGGTAGACGGTGGAGTGGGCGATGGGGCTGATCGGCAACTGCTGCGCGAGGAGTTGCTGGGCCTTCTGGTACAGGGCCACTCGCTGGTCGTGGTCGGTGGTGGCCTTGGCCTGGCGCACCAGCTTGTCGTAGGTGGCGTCGCACCACTTGGAGACGTTGTTGCCGCTCACCGAATCGCAGCCGTAGAGGGTGCCCAGCCAGTTGTCCGGATCACCGTTGTCGCCGGTCCAGCCGAACAGCATGGCGTCATGCTCGCCGGCATGGGCACGCTTGATGTACTCGCCCCACTCATAGGTGACGATCTTCGCCTTGATGCCGACCTTGGCCCAGTCTGCCTGGATCATCTCGGCCATCAGCTTGGCGTTGGGGTTGTACGGGCGTTGCACGGGCATCGCCCAGAGGGTGATCTCGGTTCCTTCGGCCACGCCGGCTTGCTTCAGCAGCGCCCTGGCCTGCTCCGGATCGTAGGCCTGGCCCTTGATCGATTGGTCATAGGACCACTGGGTCGGCGGCATGGCGTTCACCGCCAGCTGGCCAGCGCCCTGGTAGATCGCGTCGATGATCGCCTGCTTGTTCAGCGCCATGTCCAGCGCTCGGCGCACATCGGTCTTGTCCAGCGGAGCGTGGGTGACGTTGTAGGCCAGGTAGCCGAGGTTGAAGCCTGGCTGCGACGGCATGTTCAGGTTCGGGTCCTGCTTCAGCGCCTCGAGGTCCGCCGGGCGCGGGTTCAGGGTGATCTGGCATTCGCCGGCCTTGAGCTTCTGCATGCGCACCGAGGCGTCGGTATTGATGGCGAAGACCAGGTTGTCGACCTTCACGTCCTCGGGCTTCCAGTAATCCTTGTTGCCCTTGAAGCGGATCATCGCGTCCTTCTGGTAGCGGCTGAACACGAACGGACCGGTGCCGATGGGCTTCTGGTTGATCTCGCCGGGCTTGCCCTGTTTGAGCAACTGGTCGGCGTATTCGGCGGACTGGATCACCGCGAAGTTCATTGCCAGGTTCTGCACGAAGGCCGCGTCGACCTCGTTCAGGGTGAAGGTCACGGTGTGCTCGTCGACCTTGCCGACCCTGGCGATGTTGCGATCCAGGCCCATGTCGGTGAAGTACGGGAACTCGGTTGGGTACGCCTTGCGGAACGGCTGCTCCTTGTCGAGCATGCGGTTGAAGGTGAACAGCACGTCGTCGGCGTTGAATTCGCGGGTCGGCTTGAAGTAGTCGGTGGTGTGGAACTTCACACCCGGGCGCAGGTGGAAGGTCCAGGTCTTGCCGTCGGCGGAGGTTTCCCAGCTTTGCGCGAGTGCTGGCTGGGCTTCGGTGCCGCCGCGCTGGAACTGCACGAGGCGGTTGAACAGGGTTTCCGAGGTGGCGTCGTAATCGGTGCCGGTGGTGTATTGGCCGGGGTCGAAGCCCGCCGGGCTGCCTTCGGAGCAGTACACCAGGCTGGAGGCGGCCTGAGCCGCGGAGCCGGCGAGCAGCAGCCCGCCGAAGGCGAGTGCGTGCAGGGGATTACGTCGCATCTTGCGCATTGCCTGACCTCATTCTTGTTTTTCTGAGGGGGCCGGCGAACCGATGGGGTTTGCAGCCGGCCTGGTCGGACTGGTCCGGATAAGGCCTATCCATTCATGGTCGGGCTGTGCCCGGCCACGCCGCGCCGAAGTTAAGTCAGGCTGAAATTAAGTTCAACTTAAAATTCAGTGGTACTGAAAATTTTGCCAGTCTGTGAATCAGGTGGCGGGATGTTCGCCGAACAGCGGAAGGGTGGTGACGGTGAGCATTTCCGCCACGCTGTCGCCGACATTGCGCAGGCAATGACGCTTGCCGGAGTCGAAGTGTACGGAGTCGCCGGGGCCTAGCGGATAGGTGTGGCCATCGATGTCGTAGGCGATACGCCCGGTGAGGACGTAGGCGAATTCCGAGCCGTCGTGGGTGATCAGTTCGGATTCGTAGCCCACCGGGACAGTCACCTTCACCGCGTTCAGCTGGTTGCCGGGGAAGCTGCTGGACAGCCGCTCGTAGCTCAGTGGCTGGCCTTCGATGGTGTAGCGCACTCGCTCGCCCTGGTGCGAGTCCGGCGGGATCTGCTGCGGAGAGTCGAAGAGGGCGTTGAGCGGTACGTCCAGCGCCTTGGCGATGCTGGCCAGGGAAGACAGCGAGACGCCAGTGAGATTGCGCTCGGCCTGGGACAGGAAGCTGGCGGTCAGGCCGGATTCGGCGGCCACCTGGTTCAGGGTCTTCTTCGCTGCGCGCCGATAACGGCGCAGGCGTTCTCCGATACGATCTGCGGACATTGGCAAGGCTCTTGTGGGACGCCGGCAGCATACCAGTGTCGTCGGCCGGTGAAAGCATCGAGCCATCAGCGGACGGAAAATCGGCCGCAAGGAGGCAGAACACCGAAAAGCCTTTGACCGGGAATTTCAGTGCTGCTTAAATTTCAGGTCGTTTCATTCCATTCCTCGGGAGAGTCGCATGACATTGGGAGTTGGGGGCGTGAGCCCCGAGCAGGCGCTGGCGAAATTGCAGGTCATGACGGCCGGCGCTCGGCCCATTGCGCTCGAGGAGTACCAGGCGCGCATCGCGCAGCTGCAGCAGTTGATGCAGGCGCGGGAAATCTCGGCGGTATTCGTCGATGCCGGCAGCACGCTGGTCTATTTCACCGGCCTGAAGTGGAGCCCCAGCGAACGGCTGGTGGGCGCGCTGGTGCCGGCGCGGGGCGAAGTGCGCTACATCGCCCCGGCCTTCGAAGAGGGCACGGTGCGCGATCTGCAGGTGCTGCCCGGCAGCATCAGCGTGTGGGCCGAGCACGAGAGTCCGTTCGCCCTGCTGGCTGGAATGCTGGCGGAGATTGAAGTGCGTGAAGGTGCGCGGGTCGGCCTTTCCCACAGCCTGCCGTTCGGCATGTTCGAGCGCCTGCGCCAGGCGACGGGCAAGCTGCAACTGGTGGACGCCGGCGCGCTGATCGAGCAGTGCCGGCGCTGCAAGTCGCCGGCGGAGCTGGCGCTGATGCAGCGGGCGAAGGACATGACCCTGGAAGTACACAAGGCCGCTGCGAGCATCCTGCGCGAGGGCATCACCACCACCGAGGTGACGCGCTTCATCGAGGTGGCGCACCGGCAGGTCGGCGCGCCGGGTTCGACCTTCTGCATCGTGCTGTTCGGCGAGGACAGCGCCTTCCCCCACGGCGTGCGCCAACCGCGCCCGTTGCGTGAAGGCGACATGGTGCTGATCGACACGGGGTGCCAGCTGTTCGGCTACAACTCGGATATCACCCGCAGCTACGTGTTCGGCTCGCCCAGCGCGCGCCAGCGGGAGCTGTGGGACCTGGAGAAGGCCGCGCAACAGGCTGCGTTCGACGCCGCTGTGCTGGGTGAACCCTGCGAGCAGGTGGATGCCGCGGCCCGCCGTTGCCTGGAGGCCGGCGGCTTAGGGCCGGATTACGCGCTGCCCGGATTGCCGCACCGCACCGGCCACGGTATCGGTCTGGATATCCACGAGGGGCCGTACCTGGTGCGCGGCGACAGCACGCCGCTGGACGTCGGCATGTGCTTCAGCAACGAGCCGATGATCTGTGTGCCGGGGGAGTTCGGTATCCGTCTGGAGGACCACTTCTACATGACGGCGGAAGGTCCGCGCTGGTTCACCCAGCCGAGTCATTCAGTGGACGATCCGTTCGGCCTGGATGCCTGAAGTTTGGTCCAGGAGCGGGCCATGCCAGCGATCGCGCGCATGGCGCGCTCCTACAGTCAGGGCGCGACTTCAACCCGCGAGAAGTTGTTCGACCCCAGCGGGCTCAGGGTGAAGCCGCTCACGCCCGGTCGCACCACGGCGAACTGCTTCGGGTAGGCCAGGGCGATCCACGGTGCCTCGCGCTGGTAGATTGCCAAGGCCTGGCGGTAGAGGCCCGCACGGGCTTCCTGAGCGGTAATGGCGCGGGCCTTGCGCAGCAGTTCGTCGAACTCCGCGTTGCACCAGCCCGCCTGGTTCTCGCCACTCTTGGCGGCGGCGCAGGAAAGGTTCGGTGTCAGGAAGTTGTCCGGGTCGCCGTTGTCGCCAGCCCAGCCCATGAAGATCAGGTCGTGCTCGCCCTGCTTGGCGCGTTTGATCAGCTCGCCCCATTCGAACACGCGGATGTCCGCCTGGATGCCGATCTGTCCCAGGTCGTTCTGCAGCATCTGCGCGCCGATGCCGGGGTTGGGGTTGGTCGGCCCGCCGCCGGGGCGGGTCCAGATCGACAGTTTCAGGCCGGGCTTGATGCCCGCTTGGTCCAGCAGCTGTTTCGCCCGCGCCGGATCGTGGGGCCAGACCTTGAGTTGCGGATCGGAGCCCCACAGCGTCGGCGGATAAGGCGCCACTGCCAGCGTCGCGGCGCCTTCGCCGAATTGCGCGCGCAGGTAGGCGTCGCGATCGAAGGCGAGGTTGATCGCCTGGCGCACGCGCACGTCGTCCAGCGGCTTGTGTCGGGTATTGATGCCGACATAGGCGACCAGCAGCGAGTCCAGTTCTTCGATCGTCAGCTTCGGGTTCTGGCGCAGCGCGGGGATGTCGGTGGGCTTGGGGTAGACGGCGATCTGGCAGTCGCCGGCCTTGACCTTCTGGATACGCACGTTCGGATCAGGAGTGATCGCCAGCAGCAGGCGGTCGATCTTCGGCTTGCCGCCCCAGTAGTCGGGGTTGGCGTTGAAGCGCACCTGGGCGTCCTTCTGGTAGCGCTGGAAGACGAAGGGGCCGGTGCCGATGGGCAGGTTGTTCAGTTGGTCGGCCTTCTCGGCGGCCAGCAGCAGGTCGCCGTACTCGGCGGAATAGATGGAGGCGAAGCCCATGGCGAGGTCGGCGAGGAAGGGCGCCTCGGGGTGCCTGAGGGTGAAGCGCACGTGGTGGTCGTCAAGCTTTTCCACTGCGCTGATCAGGCCGGGCAGGCCCATCGCCTCGGCGTAGGGGAAGCCGCGCGGGGCCAGCTTGTTCCACGGATGCTTCGGGTCGAGCTGGCGCTGGAAGCTCCAGAGCACATCGTTGGCGTCGAACTCGCGGGTCGGGGTGAAGTAGTCGGTGCTGTGGAATTTCACGCCCTGACGCAGGGTGAAGGTGTACTGCAGGCCGTCGTCACTGATCTCCCAGCTTTCCGCCAGCGCGGGCACCACGCGGGTGCTCCCGGGGGCGAACTGTACCAGGCGCTCGAAGACGGTCTCCGCCGAAGCATCGGCGGTGGTGGCGGCGGTGTACTGGGTGATGTCGAACCCTTCCGGGCTGGCCTCGGTGCAGACCACCAGGGATTGGCCGAATGCCGGCGCGCAGCCGAGCAGGCTGGCGAGGGTCAGGCGGATGAGCGCTTTGCGCACGGCGGCTGCCGGAAGAAAGGGCCGCCGGGAAACCCGGCGGCCGCTGGCCTTACTTGCCTACGCTGACGCCGTAGAACGAGTTCAGCGCGAACGGGCTGATCTTGAAGTCCTGCACCGTCTTGCGCATCGGCTGGTACACGGTGGAGTGGGCGATCGGGGTGATCGGCACCTGCTCCTTGAGGATGTGCTGGGCCTGCTTGTACAGCTCGGTGCGCTTGGCCTGGTCGGGGGTGCGCTTGGCATCCTTGATCAGCTTGTCGTAGGCCGGGTCGCACCACTTGGAGAAGTTGTTGCCGTCCACGGCGTCGCAACCGTAGAGGGTGCCCAGCCAGTTGTCCGGGTCACCGTTGTCGCCGCTCCAGCCGATCAGCATGGCGTCGTGCTCGCCGCCCTTGGCGCGCTTGATGTACTCGCCCCACTCGTAGGTGACGATCTTCGCCTTGATACCGACCTTGGCCCAGTCGGACTGCAGCATCTCGGCCATCAGCTTGGCGTTGGGGTTGTAGGGGCGCTGCACCGGCATGGCCCACAGGGTGATCTCGGTGCCTTCGGCCACGCCGGCCTTCTTCAGCAGTTCCTTGGCCTTTTCCGGGTTGTAGCCGGCGTCCTTGATGGTGTCGTCGTAGGACCACTGGGTTGGCGGCATGCCGTTCACGGCCAGTTGGCCGGCGCCCTGGTAGACGGCGTCGATGATTGCCTTCTTGTTCACCGCCATGTCCAGCGCCTCGCGCACTTCAAGCTTGTCGAACGGCTTGTGCAGGACGTTGTAGGCGATGTAGCCGAGGTTGAAGCCCGGCTGCGACGGCATGTTCAGGTTCGCATCCTTCTTCAGCGCTTCCAGGTCGGCCGGGCGCGGGAAGAGGGTGATCTGGCACTCGTTGGCCTTGAGCTTCTGCATGCGCACCGAGGCGTCGGTGTTGATGGCGAAGATCAGGTTGTCGATCTTCACCTCGCCCTTGTTCCAGTAGTCCGGGTTGGCCTTGAAGCGGATCATCGCGTCCTTCTGGTAGCGACTGAACACGAACGGACCGGTGCCGATCGGCTTCTGGTTGATATCGGCGGCCTTGCCCTGCTTGAGCAACTGGTCGGCGTATTCGCCGGACTGGATCGAGGCGAAGCTCATGGCCAGGTTCTGGATGAACGCGGCGTCGACTTCATTGAGGGTGAACTTGACGGTGTGGTCGTCGACCTTCTCCACCTTGGCGATGTTCGCGTCCATGCCCATGTCGGTGAAGTAGGGGAACTCGGTCTGGTACGCCTTACGGAACGGGTGGTTCTTGTCGAGCATGCGGTTGAAGGTGAACAGCACGTCGCCGGCGTTGAACTCGCGGGTCGGCTTGAAGTAGTCGGTGGTGTGGAACTTCACGCCGGAACGCAGGTGGAAGGTGTAGGTCTTGCCGTCATCGGATACGTCCCACTTTTCCGCCAGGCCCGGGATGACCTGGGTGCCGCCGCGCTCGAACTGGGTGAGGCGGTTGAAGACCGTCTCGGCCGAGGCGTCGAAGTCGGTGCCGGTGGTGTACTGGCCGGGGTCGAAGCCCGCGGGGCTGCCTTCGGAGCAGTAGACCAGGTTGTTGGCGGCGTGGGCGAGCGGGGCGCTGGCGATCAACCCAGCGGCAATCATGGAGCGGATGACGGCGTTCTTACGCATACGGACCTCTGTTTATTCTGGTTGTCATCGAGGGGCAGCCTCGTGAGCTGCGTTGCGTGAAGCTATGCACGGCACATGCCGGGCGCAAGCGGTCGACCGGGGTGAGTGTAGAAGTTGTGACGCGGGTGCAAGGGAATGTCGCAATTTCGACAATGGGAACCGTGCGGTCGGGTGGCGGCGCCCCGGTCCGAAGGAGGCGCCGCGCTGGAGGAGAGCGTAGGTGTTACGGCATCTGCACCTCGATCGTGCCGTCGGCGCTGACGGTGACCTGGCTGGTGCCGGCTTCGATTTCCTGGGCCGGGGCGCCGCCGTAGCTGTCGGCCTTCATCGCCGCCATGCGCATCACCGGCATGGGGGGCGGCGCGCCGGAGGTGTTCAGGCTGAGGCTGACCAGCTTGTAATCCTTGCCGCCGAGCGCGTCGGTGAGGACCTGGGCGCGGGCCTTGAAGGCATCCACGGCGCCTTTCATCATCGCGTCCTCATTCTTCGCGCGGGTGGCGTCGGCGATGCTGAAGTTCATGCTGCCCATCTTCAGCTTGCCCAGCAGGTCGGCACTGAGCTGGGAGAGGGCGGCGAAGTCGGTGCTTTCCAGGCGGATTTCCGCGCGCTCGCGCCAGGCGGTGATCTTCTGCCCCTTGTCGTCATACACCGGGTAGCTGCTGCGGCTGCCCAGGCTGACAGTCACGCCTTTCACCTTGCGGGCCTGCTCGACCGCCGCGTTCATCGCGGTGGTGGTCTCGGCGGCGAGCTTGGCCGGGTCGGTGCCCTGGCCTTCGCTGAACAGGGTCACGTGCATCAGGTCGTGGGCGACTTCCTGGCTGACCTCGGCGCGCAGCGAAACCTGGTTGTAGCGAGGTTCGTCTGCCAGGGCTCCCAGGCTGGTGGCGCACAGGGCGATGGCGGCGGCGATGGCGGTGAAGGGTTTCTTCAGTACAGACATGGATGACTCCTTGCTCCAGAAAATGTCCGAGCCACAGCTTAGTAGAGGCAGTGGCGAGAACTGTCAGACCCTTTGACGAGGAAGGGTTCGGATTCGGGTTAATGACCGATGTCACCAATTGTTTCGGGCTGGGGCGGCCGTCACAGGGCGCGCTGGAGTATGCTGTGGCGCTATGCCGCATTAAGGGGAGGGGGCTCTTGGCTATACTCGCGCAAATTCCGGAATTCACCATGCGCCCACCGGTTTTCCAGCTGTCCGCCAGTCGTCAGAACCTTCTGCATCTGACGCTCATCCGTATTCTCGTCCTTGCCGCCCAGGCCGGTTCCGTCGGGCTCGCCTACAAGGCCCAGCTGATCCAGCTGCCCTGGCTGGCGCTCGGCGTGACCATCGGCGTCTCCCTCGTGCTGTGCCTGGGTACTGCGCTGCGCCTGCGCGGTCCGTGGCCGGTCACCGAGCTCGAGTACGCCGTCCAGCTCGCCTGCGACCTGGTCATCCACAGCGTGCTGCTCTATTACTCGGGCGGTTCGAGCAACCCCTTCGTCTCCTATTACCTGGTGCCGCTGACCATCGCCGCGGCGACCTTGCCGTGGCTCTACACCATCGCCCTGGCCGGCCTCGCGCTGGCCAGCTATACGGTGCTGCTGGTGTGGTTCCACCCGCTGGAGATGGCGGCCGGGCAGCGCGACAACCTGCTGATCTACGGGATGTGGCTGAGCTTCGCGCTGGCCGCCGCGCTGATCACTTTCTTCGTCGCCCGCATGTCCGAGTCGCTGCGCCGCCAGGAACAGTTGCAGGCCCAGCGCCGCGAGGAAGGCATGCGCGACCAGCAACTGCTGGCCGTTGCCACCCAGGCCGCCGGCGCTGCCCATGAGCTGGGCACGCCCCTGGCGACCATGAGCGTATTGCTCAAGGAATTGCGCCAGACCAATGCGGACCAGCCGATGTTGCAGGAAGATCTCGCCCTGCTGCAGGAGCAGGTCAAGCTCTGCAAGACTACTCTTCAGCACCTGGTACGCGCCGCCGAGGCGGATCGTCGCCAGGCGGTGGAAGAGCAGGGCGCCAACGAATGGGTCGAGTCGGTGCTGCGTCGCTGGCACCTGATGCGCCCCGAGGCGAGCTATCGCTACCAGACGCTGGGCAAGGGCAAGGCGCCGCGGATGACTCCGCCGACCGACCTGAGCCAGGCGCTGCTGAATCTTCTGAATAACGCGACGGACGCCTGTCCGGACGATCTGGACATCCGCCTGGACTGGGATGCCGGTGAAATCTGCCTGAGCATCCGCGACCAGGGCCCGGGCGTGCCGCTGGCGATTGCCGAACAGCTCGGCAAGCCGTTCTTCACCACCAAGGGCAAGGGCTTTGGCCTGGGGTTGTTCCTCAGTCAGGCCAGCGTGACCCGCGCGGGTGGAACGGTGAAGTTGTATAACCATGAAGATGGCGGCACTCTGACCGAGTTGCGTCTGCCCAGAAGCTATGGCGTGGCCTGATAGCCGCGCCCGCGAGGAAGTACCATGAGCGAAGAGATCCTGTTCGAAGGCGAAGAGCAGCCCCACCTGCTGCTGGTGGACGACGATGCCACCTTTACCCGCGTCATGGCCCGAGCCATGACCCGCCGCGGGTTGCGGGTGTCGGTCGCCGGCTCCGCCGAGGAAGGCCTGGCCATGGCCAAGGAAGATCTGCCCGACTACGCCGTGCTGGACCTGAAGATGGACGGCGACTCCGGCCTGGTGCTGCTGCCCAAGCTGCTCGAGCTCGACGCCGAGATGCGCGTGGTGATCCTCACCGGCTATTCCAGCATCGCCACCGCGGTGGAAGCCATCAAGCGCGGCGCCACCAACTACCTGTGCAAACCAGCCGATGCCGACGATGTGCTCACTGCACTGCTGTCGCAACATGCCGACCTGGAATCCCTGGTGCCGGAAAACCCCATGTCGGTGGATCGTCTGCAGTGGGAACATATCCAGCGCGTGCTTGCCGAACATGACGGCAACATCTCCGCGACCGCTCGAGCGCTGGGTATGCACCGGCGCACATTGCAACGTAAGCTGCAGAAGCGCCCGGTGAGGCGTTAAGCGATCGATAAGACAAAGGAGCGCCAATGAGCGCTCCTTTTTATTTCCAGCCGTGCGAGCCGACCCCCATGACCGACAGCGCCGAGTACCGGGCCGCGAACGACGCCGTTCGCAGCCGCTTCTTCCACCGAGTCTGGCAACTCACCGCGCCCTACTGGCGCAGCGAAGAGAAGGGCATGGCCTGGTTGCTGCTGATCGTGGTGATCGCCCTGTCGCTGGTCGGCGTGGCCCTCAGCGTCTGGCTCAACAGCTGGTACCGCGACTTCTACAACGCCCTGCAGAACAAGGACCTGAAGAGCTTCATCCACCTGATGCTGATGTTCTGCGGCATCGCCGCGGTGTTCATCCTCACCGCGGTGTACCGGCTGTACCTCACCCAGATGCTCACCATCCGCTGGCGCCGCTGGCTTACGGAGAAGCACTTCGCCGCCTGGCTGGGCGACAAGAACTACTACCGCCTGGAGCAGCGTGGGCACACCGACAACCCTGACCAGCGTCTTTCCGAAGACCTCAACAGCTTCACCGACACCACCCTGACCCTTGGTCTGGGGCTGATCCGCAACATCGTCAGCCTGGTGTCCTTCTCGGTCATTCTCTGGGGCGTATCCGGCAGCATCGAGCTCTTCGGTATCAGCATTCCCGGCTACATGTTCTGGGCGGCACTGCTCTACGCCGCGGTCGGCAGCTGGTTGACGCACCTCATCGCACGCCGCCTGATCGGTCTGAACAACCGCCAGCAACGCTACGAGGCGGACCTGCGTTTCGGCCTGGTGCGGGTGCGCGAGAACGCCGAAAGCATCGCCCTGTACAACGGCGAGGCCAACGAGAGCGCCCGCCTGATGGGCCGCTTCCGCAACGTCTGGAGCAATTTCTGGGAACTGATGAAGGTGCAGAAGCGCCTGACCTTCTTCAGCTCAGGCTACGCCCAGATCGCCACCGTGTTTCCCTTCATCGTCGCCGCGCCGCGCTACTTCTCCGGGCAGATCCAGCTCGGCGAACTCATGCAGATCAACTCCGCCTTCGGCAACGTGCAGGACGGCCTGAGCTGGTTCATCGACGCCTACGCCAGCCTCGCCAGCTGGCGCGCCACCTGCGACCGTCTGCTGAGCTTCCGCGAGACCATGGACGAGACTGCCCATGAGTCCGCCAACATCGACGCGCGCAAGACCGGTGACAACCTGCAACTGCACAACCTCACCCTGAGCCTGGGCAACGGCCGAGAATTGCTGCAGCCCACCAGCCTGGAGCTGAACCCCGGCGAGCACGTGCTGATCGGCGGCCCCTCCGGCGGCGGCAAGAGCACCCTGTTGCGCGCCATGAGCGGCCTCTGGCGCTATGGCAGCGGCGTGGTGCAGATGCCTGACGCACGCAGCCTGTTCGTCCCGCAGAAACCCTATCTGCCCATCGGCACCCTGGCCGAGGCGCTGAGCTATCCGGAGTCAGGCGATCGCCACGCCCCTGAGCAGCTGAAGCAGGTGCTGCATCTGTGCCGCCTGGATTCGCTGGTGCCGCGTCTGGATGACGCCGATCACTGGCAGCGTGTGCTCTCGCCGGGCGAGCAGCAGCGCCTGGCCATCGCCCGCGCGCTGCTCTACGCACCGCAGTGGCTGTTCCTCGACGAAGCCACCTCCGCGCTCGATGAATCCGACGAAGCCGCGCTCTATCAGGTGCTGCTCGACCAGTTGCCGGGGGTGACGCTGGTCAGCATTGGCCACCGGGTCAGCCTGAAGCGATTCCACTCGCGCCAACTGCGCCTGGAGGAGCATCGTTTGCAGGAGATCGAGTCCGTTTTACCGGCGTAGTGGCAGTTTGATTCACTGGGATAATGTGATCCTGTTAGTGGGAAACATCTGAAAGTCTTCTCAGACAAGATGATTTCTTCTTATTTATTTACATTTTTCAGTGTTTAGCCGCTGCGAAGTTTTCAAGAACAGGTACCCTGTGCACCCCGGCGGCCACCCGTCGGGCCGAATGCAATTCACTGGTACCGCTATGAAATCCCTTTCCCCGTCACGCCAAGCCCTGACCCGCTCGGACCTGCGCCTGGTCGACCCGCGCCGGATCGTGGTGATCGGTGGCTGCGTGGCCGTACTGTTCGCTGTTGCGGCCTTCGCCGGCGGCATCTGGGTCGGTCGGGTCAACCTCGCGCCGGCGCCGATGCCGGTCGCTGCCCCGGCCGAGCCGGCGGCGGAAGACGACTCCGGCGAACGCTTCGCCGCGGAGCGCATCGGCGACCTGGCCGGTCGCCTGCAGGTACTGGAAAAGGATGCGACCTATCTGCTCCAGGCCGTCGACAGTCACGAGGAAATCGCCCGCAAGCTGGCCAAGGTCGATCCGGAACTGGTACCCAAGCCCAAGGCCGCGGCAAAGGTCGCGGCGTCCGGCAAAGGCGAGGGCGGCATCCTCCTGCCTCCGCGTCCCTGTGCCGAGCCGCTGCCCGGCTCGACCGACGATCTGCAGCAGGGCGAGCGCTCGGCGAAATGCCTGCGCCGGGTCTTCGACCTGCTGATGGATCAGGTGGCCCGCCGCAATGCCGATTTCATGGCGATTCCAGCGCGCCGGCCGGTCGAGCAGGCGCGCCTGGGCTCGCCCTTCGGCAACCGATTCGACCCCTTCAATCATCACCTGGCCTTCCATTCCGGGCAGGACTTCTCCGCGCCCACCGGCAGCCCGATCCACGCGGCCGCGGGAGGGCGCGTGATCGTGGCGGGGCCGAACCCCTCCTATGGCAATCGGGTGGAAATCGACCACGGCAACGGCCTGGTGACCCGCTACGCCCACGCTTCCAAGCTGGAGGTGAAAGTTGGCGACGTCGTGCTGCCGGGGCAGGAAATCGCCAAGGTCGGCTCCACCGGGCGTTCCACCGGCCCGCACCTGCACTTCGAAGTGCTCTACCACGGCGAGTTCGTTGACCCACAGAACTTCCTCTCGCTAGGGGGAATGGAGATCGATAGCGATGGCATGGCCACGGACTAGAAAGCCTTCTACCCGCGACCTGCTACGCGCCGACCATTCGCCCCATGCTCCCCGTGGCTCGGCATGGTTCGGCCGCCTGCTGGCGCTGTTCGTCCTGCTGGCGGCGGTGCTGGCGGGCCTGTGGTTCGTGCGCGGGCTGGACGACAGCCAGGGCCAGAAACACGCCGATGAGCTGCATGCGCTGCAGGAACAGGTGGTGCAACTGACCGCCGAACTGGAGGAAAAGCGCATGCAGGGCGAGGAGGACCGCGCCAACCGTGAACAACTGATGCGCCGCATCGATTCGATGTCGGCCGAGATCAAGAAACTCAAGACCGAGCTGGCCTTCTACCGCCAGCAGAAACCTGGCAAGTAGTCCGCGCGAGGAAATTCGATGTTCAGCAACAGCAAGAAAAAAGGGCCGCAGGTGACGGTGGACAAGTTCTCCAGCCTGTTGTCCGGCAACGTCGCTCTGGTAGGAGACATTCAGTTCGAGGACGGCCTGAAGGTCCTCGGCACGGTGAAGGGCAACGTAATCCACAAGCCCGGCGCGGCCAGCCTGCTGGCGCTCAGTGCGGAAGGCCGAATCGAGGGTAATGTCAGCAGTTATGATGCGCTGATCGACGGCACCATCGTCGGCGACCTGTACGTCGAGCACCTGCTGGAGTTGCATTCCAATGCGCGGGTAATGGGCAATATCCAGTATCGCCAACTGAGCATGGAGAATGGCGCCACCGTCGACGGCAAGCTGACCCGCGTGGCCGAGGGCGACGTGACCAGGTCTACGGAGTACCTGGCGCTGGCCCACGAGGAAGAGGGCGAAGCCTGATTTGCCCCGGCGCGGTGGGTACTTAGCTTGCTATGATTGTCGCCCCCACCGCCCAGACCCCTCCCGCCCCATGCTCGCACTCCTGCTCCAGACCTTCAGCATCACCGCCCCGGTCTTCGCCATGCTGTTCCTCGGAGTGCTGCTGCGCCGCGTGGGGGCGATCAACCCGGAATTCATCCAGACGGCGTCGGCGCTGGTGTTCAACGCCACCATGCCGGCGATGCTGTTCCTCGGCATCTACCACTCCGATCTGCACAGTGCGGCGCGCCCCGAAGTGCTGCTGTACTTCTGCGCGGCGACCCTGGTGGGTTTCCTGCTGGCCTGGGGCTGGGCCGTCTGGCGGGTGCCGCGCGAGGAGCGTGGCGTCTACGTGCAGGGTTCATTCCGCGGCAACAACGGCATCATCGGTCTGGCGCTGGCCACCAGCCTCTATGGCGACCACGGCCTGGCGCTGGGCTCGGTCCTCGCTGCGCTGGTGATCCTCTGCTACAACACGCTGTCCTCGGTGGTGCTGGCGATCTACAGCCCGAGCATGAAGTCCGACCCGCTGAGCATCGCCCGCAATGTCATCTGCAATCCGCTGATCATCAGCGTACTGGCGGCGCTGCCGTTCTCCTGGTTCGGTATCGGCCTGCCGAAGTGGCTGCTGACCTCCGCTGACTACTTCGCCCAGATGACCCTGCCGCTGGCGCTGGTGTGCATCGGCGGCACCCTGTCGCTGGCCTCGCTGCGCGAAAGCGGTGGGCTGGCGATCAGCGCGAGCCTGATGAAGATGGTCTGGCTGCCGCTGATCTGCACCTCCGTCGCCTGGGCATTGGGCTTCCGCGGCGCCGAACTGGGCGTGCTGTTCCTCTATTTCGCCAGCCCCACGGCGGCGGCCAGCTATGTCATGGCCCGTGCGGCCAATGGCAATCACGAGCTGGCGGCGTCGATCATCGTCATCACCACCCTGGTGGCGGCGCTGACGACCAACATCGGCATCTTCGTCCTGCAGTGGGGCGGCTGGATGTGACTCGGGGGAAGTCGAGATTCTTCCAATGGGTGTTGCGAAAAAGGCTATTCAGCTTGTAGGAAATTTCTGAAAGATCGCCTTGGGTCGCAACGCCGCGCTAACGCCGTTCCGCGCGTCGACAAGACCGGTTACATTTGGCTCCCCCCGCTATGCACGATCAAGGAATGTTCATGCAGCTCACGCGTCGGATGGTTCGTGCCGTCTTTTTTCTGTCAGCCAGTCTCCTGGCTGCGACGGTCGCTGCCGAGCCGAGTGCGGACCTCTCCAGCCCTGCCGCCGGCTGGCGCTATTCGGGTCTGACCGATGATCCCAGCGTGCCCCGCGTGGCCTATCCCACGCCACCCATCGACCGGGGCGGTTCCCGTGGCCGCAGCCTGATCGAGGGCCACCTGCGCGAAGTGGCCGGCGTCGACCGTGCCCAGCGCCTGGTAGTCAACGGCAATCCGCTCCCTCTCTACACCGACGGCGAAGGCAGGTTTGTCCGTCCGTACAACTTCGGCGCCGGCAGCAACAGCGTCGAGGTGGCCAGCGCCGAGGGCAAATCCCTCAAGCGCATCCAGTTCTACGAGGCCAACAACCACCGGGTCGCGCCGCGCCTGCGCCTGGCGCTGGGCTGGAACGACCCCAAGGCCGAGCTCGACCTGCATATCGTCACGCCCGACGGCCAGCATGCCTTCTGGGCGCGGCCGCGCCTGAGCAATGGCGGCGGCCTCGACCCGGACGGCGTCGATGGCCCCGGCCCGGAAATGTTCACCATGGCCGCGCCGCTGCACGGCACCTACCTGGTCTACGTGAACTACTGGGGCAACTACAACGCCAGCCAGGGTTACAACTTCCAGGAAGGCAACCACGAGCAGGACGTGATCACCGCCGAGATCAACCTGGTGTTCAACGAAAATACCGTCAACGAGAAGCGCGAGACCTTCGTGGTGCCGATGCGCACCATCGGTGATCTGGTGCTGGTGAAGACCTTCAACTACTGAATTCGCCCCTCGCAGGGATGACACGGGACAAGCGATCCATGAGCGACAATACGCCCTCCAGCAGCCAAGACAGCACCTCCACGCCGACGCCGGCCCAGGCCCCGGGCCGTGGTCCGCTGATCGCCATCGGCGCGCTCGCCGCCGCGCTGGTCGCCGGTGGCCTGGCCCTCGCCTTCGGCTTGATCCCGGCTTTCCATTCGGCGCCGGTGGGGACCCTGGAAGCGCCGGAAAGCCCGGAAGTGGTCCGCGACCTCAAGCGCCCCGACGCGCTGATCGAGAGCGCCTCCCTCAGCCAGTTGCCCAAGGCCGTGCTGGAAGTGCCGCTGCTGCGCGACGTGCTCACCGAGGACTTCGTCTTCTACTACGAGAACAACGCCGACCGCCTGGGCCTGACCGGCACCCTGCGGCGCATCGTCTACGAGCACGACCTGACCCTGAAGGACAGCGTGATCGAGGAACTGCTCGACCAGCCGGCCCAGGTCGCCCTGTGGCGCGGTGCCGATGGCCGTCTGCGCGACTTCATGGTGGTGCTCAAGCGCGGCGGCCTGGCCAAGGTGCTGGAGCCGCTGGCCAGGATCGCGGCCGATGACAGCCAGCTGAAGAAGGTCGCGGAAATCCAGGTGAAGAGCAGCGCCACGCCGGTCTACAGCCTGCGCTATGGCGCCGAGAAGACCCTGCTGTTCGTCTCCCGTGGCGACCAGATGCTGGTTCTGTCGAACCCGAAGATGCTCTTCCCCAACCCGGATTACGACAACCTGGGCGAGCCCGATGCCGCCGTCGCCAAGGACCTGGGCAGCGCGCTGGAAGGCGAGCCATTGTTCGCCAAGGACTTCTCCCTGGAACCGCGTGGCGAGCTGAAGCAGCGCATCACCCTGGGCGCCGGTGTTCTCGCCATGGGCTACCAGCGCTTCATCCCGACCTTCGCTGGCGTGCGCTTCGAACAGGGCAAGGACGGCTGGCACAGCTACCTGGCGCTCAACGAGGTTGCCCGCCAGCCGGACCTGGACTTCACCCCTGTCTGGCAGGCCATGCCCATGGGCGCCAGCGCCTGCGTCGCGCTGCCGGTCACGCCGGGCCTGTACGACAACATGCTGGTGAAGCTGGGCGCCGAGCAGAAGATGGCAGCCGCCTTCTCCGAGCACCTCTCCGGCGCTGCCGGCCTGTGCTGGTACCCGGACTCGCGCCTGCACTCGCCGCTGCTCGCGGTGAAGCTCGACGCGCCGGCCAGCCCCGAGCTGGACGAGCAACTGGGCAAGCTGTTCGGCAGCATGATCGGAGCCTACGAGGCCAACGTGGAGGCCGGCGCCTTCGAGGTTGAAAGTCGTGCCGAGGGCGAAGGTCACCTGTGGCAGCGTCAAGTCAGCTCGCGCTTCGGCCAGTACCCGGCCAGCGAGGCGGGGAATCCCGACCAGGTCAGCGGCAACGGCTTCTTCCGCGTCAGCCTGCTGCGCGATGGCAACACCCTGCTGTTCTCCATCGACGACAAGCTGCTCGACAAGGCCCGCAACACCCTGGCCAAGCGCTACCCGCCGCTGGCCGACGTGCTGCCCAAGGACGCCCTGGTGCCCGCGTACCTGGCGCCCAAGACGCTGTCCGCACTGCTCCAGCGTGAGACCCTGGACAGCCTGCCGCAGGACATCGAGCCGGTATTCCGCAACGCCGCCGACACGCTGCTCCTGCCGCGCCTGAAGACTCTCGCCGGCAACGGCTCCTACGCCCTGACCCTGCCGGCTGGCAGCGAGCCTAGCGGTGAGTGGGAGTGGTTGCCGCTGGAATGGAAGGCGCTGTGATCCGCAAACCCCTCATGCTGCTGGCCAGTCTGCTTGTCGCCACGCTGGCGCACGCAACGGAGCCGGCGCTGGATGCGCAGCAGACCCAGGTGTTCCGCGCCTGGTTCGTGCGCATCGCCGAGGAGCAGCTGCGTCGCGGGCCGAACCCGCGCTGGTACCAGCAGGACTGCGCCGGCCTCGTGCGCTTTGCCGCCAACGAGGCGCTAAAGGTGCATGACGCCAAGTGGCTGCGCGCCAACGGTATGTCCAACCGCTACCTGCCGCCGGAGCTGGAACTGTCCGACGCACAGCGCAATCTCGCGCAGACCTGGCAGCAGGGCGGCGGTAAGACCGGCCCCTACGTCAACGCGATCAAACTCATTCAATACAACAGCCAGCTCGTTGGTCGCGACCTCAACCAGGCGCGTCCCGGCGACCTGATGTTCTTCGACCAGGGCGATGACCAGCATCTGATGATCTGGATGGGCCGCGACATCGCTTATCACACCGGCACTCGTACGGCGACCGACAACGGCATGCGCTCGGTCAGCCTGCAACAACTCATGACATGGAAGGACACCCGATGGATACCCGACGAATCCAATCCCAACTTTATCGGCGTCTATCGCTTGTCCTTCCTGACCCGATGAACGCGCTGCGCGGCATTGCCGCTGCCCTGGCCTGCGCCGGCCTGTTCGCCGCCGCGCCCGCGATCGTGCAGGCGGACGATGACGTCCCGGCGAGCAACTACGCGCCCATGGCTGGCGAGTCGTTCTTCCTGCTCGCCGACTCAAGCTTCGCTTCCGACGAGGTGGCCAAGGTGCGCCTGGAAGCGCCAGGCCGTGACTACCGTCGCTACCGCATGGAGCCATACGGTGGCGCGGATATCCGCGTCTACCGCATCGACAAGCCGCTGGACTTCCTCAAGCGCCAGAAGAACCTGCACCGCGTGCTGTCCGAAGGGCAGTTCAAGGGCGAGGGTCTGTCCAACACCCTGGCCTACCTGTGGGACAACTGGTACCGCAAGTCGCGTCGGGTGATGCAGCGGACCTTCTCCTACGAGTCGCGCCAGCAGGTCACCGAGGTGGTGCCCGAGCTGAAGATGGGCAATGCCATGCGCGCGCCGACGCCCTATGACGCGCAGCCGCAGTACGCGCCGATTCCCGGCCTGCCGATGGTCATCCAGTTCCGCTATCCATTGTGGGACGCCAAACCGATCCAGCCGCCGAAGGAAGTCAGCCTCGCCGGCTCTTCCAGCGAGTTCATCAATGTCGCACCGGGCAACGTCTACGTGCCGCTGGGCAAGCTGAAGCCCGGCCTGTACCTGGTCGAGGCGCTGGTCGGCAAATACCGCGCGACCACCGTTGTGTTCGTCTCCAACAGCGTTGCGGTGAGCAAGATCGCCGGCAATGAGCTGCTGGTGTGGACCGCGCGCAAGCACGAAGGCACGCCAGTGGGCGGCGCCAAGGTGCTGTGGACCGATGGTCTGGGCGTGATGAGCAGCGGCAGCAGCGACGCCGACGGCCTGCTGCGCCTGCAGCACGTCAGCCCCGAGCGCTCCTTCGTGATCGGCGAGGACGAGGAGGGTGGCGTCTTCGTCTCCGAGAACTTCTACTACGACAGCGAAATCTACGACACCAAACTCTACGCCTTCACCGACCGCCCGCTGTACCGTCCGGGCGACTGGGTATCGCTGAAGATCGTCGGTCGCGAATTCAAGAACTCCCGCGAATCGCAGTCGCCGCAGAGCGCGCCGCTGCGCCTGTCGGTGATCGACGCCGCCGGCACCACGCTGCAGACCCTCGACCTCAAGTACGACGCCAGGAGCGGCACCAATGGCCGCTTCCAGCTGCCGGCCAACGCCGTCGCCGGCGGCTACGAGCTGCGCTTCGACTACCGCGACCAGACCTACAGCAGCGCCTTCCGCGTCGCCGAGTACATCAAGCCGCACTTCGAGATTTCCCTCGACCTGGCCAAGCCGGACTTCAAGACCGGCGAGCCGGTGAAGGGCAACCTGATCCTGCTCTACCCGGACGGCAAGCCGGTGGCCAATGCGCGCCTGGAGCTGAGCCTGCGCGCCCAGCAGCTGTCGATGGTGGACAACGAACTGCAGTACCTCGGCCAGTTCCCCGTGGAGCTGACCAGCGCACAGATCACCACCGACGAGCAGGGCCGCGCCGCGCTGGACCTGCCGGCGGCGGAGAAACCCAGCCGCTACATGCTCACCGTGTTCGCCAGCGATGGCGCCGCGTACCGCGTGAAGACCAGCAAGGAAATCCTCATCGAGCGTGGCGCCGCGCGCTACCGCGTGAGCGCGCCGCAGCGCTTCAGCGCCGCCGGTGACAAGGTCGAGTTCAGCTACGCCGCCGAACAGCAGACGCCGGTACTGCCCACAGCCTACCGCTGGCTACGCCTGGAAGACCGCAGCAGCGGCGACGGCGCAGTCGAAGGCGGCAAGTTCGCCATTACCTTCGACAAGCCCGGCACCTACAGCGTCGAGCTGCGCGACAAGGCCGGCCAGCTGCTCGGCGGCACCGGCCACTCGGTCAGCGGCGACGGCGTGAAGGCCGTCCCGGGCACCGTGGAAATCGTCCTCGACAAGGCCGAGTACCAGGCCGGTGAAGAAGCGCTGGCGCTGATCACCTTCCCCGAGCCGGTGGACGACGCGCTGTTGTCGCTGGAGCGCGACAAGGTCGAGGCCACCGCACTGCTGTCCAAGGGCGGCGACTGGCTGAAGCTGGAAAAGCTCAACCCGACCCAGTACCGCGCCCGCATTCCGGTGAAGGCCGAGTTCTCGCCGAACTTGACCTTCTCCGTGCTCTACACCCGCAGCGGCGACTACAGCTTCCAGAACGCCGGCATCAAGGTCGCCGTGCCGCAGGTGGAGATCGCCGTCAGCACCGACAAGGAACGCTACGAGCCGGGCGAGACGGTCACCGTCAACCTCGACACCGCCTACGCCGGCAAGCCTGTCTCCAGTCACCTCACCGTGAGTGTGGTGGACGAGATGATCTACGCACTGCAGCCGGAAATCGCCCCGGGCATCGACCAGTTCTTCTACCACCCGCGCCGCAACAACGTGCGCACCAGTGCCAGCCTCGCGTTCATCAGCTACGACGTGGCACTGCCCGGTTCGCCCAGCGCGCCCGGCCGCGCCAACCGCAGCGAGCGTGGCGTGAAGGTGCTGGAGCGCCCGCGCCGCGAGGAAGTCGACACCGCCGCCTGGGAGCCGGAGCTGGTCACCGACGCCAACGGCAAGGCCCAGTTCAAGTTCCGCATGCCCGACTCCCTGACCCGCTGGCGTATCACCGCCCGTGCCATGGATGACCAGGGGCAGGTCGGCCAGAAGAAGCAGTTCATCCGCTCCGAGAAGCCGCTTTACCTGAAGTGGAGTGGCCCGAAACGCTTCCGCACGGGCGATGCGCCGGACCTGGGACTGTTCGTCTTCAACCAGGGCGAGCAGGACACCAAGGCCGAGTTGCTGATCCGCGCCAATGGCGCGGAGAAGACCCAGGCGCTGGACCTCAAGCGTGGCGTCAACTACATCGCCCTGCCGCAACAGCCGCTCAGCGATGGCGACTGGAGCGTCGAACTGCGTCAGGAAGGCCAGGTGCGCGACAGCCTCGGTGTGCACTTCAGCCTCGTGGCGGACAGCTGGCAGGTGCTGCAGTCCAGGCCGCTGCAGGTCAACGCGCAGAACACCCCGCTGCAGCTGCCGGCAGATGCCCGCGACGTCAGCCTGCGCCTGGATGACAGCGCCCAGGCCCTGCTGCGCGGCAATCTCGACTCGCTGCTCGACTACCCCTGGGGGGGCGTCGAGCAGACCGCCAGCCAATTGCTGCCGCTGAGTGTGGCCTACCCGATGCTGGCCAACGGCGAGCCGCGTGTGCGCGACCGCCTGCGGCTGATCATGCAGACCAGCCGCCTGCGCCTGGTGCAGATGGCCGGCCCGGACGCCTACTTCACCTGGTGGGGCGGCGAAGACTACGACGCCTTCCTCACCGCCTATGCCTACTACGCCGACTGGCACGCCAGCCGCGCCCTGGAAATCCAGCTGCCGCCGGACCACTGGCAGCGCGTCCTGGAGCTTTACTCCGCACGCGCCAGCGCCACGCCGCTGCTGCAGCGCGCGCTGATCCTGGCCTTTGCCCGCGACATGAAGTTGCCGGTGCAGACCCTGGTCAGCGGCCTGCTCACTGACCTGGAGAACGCCGGCAACGGCGAGGCGGCGAAGTCGGTGAACGACTTCGACAGCGACGACAGCCTGGTCATGGGCCAGCCGGACTCCGAGCTGGGCCTGGCAGTGGCCCGTGTACTGACGGCCAGCCTGGCCGAGCAGAACAAGGTTGCGCTGCCGTCCGGGTTCGCCAGGCAACTGGATGGTGCGCGCCTGAAGCTCAATACCAGCGACCAGCCGTTCGCCCGTGCCGTGCAGCTCTACAGCGGTACTGTCGATGCCAGCCGTGCCCGCGCCCTGCTGCAGAGCCTGGCGCCGCAGCAATCCACCGTCGAACGCGCCCTGGCGCTGACCTGGATGCAGCGCGCCGTGGCCGATGCCCCGGCTGCCGAGCTGCCCAAACCGGTCGCGGACTGGAAGGAAAGCCACAGCACCACCGGCGATGCCTTCTGGCAATGGCAGGGCAAGGACGTGCCTGCGCAGCTGGACCTGAGCGCCGCGCCTTCGCGTCCGCTCAACGCTTCCGTGACCTTCCGCAGCGCCGAAGCGCCGGCCAGCCAGCTGCCGGTGACCATCAAGCGCCGCCTGCTGCGCCTGGTGCCGGGCGAGGACGCCTTCGCCTTCAGCGCCGAGGAATTGGGCGACAAGCCGCTGTCCAGCGACGAGCTGTACCTGGATGAAGTGACCCTGACCACCGAGCAGGCCCAAGCCCTGCGCTACGGCATGCTGGAAGTGCCTCTGCCGCCAGGTGCGGACGTCGAGCGCACCACCTGGGGTCTGCAGATCAGCGGCCTGGGCGGTGTCGAGGCGACCAGCCTGGAACGCGCCCGCAACGAGCCGGGTGACCTGTTCTATGGCGTGCCGGTGGACACCCTGGGCGGCGAGCTGCGCTTCCGTCATCTGGTTCGCTTCTCGCAGAAGGGCGAGTTCGTCCTGCCGCCGGCGCGTTACCAGCGCCTCTATGCGCCGCAGGAGCAGGCGCTGGAGCAGCAGCCGGCCCTGGCGAAGATCAAGGTTCAGTAATCGATGCGCGCACGTCTGGCCGGGCTGATCCTGCTGTTGCCGCTGAGTGCCCTCGCGGCGCCCGGCTCGCAAGAGCAGGCGCAGCTGGCCTGGCGCACCGCGCAGGGCGACGAACTGCTGCGGCTCGGGCCGCAGCAGGTGCTCGATCGCCAGCCATTGCCGGCGGACCTGCACGCGCCGCTGGGCAGCCTGTGGAAGCTGTTCGTCTACGCCTGGCTGAACGACACCGAGCAGCAGGAACCGGCATATCAGTGCGGCGGCGAAAGCAAGGAAGAGGTGTATTGCTGCACGGCGGGGCAGAGCATCGAGCGCGACGCCGCGCTGGTGAAATCCTGCGGTCTGTACTTCCAGCCGCAGCGCCTGGGCATCGATGCTGCGGTCTGGCAGCAATACTGGCAGGCGCGCCACGCGCCGGCCTGGATCGCCCAGCTGGACAAGCTGGCGCCGCAGACCCAAGTACCGGTCGCCGAACTGCTCGATCAACTGCAGCACCTGCCGGCCCAGGAGCAGGCGCGCAAGGTGCTGCTCGATGTCAGCCTGGCAGCCGACGAAGGCCGCGCCCCTGCCGTTTTGGGTGGGCGCCTGCGGGTGAAGACCTGGAGTTGGGATGAAGGCGGTCGGCGCGAGGGCGGCTTCGCCGGTTGGCTGGTCGACGGCACGCCGCTCTGGGCGCGCGGGCCGGGCACCAGCAAGACAGTGCTGGCCAGGTACGGCAACGCCATCGGTGCCGCGCTGCCGGCGCCGTGGCCCAGCGATCCGGGGCGTTGCGTCGAAGTCGGGCTGTTCAGCCGCTATCCGCTGAAAGAGGTCTACGACGTGCGCAATCAGCCCGCCGCCGAAGGCCTGCTGGCGGGCCGGCAGAATGTGTTGTTCGCCAATGGCGTTCGACTCGACGTGAACAGCAGCGGCGACCTTTTCCTCGAGCGCGATGTGCAGGGGCCGCGCCTGACTGCCCGCCTGTCCCGCGAGGAGTACGTCGCCCGCGTGCTCGACCGCGAGGCTTCCGCTACGCCGCCGGAAGCGGCCAAGGCGCTGGCGGTGACCATCCGCACTTATCTCTTGCAGAACGGCGCCCCGCGCGGCGACTGCCTGAGCATCGACGACAGCAGCCAGCGCCAGCGTGTGGCGCCGCGTCCGGCCAGCGAGGCAGCGCATGGCATAGCGGCCTGGACGGCTGATCTGGTGCTGGCTGGCGGCACCGTCACCTACCACTCGGACGAGGCGGGGCAGTCGAAGCTGTCCTGGCGCGACGCCCAGGAGCAGGCCGCCAAGGGCCTGCGCTATGACGCGATCCTAGCCCGCGCCTTCCCGCGCACCAGCCTGAGCCGCTGGAGCAACCCGACAGCCGCCTGCCAGTCGTTGCCCGAGGCCGAGCGCTGGCTGAAGGCGCAACGCCGCGACTGGCGCCCACGCCTGGAAACCGAGGCAGGCTATGAGGAACTGCAGTCCTTCGCCGTGTGCCGCCTGAGCAGTGGCCGGCCCTACGTCGACCGCGAACGCCAGCGCATCTATGTGCGCGGCCTTTACTCCCAGCAGGATCGCCTCGACCTGGCTCATGAATACCTGCACCTGGCCTTCCAGGCGCACCCCAATGGACAAGACGAGGGCTACGTGGAAAGCCTGGCCCGTCGCCTGATACTGGAATGATCAGCATGAAACTCGCCCACGTGCTCCGCCTGTCCCTGCTCGCCAGCCTGATCCCGCTGGGCGCGCAGGCCGCCGAATCGCCGATCAGCCTGGATACCCCGCTGGGGGGCTGGCGCTCGGGCGATGGCGACAAGGCCGACTTCCGGCAGACGGTGAACTACCCGGCGTCCTCGGTGAACTCGCGGGAAGACCAGTCCGATACCGCGCGCATCCGCGGTGAAATCCGTGGCTTGCCCAAGGACAGCAAGGACCCGGCGCGCCTGGTGGTCAACGGCGTGGCCATGCCGATGCGGGTAGAGAGCGACGGCAAGTTCGACCGGCCGTTCGCCTTCCCGGCGGGCTCCAACAGCGTCGAGGTCGTCAGCCCGGACGGCCAGCAGCGCAAGCGCGTGCAGTTCTACCATGGCGGCGGCGGTGGCGAGGTAGCGGCCAAGCTGCGGGTCATGCTGTCGTGGGACTCGGACAACACCGACCTCGACCTGCACCTGGTGACGCCCGATGGTGGGCACGTCTGGTACGGCAACCGCTCGCTGCCCAATGGCGCGGCCCAGGACGTCGACGTAACCACCGGCTACGGCCCGGAAATCATCGCCAGCCCGACCCCGCTCAAGGGCCAGTACCTGGTCTACGTGAACTACTACGGCGGTGGCTGGAGTTCGGATGAAAGCTCCGGCGACGTGAACGCGGCCAAGCCGCTGACCACGGCGCAGGTGACCATCGTCACGGAGGAGGGGACGGTGAACGAGAAGCAGGAGTCCTTCCTGATCCCGATGCGCCAGCCGGGTGAGCTGACGCTGGTGAAACGGTTCAGTTATCCGTAATGGCGGGAACCGTCGGCCCTGCCGACTGATCGCGGGCGTGGCCCGCTCCTACAAATGGGCGCTGCGCTTCGGCGTTTCCCGGTTGCTGTGGTGCCAACCTGTAGGAGCGGGCCATGCCCGCGAACAGCGCCAATTGGCGCCGCTGAAAATCAGGCGTTTTGATCCGCCTGCCATGCATCGATCACTTCCTGCGCCGCACGGAAGGCATCGATGGCCGCCGGAACACCGGCATAGACCGCGCAATGCAGCAGCGCTTCGCGAATCTCTTCCACCGTGCAGCCGTTGTTCAGAGCGCCGCGCACGTGGCCTTTCAGCTCCTGCGGGCACTTGAGCGCGGTCAGCGCGGCCAGGGTGATCAGGCTGCGGGTCTTGCGCGGCAGGCCCTCGCGGTTCCACACGCCGCCCCACGCGTGCTCGTTGACGAAGTCCTGCAGCGGCTGGGTGAACTCGGTGGCGTTGCCCAGCGCGCGGTCGACGAAGACGTCGCCCATCACTTCACGGCGGACCTGCTCGCCGGCCTTGCGGTTGTCATTGCTCATTCTGACTCCTTCAGAGACCTTCCAGGCGCACCGGCGCGGTGCCGGAACGCAGCATGTTGAGTTGTTCGGCGGCAGCCTTGGAGACGTCGATGATCCGCCCACGGCCGAACGGCCCGCGGTCGTTGATCCGGACCACGACGCTGCGGCCGTTGTCGAGGTTGGTCACCCGGACCCGCGTGCCGAAGGGCAGGGTGCGATGCGCGGCGGTCAGGGCGTTCTGGTTGAAGCGCTCGCCGCTGGCAGTGCGCTTGCCATGGTGCGCCTTGCCGTAATAGGACGCGGTGCCTTCGGCGCGGTAGCCGCGCCCGGAGACTTCCGATTCGCTGTCATATGACGTGGTGCTACAGCCGGCCAGCAGGGCCAGGCAACCGATGAGGGCCATGGGTCGCAGCATCGAACCTCCGGACGAAAAAACGCCGGGCAAGCCCGGCGTCGTTGAAGTGTGGGCTCAGGCTTCGAGCTTCTTCTTCAGCAGTTCGTTCACTTGTGCCGGGTTGGCCTTGCCCTTGGCGGCTTTCATGGCCTGGCCGACGAAGAAGCCGAACATCTTGCCGCGCTTGGCTTCGTCGCTGGCGCGGTACTGTTCGACCTGCTCGGCGTTGGCCGCCAGCACGTCGTCCAGCAGCTTCTCGACGGCGCCCGAGTCGGTGTTCTGCACCAGGTCCTTGGCCTTGATGATCTCGTCGGGCGAGCCTTCACCTTCGGCCATGGCGGCGAACACTGTCTTGGCTGCCTTGCCGTTGATGGTGCCGTCCTTCAGGCGCAGGATCATGCCGCCCAGGTGCTCGGCGGAAACCGGCGACTGCTCGATTTCCAGGCCGTCCTTGTTGAGCAGGCTGGAAAGCTCGCCCATTACCCAGTTGGCCGCCAGCTTGGCGTCGGCGCAGATGCTCTGGACCTGTTCGAAGTAGTCGGCCATCTCGCGGCTGGCGGACAGCACGCTGGCGTCGTAGGCGGACAGGCCGTACTGGCTCTCGAAGCGCTCGCGCTTCTGGTCCGGCAGTTCCGGCAGTTGCGTGCGCAGTTCTTCGAGGAAGGCGCGCTCGATCACCACCGGCAGCAGGTCCGGGCAGGGGAAGTAACGGTAGTCGTTGGCTTCTTCCTTGCTGCGCATGGAGCGCGTTTCGTCCTTGTTCGGGTCATACAGGCGGGTTTCCTGCACGACCTTGCCGCCGTCCTCGATCAGCTCGATCTGGCGCTGCACTTCGTGGTTGATCGCCTTCTCGATGAAACGGAAGGAGTTCACGTTCTTGATCTCGGCGCGGGTGCCGAATTCGGCCTGGCCCTTGGGCCGCACCGAGACGTTGCAGTCGCAACGCAGCGAGCCTTCGGCCATGTTGCCGTCGCAGATGCCCAGGTAGCGCACCATGGCGTGGATCGCCTTGACGTAGGCCACGGCTTCCTTGGCGCTGCGGATGTCCGGCTCGGAGACGATCTCCAGCAGCGGAGTGCCGGCGCGGTTCAGGTCGATGCCGCTCATGCCGTGGAAGTCTTCGTGCAGGCTCTTGCCGGCGTCCTCTTCCAGGTGCGCGCGGGTGATCCCGACACGCTTGACGGTGCCGTCTTCCAGGGTGATGTCCAGGTGGCCCTTGCCAACGATGGGGTGATCCATCTGGCTGGTCTGGTAGCCCTTGGGCAGGTCCGGGTAGAAGTAGTTCTTGCGCGCGAACACGTTGCGCTCGGCGATCTCGGCGTTGATCGCCAGGCCGAACTGACAGGCCATGCGCACGGCCTCCTGGTTCAGCACCGGCAGGGTGCCGGGCATGGCCAGGTCGACCAGGCTGGCCTGGGTGTTCGGGGCGGCGCCGAAGGTGGTGGCGCTACCGGAGAAGATCTTCGATTGGGTGGAGAGCTGTGCGTGGATTTCCAGCCCGATCACGGTTTCCCATTGCATGTGTGTCGTCCTCAGAATCCAGCCGGTGCTTGTTTGTGCCAGTCGCTGACCTGTTGGTACTGGTGCGCGACGTTGAGCAGGCGGCCTTCCTGGAAGTACGGCGCGAGCAGCTGGACACCCACCGGTAGGCCGTCGACGAAGCCGGCCGGCATGGACAGGCCCGGAATGCCGGCGAGGTTGGCGGTGATGGTGTAGATGTCTTCCAGGTACTGGGCGACCGGGTCGTTGTTCTTCTCGCCCAGTTTCCAGGCCGGGTTCGGCGTGGTCGGGCCGAGGATCACGTCGACTTCGGCGAAGGCGCTGGTGAAATCGTTCTTGATCAGGCGACGAATTTTCTGAGCTTTCAGGTAATACGCGTCGTAGTAACCGGCGGAAAGCGCGTAGGTGCCGACCATGATGCGGTTCTTCACTTCAGCGCCGAAACCTTCGGCACGGGAGCGCTTGTACAGGTCCTGCAGGTCCTTCGGGTCTACGCAACGGTAGCCGTAGCGAACGCCGTCGAAGCGCGAGAGGTTGGAGCTCGCTTCTGCGGGCGCGATCACATAATAGGCAGGGATCGCGTGCTGCATGTTCGGCAGGGAGATCTCCTTGACCACCGCGCCGAGCTGCTTGAGCTGCTCGACCACCTTCATCACCGCGTCGGCGATGCGGCTGTCCAGGCCGGCGCCGAAGTATTCCTTCGGCAGGCCGATGCGCAGGCCGGTCAGCGGCTTGGCCAGGGCGGCCAGGTAGTCGTCCACCGGCTGGTCGACGCAGGTGGAGTCCTTCGGATCGAAGCCGGCCATGGCGCCGAGCATCAGCGCGCAGTCCTCGGCGGTGCGGGCCAGCGGGCCGCCCTGATCGAGGCTGGAGGCGTAGGCGATCATGCCCCAGCGCGATACGCGGCCGTAGGTGGGCTTGATGCCGGTGAGGTTGGTCAGCGCGGCCGGCTGGCGGATCGAGCCGCCGGTGTCGGTGCCGGTGGCGGCCGGGATCAGGCGCGCGGCCACGGCGGCGGCGGAGCCACCGGAGGAGCCGCCCGGTACGCGGGAGGTATCCCAGGGGTTCTTCACCGGGCCGTAGTGGCTGGATTCGTTGGCCGAGCCCATGGCGAACTCGTCCATGTTCAGCTTGCCCAGGCTCACGGTGCCGGCGTCGGCCAGGCGCTCGACGACGGTGGCATCGTAGGGCGAGACGAAGGCGTCGAGAATCTTCGAGCCGCAGCTGGTGCGCACGCCCTGGGTGCAGAACAGGTCCTTGTGGGCGATCGGCGCGCCCAGCAGGGCCCCGGTCTCGCCTTTGGCGCGCCGCTCGTCGGCCGCCTTGGCCTGGGCCAGGGCGATCTCTTCGGTGACGGTGATGAAGCTGTTCAGCTGCGGGTCGAGCTGCTGGATGCGCGCGAGCAGGGCAGTGGCCAGTTCCTGGGCGGAGAATTGCTTGTCGGCGAGTCCGCGGGCGACTTCGGCGAGGGTCAATTGATGCAGCATATGTCCGTGTCCTTAGCGCTTACTCGATGACTTTCGGGACGAGGTAAAGGCCGTCTTCCACGGCCGGCGCGATGGCCTGGTAGGCTTCGCGGCGGTTCTCCTCGGTGACGGCGTCGGCGCGCAGGCGCTGCGTGGCTTCCAGCGGGTGGGCCAGGGGCTCCACGCCGTCGGTGTCGACCGCCTGCATGGCGTCGATCAGGCCGAGGATGTTGTTGAGGGTATCGGTGGTGCGCGAAATGTCGGCTTCCTCCAGGCCCAGGCGGGCGAGGTGGGCGATCTTTTCCACGTCGGAGCGTTCAAGCGCCATCGGGGTCTCCAGCTAGAGCGGCCCGGTTCGAACTGGACCTGGCCGGAAGGAATTGAGGGGCAGGGAACAGAACCCGCGGCAGACGGTCGAAGGCCGCTGGGACGGGCCGGCAGGCCCGAAAAACGAGGAATCTAGCATAAATTGCCGCCTTGCCCAAAACCCCCGTCATTGTTAGAGTTTGCCGCACTTTTTTACCCGCGCACTTTTCACCCACGCGCCACCTATGGGTTTCTTTCCAATGTTCAAAAAACTGCGTGGCATGTTCTCCAGTGATCTGTCGATCGACCTGGGCACTGCCAATACCCTTATTTATGTGCGCGAGCGCGGCATCGTCCTGAACGAACCGTCCGTGGTCGCCATTCGTAGCCACGGCAGCCAGAAGAGCGTCGTAGCGGTCGGTACCGAAGCCAAGCGCATGCTGGGCCGTACCCCGGGCAACATTGCCGCCATTCGTCCGATGAAGGACGGCGTGATCGCCGACTTCAGCGTCTGCGAGAAGATGCTGCAGTACTTCATCAACAAGGTTCACGAGAACAGCTTCCTGCAGCCCAGCCCGCGTGTGCTGATCTGCGTGCCGTGCAAATCCACCCAGGTGGAACGCCGCGCCATCCGTGAATCGGCCCTGGGCGCTGGCGCCCGTGAGGTGTACCTGATCGAAGAGCCGATGGCTGCCGCCATCGGCGCTGGTCTGCCGGTGGAAGAGGCCCGTGGCTCCATGGTCGTCGACATCGGCGGCGGCACCACCGAGATCGCCCTGATCTCCCTCAACGGCGTGGTCTATGCCGAATCCGTCCGCGTCGGCGGCGACCGCTTCGACGAAGCCATCGTCACCTACGTGCGCCGCAACTACGGCAGCCTGATCGGTGAATCCACCGCCGAGCGCATCAAGCAGGAAATCGGCACCGCCTTCCCGGGCGGCGAAGTCCGCGAAGTCGACGTCCGTGGCCGTAACCTGGCCGAAGGCGTACCGCGCAGCTTCACCCTGAATTCCAACGAAGTGCTCGAAGCGCTGCAGGAATCCCTGGCGACCATCGTCCAGGCGGTCAAGAGCGCCCTGGAGCAGTCCCCGCCGGAACTGGCTTCGGACATCGCCGAGCGCGGCCTGGTGCTGACCGGTGGTGGCGCGCTGCTGCGCGACCTGGACAAGCTGCTGGCCCAGGAAACCGGCCTGCCGGTGATCGTCGCCGAAGACCCGCTGACCTGCGTCGCCCGTGGCGGCGGCAAGGCGCTGGAAATGATGGACCGTCATTCGATGGACCTGCTGTCCACCGAGTAAGTTGGACGTGGAGGTTGGTTGACGTTTCGCCCGCGCTGGTGAAACTTCAACCGACCTTGCACAGCTAGGAGCCGGTCATCAAACCGATATTCTCCAAAGGGCCCTCGCTGGGCGCGCGCCTTCTGGTGCTCGCCGTCCTGTCGGTCGCCTTGATGGTGGTCGATGCCCGCTTCGATTATCTGAAACCGGTACGCAGCCAGATGGGCCTCGTGCTGAGTCCTTTCTATGGCATCGCCGATTTCCCCGTTCGTGCGTGGGAAGGCGTGCGCGACCAGTTCACCAGCCGCAGCGAGCTGCTGGCCGAGAACGAGCGCCTGAAGGCCGAACAGTTGCTGATGCAGCGCCGCCTGCAGAAGCTGGCCACCCTCACCGAACAGAACGTGCGCCTGCGCGAGTTGCTCAACTCCTCCGCCCTGGTCGATGACAAGGTGCTGGTGGGCGAGCTGATCGGTGTCGACCCGAACCCCTTCACCCAGCGCATCCTGATCGACAAGGGCGAGAAGGACGGCGTGTTCCAGGGCCAGCCGGTGCTCGACGCCAGCGGCCTGATGGGCCAGGTGGTCGAGGTCATGCCTTACACCGCGCGCGTGCTGCTGCTGACCGATACTACCCACAGCATTCCGGTGCAGGTGAACCGCAATGGCTTGCGCGCCATCGCCGTGGGCACCGGCAACCCGGAGCGCCTGGAACTGCGCTACGTCGCCGATACCGCCGATATCAAGGAAGGCGACCTGCTGGTCAGCTCCGGCCTTGGCCAGCGTTTCCCGGCCGGCTATCCGGTGGCGGTGGTGAAGGAAGTACTGCACGACACGGGCGGGCCTTTCGCCACTATCCGTGCCGTGCCGACCGCCAAGATGAACCGCAGCCGCTACGTGCTGCTGGTGTTCAGCGACAGCCGTACCCCCGAACAGCGCGCCACCGATGCCGCCGAAGCCCAGGCCGAGGCCGATCGCAAGGCCGCCGAGTCCGGCACGCCGGTACAGCCTGCACCAGGTGCTCCGGCAGCCCAGCCGCATGACGGCGCACAGCCTGCTGCTCCAACTGCTCCTGCTGCGCAGCCTGCCCATCCGGCCGGCACCAATGGCGCAGCCCCTGCAGCCCCTGCAGCGCCGGCCGGTGCGCCGGCATCGCACCCGGATGCAAGGACCCGTCACTGATGGCGGCGCAGGGCTCGAACAACGGCTGGGCCATCTGGCTCACCCTGCTGGCGGCGTTGCTGCTGTCGGTGGCGCCGATGCCCAGCTTCATGGAGATCGGCCGCCCGCTGTGGCTGGCGATGTTCCTCACCTACTGGGTGCTCTACCTGCCGCACAAGGTCGGCATGCTGACCGCCTGGGTGTTCGGCGTCGCCGAAGACGTGCTCTACGGCAGCCTGCTGGGGCAGAACGCCCTGATTCTCAGCCTGATCATCTGCCTGGTGCTGTCGCTGCACCAGCGCCTGCGCATGTTCCCCATCTGGCAGCAATGCCTGGTGTTGCTGGTGGTCTTCGGTCTCGCCCAACTGGTCCAGCTGTGGATCAGCGCCCTGACCGGCAACCGCCCACCGACCCTGGTGTTCCTCCTGCCGGCACTGGTCAGCGCCTTGCTCTGGCCCTGGGTCTACACACTGCTGCGGGCCCTGCGGCTGCGCCTGAACATCAACTGATCGCCCCCTTGCGGGGGAATCGCCGGGCCTGTGCTGTGCGGGCCCGCTTCGGAGTCCCTGATGGCCCAGCTGTACCTCGCCTCCAGTTCGCCGCGCCGCCGCGAGCTGCTCACCCAGATCGGCCTGCCGTTCCATATAGTGCCCGCGTCCATCGATGAAACTCCCGAGTCCGGCGAGTCGGCGCATGCCTATGTCGAGCGTCTGGCGCGTGGCAAGGCATTGGCCGGACTGAACTTCCTTGCCCAGCGCGCCGACGTCTGCGTGCTCGGTGCCGATACCGCCGTGGTGCTGGATGGCCGCATCCTTGGCAAGCCGGTGGACCGCGACGACGCCCTGGCCATGCTGCAGGCCCTGTCCGGCCGCGAGCACGAGGTGCTGACCGCCGTGGCGGTAGCTGATCGGGATCGCTGCGAGGCGCGCGTGGTCAGCAGCCGCGTGGCCTTCCGCGAGGTATCCGCAGAGGAAGCCGAACGCTATTGGGAAACCGGCGAGCCGCAGGATAAAGCCGGTGGCTATGCTATCCAGGGGCTTGCGGCGGTGTTCGTCAGCCGCGTCGAGGGCAGCTACAGCGCCGTGGTCGGCCTGCCTCTTTGCGAAACCTCGGCATTGCTGGCTGACTTCTCCATCCCCAGCTGGCAGTCTTGATCGGAAAGTAGCGCTGGCACGACTCCGGGCGCGATAAGGAAGGGCGCATGAGCGAAGAGATCCTGATCAATATCACGCCGATGGAATCGCGCGTGGCGGTGGTGGAGAACGGCGTCCTGCAGGAGGTCCACGTCGAGCGCACGCTGCGCCGCGGGATCGTCGGCAATATCTACAAGGGCAAGGTCGTGCGCGTGCTGCCGGGCATGCAGGCGGCCTTCGTCGACGTCGGCCTGGAACGTGCGGCCTTCATCCACGCCGCGGAGATTTCCACCCGCGAAGGCAGCGCGGTGGAGAGCATCGGCGCGCTGGTCCATGAAGGGCAGAGCCTGGTGGTGCAGGTCACCAAGGACCCCATCGGCACCAAGGGCGCGCGCCTCACCACGCATCTGTCGATCCCCTCGCGCTACCTGGTCTACATGCCGCGCACCAGCCATGTCGGCATTTCCCTGAAGATCGAGGATGAGCACGAGCGCGAGCGCCTCAAGCAGGTGGTCGCCAAGTGCGTCGAGGCCGAGGGCATCGTCGAGCGCGGCGGATTCATCCTGCGTACTGCCGCCGAAGGGGCTGGCGAGGACGAGATCCTCGCCGATATCCGCTACCTGCGCCGCCTCTGGGACCAGATCGACGCGCAGATCCAGACCGTCGGCGCGCCGACGATGATCTACGAGGACCTTTCCCTGGCCCTGCGCACCCTGCGCGACCTGGTGAACCCGCGCATCGAGAAGATCCGCGTCGATTCACGGGAAAACTTCCAGAAGATCACGCAGTTCGTCGAAGAACTGATGCCGGAAATCGCCGACCGCCTGGAACACTACCCGGGTGAGCGGCCGATCTTCGACCTCTACGGGGTCGAGGACGAGGTGCAGAAGGCGCTGGAGCGCAAGGTGCTGCTCAAGTCCGGCGGCTACCTGATCATCGACCCGACCGAGGCGATGACCACCATCGACGTGAATACCGGCGCCTTCGTCGGCCATCGCAACCTCGAAGAGACCATCTTCAAGACCAACCTCGAGGCGGCCACCGCCATCGCCCGCCAGCTCCGCCTGCGCAACCTGGGCGGGATCATCATCATCGACTTCATCGACATGGAAGACGAGGAGCACCGCCGCCAGGTCCTGCGGACCCTGGAGAAGCAGCTCGAACGCGACCATGCCAAGACCAACATCATCGGCATCACCGAACTGGGCCTGGTGCAGATGACCCGCAAGCGCACCCGCGAAAGCCTGGTGCAGGTGCTCTGCGAGCCCTGCCCGAGCTGCCAGGGGCGCGGCATGCTGAAGACCGCCGAGACCATCTGCTACGAGATATTCCGCGAGATCCTTCGCGAGGCCCGGGCCTACCAGGCCAATTCCTATCTGGTGCTGGCCAATCAGAAGGTGGTGGATCGCCTGCTCGACGAGGAGTCGGGCAACGTTGCTGACCTTGAGCTGTTCATCGGTCGCCCCATCAAGTTCCAGGTCGAGGCCATGTATTCCCAGGAGCAGTACGACGTGGTCCTGCTTTGAGCGGCGGATCGCACCGTTTGGGATTCGGGCAGGAGGCCGTCGTGCAATGGGGTTTTTTGGAGCTTTGCCTGACGCACACTGTCAGACCTGGTTCGACATTGCCTGGCTGGGAGGCCGCTCGATGAACCTTCGCGACACTTCACAGGCAGCCGGCTGACATGGAGCGTGCCGGCCGGCTGTTCGCCACTTCCCTGCGCATCATCCTGGGCCTCCTGGCGCTGGGGCTGGTGCTGCTCGCGCTGTATGTCAGCCTCGGCCGACAGTTGGTGCCGCTGGTGGCGGAGTACCGCGATGACCTGGCGCAGAAGGCCAGCGAACAGCTGGGCCTGCCGGTGGCCATTGGCGCGCTGGAGGGGCACTGGCATGCCTTCAGCCCGATCATCGTGGTGCGCGATATCCAGCTGGGCGAGGGCAATGATTCCCTGCGCCTGGAACGTGTGCGCCTGACCCCGGACATCCTTGGCAGCGTGATGGCACGCCAGCCGCGCATCGACAGCCTGGAACTGGAAGGCCTGCACCTGACCCTGCGCGAGGACGAGGAGGGCAAGTGGCATGCCGATGGCCTGCCCAGCCGCGGCGGCGACACCGATCCGCGCAAGCTCATCGACCTGCTGTTGACCCCGCGTCGCCTGTCGCTGATGGACAGCCAGCTGACCGTGCTGCCGCAGCAGGCCAACCCGCTGTCGCTGACCTACGTCGGCATGACCTTGCGCAGCGGCAGCCGCCAGCGCCTGGAAGCACGTCTCAGCCTGCCCGGCGGCGAGCCGGTGGCGGCGCGCCTGGAAACCCGCCTGAACCGTGACGACTGGGCGAAGAGTTCGGCCCAGCTGTACCTCAGCCTGCCGCAGGCCGACTGGGCCAAGTGGCTGCCCGGGCGCCTCACCGGTGCCTGGAAGCTGTCCCAGGCCAAGGCCGGCGGCGAGCTGTGGGCGACCATCGACAAGGGCGTGCCGGTGTCCGCGGTGGCACGCCTGAACGCGCCGAAGATCGACGCGGCGCTGGGCGATCGCAAGCCGGTGAGCCTGAGTGACCTGGGTGTCAGCCTGTTCTTCCAGCGCAATGGCGACGATTTCGACCTGCGCGTCGCCGATCTGGCGGCGAACCTCGGCGAAACCCGCTGGGGCGAGGTGGAGCTGGAGCTGACTCGCCGGACGAAGGACGAGGAGCACTGGCAGCTGCGCGCCGACCGCCTCGACCTGACCCCGCTGGGGCCGACCATCACCGCCCTGGCGCCGCTGCCGGACAAGGCCATCGAGTGGCTCGACGGTCTCAAGCCACAGGGTGTGCTGCACAACGTCAACTTCGATTACTGGCCGCAGCGCGAAGGTGCCGAGCGGGTTGCCTATGCGACCAACCTGGAGAAGGTCGGCGTCAGTGCCTTCCATGACGTGCCCGCCGTGGCCAATGTCGATGGCACCCTGAGCGGCAACCTGGAAGGCGGCACGCTGGATGCCAACGCCCAGAACTTCATGCTTCACCTGGCAACCCTCTTCCCCGAGCCCTGGCACTACCGCACCGCGCACACGCGCATGTTCTTCAAGCTCAACGACGAGGCCTTCACTCTCGGCAGCCATCTGATGCAGGTGGAAGGCGAGGAGGGCACCATCGCCGGTGACATGCTGATCCGCCTGATGCGCGACCCGGCGCTGGAGGACTACATGGACCTGCGTGTCGGCATGAGCAATGGTGATGCGCGCTACACCGGCAAGTACCTGCCGACCGTCATCCCGCAGATGAGCAAGGACCTTGCCGCCTGGCTCAAGGGCTCGATCAAGAGCGGTCGTATCGAGCAGGGCTACTTCCTCTGGCAGGGCTCGCTGCAGAAGGGCTCGGCGCCCGAAGCCCACGCCATGACCCTGTATTTCAAGGTCCACGACGGCGTGCTCGACTACCAGCCCGGCTGGCCCGGCCTGAGCAAGGCCGAGGGCGAGGTGCGGGTCGAGGACACCGGTGTCAGCATCAACGCCACCAGCGGGCAGATCCTCAACAGCCAGGTGCGCGATGTGTCGGTGGAGATTCCCCATTCGGACCCGGGCGAAGTCGCCCACCTGCACGTGAATGGCGACATCGACAGCAACCTCGTCGATGGCCTGAAGATCCTCCAGGACTCGCCGATCGGTGCGACCCATACCTTCGCCGGCTGGGAAGGTTCCGGCGACCTGAACGGCCACCTCAACCTCGATATTCCCCTGGCCAAGGGCGAGGCGAGCAAGGCGCGGGTGATAGTTGACTTCGACACCGATAAGGCGAAGTTGAAGATCGCCAAGCCCGAGCTGAACCTCGAACAGGTCAAGGGCAAGTTCCGCTATGACACCGACAGCGGCCTGAGTGGGCAGAACATCGCGGCCCAGGTGCTGGGCGCGCGTGTCACCGGCAGCATTCGCGCCGAAGGCCGCAACGGCGTCCCGCGCACGCGGGTGCTGGTGGGTGGTCAGGTGCCGGTCAAGTCCCTGCTCGACTGGGGCAAGGTGCAGCAGCAGTTGCCGGTAGATGGGCGCATTCCCTTCCAGCTCAATCTGCTGCTCGACGGCAAGGACAGCCAGTTGCAGGTCGCCTCGAACCTGCAGGGCGTCACCATCGACCTGCCGGCGCCACTGGGCAAGGCGGCGCAGGAGACTCGCGAGAGCGAGTGGCGCATGACCCTGGACGGCGCCGAGCGGCGTTACTGGGCGACCTATGGTGACCGCGCCAGCCTGGCCTACGCCGCACCGGTGGATCAGCCGCTGGCCGGCCGTGGCGTGCTGCGCCTGGGGGGCGATCCGGCCGTGCTGCCCAACTGGAGCGGCGTGCAAGTGCGCGGCAAGATCGATGAGGTCGACGCCGACGCCTGGATGGCCGTCGCGAAGAAGTACTCCAACACAGGGGTTGAAGGCGCGGCTGGCCTGTTGCGCGGTGCGGACCTGCAGATCGGTCGCTTCAAGGGTTTCGGCCAGACCCTGGAAAACCTCACGCTGGACCTGGCGCGCGTCGACAGCAGCTGGCAGGTCGGGTTGGTCAGCTCACTGGTTTCCGGCAAGGTCACCCTGCCTGACAGCAAGGTGAAGCCGATCCAGATTGCCCTGGACCGCATCGACCTGCCCAAGGGCGAGGCCATCGACTCCGAGAAGGCGGTGGAGCAGCCGGACCCACTGGCGAAGATCGACCCGCGGACCCTGCCGCCGATGGACGTGAGCATTCGCCAGGTGCTGAAGGCTGGCAAGCCCGTTGGTGCCTGGAGCTTCAACGTGCGGCCGACACCCACCGGGGTTGGCTTCAACGACGTCAACCTGGACCTGCGCGGCCTGTCGGTGAAGGGCAACCTGCGCTGGGACGGCATGGAGGCAAGTGCGCGCAGCACCTTCCAGGGCCAGCTTGAAGGCAAGAACATGGGCGATGTGCTCAAGGCCTGGGACTTCGCGCCCAGCGTGACCAGCGAGCGCTTCCGCGTGGACATCAACGGCAACTGGCCGGGCTCCCCGGCGGCGCTGAACCTGCGGCGCTTCGGCGGTACCCTCGACGCCAGCCTGCGCAAGGGCCAGTTCGTCGAAGTGGAAGGCGGCGCCAATGCCCTGCGCGTATTCGGCCTGCTCAACTTCAACGCCATCAACCGCCGCCTGCGTCTGGACTTCTCCGACCTGCTCGGCAAGGGCCTGAGCTATGACCGGGTGAAGGGCGTGCTCACCGCCACCGATGGCGTCTACTTCACTCGCGAGCCGCTGCGGCTGGATGGGCCGTCGAGCAACCTGGAGCTCAACGGCACCCTGGACCTGGCACACGACGAAATCGACGCCAAGCTGCTGGTGACCCTGCCGGTGACCAACAACCTGCCGCTGGCGGCGCTGATCGTTGGTGCGCCGGCCATTGGTGGTGCGCTGTTCGTGGTGGACAAGCTGCTGGGCGACAAGGTCGCGCGCTTCGCCAGCGTGCAATACAGCGTCAAGGGCCCGTGGCAGAGCCCCACCATCGCTTTCGAGAAACCTTTCGAAAAGCCTCATTGAGCCCCTCAATCGAGCAGAAAGCCCGGGCTTCAGTTAGCATGAAACCCAGACACCGACGGAGCTCAGCATGTCCATTGCCGTCATCCAGATGGTCAGCCAGGACGATGTCCCGGCCAATCTCGCCGCCGCCCGTCGCCTGCTCGAGCAGGCCGCCGAGGGTGGCGCGCGCCTCGCCGTGTTGCCGGAAAACTTCGCTGCGATGGGCCGCCGCGATCTCGCGGAGATCGGCCGGGCCGAAGCCCTGGGCGAAGGCCCAATCCTGCCCTGGTTGAAAAGCGCCGCCCGCGACCTCAGGTTGTGGATAGTCGCCGGCACCCTGCCGCTGCCGCCCGAAGGCCAGCCGGACGCCAAGGCCAACGCCTGTTCGCTGCTGGTGGACGAGCGCGGTGAAGTGGCGGCGCGCTACGACAAGTTGCACCTGTTCGACGTGGACGTCGCCGACGCCCGTGGCCGCTATCGCGAGTCTGATGACTACGCCTTCGGTCAGCGCGTGGTGGTGGCGGATACGCCGGTCGGGCGCCTGGGACTGACGGTCTGCTACGACCTGCGCTTCCCCGAGCTCTACACCGCATTGCGCGAAGCCGGCGCAGAGCTGATCAGCGCTCCCGCCGCCTTCACTGCAGTCACCGGGGCGGCGCACTGGGAAATCCTCGTCCGCGCCCGCGCCATCGAAACCCAGTGCTACCTGCTGGCGGCCGGGCAGGGCGGTACCCACCCCAAAGGACGGGAAACCTGGGGCCAGTCGGCCATCGTCGACCCCTGGGGGCGTATCCTCGCCGAACAGGCCAAGGGCGAGGCCGTGCTGCTGGCCGAGCGCGACAGCGAGGAACAGGCGGCGGTCCGGCAGCGCATGCCGATTGCCCGGCACAGAAGATTTTTCCCGCCGGTCGAACCACGACCGGCGCGTACGGAGTGAATATGAGCGAACTGTTGTCATCCGTCAGTCAGCACCTGCTGGCCCCCGGTGGTCTGGATATCGACCAGCTGTCGCCGATCCTGCACGAGCTGAGCGGCCCCGGTATCGACGCCGCCGACCTGTACTTCCAGAGCCAGGTTTCCGAGTCCTGGATGCTCGAAGACGGCATCGTCAAGGAAGGCAGCTTCCACATGGACCAGGGCGTCGGTGTGCGCGCGCAGTCCGGCGAGAAGACCGGCTTCGCCTACAGCAACGCGATCAACCATGAAGCGCTGATCCAGGCCGCCCGCGCCGCCCGTTCGATCTCCCGCGCCGGGCAGAACGGCAAGGTGCAGGCGTTCCAGGCCGTGGTGCCGACCCGCCTGTATGCCGGCGAGAACCCGCTGGACGTCATGAGCCGCGCCGAGAAGGTGGAGCTGCTGCAGAAGATCGATGCCGCCACCCGCGCCCTCGATCCGCGTATCCAGCAGGTCACTGTCAGCCTCGCCGGCGTCTGGGACCAGGTGCTGATCGCTGCGGCGGACGGTTCGCTGGCCGCGGACATCCGCCCGCTGGTGCGCTTCAACGTCAGCGTCATCGTCGAGCAGAACGGCCGTCGCGAGCGTGGCGGCCATGGCGGCGGCGGGCGTACCGACTACAAGTATTTCCTCCAGGAAGACCGCGCCATGAGCTACGCCCGCGAGGCGCTGCGCCAGGCCCTGGTCAACCTTGAAGCGGTGCCCGCGCCGGCCGGCAGCCTGCCGGTGGTGATGGGGGCCGGCTGGTCCGGCGTGCTCCTGCACGAAGCCGTGGGTCACGGCCTGGAAGGCGACTTCAACCGCAAGGGCAGCTCCAACTACAGCGGGCGCATCGGCGAGAAGGTCGCTTCCAGCCTGTGCACCATCGTCGACGACGGCACCATCGCTGGCCGTCGTGGTTCGCTGTCGGTGGACGACGAGGGCACGCCGACGAACTGCAACGTGCTGATCGAGAACGGCATCCTCAAGGGCTACATGCAGGACAAGCTCAACGCCCGCCTGATGGGCGTGGCGCGCACCGGCAACGGCCGTCGCGAGTCCTACGCGCACCTGCCGATGCCGCGCATGACCAACACCTACATGCTGGCCGGGCAGAGCGATCCGCAGGAAATCATCGCCAGCGTCGAGCGCGGCATCTACTGCGCGAACCTCGGCGGCGGCCAGGTAGATATCACCAGCGGCAAGTTCGTCTTCGCCACCAGTGAGGCCTACCTGATCGAGAACGGCAAGATCACCCGTCCGGTGAAGGGCGCGACCCTGATAGGCAACGGTCCGGAAGTGATGAGCCGGGTGTCCATGGTCGGCAACGACCTGGCGCTGGACAGCGGCGTGGGTACCTGCGGCAAGGACGGCCAGTCCGTGCCGGTCGGTGTCGGTCAGCCGACCCTGAAGATCGACGCGATCACCGTCGGCGGCACGGGCGGCTGAGGCCGTTGCCGGTGGGGCTGGAAGGGAAGATCGCGGCCGCTCAGCGCAGGCCGCGTTTCAGCTCGTCCAGCTCGCGGATGTACTTGAAGATCTTCCGCGCTGCGGCCGGAGGCTTGTTGTGAGCGGCCTCGTGCTGGGCGTGGCGGATCAGCTGGAGCAGATGCTGGCGGTCGCTTTCCGGGTATTCGCCGAAGAAGGCCGACAGCGCGACGTCGCCGCCGGTGATCAGGTGGTCGCGCCAGCGCTCCAGGGCGTGGAAGCGTTCGTTGTACTGGCGGGTCGAGGTATCTACCTGCTCCAGCAGGGCGAGGATGGCCTCGACGTCCTGGTCGCGCATCAGCTTGCCGATGAACTGCCGGTGGCGTTTCTTGGCGGCGTTGGCCTTGTGCTTGGGAGCTTCTTCCAGTGCGCGGCGCAGCGGATCGGTGAGCGGCATGCGGTCGAGCATGTCGGCCTTGAGCGTGGTCAGGCGCTCGCCGAGTTCCTGCAGCGCGTGCATTTCGCGTTTTACTTGCGACTTGCTCTTCTCATCGAAGGACGAGTCGTCATCGTGAATTTCAGCCATGGCGGGGGTCTCGTTGAAAACGCCGCCATGATAACGAGTCAGGGGCCGCTTGTCCGGCCCGCGCCGGTCGCCGCTGCCTGATGGCGGGGCCGGACCATGAACAGGAGAGGCATGCAATGAGCGAACACAACCCGGCAGTGAGCCCGGAGGTCCTTCCCGAACTGCGTGAGCAGGTCGAGCGGATCATCGCAGAGGCCACCCGGCAGGGCGCCAGCGCCTGCGAGGTGGCGGTGTCGGTGGAGCAGGGGCTGTCGACCTCGGTGCGCCAGGGTGAAGTCGAGACCGTCGAGTTCAACCGCGACCAGGGCTTCGGCATCACCCTCTATGTCGGTCAGCGCAAAGGCTCCGCGAGCACCTCGGCCACCGGCGCGGATGCTATTCGCGAGACCGTGGCGGCGGCGCTGGCCATCGCCAAGCACGCCTCCGAAGACGATTGCGCCGGGCTGGCCGATCCGGCGCTGATGGCCCGTGACCTGCCGGACCTGGACCTGTACCACGGCTGGTCGATCACCCCCGACCAGGCCATCGAGCGCGCGCTGGCCTGCGAGGCCGCTGCGTTCGCCACCGACAAGCGCGTTACCAAGGCCGACGGCACCACGCTGAACACCCACCAGGGTTGTCGCGTCTACGGCAACAGCCACGGCTTCGTTGGCGGCTACGCCAGCACCCGCCACAGCCTGAGTTGCGTGATGATCGCCGAGCTGGAAGGGCAGATGCAGCGCGACTACTGGTACGACGTGAACCGTCGCGGCGACCTGCTGGCCACTCCCGAATCCATCGGCCGCCGCGCCGCCGAGCGCGCCGCCAGCCGTCTCGGCGCGCGCCCGGTGCCGACCGCCGAAGTGCCGGTGCTGTTCGCCCCGGAAGTCGCGGTCGGCCTGTTCGGCCACTTCCTCGGCGCCATCTCAGGCGGCAGCCTGTACCGCAAGTCGTCGTTCCTCGAAGGCGCATTGGGCCAGCGGCTGTTCCCGGAATGGCTGACCCTGGACGAACGCCCGCTGCTGCGCGGCGCGCTGGGCAGCGCCTCGTTCGACAACGATGGCCTGGCGACCTACGCCAAGCCCTTCGTCGAGGGCGGCGATCTGGTGTCGTACGTGCTCGGCACGTACTCCGGGCGCAAGCTGGGCATGCCCAGCACTGCCAACTCCGGTGGCGTGCACAACCTGTTCGTCAGCCATGGCGACGAGGACCAGGCTGCCCTGATCCGCCGCATGGGGCGGGGCCTGCTGGTCACCGAGCTGATGGGGCAGGGCGTCAACCTGGTGACCGGCGACTACTCCCGTGGCGCTGGCGGTTACTGGGTCGAGAATGGCGAAATCCAGTTCCCGGTGCAGGAAGTCACCATCGCCGCCAACCTGCGCGACCTGTTCCGCAACATCGTCGCCATCGGCAATGACGTGGAGTACCGCGGCAACCTGCATACCGGCTCCGTGCTCATTGAAAAGATGATGGTCGCCGGCAACTGATCCAGCCGCCGCGGCCCCGCTGGCCGCGGCTTTCAGCCCTTCTTCGATTCCCTTCTCCAGGCTGGCCGCCCAGCGCAATGCGTTCGGGCGGCTTGTTTTTTTGTCTTTCTGAAACAATAATCAATCTCATTATCGATTGAGAGATTGCCATGTTCGCCGAAATCGACAGTTCAATCACCGAGCGCTGGTATCGCCTGGGCACGCGTATCCGCTGTGCGCTGGAGCCGAACGAGCCGCGCCTGGTCGAGCAGTATCTCGGCGAAGCGCGCTACCTGGCGGCCTGGGAACCGGTGCCGGCCTGGCGTCTGTTCGAGAAGTGCTTCGGGCTGCTGCTCGACAGCAGCCGCGACATCGCGCTGCCCTGGCACTGGCGCGTGCTCTGCCTGGATCACGCCTATCTCCCGCTGCGTGAACTGCAACGCCTGGCGACTTCCACCGCCCAGCGCCAACGCCTGTGCCTGCTGGCCCGGCGCATGGCGCAGCAGGAGATGGCGCCTTCCCTGAGACTGCAAGAAGGAATCGAGAATGACTGACAGCCGTATCGAACGCGACAGCATGGGCGAACTGGAGGTGCCGGCTTCGGCGCTGTACGGCGCCCAGACGCAGCGGGCGGTGAACAACTTCCCGGTGAGCGGCCAGCGCATGCCGCGTCCGTTCATCCGCGCGCTGCTGCTGGCCAAGGCGGCCGCGGCACGCGCGAATGTCAGCCTGGAACAGCTGGACGCGGAGACCGGTGCAGCCATCGTCGCCGCCTGCGAAGAGCTGCTGGCCGGTGATCTGCAGCAGCATTTCCCGGTGGACGTGTTCCAGACCGGCTCGGGCACCAGTTCGAACATGAACGCCAACGAGGTGGTCGCGACCCTTGCCAGCCGCCGCCTCGGCAAGCCGGTCAATGCCAACGACCAGGTCAACTGTGGACAGAGCAGTAACGACATCATTCCCTCGACCATCCACATCAGTGCGGCGCTGGAGGTCCACCAGCACCTGCTGCCCGCGCTGGACCACCTGCACGCCACCCTGGAGAAGAAGGCAAAGGCCGTTCACCAGCACGTCAAGACCGGCCGGACCCACCTGATGGACGCCATGCCGGTGCGCCTGAGCCAGGTGCTCGGCGGCTGGGCCCAGCAGGTGCGCCAGGCATCTCAGGGTATCGAGGCGCAATTGCCGGCGCTGCAGCAGCTCGCCCAGGGCGGCACGGCGGTCGGTACCGGGGTGAACGCCCATCCGCAGTTCTCCGCGCGCTTCTGCGAGGAGCTCAATGGCCTGACCGGCCTGGTGTTCCGCCCTGGCGACGACTTCTTCGCGCTGATCGGCGCCCAGGACATCGCCGTAGCCACCTCCGGCCAACTCAAGGCCCTGGCCGTGGCGCTGATGAAGATCGCCAACGACTTGCGCTGGATGAACTCCGGGCCGCTGGCCGGCCTTGCCGAGATCGAGCTGGAGGCACTGCAGCCGGGATCTTCGATCATGCCGGGCAAGGTCAACCCGGTGATTCCGGAAGCCACCGCCATGGTCGCCGCCCAGGTGATGGGCAACGACACCACCATCGCGGTCGCCGGGCAGTCCGGCAACTTCGAGCTGAACGTGATGCTGCCGGTGATCGCTGACAACCTGCTGCACAGCATCCATCTGCTGGCCAACGTCAGCCGCCTGCTGGCGGACAAGGCCATCGCCAGCTTCAAAGTCAATGAGGCGAGCCTGCGCGAGGCGCTATCGCGCAACCCGATCCTGGTCACCGCGCTGAACCCGATCATCGGCTACCAGAAGGCCGCGGAGATCGCCAAGCAGGCTTATCGCGAGGGTCGGCCGATCATCGACGTTGCGCTGGAGAACACTGACCTGGACCGCGCCCGCCTCGAGCAACTGCTCGATCCCGAGAAGCTCACCGCCGGCGGACTCTGAGTCCGCCCCACCCGCTGGAGGAACCTGCCATGCGTCATTGGCAACGCACCATCGAACTGGGCAACCGCTGCTTCATTCGTCAGGAATTGATCGATGCCCGTGAGCACTACCTCCACGCTCTGGCGCTGGCACAGGTGCTGCTGGATCGCTGGCACGACGCCGAGGAGGCGGTGATGGCCTTCGTCATCTCGCACCACAACCTCGGCGACCTGCACTTGCAGCTGGGCCAGCCGGAAGAGACCGCCGAGTACCTCTGCGCCTGCCACGAGCGCCTGCTGGCGCTGGGTGAGGACCTGCGCAAATGCTCGGATCTGCGTGCGGCGGCGGTGCAGCACAGCCGCCGTACCTACGTCGAGCTGCTCAACTTCATCGGCGAACACGGCACCTACCCGCGCACCCAGCGCCTGCTGCGCCGCCAGGGTGCGGTGGAGCTGCGCCCGGGGCTGTTCACTGCCGTGCATTCGATGCGTTACCACTAGTCGATGCGCTACCGCTGAGTCGAAGCGCTCCCACTGAAAGAAGGTTTGAAGATGCCTCACGTCCTGCCTGCCTTGCCCTATGCCTACGCTGCGCTGGAGCCGCACATCGATGCGCAGACCATGGAAATCCACCACAGCAAGCACCACCAGACCTACATCAACAACCTCAACGCCGCGCTGGAAGGCACCGCGTTCGCCGAAGTGCCGGTGGAGCAACTGCTGCAGCAGCTCGACAGTCTCCCCGCCGCCCTGCGCGGGCCAGTGATCAACAACGGCGGCGGCCACGCCAACCATTCACTGTTCTGGACCGTGATGGCGCCGGATGGCGGTGGCCAGCCGCAGGGAGAGCTGCGCCAGGCGATAGACGCTGAACTGGGCGGCTACGACGCCTTCTGCCAGGCCTTTACCAAGGCGGCGCTGACTCGCTTCGGCAGCGGCTGGGCGTGGCTGAGCGTCGATCCGCAGGGGCGGCTGGTCGTCGAGAGCAGTGGAAACCAGGACAGCCCGCTGATGCAGGGCAACCTGCCGATCCTCGGCCTGGATGTCTGGGAGCACGCCTATTACCTGCGCTACCAGAACCGCCGACCGGAATACATTGCGGCCTTCTACAACGTGGTCGCCTGGCCGGAGGTGCTGCGCCGTTACCGTGTGGCGCAGCAGGCACGAGGCAAAGGATGAAACCGAAGGCGGCAGCATGCGTCTGATCGTGCAGAGTCTGCGTGAAAGCGGAGGACGCAATTTGCGTTGGTTGCTGGGACTGAGCATCGTCCTCGGCGGCGGTGTACTCGTGGTCCAGCACCTGATGGAGCTGGCGCGGCTGCAGCTTTCCCCACCGATGTACCTGGCCCTGCATGGCGGCATGCTCTGCGCGCTCGGGACGGCCCTGGGCGCTCTGCCGGTGTTGCTGGTGCGCAGTATGCCGGCGCGTATCGCCGACACCATGCTTGGCTTCGGCGCCGGGGTCATGCTGGCCGCCACGGCCTTCTCCCTGCTGCTGCCGGCGCTGGAGGCGGCGGAAGCTTCCGGTCGTCCGACCTGGCTGGCCTCGCTGCTGGTCAGTCTTGGCCTGGCGCTGGGCGCCTTCGGTCTGGCGGTGTTCGGTCGGGTGCTCGAAGACGCCCAGGCGAATATCCAGGGCGCGGCTGAAGGCAAGGTGCCCGCGCGCATCCTGCTGTTCGTCGCCGCCATCGTTCTGCACAACATTCCCGAAGGCATGGCCGTAGGGGTTGCCGCCGGCGGAGAGGTGCAGGGCGCAAGCGGTCTGGCGCTGGGGATCGCGCTGCAGGATGTGCCCGAAGGGCTGGCTATCGCGCTGGTGCTGGCCGGGGCGGGCGTTTCGCGGGGCAAGGCGGCGCTGGCGGGTGCGGCTTCCGGGCTGGTGGAGCCGCTGTTCGCGGTGCTCTGTGCCTGGCTGATCGGTATCTCGCGGATGTTCCTGCCCTGGGGGCTGGCCGCGGCGGCGGGCGCGATGCTTTACGTGGTCGTGCGCGAGATCATTCCCGAATCCCAGCGGCGCGGCCACGCGGCGCAGGCCACGCAGGGGCTGATCATCGGTTTCTGTCTGATGATGGTACTGGATACTTCGCTGGGCTGATGGCCCTGCGCGTCACTCGCCTTCGTCGAAGTAGTTGTTGATCAGGTCAACCAGCGCCTTGATCGCTTCGTCTTCCTGCTCACCTTCGGCGGCGAGGTGCAGATTGGTGCCCTTGCCGGCGGCCAGCATCATCACGGCCATGATGCTCTTGCCGTCCACCGTACTCTCCGGGTTGCGGCCCACGCGAACCTGGCAGGGGAACCGCCCTGCGACGCCGACGAATTTGGCCGCCGCTCGGGCGTGCAGGCCAAGCTTGTTGATGATGGTGACTTCGAGGGCGGGCATCGCGAGGGGCTGTCCTTTTGTTGTCTGTCGCTGCTTAGCTCAGGTCGCGGTGGCGAATCTGTACGTTGGTGAGGGTTTCCTTGAGGGCCTGACCAATGCGCTCGGCAATGTAGGTCGAGCGGTGCTGGCCACCGGTGCAGCCGATGGCGATGGTCACGTAGGCCCGGTTGCTCGCGGCGAAGCGCGGCAGCCATTTGTTCAGGTAGGCGAGGATATCCTGGTACATCTCCTCGACGTCCGGTTGCGCCGCCAGGTACTCCTGGACTTCCGTTTCCAGCCCGGTGTGCTCGCGCAGTTCGGGTTTCCAGTACGGATTGGGCAGGCAGCGCACGTCGAACACCAGGTCCGCGTCCACTGGCATGCCGCGCTTGAAGCCGAATGATTCGACCAGGAAGGCGGTGCCCAGTTCGGGCTTGTTCAGCAGGCGCAGCTTGAGCACGTCGCGCAGCTGGTAGAGGTTCAGGTTGGTGGTGTTGAGCTTGAGATCGGCGAGGTCGGCGATCGGCGCCAGCAGGTTCGACTCGTCGCTGATGGCCTCGGCCAGGGAGCGGGTGTCGGTGGTCAGCGGGTGGCGCCGGCGAGTCTCGGAAAAGCGTTTGAGCAGCGTCTCATCATCGGCGTCGAGGTACAGCACGTCGCACTGGATGTGTCTGTCGCGGGCTTCCTGCAGCAGCTCGGGGAAACGCTGCAGCTGGCTGGGCAGGTTGCGCGCGTCGATGGAGACGGCGACCTGCGGGTGCAGCAGCTCGGTGTGCAGCAGTGCGCGCTGGGCCAGGTCCGGGAGGAGGCTGGCCGGCAGGTTGTCGATGCAGTAGAAGCCGTTGTCCTCGAGCACATTGAGCGCAGTGCTCTTGCCCGAGCCGGATCTCCCACTGATGATGATCAGGCGCATGATCAGTGCCCGTTGTTCTGGAAGTCCACGACGATCCGGTACAGGTCCTCGCCGTTGGCGGCGTGACGCAGGCGGTCGCGGACGTCGGAGCGGTCGAGCATGGAAGCGATCTGTCGCAGCAGTTCCAGGTGCTCCTCGGTGGCCGCTTCCGGCACCAGCAGCACGAACACCAGGTCGACCGGCGCGCCGTCGAGGGCGTCGAAGTCTACCGGATGGTCAAGGTGCAGGATGGCGCTGATGGGCGACTGGCAGCCGGGGAGGCGGCAGTGCGGAATGGCGATGCCATTGCCGAAGCCGGTGGAGCCCAGGCGTTCCCGGGCCACCAGGCTGTCGAAGATGTCTTGGGAATCGAAACCCGGCAGCTCGCGAGCCACCAGGTTGGCGATTTGTTCGAGGACACGTTTCTTGCTGCCGCCCGGCACGTTCACGAGGGAACGGCCGGGGGTCAGGATTTGCTCAAGTCGGATCATAGAGAGGGGTTAACGAACACCAACACCTTGCTGGCGTTCGAGGTATTTTTCCTTGTGCTTGATCAGTTGGCGGTCGAGCTTGTCGGTGAGCAGGTCGATGGCCGCGTACATGTCTTCATGTTCGGCGCAGGCCACCACTTCGCCACCGGCGATGTGGAGGGTGGCTTCAATTTTCTGCTTCAGCTTCTCGACCTCCATGATGACCTGAACATTGGTGATCTTGTCGAAGTGGCGCTCCAGTCGGCCAAGTTTCTCGCCGACATAGTCGCGCAGGGCGTCGGTCACATCCAGTTGATGTCCACTGATGTTGACTTGCATACCGCTTTCTCCTTGTTGCCCGTGTGTAAGTGGCAGGTTAGGGGGCCTGCCGCCGGAACACCTTGGCGTGGATCAACGTCACACCAGCCGCTTGCGCTCGCTCGAGGGAGAGATTCCTAGGGACTCCCGGTACTTGGCGACGGTACGACGTGCCACTTGAATGCCCTGTGCCTCCAGTAAACCAGCGATCTTGCTGTCACTCAATGGCTTTTTCGGACTTTCCGCCGCGACCAGTTTCTTGATGATGGCGCGAATCGCGGTGGAGGAGCACTCGCCGCCTTCGGAGGTGCTGACGTGGCTGGAGAAGAAGTACTTCAGCTCGAAGATGCCACGGGGCGTGTGCATGAATTTCTGCGTGGTGACGCGGGAGATGGTGGACTCGTGCATGCCCACCGCCTCGGCGATGTCGTGCAGGACCAGCGGCTTCATCGCTTCCTCGCCGTACTCGAGGAAGCCGCGCTGGTGCTCGACGATCTGGGTCGCCACCTTCATCAGCGTCTCGTTGCGGCTCTGCAGGCTCTTGATGAACCAGCGCGCTTCCTGCAACTGGTTGCGCATGAAAGTGTTGTCGGCGCTGGAGTCGGCGCGTCGCACGAGGCCCGCGTACTGCGAGTTCACGCGCAGGCGCGGCACCGCTTCCTGGTTCAGCTCCACCAGCCAGCGGTCGTTGTTCTTCCGCACGATGACATCCGGAACGACGTATTCGGCCTCGCCGGATTCGATCTGCGAGCCGGGACGCGGGTGCAGCGACTGGATCAGCTCGATGGTCTCGCGCAGCTCGTCTTCCTTGAGCTTCATGCGGCGCATCAGCTGGCTGTAGTCGCGGCTGCCAAGCAGGTCCAGGTGGTCGCTGACCAGACGGATGGCCTCGGCCAGCAGGTAGGTCTTGGTCGGCATCTGGCGCAGCTGCAGCAGCAGGCATTCGCGCAGGTTGCGCGCACCCACGCCGGCGGGTTCGAGCTGCTGCACGCGGCGCAGGACGACTTCCACTTCATCCATCTCCACGCCCAGTTCCGGGTCGATGGAGGCGAGGATGTCGTCGAGGGATTCGTCGAGGTAGCCGTCATCGGTGATGCCGTCGATGATGCTCAGGGCGATCAGGCGGTCGGTATCGGACATCGGCAGGAGGTTGAGTTGCCACAGCAGATGGCTCTGCAGGCTTTCGCCGGCGGAGGTGCGGGACGTGAAGTCCCACTCGTCGTCATCGTTGCTGGGCAGGCTGCTGGCGCTGGTCTGGTAGATGTCTTCCCAGGCGGTGTCGACCGGCAGCTCATTGGGGATGCGCTCGGCCCACTGGTCCTCGTCGAGGCTGTCGGCGTTGGGCGTGGTGCTTTCCTGGAAGTTGTCCTGGGAGCTGCTGCTGGTGCCGTTGGCGCCCGACTCGGCACCGTCCGCCATGGGATCGCTGTTGTCGAAGTCCTCGCCTTCTTCCTGGCGCTCCAGCATCGGGTTGGACTCCAGGGCTTCCTGGATTTCCTGTTGGAGGTCCAGCGTGGAGAGCTGGAGCAGTCGGATGGCCTGTTGCAGCTGCGGAGTCATCGTCAGCTGCTGGCCCATCTTGAGGACTAGCGATGGTTTCATGGCTGGAACTAGGCACCTTGTTCGCTGGCGCGAAGCGCGCCATATCCACGACTACGGACACCGGGGTGCCGCGAGGAAGCAAATTATATGCCTGAGTTTGGACGCTTTGCCTAGGGGCTGTCGACCTTTCGTTACAACCCGGTTGCGCCGGGGCAGCCCAGGCAGCCGGGTACGTCGCGGAACGGCCGACGAGCCGCGCCACGCTAGGGGGAGAGGTGGAGCTGCTGCGCCCTGGAAAGGGCGCGGCACAGGGCCTTGGAGACTGGCCTTAGAGGCGGAACTCGTGGCCCAGGTAGACTTCCTTCACCAGGTCGTTGGCGAGGATACTCTCGGCACTGCCTTCGGCGATCAACTGACCGTCGTTGACGATGTACGCCGTTTCGCAGATATCCAGGGTCTCGCGGACGTTGTGGTCGGTGATCAGTACACCGATGCCCTTGGCCTTGAGGTGGTGGATGATCTGCTTGATGTCGCCAACGGAGATCGGGTCGACGCCGGCGAAGGGTTCGTCGAGCAGGATGAACTTCGGCGAACTGGCCAGGGCGCGGGCGATTTCCACGCGGCGACGTTCACCGCCGGACAGGCTCATGCCGAGGTTGTCGCGGATGTGGTGGATGTGGAACTCCTCGAGCAGGCCTTCCAGGGCTTCCTGGCGGCCGGCGCGATCGAGGTCGGTGCGGGTCTCGAGGATCGCGCCGATGTTGTCCGCCACCGACAGCTTGCGGAAGATCGAAGCTTCCTGCGGCAGGTAGCCGATACCGGCGCGCGCGCGGCCGTGCATGGGCAGGTGGGTGACATCCTGCTCGTCGATGCGCACGACGCCCTGATCGGCACGGACCAGGCCGACGATCATGTAGAAGCAGGTGGTCTTGCCCGCTCCGTTGGGGCCGAGCAGGCCGACGATCTGCCCGCTCTCGATGCTCATGCTGACGTCGCGGACGACTTGCCGGCTCTTGTAGCTCTTGGCGAGGTGCTGGGCGGTTAGCGTAGCCATTACTGCGCTTGATCCTGCTTTTTCTTGGGCTGGATGACCATGTCGATACGCGGGCGCGGCGTGGTCACCTGGGAGCCGGTGGCGCGGCCTGCGTTGACGATCTGGCGCTGGGTGTCATAGACGATCTTCTCGCCTTCGAAGGTGTTGCCTTCCTGGATCACCTTGGCCTGGTCGATCAGAACGACGCGGTTCTGCGAGACGAAGTACTGGATGGTCAGGCCGTAGGCCTGGGTGATCTGCTTGTCCGGCGCCGGCTTCTGTTCGAAGTAGGCGGGCTTGCCGACCGAGGTGACGACTTCGATCTCGCCGTCCTTGTTCTGCTTGAGCGTAACGGTGTTGCCAGTCAGCTTCATGCTGCCCTGGGTTACCACCACGTCGCCGCGATACACGGCCACGCCCTGCTTGTCATCCAGTTCGGCGCTGTCGGCCTGGACGCGGATCGGCTGTTCCCGGTCGGTGGGAAGAGCCCAGGCGGCAGAGCTGCCGATGGCGGCGGCGAGGCTGAAAAGAAGGGGGAGGGTGTTAACGAGCCTCATGCTGACCTCTTACGTTGGACAGCAGGAGCATCCGGCTGTCTTTCAGATACGCTTTCATGCCAACTGCCGTGGTTACACCGTTGGGTTCGGTGATCTTCACGGGCTGGTCAGTCTGCGCATAGTCCTTGTCTGGGAACACCGTCATGCGCGAGGTGTTGAGCAGGAGCGTGCGCTGCTGCGCGTCGGTGCGCGCGACGCGCACATCGTCGATCAGCTCGACCTGCTTGCCTTCGGGGGCCACTTCGGCGCGAACGCTCTGGACGTGCCACGGCTGAGGCTCATTCTCCCGGTGGAAGTAGAGGTCGGGCGTGGTAACCAGGGTCACGTCGCTTGCTTTCAGGTGTTCGAGTTTGTCGGCGGTCATCTCGTAGGCGAGGGAACCGTCGACGCGGTATTGAGTGCTCTTGGCATTCACCACATAGAAATCGACAGCGTCGCTGGTCTGCGACTTGAGTTGCCGCTCGTTGAAGTCCAGGCGCACGTTCCAGTAATAGCCGAGGGCGATCAGCAGGATGGCGATCAGGGCGAGCAACAGCTTCTGTTGGAATGTCTTGGGCATGTTCGGCTCTAGAGGTACGCGTTCTGGGCAGCTTCGAGGTTGCCCTGGGCGCGCAGGATCAGTTCGCAGAACTCGCGGGCGGCGCCTTCGCCGCCACGGGCCTGGGTCACGCCGTCAGCGTGCTGGCGCACGAAGGCGTCGCCGCTGGCGACCGCCATGCCGAGCCCTGCGCGGCGGATAGCCGGCAGGTCGGGCAGATCGTCACCCAGATACGCGACTTCTTCATAGCCTAGACCCAGTTCGGCGAGCAACTCGTCGAGGGCGACCAGCTTGTCCTCGCGGCCCTGGAACAGGTGGTTGATGCCCAGGTTCTTCGCCCGGCGCTCGACCACCGGGCTCGAGCGGCCGGTGATGATCGCGGTGCGCACGCCGGAGTTCATCAGCATCTTGATGCCCTGGCCGTCCAGGGTGTTGAAGGTCTTGAACTCGCCGCCGTCGGGCAGGAAGTAGAGCTTGCCGTCGGTGAGCACGCCATCGACGTCGAACACCGCCAGGCGGACCGCTTTCGCGCGTTGCAGCAGGTCGGCGGTCATTCAGATGACTCCCGCGCGGGTCAGGTCGTGTACGTGCAGGACGCCGACCGGGTGATCCTTGTCGTCGACCACCACCAATACGTTGATCTTGTGGTCGTCCATGATCTTCAGGGCTTCGGCGGCAAGCATGTCCGGGCGGGCGGTCTTGCCGTGCACGGTCATCACCTGGTCGATGGTCACCTGGCGCACGTCCAGACCCTTGTCCAGGGTGCGGCGCAGGTCGCCGTCGGTGAAGATCCCGGCCAGGCGGCCGTCCTCGCCGAGCACGATGGTCATGCCCAGGCCCTTGCGGGTCATTTCCAGCAGCGCGCCGCTGAGTGACGTGCCGGGGGAAACCTGCGGCAATGCTTCACCCACGTGCATGATGTTTTCCACTTTCAGCAACAATCGACGGCCCAGTGCGCCGCCCGGGTGCGAGAAAGCGAAGTCTTCGGCGGTGAAGCCGCGGGCTTCCAGCAGAGCGATGGCAAGCGCGTCACCGATCACCAGGGAAACCGTCGTGGAGGAGGTCGGGGCCAGGTTCAGCGAGCAGGCTTCATGCTCCACGCTGGCGTCGAGGTTGACCTCGGCGGCCTTGGCCAGCGGCGACTCGGCGTTGCCGGTCATGCTGACCAGGGTGATGCCCAGGCGCTTGATCAGCGGCAGCAGGGTGATGATTTCGGCGGTGGAGCCGGAGTTGGACAGGGCCAGGACGACGTCGTCCTTGGTGATCATGCCCATGTCGCCATGGCTGGCCTCGGCCGGGTGCACGAAGAAGGACGGGGTGCCGGTGCTGGCCAGGGTGGCGGCGATCTTGCGGGCGATGTGCCCGGACTTGCCCATGCCGACCACGACCACGCGGCCCTTGCAGGCCAGCAGAAGCTCGCAGGCCAGGGAGAAATCGGCGCCGATGCGCGGCAGCAGAGCGTCCACCGAGTCTCGCTCGAGGCGGATAGTGCGTTGTGCCGACTGGATGAAATCGTGTTTCTGGCTCATGTTCGAAAGGCGCGGGGCAAAATGAAGTGCGAGATTATAACGGGAAAGCGGCAAAGGCTTCATCACTGGCATCTCAATGTTGAGCGCATTTTGCTGAACTGAGCCTTAACAGTGGCTTAGCAGCCCTTGGGGCGTGGCTTCGCGGGGTGTTATAGTTCGCGGCCGTTCGGCCTGCCGCGCCGTGTTTCTGCCGTGTGACAGACGGGGCAACGGACAGCGCCGTGATGAAAGGAGTTCTATGAGCACCAATGACCAATACGCGGTCGAGCTGAAGGGCCTGAGCTTCAAGCGTGGCACGCGTAAGATTTTCGATAACGTGGACATCCGCATTCCACGCGGCAAGGTCACCGGGATCATGGGGCCGTCGGGTTGTGGCAAGACCACCCTGTTGCGACTGATCGCCGCCCAGCTGCGTCCGGCGAGCGGTGAAGTGTGGGTCAATGGCCAGAACCTCCCCACGCTGGGGCGCAGCGATCTGTTCGACATGCGCAAGCAGTTTGGCGTGCTGTTCCAGAGCGGCGCGCTGTTCACTGACCTCGATGTCTTCGAGAACGTGGCCTTCCCGCTGCGCGTGCACACCGAGCTGCCCGAGGACATGATCCGCGACATCGTGCTGATGAAGTTGCAGGCCGTGGGCCTGCGCGGAGCGGTCGAGCTGATGCCCGATGAGCTGTCCGGCGGCATGAAGCGTCGCGTGGCGCTGGCCCGCGCCATCGCGCTGGACCCGCAGATCCTGATGTACGACGAGCCTTTCGTGGGCCAGGACCCGATCGCCATGGGCGTACTGGTGCGCCTGATCCGCCTGCTCAACGATGCCCTGGGGATCACCAGTATCGTGGTGTCCCACGACCTCGCGGAAACCGCGAGCATCGCCGATTACATCTATATCGTCGGCGACGGCCGCGTGCTCGGTCACGGAACGCCGGCTGACCTGCAGGGTCTCGATGATCCGCGGGTTCGTCAGTTCATGAAGGGCATCCCGGATGGTCCGGTGCCGTTCCACTATCCTGCTCGCGATTACCGCGCCGACCTGCTGGGAGAACGTTGATGCGCAAGACTTCACCGCTCGAGCGAGTTCGCCTGCTCGGGCGCGCGGGCCTCGATGTCCTCGAATCGCTGGGGCGTTCGACCCTGTTCCTGGTGCACGCCATCTTCGGTCGCCGCGTGCACAGCGGCGCCTTCCAGCTGCTGATCAAGCAGCTGTATTCGGTTGGCGTGCTGTCGCTGGCGATCATTGTCGTCTCCGGCCTGTTCATCGGCATGGTGCTGGCCCTGCAGGGCTACAACATCCTGGCGAGCTACGGCTCCGAGCAGGCGGTCGGCCAGATGGTCGCGCTGACGCTGCTGCGTGAACTGGGGCCGGTGGTGACCGGTCTGTTGTTCGCCGGGCGTGCGGGGTCCGCGCTGACCGCCGAGATCGGCAACATGAAATCCACCGAGCAGCTGTCCAGCCTGGAGATGATCGGCGTCGACCCGCTCAAGTACATCATCGCTCCGCGCCTGTGGGCAGGCTTCATCTCGATGCCGCTGCTGGCAGCTATCTTCAGTGTCGTCGGCATCTGGGGCGGAGCCCTGGTCGCCGTGGACTGGCTGGGTGTGTATGACGGTTCGTACTGGTCGAACATGCAGAACAGCGTGCAGTTCACCAAGGACATTCTCAATGGCGTGATCAAGAGTGTGGTGTTCGCCTTCGTCGTGACCTGGATCGCCGTGTTCCAGGGCTATGACTGCGAGCCCACCTCCGAGGGGATCAGCCGCGCCACCACCCGTACCGTTGTGTATGCCTCCCTGGCCGTGCTGGGGCTGGACTTCATCCTGACCGCCTTGATGTTTGGAGACTTCTGATGCAAACCCGCACCCTGGAAATCGGTGTAGGCCTGTTCATTCTGGCCGGCCTGCTGGCCCTGCTGCTGCTGGCCCTGCGTGTCAGCGGACTGACCATCGGCAATTCGGGCGATACCTACAAGCTGTATGCCTACTTCGACAACATTGCCGGCGTCACCGTGCGTGGCAAGGTCACCATGGCTGGCGTCACCATCGGCAAGGTCACTGCGGTGGACCTGGACCATGACAGCTATCGTGGTCGTGTGACCATGGAGATCAATCGCCAGGTCAACAACCTGCCGGACGACTCCACCGCTTCCATCCTGACCGCCGGCCTGCTGGGCGAGAAGTACATCGGCATCAGCGTCGGTGGTGATGAAGAGCTGCTGAAGGAAGGCGATACCATCAAGGACACCCAGTCGGCACTCGTGCTGGAAGACCTGATCGGCAAGTTCCTGCTGAATTCGGTCAACAAAGACGACTCGAAGAAATGAGGACTCACTCCATGTTGAAAACCTTGCGCCGTGGCTTCCTGGTTCTGCTCGCGATCCTGCCGCTGTTCGCCCAGGCCGAGCAGACCGCCCAGCAGGTCGTGCAGCAGACCGTCGACAGCCTGCTGTCGGACCTGAAGACCAACAAGGCCAGCTACAAGGCCAATCCCCAGGCGTTCTACGACACCCTGAACCGCATTCTCGGCCCGGTCGTGGATTCCGAGGGCATCGCCAAGGGCGTGATGACCGTCAAGTACTCCCGCCAGGCGACTCCGGAGCAGGTCAAGCGCTTCGAGGAAACCTTCAAGAACAGCCTGTTCCAGTTCTACGGCAACGCGCTGCTGGAGTACGACAACCAGGACATCCGCGTGCTGAACACTGGCAAGCAGGAGCAGGATCGCGCTTCGGTGAACATGGAAGTGGTCGGTGGCAGCGGCGCCGTCTATCCGGTGCAGTACACCATGGTCAAGCAAGGCAGCGACTGGCGTCTGCGTAACGTGATCATCAACGGCATCAACATCGGCAAGCTGTTCCGTGACCAGTTCGCCGATTCCATGCAGAAGAACCGCAACGACCTGGAAGCCACCATCGCCGGCTGGGGCCAGGTGGTCGCCAAGGCCAAGGACGCTGCCAAGGGCCAGCCGGAAGGCGGCGCAGAATGAGTCAGGGCAGTATCACGGAGCGTAGCGAGGGCGAGTTGGCCCTCGCCGGCGTGCTGGACTACAGCACCGGCCCCGCGCTGCGTCAGCAGGGCGCTCGGCTGATCGCTTCGAGCAAGGCCGGCGCGCTGCGCCTGGACTGTTCGGCGGTGGAGCACTCCAGCAGCGTCGGATTGTCGCTGCTGCTGTCCTACACCCGTGATGCGCGCAAGGCCGGCAAGACGCTGCAGATCTCCGGCCTGCCCAAGGACATGCAGGAAATCGCCAAGGTTGGCGAGCTCCTGGAGATACTGCCGTTACAGCATTGAAACACTGAAAGGGCCCTCCGTCCGCGACTTCCCCTGCCGGGGTTCGCAGGCGGGGGGCTTTTTTGTATCATGGCCGACCCGCGCGCGTAGGGCGCCGAACGAGGTTGAGCATGCAGGCCGTAGAAGTCAAAAACTTCCTGGAATCGAAACTCCCAGGTACCCAGATCGAAGTGGAAGGCGAAGGCTGCAATTTCCAGCTGAACCTGATCAGCGACGAGCTCGCCGGCCTGAGCCCGGTCAAGCGCCAGCAACAGATCTATGCCCACCTGAACGAGTGGATCGCCTCCGGCGCCATCCATGCCGTCACCATGAAATTCTTCAGCCGCGCCGCCTGGGCCGAGCGTTCCTGAGCCCACGGGGAAAATAGCAATGGATAAACTGATCATTACCGGCGGCACTCGTCTCGATGGCGAGATCCGCATCTCCGGCGCGAAGAACTCGGCGCTGCCGATCCTCGCCGCGACCCTGCTGGCGGACACCCCGGTGACCGTCTGCAACCTGCCGCACCTGCACGACATCACCACCATGATCGAGCTGTTCGGTCGCATGGGCGTGCAGCCGATCATCGACGAGAAGCTCAACGTCGAAGTCGATGCCAGCACCATCAAGACCCTGGTGGCGCCGTACGAGCTGGTCAAGACCATGCGTGCGTCGATCCTCGTACTCGGCCCGATGGTCGCCCGCTTCGGTGAAGCCGAAGTCGCGCTGCCCGGTGGTTGCGCCATCGGCTCGCGTCCGGTGGACCTGCACATCCGTGGCCTGGAAGCCATGGGTGCGCAGATCGATGTCGAAGGCGGCTACATCAAGGCCAAGGCTCCGGCCGGCGGCCTGAAGGGCGCGCACTTCTTCTTCGATACCGTCTCCGTGACCGGTACCGAGAACATCATGATGGCCGCGGCCCTGGCCAATGGCCGCTCCGTGCTGGAAAACGCCGCGCGTGAGCCCGAGGTCGTCGACCTGGCCAACTTCATCAACGCCATGGGCGGTGACGTGCAGGGCGCCGGTACCGACACCATCGTGATCAACGGTGTGAAAAGCCTGGGTGGCGGCGCCAAGTACAGCGTCATGCCCGACCGCATCGAGACCGGTACCTACCTGGTCGCCGCGGCGGCCACCGGTGGCCGCGTCAAGCTCAAGGACACCGATCCGACCATCCTCGAGGCCGTGCTGGCCAAGCTGGTCGAAGCCGGCGCGCACATCACCACCGGCAGCAACTGGATCGAGCTGGACATGAAGGGCAGCCGACCGAAGGCGGTGAACCTCCGTACCGCGCCGTACCCGGCATTCCCGACCGACATGCAGGCCCAGTTCATCTCCCTGAACGCCATCGCCGAAGGCACCGGCGCGGTCATCGAGACCGTGTTCGAGAACCGCTTCATGCACGTCTACGAGATGAACCGCATGGGCGCGCAGATCCTGGTCGAGGGCAACACCGCCATCGTCACCGGCGTTCCGCAGCTCAAGGGCGCACCGGTCATGGCGACCGACCTGCGTGCTTCCGCCAGCCTGGTGATCGCAGCCCTGGTGGCCGACGGCGATACCATGATCGACCGCATCTACCACATCGACCGTGGTTACGAGTGCATCGAAGAGAAACTGCAACTGCTCGGGGCGAAGATTCGCCGCGTGCCGGGCTAGGGCTGAGCCAGACCATGCTGACGATTGCCCTGTCCAAGGGCCGTATCCTCGACGACACCCTGCCGCTGCTTGCAGCGGCGGGCATCGTGCCGACCGAGAATCCGGACAAGAGCCGCAAGCTGATCATCCCCACCACCCTCGATGACGTGCGCCTGCTGATCGTGCGCGCCACCGACGTGCCTACCTACGTCGAGCACGGCGCTGCCGACCTCGGCGTCGCGGGCAAGGACGTGCTCATGGAGTACGGTGGCCAGGGCCTCTACGAGCCGCTGGACCTGAAGATCGCCAACTGCAAGCTGATGACCGCCGGTGCGGTCGGCGCGCCGGAACCCAAGGGGCGCCTGCGCGTGGCCACCAAGTTCGTCAATGTCGCCAAGCGCTACTACGCCGAACAGGGCCGCCAGGTCGACGTGATCAAGCTGTACGGCTCCATGGAGCTGGCACCGCTGGTCGGCCTCGCCGACAAGATCATCGACGTGGTCGACACCGGCAACACCCTGCGTGCAAACGGCCTGGAACCCCAGGAAATGATCGCGCACATCAGCTCGCGCCTGGTTGTGAACAAAGCCTCGATGAAGATGCAGCACGCGCGCATCCAGGCCCTGATCGACACCCTGCGCGAAGCGGTGGAGTCTCGACACCGGGCGTAATTTCCCGCGCGGCCTCCCCGCCGCGCCCGCCTATCCGTGTCATAGCCAAATTTTCTCGGGTGCCCGCACGGAAGGCTTGATAGTCTTGCGGCGCTCGAGATCATGCCAATTAAAGAGGCCAGCTATGACCGCACCCTTCGCTATCCGTCGACTCAACGCCGCCGATCCGGACTTCGCGCGTCATCTGGACCATCTGCTCTCCTGGGAAAGCGTGTCCGACGAGTCGGTGAACCAGCGCGTCCTGGACATCATCGCCGACGTGCGCAAGCGCGGTGACGCCGCCGTGGTCGAGTTCACCCAGCGCTTCGACGGTGTCGATGCCAAGACCATGGCCGACCTGATCCTGCCGCGCGAGCGCCTGGAACTGGCCCTGACCCGCATCACCCCGGCCCAGCGCGAAGCCCTGGAAGTTGCCGCCGAACGCGTGCGCAGCTACCACGAGAAGCAGAAGCAGGATTCCTGGCGCTACACCGAAGCTGACGGCACCGTGCTCGGCCAGCAGGTCACCCCGCTGGACCGCGCCGGCCTGTACGTGCCGGGCGGCAAGGCGTCCTACCCGTCGTCCGTGCTGATGAACGCCATTCCGGCCAAGGTCGCCGGCGTTGCCGAAGTGGTGATGGTGGTGCCGACCCCGCGCGGCGAAATCAACGAGATCGTCCTGGCGGCGGCCTGCATCGCCGGCGTCGACCGCGTCTTCACCATCGGCGGCGCCCAGGCAGTGGCCGCGCTGGCCTATGGCACCGAGAGCGTGCCGCAGGTGGACAAGATCGTCGGCCCGGGCAACATCTATGTCGCCACCGCCAAGCGCCACGTGTTCGGCCAGGTCGGTATCGACATGATCGCCGGCCCCTCCGAAATCCTCGTGGTCTGCGATGGCGGTACCGATCCGGACTGGATCGCCATGGACCTGTTCTCCCAGGCCGAGCACGACGAGGACGCCCAGTCGATCCTGGTCAGCCCGGACGCCGCTTTCCTCGACAAGGTCGCCGCGAGCATCGAGAAACTGCTGCCGACCATGGAGCGCGCCGAGATCATTCGCACGTCGCTGACCAATCGTGGCGCGCTGATCCTCGTCGCTGATCAGGAACAGGCCTGCCAGGTTGCCAACCGCATCGCCCCGGAACACCTGGAGCTGTCGGTGGCCGACCCGGAAAGCTGGCTGCCGAAGATCCGCCACGCCGGTGCCATCTTCATGGGCCGCTACACCGCCGAGGCGCTGGGCGACTACTGTGCAGGGCCGAACCACGTACTGCCGACCTCCGGCACCGCACGCTTCTCCTCGCCGCTGGGCGTGTATGACTTCCAGAAGCGCTCCTCGATCATCTTCTGCTCCGCGCCGGGCGCTTCCGAGCTGGGCAAGACCGCCTCGATCCTGGCCCGTGGCGAGTCGCTGACCGCCCACGCGCGCAGCGCCGAATTCCGCATTCTGGACAAGGGTGAGTAACCGATGAGCAAGTTCTGGAGTCCCTTCGTCAAGGAACTGGTGCCCTACGTTCCGGGCGAGCAGCCGAAACTGGCCAAACTGGTCAAGCTGAACACCAACGAGAACCCCTACGGCCCGTCGCCGAAGGTGGTCGCCGCGATCCAGGCCGAGCTGAACGACACGCTGCGCCTGTACCCGGACCCGAACGCCGACCGCCTGAAGCAGACCATCGCCGAGTACCACGGCGTGAAGACTTCCCAGGTCTTCGTCGGCAACGGTTCGGACGAAGTCCTGGCCCACGCCTTCCACGCGCTGTTCCAGCACGGCAAGCCGCTGCTGTTCCCGGACGTGACCTACAGCTTCTATCCGGTCTACTGCGGCCTCTACGGTATCGACTTCGAAGCCCTGCCGCTGGACGAGCAGTTCCAGATTCGTGTCGAGGATTACGCGCGTCCGAACGGCGGCATCATCTTCCCCAACCCGAACGCGCCCACCGGTTGCCTGCTGCCGCTCGAAGCCATCGAGCGCCTGCTGCAAGCGAGCCCGGACAGCGTGGTGCTGGTGGACGAGGCCTACGTCGACTTCGGTGGCGAGACCGCGATTTCCCTGGTCAGCCGTTACCCTAACCTGCTGGTGGCGCAGACCCTGTCCAAGTCCCGTTCGCTGGCGGGCCTGCGGGTCGGCTTCGCGGTTGGCCACGAAGACCTGATCGAAGCGCTGGAGCGGGTGAAGAACAGCTTCAACTCCTATCCGCTGGATCGCCTGGCGCTGGCCGGCGCGGTGGCGTCCTTCGAGGACCAGGCCTATTTCGAACAGACCTGCAACGCGGTTATCCACAGCCGCGAAAAGCTGGTGGCCGAGCTCAAGACCCTGGGCTTCGACGTACTGCCGTCGGCGGCGAACTTCATCTTCGCCCGCCATCCGCAGCGCGACGGCGCAGAACTGGCCGCGGCCTTGCGCGAGGAGGGCGTGATCGTGCGTCACTTCAAGCAGCAGCGGATCAACCAGTTCCTGCGCATCAGCATCGGCACCGAGGAGCAGAACCAGGCTCTGATCGATGCCCTGCGGCTGAAGCTGTAAGGCATTCGCTGGAAAAGAAAACGGCGCCTTCGGGCGCCGTTTTTCATTGTTCTGGAAAAGAGAGCGGCATCAGTTGCCGTTGGGAGCTGGCGGCGGGCGCAGGCCGACTTCGGCGTTGAGCGTCACCGGCTTGCCGTTGCGCAGCACCTCGATGGTGATTTTCTCGCCCGGCTTGGTGCGCGCAACCTGGTTCATCGAGCGACGGCCATCGCTGGCGGCCTCGCCATCGATGTTCAGGATGATGTCGCCCGGCAGCAGGCCCGACTTGGCGGCGGGGCCGTCGCGGTAGACGCCGGCGACGACGATGCCGGCCTTGTCCTTGAGGTCGAAGGATTCGGCCAGTTCCGGGGTCAGCGGTTGGACTTCGACGCCGAGCCAGCCGCGGATGACCTGACCATGCTCGATGATCGATTGCATGACCTCCAGGGCCAGCTTGGTCGGGATGGCGAAGCCGATGCCCTGGGAGCCGCCGGACTTGGAGAAGATCGCGGTGTTGATGCCGATCAGGTTGCCGTTGGCGTCCACCAGCGCGCCGCCGGAGTTGCCCGGGTTGATCGCCGCGTCGGTCTGGATGAAGTCTTCGTAGGTGTTCAGGCCCAGCTGGTTGCGGCCGGTGGCGCTGATGATGCCCATGGTGACGGTCTGGCCAACGCCGAAGGGGTTGCCGATGGCCAGGCAGACGTCGCCGGTACGGATGCCGTCGGAGCGGCCGAGCATGATCGAGGGCAGGTCCTTGAGGTCGATCTTCAGTACCGCGAGATCGGTCTCGGGGTCGCTGCCCACCAGGCGGGCGATGGTCTCGCGGCCGTCGCGCAGGGCCACGACGATCTGGTCGGCGCCGGAGGTCACGTGGTTGTTGGTCAGCAGGTAGCCTTCCGGGCTCATGATCACTGCCGAACCCAGGCTCGACTCCATGCGCTTCTGCTGCGGCAGGTTATCGCCGAAGAAGCGCCGGAACAGCGGGTCGTCGAGCATCGAGTTGTTCGGCTTGCTGACCATCTTGGTGGTGTAGAGGTTGGCCACGGCCGGCGAGGAGCGTGTCACGGCGTCGGCGTAGCTGACCGGGCCCTGCTGCAGGCGGCTGAGCAGCGGGGCCTGCTGCAGGTGCACTTCCTGCTGCGGAAGGCCGACCCATTGCGGGTTATGCTGGATGATCAGCAGCGCCAACAGGACGCCAACCAGCACGGGCCAGCCGAGGAAACGCAGGGCCTTCAGCATCGAAGAAAATCCTTGGGGTTGCTTGGCCGGGGGATGGCCGATAGGGTGGCGGCCATTATACGGGCGGCGAGCCAAGAAAATAGACGCTCGCAGCCGATGTTGGAGGAATTTCGATGGCAATCGCACTGAGTACGCTGGTCGAGGAAGCGGACCGTTTTCTCGACGCGGCGAAGATCCAGGATTACTGCCCCAACGGCCTGCAGGTCGAGGGCCGTCCGCAGGTGCGCCGTATCGTTTCCGGTGTCACCGCCAGCCAGGCGCTGCTGGATGCTGCCGTGGAAGCAGGCGCCGATGTGGTGCTGGTCCACCACGGCTATTTCTGGAAGGGCGAGGATGCCCGCGTGGTGGGCATGAAGCAGCGTCGCCTGAAGACCCTGCTGAACAACGACATCAGCCTGCTGGCCTATCACCTGCCACTGGATCTGCACGGCGAAGTGGGCAATAACGTGCAACTGGGTCGCCAGCTCGGCTTCGAGATCGAAGGGCCGCTGGAGCCGGGTAATCCGCGCTCCATCGTGCTGGTCGGCTCGCTCGCCGAACCCATGCTGCCGAGCGATCTGGCCCTGCATGTGCGCGACGTGCTGGGCCGCGAGCCGCTGTTGGTGGATGGCGGCCAGCCGATCCGCCGCATCGCCTGGTGTACCGGTGGCGCCCAGGGCTACATCGATCAGGCGATTGCCGCTGGCGTCGATGCCTACCTGACCGGCGAAGTCTCCGAGCAGACCGTGCACAGCGCGCGGGAGAACGGCATCAGCTTCATCGCCGCCGGCCACCACGCCACTGAGCGCTACGGCGTGCAGGCGCTGGGGGATTACCTGGCCAGGCGTTTCGCCATCGAGCACCTGTTCATCGATTGCCCGAACCCTGCCTGATGCTTCGGCGCCATGAAAAAAGCCGGCTCATCGAGCCGGCTTTTTTGTGCGCGCCTCAGCGATAGCCGTGGCGCTGGCGGTCGACCGCCTTGCCCAGCTCCCACACCGCCATGGCGTAGTGCGTGCTGTGGTTGTAGCGGGTGATCACGTAGAAGTTCGGCAGGCCGTACCAGTACTGGTAGGTGTTGCCCATGTCCAGGCGCAGCAGGCTGGCGCTCTGATGGTTACCCAGCGAGCCCTGCGGACGCAGCCCGGCGTTTGCCAGTACGCTGATGGGGTACTGGGTCTTGAAGCCGTCTTCCAGCGAGCGCGCCTGGCCGATCGCCGGGATTGCCACCGCGTCCCCAGTCACCCAGCCGTGCTGCTTGAAGTAGTTGGCCACGCTGCCGATGGCATCCCGCGGGTTCCACAGGTCGCGGTGACCGTCGCCGTCGAAGTCCACCGCGTATTTTGTGAACGAGGAGGGCATGAACTGCCCGTAGCCCATGGCGCCGGCGTAGGAGCCGCGCATCTCCAGCGGATTGTCGCCTTCCTTGCGTGCCTGCAGGAGGAACTGCTCCAGCTCGCCGCTGAAGAACTCGGCGCGGCGCGGGTAGGAGAAGGAGAGGGTGGCCAGCGCGTCGATGATCCGCGTCTTGCCCATCACGCGGCCCCAGCGGGTTTCCACGCCGATGATGCCGACGATGATTTCCGGCGGCACGCCATAGGTGCGTGAGGCGCGCTGCAGGTCGGCTTCGTACTGGTCCCAGAACTGCACGCCCTTCTGCACGTTGTCCGGGGTGATGAACTTCTTCCGGTAGCGTAGCCACGCGCCATTCGGGCCGCTGGGCGGAGTGTAGGTCGGCGCCTGGCGGTCCATCAGGCGGATCACCCAGTCCAGCTCGCGGGTCTGGGCGAACAGGTCCTGAAGGTCCTGGCGGTTGAAGTTGTGCTGGCTCACCATGCGGTCGATGAAGCGCTGGGCACTGGCGTTGCCGGCGAAGTCGCCGCGCAGCGGGGTAATCGGCTGCACCGAGCCGAACGCCGGATGGGCGCTGGGCGTGATCAGGGTCGGCGTCTTCGGCTTCTGGGCCGGCTGCGGGGCGGGAGTCGGTTTGCTGCTGCACGCGGAGATGAGGACAAGCAGGGGCAGGGCGAAAGCGATGCGGCGCATGGGAAATCTTCTGGGACAGGAAAACGTGCCGCTATGCTAGCGCAGTGCCGGCCGGGCACAAGCCGGGAGAGCATCGTAGAAGTCGCTGACTCTGTTGCAGGAAAAGTCCCGAGGTTGTTTCCGAGATGGCATTTGGGCCTTTGCTGCGCCTCGTTCGAGCGCCTCGGCGGCAGACCTTCAGACACCGGTTGAAAGCGGTGTTCGCACTGAGCGCGTATGGCTATATCAGTATATTTTTTCGGTATAACCGGCCCGCCGGTTAGAGCCTTGCGCTGTGATAGAGTGCGCGCTCGTCTACGGCCCGCCGGCCGTCCATAAGCAATTCCGTGAGTAGCCATGGTCGACAAACTGACGCATCTGAAACAGCTGGAGGCCGAGAGCATCCACATCATCCGCGAGGTCGCCGCCGAGTTCGACAACCCGGTGATGCTGTACTCGATCGGCAAGGACAGCGCGGTGATGCTTCACCTCGCGCGCAAGGCCTTCTTCCCCGGCAAGCTGCCTTTCCCGGTGATGCATGTCGACACCCGCTGGAAATTCCAGGAGATGTACAGCTTCCGCACCAAGATGGTCGAGGAACTGGGCCTGGACCTGATCACCCACATCAACCCCGATGGCGTGGCTCAGGACATCAACCCGTTCACCCACGGCAGCGCCAAGCACACCGACATCATGAAGACCGAAGGCCTCAAGCAGGCCCTCGACAAGCACGGCTTCGATGCCGCCTTCGGTGGTGCCCGCCGCGACGAGGAGAAGTCCCGCGCCAAGGAGCGCGTCTACTCCTTCCGTGACAGCAAGCACCGCTGGGACCCGAAGAACCAGCGTCCGGAGCTGTGGAACGTCTACAACGGCAAGGTGAAGAAGGGCGAGTCGATCCGCGTCTTCCCGCTGTCGAACTGGACCGAGCTGGACATCTGGCAGTACATCTACCTGGAACAGATCCCGATCGTGCCGCTGTACTTCGCCGCCGAGCGCGAAGTCATCGAGATGAACGGCTCGCTGATCATGATCGACGACGAGCGCATCCTCGAGCACCTCACGCCCGAGCAGAAGGCCAGCATCCAGAAGAAGATGGTGCGTTTCCGTACCCTGGGCTGCTACCCGCTGACCGGCGCGGTGGAGTCCACCGCTACTTCGCTGCCGGAAATCATCCAGGAAATGCTGCTGACGCGAACTTCCGAACGCCAGGGCCGGGTCATTGACCACGATGCCGCCGGTTCGATGGAAGAAAAGAAACGTCAGGGCTACTTCTAAGGTTCTCGCACCATGTCGCATCAATCCGATCTGATCAGCGAGGACATCCTCGCCTACCTGGCCCAGCACGAGCGCAAGGAACTCCTGCGCTTCCTCACCTGCGGCAACGTCGACGATGGCAAGAGCACCCTGATCGGGCGCCTGCTGCACGACTCCAAGATGATCTACGAGGACCACCTCGAGGCCATCACCCGCGACTCGAAGAAAGTCGGCACCACCGGCGATGACGTCGACCTGGCGCTGCTGGTCGACGGCCTGCAGGCCGAGCGCGAGCAGGGCATCACCATCGACGTGGCGTACCGCTACTTCAGCACTGCCAAGCGCAAGTTCATCATCGCCGACACCCCCGGCCATGAGCAGTACACCCGCAACATGGCCACCGGCGCGTCCACCTGCGACCTGGCCATCATCCTGATCGACGCCCGCTACGGCGTGCAGACCCAGACTCGCCGGCACAGCTTCATCGCCTCGCTGCTGGGCATCAAGCACATCGTCGTCGCCATCAACAAGATGGACCTCAAGGGCTTCGACCAGGGCGTCTTCGAGCAGATCAAGGCCGACTACCTGCAGTTCGCCGACAAGATCAACCTCAAGACCAACTCCCTGCACTTCGTGCCGATGTCGGCGCTGAAGGGCGACAACGTGGTCAACAAGTCCGAGCGCTCGCCGTGGTACACCGGCCAGTCGCTGATGGAAATCCTCGAGACCGTGGAGGTCGCGGGCGACCGCAACCTTGACGACATGCGCTTCCCGGTGCAGTACGTCAACCGTCCGAACCTGAACTTCCGCGGCTTCGCCGGCACCCTGGCGAGCGGCATCGTGCGCAAGGGCGACGAAGTCATCGCCCTGCCGTCGGGCAAGGGCAGCAAGGTCAAGTCCATCGTCACCTTTGAAGGTGAGCTGGAGCAGGCCGGACCGGGTCAGGCGATCACCCTGACCCTGGAAGACGAGATCGACGTCTCCCGCGGCGACATGCTGGTTCACGCCGACAACCGTCCGCAGGTAACCGACGGCTTCGACGCCATGCTGGTGTGGATGGCTGAAGAGCCGATGCTGCCGGGCAAGAAGTACGACATCAAGCGCGCCACCAGCTACGTGCCGGGCTCGATTCCGAGCATCAGCCACAAGGTGGATGTGAACACCCTGGAAGAGACCGCCGCCAGCGAACTCAAGCTCAACGAGATCGCCCGTGTGAAGGTCAGCCTGGATGCACCGATCGCGCTGGACGGCTACGACCAGAACCGCACCACCGGCGCCTTCATCGTCATCGACCGCCTGACCAACGGCACTGTCGGCGCCGGCATGATCATCGCTGCACCGCAGTCGAGCCACGGCACCGTCGCTCACCATGGTGCGAACGCCCACGTAGCTCGTGAGGAGCGCGCTGCGCGCTTCGGCCAGCAGCCGGCTACCGTGCTGTTCAGCGGCCTCTCCGGCGCTGGCAAGAGCACTCTGGCCTACGCCCTGGAGCGCAAGCTGTTCGACATGGGCCGCGCGGTCTATGTGCTGGACGGCCAGAACCTGCGTCATGACCTGAACAAGGGCTTGCCGCAGGATCGCGCCGGTCGTACCGAGAACTGGCTGCGCACCGCTCATGTGGCCCGTCAGTTCAACGAAGCCGGACTGATCAGCCTGTGTGCCTTCGTAGCCCCGAGCTCCGAGGGTCGCGAGCGCGCCAAGTCGCTGATCGGCGCCGAGCGCCTGATCACCGTCTACGTCCAGGCTTCCCCGCAGGTCTGCCGTGAGCGTGATCCGCAGGGCCTGTACGCCGCCGGCCAGGACAACATCCCGGGCGAGTCCTTCCCGTTCGACGTGCCGCTGGATGCCGATCTGGTGATCGACACTCAGAGCCAGTCGGTGGAAGAGGGCGTCAAGGCAGTCCTCGACCTGCTCCGTCAGCGCGGCGCGATCTGATCGCCTCCGTGTTGTGAAAAAGCCCCGCTTCTGCGGGGCTTTTCTTTTGTTCTCTGTAGGAGCGAGCCCCGAGACGACTCGCGAACGTTCACTGGCAGATGGCTATTGCCGCCGACCTGCATGCTGTCTAATAATGAGACTGATTATTATTTGCTAGATAGCAGGTGTGGCGGTGTCGCTATTGGGTCGTACACAACTCGCGGATCACGACATCCACCGCCTCTATGCTGATCACCATGGCTGGCTGCAGGGCTGGATTCGGCGCAAGACCGGCTGCTCGCAGCGCGCCGCCGACCTCGCCCAGGACACCTTCCTGCGTGTGCTCATGACGCGCGCCAAGGGCGTCGCGGTGTACCTCGACCAGCCGCGAACTTACCTCGCGACCATTGCCCGCGGCCTGGTGATCGACCAGTGGCGCCGCCAGCAGCTCGAGCTGGCGTGGCTGGAATCCCTGGCCGCGCAGCCCGAAGCGGTGCAGTCGTCGCCCGAGCAACTGGCGCTGATCCTGGAAACCCTGCACCAGGTGGACGCGATGCTGCTGCGTCTGCCCGCCAGGGTGCGCCGGGCCTTTCTGCTGGCGCAGATCGATGGCTGGCCGTACCGCGAAATCGCCGGGGAGCTGGGGGTGTCCGAGCGCATGGTGAAGAAGTATCTCGCCCAGGCCTTCCTGCATTGTGCGGTACTGGAAGCCGAGCTGGACGGAGTGCTGGTGGAGTGAACGGCCACGACGACAAACTCAGCCACGCGAGCCTGCAGCAGGCGGCGAACTGGTACGTGCTGCTGCAGGATGAAAATCCCAGCGCGCAACTCCACGCACAATGGCGCCAGTGGTTCGACCTGCACGCCGAGCACCAGGCCGCCTGGCATTACGTCGAGCGCATAGGCCAACGCTTCGCCCCTTTGCAGGGCGAGAGGCAACTGGCAGGGCGGGTGCTCAAGACCAGCGGCGAACGTCAGCTTTCACGCCGCCAGGGGCTCAAGAGCCTGCTGGTGCTCAGCGGCGGCCTGTTGCTCGGCTGGGGCACCTGGCGCGGCACCGCCTTGCCAAGGCTGGTGCAGGGCTGGAGCGCGGACTACAGCACCACTACCGCCGAGACCCGCGAGGCGATCCTCGCCGATGGCACACACCTCTGGCTGGCGGCGATCAGCGCAGTAGACGCCGACTATGGCCCGGACCAGCGCCTGCTGCGCCTGCGCTTCGGCGAAGTCCTGGTGGACACCGCCAGGGATGCCGCGCAGCGGCCTTTCCTCGTCGACACCGGCCAGGGGCGCCTGCGCGCGCTGGGCACGCGCTTCGCGGTTCGGCAACTGGGCAATGCCACGCGCCTCAATGTCTACAGCGGCGCAGTGGAGATTCATACGGCGGACAGCGGCGAGCGGCGGGTGCTGGAGGCCGGCCAGCGCGTCGATTTCACGCGCCTCGCCATCGGCGAGGTGTCGCCAGCACAGACGGCAGGGGAGTCCTGGGTACGCCATGTGCTCACCGCCGAGAACATGTCGCTGGGCCAGTTGGTCGAGGAACTGGGGCGTTATCGCCACGGTTACCTGGGCTGTGATCCGGCAGTAGCGCAGTTGCCGGTGATGGGCGCCTTCCCGCTGGACGACAGTGACCAGGCGCTGCGTCTGCTGGCGGCGGCGTTGCCGGTGCAGGTCCGGCGTCTGACGCCCTGGTGGGTCAGCATCGAGTCAGCCTGAGGTATCGCGAAAAACTTTCCGCAGCGGTTCCCTTTTCAGTTTCCCGTTCGGTCACTCCATGGAAACGCACTTTTACCCACTGCACCGAACCAGGGAATTCCATGTACTCGCCCACTTCCACCTCGCGCCGCTTCGCCCGGCGGCCGCTGGCGCTGGCCATCTCGTTGTCGTTCTGCAGCGTCGCTGCGCTGCCCCTGAGCTCGTCCGCCCAGGCGGCCTCTGGCACGGAGCAGGCCGCTCTGCGCGAATACCACGTCGCGCCGGGCGCCCTGGCGACCTCGCTCAACCAGTTCAGCAGCCAGGCTGGAATCTACCTGGTCGGCCACAACGATCTGACTGCCGGCAAGTCCAGCAAGGGCCTTGATGGTCGCTACAGCGTCGAGCGTGCCCTGGCGTTGCTGCTCGATGGCACGGGCCTGCAGGCGGTGCCGCAGGAGTCCGGTGGCTACGTGCTGCAACCGGACCCGAACGGCACCGTGCTGCAGATGGATTCGACCTCGATCATCGGCAGCGGTACGAGCGGTGAGCCAGCGGACGACAACGGCTACAACGCCAAGGTCAGCTCCACCGCGGGCAAGACCAGCACTCCTCTGGCGGAGACGCCGCGCTCGATCTCGGTGGTGACCCGCCAGCGCATGGAGGACCAGCAGTCGCAGACCCTTACCGATGTGCTGGGCTACGTACCGGGCATTTTTGCCCCGCCGTTCGCCGCCGGTGATGGTCTGGCCGGCGACCTGTTCTTCATTCGCGGCTTCAATGCCACCGACTGGGGCTACGGCCTGCTGCGCGACGGCCTGCGCGTGCAAGGCAACCGCTACGACACCACCAGCGAGCCCTATGGCCTGGAGCGTGTCGAGGTGTTTCGCGGCCCGACCTCGATCCTCTACGGCGAGAATGCACCCGGTGGCATCGTCAACCTGGTCAGCAAGCGCCCGACCGTCGATCCGCGCGGCGAGGTCCAGCTGACCTACGGCTCCCATGACCGCAAGCAGCTGGGCGTCGACGTCTCCGGCCCGCTGACCGACGAGGGCAATATCCTCGGTCGCGTGGTTATGCTCGGCCGCGACTCCGACACCCAGGTCGATCACCAGCCCGATGACCGCATCTACATTGCCCCGTCGATGACCTTCAACTTCGACGATGCGACCTCGCTGACGCTGCTCTCGACCTACCAGCGCGACCGCACGCTGATGGAGCTGGGCTACCCGGCAGCCGGCACCCTGCTGCACAACCCCAACGGCAAGATCGACAAGGACACCCTGTCCGGCAACCCGGACTGGGACAAGTTCGAACGCGAGGCCTGGACGCTGGGCTATGAGTTCAGCCATCAGTTCAACGACACCTGGCAGTTCCGCCAGAACTCGCGCTACATGCAGTCGCGCATCGACCGCCGCGAGATGTGGCCGGGCAACCTGAACAACGGCGGCTTCGGCACCAACGTCAACAACACCGCTTACGACCGCTACAACAAGTCGATGACCTACTCGCTGGACAACCAGTTCGAGGGGCATTTCCAGTCCGGCGAACTGGCCAATACCGTGCTGGTGGGGGCGAGCTTCGACCGTACCTCGTTCAACCAGGACTGGGACGCGGGCGCCGGCGGCTCGGTCAACGTGTTCGATCCGGTGTGGACGACCAAGCCGACCACGCCGATCCACGTGCAGGACGCGCTGCTGGAGCAGAAGATGTACGGCCTCTATGGCCAGCTGCAGACGCGCTATGACAACTGGATCGCCCTGCTCGGCGGGCGCCTCGACGAGGTCAACAGCCAATACCGCAACCGCGCCGGTACCACCAACGGCCTGGCCGACCTCGACTACTGGGACCATGACTTCACCTGGCAGGCTGGCCTGATGTACCAGTTCGACAATGGCCTGTCGCCCTATGTCAGCTACTCCACGGCCTTTGCACCGACCCAGCAGACGTCGAGCAAGTCCGGCACCCTCGACCCGACCACCAGCGAGCAGTACGAAGTCGGCGTGAAGTACGAGCCCAAGGGCTGGAACACCTCGATGACCGCCTCGGTCTATGACCTGCGCAAGACCGACGACGTGATCTACGACAGCACGGTCGGCGACTACCGGCAGGTGGGTGAAAGCCGTTCCAAGGGGCTGGAGCTGGAGGTCAACAGCGATATCACCGAGAACCTCAGCCTGACAGCTTCCTATACCTACACCGACTCGCGGATCACCAAGGATTCCCCCGGCTCGCTGCTGGAGGACCACCAGATGACCGGCGTGCCGCGCAACCAGGCCTCGGCCTGGGGCACCTACCGCTTCCTCGATGGCTATCTCAAAGGCCTGCGTGTGGGCGGCGGCGTACGGCACTTCGACAGCACATTCGCCTACACCCCGGCGTCGCTGTACGGCAAGCTGGATACCGGCGACGTGACCCTGGTGGACGCGCTCGTCGGCTACCAGCTCGACGAGCACTGGTCCGCCGAGGTGAACGCGAAGAACCTGCTGGACAAGGAATACGTCGCTGGCTGCAACAACGCTGGGCGCTGCTACTGGGGCGAGGAGCGCACCTTGCTGGGTAGCGTCACCTTCCGCTGGTAATCCTGGCCGCATGAATGAAAAAGCCCCGCATCGGCGGGGCTTTTTCTTTGGCACGAGGTGTCAGTACTTGCTCTTCAGCCCGTACGTCTCGTCCAGGGTGCCCGGGCCGTCGCCGGTCTTGGGCGCATAGTCGCGCGGCGCTTCGTTGTTTGCTGGCGGGGTCAGCCGCTCGCGGCGCTCGGGGTACTCGTCGGCGTGCAGGGCGGCCAGCAGGCGCTGCTTGGTCTGTTCGTCCAGGGCCAGGCGCTCGGCGCCTTCGGACAGGTGTTCCTGCACATCTTGATAGCTCTGGGTGAGCTTCTTCATCAGGCTGGCGGAGGTGCTGAAGTGGGTCACCACTTCGCGCTGGTAGCTATCGAAACGATCCTGCATGTCGTCTACCTGACGCTGCAGCTTGTTGGGCGCGGCGTTGGGCAGAAGGCGGGCGATCAGAAAGCCGATGCCGACCCCGACGATCAGGGCGAGTAGCGGCAGCAACCAGGTGGTGAGGGACTGTTCCACGCGAATCCTTCCTCTATAGACGGCTTTGCTTTACGTTAGCGGCTTGCACCTGTGCTTGTATACCGTGGCGAATGCTTCGCCGCCTGCGCAGGTATTGAGCTAGACGAGACGACCCGCCACGGGGTCACGGAGCTGTTGTTTGACCACCCGCGAAATCCCCCTGTTCCTCGACGGCCCCGACGGCCAGCTGGAAGCCCTGCACCTCGCCACGCCCGACGCCAGGGGCGTCGCGCTGATCTGTCATCCGCATCCGCTGTTCGCCGGCACCATGCAGAACAAGGTGGTCGCCACCCTGCAGCGCGCCGCACGGGATGCAGGATACGCCACCCTGCGTTTCAATTTTCGTGGCGTGGGTCAGAGCGCCGGCAGTTATGCCGAAGGCCGTGGCGAGATCGACGATGCGCTGGCCGCTGCGCGCTGGCTCGCCGAGCAGCATCCGGGGCTGCCGCTGACGCTGATGGGCTTCTCCTTCGGCTCCTGCGTGGCCGGCAACGCCGCCGAGCGCCTGGAAGAAGAGGGCGCTGACCTTGCGCAACTGTTCATGCTGGCGCCGCCGGTCGAGCGTTTCGACGTCGACCTGCCCGAGCGCTGCCCGCTCACGGTGATCCAGCCGGAGGCCGACGAAGTGGTCACTCCCGAGCGCGTGTATGCCTGGAGCGCCGAGCAGAGCAAACCCCACGAACTGATCCGCATCCCCGAGTGCAGCCATTTCTTCCACGGCAAGCTGATCGAGCTCAAGGACCTGATACAGGCCCGGCTCGCCTAGGTCGGCCAGCCGCGTTACCATCCGGCCCGCCCTTTCATTTGTGTTGATTCCTGGATTCCCATGACGACCCGTATCCTGACCGGCATCACCACCACCGGTACTCCGCACCTGGGCAACTACGCCGGCGCCATCCGCCCGGCCATCGTTGCCAGCCGCGATCCGCAGGCAGACTCCTTCTACTTCCTGGCCGACTACCACGCGCTGATCAAGTGCGATGATCCGGCGCGCATCCAGCGTTCGCGCCTGGAGATCGCCGCCACCTGGCTGGCCTGCGGCCTGGATGCTGACAAGGCGACCTTCTATCGCCAGTCCGATATTCCCGAAATCCCCGAACTGACCTGGCTGCTCACCTGCGTCAGCGCCAAGGGCCTGCTCAATCGCGCCCACGCCTACAAGGCCTCGGTGGACAAGAACGTCGAGGCCGGTGAAGACCCGGACGCCGGCGTCACCATGGGCCTGTACAGCTACCCGGTGCTGATGGCCGCGGACATCCTGATGTTCAACGCCCACAAGGTGCCGGTCGGCCGCGACCAGATCCAGCACGTCGAGATGGCCCGCGACATCGGCCAGCGCTTCAACCACCTGTTCGGCAACGGCAAGGAACTGTTCACCCTGCCCGAGGTGGTGATCGAGGAAGACGTGGCGACCCTGCCGGGCCTGGACGGTCGCAAGATGTCCAAGAGCTACGACAACACCATCCCGCTGTTCGGCAGCGCCAAGCAGCTCAAGGACGCCGTGGCGCGCATCGTCACCGACTCCCGCGCGCCGGGCGAGCCGAAGGACCCGGACAACTCGCACCTGTTCACCCTGTACCAGGCGTTCTCCACCCATGAGCAACAGGCTGCGTTCCGCGCCGAGCTGCTCGGTGGCCTGGCCTGGGGCGAGGCCAAGCAGCGCCTGTTCGAACTGCTCGACAAAGAGCTGGGCGAGGCTCGCGAGCGCTACCACGCACTGATCACTCGCCCGGCCGACCTGGAGGACATCCTCCTGGCCGGTGCCGCCAAGGCCCGTCGCATCGCTACTCCGTTCCTCGGCGAGCTGCGCGAATCCGTCGGCCTGCGCTCGTTCCGCGAGCAGGTGCAGGTGGCCAGCGAAGGCAAGAAGAAGGCCGCCAAGGCCGCGCGTTTCGTCAGCTTCCGCGAGGACGACGGCTTCCGCTTCCGCCTGCTGGATGCCGCTGGCGAGCAACTGCTGCTGTCCATCGCCTTCGCCGACGGCAAGGCCGCGGGCCAGGTGACCAAGCGCCTGCAAGCCGAGGAGCTGGACCTGCACGCCGAGCTGAATGCCTTCAGCGTGCGCCTGGATGGCGAAGCCGTGGCGTACAGCCCGGAATTCTCCACCGACGCGGAGCGCGACGCTGCCATGCAGCGCCTGCGTGAGGCTCTCGCTCCGCAGGAGTGAGGGTTGGCAGGCCGGTCCGACTACCGGCCAATTGCCAAGCAACGGGGGCGCCGCTAAAGTGTGCGCCCCCGTTTTCGTTGCCTTGCTACCGATCATGACGCCTCTTCAGCGCTACCAGGAAGACCTGAAACGCCCCGATTTCTTCCACGACGCCGCGCAAGCGAACGCCGTGAAGCACCTGCAACGCCTCTACGACGACCTGGTTGCCGCCGATAAGGGCAAGACCGGCCTGTTCGGCAAGCTGCTGGGCAAGAAGTCCCAGGAGCCGGTGAAGGGCCTGTACTTCTGGGGCGGCGTCGGCCGCGGCAAGACCTACCTGGTGGATACCTTCTTCGAAGCGCTGCCCTTCAAGCAGAAGATGCGCACGCACTTCCACCGCTTCATGAAGCGCGTCCACGAGGAAATGAAGACCCTCAAGGGCGAGAAGAACCCGCTGACCATCATCGGCAAGCGTTTCGCCGACGAGGCCCGGGTTATCTGCTTCGACGAATTCTTCGTCTCCGACATCACCGACGCGATGATTCTCGCGACCCTGCTGGAAGAGCTGTTCAAGAACGGCGTCAGCCTGGTGGCGACCTCCAACATCGTGCCGGACGGCCTGTACAAGGACGGCCTGCAGCGCGCCCGCTTCCTGCCGGCCATCGCGCTGGTCAAGCAGCACACCGAAGTGGTCAACGTCGACAGCGGCGTGGACTACCGCCTGCGCGCCCTGGAACAGGCCGAGCTTTACCACTGGCCGCTGTCCGAGCAGGCCGAGCAGGCCATGACCCGCGACTTCAAGGCGCTGACCCCGGAGTGCGCCGCGGCCACCCGCGACGACGCTCTGATGATCGAGAACCGCGAAATCCGCGCGCGCATCACCTGTGATGATGTGGCCTGGTTCGAGTTCCGCGAGTTGTGCGACGGTCCGCGCAGCCAGAACGACTACATCGAGCTGGCGAAGATCTTCCACGCGATCCTGATTTCCAACGTCGAGCAGATGGGTGTGGCCAAGGACGACATGGCCCGTCGCTTCATCAACCTGGTGGACGAGTTCTACGACCGCAACGTCAAGCTGATCCTCTCCGCCGAGGTCGAGCTCAAGGACCTGTACACCGGTGGCCGCCTGGAGTTCGAATTCCAGCGCACCCTGAGCCGCCTGCTGGAAATGCAGTCCCACGAATACCTGAGCCGCCCGCACCGTCCTTGACGGTCGGATGAACGAAAAAGGCTGCCCGAGGGCAGCCTTTTTCGTGTCTTAGGTGCGGGGATTGTGCCGACCGTGCCGGGCCCCTCGTAGGAGCGGGCCATGCCCGCGATGGCGGACAAGGTCCGCCTCTATAGAGCCGTAGGATGGCGTGGAGTCGTATTCAGCGCTGCGCCATCTCCTGCTGCGCCTTCTTCAGCAATTGCTCGGCATGGGCGACTTCCAGCGCCTCCATGGCATTGATCGGCTTGATCGCCACGGCCTTCTTCAGCTGCTCCAGCGCCTTCTGCTCCTCGTCCTCGCCGTACACATAGCCCAGCGCGTTGGCGTATTCGTAGTGGCCGATGGGCAGGTCGTCGGCGGCGCGGAAGGAGCGGGCGAAGTACTGCTCCATCTTGTCCGCGCTGACTCCGTAGGTCATCTTGCCCACCAGCTTGCCAACCTTGCGGATCACGCCCGCTTCATAGCCGCCGTAGAGCGCCAGGGCGAACGGCTGGTTCGGCTGCTTGGCCAGCAGGGCGTCCAGTTCCTTGGGGATGTCGCCGGTGTAGCCGCGCTTGAGCACTACCGGCACCGGCAGGTCTTCGGCCAGACGAGCCTTGGCGTAGGCGCGGCCGAACTGGGCGATGGGGTCGGCATTGAGCAGTGGGCCGGCCTCGTCGGTGTAGCTGATGACTTCCTCCAGCAGGCGCTGCTTCTCGTCCTGATTCGGCGCGAGGAACATGGCATAGAGCACCTGGGCGAACATGCCCGGCACCTGCCCGCCGACACCCAGCGCGAGACCGTCCTTCCTGGCCTGGGCGAAGTCGCCGCGGAATACCTTGCGCCACACGTCCTGCAGCTTCTCGGCGTAGACCTGCGCCTCTTCCGGCTTGCCGCTGAAGCCGGTGCCGGCGGTCACGGTCTTCTCCAGGGCATCCGGATGCTTGGTGGCCATGGTCACGACCCAGTCCGCATCCGGGAAGGGGTAGTTGGCGCCGAAGCCGCGAGTCAGGCGCGGCCAGGCCTCGCGCAGTTTGTCCCCGCTGTAGTCGAAGGCGCTCTGGTCGTAGGGGAAGGGTTTCCAGGTGTCGTCCGCCACAGCGTTCAGGCTGAAGACGGCCAGCAGGGCAAGCAGAAAGCGGCGCATGGCGATATCCCGTTGGGTTCTTGTTGTCGATTGCTGCCCCGATCATAGGGCGGCACCCGAGTCCGTGAACCCATCCTAGGGATGGCCTGTTTCAGGCTTCCTTCTGTTCGTACTGACGCCGGTAATGATTCGGCGACAGTCCGGTGTGCTGTCTGAACAGGCGAGCGAAGAAGCTGGCGTCGTCGTAGCCGACCTCGTAGCTGATGGTCTTGATGCTCTTGCGGCTGGTGGACAGCAGGTTGCGCGCAGTCTCGATGCGCAGGCGCTGCAGGTAGTGCAGTGGCTTGTCCCCGGTGGCCGCCTGGAAGCGCCGCATGAAGTTGCGGATGCTCATGCCGTGCTCGCGGGCGACATCCTCGAAGCGGAACTTGTCGCAGAAGTGTTCTTCCAGCCAGTGCTGGATCTGCAGGATCGCCGGGTCGTGGTGCAGCTTCTGCCCGCCGAAGCCCAGGCGCCCGGGCGTGTAGGTGCGCTGCACCTCGTAGAGGATGTCGCGGGCCACGCCCTGGGCCACGGCGGCGCCGCAGAAGTGCTCGATCAGGTAGATGTACAGGTCGCGCACCGAGGTCAGGCCGCTGGCGCTGTAGATGTTGTCGGCGTCGGCGATGTGCTTGTCCTGGTTGAGCAGCACCCGGGGGTAGCGCTCGGCGAATTCGCGGAAGAAGCGCCAGTAGGTGGTTGCTTCCTTGCCGTCCAGCAGGCCGGCCTCGGCCAGCCAGAATACTCCCGAGACTTCGCCGCACAGCACGCAGCCGGCCGCATGGCGCTCGCGCAGCCAGGGCATCACCTGCGGGTAGAGGGTCAGCAGTTCGTCGAAGTCGCCCCAGAAGGCCGGGAGGATGATCAGCTCTGGTTCGTCCAGGGCGCCGTGGACCGGCAGGAGATCGCCGCTGAAACTCATCACCGGCTGGCCGTCGGGGCTGACGATGCGGGTCTCGAAGCTGGGCTGCAGGCCGAGGCCCTGTTGGCGGCCGTGGCGCAGGGCAGCCATGTGGAAGAAGTCCTTGGCCTGCATCAGGGTGGAGCCGAACACGCCATGGGTGGCGAGGATGCTGACGCGGCGCAGCACGCGGGAAGCTGGGTTGGGCATCGGTTCTTGTACTTCTTATGGATGTCTTTGCATGACGCTAAAGCGGTCATGATGCGGCTGGATCGTCTTATTTTTTGGCGAAAGTGTCCAGTGCAGAGCGGTTCGTGCTTGGCCTACAGTCGGCCTTCCAATAATTCCTACAACCGATCCGCAGGTGCAGCGCATGATTCCAAGAACCCTGTTCAGTTCCGACCACGAGCTGTTCCGCGACAGCGTCCGCAAGTTCCTCGAACAGGAGGCGGTGCCCTTCCACGCCCAGTGGGAAAAGGACGGTCACATCGATCGCCAGCTGTGGAACAAGGCCGGCGAGGCCGGGATGCTCTGCTCGCATCTGCCCGAGGCCTATGGCGGCATGGCGGCGGACTTCCTCTACAGCGCCGTGGTGATCGAGGAGATCGGCCGCCTGGGCCTGACCGGCATCGGCTTCTCGCTGCACTCGGATATCGTCGCGCCCTACATCCTTCACTACGGCAGCGAAGAGCTGAAGCAGCGCTACCTGCCCAAGCTGATTTCCGGTGAGATGGTCTCGGCCATCGCCATGACCGAACCGGGCGCCGGCTCCGACCTGCAGGGCGTGAAGACCACCGCCGTGCTGGATGGCGACGAGTACGTGATCAACGGTTCGAAGACCTTCATCACCAACGGCTGGCTGGCCGACCTGGTGATCGTGGTCGCCAAGACCGACCCCAAGGCCGGCGCCAAGGGCACCAGCCTGTTCCTGGTGGAGGCCGGTACGCCGGGCTTCAGCAAGGGCAAGCGCCTGGAAAAGGTCGGCATGAAGGCCCAGGACACCTCCGAGCTGTTCTTCCAGGACGTGCGTATCCCCAAGGAAAACCTGCTGGGCAAGGACGGGCAGGGGTTCATCTACCTGATGCAGGAACTGCCTCAGGAGCGCCTGACCGTGGCCCTCGGCGCGCTGGCCTCGGCCGAGGCAGCGCTGAAATGGACACTGGACTACACCCGCGACCGCAAGGCCTTCGGAAAATCCGTCGCGGACTTCCAGAACACGCGCTTCAAGCTCGCGGAAATGGCTACCGAAATTCAGGTTGGCCGCGTCTTTGTCGACCGCTGCCTGGAGCAGCATCTGGAAGGCAAGCTGGACGTGCCCACGGCGGCGATGGCCAAGTACTGGACCACCGACCTGCAGTGCAAGGTGCTCGATGAATGCGTGCAGCTCCACGGCGGTTACGGCTTCATGTGGGAGTATCCGATCGCCCGTGCGTGGGCCGATGCGCGGGTGCAGCGCATCTACGCCGGCACCAACGAGATCATGAAGGAGATCATCGCCCGCGCGCTGTAACCGTCGCGGATGAAAAAAGCCCGGCATTGGCCGGGCTTTTTCGTGGCGCACAGACGATCAGGGGGCCGGGTTCGGCTGGTCCTTGTGGATCGCCTCTATGCCGGCCAGCACCTCGTCGGAGAGCTTCAGCTCGAAGCTGCCGAGGTTGGCTTCCAGTTGTTCGAGGTTGGTCGCGCCGATGATGTTGCTGGTCACGAACGGCCGGCTGGTAACGAAGGCCAGGGCCATCTGCGCCGGGTCCAGGCCGTGCTCGCGGGCCAGGGTGACGTAGCGGTCGCAGGCGCTGGCGGTCTGCGGGTTGGTGTAGCGGGTGAAGCGGCTGAACAGGGTAATCCGTGCATTGGCCGGGCGCGCGCCGCCGAAGTACTTGCCCGAGAGCATGCCAAAGGCGAGGGGAGAGTAGGCCAGCAGGCCGATCTGCTCGCGGATGGCGATTTCCGCCAGGCCCACCTCGAAGCTGCGGTTGAGCAGGTTGTAAGGGTTCTGGATCGACACCGCGCGCGGCCAGCCACGCTCCTGGGCGATCTGCAGGAAACGCATGGTGCCCCAGGGCGTTTCGTTGGACAGGCCGACGTGGCGGATCTTGCCGGCGCGAACCTGCTCGTCCAGGGCCTCCAGGGTGTCCTCCAGTGAGGTGAAGCTTTCTTCCTTGTGCTGGTAGCCCAGTTGGCCGAAGAAGTTGGTGCTGCGCTCGGGCCAGTGCAACTGGTAGAGGTCGATCCAGTCGGTCTGCAGGCGCTTGAGGCTGCCGTCCAGCGCCGCGACGATGTTCTTGCGGTCGAGCTTCGGCTGTCCGTCACGGATGTGGCTGATGGAATTGCCGGGGCCGGCGATCTTGCTGGCGAGCACCCAGTCGGCGCGATCGCCGCGCTGGGCGAACCAGTTGCCGATGATCTGCTCGGTGCGGGAGTAGGTTTCCGCGCGCGGCGGCACCGGGTACATCTCGGCGGTATCGATGAAATTCAGACCGGCGGCCTTGGCTCGTTCGATCTGGGCGAAGGCCTCGCTTTGCGTATTCTGCTCGCCCCAGGTCATGGTCCCCAGGCAGAGGGCGCTGACTTTCAGTTCGGTGCGGCCGAGCGGGCGGTACTCCATGCAGGTCTCCTCATGAAAACAAGTGCGTAAGACGGTTGAAAATTCTGCCGGAATCTGCATAATTCCGCAGCCTTTCATCGGTGGGGGATGCCAAAGCCTGCCGATCGATACATCTAGTCGTTACGGACGCACACCGACCCGAGCCCCAATTCGTGTCTGTCTTCGGCTGTCCTTGACTTGTCAAGGCAACCACTGTCCAGTAAGATTCGCCGTCTTATTTTCAGGCGGCCCCTGAGGCTATAACGAATGAAAACTTATACCGCGAAACCAGAAACTGTTAAGCGCGACTGGTTCGTCGTCGACGCTGCTGGCCTGACCCTGGGTCGTCTGGCTACCGAAATCGCTACCCGCCTGCGCGGCAAGCACAAGCCGGAATACACCCCGCACGTTGACACCGGCGACTACATCGTCGTCATCAACGCCGAGCAGGTTCGTGTCACTGGCGCCAAAGCTACCGACAAGATGTACTACCATCACTCGGGCTTCCCGGGCGGTATCAAGTCGATCAACTTCGAGAAGCTGATCGCCAAGGCTCCTGAGCGTGTTATCGAGACTGCCGTCAAAGGCATGCTGCCGAAGAACCCGCTGGGCCGCGACATGTACCGCAAGCTGAAAGTGTACAAGGGTGCCAACCACCCGCACACCGCTCAGCAGCCTCAAGAACTGAAGATTTAACGGGATAGCTCATTATGTCGGCGACTCAAAATTACGGCACTGGCCGTCGTAAGACCGCTACCGCTCGCGTCTTCCTGCGTCCGGGTACTGGCAAGATCTCCATCAACAACCGCTCCATCGAGCAGTTCTTCGGTCGTGAGACCGCTCGCATGGTTGTCCGTCAGCCGCTCGAGCTGACCGAGAACACCGAGAAGTTCGATATCTACGTAACCGTCGTTGGCGGTGGCGTAAGCGGTCAAGCTGGTGCGATCCGTCACGGTATCACCCGCGCTCTGATCGAGTACGACGAGACCCTGCGCAGCTCGCTGCGTAAAGCCGGCTACGTCACTCGCGACGCCCGCGAAGTTGAACGTAAGAAAGTCGGTCTGCGCAAAGCGCGTAAGCGTCCGCAGTACTCCAAGCGTTAATACGACGCTTCGAAAAAAACGCCCAGATCCTTTGGACTGGGCGTTTTTTTATGTCTTCAATAAGTTCGTGCGGCAAGGTGTCGCATCCGCGCAAGCCGCGCGGGGCAAGGGTTCCAGGGGTTGCGTAACAGGCTATTACCTTGTCATCACAAGGGCTTTTCTTTACCATTTGGCGAATTTTTTGCGCGGCTCGAATTTTTACTTAAAAGCCTGATTTGAACAGGCTTGAAGCTGATGGGAGACGACTGAATGAGTAATGACGGCGTGAATGCAGGCCGGCGTCGCTTCCTTGTCGCGGCCACCTCGGTGGTTGGTGCGGCAGGAGCGGTCGGAGCTGCGGTCCCGTTCGTGGGGTCATGGTTCCCCAGTGCCAAGGCGAAGGCCGCTGGCGCGCCGGTGAAGGTCAACGTAGGGAAGATCGAGCCGGGCCAGCAGGTGATCGCTGAGTGGCGCGGCAAGCCCGTATTCCTGGTGCACCGCACCAAGGAAATGCTGGACGCGCTGCCGACCCTCGACGGGCAACTGGCCGACCCCGAGTCGAAGGCTTCGGACCAGCCGGCCTACGTCGATCCCAAGGTGCGCTCGATCAAGCCTGAACTGGCTGTGATCGTCGGCATCTGCACCCACCTGGGCTGCTCGCCGACCTTCCGCCCGGAAGTCGCTCCCGCAGACCTCGGTCCGGATTGGAAAGGTGGCTACTTCTGCCCGTGCCACGGCTCCCATTACGACCTCGCCGGCCGCGTTTACAAGGGACAGCCCGCGCCCCTGAACCTGCCGATTCCGCCTTATTCGCTTGATGGTGACGAGCTGACCATCGGTGTGGACCAGGAGAAAGCCTGATGAACAAGTTCATGGCTTGGGTCGATGCCCGCTTCCCCGCGACCAAGATGTGGGAAGACCATCTGAGCAAGTACTACGCCCCGAAGAACTTCAACTTCTGGTACTTCTTCGGCTCCCTCGCGCTGCTCGTCCTGGTTAACCAGATCCTCACCGGTATCTGGCTGACCATGAGCTTCACCCCGTCGGCCGAAGAAGCTTTCGCGTCCGTCGAGTACATCATGCGAGATGTAGATTACGGCTGGATTATCCGCTACATGCACTCCACCGGTGCATCGGCGTTCTTCGTGGTCGTCTACCTGCACATGTTCCGTGGTCTGCTGTACGGTTCGTACCAGAAGCCCCGCGAGCTGGTGTGGATCTTCGGCATGCTGATCTACCTCGCCCTGATGGCCGAGGCCTTCATGGGCTACCTGCTGCCCTGGGGCCAGATGTCCTACTGGGGTGCCCAGGTGATCATCTCGCTGTTCGGCGCCATTCCGGTCGTCGGCGAAGACCTGGCCCAGTGGATCCGTGGTGACTTCCTGATCTCCGGTATCACCCTGAACCGCTTCTTCGCCCTGCACGTGATCGCGCTGCCGATCGTCCTGCTCGGCCTGGTCGTGCTGCACATCCTGGCGCTGCACGAAGTCGGCTCGAACAACCCCGACGGCGTGGACATCAAGAAGAAGAAGGACGAGAACGGCATCCCGCTGGATGGCATCCCGTTCCACCCGTACTACACCGTGAAAGACATCGTCGGTGTCGTGGTCTTCCTGTTCGTCTTCTGCACCGTGATCTTCTTCTTCCCGGAAATGGGCGGTTTCTTCCTCGAGAGGCCCAACTTCGAGATGGCGAACCAGTTCAAGACCCCCGAGCACATCGCTCCGGTGTGGTACTTCACTCCGTTCTACGCCATCCTGCGCGCCGTTCCGGACAAGCTGATGGGTGTCATCGCCATGGGCGCCGCCATCGCCGTGCTGTTCGTGCTGCCGTGGCTCGACCGTAGCCCGGTTCGCTCGATCCGCTACAAGGGCTGGCTGAGCAAGATCTGGCTGGTGATCTTCGCGGTTTCCTTCGTGATCCTCGGCTACTACGGCTCGCAAGCGCCGTCGCCGCTGGGCACCACGCTGTCCCGCCTGTGCACCATTCTGTATTTCGCCTTCTTCATCCTGATGCCGTTCTACACCCGGATGGAGAAAACCAAACCGGTTCCGGAAAGGGTGACTGGCTGATGAAAAAGCAATTCGCTGCATTTGTTCTGGCTCTGCTGCCTGTCTTCGGCTTCGCCGCCGAAGGCCATGGTCCGGCCCTGGACAAGGTCGATATCGACCTGACCGACAAGGCCGCCATGCAGGATGGCGCGCGTACCTTCGCCAACTACTGCATGGGCTGCCACAGCGCCAAGTTCCAGCGTTATGAGCGTGTTGGCCGTGATCTGGGTATCCCGGAAGAGCTGATGATGAGCCACCTGGTGTTCACCGGTGCGAAGATCGGCGACCACATGGACATCGGCATGAAGCCGGCCGACGCCAAGGCATGGTTCGGTGCTGCGCCGCCGGACCTGACTCTGGTGGCCCGCGTTCGTGGTGCTGACTGGCTGTACACCTACCTGCGTTCGTTCTACGAAGATCCCAAGCGTCCGTGGGGCGTGAACAACAAGATCTTCCCGAACGTCGGCATGCCGAACGTGCTGGTGAGCCTGCAGGGTCGCCAGGTCGTCGGTTGCAAGCAGGTTCAGGTCGTCGAGGATGGCAAGAAGCAGTACGATCCTCTGACCGGTACCCCGCTGACCCACGAAGCCTGCGACCAGCTGACCATCGTGCCGAAATCCGGCCAGCTGACCGAAGCTCAGTTCGACGAGAAGGTGAAGAACCTGGTGACCTTCCTGGCTTATTCGGCTGACCCGAACAAGCTGGATTCTCACCGCATCGGCACCTACGTTCTGCTGTTCCTGGCCTTCTTCTTCGTATTCGCCTACCTGCTCAAGCGTGAATACTGGAAGGACGTGCACTAAGCACCACCCGTCGTAGTAACAAGCGCGCGCCCTACGGGGCGCGCGTGCGTTTTTCTACCTCCCACAAGAAGATCCTGCGAGGAGGCGCGCGGCATGGCCGCAATCAACAAGCTCACCTGTTTCTCCGACCCTTCCTGCCACTACAGCCATCGCGTGCGCCTGGTGCTGGCCGAGAAGAGCGTCGTCGCCGACATCATTGACGTGCCTGTCGGCAACATCCCGGCCAAACTCGCCGAAGTGAATCCCTATGGCAGCCTGCCGACCCTGGTGGATCGTGATCTTGCGCTCTACGAGTCGACGGTGGTCATGGAGTACCTCGATGAACGTTATCCACACCCGCCGCTGCTTCCGGTCTATCCGGTAGCCCGCGCCAACAGCCGCCTGCTGATGCACCGCATCCAGCGCGACTGGTGCAGCCTGGTGGATCGTATCCTCGATACCCGCCGCAAGGACGCCGAACGAGCCTTGGCGCGCAAGGAGTTGCGTGAGAGCCTGACCGGAGTGTCGCCGCTGTTCGCCGACAAGGCGTTCTTCCTCAGTGACGAGCTGAGCCTGGTGGATTGCTGCCTGCTGCCGATCCTCTGGCGCCTGCCGATCCTGGGCATTGAGCTTCCGCGGCCGGCGAAGCCTCTGCTGGATTACATGGAGCGGCAGTTTGCGCGGGAAACTTTCCGTGCGAGCCTGTCCTCTATCGAACGTGATATGCGCTAAGGAGCCTGATGATGAACTCCAGTCGTCCCTACCTCGTGCGAGCCCTCTATGAGTGGATCGTCGACAACGGCTGCACGCCGCATATCCTGGTTAATTCCGAGTACCCGGGCGTGCGGGTTCCGCCGGGTTATGCCAGCGACGGCCAGATCGTGCTCAACGTCTCTCCGACCGCGGTGCGCCACCTGCAGATGGACAACGAGGCGGTCAGCTTCGAAGGTCGCTTCGGTGGCGTCGCCCAGAGCCTCTATGTCCCGTCCCAGGCCGTGATGGCCATCTACGCGCGGGAGAACGGCCAGGGCATGGTCTTCGACCTGGAGCCGCCGGTGCCCACCGATGACGAGGATCTGCCCGATGACGGCCCCTCCGACGAGCCGCCGCGCCCCAGTGGCCGGCCGAGCCTCAAGGTGGTGAAGTAATAAAAAAGGCGGCCCGAGGGTCGCCTTTTTCATGCCTGCGATCGAGTGATCAGTCGATGTACTCGAACAGGCGGACGATCTTCTGTACGCCGTCCACGCCCTGCACCACCTGGGTGGCCAGGTCGCCTTCCTTGCGGGTCACCAGGCCCAGCATGTAGACGATGCCGTTCTCGGTCAGGACCTTGATACGGGTGGAGGGCACGTTCGCGTCAGCGAGCATCTGGCTCTTGATCTTGGTGGTCAGCCAGGTGTCGTTGCTGCGGGCGGCCAGGGAGGAGGGCTGCAGGATCTGCAGCTCGTTGTGCACGGTCTTGACCTTCTGCACTTCCTTGGCGGCCTGTTCGGCCTTGTTCTTCAGGTCGGCGCGTGGGGTCTGGCCGGCCAGCAGTACCACGCCGTTGTAGCTGATCACCACGACGTGGGAATTGCGGTCGAGGTCCGCGTCGGCCTTGGCGACGTTCACTGCCACCTTGGTTTCGATCAGCGAGTCGTCGATCTTGCTGCCAAGGGTACGGGTACCCTTGTCATCGTCGATCGGCTTGTCGCGGGTGGCACTCACGAAGCTTGTGCAGCCACCCAGTGCCATGGTCACGGCCAGTGCGGCTGCGATCAGAGGGGTGCGGGTCATTCTTCACTCCCGAACAGTTGACGGTCGATTAGGTCGCACAGGCAGTGGATGACCAACAGGTGGACTTCCTGGATGCGCGCGGTGACCTTGGCCGGAACGCGGATCTCCACGTCTTCGGGCAGCAGCAACGATGCCATGTTGCCGCCGTCGCGGCCGGTCAGAGCTACGACAACCATTTCGCGATCATGTGCGGCCTGGATCGCCTGAATGACGTTCGCCGAGTTGCCGCTGGTGGAAATCGCCAGCAGCACGTCGCCCGGTTGGCCGAGGGCGCGGATCTGCTTGGAGAAGACTTCGTTGTAGCTGTAATCGTTGGCGATCGAGGTGATGGTGGAGCTGTCGGTGGTCAGGGCGACCGCAGGCAGGCTCGGGCGCTCGCGCTCGAAGCGGTTCAGCAGTTCGGAGGAGAAGTGCTGAGCGTCGCCGGCGGAGCCGCCATTGCCGCAGGAGAGAATCTTGCCCTCGTTCAGCAGGGCATTGACCATGACCATGCTGGCCTGCTCGATATGCGGGATGAGCACCTCGGTGGCCTGTTGCTTGGTCTCGATGCTGGCATGGAAGAGCTGGCGGATACGGGATTGCATGTCCATCAGGTGTGACCTTTCGTCGGGCGTCTGATCAGGTGTCAAAAGCGTTGGGAATCCAGTTCAAGTGCCCTGCGGAGCCTGGGCCGCGCGCGTCGATGGTGACGATGTCGAACCGGCAGGGGTGACTGCTCCAGCGGGCGTTCTGTTGCAGGAAGAGTTCAGCGGAGATGGCCAGGCGCTGTTGCTTGCGCCAGTCCACGCTTTCCAGCGCTCCTCCCCAGGCCGAATGCCGGCGGGAGCGAACTTCGACGAATACTACTGTATCGCCGTCCAGCATGACCAGATCAAGCTCGCCTCGGCGGCATGTCCAGTTCTGCGCCAGGAGGCGCAATCCATGCTGTTCCAGGTGGGCCAGGGCGGCGGCTTCGGCCAGCCGCCCGGCCTTCTGGGTAGGGCTGTTGCCGATCAAATACCGCTGTTCTCCAGCGGCTGGACCTGGCCATTCTTGAACTCGGCCCAGGGCAGACGGCGTTCGACGCGCTGCCCGGCGCTGACGCTCAGGGTGCCGGTCAGGCCGTCCACCTGCATGCTCGGCACTGCCTTGAGCTCCGGCAGGCGTGGGGCCAGTTGGTAGGCGTCGGCACCCATGGCGTAAAGGCGGCCGAGACTGCCGTTGGCGGCCGGCCACTGCGCGGCGACCTGTTGGCGCAGGGCGTTGTTCGGGTTCAGCAGCCACGGGGTCTCGCAGAAGCGGATGCCGTTCAGATCCTGGTCCTGCGCCGGGTTGTTTACGCCGGTGTACAGGTTGGAGGTGGCGTAGACGGGCAGGTCACCGGCGTACTGGAATGCCAGGGTCGGCTTGATCTGGCGGGCCTGCTGCGGGGTGGCGGCGAGGAAGATGAAGTCGATGTCCTGACGGCGCGACGGCTGGGTGTCGACGCTGCTGTCGAGCACGCCCTGCAGGCGCTTGGCGCGGCCTTCGCTCTGGCGCAGTTGCAGCAGGTCGGCGATCTGGCGGGCCAGCTCAACCGGCTGGTCGACGTGCTCGGCGGCGATCAGGGTGCCGCCGGCGGCTTGCCAGTTGCGGCTGAAGGAGGCGAGCACACGGTCGCCCCACTCGCCGCGCGGTACCAGGGCCACGGCGCGGCGCATGCCGTCGTTCCAGGCGCGGTTGGCGACTTCGCGGGCTTCGTCCTCGGCGGACAGGCCGAACTGGAAGAGCTGGGCCGGACCTTCCTGGTTGCCGTCGGCATAGTTCAGCGCCAGGGTGGTGATCGGCAGTTGCGGCTGGCTGCTCATCTGCTTGACCAGGTTCTTCTCCAGCGGGCCGACGACCAGTTGTACGCCATCGGCCTGGGCCTGACGGTAGAACTCGTCCAGCGAGCGCACCTGGGTGCTGTCGTAGAGCTTGATCGCCGGCTGCGCCTGGCCGCTCTGCTGGGCCTGGTAATGGGCGGCGAGGAAGCCGTCCTGCAGGGCGCGGGCGACGGAGGCGAGCTGGCCCTGTTGCGGCAGCAGCAGGCCGATCTTGTTCAGCGGCTGGGCGGCCAGGGACTTCAGCTTGGTCAGGGCGTCAGGCAGTTGCTTGGCGGCCGGATGATCCGGGTTCTGCGCGACCCAGTTGTCGATGTTCGACTGTTGTTCCTTCAGAGTCGAGGAAGACTTGGTGATGCGTGCCAGCTCCAGCCAGCCATTCAGGTCACCTTCGTTGCTGCTGGCCTGCATCTGCTCCAGGGGCAGGCTGGACACCAGTTTCCAGATTTCCTCATGGTTGGCCTTGCTGGCTTCGGCGTTGAGCAGCGGGTCGATGAACACGCGCTCGCGGGCGGCGCTCAGGGTCTGGCCGTCGGCGGCCAGGGCCAGGGATTTGACCATGCCGGCGCGGGCCTGCAGGTCCACGGGCATTTCGCCCAGGCGCTGGAAGCTGGGGTTGTCGAAGGCCTTCAGGGCAGCCTTGGTCTTGTTGCGGGCCAGTTCGAGCTGGGCGCGCAGGGTGCTGGCGAAGACCTGCTGGGCAGGCTTCAGGCTGTCCATCGGAATCTGGTCGAGGATCTGCGTGGAGCGGCCGAGGTCCTTCTGCTTGTAGGCCAGGTCGGCAGCGGACAGGCGCAGGACGGCGGCTTCGTCCGGTTTGGCGGTGGAGGCCTGCTGCAGCAGCTGTTCGATGCTGGCGTCCGGGGTGCGCGGCAGTTCGCCGAGATTGGACGACGGGGAGGACGCACAGGCGGCGAGCATGCCGGCCAGGAACAGAGCGGATAGCGGACGCAGGCGAGCGATCATATCGGGCTTCTCGTGACGCATTCAAAGAGCTGCCGATTGTACCCAAGCGGCGAGGGTGACGCGATGGCGGCTGCCGGAATCGGGATACAATGCGGCTTTTTCAGATACTTCCGGCGAGGTTAGCGCGTGACCCTTGGCACTCTCTATGTGGTGGCCACTCCCATTGGCAACCTGGACGACATCAGCGCCCGGGCGCTGAAGGTGCTGGCCGACGTGGCCCTGATCGCGGCCGAAGACACCCGTCATTCCGTGCGCCTGCTGCAGCACTTCGGCATCCAGACGCCACTGGCGGCCTGCCACGAGCACAACGAGCGGGAGCAGGGTGGGCGCTTCCTCACCAAGCTGCAGGCTGGCGAGGACGTTGCGCTGATCTCCGATGCAGGCACGCCGCTGATTTCCGATCCGGGCTACCACCTGGTGCGCCAGGCGCGCGCAGCCGGCATCGCCGTGGTGCCGGTGCCGGGGGCCTGCGCGCTGATTGCCGCGCTTTCCGCTGCTGGCCTGCCATCGGATCGTTTCGTCTTCGAAGGCTTCCTGCCCGCCAAGGTCGCCGGTCGCCGCGGGCGTTTGGAGGCGCTGGTGGATGAGCCGCGCACCCTGATTTTCTACGAGGCGCCGCACCGGGTGCTGGAGTGCATCGAGGATATGGCGGCGATCTTTGGCGACGAACGGCCTGCACTGCTGGCGCGCGAGCTGACCAAGACTTTCGAGACCCTGAAGGGGCTGCCGCTGGGCGAGTTGCGCGAGTTCGTGGCGTCCGACAGTAACCAGCAGCGGGGCGAATGCGTGCTGCTGGTGGCTGGAAAACCCGCGCCGGAAGGCGATGAGGCGGTGGACGCGCAGACTTTGCGGGTACTCGATCTGTTGCTGGCGGAGTTGCCGGTCAAGCGCGCTGCAGCGCTTGCCGCGGAGATCACCGGGGCACGCAAGAACCAGCTTTACCAGCTCGCACTGGAGCGGCAGGGCAAGGCTTGAGCTTGTCCTGAACGTCGTCAGCCGCTAATCTTGCGGACTGAGAGTCGATTGGACAGTCGCTGTTTCGTGGTGTTCCACCACGGGGTGGAGGAAAGTCCGGGCTCCACAGGGCAGAGTGCCAGGTAACGCCTGGGAGGCGCGAGCCTACGGAAAGTGCCACAGAAAATAACCGCCTAAGCGCGCAAGCGCCGGTAAGGGTGAAAAGGTGCGGTAAGAGCGCACCGCACGGCTGGCAACAGTTCGTGGCTAGGTAAACCCCACTCGGAGCAAGATCAAATAGGAACCCATTGGCGCGGCCCGCGTTGGGTTCGGGTAGATCGCTTGAGGCATGCAGTGATGTATGTCCCAGAGGAATGGCTGTCCTCGACAGAACCCGGCTTACAGATCGACTCTCACCACTTTTCCTCCACTTCTTCCCACATGACCATTTGTCGCTGACCGGAAGAAGTTACAAACTTAAGAAATCACTTTAAGTATGAAAGCCCAGTGTTTTGAAAACACTGGGCTTTTCTCTTTTCTGGCGTGTCAAATTCCCTCCCCGAGCCTTGCAAAAGCACGCTAAATCTCAGTCCTGTAAGGATTTTTCCCCTCTGGCTCGCCTTGACGGTGGGGAGCGCGGATTTCTATAGTGTGCGGAAGTGGTACGAAGTGGGTAAAAGTGGGATCAACAGGCATGGATAGCCAACCACAGGGGAAGCGCTGACGTGTTTCGCGGAGCTAACGCCATCAGTCTCGACGCCAAAGGGCGCCTCGCGATGCCGAGTCGGTATCGTGACGAGCTCGTTTCGCGTTGCAATGGCCAGCTCATCGTCACCATCGATGCCGTCGACACCTGCCTCACTGTCTATCCCCTCCCTGAATGGGAACTCATCGAAGCCAAGCTGCGCGAACTGCCCTCGCTGCGTGAAGAAACGCGGCGCCTGCAGCGTTTGCTGATTGGCAATGCCGTTGACCTGGAGCTGGATGGCGCCGGGCGCTTTCTCATTCCGCCGCGCCTGCGCGAGTACGCCGGCCTGGACAAGAAAGCGATGCTGGTCGGCCAGCTGAACAAGTTCCAGTTGTGGGACGAAGACAAATGGAATGCGGTTGCCGAGGCCGATCTCGCAGCCATCAAAGAGCCCGGCGGTCTGCCGGATGAATTGCGCGACCTTATTCTGTGAGCCTGCCTGTGACCAGTACCTTCCAACACATCACCGTTCTGCTCGAGGAGGCCGTCGAAGCGCTGGCCCCCCTGGAGGGCGGCCGCTATGTGGACGGAACCTTCGGAAGGGGAGGGCACAGCCGGGCCTTGCTTGGGAGACTCGGCCCGGGCGGTCAACTGCTCGGGTTCGACAAGGATCCCCAGGCGATTGCGACGGGAAAAACACTGGCGGCCGAAGACGGCCGCTTCGTCATTGTGCAAAGGTCCTTCGCCGAGATGGCGGAAGAGTTCTCCGCGCGCGGCCTGCAGGGCAGCGTGAACGGCGTTCTGCTGGACCTTGGCGTGTCTTCGCCGCAGCTGGATGACCCCGAGCGGGGCTTCAGCTTCCTCAACGACGGCCCGCTGGACATGCGCATGAACCCGGACCAGGGCGTCAGCGCCGCGCAGTGGATCGCCACTGCCGCGGAAGACGAGATCGCCCGCGTGTTCAAGGATTACGGCGAAGAGCGTTTCGCCAAGCGTATGGCTCGCGCGATCGTGCAGCGCCGTGCGCAAGCGCCGTTCGAGCGCACTGCCGATCTGGCAGCGGTGATCACCGAGGCCAACCCGGCCTGGGAGAAGGGCAAGAACCCGGCTACCCGCGCCTTCCAGGGGCTGCGGATCTTCATCAACAACGAGCTGGGCGATCTGGAGCGTGGCCTCGAGGCTGCGCTGGAAGGCCTGGTCGTGGGCGGTCGCCTGGTGGTGATCAGCTTCCATTCGCTGGAAGACCGCATCGTCAAACAGTTCATGCGCAAGCAGGTGAAGGGCGAGGCGGACAACCTGCCGCGCAATCTGCCGATCCAGGTCAAGCCCTTTGACCCGCGCCTGAAACTCATCGGCAAGCCGGTCTACGCCTCTGAGGCCGAACTCAAGGCCAACCCGCGCTCGCGCAGCGCGGTCATGCGCATCGCGGAGAAGCTCAGATGAGCCGGCTCTTCTCCAAGCGCCTGCCGACCGGCAGCTTCTTCATGTTGCTGCTGTTCATCGGCGTGCTGCTGTCGGCCATCTCCGTTTCCTATAGCGCGTACTGGAACCGCCAGCTGCTCAACTCGCTGTACACCGAGCTCAACATTCGCGACAAGGCGCAGGCCGAGTACGGCCGCCTGATTCTCGAGCAGAGCACCTGGACGGCCCACAGCCGCATCGAAGGCCTGGCAACCGACCAGTTGAAGATGCGTGTGCCTGATCCGACCGAAATCATCATGGTGGCACCATGAGAGACCTGGCCGGCGCTCGCTATCCCTGGCGCTTCCGCGTCGTCATCGCCCTGCTGCTGGCGATGGTGGCGGCGATCGCCTGGCGGATCGTCGACCTGCACGTCATCGACCATGATTTCCTCAAGGGCCAGGGTGATGCGCGCAGCGTGCGGCACATCACCATTCCCGCGCACCGTGGCCTGATTACCGACCGCAATGGCGAACCGCTGGCCGTGAGTACCCCGGTTGCCACGCTCTGGGCCAACCCCAAGGAGCTGGTGCTCGAGCGTGAAAAGTGGGGCTTCCTCGCTGACGCCCTTGGTCAGCCCAAGGCGGCGCTGTCCGAGCGCCTGGACGCGAACGCCGACAAGGAGTTCATCTATCTGGTCCGTGGCCTGACCCCGGAGCAGGGCGAGGCCGTGATGGCCCAGGTGAAGACCCATCGCATCCCCGGCGTCTATTCGGTTGAGGAATTCCGCCGCTTCTACCCGTCCGGCGAAGTCGCCGCGCAGGTGGTGGGCTTCACCGACGTCGACGACCGCGGCCGTGAAGGTGTGGAACTGGCCTTCGACAGCTGGCTGGCCGGCGTGCCGGGCAAGCGCCAGGTGCTCAAGGACCGTCGTGGCCATCTGATTCGCGACGTACAGGTCACCCGCAACGCCAAGGCCGGCAAGACCCTGGCCCTGTCCATCGACCTGCGCCTGCAGTACCTCGCCAACCGCGAGCTGCGCAATGCGCTGGTGGAGAACGGCGCCAAGGCCGGCAGCCTGGTGATTCTCGACGTGAAGTCTGGCGAAGTGCTGGCCATGGCCAACCAGCCGACCTACAACCCGAACAACCGTCGCAACCTGCAGCCGGCGATGATGCGCAACCGCGCCATGATCGACGTGTTCGAGCCGGGTTCGACCATGAAACCGTTCTCCATGAGTGCGGCGCTGGAAACCGGCCGCTGGAAACCCACCGACAAGGTCGAGGTCTACCCCGGCACGCTGCAGATCGGCCGCTACACCATTCGTGACGTGTCCCGTACCGAGGGGCCGGTGCTGGACCTGACCGGCATCCTGATCCGCTCCAGTAACGTAGGGATGAGCAAGGTGGCCTTCGATATCGGTGGTGAGGCCATCTACAGCCTGATGCAGAAGGTCGGTCTCGGCCAGGACACCGGCCTGGGCTTCCCCGGCGAGCGTGTCGGCAACCTGCCGAACTACCGGGAATGGCGCAAGGCAGAAACTGCGACCCTGTCCTACGGCTACGGCCTGTCCGTCACCGCCATCCAGCTCGCCCATGCCTATGCGGCGCTGGCCAACAATGGCCGCAGCGTTCCGCTGACCATGGTCCGTGCCGATCGTCCGGCTGAAGCCACCCAGGTCATCCCCGAGCCGGTCGCCAAGACCATGCAGGGCATGCTGCAACAAGTGATCGAAGCGCCGAACGGCGTGTACCGCGCCCAGGTGCCGGGTTACCACGTGGCCGGCAAGTCCGGTACCGCGCGCAAGACCGCGACCGGCGCCAAGGGCTACGCCGAGAATTCCTATCGCTCCCTGTTCGCCGGCTTCGCGCCAATGAATAACCCGCGCTACGTCGCCGTGGTGGTCATCGATGAACCCAGCAAGGCCGGCTACTTCGGTGGCCTGGTTTCCGCGCCGGTGTTCAGCAAGGTGATGTCCGGCACGCTGCGCCTGATGAACGTGCCGCCGGATAACCTGCCGGCGACCCCGCAGCAACAAGCTGATGCTGCGCCCGCTGCCAAAGGAGGGCGTGGCTGATGCCGATGAGCCTGAATCAACTGCTGCCGCAAGCCGAAAGTGGCGAACTGATCCGTGAGCTGACCCTGGACAGCCGCACCGTCAAGCCGGGCGACCTGTTCCTGGCTGTGCCGGGTGGCCGTCAGGATGGCCGCGGGCACATTGCCGCCGCGCTCACCCAGGGTGCGGCCGCTGTTGCCTATGAAGCAGAGGGTGCTGTAGACCTGCCACCCAGCGATGTGCCGATGATTGCCATCAAGGGCCTCGCCAAGCAGCTGTCCGTTATCGCCGGGCGCTTCTACGGCGAACCCAGTCGTGGCGTCGAACTGGTCGGCGTGACCGGCACCAACGGCAAGACCAGCGTCAGCCAACTGGTGGCCCAGGCGCTGGACCTGCTCGGCGAACGCTGCGGCATCGTCGGCACCCTCGGCACCGGTTTCTATGGCGCGCTGGAAAGCGGTCGCCACACCACGCCTGACCCGCTTGCCGTGCAGGCGACCCTGGCACGCCTGAAACAGGCTGGCGCCAAGGCCGTTGCCATGGAAGTGTCCTCCCACGGCCTGGAACAGGGCCGCGTTGCGGCGCTGGGCTTCGATGTGGCGGTGTTCACCAACCTGTCCCGCGACCATCTGGACTACCACGGTTCGATGGAAGCCTACGGCGCCGCCAAGGCCAAGCTGTTCGCCTGGCAAGGCCTGCGTTGCCGGGTGATCAATCTGGACGACGACTTCGGCCGCCAGCTGGCTGCCGAGTCCCACGAATCCCGCCTGATGGGTTACAGCCTGAGCGACCCGTCGGCCTACATCTATTGCCGCGAAGCCACCTTCAGCGATGCCGGCGTGCAAGCGCAGATCGTCACCCCGCAGGGCGAAGGCCTCCTGCGCAGCTCGCTGCTGGGCAAGTTCAACCTGAGCAACCTGCTGGCCGTGGTCGGCGCGCTGCTGGGCCTGGACTACCCGCTGGGCGACGTGCTCAAGGTGCTGCCGCAGCTGGAAGGTCCGATCGGTCGCATGCAGCGCCTGGGCGGCGGTGAAAAGCCGCTGGTGGTCGTGGACTACGCCCACACCCCGGACGCGCTGGAGAAAGTCCTGCTGGCCCTGCGTCCGCACGTACATGGCCAGCTGCTTTGCCTGTTCGGCTGCGGCGGCGACCGTGACAGCGGCAAGCGCCCGATCATGGCGCAGATCGCCGAACAGCATGCCGACCGCGTGCTGGTTACCGATGACAACCCGCGCACCGAGAAGAGCGAGGCGATCATCGCCGACATCCGTGCCGGTTTCGCCAAGCCCGAAGCGGTCGAGTTCGTGCCCGGCCGCGGCGAAGCCATCGCTCGCCTGATCGCCGCTGCGGGCGTCGATGACGTCGTGCTGCTGGCCGGCAAGGGGCATGAGGATTACCAGGAGATCGACGGTGTTCGCCACCCGTTCTCCGATCTGGAACAAGCCGCCAAGGCGCTGGCTGCCTGGGAGGTGAAGCGTGCTTAAACCCCTTTCGCTCAACGAGGTCGCTGGTGCGCTGCAAGGCCGCGTGGTCGGCGCCGACACCAGCTTCGACGCCGTGAGCACCGACAGCCGCGCCATCGTGCCCGGCCAGCTGTTCATTGCCCTGACCGGTCCGCGTTTCGACGGCCACGACTACCTGGCTGACGTCGCCGCCAAGGGCGCGGTTGCTGCCCTGGTCGAGCGCGAAGTCGCCGGTGCGCCGCTGCCGCAACTGATCGTGGCAGATACCCGTATCGCGCTGGGCCAGCTTGGCGCGCTGAACCGTGCTGCCTTTACCGGTCGCGTCGCGGCTGTGACGGGCTCCAGCGGCAAGACCACCGTGAAGGAGATGCTTGCCAGCATCCTGCGGACCCAGGGCGAGGTCCTGGCGACCCGCGGTAACCTGAACAACGACCTCGGCGCACCGTTGACCCTGTTGCAGCTGGCGCCTGAGCACAAGAGCGCAGTCATCGAATTGGGCGCCAACCGTGTCGGCGAGATCGCCTACACCGTTGCGTTGACCCGCCCGCAGGTCGCCATCATCACCAACGCCGGCACCGCCCACGTGGGTGAGTTCGGTGGCCAGGACAAGATCGTCCTGGCCAAGGGCGAGATTCTCGAGGGGCTGGCTGCCGACGGCGTGGCCATCCTCAATCGCGACGACAAGGCCTTTGATACCTGGCAGGCCCGCGCTGCCGGTCGCCGTATCTCCAGTTTCGGCCTGCACGATGCGCGCGCCGAATTCCGCGCCAGCGATGTGAAGCGTGATGCTCGTGGTTGCCCGGGTTTCACCCTGCAGGGCCCGGCCGGCGAGGCTGCCGTCCAGCTGAATCTGCTGGGTGAGCACAACGTCACGAATGCGCTGGCCGCTGCCGCTGCCGCTCATGCCCTTGGCGTGCCGCTGGTCGGGATCGTTTCCGGCCTGCAGAACCTGCAGCCGGTCAAGGGTCGCGCCGTAGCCCAGCTGGCGACGAATGGCATGCGTGTGATCGACGACAGCTACAACGCCAACCCGGCTTCAATCTGCGCGGCGATTGATATACTCGCCGGCTTTTCCGGCCGGACCGTCCTGGTCCTCGGGGACATGGGCGAGCTGGGTGCCTGGGCGGAATCTTCCCACCGCGAAGTGGGAACCTACGCCATTGGCAAAGTCACCTCGCTCTATGCCGTCGGACCGTTGATGAGCCACGCCGTGCAGGCGTTCGGTTCCGCGGGCCGGCACTTCGCCGATCAGGCCAGCCTGATCAGCGCCCTGGCCGACGAAGCATCGACCACCACCATTCTGATCAAGGGTTCCCGCAGCGCGGCGATGGACAAGGTCGTCGCGGCGCTGTGTGGTTCCTCCGAGGAGATTCACTAAATGCTGCTGCTGCTCGCCGAGTACCTGCAACAGTTCTACAAGGGCTTCGGCGTCTTCCAGTACCTGACCCTGCGCGGCATCCTCAGCGTGCTGACCGCACTCGCCCTGTCGCTCTGGCTGGGCCCGTGGATGATCCGCACCCTGCAGATCCGCCAGATCGGCCAGTCCGTGCGCAACGACGGCCCGCAATCGCACCTGTCCAAGAAAGGCACGCCGACCATGGGTGGCGCGCTGATCCTCACCGCCATCGCCATCAGCACGCTGCTGTGGTCCGACTGGTCGAACCGTTACGTCTGGGTCGTGCTGGCTGTGACCCTGCTGTTCGGCGCCATCGGCTGGGTGGATGACTACCGCAAGGTGATCGAGAAGAACTCCCGCGGCCTGCCGAGCCGCTGGAAGTATTTCTGGCAGTCGGTATTCGGCCTGGGCGCGGCGATCTTCCTCTATATGACTGCCGAGACGCCGGTCGAGACCACCCTGATCGTGCCGATGCTGAAAAACGTCGAGATCCCGCTGGGCATCTTCTTCGTGGTGCTGACCTACTTCGTGATCGTCGGCTCCAGCAACGCGGTGAACCTGACCGATGGCCTCGACGGCCTGGCGATCATGCCCACCGTGATGGTCGGCGGCGCGCTGGGGATCTTCTGCTACCTGTCGGGCAACATCAAATTCGCCGAATACCTGTTCATCCCGAGCGTGCCGGGTGCGGGCGAACTGATCATCTTCTGCGGCGCCATCGTCGGCGCTGGGTTGGGCTTCCTCTGGTTCAACACCTATCCGGCCCAGGTCTTCATGGGTGACGTCGGCGCGCTGGCGCTGGGCGCCGCGCTGGGCACCATCGCCGTGATCGTCCGCCAGGAGATCGTGCTGTTCATCATGGGTGGCGTGTTCGTCATGGAAACCCTGTCGGTGGTGATCCAGGTCGCCTCCTTCAAGTTGACCGGCAAGCGGGTGTTCCGCATGGCGCCGATCCACCACCACTTCGAACTCAAAGGCTGGCCGGAGCCGCGCGTGATCGTGCGCTTCTGGATCATCACGGTGATTCTCGTGCTGATCGGCCTGGCTACGTTGAAACTGCGTTGAGGACTGATCGAGCATGAGCCTGATCGCTTCCGACCAATTCCGCATCGTTGTCGGCCTCGGCAAGAGCGGCATGTCCCTGGTGCGCTACCTGGCGCGCCAGGGCGTGCCTTTTGCCGTGGCCGATACGCGCGCGAATCCGCCGGAGCTGGCGACCCTGCGCGAGCAGTATCCGCAGGTCGAGGTGCGCTGTGGCGACCTCGACGCCGATTTCCTCTGCCGCGCCCAGGAGCTTTACGTGAGCCCCGGCCTGTCGCTGCGCGTGCCGGCGCTGATCGAAGCTGCCGCCCGAGGCGTGCGCATGTCCGGCGACGTCGACCTGTTCGCGCGTCACGCGAAGGCGCCCATCGTCGCCATCACCGGTTCCAATGCCAAGAGCACCGTCACCACCCTGGTGGGCGACATGGCCAGGGCTGCCGGCAAGCGCGTCGCCGTTGGCGGCAACCTCGGCACCCCGGCGCTGGACCTGCTGGCCGATGACGTCGAGCTTTACGTGGTGGAGCTGTCCAGCTTCCAGCTGGAAACCTGCGAGCGGCTGAACGCCGAGGTCGCTACCTGCCTCAATGTCAGCGAAGACCACATGGACCGCTACGACGGCATGGCCGACTACCACCTGGCCAAGCACCGTATCTTCCGCGGCGCCAAGCAGGTCGTGGTGAACCGTGCTGACGCGCTGAGTCGCCCACTGATCGCCGACAACGTGCCGTGCTGGACCTTCGGCACCAACAAGCCGGACTTCAAGGGCTTCGGCCTGATCGAAGAAGACGGGGAGAAGTGGCTGGCTTTCCAGTTCGACAAACTGATGCCGGCCCGCGAGCTGAAGATCCGTGGCGCGCACAACCAGTCCAACGCCCTGGCGGCGCTGGCGCTGGGGCATGCCGTCGGTCTGCCGTTCGAACCGATGCTGCAGACCCTGCGTGAATTCGCCGGCCTCGCCCACCGCTGCCAGTGGGTGCGCGAGCGCAACGGCGTGAGCTACTACGACGACTCCAAGGCCACCAACGTCGGCGCCGCCCTGGCTGCGATCGAAGGCCTGGGCGCCGATATCGACGGCAAGCTGGTGCTGATCGCCGGTGGCGACGGCAAGGGCGCCGACTTCCATGACCTGCGTGACCCGGTTGCCCGGCATTGCCGCGCCGTGGTGCTGCTGGGGCGGGACGCCGAACTGGTGAGCGCCGCCCTTGGCAACGTGGTGCCCAAGGTCCGCGTGAATACCCTGGACGAAGCCGTCGAGCACGCTGCCGACCTGGCGTTGCCGGGTGACGCCGTGCTGCTGTCGCCGGCCTGCGCGAGCCTGGACATGTTCAAAAACTACGAAGAACGCGGACGCCTGTTCGCCAAGGCCGTGGAGGAGCTCGCCTGATGTTCTCCTTCCTGCGCCCCTATCCGTCCCCGCTGATCAGCCGCAATGGCATCGACATCGACTTCCCGCTGCTCGCGGGTTGTCTGGCGCTGCTCGGCCTCGGTCTGGTGATGGTCACTTCGGCATCCTCCGAAGTCGCCGCGGCGCAGTCCGGCAACCCGCTGTACTTCTCGGTCCGCCACCTGATCTACCTCGCCATTGGCTTCGTCGCCTGCGGCGTGACCATGATGGTGCCGATGGAAACCTGGCAGCGCTGGGGCTGGAAGCTGCTCGCCGTGGCCTTCCTGCTGCTGGTGATGGTGATCACCCCCGGCATCGGCCGCGAGGTGAACGGTTCCATGCGCTGGATCGGCTTCGGCCTGTTCAACATCCAGCCCTCGGAGATCGCCAAGGTCTTCGTGGTGATCTTCATGGCCGGCTACCTCGTTCGTCGCCAGGAAGAAGTGCGCGAGAGCTGGCTGGGCTTCTTCAAACCCTTCGTGGTGCTGCTGCCGATGGCCGGCCTGCTGCTGCGCGAGCCCGACTTCGGCGCCACCGTGGTGATGATGGGTGCGGCTGCCGCGATGCTGTTCCTCGGCGGCGTGGGCCTGTTCCGCTTCGGCCTGATGGTCGCGCTGGCGGTGGGCGCCGTGGTCCTGCTGATCCAGACCCAGCCATACCGGATGGCGCGCCTGACCAACTTCACCGATCCCTGGGCCGACCAGTTCGGCGCGGGCTACCAGCTCAGCCAGGCGCTGATCGCCTTTGGCCGTGGCGGCTGGACCGGCATGGGCCTGGGCAACAGCATCCAGAAGCAGTTCTACCTCCCCGAGGCGCACACCGACTTCGTGTTCGCGGTGCTCGCGGAAGAGCTGGGCATCGTCGGCGCCATGGCCACCGTGGCCCTGTTCGTCTTCGTCAGCCTGCGTGCGCTGTACATCGGCATCTGGGCCGAGCAGTCGAAACAGTACTTCTCCGCCTACGTCGCCTACGGGCTGGCTTTCCTGTGGATCGGCCAGTTCCTGATCAACGTGGGCGTGAACGTCGGCCTGCTGCCGACCAAGGGCCTGACCCTGCCATTCCTCAGCTACGGCGGCAGCTCCCTGGTGATCTGCTGCGCCCAGTTGGGAATGTTGCTGCGCATCGAATGGGAACGCCGCACCGTGATGGGTAGCGAGGAATATGAATTCAGCGAAGAGGACTTTGCCGATGAAAGGTAACGTCCTGATCATGGCGGGCGGCACCGGCGGACATGTGTTCCCGGCCCTGGCCTGCGCCCGTGAATTCCAGGCACGCGGCTACAGCGTGCACTGGCTGGGCACTCCGCGCGGCATCGAGAACGACCTGGTACCCAAGGCCGGTCTGCCACTGCACCTGATCAACGTCAGCGGCCTTCGCGGCAAGGGCCTCAAGTCCCTGTTGCGCGCGCCGTTCGATCTGCTCAAGTCGCTGTTCCAGGCCCTGGGCGTGGTTCGCCAGCTCAAGCCGGTCTGTGTGCTCGGCCTGGGCGGCTACGTCACCGGCCCGGGCGGCCTGGCTGCCAAGCTGTCCGGCGTGCCGCTGGTGATCCATGAACAGAACGCCGTTGCCGGCACCGCCAACCGCAGCCTTGCGCCGCTGGCCAAGCGTGTCTGCGAAGCCTTCCCGGATACCTTCGACAGCAGCGCCAAGCGCCTGACCACCGGCAACCCGGTGCGCGTCGAGCTGTTCCTGGAGGAGGGCGCCCGCGCGCCGCTGGCCGGCCGCCGCGTCAACCTGCTGGTTCTGGGCGGCAGCCTGGGCGCCGAGCCGTTGAACAAGCTGCTGCCCGAAGCGCTCGCGCAAATCGGGGCCGAGATACGCCCGGCCATTCGCCATCAGGCCGGTCGTCAGCATGACGAAATTACTGCGGAGCGTTATCGCGCTGCGGGTGTCGAAGCGGACGTAGCTCCGTTCATCGCCGACATGGCCGCCGCCTACGCCTGGGCCGATCTGGTGATCTGCCGCGCCGGGGCGCTGACCGTGAGCGAGCTGACCGCCGCCGGCCTGCCGTCCTTCCTGGTGCCGCTGCCCCACGCGATCGATGACCACCAGACCAAGAACGCCGAATTCCTGGTGCGGGAGGGCGCGGCCCTCCTGCTGCCACAGAAATCTACCAGCGCCGCCGAACTGGCCGCGCAGTTGTCCGAGGTATTGATGCATCCCGATTCCCTGACCCGCATGGCCGCTTGCGCACGCAGCCTGGCCAAGCCCGAGGCTACCCGCACGGTAGTCGATGCCTGCCTGGAGGTGGCCCGTGGTTAAAGAACCCACCGGCGTCACCCGCACCATGCGGCGCATCCGCCGCATCCACTTCGTCGGCATCGGTGGCGTGGGCATGTGCGGTATCGCGGAAGTCCTGCTCAACCTCGGTTACGAAGTCTCCGGCTCCGACCTCAAGGCTTCGCAGGTCACCGAGCGCCTGGAAAAATTCGGCGCAGAAATCTTCATCGGCCACCGCGCGGAGAACTCCGACGGCGCTGACGTGCTGGTGGTTTCCAGCGCAGTGAACAAGTCGAATCCGGAAGTCGCTGCGGCGCTGGATCGCCGTGTGCCGGTCGTGCCGCGCGCCGAGATGCTCGCCGAGCTGATGCGCTATCGCCACGGCATCGCCGTCGCCGGTACCCACGGCAAGACCACCACCACCAGCCTGATCGCCTCGGTATTCGCCGCCGGCGGCCTGGACCCGACTTTCGTCATCGGCGGCCGCCTGAACGCCGCCGGCACCAACGCGCAGCTGGGCACCAGCCGCTACCTGGTGGCCGAGGCCGACGAGAGCGACGCCAGCTTCCTGCACCTGCAGCCGATGGTCTCGGTGGTCACCAACATCGACGCCGATCACATGAGCACCTACGGCGGCGACTTCAACAAGCTCAAGCGCACCTTCGTCGACTTCCTGCACAACCTGCCGTTCTACGGTCTGGCCGTGGTCTGCGTGGACGACCCGGTAGTGCGCGAGATCCTGCCGCAGGTTGCCCGTCCGACCGTGACCTACGGCCTGAGCGAGGACGCCGACGTCCGCGCCATCAACATCCGCCAGGAAGGCATGCGCACCTGGTTCACTGTGCTGCGCCCCGAGCGCGAGCCGCTGGACGTCTCGGTGAACATGCCCGGCCTGCACAACGTACTGAACTCCCTGGCGACCATCGTCATCGCCACCGATGAAGGTATTTCCGACGAGGCCATCGTCCAGGGCCTGTCCGGTTTCCAGGGCGTCGGTCGACGCTTCCAGGTCTATGGCGACCTGCAGGTGGAAGGCGGCAGCGTGATGCTGGTCGACGATTACGGCCACCACCCGCGCGAAGTCGCAGCGGTGATCAAGGCCGTGCGCGGTGGCTGGCCGGAGCGTCGTCTGGTGATGGTTTACCAGCCGCACCGTTACAGCCGTACCCGCGACCTGTACGACGACTTCGTGCAGGTGCTGGGCGAAGCCAACGTGCTGATGCTGATGGAGGTCTACCCGGCCGGCGAAGAGCCGATCCCCGGCGCCGACAGCCGTCACCTGTGCCACAGCATCCGCCAGCGCGGCCAGCTCGACCCGATCTACCTGGAGCGCGGCGGTGACCTCGCTTCGCTGCTCAAGCCGCTGCTGCGTCCGGGCGACATCCTGCTGTGCCAGGGCGCCGGTGATATCGGCGGGCTGGCTCCGGCACTGATCAAGAATCCGATGTTCGGCGCTGCCGCTGCTGGCGCCGAGGGGAAGAAGCAATGAGTGACGCCCTCAAATCCGCCCTCGAGCCCCGCGCCTTCGGTCGCGTCGCCGTGCTGTACGGCGGCAAGAGCGCCGAGCGCGAGGTGTCGCTGAAGTCTGGCGCCATGGTCCTGCAGGCTCTGCAGGGCGCGGGCGTGGACGCCTTCGGCATCGACGTGGGCGACGATCTGCTGGAGCGTCTGACCCGCGAGAAGATCGACCGCGCCTTCATCATCCTCCACGGTCGTGGCGGTGAAGACGGCACCATGCAGGGTCTGCTGGAAATCGCCGGCATTCCCTACACCGGCAGCGGCGTGCTGGCTTCTGCGCTGGCCATGGACAAGCTGCGCACCAAGCGTGTGTGGCTGAGCCTCGGCCTGCCGACGCCCGACCATGCCGTGCTCGCCAGCGAGGATGATTGCCGTGCCGCTGCCACGAAACTCGGCTTCCCGCTGATCGTCAAGCCGGCCAGCGAGGGTTCGAGCATCGGCATGGCCAAGGTGAACAGCGTGGAAGAGCTGATCGCTGCCTGGGCCGCTGCCGCGAAGTTCGATCCGCAGGTGCTCGTCGAGCAGTGGATCAGCGGCCCCGAATACACCGTCGCGATCCTCCGTGGCCAGGTGCTGCCGCCCATTCGCCTGGGCACCCCGCACACCTTCTACGACTACGACGCGAAGTACCTGGCCAACGATACCCAGTACCAGATTCCCTGCGGCCTCGATGCCGAGAAGGAACAGGAGCTCAAGGACCTGACCGCGCGCGCCTGCGATGCCCTTGGCATCCAGGGCTGGGGCCGGACCGATGTGATGCAGGACGCCCAAGGGCGCTTCTGGCTGTTGGAAGTGAACACCGCACCGGGCATGACCGACCACAGCCTGGTGCCCATGGCCGCGCGCGCGGCCGGCCTGGATTTCCAGCAACTGGTGCTGGCGATCCTCGCCGACAGCGTCGAGGCAAGGGGGTAAGTCATGAACGGCGCGCAGCTTCGTCACCAGAATCCCGGAATCGGCCGTGCCCCGGCACGCAAGCCGGTGCCGCGCGGCGCCAGCCGTCTGGTGGCCAAGGAGCCGCTCAGCGCCCGCATGCCCAAGCCCAGCTTCGGCTTCCTGAAGGTGCTGCTGTGGCCTCTGGTGCTGGGTGTGCTCGGTGGCGGTGCCTACTACGGCGCGCAGTACGTGCTGCCCTACGCGGACCGGCCGATCGCCAAGGTCAGTGTGGAAGGCGACCTCAGCTACATCAGCCAGGCGGCGGTGCAGCAGCGGATCAGCCCCTACGTGTCGGCCAGCTTCTTCACCATCGACCTGGCCGGCATGCGCCAGGAGCTGGAGCAGATGCCCTGGATCGCCCACGCCGAGGTGCGTCGCGTATGGCCCGACCAGGTGGTTATCCGCCTGGACGAGCAATTGCCCATCGCCCGTTGGGGTGACGAAGCCCTGCTGAACAACCAGGGTCAGGCTTTCGCCCCGCGTGAAGTGGCCAACTACGAGCACCTGCCGCGCCTGTCCGGCCCGCAGCGTGCTCAGCAGCAAGTGATGCAGCAGTACCAGATTCTCAGCCAGATGCTCCGCCCGCTGGGTTTCACCATCGCCAGCCTGGACATGAGTTCGCGCGGCGCCTGGACCCTGGGCACCGCGCAGGGCGTGGAGATCATGCTGGGCCGCGATCACGCGGTAGAACAGATTCGCCGGTTCGTGACCATCTACGACAAGGCGCTGAAAGATCAGATTACGAAAATTGCCCGCATCGACATGCGCTACCCCAACGGCCTTGCCGTAGGTTGGCGCGATCCGATGCCGGAAGCGACGGTGGCTCAGACCACCGCCGCGCAGTGAGTTGAGGAGACTTCTATAAACATGGCAAGCGTGCAGAGCGGCAAAATGGTCGTCGGCCTGGACATCGGCACCTCCAAGGTGGTGGCGCTGGTGGGCGAGGTGGCGGCCGATGGCAAGCTGGAAATCGTCGGCATCGGGACGCATCCGTCGCGCGGCCTGAAGAAGGGCGTGGTGGTGAACATCGAATCCACCGTGCAATCGATCCAGCGCGCCATCGATGAAGCCCAGCAGATGGCTGGCTGCCGTATCCACTCGGCCTTCGTCGGCATCGCCGGCAACCATATCCGCAGCCTGAACTCACACGGCATCGTTGCGATCCGCGACCGCGAAGTGAGCGGCGCAGACATCGAGCGCGTACTGGACGCGGCCCAGGCCGTGGCCATCCCGGCCGACCAGCGTGTGCTGCACACCCTGGCCCAGGACTACGTGATCGACAACCAGGAAGGCGTGCGCGAGCCGCTGGGCATGTCCGGCGTACGCCTGGAAGCCAAGGTGCACGTGGTGACCTGCGCAGTGAACGCCGCGCAGAACATCGAGAAGTGCGTGCGCCGCTGCGGCCTGGAAGTGGACGACATCATCCTCGAGCAGTTGGCCTCGGCCTACTCCGTGCTCACCGAGGACGAAAAGGAACTGGGTGTGTGCCTGGTGGACATCGGCGGCGGCACTACCGACATCGCCATCTTCACCGAAGGCGCCATCCGCCATACGGCGGTGATCCCGATCGCCGGCGATCAGGTCACCAACGACATCGCCATGGCGCTGCGTACCCCGACCCAGTACGCCGAAGAGATCAAGATTCGATATGCTTGCGCCTTGGCCAAACTGGCCGGTCCGGGCGAAACCATCAAGGTGCCCAGCGTAGGGGATCGGCCGCCGCGGGAACTGTCGCGCCAAGCGCTTGCCGAAGTGGTCGAGCCTCGTTACGACGAGCTCTTCACCCTGGTTCAGGCCGAGCTGCGTCGCAGTGGCTACGAGGACCTGATTCCGGCCGGGATCGTCCTGACCGGTGGCACCTCCAAGATGGAAGGCGCCGTCGAGCTGGCCGAGGAGATCTTCCACATGCCGGTGCGCCTGGGCGTACCACACAGCGTCAAGGGACTGGCCGACGTCGTGCGCAATCCGATCTATTCCACCGGTGTGGGGCTGCTCCTGTACGGACTGCAAAAGCAATCCGACGGCATCTCCATGTCCGGCAGCAGCTTCAGCAGCGACGAACCCAAGACACCGGTACTGGAAAAGCTCAAACGCTGGGTCCAGGGCAATTTCTGATTTACCACCGCGGTAAACGTAGGCAACACAACTAGAAAGGAAGGAGAGGGGAAATGTTTGAACTGGTAGATAACGTCCCGCAAACAGCAGTCATCAAAGTGATCGGCGTAGGTGGTGGCGGCGGCAACGCCGTGAACCACATGGCCAAGAACAACGTTGATGGCGTCGAATTCATTTGTGCCAACACCGATGCGCAGGCGCTGAAGAACATCGCCGCGCGCACCGTGCTGCAGCTCGGCCCGGGCGTGACCAAGGGCCTGGGCGCTGGCGCCAACCCTGAAGTAGGCCGCCAGGCCGCCATCGAGGACCGCGAGCGCATCGCCGAAGTTCTGGAAGGCGCCGACATGGTCTTCATCACCACCGGCATGGGTGGCGGTACCGGTACCGGTGCTGCACCGATCATCGCCGAGGTTGCCAAGGAAATGGGCATCCTCACCGTGGCCGTGGTCACCCGTCCGTTCCCGTTCGAAGGTCGCAAGCGCATGCAGATCGCCGACGAGGGCATCCGCTCGCTGGCTGAAAGCGTTGACTCGCTGATCACCATCCCGAACGAAAAACTGCTGACCATCCTGGGCAAGGACGCGAGCCTGCTGGCCGCCTTCGCCAAGGCTGACGATGTACTGGCCGGTGCCGTTCGCGGTATCTCCGACATCATCAAGCGCCCGGGCATGATCAACGTCGACTTCGCCGACGTGAAAACCGTCATGAGCGAAATGGGCATGGCCATGATGGGTACCGGCTGCGCCAGCGGCCCGAACCGCGCTCGCGAGGCTACCGAAGCCGCGATCCGCAACCCGCTGCTGGAAGACGTCAACCTGCAGGGCGCCCGCGGCATCCTGGTGAACATCACCGCAGGTCCCGACCTGTCCCTGGGCGAGTACTCCGACGTGGGTAACATCATCGAGCAGTTCGCTTCCGAGCACGCCACCGTGAAAGTGGGCACCGTGATCGATCCGGACATGCGCGACGAGCTGCACGTCACCGTGGTCGCCACCGGTCTGGGCGCTCGCCTGGAGAAGCCGGTCAAGGTCGTCGACAACACCGTTCAGACTCAGGCTGTCAGCACCCAGGCTCCGGTTCAGCGCGAGCAGCAGTCGGTGAACTACCGCGACCTGGATCGTCCGACCGTCATGCGCAACCAGAACCACGGCGGCGCAGCCACCGCGGCCAAGCTGAACCCGCAGGACGATCTGGACTATCTGGACATCCCGGCCTTCCTGCGTCGCCAGGCCGATTGAGTCGATTTATCAGGAGTATCAATGTGATTGGTGTTCAGCAAAGGGCGGTTCTGCTATCATCGCCGCCCATTGTTGACAACAGTTCGCAACTTGCGCGAAAGCGGCCAAAGCCATGATCAGACAACGCACCTTGAAGAACATCATCCGGGCGACCGGTGTCGGCCTGCACTCCGGGGAAAAGGTTTACCTGACCCTGAAGCCGGCTCCCGTCGATACTGGCATCGTGTTCTGCCGGACCGATCTCGACCCTGTGGTGGAAATTCCCGCCCGGGCTTCGAACGTCGGCGAAACCACCATGTCGACCACCCTGATCAAGGGTGACATCAAGGTGGATACCGTGGAGCACCTGCTCTCGGCCATGGCCGGCCTGGGTATCGACAACGCCTATGTCGAGCTGTCCGCATCGGAAGTTCCGATCATGGACGGCAGCGCAGGTCCTTTCGTATTCCTGATCCAGTCCGCTGGCCTGCAAGAGCAGGAAGCGGCCAAGAAGTTCATCCGCATCAAGCGCGAAATAACGGTGGAAGAGGGCGACAAGCGCGCCACTTTCGTTCCGTTCGACGGCTTCAAGGTGAGCTTCGAGATCGATTTCGATCACCCGGTCTTCCGTGGTCGCACCCAGAAAGCCGTGGTGGATTTCTCCAGCACTTCCTTCGTGAAGGAAGTCAGCCGCGCCCGTACCTTCGGGTTCATGCGCGACATCGAGATGCTGCGTTCGCAGAACCTGGCGCTCGGTGGCAGTGTGGAGAACGCCATCGTGGTCGACGAGTATCGTGTGCTCAACGAAGACGGTCTTCGTTACGAGGACGAGTTCGTCAAGCACAAGATCCTGGACGCCATTGGTGACCTGTACCTGCTGGGTAACAGCCTCATCGGCGAGTTCATCGGCTACAAGTCCGGTCACGCCCTGAACAACCGTCTCCTGCGTACCCTCATCGCAGACAAGGACGCTTGGGAAGTGGTGACCTTCGAGGACGCCAAGACTGCGCCGATCTCCTATATGCGACCCGCTGCGGCCGTATAAGGAAACCTCCTCCTTTCAGCTACAACTTCAAAGGCCACCCTCGGGTGGCCTTTTTTTATTCCAGCGTTTTTATTCCTGGTCCGCTTCCGGCGGCTTGCGACTGCGGCTGGCGAGGCGCTCGAGGGCGGCCTTGAGTTGCGGATTGCTGATGCCCTCGGCTGCTTCGTGCAGGGTGGCGGAGGCGGACTCGGTGATGCGGTTGGTATTCACCCGGGTGGGCGCCTGGATCACCGGCTGCACCTTGAACAGGATGCGCGCCAGACCCCTGAACTCCTCGAACGCGGCCAGCTGCCGCAGCAGGCGGTTCTGCTGGTAGCGCAGGCGCGTGGCCCAGTGGCCGTCGGTGACGACCAGCAGCAGGCTGCCTTCACGCCAGGAGGCGACACGGCAGTAGGGGCGCGCGGCGGGCTGCAGCTGCGAATCGAGTAGCTCCTGCAGGTGCGAGAGGCGCTGCGCCTGGGCGAACAGCGACTGCAGCGGCTTGGCTTCGCGCAGCAGCTTGGTCATCGCCTTGGCGGGCAGGGGGCGGAAGGCCATCGAGAGCAACCGGGAGTGAATGAAGCAGGATGGTAACAGATGCGCTCAGGGCCAGATGCCACCGTCCACCCTTGAAGTTGCCAGGCTGCGTCACCATATCACCCACTCGGATTCAAAGTTGTCCGTCCATGCATTGCTCCCAAGCTCGCAGAATGCGAAGCTTCGGAGGATGACTTCGGCACTTTTTTCCCGGTAGTTTCCGGGTAGAATGCCCGCTTCATTGCCGTTCCGCGCCGCGGCCAGCCAGTCGGGCAGCCCTCCAATTCTCCAGTTCGGATGACCCAGTCGATATGTTTGCGCCTTTGTTGAAAAAACTCTTTGGAAGCAAGAACGAGCGCGAAGTGAAGCGCATGGCCAAGCAGGTCCAGGCCATCAATGCACTCGAGCCCCAGATGGTCCCGCTTTCCGATGAGCAACTGAAGGCCAAGACCGAAGAGTTCAAGGCGCGTGTCGCCAAGGGCGAGACCCTCGACCAGATCCTTCCGGAAGCCTTCGCCGTCGCCCGCGAGGCTGGCAAGCGCGTGATGGGCATGCGTCACTTCGACGTCCAGCTGATCGGCGGCATGTCCCTGCACGAAGGCAAGATCGCCGAGATGCGTACCGGTGAGGGCAAGACCCTCGTGGGTACCCTGGCCGTCTACCTGAACGCCCTGTCCGGCAAAGGCGTGCACGTGGTCACCGTGAACGACTACCTGGCTCGCCGCGACGCCAACTGGATGCGTCCGCTGTATGAATTCCTCGGCCTGACCGTCGGCATCGTCAGCCCGTTCCAGCCGCCGGAAGAGAAGCGCGCCGCCTACGCCGCCGACATCACCTACGGCACCAACAACGAATTCGGTTTCGACTATCTGCGCGACAACATGGCGTTCAGCCTGGAAGACAAGTTCCAGCGTGAACTGAACTTCGCCGTGGTCGACGAAGTGGACTCCATCCTCATCGACGAGGCGCGGACTCCGCTGATCATCTCCGGCCAGGCCGAAGACAGCTCCGAGCTGTACATCAAGATCAACAAGCTGATCCCGCGACTGAAGCGTCACATCGAGGAAGTCGAAGGCCAGGTGACCCAGCAGGGCCACTACAGCATCGACGAGAAGACCCGCCAGGTCGAACTCAACGAACAGGGCCATGCCTACGTCGAGGAGCTGCTGACCCAGAACGGCCTGCTGGCCGAGGGCGAGAGCCTCTACTCGGCGCACAACCTCAGCCTGCTGACCCATGTCTACGCTGCGCTGCGCGCCCACACCCTGTTCCACCGCAACGTGGAATACATCGTCCAGGGCGACCAGGTCCTGCTGATCGACGAGCATACCGGCCGCACCATGCCGGGCCGTCGCCTCTCCGAGGGCCTGCACCAGGCCATCGAGGCGAAGGAAAACCTGCCGATCCAGGCCGAGAGCCAGACCCTGGCCTCGACCACCTTCCAGAACTACTTCCGCCTCTACACCAAGCTGGCCGGCATGACCGGTACCGCCGACACCGAGGCCTTCGAATTCCGCCAGACCTACGGCCTCGACGTGGTGGTGATCCCGACCCACCGTCCGGTTGCCCGTAAGGACTTCAACGACCTGGTCTACCTGACCCAGGACGAGAAGTACGCCGCCATCATCACCGACGTGCAGCAGTGCCAGGCGCTGGGTCGTCCGATCCTCGTAGGTACCGCCTCGGTCGAGACCTCCGAATACGTTTCGCAGCTGCTGCAGAACGCCGGCATCGAGCACAAGGTACTGAACGCCAAGTACCACGAGAAGGAAGCCGAGATCATTGCCCAGGCCGGTCGTCCGGGCTCGGTCACCATTGCCACCAACATGGCCGGTCGTGGTACCGACATCCTGCTGGGCGGCAACTGGGAAGTGGAAGTCGCCGCGCTGGAGAACCCCACCGACGAGCAGGTCGCGCAGATCAAGGCCGACTGGCAGAAGCGTCATCAGCAGGTCATCGAGTCGGGCGGCCTGCACGTGATCGCCTCCGAACGCCACGAATCCCGCCGTATCGACAACCAGCTGCGCGGCCGTGCCGGCCGTCAGGGCGACCCGGGCTCCAGCCGCTTCTACCTGTCGCTGGAAGACCACCTGATGCGCATCTTCGCCTCCGACCGGGTGAAGAACTTCATGAAGGCACTCGGCATGCAGCCGGGCGAGGCGATCGAGCACCGCATGGTGACCAACGCCATCGAAAAGGCGCAGCGCAAGGTCGAGGGCCGCAACTTCGATATCCGCAAGCAACTGCTGGAGTTCGACGACGTCGCCAACGAGCAGCGCAAGGTGATCTACCACATGCGCAACACCCTGCTCGCGGCCGATAACATCGGCGAGACTATCACCGAGTTCCGCGAAGAGACCCTGAACAACACCGTCAGCGAGCACATTCCGCCGCAGTCGCTGCCCGAGCAGTGGGACGTCGCCGGTCTGGAAGCTGCGCTGTACAGCGATTTCGGCCTCAAGCTGCCGATCCAGCAGTGGCTGGACGACGACAAGCTCTACGAGGAAACCCTGCGCGAGAAGATCCTCACCGAGCTGGTCGCTGCCTACAACGAGAAGGAAGAGCTCGCCGGCGAAGAAGCCCTGCGCACCTTCGAGAAGCAGATGCTGCTGCGCGTGCTGGACGACCTGTGGAAGGACCACCTGTCCACCATGGATCACCTGCGTCACGGCATCCACCTGCGCGGCTACGCGCAGAAGAACCCGAAGCAGGAATACAAGCGCGAGTCCTTCAACCTGTTCCAGGAACTGCTGAACTCCATCAAGCGCGACACCATCCGCGTGCTGTCCTTCGTTCAGGTTCGCCGCGAAGACCCGGCCGAAGAAGAAGCCCGCCTGCGTCGCGAAGCCGAGGAAATGGCCAAGCGCATGCAGTTCCAGCACGCCGCCGCACCGTCCATGGACCAGGTGACCGGCGAGCCGGAAGAAGAGGGTGAAATCCCGGCCGACAACGTGGTGCCGATGGAACCCATCCGCAACGAACCGAAGATCGGCCGCAACGAGCCGTGCCCCTGCGGTTCGGGCAAGAAGTACAAGCACTGCCACGGTCAGGTGGAATAAAGCTTCCCGCCCCTGATACCAACGCCGCGACCGGCCCTGCCGCTCGCGGCGTTTTTCACATCTGCTTCACTGATTCGTTTTACCGGTTTGATTCACTGACTTGATTCACTGACTTGATAGGAGCGCGCCACATGGCTGTTGGTCTCGGCCCCATGTCCACCCTGCACCCGGTCCCCGGTTTCGAACTCGGCATCGCCTCTGCCGGCATCAAACGACCCGGCCGCAAGGACATCGTGGTGATGCGTTGCGCCGAAGGCTCCACCGTGGCCGGTGTGTTCACTACCAACGCCTTCTGCGCCGCTCCGGTGATCCTGGCGCGCAAGCGCTTCCTGGGGCCGGTGCGCTACCTCCTGACCAACACTGGCAACGCCAACGCCGGCACCGGTGAACCGGGCCTGGTCAACGCCACCCGCACCTGCGCCAAGCTGGCCGAGCTTGCCGGCGTGCCGGAAAACGCCGTGCTGCCGTACTCGACCGGCGTGATCGGCGAGCCGCTGCCGGTCGAGAAGATCGAAGCCGCGCTGCCTGCCGCGCTGGCCAACCTGTCTGTGGATAACTGGGCCGACGCCGCTGCCGGCATCATGACCACCGACACCCTGCCCAAGGGCGCCAGCCGCCAGTTCCAGCACGACGGCGTGACCATCACGGTTACCGGCATCAGCAAGGGCGCCGGCATGATCAAGCCGAACATGGCCACCATGCTCGGTTACATCGCCACCGACGCGAAGGTTGCCCAGGGCGTGCTGCAGGACCTGCTGCGCGACGCGTCGAACAAGTCCTTCAACCGCATCACCATCGATGGCGATACCTCCACCAACGACTGCTGCATGCTGATCGCCACCGGCCAGGCCGCGCTGCCGGAAATCACCGCCGCCAGCGGCGCGCTGTTCGCCGCGCTGAAGCAGGCCGTGCTGGAAGTTTCCATGGAACTGGCCCAGGCCATCGTCCGTGACGGCGAAGGTGCCACCAAGTTCGTCACCGTGCAGGTGAACGGCGGCGCGACTCACCAGGAGTGCCTGGACGTCGGCTACGCCGTGTCCCACTCGCCGCTGATCAAGACCGCGCTGTTCGCTTCCGACCCGAACTGGGGCCGTATCCTCGCGGCCGTCGGCCGTGCCGGCGTGCCTGACCTGGACGTGAGCCTGATCGACGTGTTCCTCGATGACGTGGCCATCGCCAGCCGCGGCTGCCGCGCCACCAGCTACACCGAGGACCAGGGCGCCAAAGTCATGGCCCAGGAAGAGATCACCATCCGCATCGATCTCGGCCGCGGCACCTGCAGCGAGACCATCTGGACCACTGACCTGTCCCACGAGTACGTGAAGATCAACGCGGAATACCGCACCTGACGGTAACCATAGGCTACAAGCTTCAGGCGGCAGGCAAGAGCGCGCCTGAAGCCTGCTGCTTGTAGCCTTCAGCCGCTTCTCTCGCATTCCCGATTTTCATCGATAGATGAAAATCGGGAATTTGTTTTCATGGCTGCCGCGCTCTAAGGTCTTCTGACTGACCCTCAAGAGCATCGCATCCATGTCCCTCACCCTGATCATCGGCAGCAAGAACCTCTCCTCCTGGTCCCTGCGCGGCTGGCTGGCCATGCAGCTCACCGGCGCCGAGTTCGAGGAAATCCTCATTCCCCTCGGTGGGCAGGACATCTCGCGGCGCATCCGCGAGCACTCGCCCAGCGGCAAGGTGCCGGCGCTCAAGTGCGAGCACGGGCTGATCTGGGATTCCCTGTCGATCGCCGAATACCTCGCCGAACGCTTCCCCGAAGCCCACCTCTGGCCCCGTGGCGAAGCGGCCCGCGCACTGGCACGCTCGGTCTGCGCCGAGATGCACAGCGGCTTCATGGCGCTGCGTTCGCACATGCCCATGGACATCCAGCGCAACCAGCCGCTGACCAACGTGCCCGACGCGGTGGAGGCGGATATCGCCCGTGTCGTCGAGCTCTGGGCGTTGTGCCGCCAGCAGTTCGGCCAGGACGGTCCGTTCCTGTTCGGCCACGCCAGCATTGCCGACGCCTTCTACGCTCCCATTGCCACGCGCCTGCGCAGCTACTGCGTGACCCTGCCCATCGAGGCGCAGAACTACGTCGATGCGATCTATGCCTGGCCGGCCTTCCGTCCCTGGCTGGACGCGGCGATGGTCGAACGCGCCTGAACCCGGCCGCCAATGACGGTAGAATGCCCGTCTGCGCGGGCCCTGCCTGAATCGGATTGAGGAGTAGCACTGTGAAACGAGTACATGTCGCCGCCGCCGTGATTCGCGGACTCGATGGCCGGGTGCTGATCGCCCGCCGTCCGGACGACAAGCACCAGGGCGGTCTCTGGGAGTTTCCCGGTGGCAAGGTGGAAGAGGGCGAAGCGGTGCAGGTCGCCCTGGCCCGCGAGCTGAAAGAGGAACTCGGCATTGACGTCGAGCAGGCCCGCCCGCTGATCCGTGTGCAGCACGACTACAGCGACAAGCATGTGCTGCTGGATGTCTGGGAAGTCTCCGCTTTCTCCGGTGCGCCCCATGGTGCCGAGGGCCAGCCGCTGGCCTGGGTCGCCCCGCGCGACCTGCCGGACTACGAGTTCCCGGCGGCCAATGAGCCCATCGTGCAGGCCGCGCGCCTGCCGGATCGCTACCTGATCACCCCCGATGGCCTGGAAATCCCGCAGCTGGTGCAGGGCGTGCGTGCCGCTGTTGCCAACGGCATCCGCCTGATCCAGCTGCGCGCGCCGAACATGTACAGCCCCGAGTACCGCGACCTCGCCGTCGACGTGCAAGGCCTGTGCGCCGGCAAGGCGCAGCTGATGCTCAAGGGCCCGCTGGAGTGGCTGGGAGATTTTCCGGCGGCCGGCTGGCACCTGACCTCCGAGCAATTGCGCAAGTACGCACCCAACGGCCGACCGTTCCCCCGCGAGCGCCTGCTGGCGGCGTCCTGCCACAGCGCCGAAGAGCTGGAGCTGGCGGTGCGCATGGGTGTGGACTTCGTCACCTTGTCGCCGGTGCAGCCCACCGAGAGCCATCCGGGCGAGCCGGCGCTGGGCTGGGAGGCAGCGGCAGAACTGATCGATGGCTTCAACCAGCCGGTGTTCCTGCTCGGTGGTGTCGGCCCGCAGGATCTCGAGCGGGCGTGGCAGACCGGTGCGCAGGGCGTGGCGGGGATTCGCGCGTTCTGGCCGAAGGCGGAAGGCTGATAGGCACTTTGCGTGGGGCGGCGAGGGGTATCGCTTCGCTCCACGCCATCCTACGAAACTGATTCCGGACTGTCGGGCAACTTCGGTGCTCCCTGTAGGAGCGGGCCATGCCCGCGATCGCGCGCATGGCGCGCTCCTACAGATGAGCGCTGTGCGTTGGTCATACCCGGTAGGTGCGGAATCCGCCGCGATGGATTTCGCTGACAGGTCGATCAGGCCGGTTTTTCAGCCGCCTGCCAGAGAATCTCTTCCACGCCCTGGCGGCGGGCGATGAAGCGCGCGGCGACGAACAGGAGGTCGGACAGGCGGTTCAGGTAGCGCAGGCCCGCGCCTTCCAACGGTTCCTCGGCATTCAGCTGTTGGCAGCGGCGCTCGGCGTTGCGCGCCTGGGCGCGGCACAGGTGGGCGAGAGCGACCAGGCGCGAGCCGCCGGGCAGGATGAAGTTCTTCAGTGGCCCGAGTTCCTCGTTCCAGCGATCGATCACCTGCTCCAGGCGCTCCACTTCGGCATCGTTCAGAGCGCGGTACTCCGGCATCGCCAGCTCTCCGCCCAGGTCGAACAGGCGATGCTGGATCGGCGCCAATACACCAATCACCTCTTCGAGCGCACTGCTACGCGCTTCGTGCAGCCCGGCCAGCAGCAGGCCAAGGTGGCTGTTCAGCTCATCCACTGCGCCCATGGCTTCCACCCGCGGATGGTGCTTGGGCACGCGGCGGCCGTCGGCCAGGCCGGTTTCGCCGGCGTCGCCGGTACGGGTGTAGATCTTCGACAGGCGATTGCCCATGACTCAATGCTCCTTGTCGCCCTGCGCCAATAGCGGCAGCGGCGGGGAAATCTCGGCGGCCAGCGGCAGACGGATGGTGAAACAGGTGCCCACGCCCAGTTCGGACTGCACTTCCATCTGCCCCTTGTGGTTGTTGGTGACGATGAAGTACGAGACCGACAGGCCCAGCCCTGTGCCCTGGCCGACTTCCTTGGTGGTGAAGAAGGGCTCGAAGATGCGCTTGCGCACGTTCTCCGGCATGCCGCAGCCGTTGTCCTCCACATGGATTTCCGCCCACGGTGGATTGAGCCGGGTACGCAGGGTGATGCGGCCGTATTCGCCTTCCTCTTCGTCGTCGCGCAGGTGGATGGCCTGGGCGCCGTTCTTCAGCAGGTTGAGCAGGACCTGTTCGATTTCGTTGGCGATCACCGGCACCGGGCCCAGGCGTGGGTCGTACTCGTGGACGATCTCCAGCGACTTGAAGTCGAATCCGCCGGTGAGGTCGAAGTCGTTGCCGGCGATCTCCACCGCCTGTTCCAGCAACGCCGGCAGCTCGCAGGCGGCCATCTGGCGGTGGCTGCGGCGGCTGAAGGAAAGCATGTGGGTGACGATCTTCGCTGCGCGGGAGCCGGCGTACTGGATGCCATCCATCAGCTTGGGGATCTCCCGCGCCTCCAGGTAGTGGTTGAGGTCGTCCAGACGCACGCCTACTTCGCCGGCCACTTCGAGGTTCTTCGGCAGCTCCTGCGACAGGCGCCGGCGGATGTTCTGCACGTTGTGCAGAATGGCGCCCAGCGGGTTGTTGATCTCGTGGGCCATGCCGGCGGCGAGGCCGCCGACGGAGAGCATCTTTTCCGACTGCACCATCATCTCTTCCATCCCCAGGCGGTCGGTGATGTCGTCGATGCGGATCACCGCGCCACGGCCGGTGCCGCCCATCAGTGGGTAGAAGGTCAGGGCGTAGTGGCGCGGAGCGTCGGTAAGGGCCCAGGTGACGCGTTCGACGCGCTCGACCTTGTGCTGCTCGGCGGCGCGGGTGAGCTGCGGCAGGAAGGGCTTGAGCGACGGGAAGGCGAGGAACACCGGCTGGTTCACCGCGTCGTCCAGGCTGGTGCCGGAGAGCTGGCTGGCTTCCTGGTTCCACTGGGTGACGTAGAGCTGCTCGTCCACCGCGATCAGCGCCGAAGGCATGGAGTCGATGATGCTGTTGAGGTAGTGCTGGAAGCCGGTGAGCTTCTTCTCGATCTTGCTGCGCACCTGGACTTCCAGCTCCAGCTTGCGGTTCGAGCGGCGGGTTTCCTCGGCCAGCGACTGGGCCTGCTCCACGGCTTCCTGGGCGTCGTCACGGGCGCGCTTGAGCTGCTGCTCGCGGGCCTCGATGCGGGTCAGCATGGTGTTGAAGGCGTCAGCCAGGCGGCCGATCTCGTCGGCGTTGCCGCGCTCGGCGCGCAGGGCGTAGTTTTCCTCGCGGGTGACCTGGCGCGAGAGCTCTTCCAGGCTGCGGATCGGCCGGGTGATCAGGCGGCGGATCTGCTGTGCGATGAGCAGCCAGAGCAGCACCGAGACCGCGAGGATCACCAGGCTGGCGGTCAGTGTGCCGGTGTAGAAGGCGCCGGGCAGCTCGCTGCTGGCCACCAGCAGCAGGTAGCCGCTGTTGCGGCCGGCCTGGGGGAGCTCGAACAGCGCATTGAGACGGTATTCGTGCTGGCGCCAGCGCTCCAGGTGGTCCAGGCGCTCGGGCAGGGCCACCGGGCCGTTGCTCGGCGTCTGCGCGATGCGCTCGCCATTGCTGTCGTAGAGCGCGGCGGCGCGCAGCGGCTGGTAGTCGTCCAACTGACGTAGCAGCACCTGGGCCTGGGTCGGCGAGGACAGTGCCGGTTCGCTGAGCGCCGGGTTGGCGATCAGCCGGCCGATGGTCTGCAGGGCCTGCGGCGCCACGCTGTCCTGGGAGATCCAGTAGGCCGCGCTGATGAAGGCAAGGTTGGCCACCAGCATCACGGTCGCCAGCAGCACCAGCAGGGCGGCGAGGATTTTCTGGCCGACCGGCAGGTCTTCCAGGCGCTGGCGCAGGTTCATGGGTGAAGGCATGGGCGCGTCAAAGAGAAGAACAGGGGAGGCGGGCAGGGTAGCCCGCCATCAGTTGTCGGGCAATCCGCGGGCCACCAGGCAGGCCCGCAGGCGCTCGTGCAGGGCGCGCAGTTGTGGCAGTGCCAGGTGCTGGCGGTCGCCCTCGCGGCAGGCGTGGCCGAGCAGGTAGGCGATCTCGCTGCGCCGGCCCTTGGCGACGTCCTGGTACATGGACGAGAAGTTCGCTGCGGTGGCGGCAATCACCCGCTCCACGTCGCCCTGCAGCTCCCGTGCGGCGGCGGAGTAGCCAGCGGCATGGAGCAATTGGCCCAGCTCGTCGCAGAGCCCGGCGACTTCGCCGGGATGGCTGGCCAGCTCGCCGTTGCGGCACTGATGCAGCACGGTGAGCGGGTTGATCGCGCAGTTCAGCGCGAGCTTGCGCCACAGGCGTTCGAGAATGTCGTCGCTCCACTGCGCGGGGATCTGGGCGCGGCGCAGGTCGGCCAGCCATTCCGGCTCGAGGCCGCCCTGTTCATCGCCCAGCCAGGTCTGTCCCTGACCCGCGAATACCACGCGGAAGTCGGATTCGCGGAAGGCGCCTTCGGTGCTGGATGCATACAGGCAGCGGGCGCGCGGCAGGTGGGCGCTGACCGCCTGCTGGCTGCCCAGGCCGTTCTGCAGCAGGATCAGCTCGGCGCCCGGGGCCAGGCGCGCGGCCACGCTGGCGGCGGCGGATTCGGCGTCGTAGGCCTTGCAGGCCAGCAACAGGCGCTGGATCGGCGCGCCCTGGGCGGCAGTTTCCGCCGGAATGGGGTAGAGGCTCTCGCGGCCGTCTTCCACCAGGGTGACACCGCCGAGGGCGCGGTAGGCATTGAGGCGCTGGCGGTCACGCAGCAGCAGGCGCACCGGCAAGCCGGCGCGGGACAGGCGGGCGGCCCACAGGCAACCGAGGCTGCCGGCGCCGAGGATGGTCCAGGTCATGGGAGGAACTTCGCGGTTTCGGGGGCTTACCGCGAAGTTTAGCGCAGGCCGGTCAGGCGGCTGGCGTTGATTCGCCCGCTGGCGAAGGCATCGGGCAGCAGCGCGCGGCCTTGCTGCATCAGGTGCTCGACCTCCAGGGGCAGCGCCTTGGCGTCCAGGCCCACCAGGCTGATGCCGGCCTTGAGGGTGATGAAGCCTTCGCTGGTCTTGAACGCCTTGAGGTTCAGGCCTTCGTGCAGGCGGCGGAAGCTGCTCGGCGAGCACTCCTGCAGGTCTTCGAGCAGGGTGATCAGGGCGAAGTGCTGGTCATCGATGCGCGCCAGGACATCCAGCGGCCGCACCAGTTGCTGCAGGCGCCGGGCGACGCCATGGAGCAGCTCGTTCTGGAACGGCTGGCCGTGCTTCTGCCCCAGTTCGGCCAGCTCCGGCAGGCCGATCAGCATGTAGCACACCGCGCCGCCGCGGGATTCCACCTGGCGGATACTGTCGGCCAGCTTCTGCTTCAGGTAGCGCTGGTTGCCCAGGCCGGTGGCGCTGTCCACCAGGTTGCGCTCTTCCAGGCTGGTGATGTTCTGGGTGAGCAGGCGGTTTTCCATCAGCAGGCGCTGCAGGGTGTTGCTCAGGCGGTCGGCGGCCAGTACGCGGGGCACCAGTTGCTCGTTCATCGCCGACTTGCTGACGAAGTCATCGACGCCGCGGTCGAAGGCTTCGGCCAGGGCGTTGTCGCCCTCCTTGCCGGTGAGCAGGATGATGTAGGTGTAGTGATCGCCACTCTCGTCGAGCTGGCGTACCCGCGCGGTCAGCTCCAGGCCGTCCATCTCGGGCATCAGCCAGTCGGCGAGCAGTACGCTCACCGGCTCCTTTTCCAGCAGGTCGAGCGCTTCGCTGGCGCTGCTGGCGAAGCGCACGTTCTGGTAGCCGGCCTGACTCAGCGCGCGGCCGATCATGGCGCTGGAGAACTTGGCGTCGTCGACCACCAGAATGCTGAGATGGTTGGTTGGCATGGAAAGGAATGTCTCGCAAACGAGTGGGAAATGCCGGCTCATAGTGTCAGAGGCCGGGCGCGGTCTTGTCTGTCAGTTATAATGACCGCGCATTTTTATCGTCAAGCCAGGCTCGATGCTGACTGTGAACCGCATCGCGCCGTCCATCTGGAGAGATGTCATGCCTTCGTTCGACGTGGTGTCCGAACTGGACAAACACGAACTGACCAACGCCTTGGATAACGCCACCAAGGAACTGGACCGCCGTTTCGACCTGAAGGGCAAGTGCAGCTTCGAGGCCAAGGAAAAGTCCATCACCCTGACCGCCGAGGCGGATTTCATGCTCGAGCAGATGCTCGACATTCTTCGCTCCAGCCTGGTCAAACGCAAGATTGACGCACAGTGCATGGAGATCAAGGATTCCTTCGCCTCCGGCAAGGTGGTCAAGCAGGAAGTCGACTTCCGCGAGGGCATCGACAAGGACCTGGCGAAGAAGATCGTCGCCCTGATCAAGGACAAGAAGCTCAAGGTGCAGGCCGCCATCCAGGGCGAGCAGGTACGTGTCACCGGCAAGAAGCGCGACGACCTGCAGGAAGCCATCGCGCTGCTGCGCGGCGAATCCCTCGGCATGCCGCTGCAGTTCAACAACTTCCGCGACTGATGCGCACTCTCGACGAAAAGCTGCGGAACCTCACCGCCCGCCTGACGTCGCAGTAAGAGAGTCGCTCGGCGAACTCCCGACCGCCATGGCTTGCCATGGCGGTTTTGTTTTTGGAATGGCAATAGACAAGGGGCCTGCATCCATGGATATGAATTACGAGCAGATCATGAACAGCGCGGAGGCCTGGACGCCGGTCGTCCTGGCCTACCTGGGCAATGCCACGCTGGCGCTGCTGACCCTGCTGATCGGTTGGTGGGTGATCAACCTGTTTACCCGTCGCGTGGGTGGAGTGCTGTCCACCAAGCATGTGGACAAGACGCTGCAGGGCTTCATCGGCAGCATGGTGAACATCATCCTGAAGATCCTGCTGATGGTCAGTGTGGCGTCGATGATCGGCATCCAGACCACCAGCTTCGTCGCCGCCATCGGTGCCGCCGGCCTGGCCATCGGCCTGGCACTGCAGGGCAGCCTGTCGAACTTCGCCGGTGGGGTGCTGATCCTGCTGTTCCGCCCGTTCAAGATCGGCGACTGGATCGAGGCCCAGGGCGTGTCCGGCACCGTGGACAACATCATGATCTTCCACACTGTGCTGCGCACCGGTGACAACCGCACCGTGATCGTGCCCAACGGCGCGCTGTCCAACGGCATCATCACCAACACCTCGACCCAGACCACCCGCCAGGTGACCTTCGACGTGAAGCTGGCCTTCGACGCCGACCTGGATGGCGCCCGATCCATCCTCAAGGAGCTGGCGGACGATCCGCGCGTGCTCAAGTCGCCGGCGCCGGTGGTGGTGGTCGCGGGCCTGGGCGAGAACTCGGTGACCCTGTCGCTGCGCCTGTGGACTGCCAACTCCGACTACTGGGGCGTCACCTTCATGCTCAATGAGCAGGTCCGCCTGCGTTTGCGCGACGCCGGTATCGACCTGGCGCCGAACAAGGTGGTGCGCGTGGTCAAGGGTGAAGAGGATTCCGTCCTGGCGGACTGATCCTGCCTGCAGGAACGAAAAAGGCCGGCAATTGCCGGCCTTTTTCATGGGCGCTGATCCAATGACCAGAATCAGTGATGCTCGGCGCTGGGGTGTTGCGCTGGCGCCTCCGTGGCTTCCCCGGCCGCGCCGTTGGTGATGTCGTTCTTGCGGTGCAGCCACAGCCAGCCGATCAGCAGCAGTGTAGGCACGCCGAGCAGGGCGGTGAAGAAGAAGAAGCGCTCGTAGCCCATGCCCTCGACCATCGCCCCGGAATAGCCGCCGATGAAGCGCGGCAGCAGCAGCATGGTGGAGCTGAGCATGGCGTACTGGGTCGCGGAGAACTTCAGGTTGGTCAGGCTCGACAGGTAGGCGACGAAGGCCGAGGTGGCAAGGCCGCCGCTGAAGTTGTCGAGCATGATGGTCACCACCAGCATGGTGACGTGGGGTTCCAGCACCTTGAGCAGGGCGAAGACGTTCTGCCCCATCAGGTGCGGGTCGTCGATTGCGCCCATCTGCGCCAGCATGGCGAACAGCAGGTTGGTCCCGGCAGAGGCCGCTCCGCCGATGAAGAGGATCGGCAGGATGCTGAAACGGGCGATCAGCACACCGCCGGCTGCAGCACCCACGAGGGTCATGACCACGCCGAACAGCTTGCTGACGGTGGCGATGGTGTCCTTGGAGAAGCCCATGTCGATGTAGAACACGCTGGCCATGGTGCCCATGACGGTGTCGGACATGCGATAGGTGGAGATCAGCCCGAGCAGCAGCAGCGCCTGCCAGCGGTAGCGGCGGACGAACTCGGTAATGGGCGTGAGCACCGGCGCCATCAGCAGGCGGCCGGGAGCGGAAATGCAGCTCAGGGCGATCAGCAGGTACAGGATGGCGAGCCACCACTTGCCGGCTTCGGCCATGTTGATGAAAGCGGTGCCGGTGACCAGCAGGATGATCAGGACGATCACCGAAACGGCCTGGTGGACGAAGTCGAACTGCGGCAGGCCGCGCCCGTGTACGGCCAGCAGCAGCGGGCGGCGCACTTTCGACAGCAGCTCGCGGACCGGGCGGATCTGCCGGCGGCCGTGGGGCGTCATGCAGATGCCGATGAAGATTCCGTACAGCGCGGCTCGCGGCCAGGCCTGGGCGGTCAGTGCGGTAAGCATGGCCGGCACGGAGATCAGCAGCACCAGCAGGGTCAGCACCGAGAGCAGTTGATGATTGAACGCGAAGGCCGAGCTGCCCGCCTGCGGCTGCACGTTCACCGGCGGCTCTTTCATCAACAGCGTGGTGATCAGGCCCGGCAGGATCGCCAGCGAACACACCGCGTAGGTCAGGGCCCAGGCGGCCTGGCTGTAGTGCAGTGCGCTGGAGCCGGCCCACTCGGCGAGGAACAGCACGCCGGCGGTGGCGAACAGCACGGCGACCCGGTAGCCGGTCATGTAGCAGGCGGCCAATGCGGCCTGGCGGGTGTTCTCGGCGATTTCCAGGCGGTAGGCGTCGATGGCGATGTCCTGGGTGGCCGAGGCGAAGGCCACCACCATCGCCAGGGCGATCAGCCAGTTCAGGTGCGACTGCGGGTTGCACAGGGCCATGCCGAGCAGGCCAATGGCGATCAGCCCCTGGGAAAACACCAGCCAGGAGCGGCGGCGGCCCAGGCGGCCGATGAAGGGCAGGCGCCACTGGTCGAGCATGGGCGACCACACCCACTTGAAGGCGTACACCAGCCCGATCCAGCTGGCGAATCCGATGGTTTCCCGAGCGACACCCGCTTCACGCAACCACACCGAGAGAGTGGAGAGCACCAGCATGTAGGGCAGGCCGGCGGCGAAACCCAGCAGCAAAAGCGCGAGGCTGGCGGGAGACTTGTAGGCAATCCATGCCTCGCGCCAGGAGTGCTCTTTCATGGGGGGTGTTTTCCAGCAGTACGAAAAATTACGCGAACTCTACTAGGACTGCTCGCCGGTAGGCCAGCCGTGCCGACGTATGTCCACCCGATCGTTATGGATTCTGACACCCTCCGCACGCAATCGTGCGCGCTGCTCGTTACCTGAAACGGTCCCAATGGGTAGGCTGATACGCCCCCCTGCGGCGATCACCCGATGCCAGGGCAGGCGCGTGCCTTCGGGCAGTTGGCTGAGGATTCGTCCTACAAGTCGCGCGGAACGGCCCAGGCCGGCGAGGCGGGCGACATCGCCATAGGTGATGACGCAGCCTTCGGGCACCTGGGCGATGACGAGGAAAATCGCTTCGCGCCGTACCTGCAGGCTTTCCAGTCCGAGATCAGTCACCGGTGCGCTGGCGGGGGGCTTGGGCTTGGGCATCGAATGCACCGCAATAGAGGGGCTGACGCTCAGGATATAGGCTGCGGCAGCCCTGACAAGTCGGCTCGTTTGTCAGACCCTTCTGTCAGTCATTGTGAACTCCCTGCAACTGGGTCTGTCAGTCGTTGCTCTAGTGTCGGGTATCTGGATAATGCCCGGCTTTTTGCCCATTCAATCCAGTTGAATCCGACTCATGTTCCCCAGAACCCTGCTTACCGTCGCACTCGCATCCTGTTCCCTGTCCGCTCTCGCCGACACCGTCTGGTTGAAGAATGGTGACCGTCTCACCGGCACCATCAAACTCTATGACGGCGGCAAGCTGCTGCTGGCGACCGACTATGGCGGAGAGATCGCCCTGAAGTGGGACAAGATCAAGACGCTGGAAACCGACCAGAACCTGCTGGTGAAGTACGACGAGGAAACCGGCGAGCACTCCAAGGGCCTGAAGGCGTCGGACCAGGGCAAGGTCACGCTGGTCAACGGCGAGGCGCGCACGGTGGAACTGGCGAAGATCGAGCAGATGATGCCGCCCAAGCCGATCCTCGAAGACTGGGTCTGGACCGGCAACGTCGACTTCTCCCTGGACCACAAGCAGGCGGAGAACGATGTCGAGGATTACGACATCGACTTCAAGACCAACGCCCGCCACGGCCGCTGGCGCCACAATCTGCAGGGCGAGTACAACCGCGAGAAGAAGGACGATCAGGTCAGTACCAACAACTATTCCGCGCAATACGCGCTGGACCGTTTCCTCGACGAGCACTGGTTCTGGCAGGGCCAGGCGCAGTACAAGCGCGACTGGATCGAGGATCTGCAGAAGAAACGCACCGTCGGTACCGGCCCGGGCTACCAGTTCTGGGACAACGAGCTGGGGGCGTTCTCCCTGGCGACCCTGGTCAACCGCAACGACTACGAATTCGTCGACGACGAGAAATCCCACTTCTACAGCACCAGCCTGAAGTGGGACTACAACCGTTACCTGCTGGCCAAGCAGTTCGAGGTGTTCACCAACGGCGAAGTCAGCAAGCCGCTGGAGTCCAACGTGGAGTACGAGCTGGAGAGCGAGGCGGGCATCCGCTACAAGCTGACCTCCTGGGCGTCCCTGAGCCTGAAGGCCGAATGGGACAAGCTCAGCGGCAACGACGGCGACGTCAACGAGCGTCGCTACACCCTGGGCCTGGGCGTCGGCTGGTAACGCTTCGCTTCGACTGGCTCCGCTCTACGAGAACGGCAATAAAAAGCCCCGCACCTGGCGGGGCTTTTTCATGGGCGGGCGGATTACAGGCGCAGACCGCCGTCCAGTTCCAGCACGCGGCCGGTGTAGTAGTCGTTCTCGAGGATGTAGGCCACCGAGTGGGCGATTTCCAGCGGCTTGCCCAGGCGCTTGAGCGGAATGCCGGAGGTCATCTTCTCCAGGGCCTCGGGCTTCATGCTGGCGACCATGTCGGTCTCGATGAAGCCGGGAGCCACGCCCGCCACGCGGATGCCATAGCGCGCCAGTTCCTTCGCCCACACCACGGTGTCGGCAGCGACGCCGGCCTTGGCTGCGGAGTAGTTGGCCTGGCCCATGTTGCCGGCGCGGGAAATGGAGGAAATGTTGACGATCGCGCCTTCGTTCTTCAGTTCGATCATCTTCGCCGCCACTTCGCGGGTGCAGAGGAACACGCCGGTCAGGTTGACGTCGATCACCGCCTGCCACTGGGCCAGGCTCATCTTGCTCAGCTCGCCGTCCTTGACCTTGATGGTCAGGCCGTCGCGCAGGATGCCGGCGTTGTTGACCAGGCCGTTGATGGCGCCGAAGTCGCTGGCGACCTGGGCCACCATGTGGGTAACCTGTTCTTCATTGGCGACGTTGCACAGATAGGCGCGGGCGTCACCGCCGGCGGCCTTGCAGGCAGCCACGGCTTCGTCCAGTTTTTCGGCATTGAGGTCAACCAGCGCGACGCGCGCGCCCTTGCCGGAGAGGTACTCGCCCATGGCGCGGCCCAGGCCCTGGCAGCCACCGGTGATGATGATGACCTTGTCTTTCAATTGCATCGGAACAACCCCACGAACAGTTTCTGGTGAAAGGCCCCGCCGGCAGCTGTGCACAGAGTCAGTCCTGCCCGTCCGTTTGCGACGGATTCTTTGCGAGGAGTCATAAGTTGAGCGTGAAAGCTGCCAAGCATGCCCGAGAACTGCTGCTCAAGGAATACCGCGGCGTCCTCTCCACCCACTCGAAGAAGTGGTCCGGATTCCCCTTCGGCTCCGTGGTGCCGTATTGCCTGGACGAGGCCGGCCGTCCGCTGATCCTGATCAGCCGCATCGCCCAGCACACCCATAACCTGCAGATGGACGGCAAATGCTCGCTGCTCATCGGCGAGCGCGGCGTCGACGACATCCAGGCCGCCGGACGCCTGACCCTGCTGGCCGAGGCGCTGCTGGTCGAGGACGTCGACGCCATCGCTGGCGCGGCCGAACGTTACTACCGCTATTTCCCCGGCTCGCAGGACTACCACATCGTCCACGACTTCGATTTCTGGGTGCTGGAGCCGGTGCAGTGGCGCTACATCGGCGGCTTCGGCGATATCCACTGGCTGGGCGCCAACAGCGTGCCGCTGGCCAACCCCTTCGTCGGCGAGGCGGAGAAGAGCATGGTCGAACACATGAACAGCGACCACGCCAATGCCATCGAGCACTACGTCGAACTGGCCGGGTTGCCCGCCGGGCAGGGCCCGCAGCTGGCGGGAATTGATACAGAAGGTTTCCACCTGCGCATCGGCCAGGGCCTGCACTGGCTGCCGTTCCCGGCGCCCTGCGGCAACGCCGGCGCGGTGCGCCAGGCGCTGGTGCAGTTGGCCAAGGCGGACGTCTGGCCGGGCAACGAAGTGATCCAGGCCTGATCCTTCCCTTGGCTTATCCCTTGAAATCGGAGCGGGGCGTCGCCACCTAGCTTTCTACCCGGGCAATGACCCCGCCAAGGATTCATCGATGCGAGTTCCCCTGTTTCTGATTCTTCTGTTCCCGCTGATCGAGCTGGCCGTGATGATCAAGGTCGGCAGCGTGATCGGCGTGGGCTGGACCCTGCTGCTGATCATCGCCGGCGCCTTCATCGGCGCGGCGGTGCTGCGCGTGGCTGGCGTCGCCACTGCGCTGCGCGCCCGCGAGCGCCTGAATCGCGGCGAACTGCCCGAGCAGGAAATGCTCGAAGGCCTGGTCATCGCCCTGGGCGGTGGCCTGCTGATGCTGCCGGGCTTCATCAGCGACGTTGTCGGCCTGCTTTGCCTGATCCCCTTCACCCGCCGCCTGATGCTTGGCCGCGTGCGCCTGCGCATGCAGGAACAGGCCGAGCGCCGCCGCGCCTTCGCCGACGATCCGGCCGCCCAGCATCGCAGCGGCCCCAGCGTGATCGAAGGCGAATACCAGCGCCGCGAGGAAGACCGCGACCGTCTGCGTTGATCCTCGGGCGGTTTCGCCCGCCCGAGGCACCCGCCGCCTGCAAAAATTTTTTCGTCACACACTTGAAATGCCTTGTAGCGACCTTATGTACCGGTCACCGCAAGGTCCCTGTCAGTACGACAGGCTGCTCTTTTCGCGATTCGCCTGCCGGGTCGCAAACCGGCACCGCCGGATTCAATAAAACCTGCCGGGCATCGATCCGGCCGTTGGAAATCACAGTTTGGGAGAGTTACGACTATGAAGCTTCGTCCTCTGCATGACCGCGTCGTCATCCGTCGCAGCGAGGAAGAGACCAAGACCGCAGGCGGCATCGTGCTGCCGGGTTCCGCCGCCGAGAAGCCGAACCGCGGTGAAGTGGTCGCTGTTGGTGCCGGCCGTGTCCTGGACAACGGCGAAGTTCGCGCTCTGGCCGTGAAGGTCGGTGACAAGGTGGTCTTCGGTCCGTACTCCGGCAGCAACGCCATCAAGGTCGACGGCGAAGAACTGCTGGTGATGGGCGAGTCCGAGATCCTCGCCGTCCTGGAAGACTGATTTCAGTCCGTCCACTCCCCACCGAATTCGATTTAGAGGAAACAGAACATGGCTGCCAAAGAAGTTAAGTTCGGCGATTCCGCTCGCAAGAAAATGCTGGTCGGCGTAAACGTCCTGGCCGACGCTGTGAAAGCGACCCTGGGCCCGAAAGGCCGTAACGTCATCCTGGACAAGAGCTTCGGCGCTCCGACCATCACCAAGGACGGCGTTTCCGTCGCCAAGGAAATCGAACTCAAAGACAAGTTCGAGAACATGGGCGCCCAGCTGGTGAAAGACGTTGCCTCCAAGGCCAACGACGCTGCCGGTGACGGCACCACCACCGCTACCGTTCTGGCCCAGGCCATCGTCAACGAAGGCCTGAAAGCCGTCGCTGCCGGCATGAACCCGATGGACCTGAAGCGCGGTATCGACAAGGCCACCGTGGCCATCGTTGCCCAGCTCAAGGAGCAGGCCAAGCCCTGCGCCGACACCAAGGCCATTGCCCAGGTAGGCACCATCTCCGCCAACTCCGACGACTCCATCGGCAACATCATTGCCGAAGCCATGGACAAGGTCGGTAAAGAAGGCGTGATCACCGTTGAAGAAGGCTCGGGCCTGGAAAACGAACTGTCCGTCGTAGAAGGCATGCAGTTCGACCGCGGCTACCTGTCCCCCTACTTCATCAACAAGCCGGACACCATGGTGGCCGAGCTCGACGGCCCGCTGCTGCTGCTGGTCGACAAGAAGATCTCCAACATCCGTGAAATGCTGCCGGTCCTGGAAGCCGTTGCCAAAGCCGGCCGTCCGCTGCTGATCGTGGCTGAAGACGTCGAAGGCGAAGCCCTGGCTACCCTGGTCGTCAACAACATGCGTGGCATCGTCAAGGTCGCAGCCGTCAAGGCTCCGGGCTTCGGCGACCGCCGCAAGGCCATGCTGCAGGACATCGCCATCCTGACCGGCGGTACCGTCATCTCCGAAGAAGTCGGTCTGAGCCTGGAAGGCGCCACCCTGGAGCACCTGGGTAACGCCAAGCGCGTTGTCCTGAGCAAGGAAAACACCACCATCATCGATGGCGCTGGCGCTCAAGCCGACATCGAAGCTCGCGTCCTGCAGATCCGCAAGCAGGTCGAAGAGACTTCCTCGGACTACGACCGTGAGAAGCTGCAAGAGCGTCTGGCCAAGCTGGCCGGCGGTGTTGCCGTGATCAAGGTTGGCGCTGCCACCGAAGTCGAGATGAAAGAGAAGAAAGCCCGCGTTGAAGACGCCCTGCACGCTACCCGCGCTGCTGTGGAAGAAGGCGTGGTTCCTGGCGGCGGCGTCGCTCTAGTTCGTGCTCTGCAAGCCATCGAAGGCCTGAAGGGCGACAACGAAGACCAGAACGTCGGTATCGCTCTGCTGCGTCGCGCCGTTGAAGCTCCGCTGCGCCAGATCGTTGCCAACTCCGGCGACGAGCCGAGCGTGGTAGTCGACAAGGTCAAGCAGGGTTCGGGCAACTTCGGCTACAACGCTGCTACCGGCGTGTACGGCGACATGATCGAGATGGGTATCCTCGATCCGGCCAAGGTCACCCGTTCGGCTCTGCAAGCTGCTGCTTCCATCGGCGGCCTGATGGTCACCACCGAGGCCATGGTTGCCGAAGTGGCTGACGACAAGGCTGCTCCGGCCATGCCGGACATGGGCGGCATGGGTGGCATGGGCGGCATGATGTAAGCCACCCGGCACCTGCTGTAAGAAAAAGCCCCGCCTAGGCGGGGCTTTTTCATGGGCGTCGGATATGCCAGACTGCGCCGCAGGAGATGGCATTCCTCCTTCAACCGCCCTTGTGGCTGATGATGCCTACGCACAGACCTGGAAAGGCGCGTAGGCGCTCGCCTGCGGCCTGTCCAAAACACCTTCCCCAGGACAGGACCATGTGGAAACCCATTCTCGCCGTCTCCCTCGGAGCCGCCCTCGGCGCACTGCTGCGCTGGGTGCTCGGGCTCAAGCTCAATACCCTCCTGCCATCCATGCCGCCGGGCACGGTGGTCGCCAACCTGGTCGGCGGCTACATCATCGGCGCGGCCATCGCCTTCTTCGCCAACTCACCCGGCCTGGCGCCAGAATGGCGGTTACTGATCATCACCGGCTTCTGCGGTGGCCTCACCACCTTCTCGACCTTCTCCGCCGAAGTCGTCGTGCTGCTGCAGCAAGGCCGCCTGGCCTGGGCGATGGGCACGGTCGCCACGCACCTTGCCGGCTCCCTGCTGATGACCCTGGCCGGACTCTGGTCGGTGCACGCGCTGATGGGCCGCTAGGCCGTCCAGCCAAGAGAGAGGCCGCGAGGCCTTCGGGAGGAAGACATGAACGGCTACCAGTTGAAGTTCTTCACCCAGCAGGACCGCAAGCATGCCGGCCTGCCGCTGGCTCAATGGCTGCTGGAGGAAGCGCGCCGGCAAGGCGTACGCGGCGCCACCCTGATGACGGCGAGCGAAGGCTTCGGCAAGACCGGGCGCATTCACTACGCGCATTTCTTCGAACTGGCCGACCAGCCACAGGAAGTCACCATGGCGGTGAGCGAGGAAGAGTCCGAGCGCATCTTCGAGGTAATCCGCAAGGCGGGTGTGAAGCTGTTCTACGTGAAGACGCCGATCGAGTTTGGCGTGACGGGCGAGGGCGACTGAGTCCGCGCTGAACGGCCCATTCGACCTGCCGCACGGGAAATCGGCAGGCTGAATGTGAAAATTCCGTCAAAGGCGCTTAAGTTCTATTTAAGCTGGTTAGGCTAACGTGCATTGCGTTCGAGGAGAGCATATGCGCATTTTGTTGGTTGAAGACAATCGGGACATCCTGGCCAATATGGCCGACTACCTGGGCCTGAAAGGCTACACGGTGGATTGCGCCCAGGACGGCCTGTCCGGATTGCACCTCGCGGCGACGTCCCATTACGACCTGATCGTGCTGGACGTGATGCTGCCGGGGCTGGATGGTTTCACCCTGTGCCGCCGCCTGCGCGAAGACGCGCGCCGCGACACCCCGGTGATCATGCTTACCGCCCGCGATCAGTTGGACGACCGCCTGCAGGGCTTCCGTTCCGGCGCTGACGATTACCTCCTCAAGCCTTTCGCGCTCTCCGAGCTGGCCGCCCGCATCGAAGCGGTGCTGCGCCGCAGCCAGGGTGGCGGGCGGCGCGAGCTGCAGGTCGCCGACCTGAGCTACAACCTCGACACCCTCGAAGTGAACCGTGCCGGCAAGCCGCTCAAGCTCAACCCCATCGGCCTCAAGTTGCTGGCGGTGCTGATGCAGAAGAGCCCGCACGTGGTGCGCCGCGACGTGCTCGAGGAAGCCGTCTGGGGGGATGACTGCCCTGATAGCGACAGCCTGCGCAGCCACGTTCACCAACTGCGCCAGGTGATCGACAAGCCCTTCGCATCCTCCCTGCTGCACACGGTGCACGGCGTCGGCTACAAGCTGGCGGAGGAAGCGCATGGAGTATAAGCAGAGCCTTTCCCGACGGATTGTCTTTGCCTTCGTACTCATGACCGCCGCCGTTGGCGGCCTGTTTTCGGTGGGAATCGTCGGCGTCGTTCATATTGTCGAAGAGCGCCTGATCTCCCGCGACCTGGGCGGTGAACTGGACCGCATCATCAATGAAGACCTGGAGAACGGCCAGGCTCCGAAACTCGATCCGGGCATGCGCTTCTTCATCAGTGATGGCGCGGGCGTCTATGCCATGCCGCCGGCGCTGCGCCGGTTGGACGAAGGCTTCCACGAAGTCTTCGACGGCGAGTTGTCCTTCCATGCGCTGGCGCGCGACGTCGATGGTCGCCGCTTCGTCCTGCTGCAGGACCAGAGCGACTTCGAGGCGCGCGAGCAGATCCTCTACGCCGCCGTGGTCACCGGTTATGTGCTCAGCCTGGCCCTGTCCGGAGTGCTGGGCTGGCTGCTGGCGCGCAAGGTCATGGAGCCTGTATCGCGCTTGGCGCGCCAGGTCCGCCACCGTGACCAGTTGCTGGAACTGGCGCCGCCCATGTCGCCTGACTACGCCAACGACGAGGTGGGCGAGCTGGCGGCGGCCTTCGATTACGCCATGGGGCGGCTGCATGATGTGCTGACCCGGGAGAAGCTCTTTACCAGCGACGTCAGCCACGAATTGCGCACACCGCTGATGGTGATCGCCACCAGTTGCGAGCTGCTGGCGGAAGAGCCGGGGCTCACCCCGCGGTCGCGCGCTCAGTTGGCGCGCATGAACAGCGCCTGCGAAGAGATGCGCGATCTGGTGCAGACCTTCCTGATGCTGGCGCGGGCCCAGCGCAAGGACATGGCTATCGTGTCCCAGGCCGGATTGCGGACGATCGGCGACGAGTTGGTCGCACAGTGGCGCGGCCCTATCGAAGCGAAGGGGCTGACCCTGGAATACAACGTCAGCCAGGAGATGCCCGGGCAATTCAACGCGCCTTTCCTGCGCTCGGTAATGAGCAATTTATTGCGCAATGCCATGCATTACACGGAAAGCGGCAGCATCCGCTTACAACTTGGACCGAACGGATTCTGGGTCGAAGACACCGGCGCCGGCATCCCGGAAGAACAGCGCGAGCGCGTCTTCCAGCCCTTCGTGCGCGGCCAGAACCCGCGTGGTGAGGGGCTTGGGCTGGGCTTGTCGCTGGTCAAGCGGATCTGCGCTTCCGAAGGCTGGGACGTCACGCTGCGTCCGGCCGAACCCCATGGCTGTCGCTTCGAAGTTCGCCTAGCCGTCGTTTGACAAAAACTTCACAAGTGCATGACCCGGCTGTGACAGGCTGGTTCGTATCGTTCGCCCTGAATTCGGGAAAGGTAAATATCCGATGACTGAAAAACCCGTCGACCTGGAGTTCTCCCAAAAGTACGACCGCCAGCACGCAGAGCGTTACCTGCGCAAGCACCAGGCCGGACTCTCCCGGAAACTTTCCCACTGGCGCGATGTCCAAGTGGCCCGCCAGGCACTCAAGCTGGCGGGGCAGCCGAATCTGGTTCTCGACCTGCCGTGCGGTGCCGGACGCTTCTGGCCGATGCTGGCCGAAAAGGAGAACCGGGTCATCATCGGGGCGGACAATTCCCCGGACATGATCGCCGTGGCCTGCGCCGGTCAACCGAATGAGGTTGTAAAACGCGTCCGACCTTTGCAGACTTCCGCGTTTGCCATTGATCTGCCCGACAATGCCGTCGATAGCATCTTCTCGATGCGCCTGATGCACCATATCGGCGAATCTGACGATCGTTTGACGATGTTGCGCGAATTTCACCGCGTAACTCGCGATTCGGTGATCCTGTCGATGTGGGTCGATGGCAACTTCAAGTCCTGGAAACGTGCTCGCGCCGAGTCGAATCGCAAGAAACACGCCTACCAGAACCGCTTCGTGATTCCCGCCAAGACCATCGAGGCGGAGTTCCGCCAGGCTGGTTTCAAGGTCCAGGATCACATTGATTTCGTCCCGCTCGTACACATGTGGCGGGTCTACATTCTGCGTAAGGAGTGATGGATGGCCGTTGATCTGGCGTCGCTGCAGCAAATTTCCGGTGAGAACGCCATCGACCGTTGGCTCCAGGTGCCCGGCAAATGGGTCGAGGAACCCAACCGTCGGCGCGGCGGCGAAAGCGGCGTGCAGCGAGTCCTGACCTCCGACGGCCGGATGCTCTATCGCAAGCAGCAGATGGGCCACATCTACCGCGACCTGCTGCATCCCTTCGGCTACCCCACCGCCATCCGTGAGCGCAATGCGCTCAAGGCCGCCGAAGCCCTGGGCGTGCGAGTGCCGACCCTGGTCTACGCCGGCTGCCGCAAGGTGGACGGCGAGTGGCAGGCCCTGCTGGTCACCGAGTCCCTGGACGGTTTCAGCAGCCTGGAAGACTGCTACGCCCGTGGCGACCAGGAGCGTTGGGGCGAAGCCCTGCACCAAAGAATTCTGCAACATTACGGTAGTACCCTTGCAAAGCTTAACGCCGGCCGTTGGCAGCATGGCTGCCTCTACCTGAAGCACGTGTTCGTGAAGATGGATGGCGAGAAGATCGAAGTGGCCCTGATTGACATGGAAAAAGCCCGCCAGCGCTTCAGCGCTCAGCGTGCTGCCCGTCACGATCTTCGCCAGGTGAAACGCCGCTCGTCGTGGACAGAGGCGCAATGGCAGGCCTTTGTCTATGGTTACCAAGCGGCGTTTGGCAGCGCCATCAAAGGGTTGCAGACATGAAGTTAGAAATTACGCGAGGTTTGCTCCTCATCGGCGCGCTCGGGGTGGCGACCCTGGCGGCGGCGGCCTGGCATGAGCCGGGGCCTTCGGTCATTTCCGGAAAAGGCGGCCTGGACAGCTGCCCGATGCCGCCCAACCTGCGCGCCAAGCAACAGGACATCCGTCCGGATGACGACCTGCTGCTTTTCCTGTTCGGGATGTCGCAGAGCAAAGCACGCTGATTTCTGATTCCAACTCAAAACCCCGCCTAGGCGGGGTTTTTTGTGGGCGACGGGTTTAGACTGCCGGTTCAAGCCTGCAATGAGATGAGCATGAGCGACAGCGCATTTTCCCGGCGGATCGTGCAGAACCTGCTGGATACCGACTTCTACAAGCTGAGCATGATGCAGGCGGTGCTGCACAACTACCCCAACGCCGAAGTCGAGTGGGAGTTCCGCTGCCGCAACGAAGAGGACCTGCGCGCCTACCTCGACCCGCTGCGCGAGCAGATCGAGCAGCTGTCGGAGCTTTCCTTCGCACCGCTGGACCTCGCTTTCCTTGAGCGCATCCCGTTCTTCAAGCCTGATTTCATCCGCTTCCTCGGCCTGTTCCGCTTCAACCCCAGCTATGTGCAGCTGGGTGTGGAGAACGATGAGCTGTTCCTGCGCCTGAAAGGCCCCTGGCTGCACGTGATTCTCTTCGAGGTGCCGCTGCTGGCGATCATCAGCGAAGTGCGCAACCGCCACCGCCATCCGGGCACGACGCTGACGATGGTCCGCGAGCGCCTGCAGGAGAAGTTCGACTGGCTGCGCAAGGAGGCCAGCGCCGAAGAGCTGGCTGGCTTCAAGATGGCCGACTTCGGCACCCGCCGGCGCTTCTCCTATCCGGTACAGGAAGCGGTGGTACGCGACCTGCGCGATGGCTTCCCCGGCCACTTCGTCGGCACCAGCAACGTCCATCTGGCGCGCGAGTTGGGGGTGAAGCCGCTGGGCACCATGGCCCACGAGTGGCTGATGGCGCACCAGCAGCTCGGCCCGCGGCTGATCGACAGCCAGGCCGCCGCGCTGGACGCCTGGGTTCGCGAGTACCGCGGGCAGTTGGGCATCGCGCTGACCGATTGCATCACCATGGAAGCCTTCCTGGCGGACTTCGACCTGTACTTCGCCAAGCTCTTCGACGGCTTGCGCCACGACTCGGGCGATCCGCTGGAGTGGGCGGAAAAGGCCATCCGGCATTACGAGCACCTGGGCATCGATCCGCTGACCAAGACCCTGGTGTTCTCCGACGGGCTCAACCTGCCGCGTGCGCTGGAAATCTACCGGGCGCTGCGCGATCGCATCGACGTCAGTTTCGGCATTGGCACCCATTTCACCTGCGATGTGCCGGGCGTACAGCCGATGAACATCGTGCTGAAGATGACTGCCTGCAACGGCCACCCGGTGGCGAAGATCTCTGATGCGCCGGGCAAGACCCAGTGCAAGGACGAGAACTTCCTGCACTACCTCAAGCACGTCTTCAAAGTACCGGGGTAGCCGATTGCGCAGCGCGCCGGGACGCGCCACTCTTGCTCAAGCAGCCAACGCGACAGGCCCTCTGGCGCGACAGGTCCACTGAAGGGGAACAACGGATGTCAGCCACCAACGAACTCATCATCGGCGCCGGGCCCGACGGGCAGCCGGTCGGCCAGTCCTGGAAACTCGCCAACCGCCACGGCCTGATCGCCGGCGCCACCGGCACCGGCAAGACAGTGACGCTGCAGCACCTCGCCGAATCCTTCAGCGACGCCGGCATCGCGGTGTTCGCCGCTGACATCAAGGGTGACCTGTGCGGCATCGCCGCCGCGGGCAACCCACAGGGCAAGGTGGCTGAACGCATCGCCAGCATGCCCTGGCTGAACCACAAGCCTCAGGCCTACCCGGTGAGCATCTGGGACGTGGCCGGGAAGACCGGTCATCCGCTGCGCACCACGCTGTCGGAGATGGGCCCGCTGCTGCTGGCCAACCTGCTTGAGCTGACCGAGAGCCAGCAGGCGGCGCTGTTCGCCGCGTTCAAGGTGGCCGACCGCGAAGGCCTGCTGCTGCTCGACCTGAAAGACCTCAAGGCGCTGCTTAACCACTTCAAGGAAAACCCGGACATCCTCGGCGAAGACCGAGCGTTGTTCACCGGCGCCTCGTCCCAGGCACTGCTGCGGCGGCTGGCGCTGCTGGAGCAGCAGGGAGCCGAGGACTTCTTCGGCGAGCCGGCGTTGCAGCTGGAAGACCTGCTGCGTCCCGAGGCCGACGGCCGTGGCCGCATCCACCTGCTGGACGCCAGCAAGCTGGTGCATGACGCCCCCAAGGTCTACGCCACCTTCCTGCTCTGGCTGCTGGCCGAACTGTTCGAGCAATTGCCCGAGCGCGGCGATGCGGACAAGCCCATCCTCGCGCTGTTCTTCGATGAGGCGCACCTGCTGTTCAACGGCACGCCCAAGGCCCTGCAGGATCGCCTGGAGCAGGTGGTGCGGCTGATCCGCTCCAAGGGCGTGGGTGTCTACTTCGTTACCCAGTCGCCCGGCGATTTGCCGGACGACGTGCTGGCGCAACTGGGCCTGCGCATCCAGCACGGCCTGCGCGCTTTCACCGCCAAGGAACAGAAATCCCTGCGCGCGGTGGCCGACGGCTTCCGGCCCAGCCCGGCTTTCGACACCTTGAAGGTGCTCACCGAGCTGGGCATCGGCGAGGCGCTGGTCGGTACGCTGGAGGAGAAGGGCACGCCCGCGATGGTCCAGCGCGTGGCCGTAGCGCCTCCGCAGTCGCGCATCGGCCCGCTGACCGATGCCGAGCGCGCCGATGTCATCCGCCGTTCGCCGCTGGCCGGTCGCTACGACCAGCCGATCGACCGCGAGTCCGCCTACGAGAAGCTGACCGGCCGCGCCGACAACAAGATGGCACCGACCGAGCAGAAGGAAGAGAAGGGCAGCGGCACCGATTTCGGTGACATGGCCGGCGAGATTCTGGGTTCGTTGGCCAGCCAGGTCAGCAAGACGGTGGTGCGCCAGGCGGCGAACCAGATCGGCCGGCAATTGGTGCGCGGGTTGATGGGCGCGCTGCTGGGCGGTAGCAAGCGAAGATAAGATCGTAGGGCGGATAACGCGCCAGCGTTACCCGCCGTTGTGGCATCGGCGGATAACCCGTTCCGGGTTATGCGCCCTACGTCCCCCTGTTGGCGGTGGACTCTGTGCTCGCGAACAAAAAAGGCGCCCGCAGGCGCCTTTTTCGTCTCCGCCGGAATCAGATGCGGAAGCTGTCCACCAGCTGGCGCAGGCGGCCAGCCTGGTTCTCCAGGTCAGCGCAGGCGCGCAGGGTGGCCTGGAGGTTTTCCACGCCTTCCTGGTTCAGGGTGTTGATCTCGGTGATGTCCATGTTCAGCGAGTCGACCACGGCGGTCTGCTCCTCGGTCGCAGTGGCCACCGACTGGTTCATCGAGTCGATCTCGCCGATGCGGTGGGTGACGCTGGCCAGGCGCTCGCCGGCGCGGTTGGCGATTTCCACGCTTTCCAGGCTGTAGCGCTGGCTTTCGGTCATGGTGTCCACGGCTTCGCGGGCGCCGACCTGCAGTTCTTCGATCATCTTCTGGATCTGCTGCGCCGACTCCTGGGCGCGGTGTGCCAGGTTGCGCACCTCGTCCGCCACCACGGCGAAGCCACGACCGGCTTCACCGGCGCGGGCGGCCTCGATGGCGGCGTTCAGGGCCAGCAGGTTGGTCTGCTCGGAGATGCCCTTGATCACCTCCAGAATCTGCCCGATGTTCACCGTGCGGCTGTTCAGCGCTTCGATGTTGGCGCAGGCGGAGCTGATCTTGTCCGACAGCAGGTTCATTGCGCTGATGGTCTGCTCGACCACATGACGCCCGTCACCGGCCTGGTGCGAGGCGTCGGTGGCGTGGTGCGAGGCATCGGCGGCGTTGCGCGCGATTTCCTGGGCGGCGGCGCCCAACTGGTTGATCGCTGCGGCGACGCTGTTGGTGCGGTTGGATTGCTCGTCGGAGTTGCTCATGGACGAGTTGGAGGCATTCACCACCAGCTGCGAGACGTCGTGCAACTGGCGTGCGGTGGAAGCCACTTCGCGGATCGATTCGTGGATACGTTCGACGAAGCGGTTGAAGGCATTGCCCAGCACGCCGAATTCGTCGTTGCTGGCGACCTTCAGGCGCTTGGTCAGGTCGCCTTCGCCCTGGGCGATGTCCTGCATGGCGCGGCCCATGGTGGTCAGCGGCTGCATCAACACGCGGATCAGCATGCCCAGCAGGAGCAAGATGGCGACGATGGCAATCGCGGCAGCGACGATGGCCGAGGCGCGGAACTTGCTCAGCATGGAGTAGGCGGCGTCCTTGTCGATGGACAGGCCGATGTACCAGTTCACCGACGGCAGTCCCTTCACCTGGGTGAAGCTGAGGATGCGTTCGTGGCCGTTGAGTTCGGCCTCGCTGAAGCCGCTGCCGATCTTCGGCGTGTTCTGCGGGTAGACGTCCGCCAGCGTCTTCATGATCTGGTTCTTGTCCGGGTGCACGAGGATCTTGCCGTCGCCGCTGACCAGGAAGGCGTAGCCCATACCACTGAAGTCCAGCGAGTTGATGATCTCCACCAGGGTCTGCAGGCCGAGGTCGCCGCCGACCACACCCAGGGTCTTGCCGCCGCCGCGCGCGGGGGTGGCGACGGTCATGATCAGTTGCTGGGTGGCTGCGTCGATGTAGGGTTCGGTCAGCGTGGTGCCGCCGGCCGCGACGGCATCCTTGTACCAGGGGCGGGTGCGCGGGTCGTAACCGTCAGGCATGGCGCTGTTGGGGCGCATGGTGAAGGTGCCGTCTTCCTGGCCCAGGTAGGTGAAGTTGAAGGTCTTGCGCAGGGTGTCCTGCTCCAGCAGGCCGGTCAGGTGCTCGGGCGAGCTGTCGCGGGCGAGGGTCTGGGCGGTGCTTTCGATCAGCAGCAGGCGGCCGCTCAGCCAGTTCTGGATGTTGCTGGCGCTGACGTCGCCCATCTCCCGCAGGTAATCCTCGAGGTCCTCGCGGATCGCATTGCGCTGCAGGTAGTCGTTGTAGAGGGTGAAGAGGGCGAATGCCGAGAAAACAACAAGAGAGGCGGCCAGGAGGATCTTATGGCTGAATTTCAGGCTCTTGATCATGCTGCGTCGAGTCCGGAGGTAGTGGGATGCCTGAGCGGCGTTGGTCCGGGCGACAGATCCGGTGTCGCCGTAGAACGTCCGTCCCCGTGGTGTGAAACGGACGGCGCCGGCGCGGCGGATAACCGTGCGGGCGTGGCCGGAACTCCCTTGTGCCGGCGGTGACGACAGGCCCGGTTTGTTGGTTGGTATCAAAGGCCTTCACCCTTGATTTCGGCGTGCCCGGTGGAAGCTTGAGGGAGTCGGACGAACGGTAGGGGCGGCTCTGTGGCGGGTGTTTCATGGGTGATACAGGGTCGGCATTTACCTGTAGGAGCGAGCCATGCCCGCGATCGCGAGCATGGCTCGCTCCTACAGGTCGACGCGGAGCCGAAACCAGAGCACAGGGGATGCTCGCGAACAAAAAAAGGCGCCAGAAGGCGCCTTTTTTATTGGCTGCGGCGATCAGATGCGGAAGCTGTCCACCAGCTGACGCAGGCGGCCGGCCTGGTTCTCCAGGTCGGCGCAGGCGCGCAGGGTGGCCTGCAGGTTTTCCACGCCTTCCTGGTTCAAGGTGTTGATCTCGGTGATGTCCATGTTCAGCGAGTCGACCACGGCGGTCTGTTCCTCGGTGGCGGTGGCGACCGACTGGTTCATCGAGTCGATCTCGCCGATGCGGTGGGTCACGCTGGCCAGGCGCTCGCCCGCGCGGTTGGCGATCTCCACGCTCTCCAGGCTGTAGCGCTGGCTCTCGGTCATGGTGTCCACGGCTTCGCGGGCGCCGACCTGCAGCTCCTCGATCATCTTCTGGATTTCCTGCGCGGACTCCTGGGCGCGGTGGGCCAGGTTGCGCACTTCGTCCGCTACGACGGCGAAGCCACGGCCGGCTTCACCGGCGCGGGCGGCCTCGATGGCGGCGTTCAGGGCGAGCAGGTTGGTCTGCTCGGAGATGCCCTTGATCACTTCGAGGATCTGCCCGATGTTCACCGTGCGGCTGTTCAGCGCTTCGATGTTGGCGCAGGCGGAGCTGATTTTGTCGGACAGCAGGTTCATCGCGCTGATGGTCTGCTCGACCACCTGGCGACCGTCACCGGCCTGGTGCGAAGCGTCGGTAGCGTGGTGCGAGGCATCGGCGGCGTTGCGGGCGATTTCCTGTGCGGCGGCGCCCAGTTCGTTGATCGCCGCGGCCACGCTGTTGGTGCGGTTGGCCTGCTCGTCGGAGTTGCTCATCGAGGAGTTGGAGGCATTTACCACCAGCTGCGAGACGTCATGCAGGTTGCGCGCAGTGGAGGCCACTTCGCGGATCGATTCGTGGATACGTTCGACGAAGCGGTTGAAGGCGTTGGCCAGCACGCCGAATTCGTCGTTGCTGGCGACCTTCAGGCGCTTGGTCAGGTCGCCTTCGCCCTGGGCGATGTCCTGCATGGCGCGGCCCATGTCGGTCAGCGGCGCCATCAGCACGCGGATCAGCATGCCGAGCAGGAACAGGATGGCGACGATGGCGATGACAGTGGCGACGATGGCGGTGTTGCGGAAGTCGCTGAGCATCGCATAGGCAGAATCCTTGTTGAGCACCAGTGCGACGTACCAGGTCACGCCCGGCAGGCCCTTCACCGGCGTCATGGAGACCAGTTGGTCCTCGCCGTTGATGCTGACTTCCTGTACGCCCGGCTGCACCTTGGGTGCGCCCTGCTGGTAGACCTCGCCGAGGCTCTTGAAGATCAGGCTGCTGTCCGGGTGCAGGAGGATCTTGCCGGCATCGCTGACCAGGAAGGCGTAGCCGTCGCCATCGAACTTCAGCGAGTTGATGATCGCGGTGATGGTTTCCAGCTTCATGTCGCCGGCGGCCACGCCGACCAGCTGGCCGTTGCGCATGACCGGCATGGACATGGCGAGAATCTGCTCGTTGGTGCCGGCATCGAGGAAGGGCTCGGTGACGATCAGCCGGCCAGCGGCCACGGCGTCCTTGTACCAGCCGCGGGTGCGCGGGTCGTAGCCGTCGGGCATCGGCGCATAGGGGCGCATGGTGAACACGCCGCTGGCGGCTTCACCGAGGTAGACCGATTCGAAGTTCTTCTGGAACACCTGCTGCTCCAGCACGTGCTGGATGCGTTCGGGCGTCGGCTCGCCGTCGGCCAGTTGCGCCGCTTCCGCTTCCACCAGCTGGATGCGACCTTCCAGCCAGCTGTGGATGTTGCTGGCGGTCAGGCTGCCGACCTCGGAGAGGTAGGATTCGGTGTCGGAGTGGATGGCCTCGCGCTGGCGCAGATCGTTGAAGAAGATGAAACAGGCGAAGGCGAAGGTGACCACGAGGGAGGCTGCCAGGAGGATCTTCCTGGAGAAGGACAGCGAACGAAGCATGAGTGAAGCATCCTGCAGATGACGCGTGGGAATAGGCAGGATGTATCGGCCGGTGACGTGAGAGCTTGAGCGAGATTTTTCGAGAAGCGCGGAAATAGACTCCCGCGCCATGACGCGGGAGTCTGTAATTTCGTCCGCTTATCAACTCACGGCGTTTTTAACTTCGTTCTGGATGTTTTCCATGATAGTTCCAAGGTCTTCGCCGATAACGCTTGCACCGGCAATGACCACCACTGAAATCAAGCCTGCGATAACTGCATACTCGATCGCTGTTGCCCCTTCCTTGTCAGCCGCGAAAGCCTTGGCCTTGCAATACAGTTTCAGGGACAGGTTTTTTATTGTCAGGTCCATCGCGGGTGCTCCCTCGAATACCACCGGGGCGGCGCCCCGACTTCATCGTCAGGCTAGGCGTCGTATGGCTGAATGCAATTGTTCAAATAGCGCTAATACCAAAGTTATAACCCTCTCGGCATATAAATAATTGCAGGTCGTAAATTTAACTGGCGTGGTTGACGCTCTAAACACAGCTACTAGATTCAGCCATGGCACAACTGAAAACTGATTATGAGGAATGGTTCTTATCGAACTTCCTCGCCTGGCCGAAACAACAATAAAGGTCTGAAGGACAAACCCCGGTGCTGCCGGTAACGGACTTCTTACGACAAGGCCGCGGACCCTCTGGTCTGCATTTCCGAGATTGCCCAAGGATGTGGTCATGAATAGCAAGGTGCTGATGGTATTCGCCGGGCTGTTGCTGGTGTGCGCCGGTGTGGTGGGGTATCTCGGACTCAAGGTCGGCAAACCGGCCGCGCCGGTTGCCGGCGTGGTGCAGGAGGTGGCGCCGGTGGCAATGGCCGAAGCCGACAAGCTGCAGCGCACCGCCGTGGTGGTGGCTGCCCGTGACTTGCCTCCCCTGGCGGTGATCGGCAAGGACGATGTCAGCGTGGAAATGCTGCGAACCGCTCCCGCCGGCAGCTTCCCCAAGCCCGAAGCCGTGATCGGCCAGCGCGTCTGGGTCGCCGTTCCAGCGGGCAATATCCTCACCTCCGCCGTGACCGAACCGGGCGGCCCTCTGGCCCGTACCATCCGGCCGGACGAGCGCGCCATGGCGATTGCCGTGGACGAGGTCATCGGTGGCGGCGGCTTCGTGCTCCCCGGCGATTACGTCGACGTCATGCTCTTCGTCCAGGACCAGCAGAGCACCGAGCGCAGCCTCAGCGCCCAGGTGGTGCTGCCCGGCGTGCGGGTGCTGACCTACGGCGAGCAGATCGCCGTTTCCACCGACGGCCAGGCGCGCAACGCCGGCGATCCCAAGGACAAGACACCCAAACCGCCGCGCACTGCCGTGCTGGCAGTGCCCGCCGAAGCCGCCTCGCGCCTGATGCTCGCCAGTCAGGCCGGCTCCCTGCGCCTGGCAGTGCGCAGCAAGGACGAGAACCTCTACGAGAAGGAGCAGCAGGGCCGCTATATCCAGGCCTCCCTCGGCTCCGCTTCCAGCCAGCCGATCACCCTCGAACAACTCATCGGCAAGCCGCGCCAGGCGCCGGCCCCCGCCGTGCGCCAGGTTTCCGCGCCGCAGGTCGACGCCGGCGTGGTGGTCTACCGAGGCACCACCGTTACCCGTGAAGCACATTGAGCAAGGAGTGCATCGATGTCCAAGCGCTTCATCCTTCCCCTGGTTGCCCTGCTGGCCTGTGCCGTTCACTCCGCGGCGCAGGCCATCCCGAGCGCCTGCGCAGGCTTCGCTGACCAGCAACTGAATCTCGACGTCGAGCAGGGCGCCCAGCGTGACCAGCAACTGCCGGTGCCGATCAAGCGCCTGGCCATCGGCGATCCGAACATCGCCGACGTGCAGGTGCTGGACAAGCGCGACTTCCTCGTCACCGGCAAGGCCGAAGGCCTCACCAGCCTGCTGATCTGGACCGCCTGCAGCGACCAGCCGATGCGCACCTTAGTACGGGTTGGTGCGCGCGCCGTAGGCGACGTGGCGGGTGCAACCGGCGTTGGCGCCGGCAGCCTGCCCAACCAGGTGCAGACCGATATCCGCTTTGTGGAAGTCAGTCGCAGCAAGCTCAAGCAGGCCAGTACCTCGCTGGTCCGGCGCGGCTCCAATACCTTCGTGCTGGGCTCGCCGGGCAGCCTGGGCAACCTCTCTGTCGATCCCGTCGGCAACCTGGACGGCACCTTCGGCAACGCCAACGGCGGCTTCAACATCATCTGGGGCGGTGGCAGCAGCAAGTGGCTGGGCTTCATCAATGCCCTGGAAGGCAGTGGCTTCGCCTACACCCTGGCGCGGCCCAGCCTGGTGGCCACCAGCGGGCAGACGGCATCGTTCCTGGCCGGCGGCGAGTTCCCGATCCCGGTGCCCAATGGCGATAACAACAACATCACCATCGAGTACAAGGAGTTCGGCGTGCGTCTGACCCTGACCCCGACGGTGATGAACGACAAGCGCATCGCCCTGAAGGTCGCCCCGGAAGTCAGCGAGCTGGACTTCTCCAGCGGCATCCGCACCAACGACATCGCCGTGCCCGCGCTGACCGTGCGGCGCACCGATACCAGCGTGATGCTCGCCGACGGCGAGAGCTTCGTGATCAGCGGGCTGATCAGCAGCAGCACCATCAGCAACATCGACAAGTTCCCCTTCCTCGGCAGCATCCCGGTGATCGGCGCGTTGTTCCGATCTTCGAACCTGGACAAGGACGACCGTGAACTGCTGATGATCGTCACCCCGCACCTGGTACAGCCGCTGGCCGTCAATGCCGCGCTGCCCAAGCTTCCTGGCGAAGGCCTGCGCGACTACGACCCGGGCTTTGGCGAGTTCTACTTCCTCGAGGACGGCCGCTTCGACAAGCGCAAGGCCAGCAGCGGGATGTCGCACTGATGGATACCTACGAAGCGTTGACCCGCCAGAGAGCGGGAGGCAAGGCAAAGCAAGGGAGCACGGGCATGAGTCAGACTTTCGTGGCGCTGGTCCAGCATCCCGGCGAGCAGGAGTGGCTGCAGAGCAGCCTGGCCGGCTGCGGGCAGGTCGTCCTGGCCAACAGCGGTACGCTGGAGGAGCTACTGTCGCTGCTGGACGTCACCGGTGCGACGGTCCTGTTCACCAGCCTGAACAAGGCCAACCTGGTCTCCCAGGGTTCGCTCATCGAGGGGCTGGTCTCGGCGCGACCGCTGCTCTCGGTCGTCGCTGTCGGGGACGGTCTGGACAACCAGCTGGTGCTGGCCGCCATGCGCGCAGGAGCCCGGGACTTCGTCACCTACGGCGCCCGTGCCAGCGAGCTGAGCGGGCTGGTCCGTCGTCTCGGCGGGCGCCTGCCCACGGTGCCGGTGAGCGCCACCCAGCAGGGCGAGCTGATCAGCCTGATCAGCGCCAGGCCCGACGCCGATGGGGCCTTCGTCGCCCTGCACCTGGCCCTGGCGCTGCAACGCCAGGCGGACCATCGCGTGCTGCTGGTGGACATCGGCCAACCCACCGGCGAGGCACTGGCGATCCTCGGCATGGAGCCGTCATTCACCTTCGCTGATGCGCTGCGCAATCTGCGCCGCCTGGACCAGACCCTGATCGACAGTGCCTTTGCCCGCCATGAATCCGGCCTGCGCGTGCTCAGCCTGTCGGACGAACCCGGCGTGCTGGAGCGCATCACCACCGCCGAGCTCTACCTGCTGCTGGGCAACCTGCGCAGTGCCTTCAGCCATATCCTGATCAACCTCACCGGCGTTGCCGAAGGTGAACTCAGCGGCCAGCTGCTGATGCAGGCCAACCGCGTGCTGTGGCTCGTGGACCAGAGCGTGCCATCGTGCAAGAAAGGACTGGAGCGCCTGCGCCGCCTGCGCGAACGCACGCCTGCGCTGCCGCGTATCGAGCTGCTGATCGAGCGTTACTGGGCCTCGGTGCCACCGGATGCACCGGCGCTGGGCAAGATGTTCGGCTTGGACCTCTTCGGCGTGCTGCCGGCCTCGCCCGAAGCCCGCCTGCGTGCCAAGAACGTCGGCCAGAGCCTGTTCGACCTGGCTCCGCGCGACCCGCTGACGGTGAAGCTGCGCGACCTGGCGGAGGCGCTGGGCGCCGGCGTGGCCGAGAAGCGCGGATTGTTCAGCTGGATCGGCCGGGCGAAGGCCGCGCGCTCATGAGCCAGCACTACGGCGGTGGTCACGGCCGCCACGACCAGGACCTGCAGACGCTGAAGATGCGCCTGCACCGCTACATCATCGACGAGATCGACGAAGACGGCATGAACCTGCTGGAGGGCGCGCGGCCGGCGGTGGCGCAGTACGTCTCCGAGAAGGTCTGCGAGTACGCCTCGCGCCGCCAGCTGGCGATCTCCCGCTACGAGCTGGACCGCCTCGCCGAGGAGGTGGTCGACGAACTGACCGGCTTCGGTCCGCTGGAAATCCTCCTGCGCGATCCGGGCATCTCGGAAATCCTGGTCAACGGCCCGGACCGGGTGTTCATCGAGCACGAAGGCCGGCTGTACCAGAGCGACCTGCGCTTCATCGATGACCACCATGTGCAGCGGGTGATCCAGCGCATCCTCGCGCCCCTGGGGCGGCGCCTGGACGAGTCCAGCCCGATGGTGGACGCGCGCCTGCCCGATGGCAGCCGGGTCAACGCGATCATCCCGCCGGTGGCGCTGGACGGGCCCTGCCTGTCGATCCGCAAATTCAGCAAGGAGCTGCTCAAGAGTGCCGACCTGCTGGCCTACCAGAGCGTCGACGAAGCGATGCTGGCGTTCCTCCGCCAGGCGGTGGCGAGCCGCTGCAACATCCTCATCAGCGGCGGCACCGGCACTGGCAAGACCACGCTGCTCAACGTCATGAGCAGCTTCATCGACGAGCGCGAGCGCATCGTCACCATCGAGGATACCGCCGAGCTGCAACTGGGCCACGACCACGTGGTACGGCTGGAGACCCGTCCGCCGAATGCCGAAGGCTTCGGCGAAGTGACTGCCCGCGACCTGATCCGCAACGCCCTGCGGATGCGCCCGGACCGCATCATCCTCGGCGAGATCCGCGGCGTCGAAGTGCTCGACGTACTGCAGGCGATGAATACCGGTCACGATGGCTCGATGAGCACCGTGCACGCCAACTCCGCCATGGATTCGCTGCTGCGCCTGGAGATGCTGGTGGGGCTCACCGGGCAGCGCGTGCCGGAGCAGACCTTGCGGCAGATGCTCTGCTCGGCGCTGGACATCATCGTGCAGATTACCCGCCTGTCCAACGGCCGCCGCTGCGTCAGCGAAATCCTCGAAGTGCTGGAGGTACGTGACGGTGTCTACGTCACCAACTCGCTGTTCAGCCTCGACCGACGTGGCACCGGGCAATTCGTCCGCACGGCCCAGCCGGGCGGCATCAAGTTTCGCCAGGTGCTGCTATGAGCGGCGCACTCTGGCTGGTCGTGGCCAGCTTGGCGCTGGCGGCGCTGGGCATGGGGCTGGCGGGCATGAGCTGGCGTGCGCGGCACCATGAGCTGGTGATGCGCCGCCTGAGCGGAGAGACTGTGGTTGCCGGAGGAGGGCGCGCCCGCAGCAGCCACTGGCTGGCGCGGCGCATGCGGCGTGCCGGCATCACCGACATGCGCGGCTGGGTACTGGGGGCCGTGGTGGTTTGCATTGTGCTGGGGCTGTTCGGGCAGCGCCTGGCCGGTCCGGTGGGGGCGCTTTGCGGCGTCGGGGTCGGCGTGCTCGGCTTCCATGCACTGCTCAATCTGCTGTACCGGCGTCGCCTGCAGAAAATGATCCGGCAGATGCCCAACTTCCTCGACCAGGTGGTACGCAGCCTGCACTCGGGGCGAACCCTGGGCGATGCCATCACCCAGGCGGTGAACGCGGCCGACGACCCGCTGCGGGAAATCTTCTCGCTGGTGAACAACCATGTGTTGCTGGGCATCAGTCTGCCAGAGGCGCTGCAGGAGGTTGCAGAGCTCTACGACGTGGAAGAGCTGCACGTGCTCTCCCTCGGCGTGGCGGTGAACCACCGTTACGGCGGCAATACCACCGACCTGCTGGAAAACATCATCAAGGTCATCCACGAGCGGGAGAAACTCGGCCGCCAGCTGCGCGCCATGACCGGTGAAACCCGCATGAGCGCCCTGGTGCTGGCGCTGCTGCCGGTGAGCCTGGGCGGCTACATCCTGTTCAGCAATCCGGGCTACCTGATGAACATGTGGCACGACCACGGTGGCCGCCTGATGTTGCTGACTTCCCTGGGGTTGCAGGTGCTGGGGTGCTACACGCTCTGGCGCATGCTCAAGAGCATCTGAGGAGGCCGGCATGCCCCTGATGTACGGATTGATGGCGGTGATCCTGGCCCTGGCGGCGATCCTCCTGCTGCTCTCGCAGAGCCGCACGGCCGGTCGTGAACAGCGCCTGATCGAGCAGCGCCTGGGGGGCGATGCAACGCCGCACGGCGCGGGCCAGCGCATGGCGCGGGCGTTCGATCGGATGAGCGAGAGTGGCCTGGGTCGGCGCCTGCAGCTGCGCGACGAGGAAGTCCGGCTGCTGCTCAACCAGGCCGGCTGGTCCGGCAGTACGCCGCGGCGCATCTACCTGATGTCGATATTCCTGGTTCCCTTGCTGTTCGTGGCCATCGTACTGGTGGTCCTGGCCACGCCGGGGCACGCCCATACCTCGCCGCTGCTGCCATTGTCCTTCGCTGCCGGGATCGGCTTCCTGCTGCCCAAGCGGGTGCTGGCCTACTTCGCCGGCAAGCGCCGTCAGCGTCTGGCGGACGAGGTGATCCTGTTCATCCAGCTGATCCGCATCCTTTTCGACTCCGGTCTCACGGTGGAGCAGAGCCTGAGGGTCGTCAGCCGGGAAGGGCGGAGCATCGTGCCGGTGCTGGTCGAAGAGCTCGACGGTGTGCTGGCGCATGCCGAAAGCGGCCTGGACCTGGCGGATGAGCTGGAGCTGCTTAGCAAGCGCCTGGCGGTGGGGGAACTGAGCGACTGCTGCAACGTGCTGCGACAGATGCTGCGCCAGGGCGGCAGTGCTCGCGGGTCGCTGCTGACGCTCAAGCAATTGTTCGAGGATCGCCGCCTGACCGGCCTGCAGGAAAAGGTCAGCAAGATGTCGGCGAAGATGAGCCTGGTGATGATGACGCTGCTGTTTCCGGCGCTGCTGATCATCCTCGCCGGGCCCGGCTTCCTCGCGATCACCAAGGCCCTGGGGAGAATGGGATGAGAAACGCGTGCTTGATCGGCCTGCTGGGCCTGACCCTCGGCGGTTGCGCCAACTTCGACAGCCTGGGGGGCGGGCCGAGCGTCGGGCAGAACTGCGACGAGAAGCTCGGCCAGGCGGTGGAGCTGCAGCTCAACCTGGCCCGCGAGATGCTGGACAACGGCCGCGCCCACGCCGCCCTGGCCAACCTGGAAACCCTGCCGCCGAACTCGCTGGAAGTGCGCGAAAGCAAGGCGCTGGCCCTGCGCCGTATCGGTGATCCCAAGGCGCGCATCGTCTACGAAGGACTGCTGGGCACTTGCAAGTCCGCCGAGGCCCATCATGGCCTGGGCCAGATCGCCATGCGCGGCGGCAATACCGTGGAAGCCGAGCGCGAGCTGCGTGAAGCGGCGCGCCTGCAGCCCACCGACAGCGCGCTGCGCAACGACCTGGGTTACGTCCTGCTGCGGCGCGGTGAGCTGGAGAAGGCGCGCTTCGAGTTCATCACCGCCATGGAGCTGAACGAACACGACAAGCTGCCGGCCACCAACCTGCTCAGCGTCATGTTCATCCAGGGTGAGAACAGCGAGGCCAGCCGGTTGATCCAGAGTGTCGGGCTGTCCGCCGATCAGGTCCGCGCGGCCCAGGACCAGGCGAAGGACCTGCGCCCGGCAAGCCCCGCCAGCCCGGCCAGCCAGCCGGCGGTGCAGGCCGAAAGCGTGAGTTACGTGGACGATGCGGTGGAAGACGCGCACCCCGCGCTGGTCGAGTCGACCCCGGCGGTGGCGCGGGACGCCAAGTTGCTGGTCAAGGCCCGCTGAGGTGGGCAGGGAGGGAGGGATGAAGACATGGATTCTGGCCGGCGCACTGCTGGCGACGCCGATGCTGGCCCAGGCGGTGGAGACTACCCACACCGAAGCCGGCACCACCGCTCGTGACCAGCAGGAAGTGCTGACCTGGCTGGACCTGCAGAGCAGCGGCAAGGCCGCCTCGGCCCACCGGCAGAGCGCCACACCGGCCGAGCGCGATCGCGCCTACCAGCGCTACCTGAAGAGCTATACCCACGAGATTCCCGAGTACCTGCTCGACGACAACAACGGCTTCAGCACCGACAAGAACTGATCCCTTCCGGAGGCTGCCATGGGACGTGAAAGGCAGCGAGGCGCAATCGGCGTCATGGCGGCGGGAACGCTGCTGCTGGCGCTGATCTGCCTGGCCCTGGTGATCGACACCGGGCGCCTGTACTTCGAACAACGCAAGCTGCAGCGTGTGGCGGACATGGCGGCGCTGGAAGCCGCCACCCAGGGCGGTATGTGCGGCTCGCAGCTGGCCGCCGACATTCAGGGCTATGTCACCGCCAGCGCGGCGAAGAACGGCTTCGTGCCCGGCACCGGCGACACCCTGGTGGGGACGCTGGGCAGTGTCAGCTTTTCTGCCGGTTACGGCAGTGCCGATTCCCAGCGGGTATTCAGCGCTGGCGGCAACCTGGCGGATTCCGTTCGCGTGCAGGCTACCCACAGCGTTCCCTCCAGCCTGGTGCTCAACGTCGCCAGTCTGTTCAGCGGTGCCTCGAGCACTACGGTGATCAGTGCCCAGGCCGTGGCACGGCGCTCGGCGATGGCGGGAATCTCCGCGGGTAGCGGTGTGCTGAGCCTGGATTCGAGCAACTCGCCGTTGCTCAATGCCCTGCTCGGCGGGCTGCTGGGCACCAACCTCAACCTGGACGTGGTGACCTACCAGGGCATCGCCGGGGCCAACGTCTCGCTGCTCGCCCTGAGCCAGCAGCTCAAGGCCGCCGGGGTGAACCTCGAACTGGGCAAGATCGACAGCCTGCTGGGCACCAACGTCACCGCTGCGCAGTTGCTCCAGGCCATGGTCAACGCGGCGGACTCCTCACAACTGGCCGGGGTGAATACGGCGCTGCTGCGTACGGCGCTGGCCACCATCAACGTGCCGACGGCGCAGCTGACGCTGGGGCATATTCTCAGCGTGGTGGCGCCGGACAGTGTGCGCGATACGGCATTGAATGCGGGAGTGAATCTGTTCGACCTGCTGATGGCGACGGCGTTGGTAGCGAACCAGAAGCATGCGGTGGCAGTGCCTGCGCAGAAACTTTCCATTCCGGGCCTGGCCACCCAGACGCTCAGTCTGTCGGTTATCTCGCCGCCACAGATCGCCATCGGCTATCCCGGCAAGAACAGCGACGGCACCTGGCGGACGCAGGCCACGTCGACGCAGATAAGCCTCACGGCTGCGGTGCATGTCGATCTGCTGAATCTGAATCTGGTGACGACCGACGTGGCGTTGCAAGTCGACGTCGCCAAGGGCACTGCGGCGCTGGAGAGCATCAATTGTGGCGGGGTAGGGAAGCCGGTGGAGGTCGATATCCAGGCCAAGCCCGGGATCGCCAATCTGACCTTGAACGCCAGCGTCGGCCTGTTCCCCGGTGCGGATGACAAGCTCAAGCTGGTCAACCTGAGCAATGGCAATCAGGCGACTTCGTTCGCTGCCGGCGGAGAACAGCAGATAAAGTTCAACGTGGCATCGCCCGCTGATCTGCCCAGTGCCGCCAAGCGCGTGCAGAGTCCTCTGGGGGCGTCGTTGGCCGCCGGTGTTGCGGATCTGGCGAAGAATCTCAAGGTCACTGTCACCTTGCCCCCCAGCCTGACTTGCGACCTTCCGCTGGTGGGGTGGTTGCTGTGCCCGCTGGGGCAGTTGGTCAACAGCGTCTCGAGCACACTGATCAATTCCGCGCTGGGAATCGGTAACTTGCTGACGGGTGCCTTGTCGAGCGTCGTGAATCTGCTGGCGACCACTCTGGTCGATCCGCTGCTCAAGCTCCTGGGCATCCAGACCGGCATCCTCGACGTGCGCCTGATCGACCTCCAGACCGGCGGCGCGGAGCTGCTGATCTGAAGGCCGGTGGAGGTGGCGGCGGGCTCAGTGCACCGCGCTGCTCTGCGAGGCGCTGGGGGAGATGGCGAGGGCGAGCTGGGTGCGGTTGTGCATGTGCATCAGCCGCAGCACCTGGGAGACATAGAGCTTCACGGTGTTCTCGGTGATCCCCAGGTCATAGGCGATCTGGTAGTTGGTCAGCCCCTTGCTCACCAGGCGCGCCACTGCCTGCTGGCGCGGCGAGAGCTTGTTGAACAGCGGGTTGTTCACCACCGGCGTCATCTGCTCGGCGTTGCTCGGTGCTGCGCTGGCCGCAGGCTCGGGCTGTTCCTGCTTGAGCACGCTGCTGCTGGCCGGTTGGCCGCCGCCGCCATGGACCTCGTACTTGATCTTGTGGATATCCCGCGAGATCGAGTTGAGCGATTCGGCGAGGTACTCCAGGCGCTGGTTCACATGGCTCAGGCTGAGCTGGCTGCGGATGCGCTCATGCAGGCGCGCCTCCAGGCGTTCCAGGCCCTTGAGCAGGTCCATCGGCGCCACTGGCTTCTGGTAGTAATCGGCGACGCCGACGCGCATGGCCTCGATCACTTCCTGGCTGCCTTGCTGGCCGGTGAGGATGATGGTCTCGAAGAACCGCGTCGCACCGGCCACATCCTTGAGCGCCTCGACCACGCGGATGCCGTTGTCGCGACCCAGGCCCAGATCGCAGATCACCAGGCCGATCGAGGCGTCATCGCGGAATTTCTGCAGGGCGCTGTCCTTGCTGTCGCTGACCACGCAGCGGTAGCCGCTGTTCTCCAGCAGTTCGGAAAGCTCCGCAGTGACCTGAGGCTCGTCATCGATGACCAGCACGCTGAAACGGCGATTGGCCGTTTTTTCCATGACTGCACGCTCCTTGAAAGATTACTTCCATTATTTTTATCGTCCGGCCGTTCAATTACCGTAGCCGGATCGTCCCACAGGCGATGGATGGTATTAACCCTTAGCATATAGTCGTTAAGTTTGGATTCTGCCAATTGTCGGAATCATTTTTATTTGAGGAGCGACAGGGTCGTCAGAAGACCGGCGAACAGTGCGAAGATGAAGGGAAATGACTTGAATCTTGACGGTTGCAGTTTGGTTAATTGCGATTTGCAATTAGCCGGTACTTTATCCGAATCAATCAAAAGTTTGCTGGCGAACATCAGCACCACACAGAACAGGCAGGCCAGCGCCAGGGTGTAGAGCACCGTCAGCGGGTCGCTGGCCAGGCCCAGGGCGATCAGTATTTTCACGTCGGCGGCGCCCAGCTTCCCCAGCCAGTAACCCGGCACGCTGAGCAGCGCCGCCAGCAACGCGGCGACCCCCGCGGCAAGCGGCGCATAGCCTGTCAGCGTATGGCCCGTGACCAGCAGGAACAGCAGGGCCGCCAGCGCCCCGCCCAGCGTCAGCCAGTTGCTGACCCGCAGCCGGGTGAGGTCCTGGCTGGCACAGACGGCGAACCAGCCCAGCAGGCAGAGTTTGAACAGCATCGAGAATGTCCTTATTCCGGCACGGCGACTTCGAAGCAGGTTAGTGGAGTTTTAAGGTATCCCCCACTTCAGCGCCATATTGCAATTGAAGCCATGGGTAATCGAGTTTGGCTCGCAAGGTTATTCCGATAGGCCATGAGGGCGAATCCTGGAAGAGCGCCTAGTATTGCTGGAGAACGGTGTTTATCCGACGGCGAGTATCTTCAGTAAAGTTCCGCTGTGCCGACAAGTTGAACGATCATTCAAGTTGCAAGTTGGTCCGGGAGTATTTCGCATGAACGGAGTCGGCGGGCGTGGCACTCAACGAGGCGCGGTGGCTATCGAGTTCGCCGCCGTATTCGTGCTGTTCTTCGCAGTTCTCTACGGACTGCTCGGTTATTGCGTGCCCCTGCTGATGCTGCAGTCGTTCAACGATGCGGCGGCGGCGGGGGCGCGAGTGGCCGTCTCGGTGAACCCCCAGGCACCGGGCGGCTACAACGCCGCGCTCAAGGCTGCCGTGGACAGCGCCGTGACCGAGCGTCTGAGCTGGATGCCCGCGAGCTGGCGCAACGGCTGCTACGGCGGGCAATTCATGGCCACACCCACCACGGAGTCTGTTTCGGGTCGTGACTACACCCGCGTGCAGGTGTGCGTCAGTTACCCCTACGCCACCTCGCCCATCGTCCCGCTGCTGACCCTGCCGGGAATCGGCACGGTACCGCGCCTGCCCGACGTGCTCAGCGGCACCGCCAGCGTCCTGCTCTGAGGTACTGGATGTTCGATTTCTGGCGCTCCAGGCCTCGCGGCCAGCATGAGATGAATGACAACCCGGTGCCCAGCCGGCCACTGGCGGCACGCAGACGTCCGGCACTGCCGGTGGAAGAACTGACCGAGCCCGTAGTGACCGGCCACTGGGACCTGTGGCTGGAGCTGGACAGCCGCGATCGCGTCATCGCCCGTGGCGGCAGCCAGGCGCACCGTCTGCTCCCGCCGGTGCCGGGCAACGGCGACCTGCCTGGGCTGGGTGACTATCTGGACCGGCGCATTCCCGGTGGCATGCAGGTGTCCAGTCTGCGCGGGGGAGAGCGGCTCGACCTGGTGCTGCGCAGCACCGGCGACCTGCCGCTGGTCTGCCGCTTCCAGGCGGTCCTGCAGGCCAACGAGCACTGCCTGCTGCTGGGCACGGACATCTCCGACCTGAACTGGCAGTCCGACAGCCAGCAACACAAGCTGCAATGCCTGAACCTCAGCAAACTGCTGCTGGCGCGCCTGCGCCACAGCTCGCAACGCCGCCTCGGCGAGGCCGTCGGTGAAGTGCTGGAGGCGTTCTGCAGCAACTTCCACATGCGTAGCATGGCCCTGTTGCTGGAAGCGCCGGACCAGAGCCTGAGGGTCTTTGCCTGCTACGTACAGCCCGGTTTCGACAGCCTGCTGCGGGAAAACCTGGCCCTGCCCGGCGATGAACTGCGGGCCGCCAGCGGTGCCTGCCTGCTGGGGGCCGATGACAACCCATCGGAGCTGCTGCGTACCCTGTGCTGCGCCCAGCTCTACCTGATTCCTGCCCCTGTGCGCGGTGGGCGGCTGGCCGGGTTGCTGGCCGAACCGATGGAGCATGGCGCCAGCTGGCCGGGGCTGGCGCCGAGCGACTGGCAGTACCTGGCGGAAATCCTCACCAATCTCGTTCACGAACGCACCGAACTGCACAGCCTGCGCGACAGCAGCCGGCGCCTGAATCTGCTGCAGGACATGGTGGGCGGTGGCTGGTGGCGCTTGCGCGTCGACGAAGGCCTGTTCGAACTGTCACCAGCGGTGGCGGCGAGCCTGGGGTTGCCCGCCGGGCAGTTGCAGCTGGCGTTGACCGACCTGCTGAGCCAGTTGCACCCCGCCGACGCCGACGAACTCAGCCTGCGCCTGCGCAACCTGCAACCGGGCGGGCGGCTAGTCCAGGACCTGCGCCTGCGCGGTGCTTCTTCCGCTCAGACGCGGCGCTGGCTGCGCCTGCAGGGCCGGCGCCAGGCACGTGCTGGCGACCAGTTGATGGACGGTGTGCTGCTGGATATCAGCGAAGGCAAGTTGCAGGAAGATCAGGCGCTGGCCGCCCACGCGCGGCTGCGCAACCTGATCGACAGCGCGCCAGTGGTGATCTACGTGCAGCGCGTGGAGGAGGGGCACCTGATCCCCGAGTTCTACAGCGAGAGCGCCGGCAACCTGCTCGGCCTCGACCTGCAGGGCCAGAACTGGCAGGCGCTGGCCGAGCGGGTGCACCCCGAAGACCTGGAGACTTTTCTCGATCGTGGCCGCGAGCTGCTGCGCGAAGGCCGCGTGCGCACCGAGTACCGCCTGTGCGACAGCGCTGGAGAGTGGCACTGGCTGTACGACGAGGCCAAGCTGCTGCGTGACATCCAGGGCATCCCGCAGGAGGCTGTCGGCCTCTGGCTGGATGTCACCGAGCAGCACCTGGCCGCACTGCAGATCGCCGAGAGCGAGGAGCGCTATCGCGTGCTGGTCGAGGACTCCCCGGCGCTGATCTGCCGCTATGACCCCGGCCTGCAGCTGACCTTCATCAACCACACCTTTGCCCAGGTGCTCGGTGAACCGGTGGACACGCTGCTCGGTCGGCGGCTCGACGAGTGGCTCTCGGAGCAGGATTGCAGCGCCCTGCGCGCGCGCCTGGTGGGCGGCGGCAAGGGGGCGGTGGACGATTCCTGGGAGTTGCGCTTCTGCCTCCCCGGCCAGCGCAACCTCTGGCTGATCTGGTCGGACCGGCCGTTGCTGGATGCCGAGGGGCGGCTGGTGGAAATCCAGGCCGTGGGCCGCGACAACACCGCCGTGCGCCACGCCCAGCAGCAGCTGGCCCAGGGCGCGAAGATGGCCAGCCTGGGCGAGATGGTCAGCGGCATGGCGCATGAGATGAAGCAGCCGCTGCACGTCATGCGTATGTCCCTCTACAACGCCCGGCAGAAGCTGGGCGAGCCCGAATACCTGAAGGAAAAGCTCGAGCGTGCGGACGCGCAGATCGACCGGCTTTCGCGGGTGATCAGCCACATGGGGGTGTTCAGTCGCAAGTCGGAGCTGGAGGCCGCGCCCTTCGATCCCTACGACGCCTGCGAAGGCGCCGTTGCCTTGCTGGGCGAGAGCCTCACGCAGCAGGGCATCACCCTGGAATGCCGGCCGCCGGCGCAACGGGTGGTGGTGCGTGGCTATGCCGACCAGCTGGAGCAGGTGCTGATCAACCTGCTGGCCAACGCCCGTGACGCTCTGCTGGGACGAGGAGAAGAGGGCGCGCGCTGGGTCGGCGTGTCGCAGGAACCCTGCACGGACCCCGGCTGGGTGGAGCTGCATGTGCGCGACAACGCTGGCGGCATCGACCCGGCGGTGATCGAGCGCATCTTCGAGGCCTTCTTCACCACCAAGCCCATCGGCAAGGGCACGGGGCTGGGACTGTCGGTGAGCCACGACCTGATCCGTAACATGGGCGGCAGCCTGTCTGTGGATAACTTCAAGGGCGGCGCGCGTTTCGTCATCCGCCTGCCGAGGCAGGCTATTACGGTTTGAGCGTCCGGAAATGAAAAACGCCTGCGGATGCAGGCGTTTTTCGTGGTGCGCGGCGCGGGATCAGCCGATGAAGCGCGAGGACAGCCAGAACAGGCCGGCGGACAGCGCGATCGACACCGGCAGGGTCAGCACCCAGGCCATGAGGATGTTGCGGATCGTGCTGCCTTGCAGGCCGCTGCGGTTCGCCACCATGGTGCCCGCCACGCCCGAGGACAACACGTGGGTCGTGGACACCGGCAGGCTGTAGATGTTGGCCATGCCGATGGCGGCGGTCGCGGTGAGCTGGGCAGCGATGCCCTGGGCATAGGTCATGCCCTGCTTGCCGATCTTCTCGCCGACGGTGAGCACCACGCGCTTCCAGCCGACCATGGTGCCGATGCCCAGGGCCAGGGCCACCGCGATGATCACCCAGAAGGGCGCGTATTCGGTGGTGCTGGTCAGGTCCTTGCGCAGCTTCTCGAGGTCCGCCTTCTCGCGGGACGGCAGCTCGGACAGCTTGCCGACCTTCTTCGCAGTGTCGTCCAGGCACAGCAGGTAGCGGCGTACCTGCACGCGCTCGTCGTCGTTCAGGTCGTTGTAGCTGGAAACGCCGTGCAGGTCGCTCAGCAGGCCCTTGAGGGTCGCTTCGGTCTGCTTCGGCTCGCAGCGGTACAGGTCAGGCATGTCCGCGTCGCCGGCCTTGCCCAGTGCGAGCATCTCGCCGAGGGTGTCGGAGTGGCGGTTGTAGAACTGCTGCAGGTGGATGGCGGCGTCGCGGGTGCGCTCGATCTGGTAGGTGGTGCTGTTCAGGTCGAGGACGAACTTCGCCGGGACGATGCCGATCAGCACCAGCATGATCAGGCCGATGCCCTTCTGGCCGTCGTTGGAGCCGTGCACGAAGCTCACGGTCATGGCCGAGATCACCAGCACCAGGCGGTTCCAGAACGGCGGGTGCTTCTTCTCGTCGACGTCGCGGCGGGTTTCCGGGGTCTTGTGCATCTTCGACAGCGGGTACAGCCACTTCAGGCCGATCAGCAGGGCGCCGGCGACGATGAAGCCGGCCAGCGGCGAGAAGATCAGCGACAGGCCGATGTCGATGGCCTTGCCCCAGTTGATCCCGTCGGCCACCGGTACGCCGTTGATCAGCGCATTCGCCAGGCCAACGCCGAGGATCGAGCCGATCAGGGTGTGCGAGCTGGAAGCCGGGATACCGAAGTACCAGGTGCCCAGGTTCCAGGTGATGGCCGCGGCGAGCAGCGAGAACACCATGGCCAGACCGTGGCCGGTGTTCACATTGATCAACAGCTCCACCGGCAGCAGGTGGACGATCGCGTAGGCGACGCCGACGCCACCGAGCAACACGCCGAGGAAGTTGAAGATGCCGGAGAGGATCACCGCGCGGTACGGGGACATGGCCTTGGTGTAGATGACCGTGGCCACCGCGTTGGCGGTGTCGTGGAAGCCGTTGATGAACTCGAACGCCAGGACGAATGTGAGTGCCAGCACCAGGCTGATACCCACCCAGAGATCGAGTCCGCTGAAGAGATCGAACATGAAAATTCTATGACCGGTCGGAGACGGGGCGGCGATTATGCCAGAAGCTTGGAGCACCGTATTTAGCCTGGAACGGTTTCTCCAATTTGCGCGACGCCTCGTCGCACGGCGCTTTCAGGCAGGGTGGAAAAAGTTTGCAATGCTTCCACGCGGGCCGCCGGCCCATCGGATGAGTGTTTGCAGGCCAACTGGCGGGCTCCCCCACGGAGCGCTGCTCGCCCATCGCATCAAGACTTTCCCACAACAGATTCGGGTGGGTCTTTCAGTCTGGGGCCGTACCTGCGCTTTAAACGGAAGCGCCTTCCTGATCCTTTTTCTGTCGTTCTTCTTCGATTCTTTCCAGTTCCCGGTCGAAGGCCTTGTCCTGCACGCTGGGTCGCTTGCGCCAGGGTTTCTTGCCGGGTTCGGGCTGGGCGGCATAAAGGGTCACTTCGCCGCCCTGTTCATCCTTGAAACGTTGCTCCTGGCGCTCCAGTTCCGCGCGCAGTTCGTCTTTGGTCACGATGGTTCCTGATGACTTGAAGCTGATGACTTGAAGAGGGTGACTGGCAGCTGACGGCGATGGGCCTTTCGCTGGCTGTCGACGTCCCGCCCGGGCGATGCCCTGAAAGTGTAGACGCTCAGCCTGTACTGGCGTGCCGGCTGCAAAACCGGCGCGGATTATAACCTTTCGCGGGGGGAGGCCGGACGGGGATCGCCGACGGACGGTTTCAGCCCGCTGCTGGCGCGGGCTGAACTCACCTCAGCCGGTGCGGCTGAGGTTCAGTTCACCGATCTTTTCCAGGCGGGCGCGGACGATGTTGCGGCTGATGCCCAGCAAGCGGCCGGTCTGCAGCTGGTTGCCATGGCAGAAGTGGTAGGCGGTGCGGAACAGCACTTCCTCGACGTGCTCGTAGAGGTCGGGCTTGTTGCTTTCGAACAGCTCCAGCAGCGCCTGCTCCAGGGTGGCCTCGACGCGGGGCGCCAGGGCGTGGGGGAAGGTTTCGTGGCGCAGCGAGTCGTGGCGTGGCGCGGACGGCAGCTCGGCGAGTTGCAGGTCGCCTGGCTGCACCTGCTGGTTGCGGCACACCAGCAGGGCGTGGTGGATGGCGTTCTCCAGCTCGCGGATATTGCCCGGCCAGGTGTGACCCAGCAGCTTGCGTTCGGCCTCGGGGCTCAGGGATGCGCGGTTGTAGCCCAGGCGCTGGCAGTGCTCTTCGAGGAAGAACTCGGCCAGCGGCAGGATGTCGCCGGGACGCTCGCGCAGCGGGGGCAGGCGGATGGTGGCGACGTGCAGGCGGTAGAACAGGTCCTCGCGGAAATGCCCGGCCACCACGGCGTCGGCCAGGTTGACGTTGGTGGCGGCGACCACCCGCACGTTGATCGGCACCGGTGTGCGCGAGCCCAGGCGTACCACCTCGCGCTCCTGCAGCACGCGCAACAGTTTCACCTGCATGTTCAGCGGCAGGTCACCGATCTCGTCGAGGAACAGGGTGCCGCCGTTGGCCGACTCGAACCAACCGGCCTTGCTGGTCGTGGCGCCGGTGTAGGCGCCTTTCTCGTGGCCGAACAGCTCGCTCTCCACCAGTGTCTCGGAGAACGCACCGCAGTTCACCGCCACGAAGGGCGCGCCGCTGCGGCGGCTGAGCTTGTGGATATGTCGCGCGACCAGCTCCTTGCCGGTACCGGTCTCGCCGATGATCAATGCGTTGGCCTCGCTCGGGGCCAGGCGCTCGATGCGGTTGAGCAGCTCCTGCGAGCGCGGGTCCTTGAACACCAGCACCGTGGCGCGGACCGACTTGGTTTGCTCGCGGGCATTGGGAAGGGTCAACAGCGACATGGCAGGTTCCTGGTGTACCGAATGGGTGGCAGCGCCATACTGCTGTATTTTTGATATTTCAAAAAATTATCAATTCGAATTTATATATAACTGATTTTCTTTTTCGCCTCGCGCAAGCCATCACGGGCCGCGCGGGATGAAGTGCAGCATCGCGGCGCAGCCCTCGCGAATGCTGGGCTGCGAGCTACGCTCAGAGTGGCAATTCCATCCTGGGAGACCACTCCATGACCACCGTTCGGATTCCGCTGCTCGTCCTGGCTCTGCTTTTTTCGGCGCAAGGCTTTGCCGCCACCGCCGCGCAGACCGCGCAGCAGGAGAAGATGAAAACCTGTAACGCCGATGCCACCACCAAGGCGCTCAAAGGTGATGAGCGCAAGGCGTTCATGAGCACCTGCCTGAAGGCTGGTGGGGGCGAAACCAAGGCGACGACGGCGCAGCAGGAAAAGATGAAGACCTGCAACGCCGATGCGACGAAAAAGGCGCTCAAGGGTGATGAACGCAAGGCGTTCATGAGCACCTGTCTGAAGAAGTGAGGATGGAGCGCGGCAGGGCCGCGCGGGACACGAAAAAGGGCAGCCGTGGCTGCCCTTTTCATTGGGTCTTTTTCACCGGTCCGCCATTACAGGCCCGAGAAGACCAGCCAGGCCGCGGCCAGGGCGTAGAGGACGATCACCGCATCCATGCGCAGCGCAGGCGGGAGTCGCCGCACGAGGTTCATTTCTTGGCCACCGCGGACCAGAAGCCCTGGGCATTGCGGAAGGGCTGCCGTGCCATCTGTTCGGGACGGGTGATGCCATCGGCGCGCAGGGCGTTGACGAGGGCGGAAAAGGACTTGGCGCTGTAGCTCATGATCGGGCTCCCGATGCTTTCTCTCCTTGGGGTGGAGCTATGAAAACACCCGGGCCACTATCGACGGAAATGGATCGTCTTAAGGGTGACCATCGATGAAATTGATGGAAGGCCAGGTCAGTTCCAGCTGGCTCCTGAAATGCCGCGCCTCGCCGGTGAGCGGGTCGATGAACTCCAGTTGCCGGGCTAGCAGCTTCAGCGGCTTGTCGAAGTCTTCCGGCGGCCGCTCGCCGCGTGGTGGCAGCGTCGGGTAGAGCGGGTCGAAGCACAGCGCCGCGCCCAGGCCCGACATGTGCACGCGCAACTGGTGACGTTTGCCGGACACCGGATGCAGTCCATAGCGCCACAGCTCGCCGCGCTGCTCCAGCACCTCGATGCGCGTTTCGCTGTTGGGCTCACCGTCCACTTCCTGCATGCGGATGAAGGGATCGCCCTCGACCATCCGCGAGCGATGCACCAGCGGGAACGCCCGTTGCGGCAGCGCCGGGGCGATGGCTTCGTACAGCTTGTCGATTCGCCGCTCGCGGAACAGCGCCTGGTAGGCATCGCGGTTGGTCGGGTTGGCGGAGAACAGCACCAGCCCGGCGGTGAGCCGGTCGATGCGGTGCAGCGGCACCAGCTGCGGGTTGTCCAGGCGCCTGGTGAGGCGGGCGAGAAGGGTTTCCTCGACGTACTGCCCGGCGGGCGTCACCGGCAGGAAGTGCGGCTTGTCCGCCACCACCAGGTGTTCGTCGGCATACAGGATGCTCTCCTGGAAGGGGATCGGCGTTTCCTGCGGCACCTCGCGGAAGTAATGGATGCGCAGTGCTTCGCGGTAGGGGTGCTCGGGGCCGATGGGCTGGCCGTCGTTGTCCAGCACCTTGCCGCGCGCCATGCGGTCCAGCCAGGTGTCGCGGCTGATCGCCGGGAAGCGAGCGCACAGGCAGTCGAGCACCGTCGTCCAGGGGCCGGCGGGCAGGTGCAGGATGCTGGCGCGTTGCTGGGCGGTGGAGAAGCGGGAGCTGGACATGCAGGCAGGCGACCGGGTTCGACAGGCTGCGCATTAGGCCGCAGCGGCGTGGCGGCCGTCAAAGCCGCCACGACTTCCGGTCTTTTAATGGGCCGTCCTCAGGCGGGAATCGGGTTGATCTCCACGGTGATGTGCGCCAGTTCTTCGTGGACCTGCAGGCGCTGGCGCACCAGCTCGGGCGTCAGGCCGCCGCTGCTCGCGAGGCTGAGGATGCAGGCGTAGCGCGACTTTCCCACGCGCCACAGGTGCAGGTCGGTGATGCGCGCCGGATTGGGCAGCTCGGCGACCACCTCGCGGATTTCCTCCACCACCGGGTCGTTCATCTCCGCATCCAGCAGCACCCGGCCGCTCTGCTTGAGCAGGCCGACCGACCAGACGGCCACCAGCACGGCGCCGACCATGCCAATCAGCGGGTCGAGCCAGGCGGCGCCCCAGATCAGGCCGCCGATCAGGGCGATGATCGCCGCCACCGAGGTGGCGGCGTCGGCCAGCACGTGGAGATAGGCCGCGCGCAGGTTCAGGTCGTGACCATGGGCGTGATGTTCATGGCCGTGGTGATGGTCATGACCATGATGGTGATCGTGGCCATGGTGATGGTGCTCGCCGCGCAGCAGCCAGGCGCAGGCCAGGTTCACCAGCAGGCCGATGACCGCGATGGCGATGGCCTGCTGGTAATGGATCGGTGAAGGGGAGAGCAGCCGTGCGACGGACTCGAACATCATCAGCGCCGCCACGCCCAGCAACAGGATGGCGCTGGTGTAGCTGGCGAGAATCTCGATCTTGAAGGTACCGAAGGCGAAGCGCGCGTCGCCCTTGAAGCGCCGCGCCGCCACGTAGGCGAAGAACGCCAGCCCTAGCGCCAGGGCGTGGGAACTCATGTGCCAGCCGTCGGCGAGCAGCGCCATGGAGTTGAAGATCCAGCCACCGGCGATCTCCACCACCATCATCACGACGGTCAGCAGCGCGGCGCGCAGGGTGTTGCGTTCGGCCAGGGGATTGCCTTCGTGGAACTGGTGGTCGTGGCGACCGTCTTGCGGGTGGGCGGCGTGCTGCATGATGATGGTCCACAGAATCAGTCTGGATACTATACCCCAGTATACCTTTGGAGTTTTGACGTGGGACATACCATCAAGGACCAGAAGAAGCTGCTGACCCGGGTGCGGCGCATCAAGGGCCAGAGCGAAGCACTGGAACGGGCGCTGGAGGCGGGTAGCGAATGTGCAGCGATCCTGCAGCAGATCGCCGCGATCCGCGGCGCGGTGAACGGCCTGATGGCCGAAGTGCTCGAAGGCCACCTGCGCGACCACCTGGGCGCCGAGGACCGTACTGCGGCACAGCGCCACGAGGACCTCGAACAGGTCATGGGCGTGCTGCGTTCCTATTTGAAATAGGGCCGCCGCCCGCGCCTTTGAAGCAGAGCAGCCGAAGCTGCTCGATCAGTTGGACAGGCGCACCGCCAGCTCGTCGGCTTCCTCGGTCCAGTCCGAATCCTGCTGCAGCGCCTCGCGCAGGAACTGCGACTGGGCGGCGTTCCAGAACGGCGCGTCCGGCAGTTTCTGGCCCTCGGCGAGGCGGTGGCTGCCGAGGAAGGTATCGATGTCCTTGCGCCCGTCGGGCAGCCCCAGTTGCTTGAACAGGGCGCTCAGGCTGTGCTGGCTGGTATCCATGACTATCTCCTGGGTTGAAGTGGAGCGCGCCGCCACGGCGCGCAGCAATGCAACAACTATAGGAGCATCGGCCGGCGAGCAAGGTTCGGATTGGCAATCGCGGCGGAAATAGATAGCCTGCTTTCAATCGTCCCCGCACACGCTCCGCCACCCACCGTCAGGCCCGTCCATGAGCTCGTCCGAGCAGCGAAACGCCGCCGTTACCCTGCGCATCCTCGCGACCGTCTTCTTCACCTTCGTCCTGTTCCTGAGCATCGGCCTGCTGCTGCCGGTGCTGCCCGGCTTCGTCCACGAAGGCCTGGGCTACTCGACAGTGATCGCCGGCGTGGTGATCGGCCTGCAGTACATTGCCACCCTGCTGTCCCGCCCACTGGCGGGCTACGTGGCCGATACCTACGGGGCCAAGCGCGCCGTGCTCTACGGCCTGGGCGTTCTGGGCGCCGGCGGTGTGCTGGTGCTGGCGTCCACCAGCTTCGCGTCCGTGACCTGGCTGAGCCTGACCTTGCTGCTCGGCAGCCGCCTGCTGTTCGGCCTGGCGCAGGGACTGCTGGGGATTGGTACGGCGAGCTGGGGCATTGCGCTGGTGGGCACGCATAACACCGCCAAGGTGATTTCCTGGAACGGCATCGTCAGCTACGGCGGCATTGCCATCGGGGCGCCGCTGGGAGTCACCATGTCGGCCTCGCTGGGCCTGTGGAGCCTGGGGGTGAGTATCCTGGTACTCACCGCGCTGGGCTGGCTGGCAGCTCGAAGTCGGGAGGAGGTGCCGACCATTCCGGGCGTGCGCATGGCCTTCCATGCCGTGCTCGGCCGCGTGCTGCCCTACGGGATGTGCGTGATGCTCGGCTCCATCGGCTTCGGCACCCTGGCGACCTTCATCACCCTCTATTACGGCAGTCAGGGCTGGGCGAACCCGGCCTGGTGCCTGACGGCCTTCGGCGTCTGCTTCGTCGGCGCGCGGCTGATCTTCTCGGGCATGGTCAATCGCTTCGGCGGTTTCGCCGTCGCGGTGGTCTGTCTCGGCGTGGAAGTGTTCGGCCTGCTGCTGCTCTGGCAGGCGCCGGGGCCGGGTTTTGCGCTGCTGGGCGCGGCGCTCACCGGTTGCGGCCTGTCGCTGGTCTATCCATCGCTGGGCGTCGAGGCGGTGTTGCGCATCCCGGCCAGCAGCCGCAGTGCGGGACTGGGCGCCTACGCGCTGTTCTTCGACCTGGCGATGGGCATCGCCGGCCCGCTGATGGGGCTGGTTGCCGCCCGACATGGCTATGCGTCGATCTTCCTGGTTGCCGCCGGGCTGGCGCTCTGCGGTTTCGTCATTTGCTTCGGCCTGCTGCGCTTCACCCGGCAGCAGCACGAGGAGCTGCCGCGCGACTGACAGCCATGCGGGCAGCCGCAATCACCCATGATTTTCCATGCAGAGAGTTGAAGGACCGACCATGAATTTTTTCAAACGCCTTCTGGGCAAGGAAACCCCGCCGAGCCCTCCGGCTTCGCCATTCCAGGCATTCCTCGACCAATGCGTCGCCGAGTTGACCGCCAAGGCCGAGGTGCACGATGGCACCTGGCACCTTGGCGAGTGCTCGTGGAGTGTCGATCAGGACAGCGGAATCATCGAGTTCGCCCATCCCGAGGGCATGGTTGCGAGCTGCCCGGTGCAGATCATCGGCACCTACAACTCGGCCGATGGCACCTGGCTGTGGGGCTGGGAGCATCCCTCCGTCGTGGCGCCCCTGCAGGAGCATGCCTTCGCCGTGCGCCAGTACGGCGAGGAGAACGGTATCGAGTTGCTCACCACGCAGAAGCTGGAGTGCAGTCAGGAGCAGGCCTGGGAATTCACCGCCTTGGCCTGCAAGCTGGGCGAGGCCCAGGGAGCCTATCGCGGCCCCGCTGGCAGCGCTTTCGTCTTCATGACCTTCGGCACCGTCACCCTGAGCAAGCCGCAGGCTCATTGACTCACATCGGCGGGAAGGCCTTGAAGACGTCCAGCGCTTCGGCCTGTTCCGCCCAGTCGCGTACTGCCGGGTAGCTTTCGGCCGGAATGTCCTCGGAGTGCAGCAGCTGCACGAAGGTCCAGGCCACGGCGATGCTCAGCCCGGCCTGATCCAGCGGCGCGCCGGCGTCCAGCGACATCTCGCGCAGCTCGCTTTCCAGTTGCGCCAGGGCCGCGTGCAACTGCTGGTCGACCCGCTCCTGCCAGGTGGCGAGCTGTTTGTCCTGCGGCCGCTGCTGCTCGTAGTAGCGCTGCACGGCCTTTTCCATGACCGCCAGGGCCAGGCCCAGCAAGCGCGTGGCGCGTACCCGCGCGGCCGGTTCGGCGGGCATCAGGCTGCGCCCGGCCAGGTGTTCGAAGCAGTCGATGATCAGAGTGGAGTCCATCAGCACCTGGCCGTCGCCCAGGACCAGGCTCGGCGCCTTCACCACCGGGTTGATGCCGCGGAATTCCTCGTAGGTGCGGAACACCGACAGCGACTGGTGGCTGAACTCGATGCCGAGCAGGCGCAGGGTGATGGCGACGCGGCGCACGTAGGGCGAGTCGAGCATGCCGATCAGGTGCGGAAGCTTCTGTTGCATGGGTACATCCTGTTAGTGGAAATTGCATCGTGGCTGGCGCGGTTTTCGCGCGTTGGTCATGAATCTAGCGGCTTTGGTCGCTGGGAAATAGCGACGATTAGTGACCGATTCGGTTAGGAAAACTTACATGAGCGCACTGCCACCGCTCTCCGCCCTGCGCAGTTTCGAGGCCGTTGCCCGGCTCGGCAGCGTGACCCTCGCCGCCAGCGAACTGCATGTCACCCACTCGGCTATCAGCCAGCAGGTGCGCCAGCTGGAAAGCCTGCTGGGCATCACCCTGCTGCAGCGCGAGGGGCGAGGACTGCGCCTGAGCGAGGAAGGCCGCCTCTATGCCCTGCAGATTCGCGGCGCATTGCGCGACATCGCCGAGGCGACCCGCCTGGCCAAGGCGCGTCCGGGCGAGGATGAGCTGGTGGTGGCACTCACGCCGTCTTTTGGCCAGAAGTGGCTGCTTCCACGTCTGCCGGGCTTGCGCGCAAGTTATCCACAGTACCGCCTGCGCCTGCTGGCCAGCCTGGAAGTGATGGACCTGCGCCAGGGCCTGGCCGACGTGGCGATCCGCATCGGCCAGGGCCACTGGGAAGGGTTGGCGCAGGAATACCTGTTCGAGGATGAAGTGGTGGTCGTTGCCGCGCCCGACTTCAACGGTGGGCGTCTGCCCCTGACGCCTGCAGAAATCCTTCGCTGCCCGCGTGTCACCGGCTTCGAGTCCTGGCTGGGCTGGTGCCAGGCGGCTGGCGTAGCGGTGCCACAGGAGGCGGCGGAGTTCGTGGTGAACGACTCCAACCTGAGCATCGAGGCGGTGCGCATGGGGCAGGGAATCGGTCTCGAACGGCGCAGCCTGGTGGCCGGAGCGCTGGAAAGCGGCGAGCTGGTGGCGCTCAGCGATCTGCGCGTGCCGTACGGCTTCCCCTACTGGCTGGTGTGGCCCGAGCGCGAGGCAACCCAGGCCAAGGTGGCAGCGTTTGCCGGATGGTTGTCTGGCGAGGTCGCCAAGTATCTGCGCTCCATTGCCTGAGGCCAGTTGGGGGGGGCGTACTTCGTCCGCGATTGGCTCGAAGCGCAGTGAGCGGTGGGCGCTTGGTGCAGATCGATCCGGGGCCGGCGAGCACCAGCCCCGGTTGGCCTCAGAAGACCTCGTCGATGTAGTGGAACGGATAGTCGGGGCTCTTGTACTTGCCGATCCTGCCGCGCTTGGGCAGCTTCACTTCCTCGCGCGGGATTTCCTTGTACGGCACGTGCTTGAGGATGTGCTTGATGACGTTCAGGCGCACGCGCTTCTTGTCTTCGGACGGCGCCACGATCCAGGGCGCCCAGGGCGAGTCGGTAGCGGCGAACATCAGGTCGCGGGCGCGGGTGTATTCGTCCCACTTGGTAAAGGACTTCACGTCCATCGGCGACAGCTTCCAGATCTTGCGGCCGTCGGTGATGCGGTCTCTCAGGCGGCGCTCCTGCTCCTCGGGGCTGACCTCCAGCCAGAACTTCAGCACGATGATCCCCGACTCGGTGAGCATGCGCTCGAACATCGGGGTCACGGCGAGGAACTTGTCGGCCTGCTCCTCGGTGCAGAAGCCCATCACCCGCTCGACGCCGGCGCGGTTGTACCAGCTGCGGTCGAAGATCACCACCTCGCCGGCTGAAGGCAGGTGCTTGATGTAGCGCTGGGCGTAGAGCTGGGACTTCTCGCGCTCGGTGGGCGTGGGCAGCGCCACCACCCGGAACACTCGCGGGCTGACGCGCTCGGTGAGCGCCTTGATGGTGCCGCCCTTGCCGGCACCGTCGCGACCTTCGAAGACGATGCAGACCTTCAGGCCCTTGTGCACCACCCACTCCTGCAGCTTGACCAGTTCCACGGACAGTTTGCGCAGGTGTTCCTCGTACTCGCTGTTCTTCATCTTGCCTTGCGGTTCTACAGCCTGGCTCTTGGCTTTGCTCTTCTTGCCCATCTTGGTCTCCATGTAGGGGCGTCGGGGGTACCACTCCAGAGCATAGCGGTGGTTTGCCATCGAGCATCTGCGAAAGCGAGCCGATATCCGTCGGACTTTGCTGCATACCAATCGGAAGTATCACTCTGCAGGGCGGCTTGTAAGCCGATCCCCCGGTGTGATGCTCACGACCAAACTGGCGCGCCTTTCATTCTGCGCGCGCAGGGGTGCGCCGCTTTCTCCCGCTCCGGAGCCCTCTCACTCATGCGCTGGAAAACCATTCGCAAGACCGGCCAACTGGCGCTGGCCGCGGCCCTGTTTCCCCGTCTCCACTGGCGCTGGTCGCGCTGCATCGCGCACATGCCTGTGCTGTCGGAGTCCTACAGGGGCGGCTTGCCTCCCGCCCGGAAGCACCGGCGAAAGTATCTGTGTCGCCACTGGAGCGTGCGGCGCCGGCTTGCTGCGCTGCTGGAGCACTATTCGCAGCTTCAGTGCCTGCCCGGCGGCTGGAGAGACAAGTTGCTGGCGCTGGGGACGGTACACCTCAGCCGGGTTCCGCTGAAAAGCGGGGACGCGCTGGAAGTGCTGCTGGAACCCTCGGATTTCTATCGCGAGGGGGAACTGGGCCTGTACCTGCGCAATGCCGACGGCGAGCGCCTGTACTCCCTGAGTTTCAGCCTCGGGAAGAATGGCCAGTTGCTGATCGGTGGGCTGCAGGGCCCTCGCACGACAATGGATGAAGGCACCGTCAAATGGTTGGGCAAGGAAATGTTCGGTCTGCGCCCCAAGAGCCTGCTGCTCACCGCTCTTTATACGCTGGGCGAGCAGATGGGTGGCCGCCGGTTGCTGGGCATCAGCGACGCCGCACACACCTGTTCGCACAAGCTCAAGTCCAGTTACGACGCCTTCTGGCTGGAGCTCCAGGGCAACCGCCACGACCGTCACTGGTACCGCCTGCCCGAACGCGAACCGGTGCGTGACATCGCCGAGGTGAAGAGCCAGCGGCGCAGCGAGTTTCGTCGCCGCGAAGCCTTGCGTGAAGAGATCGCCTGCTCCATCCGCAAAGTCTGGGAGCAGGGTGCCGTCGCCGCCTGAGCCGCCCTGTAAAAAACTGCCCCGCCCGCCCGCTTTTTTGGTGAAATGCCCGACATCCCCGGCGGGCGCTCCCAGTTGCCCGCTCCGCACCAGGAGACACGATGAGCGAGCAGCGACTGACCCCCGGCCTGATGGTGATCCACGGCAACCATCCGGAAGCGCTGCGCGACCTGCTGGTGCAGTGGATGAGCCTGCACCCGCTGGCGCCGCTGGAGAACGAAGTCATCCTGGTGCAGAGCAACGGCATCGCCCAGTGGCTGAAGCTGGCGCTGGGGCGTGACGTGGCGGACGGCGGCTGCGGTGTCACTGCCGCGCTGGACGTACAACTGCCCGCGCAATTCCTCTGGCGTGCCTACCGGGGGGCGCTGGGCCGCGATGAAATCCCCGAGGTCTCGGTGCTCGACAAGGGCCCGCTGACCTGGCGTCTGATGCGCCTGCTGCCCACGCTGCTGGAGCGCGACGAGTTCGCCACCCTGCAACGTTTTCTCGCCGACGACACCGACCTGCGCAAGCGCCACCAGCTGGCCGAACGCCTGGCCGACCTGTTCGACCAGTACCAGGTCTACCGCGCCGACTGGCTGGAGGACTGGAGCCGCAGCGTCGATCAGCTGCGCCTGGCCAACGGCACAGTCCGCGAGCTGGAGGCCGATAATCGCTGGCAGGCTGCCCTGTGGCGCGCGCTGCTCGACGATGTCGGCACCGAAGGCCTGGCCACCAGCCGTGCCGGTGTGCACGGGCGCTTCATCGAGAAGCTGAAGGGCGCCGAAAACCTGCTGCCGAACCTGCCGCGTCGCGTGGTGGTATTCGGCATCTCCGCCATGCCCGCACAGACAGTGGAGGCCCTCGCGGTGCTGGCGCGCCACGCCCAGGTACTGCTCTGCGTGCACAACCCCTGCCGTCACCACTGGGCCGACATCGTTGCCGACAAGGACCTGCTGCGCCACGAATACCGTCGCCAGCGCCGTCGCGCCGGCACACCGGAGCTGCTCAGCGACGACCAGCAGCACCAGTACGCCCAGCCGCTGCTGGCCGCCTGGGGCAAGCAGGGCCGCGACTACATCAACCTGCTCGACCAGTACGACGATCCGGAAACCTACCGCGCGCGCCTGGGCGCAGTGAGCAACGGGCGTATCGACCTGTTCAGCGACGTGGAACCGGGCAGCCTGCTCGGCCAGTTGCAGGACGACATCCTCGAACTGCGGCCGATCAACGAGACCCGCGAGCACTGGCCGGCAGTCGACCCACGTACCGATGACTCGGTGCGCTTCCACGTCGCCCACAGCGCCCAGCGCGAAGTGGAAATCCTCCACGACCAGTTGCTCGCGCGCTTCGATGCCGACCCCACATTGCGTCCGCGCGACGTGATTGTCATGGTCCCGGACATCAACCCCTACGCGCCGCACATCGAAGCCGTGTTCGGCCAGATCGCCCGCGACGACAAGCGCTTCATCCCCTACACCCTGGCCGACCAGGGCCAGCGCGGCCGCGAGCCGCTGCTGGTGGCGCTGGAGCACCTGCTGCGGCTGCCCGATAGCCGTTTCGCGGTGAGCGAAATCCTCGACCTGCTGGACGTCGCCGCCGTGCGCGCGCGCTTCGGGCTGGCCGATGCCGACCTGCCGTTGCTGCGCCGCTGGATCGATGGCGCCGGTGTGCGCTGGGGCCTCGACGGCCAGCAGCGCGAACGCCTTGGCCTGCCCGCTGCCGCTGAAGCCAACAGTTGGCGCTTCGGCCTGCGGCGGATGCTGCTGGGCTTTGCGGTGGGCGAGGGCGATGCCTTCCAGGGCATCCAGCCCTACGCGGAAATCGGCGGCCTCGACGCCGCCGCCCTTGGCCCGCTGGCCGGCTTGCTCGGCGCACTGGAAAAGGCCTGTGACCTGCTCGCCGAGGAAGCCGACGCGGCGACCTGGGTGCAACGCCTGCGCGGCCTGCTGGAAGATTTCTTCCGGGTCACCGACGACCACGACGAACTGCTCCGCCAGCAACTGCTGGACCTGCTCGACGGCTGGCTGGAAACCTGCGGCTACGCCGGCTTCACCGACCCGCTGCCGCTTTCGGTGGTGCGCGAGGCCTGGCTCAGCGGGCTGGATGCCGGCGGCCTGAACCAGCGCTTCCTCGCCGGTGCGGTGAGCTTCTGCACCCTGATGCCGATGCGCGCGATTCCCTTCCAGCTGGTCTGCCTGCTGGGCATGAACGACGGCGACTACCCGCGCCCGCAGTCGCCGCTGGACTTCGACCTGATGCGCAACGACTACCGCCCCGGCGACCGTTCGCGCCGCGAGGACGACCGTTACCTCTTGCTCGAAGCGCTGCTTTCCGCGCGCCGCCAGCTCTACGTCAGCTGGGTTGGCCGGAGCATCCGCGACAACAGCGAGCGCCCGCCGTCCGTGCTGGTCGGCCAGTTGCGCGACCACCTCGCCGCCGGCTGGCACGGCGCCAACGACAGCGACCTGTTGCACGGGCTGACCCTGGAGCACCCGCTGCAACCCTTCAGCCGCGCTTACTTCGATGCTCCCTCGGTGCAGGGCATCGACGGCCTGTATACCTACGCCCGTGAGTGGCGCGATGTGCACCGCGAGCACGATGGCGAGACGAACAACGCGCCGCTGTCGCCGCCGGTGCTCGACGCGCCCATCGGCCTGCGCGTGGTTTCGGACTTCCTCGCCAATCCGGTCGGCGCCTTCTTCCTGCAACGCCTGAAAGTGCGCTTCGGCGAGGAACAACTGACCGGCCAGGACGAAGAGCCCTTCGAGCTGAATGGCCTGGATGTCTGGCAATTGCAGTTCGAACTCTGCGAGCGCCTGCGCCCGTGGGTGGAACAGCACTGGCAGGATGATCAGCTGGCGGCGCAACTGACCGCCCAGGTCGAGCGCCTGCGCCGCGAAGGCCGGCTGCCGCTGGCGGCCTTCGGTGACTTCTCCGCCCAGGCGCTGGTGGCACCGTTGCACGACCTGCTGGCACGCTACCGCGAACAGCTGGAGCACTGGTCGCAGGTAGAAGACGAACAGCGCGAGCTCAACCACGAACACGCCGGCATCCAGTTGGCCGACTGGCTTGGCGGCCTGCGTCGCAATGCCGACGGGCAACTCGCCAGCCTGCAACTGGTCAGCGGCAAACTGCATGAAGGCAAGGGCTACAAATGGCACGGGCTGGTGCGCCCGTGGGTGCGCCACCTGGCGTTGCAGCTGTGCGGCGAACCGGTGACCAGCGTGCTGGTCGGGCTGACTGGCACCCTGGAATTCCCGCCGCTGCCGGCCGAGCAAGCCCGCGCCGAACTGAACAACCTGATGGACGCCTGGTTCCAGGGTATGAGCCGCCCGCTGCCGGTCGCCTGCAAGGCGGCGTTCGCCTGGCTGGCCGCCGGAGATGACGAAGATCGCGCCGCCCGCGAGGCCGCCAAGCGCTACGACGGCGGCTTCAACCTGAGCGGCGAGGCGGCGTCTTCGGCGGCGCTGGCGCGGGTCTACCCGGATTTCTCTGCGCTCAACGCCGACGGGGAATTCGCTGCCTGGGCGAAAGCACTCTACGGGCCCCTGTTCGAACTGTTGCAGCGCAAGGAGGCCGAACAATGAGCGCCGTCGAGCTCAACCCCCTCGACTTTCCGCTGCATGGCAGCCGGCTGATCGAGGCCAGCGCCGGTACCGGCAAGACCTTCACCATCGCCTTGCTCTACGTGCGCCTGGTCCTCGACCACGGCGGCGAGCAAGCCGCGTTCGGCCGGCCGTTGAGCCCGCCGGAAATCCTCGTGGTGACCTTCACCGAAGCCGCGACCCAGGAACTGCGCGAGCGTATCCGCGCGCGCCTGGGTGAGGCCGCGCGCTGCTTTGCCGAGCCCGAACAGAAGCACGACGGCCTGCTGGTGAAGCTGCGCGACAGCTACGCCGCCGAGCGCTGGCCCGGCTGCGCACGCCTGCTGCGGCTGGCCGCCGAATGGATGGACGAGGCCGCCGTCTCGACCATCCACAGCTGGTGCTACCGCATGCTGCGCGAGCACGCCTTCGACAGCGGCAGCCTGTTCACCCAGGACCTTGCCGCCGACCAGAGCGAACTGCTGGCCGAGGCCGTGCGCGACTACTGGCGGCGCAACTTCTACCCGCTGGGCGTGGCGGCGGCCAACGCCGTGCGCCATTGCTACGCCGGCCCCGAAGCGCTGGCCCGCGCCCTGCAACCGCTGCTGGCGGCGCAGGAGGCCGGCTTCCGCTACGCCGACCAGCCGCTGACCGCCCCGGCTTCGCTGGGCGAACTGCTGGAAGCCACCGGGCAGTTCTACGACGAACTCGCCGCCGCCGAAACCCGCGCCCGCGAAGCCTGGGCGGCGGATCGCCAGGGCGTCGCCGAACTGCTGCGCAACCTGCGCGGCGATCTCAACGGCAACAGCTATCGCGGCAAGGATGACGACGCCGTGTTCACCGGCTGGATCGAAGCGCTGGATGCCTGGAGCGAAGGCGCCGACGCGCCGGACAACCTGGCCAAGTTCGGCCAGACGCGGATCAAGGTGAAAGCCAAGGCCGTGGTGCCGGAGCACCCCGCGCTGCTGGCCATCGATGCCTGGGTCGAGCGTTCCGAGCAGCGCCCGGAGATCGCCCCGCAACTGCTGCTGCACGCCCTGGGCGAAGTGCGGCACAACCTCGAAGTGGAAAAACAGAAGCGCGCCGAACTGGGCTTCGACGACCTGCTGGTGCGCCTTGACCGCGCCCTGGCCGGCAGCGGTGGCGAGCGCTTGGCCGAACGCATCCGCGAGCAGTTCCCCATCGCGCTGATCGACGAATTCCAGGACACCGACCCGCTGCAGTACCGCATCTTCGAGCGCGTCTACCGTATCGGCGAGAACCCGCGAAACCTCGGGCTGTTCATGATTGGTGACCCCAAGCAGGCGATCTACGCCTTCCGTGGCGCCGACATCCACACCTACCTGCGCGCCCGTGCCGCCACCGCCGGGCGGCACTACACGCTGGGCACCAACTACCGCTCCACGCTGGCCATGGTGAAGGCGGCCAACCGTTGCTTCCTGTTCGCCGAAGGCCATCCGCGTGGCGCCTTCCGCTTTGCCGTGGAAGGGCAGGAAAACCCGGTGCCGTTCCTCAACGTCGACGCACGCGGCCGCGATGAAACGCTGCTGCTCGGAGGCAGCGAAACGCCGGCCATGACCTTCTGGCAACTGGACAACGACGGCCAGGTCTGCGGCTCCACGCTGTACCGCCAGCAGATGGCCGAGCGCAGCGCGAGCGCCATCCAGCGCTGGCTGAGCTCCGCGCAGAGCGGCTTCCGCGACGCCGATGGCCAATGGCGTGCCCTGCGCCCGGCGGATATCGCCATCCTCGTGCGCGGTCGCAGCGAAGCCGAAGCCGTGCGCGGCGAGTTGGCCAAACGCCGGCTCGCCAGCGTCTACCTGTCCGACCGCGATTCGGTATTCGACAGTCCCGAAGCCGTCGACCTGCTGCACTGGCTGCGCGCCTGCGCCGATCCCGGCGACGATGGCGCCCTGCGCATCGCCCTGGCGACCCGCAGCCTGGCGCTGGACTGGGCGACCCTGGAGCGGCTGAACCAGGACGAGCGCTTCTGGGAAGACATGGTGCTGCGCTTCCGCGACTACCGCGTGCTCTGGCAACAGCAGGGCGTGCTGCCGATGCTGCGTCGCCTGCTCGCCGACTTCGCTCTGCCGGCGCGCCTGCTGCGCGAGACCGATGGCGAACGCAGCCTGACCAACCTGCTGCACCTGGCGGAGTGGCTGCAGCGCGAAGCCGTGGAGCTGGATGGCGAGCACGCTTTGCTGCGGGTACTGGCCGAGCAGCTGGAAAGCCCGTCCAGCGAGGAAATCCTCCGCCTGGAAAGCGACGCCGACCTGATCAAGGTGGTGACCATCCACAAGTCAAAGGGCCTGGAATACCCGCTGGTGCTGCTGCCCTTCATCTGCACCTGGCGCGAGCTGGACGGCAAGAGCGGCACGCCGCCGAGCTTCCAGTCCGGCGAGTCGCGGGTAGTCGAATTGTCCCGCGACAAGGAGCTGGCCAAGGCCGCCTTCCAGCTGGCCAACGACGAGCGCCTGAGCGAGGACATGCGCCTGCTCTACGTGGCCCTGACCCGTGCGCGCCACGCTGTATGGCTGGGCATGGCGCCGCTGGTGATGAGCAACAGCAAGAGCCCCGAACTGCACAAGGGCGCCATCGGCTACCTGCTGGGCGGCGGCAACGCGCTGAGTGTCGATGACGTGACCGGGCGCCTGGGCGACCTACAGGCCGGCCAGGTGGAAATCGCCCTGGGGCCGGCGCCGGAAGTCGGCACTGAGCTTTTCGTCGGCCTGCAGGCCGGCGAACTGGGCGCGGCCCGCGAGCCGCGTCGCCGGGTGGCGGAGAAATGGTGGATCGCCAGCTATTCCGCGCTGGCGACGCTGGCCACTGAAGAAGACAGCGACATTGCCCCGGCGCCGGCCGCCGACGAACCCATCAGCGCCGGCGAAGACCTGCTGCGCGAAAGCAGCCTGGAAGAACATCGCGAGCTGGAAGCCGTGCCCGCACCTTTCAGCCTGCACGCCTTCCCGCGCGGCGCGAATCCCGGCAGCTTCCTCCACGGCCTGCTGGAGTGGGCTGCCGACGAAGGCTTCAACGCCGACGAAGAACAGCTGCGCGACCAGATCGCCCGGCGCTGCGCCGTGCGCGGCTGGGAAGAGTGGATCGAGCCGCTCACCGGCTGGCTCGGGCAGTACCTGCGCACGGCCTTCCGCGTGCCCGATGCCACGCCGGTCAGCCTTGCCGGGCTGACCACCTTCCAGAAGGAAATGGAGTTCTGGTTCTCCACCCGCCATGTCGACAGCCAGCGCCTCGACGCCGCCGTGACTCGCCATACGCTCGGCGGCGTGGCGCGGCCGACACTGCAGGCGAACCTGCTCAACGGCATGCTCAAGGGCTTCATCGACCTGGTGTTCGAGCACGAGGGCCGCTACTACGTGGCCGACTACAAATCCAACTGGCTGGGTGCCGACGACGAGGCCTACACCCAAAGCGCGCTGCGCGAGGCACTGCTGGAGCACCGCTACGACCTGCAGTACGCGCTCTACCTGTTCGCCCTGCACCGGCTGCTGCAGGCGCGCCTGCCCGACTACGACTACGACCGCCATATCGGAGGCGCGATGTACCTGTTCCTGCGCGGCAGTTCCTCGGCGACCCAGGGCATGTACCTGGAGCGCCCGCCGAAGGCACTGATGGACGAGCTGGACCGCCTGTTCCGCGCGGAGGTGCCGGCATGAAGAGCACCGCCCAGATGCTTGAGCTGATCGGTCGCTGGGCCGAGCGCGGCTGGCTGCGCGAGCTGGACCGCGCCTTCGCGATCTTCCTGGTCGAGCGCGCGCCCGACGCCAATCCGCTGCTGATCCTCGCCGCCGCGCTGGCCAGCCACCAGCTCGGTCGCGGGCATGTCTGCCTCGACCTGGAAGCGACCCTGGCCGACAGCCGATTCGCCCTGTCCCTGCCGCCCGAAGGCGACTCGGCCAAGGACGCCCCGGAGCTGCCTGGCGTACTGCTCGACGGCTTCGACCTCGACGCCTGGCGTGCCGTGCTGAGTGATCCGCGACTGGTCGGCGAAGGCCCTGGCGATACGCCGTTGGTGCTGTCCGGCCGTCGTCTGTATCTGCGCCGCTACTGGCAGTACGAACGCGAAGTGCGCGCCGGTATCGACCAGCGTCTGCAGCAGGGCGATGCGTTACGTGCCGGGTTGCCTGCGGCACAGTTGCGCCAGGCGCTGGATGCGCTGTTCCCGAAAAAAAACGGCGCGCCCGCGGACTGGCAGAAACTTGCCTGCGCACTGGTCGCCGGCAACGCTTTCGGCATCGTCACCGGCGGCCCTGGCACCGGCAAGACGACCACCGTGGTGAAGCTGTTGGCCCTGCTGCAAAGCCTGGCGCTGGGGGAGGGCGGGCGACCGCTGCGCATCCGCCTTGCCGCGCCCACCGGCAAGGCCGCGGCGCGCTTGAACGAATCCATCGCCGGCGCCGTGCAGCGCCTCGACCTCGCTGGGCTGGCCAATGGCGAAGCCGCGCGCGAGGCGATCCCGACGGAAGTCACCACGCTGCATCGCCTGCTCGGCAGCCGGCCGGACAGCCGCCAGTTCCGCCACCATGCTGGCAATCCGCTGGCGCTGGAGCTGCTGGTGGTGGATGAAGCCTCGATGGTCGACCTGGAAATGATGGCCTCGCTGCTCGCCGCGCTGCCGCCGCGCGCGCGGCTGATCCTGCTCGGCGACAAGGACCAGTTGGCTTCGGTAGAAGCCGGCGCAGTGCTCGGCGAGCTGTGCAGCCGCGCGCGCGAAGGTCATTACCGCCCGGTCACCCGCGACTGGCTGGAAGCCGTGACCGGCGAGCCGATCGACCCTGCATTGCTGGACACCTCCGGCAGTGACCTCGATCAGGCCGTGGCGATGCTCCGCCACAGTCACCGTTTCAGTGCCGACAGTGGTATCGGCCAGTTGGCCGAGGCGGTCAACGCCGGCGATATCCCGGCCCTGCGCCAGGTGTGGAAGGCGCAGCACGAGGACCTCGCCCGCATCGCCGTGGACGCCCAGGAAACCCGCAGCCTGCGTGATCTGGTGATCGACGGCGGACGCGGTGGCGACCTGTTCGGTCCGGTCGGCTATGCCCATTACCTGCGCGTCGTCAGCGGTTCGCGCCCGGCGGACACTGCCGATCAGGCTGCACTGGATACCTGGGCCAGGAAGGTGCTGGAAGCCCACGGCCAGTTCCAGTTGCTCTGCGCATTGCGCCGCGGGCCCTGGGGCGTGGAAGGGTTGAACAGCCTGATCGGCGACCTGCTGCAACGCGAAGGACTGATCCCCTCGGCGAGCGGCTGGTTCGCCGGGCGCCCGGTGCTGGTCACCCGCAACGACTACGGCCTGGGACTGATGAACGGCGACATCGGCATCACCCTGGCGCTGCCGCAGACGGCCGACGATGGCTCGGTGCGCTGGGTGGCGCGCGTGGCCTTCCCGGCGGGCGACGGTACCGACGCCATCCGCTGGATCCTGCCCAGCCGCCTGCAGGCGGTGGAAACCGTGTTCGCCATGACCGTGCACAAGTCCCAGGGCTCGGAGTTCACCCACGCCGCGCTGCTGCTGCCCGACAGCCTCAACCCCATCCTCACCCGCGAGCTGGTCTACACCGGCATCACCCGCGCGCGCAAATGGTTCACCCTGGCCAGCGCCGGGCGTGGCTGGCAGGTGCTGGAGGCAGCGACGGAACGACGGGTGCAGCGGGCCAGCGGGTTGCTGGATCGTTCCTGAAGCAGCGGAGCGCCTGGGCAATCCTGGCCTTCTTCAGGCCGGCTGGTCGTTGCACCAATCCTCGACCAGAAGTCCCGGCACCCGTCGAAACTCGCGGGTGTTGTTGGTTACGATGATGCAGTCGGCCGCCAAGGCATGGCCAGCAATGCCGGTATCGTTCGGCCCGATCGGCGTTCCCGACTGGAGCAGTTGCTTCATGAGTTCTGCCGACGTATCCACGGCGTCGACGTCCCAGGGCAGCACTTCATCCAGGCGCTGCACCAGCGCATCGATCCAGGCCGTCACCGCCTTCGGAGCTTTCGGCGACGCCGCGCCATAGCGAAGCTCCGCATAGGTGATGGACGAGATGACCAACCGGTTGCCGGTTTCCGAGGCCTCCTGCAGCCGCTGCAGGACTTGGGGCGGGTTGTTGCGCATGATGAATGAGCAGATGTTGGTATCAAGCATGTACGTCACGGGAGCGGCCACAGGGTCAGCCCTCGTCTTCGCTGAAGTCTACCCGGCCGGGCTTGATGACCGCGGGGCGATCTCCCAGGAAATCAGCATCGAGGGGCTCGAGTTCAGCCAGGCTGCTCCAGGTCGGCCGCGCCGGACGCAGGGTCAGCGTGTCGCCCTCACGGCTCATCACCAGCTCGGTTACCCCTTTGAATTCCATGTCCCTGGGGATTCGGACGGCCTGGTTCTTGCCGTTGCGAAACAGGGAAACGGTCGTCGTTGGCATGTTGCACCTCCTGGCAAATGGGTCAGCCAATCTGATGCTGTCAGTCTAGCATATGCCAGGCATATGTCTTTGTGGTGGCGATGGGTCCAGATGGACGGCAACTCGCATTTCCACACTTTTTAGATTTGTCTGATGTCGTCCTGGCAAGCTTTTCGCCAGGCTGGCGGCCATGAAACTCAAGCAGTTCCTTCGTCGTCAGGATTCGTCCTTTTCCACCCCGAAGGCGGCCCGAAAGCTCCTTCGTCTGCTGGCCTGGGTGGTGATCGCCTGCCTTTTCTTCACCCTCAGCCTGTTCCTCGCCGCGAGCTTCAACAGCGAAGTGTCGCAGTTGCGCCGGCAGATGAACGCGGCCATGTACGAGGCCCAGGATTATCTCAGCCAGCGCGAGTCGCTGCTGGAGCACATCAGCCGGGGCGTGACCTGGAAGATGCGCGAGCCACCGGTGCAGTGGCGCCAGTTGAGCGTGCCGGTGCCGCCCCACGAGCAGATTTTCGTCACCCTCGGCGAGCCCGGTTCCAGCTGGAGCCTGGCGCTGTCCGGGCGCGACCTGGCGGAGATGGAGGCCAAGCGGCTGAACCTGATCTATGTCTCCCCCGAACCGGAGCGCTCGGTGAACCGGCTGTACGGAGCGCCGGCGCTCAACGCCGTGGTGCCGCCGTCGGTGCTCGAGGCGCTGGCGCAGCCCGGTACGCCGAAGGAGGAGCGACAGGTGCGCTGGCTCGCCGACCCGACCGACCCGCAGGCGCGGCAGTACCTGTTCACCCGCGTGACCAGCGAGCAGGACAACGGCTGGCTGGGGCTGGAGCTTTTCGGCGCCGACCTCTCCGCCGCCTTCGGCGTGCCCGAGGCCGGACGCTTCCTGCTGCTGGACCGTGATCACCGGGCGATCCTCGGCAGCGCGGTGACGCCGCAGCTCGGCCTGCAGTTCAGCGACCTGTGGGACGGCGACAATTTCGCCTTCAGCGGGCCCGGTGTGCTGCCCAGCCACCTGGCGCTGCTCAAGCACCTGGGCAGCTCCGACTGGTCGCTGATCTACTACTTCAACCTGTACGACCTGCTGCTGCCGATGTGGCCCAGGATCCTCGCATCGCTGGCCTTCCTGCTGGGCTGTGCGCTGCTGGTCTGGGGCATGTGCCGGCGCATCAACCGGCGCCTGATCGCCCCGGCGCAGCATCGCCTCACTGCGCTGGTGGAGAACGAGGGGTTCTCCCGCGCGATGATCCAGACCGCGCCAGTGGCGCTCTGTGTGCTGCGGCGCAGCGATGCCGAGGTGGTGCTGGAGAACCGCCTCGCCCAGCAATGGCTGGGCAGCGGCGACGAACGTCGCTACTGGAGCCACGGCTGGCTGGAGCGTGGCTTCAGCAGTGGCGAGGAGGGCGGCTCGGAGGAAGTGGAAACCCATACCGGCCGGCACCTGTACCTGAGCTATACGCCGACCCGCTACAAGGGCGAGGAAGTGCTCTGCTGCGCCTTCAGCGACATCAGCGCGCGCAAGCAGACCGAGGCGGCGCTGGCCGAAGCCAAGCGCCTGTCCGACACCGCTAACGAGGCCAAGACGCTGTTCCTGGCAACCATGAGCCATGAGATCCGTACGCCGCTCTACGGTGTGCTGGGCACCCTGGAGCTGCTCGGCCGCACATCGCTGGACCACCAGCAGTCCGGCTACCTGCGCGCCATCCAGCGCTCATCCTCGACCTTGCTGCAACTGATCAGTGATGTGCTCGATGTATCGAAGATCGAAGTTGGCCAACTGGGCCTGGAACCGGTGGAGTTCTCGCCGCTGGAGCTCACCCTCGACAGCGTCCAGTCATACGCTGCCGCGGCTCGCGCCAAGGGCCTGCAGATCTATGCCTGCTGTGACTCGCAGATGCCCGAGCGGGTGCTGGGCGACGCTACGCGCATCCGCCAGATTCTCAACAACCTGCTGAGCAATGCGGTGAAGTTCACCGACAGCGGGCGCATCGTTCTGCGCGTGCGCGCCGAGACCGGCGAGGGCTGGAACGACACCCTGCACTGGCAGGTGGCCGATACCGGCATCGGTATTCCCGAGGACCAGCAGGAGAACCTCTTCGACGCTTTCTACCAGGTTTCCGGCAACGCCCGCATGGCCGGCGGGACCGGGCTCGGCCTGTCGATCTGCAAGCGCCTGACCGAGTTGATGGGCGGGCAGTTGCGGGTGGTCAGCGACGTGGGGCTGGGCAGCAGCTTTGCCCTCAGCCTGCCGTTGCAATGCGTGGACCGGCAGAGTTCCAGCGCCCCCAGACTGTGCAACGCGATGGTGTGGGTGCACGCACCGACCCGCGAACTGGCCGATAGCCTTTGCGGCTGGATCACCCGCTGGGGCGCGCGGGCCCAGGTCGTGGCCGCCGACCAGTCGCTCGAGGAAGACGCGTCCAGCGTGCTGGTGGACCTGCGCTTCAATCCCCACGACCGCAAGCCGCTGCCTGCCTGGCGGGGCTGCCGGGTGCTGGTGACTGACCTGGGCGGCGAGCAGCCCCGTCAGGAAGGCTGCGACTGGCATGTGGGCCGCTACAACCTCGAAGGACTGCGTCGTGCCCTGGCAGCGGCGCAGGGCTGCACCAGTGGCGAGGCCACGCGTCTGGCCGAGACCCTGCCCGATATCGGCCTCGGCCTGCGCGTGTTGCTGGTGGAGGACAACCCGATCAACCAGCTGATCCTGCGCGACCAGTTGGAGATGCTCGGTTGCGCAGTCGAACTGGCCGCCGATGGCCGACAGGCGCTGGCGCGCTGGCAGCCCGATGCCTTCGACGTGGTGCTCACCGACGTCAACATGCCCCATATCAACGGCTACGAACTGGCCCGTGCGCTGCGCCAGCGCGGCTATCGCGGGCCGATCGTCGGCGCCACGGCCAACGCCATGCACGAGGAGAGCGAACGCTGCCTCGCTGCCGGCATGAACCTCTGCCTGCTCAAACCGGTGGACCTGCGCACCTTGCGCCAATGCCTGACCAGCCTGCCCGCGGAGGTGCCGCCATGCGACATCAGCGAATCCTGATCGTCGAAGACCAGCCCTTCCAGCGGGAGTACCTGCTCAACCTGTTCCGCGAGCAGGGTGCCGTGCAGCTGCGTGCCGCCGAGGATGGCGCCGAGGCGCTGCGCTGGCTGGCGCGGGAACGCTTCGACCTGGTGGTCAGCGACTTGATGATGCCTGGCCTTGACGGCGTGCAGCTGATCCAGCGGCTGGCCGCAATGAGTCATCCGCCGCTGCTGGCGATCATGAGTTCGGCCTCGCGCCCGCTGATGGGCAGTGCCTGCATGGTGGCCCGCGCCCATGGCATCACCGTGCTGGAACAGATCGCCAAGCCTGCCCGTGCGCCAGTGATTCGCCGGCTGCTGGAGAAGCTCGTCCTGCGCCTGGAACGTGCGGAGCAGCAGCGTGCGCCGGCGGTTCCCGCGCCGACTCGCGAGGAGCTGGAACAGGCCCTGGCGCAGCGGCAGTTCTGTGCGTGGTTCCAGCCCAAGGCCTCGCTGATCGATGGCCGCATCGTTGCGGCGGAGGCGCTGGTGCGCTGGGAGCACCCTCGCCACGGTGTGTTGCGGCCGGGCAGCTTCATGGCGGCGCTGACCGCTGCCGGGCTGGATGAAGCGCTGCTCTGGACGGTGCTCGAACAGGCGCTGCAGGCCCAGGCCGACTGGGGCAAGCTGGGCTTTCATCTGTCGGTGGCGGTGAACCTGCCGACCCACCTGCTGGATGATCCCGAGCTGCCGGACCGGCTCGCAGCCTTCGTCGCTGCCCGTGGCGGAGTGCCGGCGCACATCGTTTTCGAACTGCTCGAATGCAGCAGCACGGCGACCCCGGCGAACTACTATGCCGGCACCTGCCGCTTGCGCATGAAGGGCTTCGGCCTCGCCCAGGACGATTTCGGCCAGGGCTACAGCTCGCTGTACAACCTGGTTTCGACACCCTTCACGGAGCTCAAGATCGATCGCGCGCTGGTGCACGGATGCGTTGACGACGACGGCCTGGCCGCGGCGCTGGAGAGCATCGTCAAGCTCGGCCGGCAGCTTGGGCTGGAGGTGATTGCCGAGGGCGTGGAGCATCCGGACGAGCTGGCGCTGCTACGCCGGCTGCGGTGTGATTGCGCACAGGGCTATCTGTTCTCCGAGGCAGTGCCGCCGGCCGTATTCACCCGCCAGTTGCTCCAGGAACGCTCCGCGATGGCACATTGATCCACGGCAGAAACATCGCAGATGCCAGGATGCTCGTCGGCTTCGAAAGGCCCGACGGGTCGCCTAATGCCTGACTCACATCTACAGTCTGCTGGTATCCGGCGGGCCCTCCGCCGCCACTTTCCGCGACACCGGATGCTTCGCATGCAGGAACATGACAACGGCTCGATTCGTAAACTGGCGAGCACTTCGCTGCGCCTGAACATCGTCCTGCTGTGTGCCGTCTCCCTTGCGCTGATACTGGTTGGCGCCTGTTACTGGGCGCTTGGCCGACTGGTGCAGGAAGAGCGGGACAAGGTGCATTTCCATTTCAGCCGGCTGGTGGGAGACCTCCACGAGCACGAGGCTTTCCTCAACCGCGTTGCCCAGCAGAGCGACGCCTCCACCCAGCGTCAGGACCTGGATGTGATCCCGCTGCAACGGCGAATGCTGGTCAGCGAGAACGGCATGGAGATCCACGAAGGGCGGGAGTTTTCCTTCGCCATGCCGTTCACCCTGGCGCAACAGGTACGGGGCGTAGGCCCGCGTGCGAGGGCCGGAACCTTCTCCTTCGGCGTCATGCTGGCGAATTTCTACAGCAGTTACTGGAGCACTTCGTCCTTCCCGTCGCCGCAGGTCCTGGTGCTCGATCTCAATGGGCCGACCAGCCTGGCGGTGCCCGCCATCGGCAACTTCCGTGATCATCGTCCGGTGACCCGGCGCTCCTACCTGCCGGTGATCGAGCAGGTGCGCCAGGCGCTGGAAGCACGCTCCCCCCAGCGCAGCGACACGCGGGTGCACTGGGCAAAAGCGCAGAACTACACGGGCGGCAGTCGCGAACTGCTGGCCTATGTCAGCCTCGACCTGCCTGACGACCTCTGGTGGGATTCGGACCTGGATCGCAGGGTGGTGGCGGTTTCGCTGCTGGATCTGGGGCGGATCAATGACATGGAGCAGATCCTCGATCGCCCGGTGTTCGACGAGCTGGAGCTGATCACCCCCCACGGCAACGTGCTGATCGATGTCCCCGGTTCTGAAAGGGACTACGCGGATGGGCTCAACATCGGGACTGACGGCCTGGTGTTCAAGATTCGCAGTGAGTTCGACGGCGGCTGGACCGGGCTCTATCACCTGGGCTATGGCAGTTTCTTCCGCTATGCCAAGTGGGAGTTCTTCGGCGGGCTGGCCCTGATCCTCGGTAGCCTGGCTGGCGGCTGGCTGGCCATTTCCTGGTATTCGCGGCGGGTGATCGGGCCGGCACGCCAGGCGCACCTCGATCTGGTCGAGAGCGATGCTTTCAGTCGCGCGGTGATCCAGACCGCGCCGGTGGCTCTGTGCGTGCTGCGCCATGGCGGCCATCAGGTGGTGATGCAGAATCGCCTGGCCGAGCAATGGCTGGGCGATGGCGAGGCCATCACCCGCATCAGCCGCGACTGGGACCTCAGCGCAAGGGTGGGCGAGGGCAACGGCGAACTGGTCTTCGAGGTGGAAGGACGCGCCCTGCATGCCAGCTTTGCACCGACCCGCTACCGTGGCGAAAAAGTGGTGCTCTGCGCCTTCAACGACATCAGCGCGCACAAGCAGGCGCAGCAGATGCTGGCCGACGCCAAGCTCACGGCGGATGCTGCCAGCGAGGCCAAATCGGTGTTCCTCGCCACCATGAGCCATGAAATCCGCACGCCGCTCTATGGGGTGCTGGGCACCCTGGAGCTGCTCGGGCTGACCGAGCTGAGCCACCAGCAACGCGACTACCTCGCCACCATCCAGCGCTCGTCCTCGACCCTGCTGCAACTGATCAGCGACATCCTCGATGTGTCCAAGATCGAGGCCGGGCAGATGGCGCTCGAGGCTGTGGAGTTCAACCCGCTGGAGCTGGCGGAGGGCGTGGTCGCCAGCTATGCCGGCGTGGCCGAGGGCAAGGAGCTGCAGCTGTATGCCTGCCTCGACACGAATGTTCCGAGCCTGGTGCGCGGCGATGCTGCGCGCATCCGGCAGATTCTCGCCAACCTGCTGAGCAATGCGCTGAAGTTCACCGACATCGGCCGCGTGGTGCTGCGACTGCGCATCGTGGTCGGCGAAAAGGGCGAGACGGCCCTGCAGTGGCAGGTGACCGATACCGGCATCGGCATGTCCGACGCGCAGCAACAGCGGCTGTTCGAACCCTTCTACCAGGCTCACGGCCACGAGCACACGGTCAGCGGTACCGGTCTGGGCCTGTCGATCTGCGCGCGACTGAGCGACCTGATGGGGGGACAGCTGCGGGTGGTCAGCGAAACCGGGCTGGGCAGCAGTTTCACCTTCACCCTGGTGCTGCCGGTGCTGGAGCGCGCCCGGCCATTGGGTGACGACGCGCCGTTGCTACCGCAACCGGTCTACGTGCGGGCGCCAGTGAAGGAGCTGGCACAGAACCTGGCTGCCTGGGTCGACTGCTGGGGCGGCTCGGCGCTGGTCCAGGAGGAGCTGCCGCTGGACGTTCCGCCTGGTGCGGTGCTGCTGGACCTGCTCGAGGCCGGCGACGAGCCGCTGTGGAGCGGCGCGCGGGTAAATGCTTTGACCGAGGCCAGCGTGCAGCCACAAGCTTCAGTCCTGGGCTGGGAGGTCAGCCTCTACCATCTGTCCGGAATTGCCCAGGCCTTGCGCCTGGCGCAGCGGGGCGGAGGGGGCGAGCCCCGCCAGATTCCCCGTGTCGCCCGACTGGGCAAGCTCGGCCTGCGGGTCCTGGTGGCCGAGGACAACCCGATCAACCAGGCGCTGCTCAAGGAGCAGCTCGAGGAGCTGGGTTGCCGCGTCACCCTCACCAGCAACGGTCGCGAGGCCTTGCAGCGTTGGGCGCCCGGCGCCTTCGATGCACTGCTGACCGATGTGAACATGCCGGTGATGAATGGCTACGAACTGGTCGGCGAACTGCGTCGCCAGGACAGCTGGCTGCCCATCATCGGCGTCACTGCCAATGCCCTGCGCGAGGAGGGCGAGCGTTGCATGGCGGTGGGGATGAACGCCTGGCTGGTCAAGCCGATGAGCCTGCGCACGCTGCACGACGGCTTGCTCAAGGTCTGCGGGCATGCGCCGGCAGAACCGCCGGAAAGCCCGGCGCAGGGACAGGAGCCGGCACAGGACCGCATCCAGGTCTCGGAGAAGATGCGCGAGCTGTTCCTGCGCACCATGCGCCAGGACATGCAGGGCGTGACCCAAGCCCTGCAGGCGGGCGACCTGGCGACCGTCCGCCAGCAGGTCCATCGCCTGCGTGGCGCGTTGGCGGTGGTCCAGGCCCATGGCCTGAGTGATGCCTGCGGCGCGGTGGAGGAGGCGCTGATCGCGCAGCCCGCCGGGCCGGAACTGTCCGCGGCGGTGAACGCGCTGCTGGGACGAATCGAGGCGGCCCTGGCCAGCCTCTGAGAGCCTGTTCGATAACCGGGGCTACTCTGGAAGTGTGGTCGTGCCTCTGTGGCCGGCCGACGATCGCAAACGTTGGGACTCAAGAAAACTCATGGAAAAAGTCAGAGTGGCACTAGCGGACGACCATCCCATCGTCCTGATGGGGGTTCGCGAGGTGATCGAACGGGACGATCGCTTCGAGGTGATCGGCGAGGCGCACAATTCCAGCGAGCTGGTGGCCCTGTACCGCGAGCAGCGGCCGGCCATCGTCATCACCGACTACAACATGCCGGGCGACCAGACCTATGGCGATGGCATCAAGCTGATCGAGTTCCTGCTGCGCAACTTCCCCGACACGCGCATCCTGATCCTCACCATGCTGTCCAACCCGCTGATCCTCTCCAGCCTGTACGACCTGGGCGTGTCGGGGGTGATCCTGAAGAACGGCGACCTCAACGAGATCCTGGTGGCGCTCAAGGCGTTGTCCCAGGACCGCATCTACCGTGGGCCGGGCATGCAGTCCTCGAGCAGCGTGCTGTCCAGCGGCGACGATGTGGAGGGGCGTATCGCCAGCCTGTCGGTAAAGGAGTATGAGGTGCTGCGCCACTTCGTCTCGGGGATGAGCGTGCGTGACATCGCGCTGCTGCTCAACCGCAGTGTGAAGACGGTGAGCGCGCAGAAGATCTCCGCCATGCGCAAGCTGGACGTCGATACCGACCAGGCGCTGCTGACGTTCTGCGTGATGGCCAATTTGTTCCAGTAGGCCCAATGCCGTACTCCTGCACAGAGGCCCGGCTTTGGATTTCCCCTGAAGGAGCGGGCTCCGTCGCTTCGGACCTCAGCGCAGTGGCGCAGTGCCCTGCTGACTGTTCCCGCCATCGTCGATCCACAGGTAGCGAACCTCGCCAGCGCTTGCCGGCAGTGGCTGGGTTGGCGCCAGCGTGCGCTGCGAGAATGGTGGCAACAGGTCGGCCGGTAGCGGCGAACCGGCGCTGCCCTGACGCACTTCGGCGCCGGCCAGGGTGATGACGTAGGCGGTGGGGTTCTCCACCTGCACCGCATTGCCGGCCCTTCGGAAGACCAGTTTGCGCGGAGCTTCCTCGGCGTCTTTCGCCAGGGCGCGCGGTCGATAGATGACCTTCATCTGCGTGCGCAGCGTGACGGTCAGGCGCGACTGTCCCTCGGCCAGCGGCTCGCTGGATTGCGGCGGAATTTCGTAGAGGTTGAGCCAGTACAGTGACTCGCGGTCCTGCGGCAACGCCTCGCCGGTGTAGAGCAGGCGCAGGCTGCGCTGCTGGCCGGGGTTGAGGCGGAATACCGGGGGCAGGGGCATGATCGGCGCCTGCGCGGTCTGCGGCGCGGCGTCGAGATCGCCGTCGTCGATCCAGGTCTGCACGATGACCGGGTAACTGTTCTGGTTCACCAGCGCCAGCGAAGCCTCGCGCTGGTCGGCGTCGAAGATCACCCGCGTGCGTTCGGCGGTGACGCCGGCGTGAGCCTCCATGGCCCCCAGAAGCGCGAGGCCGAACAGCGCGATGAGCAGCCGTTTACTGCACACGGATCACCACCTGGGCGGTGGCTTCCACGCGACCGGGAGTGACGGTGGGCATGCTGCCGACGCCGAGTTTTTCCAGGCGGGCGCGGAAGGTCTCGGTGTACTGGGTGATACCACTCACTGTACCGGTGTTGTTCGACGCGCCGCCGATCACCGGGTACCAGCCGACGGCTGCCGCATTGCTGCCCTTGGCGGAGTTCTCGTTGGCCAGCAGGTTCATCTCGCTGCCGTTGCGCAGCAGGCGGATGCCCACGCCCTGGGCTACGCCCGGTTGGCCGTAGCGATCGGAGACCAGGTAGGAAAGCCCACCGTTGGAGTTGACCAGACCGAGCCCGGTGGAGGCTGCCAGTGCTCCCGCGGAGACCTTGATGCCCAGTGCCGTGCCGTTGACGGCGGTGCTGTTGATCACGCCCGACTGGCATTTGAAGTCGACCTGGAAAGGCATCTCGCGGCTCGAGCCAGCGTTGATTTCGCCGATGGAGATCGACGGGAACACCACGTGCGGCGTGACGTTGGTGACGGCGCAGGTGGGGTAGCGCTTGAGCGTCATGGTGTTGTACAGGCCAATGGCGCCGGGCCAGTTGTAGTGCCAGCCGTTGTAGTTGCCATAGTGGGTCTGGCCGACGTTGGGGTAGGCCAGGCCCGGGCCCTTGATGGCGATGTAGCCGGCGGGCTGGGTGTAGAGGTAGGCCTGCGAGGCGATGGTGGCTGAATAGGGGAAGCCGAGGCTGGTCTCGAGCGGCCCGCGAAACAGCTCGGCACGTACGGCGCTGAGATTCTTCGCCTTGACCAGCTGGAAGCCCCGCGAATCGATGTCCAGCCCGGTCAGCAGACGCTCGCGCCAGACGTCGGTGAAATACTGGCCGCTTTCCACATGGGTCAGGCGTAGCAGGACGTTGGGCCAGGCAGTTCGGTAGGCCGACTGCAGGCCGATGGAATTGCCGGCGCTGTCGCCGCCCTGGTACCAGCCGCTGTAGAGGTTGTCGGCGTTGGTGGAGAACATCTCGTACACCGCGTCCCCCGATGCGCAGCGGAAGAACACGCGCTCGGCGTCGTAGCCGGCGGAGTTCCCATATTGGGTGATGGGTGACACGGAGCTGGCGATCAGGCTGCCGTCGGGCTGGAAACTGGCGTCGCTGACGTTGATCACGCTGGGAAGGCCGAGGGAGCCGTTGCAGGTATCGCAGGCCCCGTCACCCGGCCAGGCGCCGGCCACGCCCTCGCCGGGACGGATCTGGTAGGTGGCGGTGGTGGTGGCGCTGCCGACGCTGGTGACCTTGTAGCAGGTGGCCCAGGCGCCTGGCGCGAGCAGCAGGGCGAGCAGCGGCAGGCTGCGCAGGATAGGGTTCATGAAGCCTCCGGTAGGCAGGTTGCCTGCAGGCGGACCAGTACCTGGTCGACGTCGGCGCCCTTGAGGTCATACGGCAGCAGGCAGCCGTCTTCCGGGCGTTCGCCCCACTGCACGCGCAGTCGGCCGTTCTCGCCTTCCGCGCGGGCATAGACCTGGCCGCCCTGGCCGACCATGCCGATGTTGACGCCATTGCCGTCGAGCACGTCGGCACCCAGCGGCAGCGGCTGGCCATCGGGCAGCCTGGCCTGGATCAGCAGGGGGTGGCCGGTGAGGGTCTTGAATTCGACGCGCACGGCGGCACCGGCGTACGGCGCAATCTTGCGTTCGGTTTCCACCAGTTCGGCGTTCTCGTCGATCCCTTGCGGGTCGAGGCTGATGGGGTTGTAGCGGTACGGCGAGAGCGAGGGCACCACGGCATAGCCGTTGCTGTCCACCCGCGCGCCCTGGCCGCCGCGCACGCCGGCGCCGCTGGCGCCCTTGGCTTCCACCAGGGCGAAGGTGTCGCCGACATAGGGCCCGAGGGTCAGGCCGCCGCTGTGCAGCACCGCCGCGCCGCGCATGCCGCCGTTGACCTGGCGGTAGCTGGAGCTTTCGGCGTAGCCGGCGTTGAAGGTGGCGACCGAGGTCTGCTGCTGCACGCTGCCGTTGAAGTCGGTGCCCTGGCCTTCGCTGTCGCGCCCGGCGGACAGGGCGTAGCTCAGGGTGCGCGCCTCGCCCAGGGTACCGTTGAGGCCGGTCTGGTAGGTGCTGCCGCTGCTGTCGCCGGAGCGCCGCGACGCCATGGCGCTGAGGTTCGGTGCGCGGCTGGTGGAGCCCAGCGGCATGGACAGGCTCAGGGTCAGGGTGTTGTTGCGGTTGCTGCCGTGCTGCAGGTTGTACTGCGGCGGCTGAGACGGGTCGTAGTCGTCATTCACGTCGCGGTACCAGGTGGTCTGCTGGCGCGAGTAGGACAGGTTGTAGCTGAGCTGGCGCCAGACATTGGAGTAGCCGAGCTGCAGCTGGGTGTCGCGGCTCTTGCCGTCGTAGTAGTCGGCGGTGGAGCCGGACAGGTAGAGGTTGCCGTACTGCCCCAGGCCCTGGTTGACCAGCAGGGTGAACTGGTTGCGCTGCTTGTAGCTGCTCGAATCCCAGCTGTCGCCGTGTTCGCCGGCATCGCGGGCGGAAAGCGCATCGCCGAGGTCGCGGTAGCCCTCGGTGGAGTAACGGTAACCGGCGAGGGTCAGGGTGGTCTGGGTCGGCTGGAAGGTCCGGCTGTAGTTCAGCCCGACGCGCCAGCCCTGCTTGCGCTGGTTGTTCTCCACGGTGGCGCTGGAGAAGGTGGTGTTCATGCCGAAGGCGCCATAGGGCGTGGCCAGAACGCCGCCGCCGAGCACGGCCAGGTAGTCCTCGGCGACGCGGGTGCCGAGGTTGGCGGTGAGGGCGTTGGTCAGGCCGCGCTGGTAGGTCAGGTCGCCGAACAGGTCGTTGCCGTCGCCGTATTGGCGCGCCTGGCCGACCGTGGCGCTGTAGCGCGACAGGCCAGGGCGCATGGACTCGGGCACGGCGGAGAAGGGCACGGAGAAGCGCGACACGCTGCCGTCGGCCTCGATCACCTGCACATCCAGGTCGCCGTCGTAGGCGGTGCCGTAGAGGTCGTCGATAACGAAGGGGCCGGGCGCCACGGTGGTCTCGTGGATCTTCCGGCCGTTCTGGCTGATCACTACCCGCGCGTTGGTGTTGGCCGTGCCGCGCACCTGGGGCGCGTACTGGCGCTGCGAGTCGGGCAGCATGCGGTCGTCGGTGGCCAGGCGCAGGCCTCGGTAGCCCATGCTGCCGAACAGGTTGCCCTCGGTGTAGCTGTCGCCCAGGGTCAGTTCGCTGCGCAGGCCCGGCACCGCGCGCTGGGCGTAGGTGCGGATGCTGTTCCAGTCGCTGCGGGTGTTCCCCGCGTAGCTGGAATAGGTGTAGTTGGACTGGTGACGCAGGCGCCACAGGCCGAGGTTCACGCCGCCGTTCAGGCCCAGGTAGCCGTAGTCCGAATCGCCGCCGCTGCCGGAGTCCTCGAAGGTGGAACGGTAGAGGTTGGCGTCGTAGTTGACGAAGCCCATGGTGCTGCCGGCGTCCCATTCATCCGGGCTGACATAGCCGCGCGGCTTGATGTCGAGCAACGCCTGGGGCACCGAGAGGTCCAGGCGCAGGCGTGCGGTGTCGAGGTTCCAGGTCGAGTCCGGCAGGCGCTCGGTGAGCCAGTGGCAGATGCCCTGGTCGTCCTTGCCGGCCTTCGGGTCGGGGCGCGCACCCAGGCTCTGACGCAGGAAGCGTTCGCTGAAGCAGGGCTCGGCGCGCTCGCCGCGCTGGCGCATTTCCACTTCGGCGCGGGTGGCGTACTGACCGTTGAGATAGAGGTCGACGTGGTAGGTGCCGGGGTCCACCTGGTCGGCGCGGTTGAAGCGCTCCAGGCTGCCGCCGGCCAGCCCCGACCCCATCAGCAGGCTGTCGTCGAAGCGGTAGTCCGCATCGCCCTGGGCCAGTCCCGCGACCACCATGGCGAGGGTTCCGAGGGCGAAGGGCAGCAGCGGTCCACGGTGGAGATCAACGCGGCAGATCATGGCGAAGTTCCACTCTTGCGCCGTAGTCGTTGATCAGCAGCGCGGACAGTCGCGGCGTGCCGGCGGGCAGTGCCGAAGGCTTCTGCGCCTGCCACTGGGCCTGGCCCATGGGCGCGACCATGCCCGGCTGCAGTGTCCACTGGCGTTCGCCGACGCTGAGCGTCGCGCCGCCGAAGGAGGCGTGGAAGCCGGTGGGGTTTTCCACCTTCACGCTCCAGCTGCTGCCGTTCTGCACCAGGGAGAAGCGCAGCTTCTCGGGCAACTGCTCCGGGCTGCCGGCGATGGCTGCCGGGCGGTAGAACAGCTTCAGGCGGTTGCGCAGCATCAGCAGCATCTGGTTCTGCTCGGCCTTGGCGGCGTTGCGTGGCGGTATCTGCAGCACGTTGAGGTGGAACAGCGATTCGCGGTCCTGGGGCAGGCCGGAGCCGGTGTAGAGAATGCGCAGGGTCTGGCCGCTGCCGGGCGCCATGCGCGACACCGAAGGGTTCACCACGAAAGGGGCCTTGGCGGTGTCCGGCGTGGAGGCAGGGTCGTCGATGTCGATCCAGGCCTGGATGACGTTGGGGAAGCCGTCCTTGTTGGTCAGCTGCACGGTCTTCTCCCGGGCGTCGCCGGGATAGATGACGCGGGTGCCGGTGATCACCACGCTGGCCTGGGCGAGCGAGGCGGTGAAGGATGCCAGCAGGGCGAGCGCAAGCGTCGCCGCGCGAAGCGGGCGCGGTGGGAGGGCGTTCATCCGGTTCACCTGTGTTGCCGGGACGTTCGGGGCGGGTTCACCCCTGAACGACGCGGCGCAATGCGGGAAGGCGGCACCGGGGGGCGGTGCCGCGGGGTATCACTCGTAGCGCAGGGTGTAGGTCACCGAGCCGAGTACCGGGCCGGGGGTCACGACGGCGTCTTCGGAGATGTACTGCACCGCGTAGTCGTAGCTGGCGCTGGTCTCACCGTCGGCCAGGACGATGTCACCGGCGGCCACGGCCGCGCCACCTGCCAGGTTCACCGGAGCGCCGGCCGGGCCGTCGAGCAGCTGCAGGGCCACGCCGGTGGCGCCGCTGGCGGCGGTGTTGGTCAGGTTGCCCGAGGCGGTGGCGTTGGTGGCCTGGAACAGGGTGGTGAAGTGCTCGGCGGCACCGCTGGGGGCGGCACAACCGGTCAGCTGCAGGGTGAAGCTGGTCTCGCCGGTGGTCTGGCCGACGGTGCCGCTCAGGGCGCTGACCGGCACGCTGTCGAGGATGACGGTCGGGTCGGTGTTGCCGTCGACCACCGCCGAGCAGGTCTGGTCGGTTACTTCACCGCTGAAGTTGATGGTGTTGGCGGCGAAAGCAAAGCCCGGCACAGCGAAGGTGGCTGCGACAGCCAGGGCGGTTGCGCGAAGTTTCATTCTCTTGAGCTCCATGGTCAGGGTTTTTTCCCAGGCCAATCTTCCCGTCAGAGCTTTCGGAAAGCTCTGAGACGAATCTGAAAGCACCGCTGCAGGTTTTCTGCGGCGCCTGACCAACGGTGCCGGGGCCGTGGCAGAGCCCTGTGCCGGGGCTGCCGGGGACCGCTGCCGTGCCGCGGGAGAAAAAACTTTTGCTCGCCTGTCGATTCCCGCCCGCGCGCTTCGACTAGGAAGTAACTGCAAGCGCACCGAGCGGGGAGACGACCATGAAGTACCTCTGTCTGATCTATGTGGATGACCGGCGCCTGTCGAGCCTGTCCGAGCCCGAGTACCGGCGGCTGATGGACGAGTGCTTCGCCAACGACGAATACCAGCGCCGGGCCGGGCGGGTACTCGCCTCCGAGGCGCTGGAAACGGTGGAGACGGCGACTACGCTGCGGCATGGCGCGACGGGGCTGGCGGTCACCGACGGGCCCTTCGCCGAGACCCGCGAGTACCTGGGCGGCTTCGTGCTGATCGACGCCCGCGACCTCAACGAAGCGCTGCAGATTGCCCAGCGGATTCCCAGCGGTCGGCTGGGTGCCGTGGAGGTCCGCCCTGTGCGTGACTGGGATCGTTATTTCGCCGGGCGCTGAGGCCCGGCTCTTCGAGAGTTCTTTGTTTCAAGGGCTCTTTATTTCAAGAGCGAGCAACGTCAGGAGGATGTGATGCTGAAGTGGATCGGGTTGGTGGTGGTAGTGGCCGTGGTGGTGGTTCTGGTGCTGGCGGCGAATCGTCCGGGCACCTTCCGCGTGGAGCGCAGCGCGCGCATCCAGGCACCGCCGGAGAAGGTCCAGGGCTATATCGAGGACTTCCACCTGTGGGCGCAATGGTCGCCCTTCGAGAAGCTCGATCCGGCCATGCAGCGCAGCTTCTCTGGTGCCGACAAGGGCCGCGGCGCGGTGTACGCCTGGGAAGGCAACGGCAAGGCCGGGGCTGGGCGCATGGAAATCCTCGAAAGCGACCCCGGCAGCCGCGTGACCATCGCGCTGGACTTCTTCAAACCGTTCAAGGCCAGCAACACCGCCGAGTTCACCCTGGTGCCGCGCGACGGCGGCACCGAGGTGACCTGGGCGATGTTCGGTCCGGTGCCTTTCGTGGCGAAGATCATGCACCTGTTCTTCGACGTGGACAGCATGGTTGGCAAGGACTTCGAGGCGGGCCTGGCCAGCCTCAAGGCGCTTGCCGAGAAGGGCTGATGCAGCCCGCAACCTGAAGGAGGTGAGCCATGTGCCCTCTGTGCGTATCGACCCTGACGCTGGCGGTGACCAGCGTCCTTTCCGCCGGCGGCGTCAGTGCCTTCGCCGTCACCCGCCTGCGCGGCAAGCGCCGCGCCCGGCCCAATGAGCAACGGGAACGCCCCCAGGAGCGTGCGACATGAAACTGGCCGATAAAGCTTCTTCATTTCCGGAGATGCCCCGCGTGGTGTCCCAGGCCGCCTGGCGACAGGCACGCATCCGCCTGCTGGAGCAGGAAAAGGCTGCCACCAAAGCCCGCGACGCGCTCAACGCCCAGCGTCGCGAGCTGCCGGTGGTGCGCATCGACAAGGACTACCGCTTCGAAGGCGCGCACGGCCCGCTGCGCCTGCTCGACCTGTTCGAAGGCCGGCCGCAGCTGATCGTCTACCACTTCATGTTCCATCGCGACACGGGGCTGGGCTGCGAGGGCTGCTCCTACCTGATCGACAACCTTGGCCGGCTGGAGCACCTGCATGCGCGTGGTACCACCTTCGCCATGGTGTCCCGCGCGCCGCTGGAGGAAATCGCGCCATTCCGCGCTCGCATGGGCTGGCAGTTCCCCTGGTACTCGTCGTTCGGCAGCGACTTCAACTACGACTTCCACGTCAGCGTCGATGAGTCCGTCGCCCCGGTGGAATACAACTATCGTGACAAGACGGAGTTGGAGCGCCTCGGCCAGGACTACCACGTGCGCGGCGAGCAGCCAGGCATGAGCGTGTTCCTGCGCGACGGCGACCAGGTCTTCCACAGCTACTCGACCTACGGCCGCGGGCTGGAGGCGCCGCTGTTCACCTACCACCTGCTCGACCTCACCCCGCTGGGGCGCGGCGAAGGCTGGGACGGCATGCCCGACTACCAGGGCAAGGGCATGAACTGGACGCGCTTCCACGACGACTACGACCAGGCCGCGCCGCCGCACAGCTGCTGCGGGTCCTGAACCGACCCGACTACTACACGGAGAGATTCCCGATGACTGCTGCCCAGAAGAACGCCACCCACAGCGAACTGCACGCGCTGCTGGAAAGCTGGCTGAAAGCCGTGCGCGCCTCCGACGTGGAAGGCATTACCAGCCACTACACCCGCGACATCCTCGCCTTCGATGCGGTGAAGCAACTGCAGTTCAAGGGCGTCGAGGCCTACGCCAGCCATTGGCGCGACTGTACGCAGATGTGCAAGGAGCCCACTTTCGAGATCCATGAGCTGAGCTTCGAAAGCAGCGGCGATACGGCCTTCGGGCACTACCTCGCCTACTGCGGCGGCACCGACGACAAGGGCCAGCACAACGCCTCCTGGGCGCGGGTCAGCGTCGGCCTGCGCCGCGAGGCAGGGCAGTGGAAGATCGCCCACGAGCACTTCTCCATTCCCTTCGATCCGGCGACGGGGCAGCTGTTGTTCGACGCCAAACCTTAATCTGGTTGACCTGTAGGAGCGCGCCATGCGCGCGATCGCGGGCGTGGCCCGCTCCTGCAGGGGCTACCGTGCAACGAGTTCGCGTGTACGTTCGCTCCAGCGAAACACCCCGCAACGATCCCCTCGTCGCATCCGTCCGACCAGCTCCCACCTTGAAGGGAATGCGTGCAGGATAGGCAGACTTCTACACGCCAAGGACCTTCGGCCCATGCACGAGTACGCTCCCCAGCCCCTGCGCGACGTGGTGGACGAGGTCTATCGCCGTGAATCGCGCCGGGTGCTGGCCACGCTGATCCGTCTGCTGGGGGATTTCGACCTCGCCGAGGAGGCGCTGCATGAAGCCTTCGTCGCCGCCGTGGACCAGTGGCGGCGCGACGGCGTGCCGGCCAACCCGCGCGCGTGGCTGGTCTCTGCCGGGCGCTTCAAGGCCATCGACGGCCTGCGTCGGCGTTCGCGTTTCGACGCGTCCCTGACGCAGATCGCCGAGCAACTGGAGATCGACGCGCAATCGGTGGAAGAACTGGCCGACGAAAGCGTCGAGGACGACCGCCTGCGGCTGATCTTCACCTGCTGCCACCCGGCCCTGCCGGCGGACTCGCAGGTGCCGCTGACCCTGCGCGAGGTCTGCGACCTGAAGACCGAGGAAATCGCCCGCGCCTACCTCGCCACGCCCTCGACCATCGCCCAGCGTATCGTCCGCGCCAAGGCGAAGATCCGCGACGCACAGATTCCCTACCAGGTGCCGGAAGCCGCCGAACTGCCGGAGCGTCTGGCCAGTGTGCTGCGGGTCATCTACCTGGTGTTCAACGAGGGCTACTCGGCCTCGGCCGGCGATTCGCTGACCCGCACCGACCTGTCCGCCGAAGCCATCCGCCTGGGCCGGCAGCTCCTCGAATTGCTCCCGGAAGCGGAAGTGATGGGCCTGCTGGCGCTGATGCTGCTGCACGAGTCGCGGCGCGAGGCGCGCACCGCCGAGGACGGCGAACTGGTGCTGCTGGAAAACCAGGACCGCGCGCGCTGGGACCGTGCCTTGATCGGGGAGGGCCAGCAACTGATCAGCGCTGCGCTCGCTACCCGGCGTATCGGCCCCTACACCCTGCAGGCGGCGATCTCCGCCGTGCATGCCGCCGCGGCCGACATGGCCAGCACCGACTGGGCGGAAATCGTCGGCCTCTACGACCTCCTGCTGGCGATGCAGCCCTCGCCGGTGATTGAACTCAACCGTGCCGTGGCCCTGTCCATGCGCGATGGCCCGCAAGCGGGGCTGGCGCAGGTCGATGCCATCCTGGCCCGTGGCGACCTGCAGGATTACCACCTGGCCCATGCCGCGCGCGCCGATTTCTGTCGCCGCCTGGAGCTCCGCGAGCAGGCGCGCGGGGCCTACGAACGCGCCCTGGAACTGGCGAAGCTGGAGCCGGAGCGGCGCTTCCTGGAGCAGCGGATTCGCGAACTCGACCGCTGAGTTGCATTGCAGCATCCAACTGCCAGACTGTGCGACTGACCCCTGCCGACCCGTGCCCATGACCGAACCGACGCCGCGCGATTCCCTCTGGAGCGTCTTCCTGATCTTCCTGCGCCTGGGCCTGACTTCCTTTGGCGGGCCGGTGGCGCACCTGGGCTATTTCCGCGAGGAGTTCGTGAGCCGGCGGCGCTGGCTGGACGAGCCGCACTACGCCGATCTCATCGCCCTCTGCCAGTTCCTTCCCGGCCCCGCCAGCAGCCAGCTGGGCATGGCCCTGGGCGCCTTGCGCGCGGGGCAGTGGGGCGCCTTGGTGGCCTGGACAGGCTTCACCTTGCCGTCGGCCTTGCTGATGCTGCTGGTCGCCCTGGGGCTGTCGCGGCATGGCCAGTGGTTGCCGGCCGGTGCGCTGCACGGGCTGATGCTGGTCTCCGTCGCCGTGGTGGCCCATGCCGTCTGGGGCATGGCCAGGTCGCTGTGTCCGGACTGGCAGCGCCAGGGGCTGATGATCCTGGTGACCGCCGTGGCGCTGCGCTGGCCCGGCGTTGTCGTGCAATTGCTGGTGATCCTCGCGGCTGCGCTGATTGGCATGGCCTGGCTGCGGCCGTCCACGGTGGACGATTCGGTGGGCCCGGGCCATTGCGCGTCGCGTCGTCGGGGCGGCTTCTACCTGCTGCTGTTCTTCGTGCTGCTGGCGCTTCTGCCGTTGGCGGCGGCCGCGTGGCATTGGCCATGGCTGACGCAGTTCGACGCCTTCTACCGGGTCGGCAGCCTTGTATTCGGCGGCGGGCATGTGGTGCTGCCGCTATTGCAGAGTGCGGTGGTTGACCCCGGCTGGGTGGATGCACCGACCTTCCTCGCCGGCTATGGCGCGGCGCAGGCCTTGCCGGGGCCGCTGTTCACCTTCGCCGCCTTCCTCGGCGCGGCCATCACCGAGCCGGGCGGCGCGACCGGCGCGCTGCTGTGCCTGCTGGCGATCTTCCTGCCGTCCTTCCTGCTGGTGCTCGGCGCCTTGCCGTTCTGGCAGAGCCTGCGTCGCCAGCGGCCTCTGCGCGCGGCACTGGCCGGGGTGAACGCCGCCGTGGTCGGCCTGTTGCTGGCGGCGCTCATCCATCCCATCGGCAGCGAGACCATCGTCGGCCTGCTCGACATTTCCCTGGTCGCGCTGGCCTTCCTGGTGCTGCTCAGTGGCCGGGTTCCGCCCTGGGCGCTGGTGCTGCTGGGCGCGCTGGGCGGAGGCCTGGCCGGGGCGCTCTAGAGGCTGCTCACCAGGTGCCCGCCATCCACGGCGAGAACCGCGCCGGTCATGAAGGCGCCGGCGTCGCTGGCCAGCAGCAGGAAGGGGCCTTCCAGTTCCCGGAGCTGGCCGAGGCGGCGCATCGGTACCGTGTCGCGGATGTAGGCCTGGCCCTTGTCGCTGTCGAAGTAGGCGTCGTTCATTTCAGTCCTGAAGTAGCCCGGTGCGATGGCGTTGACCCGCACGTTGAAGCGCGCCAGTTCCAGCGCCAGGGACTTGCTCAGCTGCACCACGCCGGCCTTGGCCGCGCAGTAATGGCTGTAGCCGCCGCCCACGCGCAGGCCGAGGATCGAGGCGATGTTGACGATGCTGCCGCCACGCCCGGCCTTGGCCAGACGCTGCGCCGCGCACTGGGCGACGCGCCAGACGCCGTCGAGGTTGGTGGAGAGCATGCTGCGCCAGTCTTCCTCGCTGACCTCCAGCGCGCGCTGGCCGTTGCCGATGCCGGCGTTGTTGAGCACCACATCCACCACCCCGAACTGCGCCTCGGCGCTGTCGAAGGCGGCCTCGACGCTGGCGCGGTCGGTCACATCCAGCGCCACGGCAAGGGCTTCGCCGCCGTCGGCACGAATGGCTTCGGCCAGTTGCGCCAGGCGCTCGGTGCGACGTGCCGCCAGCACCACGCGGGCGCCCGCACGGGCGGCGACGCGCGCCAGGTGTGCGCCGATGCCGCTGGAGGCGCCGGTGACCAGGACGGTCCTGCCTGCGAGGGAGAAGATATCGTTGTTCATGGGGACCTCGTCCAAAGCCCATGTCGGGCGCTGCTGACATGCCGGGCCAGTCTGCCGGCCCGGCATGTCAGCAGGATAAACAGCCGCCGGTGAGACCGTGGTTTCATTCGCGGTCTGAATGGTCGGGGCTCCGCTGTCGCGATCGGCTCAGACGCGGCAGGTTGTGGAATAATGCAGGCCGTTTCTGCAACGGACTGCCGATATGCCCAGCCTGCACCGCAATGCATTCGATCTCATCCGCCATCTCGCTGCGCTATCGGTCCTGGTCAGCCACCATTACGCATTGTCCGGTCTGGATTCTCCCGGACTGGGCGGCTCGCACAATCTGGGTGCGTTGGCGGTGCTCGCATTCTTCTCGATCTCCGGCTATCTGATCACCCTGAGCTTCTGCCGGTCCGCCAGCTTCTCCAACTACCTGCTCAAGCGCGTGGCGCGGTTGTTTCCGGCACTGATCGGCTGCTCCCTGTTGATGGTCTACGTTGCCGCGCCGCTATTGTCGGAGCGCGGTATGTCGCGGCTGTTGGATGGCAGCGCGTTACTCGATTTCCTCCGCATCTCCGCCATGGGGCAGGCGAATCTGCCGGATGTGACCGTTGGTTTCATCTTCCCCGACTCCTTCAATGGGAGTCTGTGGACGCTGAAAATCGAGTTCGCCTGCTACCTGGCGGTAGCGGCCCTGCTCAGTCTGACGCGTGGCCCGCTGCTGCCGCTGGGCGCGGCTTTGCTGCTGGCGGGTTTGAGCGGCTATCTGGGGCGTTTCGGCGAGGGTGTATGGGCGGCCAAGCTGACAACCTACCTGTCGGTGGCCAGTGCATTCTTCCTCGGCTCCTTCTTCGCCTTTCGCCAGGCCTGGCTGGCCCGACCGGAAGTGCTGGTGTCGATGATCGTGGTCGGCATCGCTCTCCTGGGCGGCACACTTGGCTCGGCCTGGTCGCTGCCAGTGGGCAGCCTGGCGATGTGCCTGATTACCCTGGGAGTTGGCCTGCTGTTCACCGATCGGCTGATTGCCGGGCGTTTTGATGTTTCCTACGGCATCTACCTCTACGCCTTCCCGGTGCAACAGGTCGTCATCAACCGTAGCGGTCTTGGCTTCTATCCGGGCATGGCGCTGACAGCGCTGTTGGTGCTGGTCCTGGCGGCGCTGTCATGGCATCTGCTGGAGCGTCCGGCGTTGCGCATGGCCCACCGACGCGCCGCGCGGTCTGTGGTAGCGCCAGTCGGCGGACAGATGGAATAAAAAAGCCCGGCGGATGCCGGGCTTTTTCATGACACGGGAAACGAATCAGGCAGCGAGTGCGCGAGCCTGCTTCTTCTTCACCTGCGCGCGGCAAGCATCGCCGAACGCCTGGAAGATCTTCACCGAGTCGGGGTTCTTCGCCGCCTGCCATTCAGGGTGCCACTGCACCGCGAAGAGGAAGGAGGAAAGCGTCGGGGCGTGGATGGCCTCGACCAGGCCGTCTTCGGCGTGGGCGATGGCTTCGATGCCCTTGCCCAGGTTCTTCAGGCCCTGGCCATGCAGCGAGTTGACGCGGATCTCGTCACCCAGCAGCTGCTGCAGCCAGCTGCCCTGGATCGGGCGAACGCCGTGGGCCGGGCTGTACTGCACGTCGACCGGGTCTTCGGGATTCTCGCGATGGTCGTTGAAGCCGGGTTCGGCATAGACCTTCTGGTAGATATCGCCGCCCAGGGCCACGTTGATTTCCTGCATGCCGCGGCAGATGCCGAAGATCGGCAGGCCACGCGCGATGGCGGCCTTGATCAGCGGGATGTCGAAGTTGTCGCGGTCCTTGTCCTGGCCCTTGCCGGGAGTTTCATTCTCCTGGCCATACAGGGTCGGATCGATGTTGCTGCCGGCGCCGGTCAGGTACACGCCGTCGGCCATGTCCAGGTATTGCTCGAGGTCTTCGATGCCGCAGCAGGTCGGTACCAGTACCGGCACGCAATCGGACTGTTCGACCAGGGGCACGATGTATTTGTGGGTCATTACCTGATAGTCGTGGCCTTTGCGCTCTTGGCTGCCCATGGACATCAGGACGACGGGTTTACGGAGAGTCTGTTTCTTGTTGCCAATGTTGCTGTTGGACATATGTCACCTTTGGACGGGCTGCAGCCCATCGTTTTTGTGCAGGCGCGCAGCGGAAAGGCGCGCTACCTGAGGCCCCGAGCACTGCCGGGAGCGCACAGAAGGCGAAGTTTCCCGGTCGAAACCTGCCTACCAGCCTGCCAGAGCCGTTAAATATGTCAAACGAATTCGACGCGGGCCGTCAAAAATAATGGCCGAAATCCTGTCTTACAATTATTCTATCTAATTGTTTTTAAAGGATTTATTGTAATATCTCGACGTGCTGAAAAGTCCATTATTTAAAACGCCTGGTCATAATGGTGAAAAATTCTGCACGCTTTTTCACGGCAGCCGTTCAGGATCGGCAACGCCCGCGCAGGCGGCACGCTCTGCCTCGCGGGTTTGCCCTCAGTGGCACTCGATACGGTTACGGCCGTTCTGCTTGGCCCGGTAGAGCGCGCTGTCGCTGCGGGAAAGCCCGGCCTCGGCAGACGCGTCGCTGGCTTCCAGCGCAGCGATGCCGATGCTGATGCTCAGCGGGATGCGCTGCCCGCCCTGCATCAGCGGCTGCTCCAGCAATTGCTGCTGCAGGCGTTGGGCGAAGACCTGGGCGGCGGCAACGTCGGCATCCCCCAGCACCACGGCGAACTCCTCGCCACCCATGCGCCCGGCGAAGTCGACGCGACGAATGTCACGCCCGAGGATGCTGGCGAAGTGGCGCAGGGCCTCATCGCCGACGGCGTGGCCCCAGCGGTCGTTGATCGCCTTGAAGTGGTCGATATCGCACATCAGGATCGCTGCGTGGTGCGTCGTCGAGCGCTGCACGCGGCCTAGCTCCGCCTCGATCAGGCGCATGAAGTGGCCACGGTTGGGCAGTTGCGTGAGGAAGTCGGTGGTGGCCAGCACCTGCAGCTCGGCTTCGATGCGTTTGCGTTCGGTGATGTCGGTGATGAAGCCGTGCCAGATCAGGGTGCCGTCGGCCACGCGCTTGGGGTGCGCGTTGCCCTGGCGCCAGAGCGTACCGCGCCCGGCGATCTGCACGCGGTATTCGTGCCGCCACGGTTGCAGGAGGGCGGCGGAGGCCTCCAGCGAGGCAAGGCAGGCCGGCAGGTCCTCGGGGTGGATCAGGTCGCGCAGGAACACGGAGTTGTGCTGCATCTGCTCGGCCGCAATGCCATAGATGTCCATCACCCCGGCACTGACATAGGGGAAGGTGCCGGTGCCATCGGGCAGGCGGCGGAACTGGAAGACCATGCCGGGTATTTCATTGGTCAGGTCGGTGAGCAGCTCCACGCTTTCGCGCAGTTGCTCGGCCATGCCGCGCAGGGCGGTGATGTCGGTGGTGGTGCCGAGCATGCGCAGCGCGTTGCCGGCGGCATCGCGCTCGACCACCTTGCCGCGGCTGCAGACCCAGAGGTAGTGGCCGTCCTTGTGGCGCAGGCGATGCTCCACTTCGTAGGCCTCGGTGCGACCCTCGAAGTGATCGCGCATGGTGTTCTGCACGTACTCGAGGTCGTCCGGGTGCAGGCGCGTGTAGGCGTCCTCGATGCGGCTGCCGATCTCGTCCTCGGCGTAGCCCAGCAGGGACTTCCAGGCGCTGGAATAGTGGATCTCGCCGGTGGGCACGTGGCGATCCCAGATGCCGGTTCCGCTGCCGTCCACCGCCAGGGCCATGCGCCGCTCGCTTTCCTTCTGTGGCATGCGGGCGCGGTCGAGCAGGGCCTCGCCCAGCTCCAGTACATCGTCCAGCAGCGTCTGCTGTTGCTGGCTGAGCGACTGGTCGCCGTTGCCCAGCAGCAGCAGGCGCGCCTGGGGGAAGCCTTCCTGGTCGCGCAGCGTCTGGCTGGCCAGCAGGTTCAGGAGCTGGCCCTGGTGGCTCAGCGGGCTGGTGGCGGCATTGAGGGACAGCAGGGTAGCCAGAGAGAGGGCGCCGGCACCGTCGATGCCGAGCTGGCCGAGCAATTGGCCGCGCATGTCGATGAGCAGGACGGCGCAATCGCCACCCGCATGGCGGGCGAGACGCAGCAGGCCGTCGTATCGCCCGTACTCCTGTACCCCAGCTTTACTGGAAGTTCGCATCCGATAGCAGCTTCTTCAACGGAGGATGGGCGTAGTTCTGGATTGTGCTCCGCGCCGGACATGCGGCAGGCGGACGCAGGTGGCTTTATGAAATCACGGCCGCTCAGCGGCCACAATCTCCACCTGCGACATGGGCGACGAGCGCACCTCGCCCGCCGCGTCTGCGACGGGCGAGGAGGGCGTCAGTTGATGAGCTGGTCGATCAGCACGGCGTTGGTGTAGATCAGGCTGCCGTCGCGGGCGCTGTGGCCGACCAGGTGGAACTGCCCGCGGTGCTCGGCGCCGCCCAGGTACACGCGGAACATGCAGTCCGCCAGCGGGCCGACCGCTTCGGGCATGTGCAGGTCGAGGGTGCGCAGGTCGGCGTCCACCATCATTTCCTTCTGGCCGTTCTCCTGCAGGTACACCTCGGCCTGCTCCAGGTGCAGGCGGTCCTCATCGGTCAGGTAGAAGCGGATGTCTTCCAGCGGCGTGGGCTTCTGCTCGGCGGTGGTCTTGCACCAGCCTTCGAGGGTCATTGCGCTCATGGTGAGGTGCCTCCGTGGTTCGCGTAGGGATACAACGCGTCGTCGCAGAGTTGGACCGTTTCGCTGGCAGGTTCGCTCACTTTTTGTTCAAGACAGCATTCGGGACATAAAAAAAGCCGCTCCAATGGAGCGGCTCGAAGGACGTCGAAGGAGCAATCACAATATCAACGTCAGGAGTTGTCTTCCGCAGGGAAAGTGCGGAAGCGGGAAGATGGGGTAATTCTAGAAAGTTGCAGCGGCGGGATAAACCGTTATTCCGGGAAGAGACTTTCTGCACGGGCGTAATAATCTCGCCTGGACACGGGGCAAACTTTCAGACGAATCCGAAAGTTGCCCCGCTCAATAATTCAGTGAATGTTCGTGCTGAATTACAGGATCGACAGCGGGTATTCGACGATCAGGCGCAGTTCGTTGTTGTCGGCTTCACCCTGGTCGGCGTTGGCGCGGTGGAAGGCCTGACGCACGCGGAAGGACAGGTCCTTCGCCGGGCCTTCCTGGACCACGTACTTGGCTTCCAGGTCGGTCTCGTGGTGGCTGCCGTCCTCGCCGTACATGCCAGCGTAGCTGCCATCGGCGTCGGCGTGGCTGCCGTCGATGCCGGTACCGTTGATGTAGCGGGCCATGAAGCTCAGGCCCGGTACGCCGTAGGTGTCCATCGCCAGGTCGTAGCGCACCTGCCAGGAGCGCTCGCCCGGACCGTTGAAGTCGGAGTACTGCACGGAGTTGGCGAGGAACACCGAGTCACCGGTGGCACCGTCGCCGTCGTCGCCGAAGCCGACGTAGTCGAACGGGGTGTCGCCGTGGACCTTCTGGTAGGCCAGGGTGACGGTGTGCGCCTGCAGGAAGGAGTAGGCGGCTGCCAGCGACCAGGTGGTGTTGCTGATCTCGCCGGCCTTGGCCTGGCCTTCGTCGTTGGTGCGGTAGATGTTGAAGTCGAAGGCCAGCGACTGGTCATCGGCGACCGGCAGCACCCAGTTCACGTTGCCATAGTACTGGCGCCAGATGTCCTTGAACTCGGAGCCGTACAGCGAAACGCTCAGGTTGTCGTTGATCGCGTACTTGCCGCCGAGGAAGTCGACGTCGCTGGTTTCCACGCCGGCATAGGCCGCCCACAGGCCGCCGTCGCGGGCGGTGGTGACCGGGCTGGTGCCGGAGGTGAAGTGACCGGCTTCCAGGTCCAGGCCTTCGATTTCGCTGCTGAACAGGTTGAAGCCCGACGCAGTCTGCGGGATCAGGCGGGTGCCGCCGGCGGCGAACACCGGAGCGGTCGGCTGCATGTCGCCGAATTTCAGCTCGGTCTTGGAGATGCGCACTTTCAGCGCGCCACCGGCCTTGCCGTAGTCGTCATCCGGCTTGCCGTCGTTGCCGACCGGCAGGTTGCCGGTGCCCGCGCGGCCACGGCCGGCATCGAGCTTGATGCCCAGGTAGCCGAAGGCGTCCACGCCGAAACCGACGGTGCCCTGGGTGTAGCCCGAGGAGAAGTTCGCCAGGAAGCCCTGGGTCCAGTCGCGGTTGTCGGCTTTGCCGTTCTTGCCGTCGTGGTCGTAGTAGTAGTTGCGCAGCAGGACGTCGAACTTGGCGTCCTCGACGAAGCCCTTGGCATCGGCCTGATCGGTGACGAAGGGTTCGGCGCTGGCGAACTGGCTGGCGGCGGCGGAAACAGCGAGCACGATGGCGCTGCGTTTGAGGTGCTTCATGGATATTGCCCCTAGAGTCTTGGAGGACCGGCTCGATGAAGTGCGTGAGAACCGGACGTTTTTATAGGCAGGCACAATGAATCCGAACGTGGATTGACCACGGCGGAAAGTCGCAGGAAGTTGCGTTGGCATTGTTGCAGTTAACTGGCTTTGTATTCCCCCACGAATTGCTCCAAGCGTGGGAGAGCCGACGTCATAATGCCGAAAGAGTTCGCCGTTTAAATCACGGATTATGAAAAGGTCTATGTCTCAAACTGTAATAATCAGGACGTTGGTCGAGTTGACATAACGCATTTGGAAGTTCCGCGTATATAAGCAATGTCACTGTTTCCGGGGGCTGCGGGCACGGTGACATGGCGCGCATCGGGGCGATGCGGCTAAGCTGCGCGACCCGGCCGCCGCACCCGCTGCGGCGACGTGCCCCATTCACCGACAGCAGAGATTTGTCCCATGACGCCTACCTTCATCCCCGACGCGGACCCCGAATCCATCTCCTCCGACGTCGCCGGCTTCGGCGGCCTGCTGGTTTCCACGCAGATCCCCACCCTCGAGGACGGCAGCCTGGAACTGGGCGACATCAAGGCCCAGAGCGTGGCGACCCTGCGCAGCCTGCAACTGGCCCTGGAAAAGGCCGGTAGCGGCCTGGACCACGTACTGCACCTGACCATCTACCTCACCAGCATGGCCGACCGCGCCGCGTTCAACGAGGTGTACTGCAGCTTCTTCGCCAAGCCCTACCCGGTGCGCGCCGCCGTCGGTATCTCCGAGCTGGCCGTCGAGGGCATGAAGGTGGAAGTCACCGCCATCGCGGCCAAGCGCGCGGGTTGATCTCTCCGTCCCGCAGGATCGGGCCGCTCTGCGGCCCTTTCTTTATGTGTTGCGCTTCTTCGACCTGAGCACGTCTCTGGTTCGCGAGCAAGCTCGCTCCTACAGGTCCACGCCATGCTGCTCTGCGTAGGAGCGAGGGGGACGCCTGGTTCTTGCTCGCGAACAGTCCCCGCTCCAAACCCTCCCGAATGTATTCCTTTGTATCCACCGCTCCCTGAGCGGACACACGCATACAAAAGCCTCCAGACGCCGATACGTCCGCGATACATCACTGCGGCGAAATAGCCCTACCCGAACGACACGGCGCAACGGCTGGGAAACCTCCAGTGCCTCGTTCCAGGGATTCGCCCTTGCGGCATGACTCGGCGCAGCAAGCGCCACAGCATCTGGAGAAGCAGCATGACTCGTACCTCGAAGACTCAACTGGGCCTGATCGCTATCGCGCTGGCTGGCGGCTTGAACATGGCGTCCTCCGCTTTCGCCGTCGAAGCCCTGCCGCAGGGCTACCAGCTGGCTTCCGCCGCCAAGGCCGGCGAGGGCAAGTGTGGCGAGGGCAAGTGCGGTGCCAACGAGGCCAAGGCCAAAGCCAAGGTGAGCCAGGGCGAAGGCAAGTGCGGCGAAGGCAAATGCGGTGCCGACGGCGCCCAGGCCAAGGCCACCGGCGCCGAGGGCAAGTGCGGTGAAGGCAAGTGCGGCGATGCCTCCTTTGCCCGCACCGATGCCGATCACGACGGCCGCGTCTCCCGCGCCGAACTGCTGGCCGTGGCACCCAAGGCGGGCGCGGAGTTCGACGCCATCGACGCCAACCACGACGGCTATCTCTCCGAGGCCGAGGTCTACCAGTTCCGCAAGAACCAGTTCGACTCCAACGGCAAGCCTTTCCCGTCCGACCTGTACAGCAAGCTGAGCCAGGCCAAGAACTGACCGACGCTGCCCCTCCCCGAGCCGATGGCCGGGGAGGGCACTTCGCCAAGGAGACTGCCATGACCCCTTCCGTACCCCTGCAGGGAGCCGGCCTCGGCCTGCGCCGCGCGATGCTGCCTGACCTGCTGACCCTGGACGACCGCGCCGTGGACTTCCTCGAAGTCGCCCCGGACAACTGGATCGGCGTCGGCGGGACCTATGGTGAAGGGCTGGCCCGCCTGGCCGAACGCTTCCCGCTGTCCTGCCATGGCCTGTCGCTGTCCCTGGGCGGGCCGGAACCGCTGGACCATGTATTCCTCGGTCGCGTCCGCGAATTTCTCGACCAGCACCAGGTACCGCTGTTCAGCGAACACCTGAGTTACTGCTCCGACGAAGGCCACCTCTACGACCTGATTCCCATGCCCTTCACCGACGAGGCCGTGCGCCACATCGCCAGCCGCATCCGTGAGGTGCAGGACGTCCTCGGTCGCCGCATCGCCGTGGAAAACATCTCCTACTACGCCGCGCCCTACCAGGCGCTGAGCGAGATCGACTTCCTCCTCGCGGTGCTCGGCGAGGCTGACTGCGACCTGCTGCTGGACGTCAACAACCTCTACGTCAACGCCCACAACCATGGCTACGACGCCGCCGGCTTCCTGGCCCGCGTGCCGGCCGAGCGCGTCGCCTGCCTGCACGTCGCCGGCCATTACGACGAAGCGCCGGACCTGAAGATCGACACCCACGGCGCCGCCGTGAAGGACGACGTCTGGAGCCTGCTGGCCAGCGCCTACCAGCACCTGGGCAGCGTCCCGACCCTGCTGGAACGCGACTTCAACCTGCCGCCGCTGGCCGAGTTGCTCGGCGAAGTAGCCACCATCCGCCACCTGCAAACATCCGCGCGCCGACCGGAGGTGCGTCATGGCTGAGACCTTGCGCGAGCAGCAGTTGCGCATGACCCGCTACATCCGCGACCCGCAGGCCAACGAGCCGCCGCCCGGCATCGAGGCGCGGCGCCTGGCGGTGTACCGGCAACTGTTCTTCGGCAACCTGCAAGCGCTGCTCGCCGGCAACTTCCCGGTGCTGCATGCCAGCCTGCCAAGTGAACAGTGGCAGGCGCTGACGGAGGATTTCTACGCCAGCTTCCACTGCCAGACGCCGCTGTTCACCGAGGTGGCCGGCGAGTTCGTCGAATACCTGGAGGGGTGCAGCGAGCAGCCCGGCTGGGTCGCTGAACTGGCGCACTACGAATTCATCGAGACCGCGCTGCTGCTCAGCGACAACGCCGAGCCGGCCCACGACCCGGACGGTGACCTGCTCGAGGGTGTGCCGCTGCTGTCAGCGCTTGCCGCGCCGCTGGCTTATGCCTGGCCGGTCAGCCACATCGGTCCGCAACACATTCCCCTGGACGCCCCGGCCGAACCGACACTGCTGCTGGTGCGCCGGGATACCGACCTGAAGGTGTACTTCTCGCGTCTGGCCCCGTTGGCCCATGCTCTGCTGGTGTCGCTGCAACAGTGGCAGCTCACCGGTCGCCAACACCTCAAGGCGCTGGCTGAAATCGCCGGCGTCGAACCGGCCTCCATCGAAGGGCAGGGCGTTGCCCTGCTGGGCAGCCTGAAAGAACAGGGCGTGGTGCTCGGCACCCGCCCGAATTGCACCACTCCACGTCGTCCCCCGTTGCATCGCCCCTGAAGGAGAAGCGTCATGACCGACACCCTGGCAACCGTGATCTACACCGCCCACACCCACACCACCGGAGGTCGTGATGGTCGCGGCCAGACCACCGACGGTGAACTGGACCTGCCCCTGAGCCCGCCCGGCTCCGGCCGCCCCGGCACCAATCCCGAGCAACTGTTCGCCATCGGCTGGTCCGCCTGCTTCATCGGCGCCCTGCGCCGCGCCGGGCAGAAGCTGAACGTGCGCCTGCCGGCCGATGTGGCGGTGGACGCCGAAGTCTCCCTGGGCAACACCGCCGACGGCGGCTTCGCCCTGGCCGCCCAGCTCACCGTGCACCTGCCGGGGCTGGAGGCCGAGGACAAGGCGAAGCTGGTCGACGAGGCGCATCAGATCTGCCCGTATTCCAAGGCTTCGCGCGGCAATATCGAGGTGGGGTTCGTCATTCCCTGATCGATCCCTTGTCCACAGGGCAGCCCGCGCACCGTCATCGGTGTGCGGGCTTTTTCGCTCGCTCGGCGTCCCCTGTAGGAGCAACTGTCTTCTTCTGATAGATCGTGCCTTGGCTCCCTAACCCTCTCCCTTCGGAGCGGGGCGTGCAGCCAGGGCGGGGGAGAGGGTATGCCCCGGCGCGATATTTCAGGCAGGTGCCATGCCCGCGATCCGCCCATGGGGCGCTCCTACAGTTGGGCTGCGATGCCAGGTTCGCTCTCGGGCCCGTCCGCTTGTAGTGCATCGGCCAACGTCGCGAAGGCGGACTGGAGCAGTCGGTCATCCTGCGTTGTGTTGCTGATGCTCGCTCGCACAAATTGCGGGACTGCAGCACGTCCAACGGCGAACGCCTCTGCCGTGGCAATCAGCAGATTCTTCAGCCTCAGATCGCGCTCGATATCCGATGCTCGCCAGGGCTCGGGGACTTCGATCCAGAAGTGTGGGCACTGAGGATGCGTCCGGTAGTTCAGCCTGGCGAGCGTTCCTTCTACCAGCTCCTTGCGACGTCTGATCTCGATGACTTGCTGTTGTCGCAGCTCCCTGGCCGTACCGTTTTCGATCCACTGTGTCGCCAATTCGAAGGCCAGGGGTGTTGCCATCCAGCATGAGGCGCGGATGGCCGAGGCGATCCGGCTGACCAGGGCGGCTGGCGCATGCAGGTAGCCGACACGAAGGCCGGCGGAAACCGCTTTGCTGAGCCCGCCGATCAGGATGCTGCGCTCGGGCGCGTAATGGCTCAGCGGGAGTGCTCGGCCTCCGACCAGCACCGCGTGGGTTTCGTCTTCGATGATCAGCACATTGTGTTGACGACAGATGCGCGCAATGGCTTCCCGGCGGGGCGGTGACAGAGTCGCTGTGGTGGGATTCTGCAGAGTCGGCGTGCAATACAGAGCGGTCACTCGATGCTGTTGGCAGAGCTCGTTCAGCGACTCCGGGAGCAGGCCCTCCTCGTCCATGGCTGCCCCCAGTAAGCGGATGCCCAGCAAGCGGGATGCGGAGATCAATCCCGGATAAGTGAGCTGCTCGGTGACGACCGTGTCGCCGGCTCGAAGCAATGCCATCAGCGTGCAGATCAGCCCATGCTGGCCACCGTTCACACAGAGCGTTTGCTCCGGGTGGGCCTGAAAGGTGTCGGTGGATAGCCACTCTGCACCTGCCTGTCGGAAACGAGGAGCGCCGGCCTCAGGCATGTACAGCATCAGCTCATGAAGCTTCCGTGTATCACCGGAAAGATTCCTCAAGCTTTCCTCGAGAAAGGAAATCTCTGGCCCTGGTATGTGCATGTTTCGGCTCATGTCATACCACTCGGGGATTTCATCCACGAAATTGCGGAATCCCTGGCTGCGGAGAGTCTCCTGGCCACTCTGGCGAACGAAAGTACCGTCGCCCACGCGGGCCGTGACCAGTCCCATGCGTTCCAGCTCCGCATAGGCGCGGCTGATAGTGCCAACCGTCACGCCCAGTCGGTCGGCCAGAATCCGCTGCGGTAGCAGCTTGGTGCCAGCGCCGATGTCGCCGCTGAGAATGCCGGCCTCAAGGGCTTTGGCGAGGCGCTTGTACTTCGCCCCAGGAGGAACGCTCAGCGCATTCTTCAGCATTGATACGGTGTCAATACTCTCTTTGACAGCCATTTTTCCTCTCAATAGCCTCGAATAAAAGGTGTCATTTGCCAGCGTAGCACCAACCATCGAGCGACTGAGGGGCAGCATCATGACGACGTCATCAGCGGCGCAAGCCACGGCAAAATCGGCGAGGGGGTGGCTGGGCGGGTTCATCACCAGCCTGCTCTTTCTGTGTGTCTGCCTGAGCTGGGGAACGACTTGGCTGGGCATCCGGATCGCCATCGAGAGCGTGCCGCCGTTGACGGCATCCGGGCTGCGCTTTTTCATCGCGTTCCCGTTGTTCCTTGTGTTCGCCCTGGTGCGCCGTGATCCGATCTTCTTCCCACGAAAGGCGCGTGGGTTCTTCGTGTTTGTCACGCTCTGCTATTTCGGCGTGCCGTACTACCTGCTCAACTTTGGCGAGACCCAGGTTTCCTCCGGGCTCACCGCGCTGTTGTTCAGTTGCATGCCGGTGTTCATCCTGGCGTTCTCCGCCCTGGTGTTGCACGAACGCGTCCGTTTCGCCCAGGTCCTGGGCATCGCGATCGGCTTCGGAAGCCTGTTCATGATCCTGCGGGTTCAGGGCATCGGCATGGACCATGGCGGATTCGCGGGGGTGGTCGCCATCCTGGGAGCCGCTGTATTGCATGCGCTTTGCTACGTGGTGACCAAGAAGAAGGGCGCCGACATCAGCGTCATCACATACAACACGCTGCCCATCGGTATTGCCGGCCTGCTGCTGTTCACCCTCGGTCAGATGGTCGAAGCGCCGTCGTTTGCGAGCATCACGACGCGATCCTGGTGGGCGCTGGTCTATCTGGGGGTAGGCGCATCGGTAGGTGGTTTTATTGCCTATTTCGTCCTGCTCAAGCGGCTTAGCCCGGTAATCCTGTCCTTCGTCTTCATCATCTTTCCGGTGTTCGCGGTGCTTCTCGGCGCCTGGTACGAAGGCCAGGTGGTCTCGCGAGAACTGGCGGCATACTCGCTGCTGTTGCTGACAGGTTTTGCCATCACCAAGCTTCCCGGAACCGGCCGGAAGTGAGCGCGACGCGCACCTTGTAGGAGCGGGCCATGCCCGCGAACAACGGACAAAGTCCGTGTTCAACCCCCTGCACCGACTTCCCGCAGACAAACAAAAACGCCCTCTCCAAAAGGAGAGGGCGTCGTGGGTCGACCAGATGAATCGCCAGCCTATCAGACGTTCCGCGAAGCTCCCATTACCCGCCGCACCAGCCCATCCACACTCAGCGCTCCCGCTCCCTTCAACACCAGCGGCACCAGCGCTACCAGGTAGATCAGCGGCAGCTTGTAGTTGCCAAAACCATGATCGGTAATCGAGTAGCCCTGGGCCAGTTCCGCCAGGCTCGACCACTGCGCCGGCCAGTGCACTGCGGCGATGGCGACGAGGGTCACGACGATCAGCGAGGCCGAGGCGAAACGAGTCGCCAGCCCCAGGAGCAACAACACCGGCGCGATCAGCTCGGCCCACATCGACACCTGCCAGTCGAAGCCGGCGGAGAAGTGGTTGAAAGGGAAGGGGAAGCTGGCGTGGATCTGTTCGAACCAGTTGTCGCCGTGCCATTTCTCCAGGCCCGATTCGAAGAATTCCCAGGCCAGGAACAGCCGCAGCGGGATGTCCCAGCCCCAGGCGGCGAGGCGGTCGAGTTGGTCGAAAGCGGTCTTGAGCGGGTTCAGGGTCAGCAGGGTCATGGCGCACCTCGTGGGTAATGTTGTGGGCAGTCGGTCGTGGGCAAGGCTTGGGCGGCCGGGCGAGGGTTTCGCCCGGTGGCGGAGAAGTCGGGATCAGGCGCTCGGCAGCGCAGGACGTACGCTACGGCGCAGGCGGACGGCCAGCTTGGCGATGAGCTTGAAGGCGATGGCGCTGAAGATCAGGCCGAAGCCCAGCGGGTACCAGGAGCCCATCGGCAGGCGCTTGTAGAAGGACAGGAAGAACACCCCGGCGATCACCCAGGTGCCGGTGCTGTGCAGGCCCCTCCAGACGCGGACGCCGAGCAGCTTCACCGCGTAGGGGAAGGAGGTGACGGCCAGCAGGGCGATGAACAGGTAGCCGACCGAGCCGGGAATGTTCGCGGCGACGCTGCGGCCGTGCCAGAAAGTCTCCGGGAAGAACTTCACGTAGAGAATGATCAGCACCGCGTGCACGGTGTGGGAGAAGGCGAAGGCCAGCCCGAGGAAGCGTCTTTCGCGCAGCAGGCCACAGGTGAAATCGCTCGGCACCAGCGCTGCCAGGGACGAGGCGAGGAAGGTGGCGAGGAACAGCGCGAAGGAAGTGCGGGCGGTGACGCGGATCGAACTGCGCAGCGCCTCCACCTCTTGCGGCTGGGACCACAGGGCCAGCGCGGTGACGATCAGCACCAGCAGCGAAAGCAGGGAAAACAGGCGCCAGCCATGCAGGCGGGCAGGTTCGGCGGGACGGTTCATGGCGGGCTCCTTTGGGGAACGCGGCGGGCGGGGTGCCGCCGCTGTTCGTGGAGCCATCTTGTCGACGGGCCTTATCCCGGATGTGTCCGGGGAAGGCCGTCTTGTATCTCTGTGTACATCATCGGGCGGGCGGCAATTCCAGTTGCACGCACAGCCCGCCGCTGGTGCGGTTGGACAGGGTCAGCGTGCCGCCCAGCGCCTGGCTCAGCTGCAGGGCGATCGCCAGCCCGAGGCCGGTGCCGCCGGTGCTGCGGTTGCGCGAGCTTTCCACCCGGTAGAACGGCTTCACCACTTCGGCGAGCTCTTCCTCGGGAATGCCCGGGCCGTCGTCGAGTACACGAACACACACGATGCCCTGGGTATCGCGCTCGACTTCCACCTGGGCGGCCCCGCCGAACTTCAGCGCGTTGTCCACCAGGTTGGTGAGTACCCGGCGCAGCGCGTGGGGGCGGGTTTCCAGCACGGCGTTGCTGTTGCCCTGCAGCTCCACGGCCTGGCCGCTGTCCTGGTAGTCGAGGACCAGGCTGTCTAGGAAGGCGTCAAGGTTGACCTTCACCGCCGCCTCGCTGGCGCCGTCCATGCTGCGTGCGTAGGCCACGCCTTCGCGGACCAGGTGCTGCATCTCTTCCAGGTCACTCCACAGGCGTTCGCGCTCGGGCGAGTCGTCCATCTGCTCGACGCGCAGCTTCATCCGCGTGATGGGCGTCTGCAGGTCGTGGGAGATGGCGGCGAGCAGTTGCATACGCTCCTTGAGGTAGGAGCCGATACGCCCCTGCAGCGCGTTGAATGCACGGGCGGCGTAGGCGACTTCGCTGGGGCCGCGCTCGTCCAGCTCCGGCGCCGGGGCATCCGGATCGAGATGATCTACGGCCTGGGCCAGACGCGTGAGCGGACGGATCGCCAGGCGCACAGCAATCCAGGTGCAGAACAGCAGCAGCGCCAGTTGCACGACCAGCACCCAGGGCAACCATTGCGCGACCGGCACACCCTTGGGCGTCACATCGATGGTCAGCGGCATGCCGTCGGCGAGCTTGAGGTGCGCCTGGAAGTGCGGAATGGAGCCGGGAATGTCCTCGAAGCGCAACGCGTAGCGCGGGCCAATGGAGTCGGCAATGGACGTCGCGGCCATCGGCGCCTGCGCCATGTTCATCGGCTCGCCCGGTTCACCGCCATCCAGCCGGTAGCGGTAGTTGGGCCGCTGCACCATCGGCAGCCAGGCCTCGCGCTCATCCTTGGGCAGGCGGTCGAGCAGGGCGACGGCGGTGCTGACGTCGGTCTCCAGGTTGCCCAGCATCATGCTGCGCGCACTCTGGTAGCGCTCGTAGAACTGCGAGCAGAACGACAGGCTGTAGGCGAACACCAGCCCGGCGAGGAAGATCAGCGCCAGGCGCGCAGCCAGCGTGCGTGGCCAGTGCAGGAGGGATTTCATTGGTTGGGCTCGAGCAGTTCGACGGCCAGTGCGAAGACGTAGCCTTCGCTGCGCACCGTCTTGATGTAGGCCGGCTCGCGGGCGTCATCCAGCAGGCGCTGGCGCAGGCGGCTGACCAGCAGATCGATGGAGCGGTCGAAGATGTCCGCTTCACGGCCCTGGGTGAGGTTCAGCAGCTGTTCGCGGCTGAGCACGCGCTGCGGGTGATCGACGAACACGCGCAGCAGGCGGTACTCGGCGCCGCTCAGGGCGACCAGGGTGCCGTCTTCATCCAGCAGGTGGCGCGCGGTGGTGTCGAGCTTCCAGCGGCCGAAGCCGATCAGCCGGCTGGCCTCGCTGACCTGCAGGTTCGGCGGCAGCATGCGGGTGCGGCGCAGCACGGCGTTGATCCGCGCCAGCAGCTCGCGGGCGGAGAAGGGCTTGGTGAGGTAGTCGTCGGCGCCCATTTCCAGGCCGATGATGCGGTCGGTCTCGTCGTTGCGCGCGGTGAGCATCAGCACCGGTGTGGACTTGTGCTTGCCCACGCGCAGCTCGCGGCACAGCTTCAGACCGTCGTCGCCGGGCATCATGATGTCGAGGACGATCAGGTCGACGCTGTTGGCATCGAGGAAGGCGCGCATCTGCCGGCCGTCTCCCGCCAGGCTCACGCGCAGGCCGTTCTTCTTCAGGTAGTTGCCGACCAGCTCGCGGATCTCGCGGTCGTCGTCGACGATCAGTACGTGATCGACATGGTCCATGCCGGTTCCTCGTTCGTAGTGGGTTGAGGCGAGTTTATAGCGCAGCGCCGCGCTTGCCTTCCGTGCTTTGTATTCCACTGTATCTACAGCCGCCGCCGATACCCGGCGCGGCAAACCCGGGCCCTGCGCGACACAAGCCCGATACCTCCTGAACGTGAAATGGGCACCAACGGCGAGGCACAGCCCCCGCCGGCCAAACCCGACACAGGACAGGAGAACCACCATGAAAGCCATCCAACTCGCCAACGCTTGCCTCTTCGCTGCCGTCGCCGCCTTCGCCAGCTTCAGCGCCCAGGCCGCCGACACCCAGCCCGCCGAGACTTACCACTACGGTCAGAAACTGGACGTGAAGCGCGTCCTGGCCATCCACGAAGAGAACGCCTCGCCGTTCGATTGCGGCATCGTCAACGCCCGCATGGATTACCTGGATTCCAGCGGCCAGCCGCACAGCCTGGCCTATCGCAAGTTCGCCACCAACTGCAACGAAGGCGGCTGATTCGCCTGATGCCGCGGCCATGAGTGGCCGCGGCGTTCATTCCCCGGCGTTTATCCCAAGCGTGAACCCCACGGGCCGATGGCCCACCGAGGTGCCCATGTTGCTCATCGCCTTTCTCGGCGGGGCGCTGACCCTGCTCAGCCCCTGCATCCTTCCCGTACTGCCCCTGTTGCTGCAGCGCGCCGGCGGTCCGGCGTGGTCGCCGTGGGTCACGCTGCTGGGCCTCGCCAGCGGCTTCGCCGTGCTGGCGAGCCTGGCGACCGTCTCCAGTAACTGGGTAATTGCTGCCAGCGAGTGGGGCCGTTACTTCGCCCTCGCGCTGCTGTCGGTTTCCGCCGTTGCGCTGCTCTGGCCGCGTTTCAGCGACGCGCTGGCCAAGCCCTGGGCATGGATCGGCGATCGCCTGCAGGGCAAATCCCGTCGCCTGCCGCCGGCGCTTTCCACCTGGGTGCTGGGCTTCGCCGCCGGCCTGCTGTGGGCGCCCTGCGCCGGGCCGGTGCTGGGGCTGATTCTCTCCGGCGCCATGCTGCAAGGCCCGAGCGCGCAGACCAGCCTGCTGCTGTTTGCCTACGGGCTGGGGAGTGCCACGGTGCTGGGCGTCGTGCTCTTCGCCGGTCGCCGGCTGATGCAGCACCTGCGGCCGCGCATGACTGTCATCGAAGGCCTGCGCCGGGCCACCGGCGTGCTCGCGTTGCTGGCCGTGGTCGGCATCGCCAGCGGCACCAGCGCGCAGATCGCCTCCGGTAGCTCATCCACGCTAGTGAACAGCCTGGAGCGCAAAGTCATCGACGGCGTGCCCGCGCTCATCAGCCAACTGCTGCCCGGCGACATGGCCCACGGCGCCGAACGCCTGCCTGACCTTGGCCCGGCTCCGGAACTGCAAGGTGCAGTGGAATGGATCAACAGCCCCGAACTGAGCCTGCGTGACCTGCGCGGCAAGGTAGTGCTGGTCGACTTCTGGACCTACGACTGCATCAACTGCCAGCACAGCCTGCCGTACGTGAACGCCTGGGCGAAGAAGTACGCCGACCAGGGCCTGGTGGTGATCGGCGTGCATACCCCGGAATACCCCTTCGAACGCGTGCCGGCCAACGTCCGCGAAGCGGTGAAACAGCACGACATCCACTACCCCGTGGCGCTGGATAACCAGTACCGCCTCTGGAACGCCTTCGCCAACCAGTACTGGCCGGCGCACTACTTCATCGACGCCCAGGGGCGGATTCGCCACCTGTCGATCGGCGAGGGCGGGTATGAGGAGCAGGAGCAGGTGATTCAGGCGTTGCTGAAGGAGAAGTAATAGTGCTCATGGAATTAGCCGAGGGAGGAGGATTATTCCTCTCCCTCGGGAGAAGCTATTTTTTTAATTCTAAGGTGTACTCTTCGCCAGATTTTACCTTCTCGAGAAGTCGTTTTAGTAGGGCGGAGTATCGATGCGATTGTACGACTTCGCCATTCATAATTGCGCAGTGGTAAATGTTGTCGAAGGATTTTATGTCAACTCCGGTAGAGTTTTTTACTATCTCTAGAAGCTTTTGGGCGTCGTGCCATCCTTTAAATCCTAGGGCTTTGCCAATTGCACTCAATGTGAAGGGGTAATTTGCGTTGAATGCTACGCCGTCTGCTGCATTAGCTATTCCATAAAGCTTTGCTAGTTCGCCATCTACTTCGGATACGTTGGAAAGAACGGTATAGTCGACTTGGATGGGGTTTTTGGGAATGTCGGAACGAACAAGCTCATAAGTTCTAGCCAAAAGAGCTCTTAGCAGTTTGGGATTGACGTTTTCAAGTGCCTTGTTTGCCGCGAAGGCTTGAAAAACCCAAGAGAAGTCATGGGCGACGATGCTTTTTATGCGTACGCTTTTATTTTCTGCTACAGGAATTAAGCGCTCTCTTCTTTGGTATTCGATCAGTGGCTCCCTTGACCATTCAAGAATGTATATGTTGGGTATTAAATCGCCATTTTCTGATAGTATTTCGTCAATGTCCGATAGGATTGATTTGATGTTTGGGTCTTCAGCGCTATAGCCAATAAAGACCAGGGGGTGCTCGGCAAAGAAAGCTAATAGCTTTGCGCTTAAATATTTTTTCTTCTTGCAGAATGAATCGTAGTCGCTTCGGTTTACGACGATGCTTTCTGGGATGGATGAACATCCATGTATTTTGAATATCTCGCCAATGCTAGCATTGTTGGCATATAGTATTTTTTGGCCAATAATAGGTTCGTAGTCTGGGAATATCTGTTCTAGTAGTTGGTCGTAGTTGGTTGTTATTATGGAGTGTGGGTGGATTTTTTGGAGAAGGCTAATTTCATCCTGATTGGCTGGATTTTGACTTTTAGTTAACTCGTTGAAGAGATTTGCTATTGAGTATTTGAAGTATATGTCTGGTGGGTTTTCCTGCTCGAAAAGCTCCTTAGGGAAGTTTTTCTCTCCTGCACCCCAGGCCCATTCGTTATACTTCTCTGAAAATACTTCTCCAATATCTATTGGGTCAGTATATCGCTGCTTGTAATAGGCAAATTTTTTGTCGATTTCTGGGCAGGTTTCACTAAGGATCTGCAGGAGTTCTTCCCAGTTTGGCCCGTTTAAATATCGTTTCGTGAGGCCCGATCCGATGAATAAAATCGGTTGGCAACCCATGGCCTCCAAACATGCCTTGATGTCGTCTGAAATGTCCTCAATGTAACGCTGGTATTCTGCGCTCATGCTTCTCTCCCTAAATGCGTGAGATGAAATAAGGTTATTGCCTACTAATTGTTCCTCTATGCTAAATGGTGGCTCGTTAGGCTTGGTCTGTATCTAAAGGGCTGGTTTGACCTATTTCCGGAGCTTTTTTCCCTGATACCAGCCAAAATGCATGTTGGGGATAAATCTTAACAAGTACTTCAATTTCTTCTGTGCTAATCCGAACTGCACCTTTGCTGACACTTTTCCATCTGTCGTAGTCCCCTCCATACAAGCTTACCTTTTTGGGACCAAGCTTCTTTATTAATAGTCGTGCTCTATCGGCCATCCTATCCATATAAAAAATATTCACAGGTAAATAGTTGCTCTAAATCAGGCTTGGGTAAATAATTACCCTAGGCGGTGCCCGAGCCATCAGGTTTGACTACTGAAGTCAAATACTGACCCAACCTTTCTCGAACGGGAAGCCTCGCGCCTGCGTATCTTCCCGCCCTTTCAAAAGTCACCCATCTCGAGCTTGGCGACTCGAAGCAATGGATCGCTCTTTCCAGCCCTTGGAGGCCAGCCATGGATGATCTCTATACCGCCACCACCTTCACGCGTGACAACCACCATTTGCGCGGCGTGCTGATCGACGACCAGCCCTGGATCGTCGCGCACGACTTCGCGCGGCTGCTTGGCCTGCGGCATCCGCAGAGCCTGGCGGGGAAGGTGTCGGGCGATAAGGTGCGAACCGTCTGGCTGTTGCAGGCCCGAGGTACTGAGGAGAAGGTCGAGGTAATCAACGAGCCGGCGCTGTACAAGGCACTGATCCGCTACGGCCATGCGGAGTACCGCACGGTGGCGCGCTGGTTGTCGGACGAGGTGATCCCACTGCTGCGCGATCAGGGGCGCGTCGATCCGCAGCGTCCTCGGCGCGTCCAGATGAGCTGGCGTTCCGACCGGGTGACGGTCCTCGACTGGCAGGGGCGCCTGTGGGTTTCCTGGGACGACGTGCCGAAGTTCAGCACGATCTCGGCGGGTGTCGGTGGGTGGTTGGGAAAGTTGCGTGGCGACCGGCCAATCGATTGAAGCTAACTGCTCATCACCTGATTGCGCCCCTGCTTCTTCGCCTCGTACAACGCCGCGTCCGCCCTTGCCACCAGCGCCTCGGCAGAGGCTTCCTGCCCCGGCACCGCTGCTGCAATGCCGATGCTCACGCTCACCCGCCCCAACGGCGAAAGCTCATGGGGCAGGGCAAGGGCTTCCACCGCCTGCAGCAGCTTGTTCGCCATGCCACGCACGCCGGCGAGGTCGGTCATCGGCGCGAGGAAGACGAACTCCTCGCCGCCGTAACGCGCCACCAGATCGGTCGAACGGTTGACCGTCGTTGCCAGCGCCTGGGCGATCTCGCGCAGGCAGGCGTCGCCGGCCGGGTGGCCGTAGTGATCGTTGTAGCGCTTGAACCAGTCCACATCGACCACCGCCAGCGCCAGCAACTCGCCCGAGCGGCGCGCATGGCCCCATTCCTGCTCCAGTACCTGGTCGAAACGGCGGCGGTTGGCGATGCCGGTGAGGGCGTCGGTCAGGCTCATGGCTTCAAGCTGATTGTTCAGCTCGCGCAGCTCATCGGTACGCTCGGCGACGCGCAGCTCCAGTTCGTGCTCGGAGGTGCGCAGGTTATCCACAAGCTGCTGCTGGGCGCGGATCAACTCCTCCTGCACCCGTGCCTTCTCCCGGCGCATCACGTTGAAGCGGTCGGCGAGGGCGAAGGCCAGGACGATCATCTCCATCGCCGAACCCAGTTGCAGGCCGTCCACGGTGAACAGGTTGGTCGGTACGATGCCCATGGCGCGCAGCGAGGTCATCGCCCCGCCCAGCATCAGCAGCGCGAAGGCGGCGAGGAAGAAGAACGCACTGCGCTGGCGCTTGAAGGCGCAGACGATGGCCGCCGCCAGCAGCACCACGGCAGTAGCGAAGTTCAGCAGGATGCCCGCGCGGGACACATAGGGCAGCGCGAACGCGTAGGCGACAAGGCTGAGCAGGTACAGCACGATCATCCCGCGCAGCACCCAGTCCAGGCGCGGCAGGATGCGTTCGAGCTGCATCATCCTGCGAGCGAACAGCAGCAGCGCGGCGAGGGCCAGCGACACGCCCGAGTAGTAGACGATGTTCGAGTTGAGCGGCACGCCGAAGATCGCCCAGTCCGGCGCCAGCCCGTTCTTGATCGCCAGTGCCGAGGCCGTGCAGCCGACGAAGACCACGTAGAGCAGGTAGATCGGGTCGCGCAGGGCAAACAGCAGCATCAGGTTGAACAGGATCATCGCCATGGCGATGCCGAAGTACCACGCCTTGCCGGTGTAGTCGTCGCGCTCGTAGGCGTGGAACGCCTTCACCGGCCACAGCTGCAGCGGCACCAGCAAGCCAATGCTCGACTCCACCCGCAGGTACACCACCTTCTCCGACCGCGCCGGCAGGTTCAGCGGAAAGACGAAATTGCGATTCGGGTAGACCTTGCTCGATTGCGGCACGTCGCTGCCGGTGTTGATGGTTTTATACGAACCATCCGCCTGCGGGATATTCGCCTGCACATGGGACACCCGAGGGTTCTCCACGACCAGAAACCGCTGCAACGGTGCGTCGCTGGAGTTGCTCAACCGCACCTTCAACCAGAACGCCGAGCGGGTGAACCCCATCGCCAGCGCACTGCCCGGCGGCTGGTCGCTCTTGAAACGCGCCTGTTGCTCGGGGGATTGCACGTCCGCCAGCGTCAGGTTGCCGGTTGGGTCTTCGAGCACGGAGACGTAGGTGGTCAGCGTCAGCGGCTGCGTGGTGACGCTGGCGGCATCGACCACCTGATCGGCCCAGGCAGGCCGGATCAATAGAAGGAGGAGGGTGAGCAGGAGCCAGGACAGGGATTGCCGGTGCGAGGCGAGGGCGGGCATGCGGCGGGTCCGGGGATGTAGGTGTGCCACGGAGTTTACAAGACAGACTTTGGCGACGCCAAAAACACAAAAGCCCCCGGCAATTCAGGCTGCCGGGGGCTTTTGCTTGGGATTCTGGAGCGGGCGAAGGGAATCGAACCCTTGAGAACAGGGCGTTGATGCGTCGCTATGCGTGTCAGTGCTACCCCCGCCGCCGCTTTCAGGCCTCATTCCGTACCTTTTCGTGCCATTGATTTCGACATATTTTCGACAGGTTGGGAGTTGGACTCATTCATTCCGGTGTCGCCATCCACATAGTTTAACGGAATGTGTTTATTCGGATTGAGTCGCCTTCTTTTTTCCACGATGAGATTAGCCCTCTGGTTTCTAGAGCTTGCACAAAATTCAGATTATTTAAGTTGTTAGCTATTTTGGGTCTTTTTCTTTTCTCGGATATAGAGTGATATGGTTCGGGCAAACTGCTTAGAGTGGAGATGATATCTTCAGTTGGGAGAAGCAGGATGTATTTGCGCAGTATTTCGATTTTTTCATTATTGCTAGCTAGCGCGATGCAATAAGATATTGTCTGTATAGCGATATTATTTTTTGGAAGATCTTCATTTGCAATCGCAGTGGCAACGCTTCGAGCTAGAATATTACTTTGCTGCAAATCAACAATACTTATTGCTTCAATTATTTTTGATTTGTGTGCTATTTCCATTTGTGCGGAGATAAGAGCGGCTTTTATTTCTGGGGTTACTTGGAATTTTTCTGGTGATTGTAGATATGTTGTAATTTTTCGAGCTAGCAGTTTTTGGGCGAGAAGCGTGGATTTCGAAACTTGCTCAAATGATTTTTCAGTAAGTGAAATTATCCCAAGATTAATTAGGATTAATGCTCTGTTCTCGGGTAGGTCTTCAGGTATTCCTTTATATGTGTAAGGTATGCTTTTGCATATCAGTTGGTAGTTATCGATATCTACTTTTTCGTTCGCTATTATAGTTCGCGAAAGGGACTTGCTCTGCTCGTCGTTTGTGCTTGGTGCGGGTATTTTATTGGCGGCTAATTCGCTAGCTGTTTCTTTGTTGTTTAGAATTTCATTGAGCTTTTCTACTTCAAATTCTGTACTTCCATGGTAGTCAAGAATATTTTTCCAGTTTATGTTTATTTTTCTATTGATGAGTATGTCGCCCCAATAGAAGTCGGGGACTTTATCAAAGTCTTCAGCAATGTAGTCTTGCTTTATTATGTATTGCAGTGCTAGATCCACATCGACGTCATCATTATTCAATACTTCCAATACTGCTTGCTTCGATTCCTTTGTGTTCGAACTCAAGGTTAGAGCTATATTCTCTAAATAGCTGTCTATGTTTTTGTATATGTAGCTCTTAAGATGCGCGCTGCCAAAGTTGAGAATGTAAGAATAATTTGAGGTCTCTACATTCAACGCATCAGATTGATGTTGGTCAGTGCTTTCATCATTGAATCTAGAGAGCAATATATTTATATTGTCAATGGATATTTTGTATAGGCTTTTTTGGTGCGCAAACTCTATTAGCTTATCTAGGGTTGATATCTCATGAAGTGAATTTATTTTTACATTTAGAAACTCTAGGGCTGAGTATCCCATTTTGAATGGTATATTTTCATTGAATACTAGCGCCGCCTTCTCCGATAGGAATTTGGTGAGTTTCGATTTTTCATTCATCTCAGTGCTTATGTGTTTTGGATCAACGTAAGATATTACGTGTGCGACGTGTTTTGCCGCGAGCTCACTTTCGATGGCTGAGATCGCATATTGCGGCCACGCATTGGATATTGCTATTGTGAAGTTTTCAACCTCAGTTCCCGTTATCCAATATATCTGAAAGAACTCGCTTGCTATTGAGATGTCTTTTGATATAAATCTTATAAGTGAAATTGCCTTGTCTTTATTTTTCTCTTTTGTGGCTATGAGATAGTCGACGAGGTTAACGTTAAGAGCGTAACGTGTACCAAAGTCTTCACGGCGCATTTCTGCCGAGACTTCTTGAGGGGAGGTTAACTGTGTTTCCGGTGCGAGTGGTTTAAAGTCGCGAATAGAAAGAATAAATTCCCAGTCATTTCTTGATAGTCTGCCCTCGTGGAATATCGATATGTAGGAATTATAGGTTTCATCGAGGTAGCCATTTCGTATTAGATAGCGAAGTAAGCGCGGGTCATTGATGTTATATTTTTTCTCTATGCTGTCTGTTGTGAATTTGGCATCTCTAAGCAGTTGGTATAGCGGTCGCCTGGCGGTTTCTAGCTTTTCCTCTTTCAATTTCTCTATCGCTGCGCTTAGCTTTAAGCGAGTGCTGATATTCTTTTCTTGGATTCTTTTATAGCGCTCCTCAAAACTTGCACTAGGTGAGCAATCTTCTTCCAGCTCTCTGAATGATTTTGAGAGCGGATACATCTGAGTTGAGCCGTACTGTTGTCTGGCATGTAATGCAATGTTTTTTTCTTTGAAAAGGCGTTTGAAGTTATTCCAGTCGAGAAGGTTTTCTAGTGAGATGACACTGCCTTCGCAATATATCCCAAATATTGATACTGAAGGGTTGGTGCTTGCGATGTGCCCCAGGAATAGCTTTACTAAATCACTGCTTTCGTTTAATGGTTCGTCCTCTATTTTGATTAGATCAGTTTTAATTTCTTCAATTTTTTTATCTATCTTTTCTGATAGGTCAAGAATTAGGTTTGATCTTGTCTTTATAATCTCATATAGGAACCCACTTTCGTAGTGGAGGGCTTCAAAGTCTTTTGGATAAGTGTTTTTGTAAAGTATGGCGGCGAGGAGCTTGTTTCTATTAAGTTTTGTTGCGTTTATCTTTTTTTCGTATATCAAAAATTCATTGCTGATATTTTTTATGAGACGCATGTCGTCTAGGTAAAGAGAAGCTTCGCCTATAAATTTCTCATCTATAGCTATAGCATCAGGACGCTGGAGGCACTGCTTCAGCATCTCTCGTGAGTTTGAGCTGTTTATAATTGGAATGACGGGGATGATGAAGTCGAAGAATTTTGCGCGGTCCTTGTTAAGGAACATGTCGTCTTTTATTGCATAAATAAATTTTAATGGTTGTTGTTTTGCTAGGTCATCATTGTTTCTTCTTTTTTCATTAATTATTTTATTTATTTCTCGTAGCTTAATGAATATCTCTGGCTCTCCGAATCTATCAAGGTCCTCGAAGACTACTAAGTCATAGTGGTTTTCCTCAAAAAAATAGATGATCTCGTCGAGATACTTGTTAAGTATAGAACTTTCTGGAACCCCATCTAACTCAACTTCGCCATTTTGCAGGGAGAGCTTCTTTACAGTAAGGTTGTGAAATATTTGAAGTGCTCTAGTTATAATCCATGCAAGATATATAAAGCAAAGTATAACTATTGAAGTCCATAGCCAGTCTATTTCCTTTAAAGATCCGCTGAATGAAAGATCGTTTTGTTTTTTATACAGAGCTATCGTTAATGCTATCCATCCTGAGAGTATGGCGGCATTGGATTTTAACCAGCGAGGTTTGGTTATTCTTTTGAATCGGGAGTAAGGAAGCTTTCTTGAGTCGGCCCCGTATAACATTTGTTGTAGGATGCTTCTTTCTATTTTAGCTGTTGCTTCTGGACTGTCGTCGGGGGACTCGCTTGAATTTGGGTCGTTGAATGTTGCTAGTGATATGTTCAGGAATTTGTATTCTGAATTTATTTCGTATGTGTTTATTATGCTTGTTTTTCCGGATCCATATGGGCCTGTTATGGCCAGATTCCGGACGGCTCGATTTTGCATGGCAAAGTCTAGTGCCTTGGAATAGATCCCATCCGGGTCGGCGCCATTAACCGGTGCTAGGTCATGAAACGTCTCTAGTTTCGAAAGATTTTCATTGTTTTTTGTGCTTCGAAATAGGATTTTTTTTAATAAATTAGAAATTGTTCTTTTCAATTTATATGTCCTGACGTCTTATTGCTTCCCATTTTTAACTCATGGGGCTGAAGCTACTTGCTGCTGAGCAGTAGCGCTGCTTCATGTAATCACTGTTTGGCTTCCGGTCGCTATGCCATCTACCTTCCCATGAACGGCATTCTTCTTTGAAGAATTGCTTCGCTCCCTTTCTGCATTCGCGGTAGTCAATTGATCCACGTTTGTGATTGGCGCATACCGAAGTGTCGTCAATGTAATTATTGAATACTGTCCACTCTGCGTAGTAATGGCCTCCTCCGCTCCATTTATCGACCCATGCGCCAGATTGCTCAATACTGTTTCGAGACGATCTGCTCGATGCCGCAGTAGGATTTCGATACGCCTCTGATTGGCGCACGGCCTCCATGTCAACGACGTTAGTAGCGCCCTTGGGAACATAGTTGGTGTCGTTGTATACGGTTTGCTTTGGCTGGGCCTGCTGGCGGTTGCGTTCGTTTACGTCATCCCAGAACAGTTGCTCAGGTGTCGCTGCGGGCTGGCTGGCGGGCTCGTTGAATTCGTACTTCGGCGTGTAGCTTTCTGCGGGGGGCGACTGGGCGATTGATGACTCAGGCGGAAACGGGTGTTTGTGATCGGCAACGTAGACGGCAAGGGCTGTGAAGACGACTCCGAAGATAACGGCAACCACCCACTTTCCAGCGCTTTGGCGCTTGCGCTTGAGATGTTGCGGTGCGTCGTCCCAGTCTGCCTTCATCTGCACTCAATCCTTTGAGTTGTGCTGCACTGTCATTGTGCCATCGAATAGTCCTACTTTCTAAAGGGATAGGGAAGGGCTCACGTCACTCGGCAATGCCAGGATTGCGAGTAGGCCACGCCGTCGATGAACTCAATGCCGGTGATGACCAGCGCATTGGTCGCCATTCCGTGAATCTGCACGTCGTGCAGTGTTGGCAGAATCGACGCGCTAGGACTGGTTTTGAGGATTTCGGCGATCAAGGTAGGGCGGTTGAGTGGCGAGGTTGAGGCCATCCGAACCCATACGTCTCCCCTTAGCGCAGGGGCTTTGTCGAGACCAGCGCGTCCAAGAGCTTTGCCAAAGCGGCGCATGCGGCGAATATCAAATTGCATGGTGAAATACTGTTTAAATAAACAGTATTTTTGCTGGCGCTTGGCTAGTCGGCAATCGTCACTGGTCGGATTGCCGCGCTAACCACATCCTTTGCTGAACCAGCGCAGTGCCACCTTCCTGGTTAGCTCTACCCCGCGCTGGGTTTGGCTAATTTGGCATCGGCTTCCTCGTAGTCAGGGCTCACGTGGCCGTTCTGAGGCTCAACGCGACCGCTCACTAACCAAAGGGCGTACTCCGGAAACGCTTGAGCAAGGATGCCAATTTCCTCAGTGCTGATGCGTATCTTCTCGCTGCTGATGTTCCTCCACCGATCGTAGTTTTTGCCGCCCATATCGCTCAGTCGCCGTGGGCCGACCTTCTTGATCAATTGAAGGGCTCTATCTTTTACGCCGTCCATCAAAGATAAATTCAATCCGAGTAATCTTTACGCACTGAATTGCTTTGCGTAATATGCACGCAAGCGTATTATTTACGCAGAAATGATTGTCTGCATTGGAACGAATAGTGACGGAACGAGCATGGAACTGGAAGAGCTGAACCCCAGCGCCCTGGTAGGGCCGCAGCAAGATTTGGAGCGCATCGAGAAGTGGGCTGACCGAAACGGCATCAGCTATGGCATCGCCCGCGCGTGGGTATACCGGGGCATCCTGCCTTCGGTGAAGCTCGGCAAGCTGCGCGTAGTGAACAGCGCATTGCTCCGCGCTTGGTTGCTGGAACAGGAGTGGACGGCATGAACGACGGAATCGGAGAACGACTGTGAGCAAGGACAAATGGAATCTGGACCTGTGCGGCATCGCTACCTTTGCGAAGATGTGCAGCGTGACGTACGACGAAGCGGCCCAGTGGGCAGAAGACGGCACCGTCCCGAGCATCCAAATGGGGTGCTTCCGCATGATCAACCTTGCCCGCTTCCGCGATGACATGGAGCGCGGCAAGGCCACCTTCGGTGCGGGGGATTACAGCCATGACTAGCTCGTCCATCACCCTGGATGCTCAGAGCGCAGTGCACTACCTGGGCCAGACCGTCCTGATCGAAATGGTGTTCGATGAAGAGCCGGACCCAATCTGGCGCTGGGTACGTGTCGTTGGTGTTGTGCTCCCTGCCGAAGGGCTGCGCGGTGGGCCGCATTTCCTGACCCTCAAGCCCGGAGCAGAAAAAGCATTCGCGGATGAAGCCTTCTGGGAAAACATCCGCACGATCCGGGTGATGCGGTACCGCGACCGGCACGGTTCCGGCAACGTACTGGGCCGCGTCACCCACCCCAACGACTCGCGCTCAAGGGCCGCGCTCCCGGATCGTCGGAACAGCTCCACCGTTCCGTCGAACGGAAGCACGGGCGGAGCGAACCCTTGAACGCATGCCCCTCATCAGCCTCGGCCGGTGAGTGTGGGGCAGCTTCTCCGCCCCGCGCTCCCGAGCCCTCGGCGGCAAGAGCGGGATGACAAGGGCAGCGCCCTTGGTGTGTTGCTGGCGTCAGCCATCAATGAAGCTGATGGCTCGGAACGCCTGCTCCTGACCTTGAATGTCGTTCCGTCACTATTCGTTCCAATGCGTCTAGGACGGGCTTTCAGTCATCAAATCAAACGATTAGTCGCGCCGCCGGCTGTTTGATTCAATACCCATATCCCACTGCAAAACCTCGATAGCGCAGATGAACCGGCGAGCGCGCCTGTTTATCCGTGCCGGGCCAACTCATGCCTGCGAAAAGGCAAAGGAGGCAGCGCGATGCAACTACCCGATTGGACTCATGACCTTGTGCTGGTGGCGCTGGCCTACCTGTTGGGCGCTCTCTCGGCTCTGGGGTCTTCCTCGCCAGCGGTGGCGTTTCCCTATTGATGTGCATGAGCCGGGCGTGGGCCGCGACGCCGGCCGGGAGCGCCAGGCACGAGCGGTAGGCCGAAGGCGCGGCCGACGCCCCTGTAACACGTCGGATAACCCACTGATCACTGTTTCATTACGTAGCTATTTGGAGCACTTCAATGACCAAGCCAAAGCATCAAGTCCGTGTCACGGTTAAGTCCGCTGGCGAGATTTACGAGTCGCCCGAGGGGCGCCTGTTCTTCGACGACAAGCTGGCCAAGTTCACTGATCTGTCCGGCGTGCGCCTGCTGCGCTGTGGCGTGGATACGGTCCGCCAGCTGTACAACGGCATGATCCGTCTCGAAGTAATGGCGCTGTTCGATGAGCCGGAAGACATCGTGGAGTTCGCTGGCTACCAGTGGGTCAAGGGCAGGGTAGGGCGCGACTCCGGCTACCAGTACCGCCTGCAGAACGCCGACACGGGCCTAATCCTGCTGATCAAGAATCACAACGTGAAGCTGGAGAACATCGGGCCGCATCTCAAGATTGAGGTGTCTCCACACGCCCTGGACGGAGCCGATCCTGCGATCCTGCAAGGCATGCTCGATGACCTGGCTAGTGCCGTGCTTGCTCACTGCGAGACGAACCAGTGCGCTGTGCATCTCGCGCTGGATGTGCAGGGCTGGACGCCTTCCGCGGACATCGCGGAGCGCATGCGCTGTCGTTCCACTCGCGTGCGGCAGATCAGCGGCATCGACCGTATCGAGTTCCACGGCAACGCCTCGGTGTATGGGCGTGGTGAGACCTTCATGTTCGGCTCGGCCAACGGCATGCAGCTTTGCATCTACAACAAGACGCTCCAGGCACGCGCCACCGACAAGCTCGATTACTGGAGCAACGTATGGGCGTCACTGAATGGCGACCCCTTCGGTGATGGCGAGCCCGCCTACAACCCAGAGGAAACCGTGTGGCGTATCGAGTTTCGCTTCCATCACTCGATAGTCCAGCAGTTCTCCGAAGGCTCCAAATTGTCCTCTGGAGAGGTGATCGGCTGCCGCACCTATGCTGGTCTATGCCCGCACCTGCAAGGCCTGTGGGAATACGCCTGTGACAGCTTCCGGCTGCTGCTGAAAGACCCGAAGTGGTACGACCCGTTCTGGTCGCTGATCACCCTGGATACGAAGGTCCAGGTAGAGGCTGATCCGCTGATTGAGCGCACCGAATATCGCCGCTACTACAAGACCGCACAGGGCTTCTCCGGCAAGAACTGCGAGATGTTCCTGGGTCAGTTCGCCAGCCTGATCGCGCGGGAGCGCATTCCCTCAAAAAAGGCACTTGAGGTCGGGAGAACGCTCCCCTTCTGGCATGTGATCGAAGACCACTACACGGCCAAGGGCTACAGCACTCGCGACCTCGAGAAGCACATCTGCGGGCTAATCAATGATCGCTACTTGAGGCGTGGATACGCCATCTGATGAGCATCACTAAGCTCCCCGATGGCCGCTGGTTCGTCGATGTAGAGCCGATCAAGGGCAAGCGTTTCCGTAAGCGGTTCAAGACCAAGATGGAAGCGCAGCAGTTTGAAGCCAATGCTCGTCAGAAGTGCTCCGAGAACCCAGGCTGGACGATCAAGCCGAAGGACCGCCGTAAGGTCTCTGAGCTGGTCGAACTCTGGTACGAGCTACATGGCCAGACTCTGGCGAACGGTAAGCGCTGTGTGGCGATTCTGCGGCTGATAGCGAAGGATTTGGGGGACCCGGTGGCGGTAACCCTGGAGCCGGCGAAAGTGGCCCGTGTGCGTTCGTTGCAGGTCGCTAAAGGCATGTCGGGCAAGTACGCCAACAACCGCCTTGGCTACCTCAAGTCGATGTACAACGAGCTACGTCAGCTGGGGGCCATCGACTACGAGAATCCCGTTGGACGCATGCGCCCCCTGAAGCTTCAGGAGAAGCCGCTGTCATATCTGACCAAGCATCAGGTATCCGAGCTGCTGGCCGCGCTCGATGCTCGAACCACATCGCCGCATCCGAAGATGGTCGCTCGCATCTGCCTTGCAACCGGTGCTCGATGGGGAGAAGCGCAGGCACTGACCCTGGATCGGTTGAAGGGCAACACGGTGATCTTCGCCAACACCAAGTCGAAGCGCGTTCGCTCGGTGCCAATCTCGGAAGCCTTGGCCAAAGAGATTCGTCAGCACTGGCAGACTCACGGACCGTTCACCAACTGCCTCGGCGTGTTCCGCATCGTGCTGCTGTCCACTTCGATCACGCTCCCGAGAGGGCAGGCCAGCCACGTGCTACGCCATACCTTCGCAAGTCACTTCATCATGAACGGCGGGCACATCGTGACGTTGCAGCAAATCTTGGGGCATGCGTCGATTTCAATGACAATGCGGTATGCGCATCTTTCTCAAGACTATTTGGCATCTGCGGTTACACTGAATCCACTACTTTAATCGGATGGATGCAGGTGTATGGGGCTTTTTCAAAGTGAATCTGAAATGCAAGATTGGTTGTCTGAAGAGCTGTCGAATGGTGATGGTCTGGCAGATGTTATTGTTAATATTGATTGCTATGATGACTATAAGCCTAGCGGAAGGATGGAGCAGCGTATTCTTGATTCTATAAATGTATGCAAAGAATCGCTCTATTCTAATGTGGTGGTATCTGAAAATGAAAATATATCTATTAACGAAGGAGAGGCGTTAAAGCCTGACTTTGTACTATACGCCACTGAGACAGAATCGATCGTTATTGTTGAGTTAAAGAATTTAGTTAGTCCGAGCCGGCAGGCTGGAACAGAACTGTCTGCGTATTGCTGTGAGATAAGGGCTTCGATACCTTTTATTTCTGACGGTGATGTGGTGAATGTTTTGGTTTCTACTGAATGGTCGACACTCCTAAAGCACTATGTTCGGCAGGAGGTCTTTTGGCAAAGGAAAAACCTAATCTGTTTGAGGCCGGTGCTTCATGAAGGCGTAAGGCGTCTCGAGATATTGCCAGTTCAAGAGCTCGCCGAAGGTGGTTTAGACATGGTTATCAGTGATCGTCATCTCGGGGGATATCAGATTTGCTTGTATGACGATGGGCTATATCAGCCAAATGCAAATAGAGATCGATTAGATGGCTGCATAGAGCAGTTTAAAACTGCCTTGCAATCTATGGCTACCATCGGAGCTCGATTAAATAGTCATGGGTTTGCTTTTCTTTGGAAAGATGAATGGGAGTTGAGCTTGGCTCCCTATTCGATAACTGTGATTAATTTTGCGCCTTACCAGTCTATTGAAAGGTTTTTACAAAAAATAGATCTGGAAGATATTCCGGAAATGGTTAGTCGGTTTATGGATATCGTGGTTGAGTTTGACCCTGTCGGTCATGGGAACGCTCTTTCGGAAATTCGTGATACCGCGACTGATATACTAAGTAATGTCTGTTCTGTCCGTCCGGAAGGATATACCCATTGGGGTGAGCTTCGTTCTGTTATGCTTGGTCGTGATTCGAAGGTTGCTTTTGTTGGGTGGGGTTTGTTTGGTGAGGCAATGCTCTTAAAGCTTAAAGAAGAGTACAGGGCTGGTAATACCTCATGCTCGATGATGGACCCGGAAATTGGTTTGTCCGTCGTTGATTCTATAGTCGATAGAAATTACCCATTTATAGAGTTGGCGTGGATTAAGTACAAGGGAGATCAAGACGAGGAAGCTAGTGACGGTTTTCCCGATATTTCCCCGGAAGAGCCGTTCTGATCTATTTTCTTGTTCTCTCTGCCAGGGCTTCGACACTTTTTCGACACCTTCCCGGCTCCAAAAAACGCAAAACCCCCGAAACGCTAGGCATTTCAGGGGTTCGGCAGGGTGTTCTGGAGCGGGCGAAGGGAAATGCAACCATTCCCCTTAAGCCGCATATCGACTGCATCTCCGGATGGATATGGATGCAGTCGGTATCAGGAACTGATCAGGTCAGCACGTCGCCATGATATCCGGATTTCAGATAATTTCCAGCATCAATGCGGAATAATTTTTATGCTGAGAGGGTGGGGTTAGGCTGTTGATCCATTCAGCTGAGGAGAGGCGCCATATCCATACCTTTTGGACAGCGGGAGAGTGGATGAGCTCAAGCCGGTGACGTGTTCTGAGGATCACAACGGAGCATCAAGATCTACGGCAATACCCTCAACAAGGCTCTGAGCACGCTGTCTGAGGTTCGTGTCGACAGCCAATAAGCACTCTGGATGGGCAGAAATGTCTCTAGCCAACAACGCCAGAAACCGGGAGAGTGCCGGGTCATCCATTGTGTCTGCATCCCGGTCTTTCTGGTCAGAGAAACACATCAGGGGATACTCCAAAGCGCTTCGACAGCGCCACGATTTGTCGCCGAGTGGGTTGGCGTTTTCCGCTGAGAAGGTCGGCTATGACTGTCGCATTGGCCACCTCTGGCAGGTCGGAAGGAGTTAGATCGTGCTCGGCCATCAGGTAGTGCAACACTGTAGCTGCGCTTACGCAGGGCATCGGATAGTGAGTTGCGTCGTACGCTTCCAGGCTGTCACCAATTCGGGCGACAAGTCCTGCCAGCGGGTGCATTTCGTCATCTCCGATCACGGCCAATAGCTGACCTAACACCTCCACCAAGGCCAGATAGTCCCGCTCATTCGCGGGCATTCTCAGTAGTGGTTCTACAAAGGACCAATGCGCGCAGGCGTGCTCCAACAAGGTGAGCTTCGACGGAACCTCCATAGTCGCGGAGGGATCGTGATCCACTCGACCGAAGCGCTCTTCATCAGGCCAGGACGCATCATCGAAAAGTCTCACTGTGCATCGAGCCCTACGAAGGCTCGAAAGGGCATAAAAGAAGCAAGCTTCACAGAGACTCAGCCGGTAATTCTCACCGGCGTGTCTCGCGCCGTGACCCCAGTTCGCAGTCAACGCACCACACTGGTGGCCACTATTTGCAAGTGGAAGCTCTCGGAGGCAAGCACTGCAAAAGGTGTCTTGCATCGTTGCGATTTTCGACATGGCCCTCTCCTCATGCTGTTCCGGCGCATCACCTCAACGAAGGCCCCACTCACGCAGGCGCACATCCAGATTATTGAGGGGAATGACCGCGGCGTTCCTGACTGCTGTGGGCAAATCACAGAGCAAGTCTGGCAGTGCACGGAACGTCTGCGCGGTGTCACGCAGCCGATCAAACATGGCGCTAGGTTCAGCAAACTCCGCCAACGCCTGACATGCAGCCCACCATACCTGCCGCTCGGAGCGTTCTGCCGTCCATTTGGTCGAGCGGGTGATGCCCTCAGGGTCGAGCACCATCGGTGCGAGATCATAGATGGGGGCTAGCCTCAGCTGACCTTCGCGCAGAACTGCGATGTTTCGTCCGTGATTGTCAGAGTTGCCCAAAACGCGATTGAGCAAATCCCGGCGTAGATATTCGAATACCAGGTCTTCAATCTGGTTAGATTGTCCTGCTTCGCGCCATAGCGCCGCCAGGGTGGCGACCACGTTCTCATGGCACATAGAGGAGCCTGGTTGCACGTTGCCGCTGAGGGAATAAATCGACTCCACGGGAACCCGTCGCACCTGTTCCTTGAGGACATATCGATCAAAGCGGGGCATCCAGAGGCTGGGAGTACGATCCTCCTCGAATGACAGACCATCCAGCGCAATTGACTCTAGCCCCACCTCACCAACAGCCTGATAGTAGAGATATTCGCTGTACAGAATGTCTCGATCTAATGAGGTTGCACGGCGTGGAAACTTCACTAGCCAATGCCTCTTCGCCAAATGATCAGGAAGTGCTGCATCCGCCTGAAGCACTCCCGCCCGCGTTTCAGTCAACAGCAGCTTGGGAGCTTCGCCGCCTGCACCAAGGGCACCGGCAGCCATTCCATATTCATTGCCTGGATCGAGGAGGCGAAGGTTGTGCTGAATCACCTCTTCGCGGTGCAGAGTTTCAGTTGGAGCTTCTGCCATGAGCTCCGTCGATTCCTTTACTCGCAGGTGTCCAATTGGCGCCGGCGTACACTGCTTCAGCCAGTGCAAGTCCTGCGCAATATCCAGACTCCGCTCCATATTGCTTCTTGCCAAAAACCTCCGCGCCGCTCCTGAGGGAGCAATGTCGTAGAGAAAGGCCGGGAAGCCAGACGAGTAATGGCGATCCCAATCCAAGCGATGGCACACGCTGATTGAGGGAGCGAGGGGAGAGCCAAGCTCATCATAAAAGGCAGTCAGGAACGCATCGGCATAACGAAATGCGCAGGGGCCGAAACGCCCCTGCTTGGGATGGGTGAACTCCATGGTGATCGCGTCGTACCAATGATCACCTATGTACGCCTGAAGCGTTAACTGCAGGGGCTTTGACATGCTCCCCTCCGGTCACCACATTGGCGACTAGTGAATGGACAGAACAACACTCAATGGGGCGGACCTGCGCGTTCCCCGGCCCAGCAACACATAAACGGTATTCCGACTTACGAAAAAGCCGGCATCGTCTCTCGAGACCTCGAACGTACTGCGGATCCAAGAGCCCGGTGGACAGCGCAGCGCGCTATCCAGAACGACGCGGTGCGCCAATATTACGGTCGGACGCCTGCCGCTGCGCTCGATTACCGCGAGAGCTTCAGGCGGACACTCCAGATCAATCAACGACCAGTTTCGCACCAGGCAGTAAGATTTCCTGGGGAAGCGTCGCTGGACCTCTGCTTCTGCATCAGCCTCACTCAGCATGCATCCCACCAGCGGGGTACCATCTCCATGTAAGGCTTCCCAGGCTTGGCCAACCATTTGTTCCAAATTCATCCCTGTACCTCCGGTACATGCAGTTCAATCAATTTATGGGGAGACCAGCCTGTCAATTCGCCGGGATATCCCTTTGGATTGCATACAACTCGGGTACCTGCCAGTTCATAGTCCACGGCCGTATGCACATGGCCATGCACCCACAGCACAACTGGACCGCCTATCAGGTCTTCCCACTGATTCGCAAAGGCAGCATCCAAGTGACCACCCGCATATGGGTTGCCGTGCAGAGATTTAAGTGAGGGGGCATGGTGGGTGATCACCACGGTCGGTCCGGCAAAGGGCACGGCCAATTGCTCGCGCAACCACAGGCGCGCGAGTGACGCCTGAGTGATGAAATCCATAGGGCGGCAAGGGCGATAGTTATCGGTCCGGATTTGCCGGAAGTCGTTTAGCAATTGCTCTGCCATCGCCGCTGCGACAGGTTGATTGCCTGTTGCCGTGAAATCCGTCCAAGCGGTAGTCCCTAGAAAGCGCGCCCCGCCAATTTCCACCACATCTCGTTCCAGCACCCGTACCTGATCGGCCTGTGCCGCCCGTAGCTTTTCCAAGGTTCGTCCGAGGTGCCCTCGGTAGAACTCATGGTTACCTGGCACATACAGCACGGGGCAGGAGAAGGTCTTCTTCGCCCATTCAACGCCGCGAACACCAACGTCGATATCCCCGGCAAGGATCACGACATCTGCCGCGACATGGGGTGGTTGGAATTGCTCGAACTCGTTGTGCAAATCCGATAGCAAGTAGATGTGCATCCCTAGTCCCACCAATTGCCGGTTGCGGTAGAGGATTGCTGTCTGCTGCGGAAGCTATGAGCCACGGTTCTGCTGTGGGACCGAGAAGCGGCATCGGTCTTCACGACGTGTCCTTTCCGGGGCCATAGAGCATCTGTCTGAACATGCATTTTAATAACGGCCTGTTATCTATTTTGGTCGAGTATGAATAGCGCACTCCATCCTTGCCGTCAATTGATCGCATGATCCGCGTAATTTCCGGCAAAATGAGCCCTCGCTGGAAGGAGGGCACAGTGGGAAGGCGCATCAAAACAGCATGGTTCAGCCAGTATCGAGCAGCGTCTGCTGAGCTTCCGTCTGCTCTAGCCAATGGGGAGCGTAGGGGAGAGGTGTTGCTGCGTCACACCCAGGGCGCGGGGGTCAAAGAGTCGACCTTTGCTCGCATGATGAAAGCTGGCCGAGCGTTGGATAATCTGATGCCCGAGCTTCAGGTCGAGCAGGTGCGGTGCACGTACATGCAGGCAGACTTTCTTGGCAAGATCGCCCAAATATCGGCAGTCCGTGCACAAGCGCTACTCGATACAGTACTGAACAACAACTGCACTATCGAGCAACTTAAGACTGCATTGATCGAGCTGCAACAGACGCAACCGGAGACAGCATCACTTCATAACAGGGACAGCACCAGGCGGCTTGTCCTAGCTCATGAGCGCAATTGTGCTGAAGCCGTTGCTCGCTCCGGCGCAGTTTTTTTTGGAGCCCCCAGTGGCAGTATCTTGCGGCAAATCGGCAGCACGCAGTATCAGGCTCCAAATTTTGTCGTGACGCAGGGGGATGAGATTCAAGCCGCCATTTTTACTCGGGTCGGAGGAATATCGAAGTCCGCAATGGCTGTTAGCTTGGAGTTCCTCCAACTTGCAATCGCCCATCATGCGCTAGTACCCAGAGTTTGGTATCTGCTGCCAAAGGACAGTCCAGTCGTTGCCCCGCTGACTCGCCTGGCAACCATGGTGGGTGGAGCTCCGCATCAGAAAGGATGGCTGAGCATTGCAACGCTCGATCCGGAGAGTGGAAGTCTTGAGGTGCAGAGTAATGATGCTTATTTAGCTCAGGCCTCTCTATCTATTTTTGAATTCGACTTGAGCGAACTTCGCTGGACAGGGCGCGACATTGCGACAGGCGAAGAGATAAGCCTCAACTATTTCAGAGCTCTCACAGATGGATAGTCATGCAATCGATGTGATAGCGGTTGCCATCCTGTGCATATGCTGGAAAGCACCGTTCAGCATGCGTGTGGATTGATCCAGGCGCCGCACATGTGCATCGGGGACAGTAGTTGCAGCTACTGATTGGGTCGGCAGCAATTGTGAAGAGCTCTTATGACCATGGTGCGTCCTAACTAGACGAACCACAGTTACCCACGGCTTTCGGTCAAGGGCTGCCTAGAAACGGTTCTGCCTTACACGCCGGACGTTGGGCTGGACCACTGGGCGATGAAGTCATCGATTCTTTCCTCAATGCGGCTCTCGACCGTGCGCAGGCGCAAAATGGGAATGCCGCTTTTCGCTAGAACGCGATTCTTTATAACGTCTCGCGCCGCTTGGTCGGGCTGGTCGTGAGAGCCGCCATCGACCTCGATTACCCCCACCGGTATCTTGCCTACCTTGAAATAGATCACGAAATCGCAACTGGCGCGCGCCATGAAGGCCCGTTCGATGTTTGTCCAATCTGGGTTACTTGGCGATGCGATCTGATCTAGTTTTATCTGCGAGTGGTACATCAGTGAATGGCAAGCCGTGGCGGACAGTGCCTCGCGCAGCAGTTGCGCCATGATCTGCTCGGACTTATAGCGGGAATCTTCAGGTCGCCGACGGGCGTCCAAGCGCGCCAGGGACAGGTCAAACTCCCGATACAGCAAGTCGAATGCCGACACCACGGGGGCGCGCACGATCTGCTCCTCCGGCGCGTAATAGGTGACGTAGCGCATCAGAGCCGCGATGTGGCCGTTGTTCCCCGTGAACACCTCATCGCCCGTCACCAGAGTGAAGCGATGCTTGGCCCGCGACACCGCCACGTTGATCATGCGTGGGTCATCGACGAAATCCAGGCGTTTACGCGCTTGGTTGTAGCGCTTCTTGTCTAACACGGTGGAGAAAACGATCTCGTTACACTCTCTGCCCTGGAACTTATGCACGGTGTCCCTGACAAAATCCGGCGGCAGGTGCTTGCCGGAGAGATTGACCTGCGCCCGAAACGGCGCGATAAAGCCGCGCCCGTCACCGTCCAGCATGACCGGCTCGTCCTCGTCGTCGAGCAGCTTGAGCAAAGAGTCCAACTCTCGCAGGTTGGTGTTCTGGCGAGCGTGGTTGCCTTTGGCGGTCACCACCAGGCGCAGTGGAGCTTCGCCCTTGTCCTCCGTCATGGGCACCAGCGCGTTGTTATAGAACTGCTGGTTGCAAAACTGGATGATTCTGGGATGGCAGCGGTAATGCTCTTTCAGCAGCGTTTTGGGCAGCGCATCCTTGAACACGCCGATACACGAATCAAGCAGGCTGTAGCGCTCGCAATCGTAGGCTTCGGCGGGAGCCGGTAGGCCCAATATCACGGGGATATGCGCCAACTGGCGGTTGTCGCCGACGACGATCAGATTCCTCGCGCAGCCCAGGGCTAAAATGCCCGGCACGATGTCTTGCAGCGAGGCTTCGTCGATGATCACGTAGTCGAGGATTGCTCCCGGCGCGATCGAATTGACGATGGAGTGCGTGCCGCTGCCCAGAATCGGAAAGCGCTGAACGAAGGCATCGAACTGTTGACGGTACGTTTTGATATCGAAGCTGACCGATGGCGGCGCCTGGCGCTGTAATTGCTGCTTCAGATGGCGCATCGATGCCGTTTGCAATTCATCCAGCAAGGCCGTGAAGTTGCCGCGTTCCAACGATTCGCGGCACGCCTGCAGCTCCGCTTCCGTGTCTCGCAACGCCTTGTCGTAGTAGTGCATCTGCAGGGCATGAAAGACAGACAAGCGTGCATCCCCCCGCGCGAAAGCTTTGGTGCGGAAAATCCGGAAGTTGAACAGCAGCTCGATGCGATCCTTGAGGCGAATGCGCTGCTCACCGAGATGGGCCAGGTAGGCCATCAGGTCCGCCGTTTTGCGCGGCGACAACCTGTACCTGTCTAGTGAGTTGGCAGCCTGTATGCCGTTATCTGCCTGCCACTGCTGCAGGTAGCGCCGCTCGATGATTAGCTCGTCGAGCTCGACTTGCAGTTGTGCCGCCCGATTGTGGTTGTGCAAGTGCTGCTTCAAGCGGGCCAGCAACGTCTGAATTTCTTCCAAAGTCGGTGCGGGCTCAGGCTTGCTCGATGGCCAGGGCGGCAGGTGAGCAAAGAAGCCCTCGCGGTTGACCTTATTGCCGAGCTTGGCGATAAGGTGGCCCAGGCCGCATTTCTCCAGCTTCTCGTAGACGTTTTCCACCGCCGCATTGTTGTTGGACAGCACAGCAACCGTCTGCTCACGCAATAGGATATTGGCGAGGATGTTGAGGATGGTCTGGGTCTTTCCTGTTCCCGGTGGGCCCTCGATCACACTGACCTGTGCGCGGAAGGCTTGCTCGACCGCCTCAAGCTGACTCTCGTTCAATCCGAACGGATAGATCAGCCCCTGGCCCGGCGTCAATGTGCCGATGCGCCCAGTGCAATAGGCATGTAAGGCGGTGTCGGCACTAGCGGGCAGCTTTTCCAGTTGGAGCACGATATTGGCGGCGATCTTACGGTCATCCTCCGACTCGGCGCGTTCCTGCCGGGCATTGGCTACAGCTGAGAGATAGTGAAAGACCGGTGCGTCCTTCATCGCTGTCGGTACGACAAAACTGATGCCGTCCATCTTGCGGACGTAGGGCTGCCCCGAATCTTGATAAAACACCACGGCATAGCGTTCGCCGTAGATAGTTGCCTTGGCGACGGGGGTGACAATCGTGCTACCGGGCTCGATCAGCAACATCTTGCCCAGCTCACGGCAGGGCGTGATAACGCATTCATCTAGTGCGTGTGCAGCCTTGCCCTTTTTAAGATAAGAGCACCTCAGTTGCAGACCTTCGTGCGTATCGTTCCAGATCCACCAACTGGTGATTTCTGCGGTCTTGTCCTCACCACTCACTTGAATCGAAACCATACATTCCTTTTTGTATATGCACGGCATCCGGCTGCGTTTCACGATGCACATCGAACGTCGTTGATTCCATGGTTGGTGTCATATTGACATCATTTGAGGCCAAGTAGGTATCCAATCCTTGTGGCTACGCGTTCCTGTCAGTCGCGGCATTCCCTGCTTTAAGGCCGCAGCCCGATGGAGGGGTCATGACGAGGATGTCATGTTGATGTCTCTGAAAACCTCCCGAGCCCGTCCTAATCGGCTCGTTTCACAAGTGATCAAGATCAATTTGCCGAGTGTCTCCTGATGGTTGGCGACTGAGTTCAAATTGCCGATACTGACGATCTGCCAGTATCAGGACTAGGAAGGGTTATGCTCATGGCAAGGAAGCGCAGAGGGAAGAAGGCGAACGCATCTGGTGGGTTGGTTTTGGCCGCCATCTTCATCGTGATCCTTGCATCTATTCCCAAGACCGTTTGGTTTCTCATTGGCATCGCGCTTGTGGTAGGGGGAATCATTTGGCTAATTGCCAAGCTTGTTGCTGATTCAAAGCCACTTGTTAATCGTCCCCCTCCTGCCAAGGTTGATCAGCCAGCGCCATCTAAGCCCGCCAAGTCAGCGAGGCCTGTTAAACCTGCCAAAACAACTAAGCCAGTCTCTTCGGATGCCATACCCCCGCGCGCCACGAAGCCAGGCCTGACAGCCAAGCCGTCTCAAGTAGTTCCTCGTACTGAAATCGACCTGTCCGGGTTATTCAATTTATCGTTGGATGAAGCTGGGGCAGCCTCCGAGGCTACTCCGCTTGCTCGAGCCGAGAGTCCCAAGAGCGAAACTAAGGAAGCCGAAGCGACGACTTCTGAGGCTTCCCGTCCTGTTGTTCAGGCGCCTCCGGTCACTACACGCTTTGTTCCGCCGGCGGGGATTGAGAAAGACCATTCGGAGTTTTTCACAGTCTTGATTGAGCCCGGTAAACCAGTTGCTTTCCGTATTCCCGATCGATCCGCCGAGTTGGAGCAGAAAGAGAGCCGCTGGTTGCCAGCAGGTGAAGCGATCGAGATCGCTGGTGAAAAAATTCCAGGGGGCATGCTCTATTTAGGGAGTACGAAGGGGCAATGGTACGGAACCACCGAACCTTCGATGATCGACACGCATCTTCCGGTGGCTCGGCGGATTGTGGATATCGCCGAACGTCTGACGTCCTACTGGCCTAGGTATGACAGCATTTCACCTGAGGCTAGGCGTGCCTATCTGCAATGGCTTTCCAGCGGCAGGAAGGCCCCGCACGCAAATATCGGTTACGTGTTCATATTTTTCTACGGGCTGGAACGGCGGGCTTTGCTCGACGCGAAAACTGATCCGGTAGCTGCAGCTGAAATACCGGTAATCATCGCCGAGGCTGAGCGCCTGCTGGCCATCTACCACGACAATAACTCCTTCCAGGGCTACGTCCGTAGGTTCTTGGATTTCGTTACGCCTGGTGGCGTCCAAGAAAGGCGTTACTTGGAAAATCCTCCCAAGGCCGATCGCTCTTCGTACGACATGCCTATGGAGCTCAGGGTTGGCTTGGGCCAGCTTGCTCGGGACAAGCAACCATTGCCGGCAGAGTGGGCATTGGCCTGGGTACTGTCTGACTACAACATTGGATTGCGTACGCCTGCAACTCGCTGTCCGGCTGAGTTCGCGAAGCTATTCAAGACTCGGTATGAGGAGGTTTATCGCGCGGGAATTGTTCTACCGCAGAACAAAACTCGCTTGAAGGTCGAGTACCGCCCAGCATCTGCCACATTGTCGCCGCAAACGGTTCCTGGGACTGAGGATTTGCCTGACGTTTCTGCCGTCAGCGGCCCTCGGAAAAAGCTGCAAGCGCTTACTGATGAATGCACGGCGCAGCTCGATTCCTACAGTCGTTACTTAGGGCGTAATCCCGATGCAAGTGATGCGTTGGAAGCGGTGCTTCAACTGCCCATTTCGCTCTGGCCGGAGACTACGCGCACCGAACTCGAGTCGCTAAAAGAGCGGATCGGCGAGGGTATGCTCGTCATGAGTTTTGGCGAGCTCGCGGGCCGCCTGAAGAGCGCGGGCGCGCTTTCGAGGGACAAAGTCTTAGCGTTTGCGCGAGCGCTTGAGTCTTTGCACATAGGCCTGCAACCCGACGTTCTCGCGGGGAGCCGAATTCCTAAGGCTGAGGACTTGATCGCGCTGTTTGCTACGCAGCCCGAAGACGGTGATCTGCGATCGTCTCCTGCATACGGTGCCGCATCGGTAACCCTAGATCTTGCCTGTGCCGTTGCCGCCGCTGATGGCGAGACATCGCCTCAAGAGATCATGCTGCTCTCGCGTCACATCGACTCCTGGAGTCACTTGAGCAGCGCCCATCGCAAGCGTCTGAAAGCACACCTGCGCCTCCAATTGAATCAGCCGCCGACTCTGCAGAGCCTCAAGAAACGCCTGGATCCTTTAGATCCGTCGGCGAAACGGGCGATTGTTGCTTTCCTAGCGCACCTTGCTCAAGCCGATGGGGAAGTGAGTCCGGCGGAAGTGAAGCTGCTCGAGCGTGTCTATAAATCTCTGCAGCTAGATGCCCAGTTGCTCTATAGCGACTTGCATATCGCAGCAAGCAGCCAGCCTGGTAGTACTCCGTCTGCTTCGCCGTCGCCTCAAGCAGTTGCGCCGTCGCCGACAGCAGGCGGTGGTTTTGTCCTCGACCAGGATCGAATTGCTGCACTACAAAAGGAGACGGAGCAAGTCTCCAAGCTCCTCGCTCAGGTGTTCGTCGAGGAGCAAGTTGTCGAGCCCGAGGAACCTACGGTGGAGGAGGAGGCTTCGGGCGATACAAGTCTTTGGAACCTCGACGCAGAGCACTCTGCGTTCCTTCGCTTGCTTGTATCGCGCAGCGAGTGGAGTCGAGACGAACTTGAAGCCGCAGCCGCGGACATGGAGCTGATGCTTGATGGCGCTCTGGAGCACGTCAACGACGCAGCATTCGACTTGTTTGACATGCCGCTCACTGAAGGTGAGGAGCCTGTCGAAATCAACTCAGAGATCAGGGAACAGCTAACTGTATGAGTACCATCAGAGCTAAAGATCGTGACGCAGTCATTCAGTCTCTTCGTGCCGGCGTGGTTCCCCGCGTTGGCCAGCATCTCATCCAGGTAGGGCGTGTCGGCGAGCTTGAATCGCTGATCCGCGACGTCGAACGACTATCGGATGGGGGCTCTGCCTTCAGAGTCGTGATAGGGGAGTACGGTGCAGGTAAGACGTTCTTCCTGAACTTGGTTCGCGCCATTGCGATGGAACGGAAGCTCGTGACGATGCACGCGGATCTCAATCCTGATCGGCGTCTGCACGCCACGGGAGGCCAGGCGCGTTCGCTCTACGCCGAGCTCGCCAAGAACATGTCCACGCGTACCAAGCCCGACGGTGGTGCACTGCAGGGCATCGTGGAGAAGTTCATCGCTCAGGCTAAGGCAGAGGCGAAGAGCTCAGGAAAGAGCAGCGAAGAGGTTATTCGCGCGCATCTCGACGAGCTTACCGAAATGGTGAATGGCTACGACTTTGCCGATGTGATCGCGGCTTACTGCAAAGGCTTTGAAGAAGGGAACGAGCAACTGAAAGCCGATGCCATTCGCTGGCTGCGTGGTGAGTTCACCACGAAGACAGATGCCCGGGCCGCCCTCGGTGTTCGCACTATCATCGATGACGCATCTGTCTACGACCAGCTCAAGCTCCTCTCGCGGTTTGTGAGGCTCGCGGGCTTTAGCGGTTTGATGGTCTGTCTGGATGAACTGGTAAACCTGTACAAGCTCTCGAATACGCAGGCACGAAACGCCAACTACGAGCAGATCCTGCGGATCCTAAATGACTCCCTCCAGGGCGCGGCAGAAGGTCTTGGGTTCGTGCTTGGCGGCACGCCAGAGTTCCTGATGGATACCCGGCGCGGGCTCTACAGCTACCCTGCGCTGCAGTCGCGCCTAGCCGAGAACTCTTTCGCGAAATCCGGCCTGGTCGACCTGTCCGGGCCAGTCATCCGGCTGGCCAGTCTGTCGCCAGAGGATTTCTACGTCCTCCTGCAGAAGCTGCGGCATGTTTACGCTGGCGGTGAGCAGTCGCGATATCTGCTGCCTGACGAGGCTCTGCCCGCGTTCATGGCTCACTGCAATCAGCGGCTAGGTGACGCTTACTTCCGTACGCCGCGGACGACGATCACAGCCTTCATCAACCTTCTTGCGGTACTGGAACAAAACCCAGGCGCGGATTGGAGGAGTCTCCTCGGTGCGATCGAGGTAGCTACTGACGAGGGTGGTGCAGCTGACACGCAGGTAGATCCCGACGATGAGCTTGCCACCTTCAAACTCTGACTCTGCCGGCTTCGGTCTGCTAGACCCAGCGATTCAACGCTGGGTCTGGCGAGAGGGGTGGACGTCACTGCGAGATGCGCAGGAGCGAGCTATTCCTGCGCTTCTGAACGCCGATCGCGATGTGATCATTGCGGCTTCAACTGCGGCAGGTAAGACCGAAGCAGCGTTCCTTCCGATTCTCACGAACCTGCTGAAGCATGATGACCCTGCAGGCTCTGTTATCTACGTCAGTCCTTTGAAGGCGCTGATCAACGATCAATGGGGCCGGCTTGAGACCCTCTGCCAAGAGCTGAATATCCCCGTCATTGCCTGGCACGGAGACATCTCTGCGAGCCGTAAGCAGCGCTTCTTGAAGTCTCCTCGCGGCGTCCTCTTGATCACGCCCGAGTCGCTCGAAGCGATGTTTGTGAATCGAGGGACAGGCCTCGCAGGCGTTTTCGCCAACCTGCGCTACCTGGTCGTTGATGAGCTGCATGCATTTATTGGAAGCGAGCGTGGTAAGCAGCTTCAGTCGCTGCTCCATAGGGTTGAGCTGGTCGTAGGGCGAACCGTTCCCCGAGTGGGGCTCTCGGCAACGTTGGGCGACATGGCGTTGGCATCTTCTTTCCTACGTCCTGGAAAAGAGCAGGGCGTTGAGATCATCGAATCAAAGACTTCTGGTCAGGTACTTAAGGTTCAGGTCAGAGGGTACGTTGAGGCGCTCTCGCAGCAAGGGACAGCAAATAGTGAAGAGGTACAGCAGGACGATGACTCGGGCGTAGAGCAGGCGATCGCTGCGCACCTGTACCAAGTACTTCGAGGGAGCAACAACCTCGTCTTCCCCAACAGCCGCGGAAAGGTTGAGTGGTACGCCGACCAGTTGCGTCGGCTGTGCGAAAGAGACGGGGTTCCGAACGAGTTTTGGCCCCACCATGGCAATCTCTCCAAGGATGTCCGAGAAGAGACCGAGAAGGCCCTGAAGGCTGGCAATCGCCCGGCAACGGCGGTATGCACCACGACCCTTGAACTGGGTATCGATATCGGGAGCATTCGCACTGTCGGGCAAATTGGATCGCCACCGAGCGTGGCAAGCCTGCGTCAGCGACTAGGCCGCTCAGGGCGTCGGCAGGGCGAGTCAGCCATCCTTCGTAGCTACTGCAAAGAGCGCTCATTGAGCGATGACTCGTCACTGTCTGATCGGCTGCGCCAGGGGCTAGTGCAGAGCGTCGCGATGATACGTCTACTGATGGCTAACTGGTTTGAGCCTCCCAAAGTGCAGGGCTGCCATTACTCGACTCTCGTTCAGCAGATCCTGTCGATCATTGCTCAACGTGGCGGGGCAACAGCAGGTGAGCTCTGGCGTAGCCTCGTCGCTATAGGGCCATTCTCGACGGTCGCTCAGCCCGACTTCCTGATGCTGCTGCGGGCCATGGGTGAACACGATCTCGTCGTCCAAGAGTCCTCTGGTCTGCTCCTACCTGGAGAGTCAGGAGAGCGGTTCATCAATCACTATGACTTCTACAGTGCCTTTATCAGCGATGAGGAATTCCGGCTCATCTGTGACGGCAAGGCGCTTGGGTCTTTGCCTGTCTCCCGTCCGCTGACTGTTGAGCAACGCATCATTTTTGCGGGACGCAGGTGGCAAGTGACTGATGTCGACGCAAACGCGAAAGTGGTGGTTGTACGGCCATCACCAGGAGGCGCACCTCCCGTATTTGACGGTATTGGCGCGCGCGTCCACGACCATGTTCGCCAAGAGATGAAGCAACTCCTAAGCGAAGAAGCTCCCTGTCCGTTCGTGGATACGACGGGGCAGCTCCTTTTGGGCGAGGCGCGCCGTTGCTTCAGTGATCTCGGACTTGCGAGTCGTGGACTGGTTGATGCTGGTGCCGAAACCGCGGTGTTTACTTGGCATGGCGATTGGACGAATGACGCCCTGGCAATACTGCTCGAACGGCAAGGTTTGAAATGTGAGAGAGCAGGGCTGGTGCTTGAGGTTGATGGCAGCGTGGGTCGTGTCCAAGAGGCGTTGCGCCTCATAGCTGAGGCACCTGTTCCGCCGCTTTCGGAGCTGCTATCTGACGTGCAAAACATGATGTGCGAGAAATGGGACTGGGTGCTTCCTTCAGACCTGCTCGCCGCTTCATACGCCTCAACCTATCTCGATGTTGAAAACGCTCGAAAGGTCGCTGCTCGCCTGGGTCAAGAAAGGCAGTAGCGAACCTGCTAGCCCCAGCAACGCAACAAGGATGGTCTGCAGATGGAACCGCTCAAACGATCGATACAAGAGCCTTTACGTCCCAATCTAACGCGGGAAGAAGCCTGGTTGCAGGAAGACAAGGGCTTGATTCACTGCTGGGAGATTGGTCGACGTCGAGCCGTCGCCGAAGAGGAGCTCGCAGCTAAATGTCTGCTGGGTGAACTGCCCCCGCTCGGTTGGAAAGGAGGTGTCGCAAAACGCCTGAAGAAGCTCGAGAAGTACGGCTCGTTCAGGTACTTGGCGGAATGGCAGGGGCTACGTGGAGAAGACCTCGATCTCGATATTTCCCAGGAGCAGAGATTGGTCTGCTCGAAGACAGAAATGACGGTGATCTTCACGGCTGACCTTTCGAAGCTCGCAGGCCCTGGAAGCACTGAAGATGAGGATGGATCCGATGGTTGATTTGCACCGGGAATTTGAGGGAAGCCGCTTCTATCACGAGGCTCGTATCGACCGCAGAGCTGCGGACGCTTTGGTGGGGCTGGCCGCAGGAATTACAGCTGATGGGCACATTAATCAGATGGAGGCAGAATTCCTCCGAAATTGGATCGCGACAAACCTCGCTCATCTCGACGATCCAGTGATCAACCTGTTGTATCGACGGCTGTCTGACATGCTTGCTGACGGCGTGTTGGACGCTGAGGAGTCTAAAGACTTGCTCGAGATGCTCCGGTCGTTCGCAGGGCTCTCCGCAGCAAAGCCGAAGGCAAGCGACAATAACTTTATGCGCCCGAATGGACTTCCGCTGGATCACCCTGCACCGGAGTTGGTTTGGGCGGGGCGGCTGTTCCTGTTCACCGGCGTCATGGCATACGGGCCGAGGAAGGACTGCGAAGCACTTGTGCTCAAGCGGGGAGGGGAGATAGCGCCGGGCGTCAGTAAAAAGATCCACTACTTGGTGGTCGGCGAGATTGGCAACGAGCAGTGGTTGCACAGCACTTACGGTACGAAGATCAAGAAAGCTGTGGAGCTGCGAGAGGGTGGAGCGCCACTCGCGATTATCAGCGAGCAGCACTGGCAAAAGGCGTTATTCGGTTAGACCACGGAGTGACGCACACGGCAGCGACTGGCATTAGGATGGTCTTCATTAGAGGCCAAACACGTGGATCTCCTCACGCTCTTATGCTTGGTATTCTCCCCTGTGGCCATCAAGAGCGCGTTTGATGCCGGCGCCCGTGGCCATAAATAGCAGTTAAGCTGCCAACCATGACCTTGATTCGTCTTAGCAAGACGAACCACAGTCACCGGCGCCTATTGGCCGATTTATGCCTTTGAAGTGGGGCAGCTACCGACCCATAGCGGACCTCTACTATCCGGAGCGCCATTCTCGGTGACACTCCGGATGAGGTGCCCGCGGAGGCGCGGTCTCAGGCAGCTTGGTGTAGGCGCACGTTGAACAGCGGCCCCTGACCGAAGCGCGCGAAGGTCTTGGCGAGGGCCAGCACACCCAGGTCAATCAAGGGCTCCACCAGGATCACACTCATGTAGGCCAGGCCAAAACTGCCGACCGATGCGAGATTTTCTGCGGAGAATCCGTGACCATAGAGTGCCCAGAAGGCGACCCAGACAACGATTCCGCCCTGATAGGTAGTGGACAGTGCAAGCGCTTGTTTGTAGCTGGTGTCTACGTAAGCGGTACGGGACGGAATAATTCGTTTCGCCACCATACTGATGCCCCACAGCGGAACCAGCAGCGTCGTAACGTTCATACCGTATTGCGGCAGATCGAAGGGGGCAAAGAACAGGCCTTGGATCAACAGGCCGGCTGCCAGGCCTATGGCGGCGGCGCCCGCCCCAAACAGTAGAAGCAGCGTCGAACCAAGGATCAGATGCACCTCGGAAACTCCGACCGCATGGTGCGGCAGCAGCTCGAAGAAGCAGAACACCAGGGCTGTTGTCAGCAGACTGCGCAATGCCAGCGCAGTGACGCCTCCGTTATGGCGAATGCTATCCAGGGCGAGCTTGGTGGTGAGGCCGAAAGCGCCCACCGCTGTGGCATAGCTCAGGTAGATTTTGGCGCCTTCAACGACGCCGGGTTCGATATGCATGATGACTCCTTTTCTGCGCCCGCCGCGCAGTATGGTGGCTATTGGTTGACGTGATGGCAGGTCTCCTGACTTGCGGCTTGGCACTTCGCCCTCCTTCCCGGCCAATTGGCCAGTGGCTACAGGGTGTCGTTCACCGCCTACAGTTGCGGGGGCAGTCAGGGCTTGGGCAGTAATCGCCGAACCCTGTTCCCTCTAGTCCGCCGTGAGGCGGAACCATCGCGATTCAGATTACTCGTTACAGCTGTTCAAAGCAGCGTCCTAGGATGCCATCTGACGCGTCGGCAACTGGTCACAGCTGTCGTGGATAGTTGAAGAAAGGCCCGCTCGTGAGAGCGGGCCCTTACCTGCCACCAGCGAAAGGCGGAAATGCCTAGGAGGTCGCTGCGCAAGCTGTCGCGGTTTTTCAAGGGCACTCACGACTGACCCCTGTGCTCTGCCGCACTGCTGGCTCGGCGGAGTTTCGTCAAGACCGGAAGACGGGCCTCAGAAACTGAAGTCCACCTTGGTCCAGAAGGTACGTCCCGGTTCGTTGATAGCCTTGTCGCCCGGGAAGCCGAAACCGGCATCTCCTGCCAGGTTCAGGTGTTCCGAGTAGTTCTTGCCGAACAGGTTGTCGACGCCCGTGCTGACCTTGAAGTTCTTGCTCAGCTTGTAGGCGCCATTGAGCGAGAAGACGCCGAAACCAGCGGTCTTGCCAAAGTCCTGCCCGACGACGTTGCCGTCACCTACTGCCACCCGGTTCTGCGCGGCCACCACGCGCCAGAGCCCGCCGACACTCCATTGGTCGCGCTCGTAGGTCAGGCCCAGGCGTGCATCCAGCGGCGGCATCTGCGGCAGGGCGCGACCATCGGTCGTGTTCTTGCCCCAGGCATAGGCCAGAGTTGCGTCGGTCTTCCAGTTGGCGTCGAGCTTGTAGCTGGCACCCAGCTCGCCCCCCATGATGCGGGCGTTGATGTTGCGGGCCTGAGAACTGCTCATGCCCATCATGTCGGTGCTGTACTGGAACAGGATGAAGTCGCGTACCTCACCCACGTAACCCGAGGCCCAGGCCTGTAGCTTGCCGTCGTTGTACTGGGCGCCGAAGTCCAGCTGGGTGGTCTTCTCCGGCTTGATCGAGTCGAAGGCATTGACCGAGCCGCTCGGACCGCTACCGGGGGAGAATAGCTCCCAGTAATCGGGGAATCGCTGGACATGGCCGATACCGGCGTAGAGGGTGGTGGGCGAGTCGGCCAGGTCATACTCGTAGCGTGCGAAGCCGCTGGGCAGCGTGTCGGTGCGGGTGTCGTCGGCGGTCGGGTTGGGCATGCTCATCGACATGCTGCTCAAGGTCTGGCGATAGTCCTTGGCGTCAGCTCGGTCGACCCGGGCCCCGGTGACCACCCGACTGCGTTCGGCGGCGTACCAGGTCAGTTCGGCAAAGGCGCCGTAGTCGTGCATCACCGCGTCTTTCGTCCAGGGGAAAGCGTCGGTGTCGATGTAAGTGTCGCTCATCATGTCGTAGCTGGAGCTGCGGTCGCGGTGCTCGCTGCGCAGCGCATCAAGCCCGGTGACCAACTGGTAATCCGTCCACTTGAAGGTGGCGGCGACACGCCCGCCGACAGTGCGGCGATCCACCTGAGCGGCCATCGCCATGGGCATCATGCTGTTCGGATCCGGCGTGCGCAGACGGAAGTTGTCCATGATGTGGTCTGCGTAGTTGTAGTAGACCTGCGCCTCCAGCTTGTCGAACGCTTCATTGATGTGGCGCTTTTCGAATTTCAGGCCCAGGCTCTCGCGCTTGAACTGCGAGCCGTCCATGCTGCGACCGGCGTAGCGCGCTTCGCCGTTACCCTTGCCGGCGCTCAGCTCGAGCAGGGTATCGGCGTCAGGGGTCCAGCCCACGGCCACGTCGCCGTTCCACTTTTTCCAGCGCGAAGGCACGGTATCGTTGTTGCCGTCCTTGTAGTCATCGGCTTGGGCCTGGTTGCCCACCGCCCGCACATAGCCTTGTGGGCCGCCGGCCGCGGCGTCGACAACCTTGTCGAAGCGACCGTTGGAACCGCCCAGGATGCTGCCATTGATCCGAGTCCCCAATTCGCCGAAATGCTCCGGCTCGCGCTCGAAGAGTACCGTGCCGGCGGAAGCGCCAGGTCCCCAGAGCACGGTCTGCGGGCCCTTGATCACGGTCAGCTTGTCGAAGGTTTCGGGGGAAATGTAGGAGCTGGGCGCATCCATACGAAACGGACAGGCGCCGAGCATCAGTCCGCCGCTGGTACGCAGGTTCAGGCGCGAGCCGAACATGCCGCGCAAGACCGGGTCGCCGTTGGTGCCTCCGCTGCGGATGGCAGAGAAACCAGGGATGGTCTTTAGGTAGTCGGTGCCATCGCTGGCCGGCACTGGCTGCCGGGCCTCCTTGGGATTGGTGACGATGGTCAGCGGCGAGCTCTGCTGCACCGCTGTGATGACCTGTGGCTGCAGCACCAACACGTTGCTCGGTGCTTCGTCGTTATCACCCGCGCCGGCGGCAACGCCAAGGGCCGGAAGCGACAGGCCGAACACCAGCATGCAGGCCTGACGCAGCGGATTCAGGGGATAGGTTGGCATCGTTTTTCTCTTTTTCCTTATCGTGTTCATGGGGCAGATGCTCAGTGGTCTGCTGGATGGGGATGCCCATCCATGCGCTGCGTGCCTTGGAACAGCGCGAACTGTTTGAGGCGTTCCGGCGCAATACTGCTTTCGCTGCGGGCAATGGCCTGGCTCAGAGAGTCCGCTTCTTGCGCGGAAAGGCCGGCCCTGCGCAAGGTTTCGGCCTTGCGCAGGGCGTCACCGGCGCAGAGCACCACCCTCCACTGACCCTCGACACGTTGCAGCAGCGCGCGGCCACCGCGTTTGCCCTGGGTCCACCCGGCCACGGCGTAGTCGCTCTCGACCGTCACCGGGTCCACCTGCAAAGGCGCGTCGGGGCGCTCCCAGGTGTGCTTCATCATTTGGGTGATGTCGTTCGCCGCATCGGAACCGGCCGCCATCAAGGGAGATGCGACCGCCAGGAAAAGCAGTGCCATCCATTTGTGCAGGTGCATGTCGTTACTCCTTGTCGGATTGAAATCAGAAGCCCATCCGCACACCCAACTGTGCGGAGGTACCGGGCATGGGGTAACCGGGGCGATAGGCGTAGTCACGGTCGAAGAGGTTTTCCAGGGCGACAAATACTTCGCCGTCCGGGCCGAAGGCCGGCACCTGGTGGCCAATACGCATGTTCACCACGGTGAAGCCGCCAACCTGCTCGTAATTGCTGGCACCGGCGCTGCGCTCTTCGGCGAGAACGTACATCTCGCTCTGGTACTGAGCGTCCGCGCTTAGGCGCCAGGGACCGTTCTCGAGGGTGCTGCCCAAGGACACCGAACGGCGCGGCGCGTAGGGCAGCGTGGAGATACTCGGGTCGAGCCAGGTAAAGCCCAGGAAACTGCTCCACTGGCTATTCCAGCGTTGCTGCCAGGTCGCTTCGGCACCGCGCATGTCGTAGTCGCCGAGGTTGACGAAGGAGGGTTGCGACACCGTTGGCGGGAAGGCGAACAGGTAGCGATCCTTGAGTCGATCCTTGAACAGGGCGAGGTCCAGGGTCGTGTCAGACAGCGGCTGGAACTTCACTCCCAGCTCCTGGTGGTCGAGGCGCTCGGGATCCAGGTCCTTCCAACTGCTGCCCAGGGCGGGAATCAGGTGCGACATCACCGCGGCGTCCAGGCCCGGGTAATTGATGCCGCGCGAGACGTTGGCGCGGAACTCCAGGCCATCGGTAGCCAGCAACACCCCGGCATGGGGGGCTGTGGCGTTGTCGAAGACATTGTGCTGATAGGCGCGGATGCCGGCCGAGGGTGTCAGCGTCCATCTCTCACCCAGAGCGATTGACTGGCTCAGCGCCACGTGAGGGGAAGTGACGCGCAGGGTCGGAGTATCGAAGTCGTCGCGCGGAGCCGGAGCGATGCGTTTGAACTTGGCCTCGCCACTGCTCTCGTCAATCTCCAGGCCCAATGATACTTCGCCGTTGCGCCACGGCCGCAGGGCTTCTTCCCAGCGCACCCCCTGCAGGGTGAAATCGCTGATGGTGTCGCCATCGGGAGCCGGCTGGTCCAGGGCGCTACCGCGGCCCTCGTTGTGGTACAGCTTCAGGCTGCCCTGAGCCCAGTCGTACTGGTGGTCCAGCGACCAGCTAAGCAACGTGCCGCGGGTATTGAAGTCTCCCATGCTGGTGCCCGGCTTTCCCTGCTGGCCAGGGTCGGACACCTGGTTTTCGGCATGCAGCAGCAGGACATGGCTGGACCAATTGTCGTTCAACTGATAGCCCAGGCGAGCCATGCCGTTGTTGAGCCGACCATCGCCGTCGGGACGGTCGCCGGCCGAGTAGGCTGAGCCCTGGGCCAGGAGGTAGTCCCACTGGCCGCTCCGGCCGATCAGCGACGCCTGGTCAGTGGCGGTATGGAAGCTGCCGCCAGTGACCTGCAGGTCACCATGCTGGTTATCGCCGGGAGCTGCCTGGCGCGGAGTGAGGTCGATGGCGGCGAAGGTGTTGCCGAACTTCTGCGGTTGCGGACCCTTGTAGACATCGATGCTCTGCATACCGTGGACCGGCAGAAGGTCGAGCAGCGGATGACTCCATACCCCCATGTAAAAGGGAATTCCGTCGACGTAGGTCTTGATCTCGCTACCCGGTCGGCTGGCGCCCATGCCGCGGATGTACACAGCGCCCCCTTCAGCGCCGCCGAAGGAGCCCACTGGGTTAAAGCGCGACACCGTGACTCCCGGTGTGCGGCGCAGCGCCGAGGAAAGGTCCAGCGCATTGAGGTCGCGTATCTGCTCGCGAGTCACCATGGTGCTCAGGCTGCCGAATGTATCGACGCTGTTCTGCTCAATGACGGCGGAGCCGATGACGTCCTGAGCCGGCAATTCGACTGGCGCCTCAGCGGCCCAGGTTTGCGGTGCGCCCAGCATGGCGGCGCAAGCACCGCCGCAAAGCGCGCCGGCCTTGAATCGTTTGAATCCCTGCATTCTTGTTCTTTCCCGTGCTGGCGGCGGGTCCCGTCAGGCACCGCCGCCTGGATAGAGTCAGTGCGACATCCAGCGGATGACGGCCTTGTAATCCTCAACGCTACAGTCCATGCACAGCCCTCGTGGCGGCATGGCGTTGAAGCCCTGGGTAACGTGCTGCACCAGCACCTCATCACCCTGTGCCAGGCGAGGCTTCCAGGCGGTCTGATCGCCTTTCTTCGGGGCCTGAGGCAACTGACCGTTATGACAGGCACCGCAGGCGCGGTTGAAGACGGCTTCCGGATCCTGGGCTGCGTGGGCGAGCGGAAGGAAGCCGAGCGCGGCGGTAAGCACGGTGAGAACGGAGGTTCTTTTCATGGTGAGATAGCCTGATCTGTGGCCGTCGGAGCGGCCGCGAACGTCATTCAACGGTTCGGAGTGCCGAGCGCAAACGCGCGCGGGCATCACTCGGAAATTGAAGTGGGCGGTGAGAAAGGCAGATCAGGCCGCGGGAGAGGCGCGTGGATTGGCCGTGGGCCAGGTGTCGCGGGGAGCCGGTATGGCGAAGGACTGGTGGGGCAAGCCGATACGCCGCGCGCGACGCAGCAGCCAGCCCAGCACCAGCAAAGGAAGGACCAGGAAGGCAACACCGGCGCAAACCGGGCATTTGAAGTTCGACATCAGGCCGTCGGAAGTGGTGGCCTTGCCGCTGTCGTCCACTGGCTGGGTCGCCGAGGTCAGCGAACAACTGATGCCATCGATGCCACTCAGCTTCAGCCCCACGGCTTGACCGTGGAATATTCCACAGGCAAGCAGGTTCACCAGAACGCTGACGTACAGCATCCAGATGACGGGCAGGCGGTGATGGCGAAGTGGGTTCATGGCCGAATAATCTAGCAGTCCTTCGAATCTCTGCGGAAGCCCTTCGTTGTGAGCAAGAGCCCCCGAAACAGAATTTTCATGTTCGTTGTTTGGGCGCTGAGAGCCGCAAGCGCTGGCGGCTATGCGGGACTCCCTGCGGCAAATTCGCACAGTGCAAAGTGCTGATGTCTGGCACACCTGGTGCCTAGCTTTGAAGGTGAATCGTGTCGGCGGGGCTGGCTGAACCATTCGCGAGGAATAAGCGAGGCATGAGTCCGGCAAAGAAGCTGCAAGAATAGTTGTGTGGATCAGGTAGCCATCGGTGGGAGGGTACCCAGCAACGCAACAGCCATCACTGCAGCTAGCCCACAACACCACTCGATCACAACACTCCGCCGCAACATCAACAGTTGACGCTGCGATCGTGTTGCCAAAATAGAACGATTGAGTATCGCAAGCAGGAGCATACAACCAACTAAAGCGAGCTTGATGGTGAGCACCTGGCCGAATGTCGAAGTGCGAGGATCCGGCCAGCTCCCGGTGAGTGCCCACACATTCAGCAGCCCTGTGCCCAGAACACCCGCCACTAAGCCGTAACCGATATAACTGAAGCGCTGGAGCATCCTCCAGGTGAACGAAGAGGTTAAGTAGAGGACTGCGCAGAGCCAAAGTAGTCCACCGAACCATGCTCCCGCGCAGAGGAGGTGGACGGCCTGGTTGAGTGTGAGCGCAAGACCTTCCCAGCCGCTGAACATAGCGACATGTCCCACCGGAGCAAGGGTGGCGACCACCGCCGCTGAAAGTGGCAAGCGGAACTGGCGTAAGTTGAAAACAAAGCTCAGCAGCAGGCCGAGGCAACACAGTAGATGCCAGCACCAGACGTGACCAAAGTAGGTCTCCATAAGGACCGCTGCAATGACCGACAAGTCGAGGGCGGCCCGCCAGTCATCTTCCAGGCTGGCGGCCGTGAGAAGCAGCCAGGCGAAAGCCCCCAACATGATCAGGCAGGCTAAGGTTCGATACCCTGGAAGCAGGCATCGATCCAGACTTGAAAATGCTATGGGTTCGCTGCGACCCAGGATGTGCCGAAACAAGACGCTGCCGAACACCAAGAAAACCATTGCGTAGTGTACGAAGCGGCAGAAAACCAAGGCGTAGTCCATGGAGCTCAGGGATTCACCTTGAAGCGGTAATGCCCCTCGCTTTTGTGCGTATCCACTGACACGGCATGCCATTCGACATTGTACTCGCCTGCGGCCAATGGCTTGGCTGGCGTGACAATCAACTCCTTGTTGTCTCCGGGATTGGTGGCGATCCCGCTGATGGCCACTTCGGCGCCTGCAGAGGTGGTGATCTTGACCTTGGTAAACCTTGGCTCAATGCCTTCGGAGAACATCAGTCGCAGCTCGCTGGGTGGGCTTACACTGCTGTCGGCTGCTGGTGCCTCCTTCTCCAGGTGAGCATGGGCCAACACCGATGAGGCCCCGAGCAGACTGGCGAGTAACATCGAGGTATTCAAAAAACCGCATTTGATCGACATGAATAAAACGTCTCCAGTGGTAGGGAGATGAAACTTCGCGTGCCTAGTTAAAGGCATAGGCCAGAATGGTCAAATCGTCATCGCCAGAAACGGTGAAAAACGGTGTCGGGCAGTCCGCCAACACCTCGCTGGCAGGGTGACGTTCACCGTTGCAGTAGTCCCGGCGTAGCGCAGTTCACGAGCGAGAGACCCGCCCGAAAGCGGGCCTCTGCGTGCCACCAGCGCAAGGTTCATTGCCCGGGAGGTCGCTGCACCAGCTGTCGCAGTTTTCAAGGGCGCTCACGGCTGCCCCTTACAACCAGTGCCGGTTGTCCGTCAGAACTTGAAGGTCAGGCCGAGTTCAGCGCTTCGTGGCGCCCCCACGTACACCTGAGTCGCCGAGTACCCCGAGTATTCGCCATAGAAGCGATTGGTGAGGTTGCGGCCGCGCAGCGTCACGGTGGCGTTTTTCAGGTCGTAGGCCAACGAGGCGTCGAACACGGTGTGTCCTTCGACGAAGTAGGTGTTGGCGGTGTCGGTATAGAAACCGCTGGCATGCTTGGCATAGACACCTGCCGTCACCGGCAATGCGTTGAACTGATAGATCAGCGCCGCGTTGGCGGTGGTGTGCGGTACGTTGACCGGGTGATTGCCCGAGCGATCGGCGCCGCCGGCTTCAATCAGGTCGTCGTATCGGGCATCGACCAGGGAGACGCCGAGGTCTGCGCGAAGCTGTGAAGTCAGTTTGGTCGACGTCGTTAGCTCCATGCCCTTGGATGTCTGACGACCACCCTGCACGGTCTGCGTTACATCATTAGGGTCGCGAGTGAGGATGTCGTCCAGTTGAATCCAGTACAGCGATCCGAGAATGTCGGTAGCGCCGTCGAATGCCGTCGCCTTGAAGCCCACCTCCACCGATTTGCCCTTGGAAAGGCCGAACTCGCCATTTGCGGTGGAAATCAGCAGCAGCGAGGACACCGGGGTGACGGCGGTGCTGTACTGCGCATAGAGCTGCACATCGGGAGTCAGGTTGTAGACGGTGCCCAGTCGCCAGGAGAAGGGTTCGTAGGTGGGATGGAAGGATTGGCGGGTGCCCAGATTGAGATCGGTAATGCTGCGGCGCAGGTTTATATCCTCGTAGCGGATTCCACCCACCAGCAGCCAATCCGGCGTCAGGTTGAATGCGTCCTCGGCAAACACCGCTGTACTGTCCATGTTGGATTGGTACACCACGTTCTTGCCGCTGCCCGGCCAGTTCGACGCTGCCGAGGAGGGGAAGCTGCCGACGTCCGGATCACTGACCGTCACCGAAGTGGTGGTGCCATTTTGCCGAGGGTTGTTCAGGTCGGTGTAGCTGTATTCGGTACCGATAGTGAAGCGGTTGCGGTGTTCGCCCCAATAGGTGTCGTTACCCAGGCTCAGGCGCTCGCTCCAGAACTGCTGGTCGTGACTGATGCGCTGAACGGTTCGGTCGAGCTTACCGGTGCTGTTGTTATAGGTTTGTTCGCCACTAAGGAAAAAGTCCCGCCGTGCGGTGTAGTAGCTCATCAGGTTGTTGAGCGTCCACGTATCGTTCAAGCGGTAGTCGGTCGTCCAGCGCAGCATGTTGCTGCGGGCGCCTGAGTGGGCACCGTCCGGGTTGTAGTTTGTGTAACGGTTGCCTTTATCCACCACTAGGCCATAGGGGTTATCGACGATGCTGCTGGGGTTCTTCGCTACTGACGCAGGTACCAGCGGAGAGCCTTGGTAGGTGGAGTCGTACTTGTCGTAGAAGTGGTCGAACGCGAACAGCATCGACAGATCATCGCTGGGCTTGTAGAGCACGCTGCCGGTCAAACTGAAAGCGGTCGTGTCCTGATCGTCCACGTCGTAGAAGCTGTCCGAGTCGGTGTAGCTGACGTCGAAGCGAGCGGCGACGCTGTCGCTTAAGGGTTGATTGACGCCGATGGCGGCGCGCTGAGTGTTGAAGCTGCCATAGCTGAGCTGCCCGTCCACCTGCTGCCCATCGAGGCTCGCCTTGCGGGTGATCAGGTTGACGGTGCCGCCCAGTGCGCCTTCACCGTAGAGCACCGACGCCGGGCCCTTGAGTACTTCGATACGCTCATATGGCCAGGTATCGACGTCGCGAGTGGTGATGGTCGATGCGGCGACCCGCACACCGTCCTGCAGCACGTTGATGGTATTGCCGGTGAAGCCGCGCATGCTGAGCACGGCCGGGTTGCCCGGCACATTGCCGACGGTCGCGCCGGTGATGTCGCCGAATGCTTCCTTGGTAGTGCGCAGGCCTTTCCGCTGCATGTCTTTCTGCGTCTTGGTTTCCACGGTGGCGGGCGTCTCCCGCGCGCTCATGCCAAGGCGACTGCCGGTGCCGTTGACGCTATCGATATGCAAAGGGTCGACATCCTCGCTCGGGGCCTCGCCACTGATTTGCATGGGAGCGAGATCCACGGGTTGTTCGTGCGCGCCATCGTCGGCCAGCGCTGCGCCGCAGCCGAGCGGCATGAGCAGAAGTGGGGAGAGATATCGGGTCAGTCGAAGAGTCATCGGAAGCTCGAAAACAGGTTGAATGCGAGCGCCCCGCACAAGGGCGGAGAGCTACCAGAAGTCTTGCAGGATCAACCGATGAGCAGAGGTGGCGCGCGACTGCGCGCGCCGGGAAAGGTCGGGGCATCGACCTTACGTGTGTGAACCGGCTCGTGGTGCAGGGCATGCAGTGGAGCCACGGCACGGCTGAGATGAATATCCGCGTGGCATAGCGCCGGATGCTGGAACAGCAGCGAGCAATAACCGCATTTCTCCCAACCCGCCAGGTCGCTGCTGACGGTCGAATGCTCAGTTGCGGCCGAGTGCTGCATGGACATGCCCGGCATGTCCATGCAGTAGGGTATCTCCATCGACTGTCCGTGCTCGGCGTGCAGCAACGCACTGCCCTGGCCCAGCAGGGGGCCAAGGAGCACCATGAGCATGGCGAAGGCGCCCAGCCAGGCGCCCACGCGGAACGTCTTGTCAGGCCTGCTCATTGTCCAGCGCAATATTTGCCGTACGCAGCCCCAGCAACGCATCGATTGCAAGTAGTAGCACAAGGCTGCCGCCCAACACCGGCAGGGCAACTCCCAGGGCCAGGCTTGCCAGCAGGCTGATGCCGCGTGCCAGTGGCGAAAGTTCACGCCAGGCAGCCATCAAGGAAGGCTGCAGGCCGCGAGTAGGACGACGCTTCCTCCACATCGCATACCCCAGGCACACCATCACCACCAAGCCGATGCCGACCACGATCAACAAAAGCTGGTTGGGCAAGCCGAACAGCGCTCCCATGTGTGCATCGATTCCCCAGCGGGTGAGCTTTGCTGCCATGGGGTAATCAGAGAAGACGGCGTGGTCGGTCACCTGCAGGTTGGTCGGATCGATAGCGACAGCGTCGACATGGGTTGGCCAGCGGCGGTCGATCTCGGTCACCGTCCAGGCCTGGCCGGGTTTAGCAGCCGGCTTGATCTCGATGTGCGCAGACTGGATGCCCGCTGCCCTGGCAACACTCAGGACTCGGTCGAAAATACCGTCCTCCATGGGCATTGTGGGCATGTCCATGGGCATCGACATGTGATGCTCGGCATGCTCATCGTTCATCCCGCGACTGGCCATCGAAGAATGAAGTTGGGTAGAGACCGAAGGCGTTCCCCAGCCGTACCAGGCGCGTAGTACACCGATGTTGCCGCCGGCATATTGTGACCAGGTCAGCCCGGTGGCGGAGAAGAACAGCAGCCCCAGCATGAGCCACAATCCCGCTTGACTGTGCCAGGCAAGAAGCCCTTTGCTGCGACGACGGCGTGACCAGAGATAAACCCCGCCCAGCGCCGCCACCCAAAGCCAGGAGGCAGCTAGTTCGCTGTAGAGCCGGCCCAGATCACCCAGCAGCAGCCCACGATGGAACTGGTCGAGCCAGGTGCGCAGCGGCAGCACGCCACTGGTGCCATAGACGGTCATGTCGCCACGAATCTCTCCGGACACCGGATCGATGAAAAGCGCGCGACTCTCCGAAGGGGCGGACTTGTCGTCCCGGAACATGATCCGGGTGGTATCGCCTGGCGCGGGGCTCGGTCTAACGGCGAAAACGGGAGCGTCAGCCCCCAAGTACTGGCGAGCCAGGCGAACTTGCTCCGCAATCGCGAGAGGTGCGCCGTGGGTCGAAGCGTGCAGGGCATCCTCGTAAATCAGCTCTTCCAGTTGAGGAGTCAGCGCGTAGAGCACGCCACTTAGCGCTGCGACGAGAAGGAAGGGGCCAACGAATAGCCCGATGCAGAAGTGCAGGCGCCGCAGCACGGTGCCCAAGGCGCGCGAAGAAGCCGCGCCGGATGAAGTAGAGTGAGTCATAGAGGTACACCCAACCGCGCGGCACCCGTTGTGTCAGGTATCGCGAGGGAATCGAGGACAGTTGATTCGAAGAGACGGTGAGCGGCGAGGGCCGTGTCTCTCAAGGGCCTTGCGGATTGACTCGTGGAAGAACATAGCGCGCTTGGAAAAGCAGACCGCTGCTGACGCTTGGTGGTGGCTCCGGTGGTGCGCGCATGAGCCAACCCAGCGCGAGGAACACCAGAAACCCCAGCGGAAGTGAGCCCGCGAACAGGCAGTCCCCACCGGCGCTGCCCATGGCGTGAATAGGCGAGGGATGCTCATGCTGACCGCCCATCGACATCGACATGTCATGGGCATGATGATCATGGGAAACGGCGCTTGGCATGCATGCTATTGCATTTCCATGCCCCAGACTGCAGATCAAACCATTGATCAGCAAAATTCCCAGCAGCATCAGTGCTGGTAAGGAGCGGAGGAAATGCGAAGCGTTCATGGCGCGCACTTTACCACCTGGTATAGCGATGACCTAGTAGCAGACGGTGAAGCCAGGGCCATTCAGTTCTCGGGACTGAGTTACAGGGGGAAGCGGAAAAGTCCGCTTCTGGCCGTTCGCAGACCTGGGTTCGTCGTATGCCAACGGCTCCTGATCAACGAGCTAACAGGTTCCATGGGTTTCAGGGTTGATGGCTGTTGCCGGCTAAACTCTGTGTTTTGGAACAGGAGTAACCCATGTCTCCTATAGTCAAAACTACGGCCGTCTCGGTACTCCTTCCCCTGCAACTGGCCAGGGCAGTTGAGCAATTGGTCGAGCGTACAGGGCAAAGCAGGGACCAGATTGTGCATCAGGCGCTGGAGGCTTGGGTGGAGCGGGAGCAAACACGCAGCCGACTAACTCGCGAGTCTCTGAGCGACGTAGATAGCGGTCATGTAGTTGATCACCAGGCAGTGCTGGCGTGGGCTGAAAGTCTGAGTTCCGAGGATCCGCTGCCGGCGCCTTTTAGGCAGCCGTAAAATCATTGGAGACGGCTACTGACGGGGGCTGTAGAGCTCCTGTTAACCATTTTTTTCGACTGTAAACAGCCTAGGTTTACAGTCGAAAAAAATGGTTAACAGGTAGGACTCTGCGCTGAGGTCGGGTGCGTTGGTGGGCTGCAGCGATCAGGGGCAGTTGCAGGTGAACGTCCCCAAATCACACGATTGCTACCAGCAGCCCTGTTCGTCCTTGAGCCGCTCCATTTCCAGAGTGTCAGGGTTCCGGCCTTTTTCTAAAGGAGATGGGTCCTGCACCAATGCTTGGATATCTGCACGGCACTCCTCTGCGGTGGAGTAGTGGCGCATAGGCCAACCATCACAATCGTCTTGTTCCACCAGAGCGAAGTGGCTCTCCTGGCCTGGGGTCCACGTCACCTTGTAGGTGCGATAGGTGGGGCCTGCGAGGTCGGCAGCCAGGCTTTGCAGTTCGTTTAGGGTTTCGTGGATCGCTGCGTCATAGGCAGTGGTAGGTGTCATCTCGACGTGATCTCCTAGTGACATCCTGTAAATAAAAACAGTGTTTTGGTGGGCAGTCAATCGTGGCCATTTGAAGCCTGATCCCCGCGCATTCGGAGATATCTCTACTTTTTAGAGCATGTGCACATGGTGTCGCGCCGACATGAGGGGGGCCTGACCATGGTTCGTCCATCTAGGACCAACCATGGTCACCGGCCGCTACCGACCCAAAACGGACGTCAGTAAGCCCGATCGTGACGAAAGATGGTTAAACAGCAGCGGCCGGCGACGAGCACACAACAGCCGCTACTGCCTGCCCGCTTCGAGGCGGTCTAGCCAAGTAGCTTAAAAAGTTCTGCTGGAGGTGCTCGGTGCCTGTTCTAATCGTTCAGCTTGGGAAAGCAATTAATTATCTATAATCAATAATTCCTAGCTGTTTGGCCATAGCCAGTTCGTTACGCTCGACAATCTCTTCGACTATTTTTCCGTCATCGCCAAAGCGAAAATACGTTAGCGCTGTCCAGGTTACATCCTTACCTTTCACGTCGAATCCGTGCCAAGTATTGGACCCTTTAGCCTCATGCGTTAATGCCACGACAACGGTGTCCGATGTTACTACTTCCTTGTAGAACGTCGTATGGATAGCCTCGTACCGCTCGGTTACATTCAATCTCAAGGCTGCTTTGAAAGGCTCGATACCCACGATGGGGGCGGCGCAATCTGGTCTATGAATAATGACATTATCTGAAAAAAATTCAGAAACTCGCTCCACGTCCTTGCCATCAATACAAAATTTGAAGTAGTTCCTCACTACACCCATAATGTCGATCATTTATAAATCCACCATTCAGCCTTCAGTTCAGACAGTCTTCACTGCAAAGGATTTTGCTATAGTGCCTAGGGTCAATTCGATGAAAAAGCTTAATTCTGGAAATCATATTTTCGTGAACTGGAGAAATGCATATGGATCGCTGGACCGAATACGAGGTTTTTGTAAAGACTGCTGAGTTGGGTAGCCTCAGCAAGGCCGCAGAGGCGCTGGGGCTTTCGAATGCCGCGGCAAGTCGTCACATGGCAGCGCTGGAGGACCGACTCGGAGTAAGGTTGATAGAGCGCAATACACGACGCCTTTTTGTGACCGAGATCGGCAAGAAATTTTACGAAAAAGCCAAATGTTCTCTTTCCACCATGAGTGGCGCAGTAGATGCAGTTGCCGCAAGTAAAAGTCATCCAGTGGGAGTGTTGCGAGTCACTGGCTCGTTATCGTTATGCCTGAAGCATATCATTCCTTTGATTCCGAAATTCAATCAGCTATATCCTGATGTGCGCCTAGATGTTGTGGCGGAGAATCGCTATTACGACATAATCGACGACAATATCGATGTCGCCATTCGCACAAGAGGGAGTGAAGCAGATACAAGCTTGATCGTTCGCCAGTTGTCGAAAACAAAACGCGTATTGGCAGCATCGCCCGAGTACTTGAAGATCCATGGCTTCCCTCGCCACCCTACTGAGCTTTCCGGACATCCATTACTGCTCTACACATATGCGGACTCTCCGTATGAAATGACATTTCAACGAGGCGAAGAGTCAGTCAGGATTCCCACCAAGCCCGCTTTCGAGTCCAACGATGGTTATCTCCTACGCGCTGCTGCACTTCAGCACATGGGAGTCCTAGCGCAGCCTGTCTACGTGATTCACGATGACCTGGTGACGGGTCGCTTAACCACGGTTTTGTCCGACTGGGAACTACCATTACTGGAAATAAATCTGGTTTATACCTCTCGATCGCACCTGCCTGCCAAGACGCGAGTTTTCATCGATTTTCTCATGCAAGAGTTCCAGAGTTTCATTTGAGTAATCACTAATAACCCTTTGTTTACTGACACCGTTAGTTAGCGCACCGCAGTTATCGGGTGTGATACGTCTCTCTCCCTGATAGTTAAGGCGGGGGAAGCGAGTCGGCTTGATCATTCCGTCCGCGGGTGCCCGCTTCTGGCCGGTTGCGGTCCTCCCGAAGCAGCCGACGATCGATGCTCTTAGCAACATCAACTAGGGGCCATAGGCCCCTAGAGAAAGCAGTCGAGTTATCAGCGCTGTACAGTCTGCTTTGGCGCGGATAGGCGCGTCAGTGTGTGCTCACGGCCGCAGACTTTGAAATGGATGGTGTCGGCATCTGCTAGGTCGCCTTCTAGGTAACCCATCTCGAAGTCGTCACGGCTGCGCTTGATCAATTGCTTGGGCTTGAGGACTACGTGACCAGCGACGTTGGAACCGACCACGGTGTACTTAAGGTATTGCGGTTGGCCAGCCCACACTAGATGGTTCTCAACGATGCCGTTAACCGCGCCCGGAATTCCGCCATCTTGAAGGGTAAGGGTGAAGGACTGCATGCTCATACGGGACGGCGGGCATACGAAGTCACCTTTCCAGGTTCCGGCCATGGGTTTTTGACCCATATCGAGTCCGAGCGGTGCGCCTGCGCAGCCAACCAGGGTTATAGATATGGTGGAGACAATCAGAGCACGTTTCAGTATGGGAAATTCCAAGTAGATGTCCTTTCTATAAGAGTTTTTACGGGGGCGAAAAAGGGAAGGAATGGGCAGCGGTGTTCAATAGGAACTTTGATGTATATTTCCTATCACTCAAGATTATCTTGATAATTCTCATTGCGCTGGTGTTGGGCTGTAGTATTCGATGATTTTCCAGGCGGGAGTTGGAGGCTGACCATGGTTCGTCTGTATCCAACTGCTCCTAGTCACCGAGTAGTACTTCGTTGAAGTAAATAATAAAGAAGGGGCGCGTGGCCCCTTCTAGAATCCAGATTTTTGAGTTAGCGTTGAGCTGTCTGCTCACTTTCAGAAACTCTCTTCAGAGTGTGCAGTCTGCCACACCCAACAGCCATGATTGTGTTGCTGTCAGGCATGTCGCCGCTAATCGGCCCCATGGTGAAATCACCGCGGGTGGTTTGCAATATCTGCTTACCCTTGATCTCAACATGGCTTGCAATCGTAGAGCCCACTACGGTGTACTTCATGAAGTTTTTCTGGCCGCCATAATAAAAGGTGTTTTCAATAATCCCATTGAAAGTTCCGGGAATATTCCCATCTTTTAGGTTCATCACAATGTCCTGACGCGTCAGCTTTAGGTTAGGGCACAAGTAGCTTCCCTTCCAGAGGCCCGCCATTGGCTTCTGTCCCATGTCCAAACCCAGAGGAGCTCCCGCGCATCCTACAAGAATTGTTGGAACTGTCACGGTCATTAGAATTTTTTTCAGCATAGGGAGTTTCCAGATCATATCTTGTTAGATAGGTTTCTCTTGATTTTTGTTCAGTGCTCTGAATTTAGCGATAGCAGGATATTGTTCGAGTTTTTGCCTGATGTGATGATTAATCTATTTATCTTAATCACCGCTATGCGAGATCCATCCTTCTTTGAATCGTAGCCATTTTGGAGGCTATCTAAGTATCCATAAACGGTAATCGTAAGTGGCTTGTTTTCAGAGATGTAGGATTCGAGTTGACGCGCCTTGTCTTCATTCACGACTGATAAGTACTTAAACTGCATGCCGTTGTTGAAGTTTAAGTGGTAATTACGGTTGTTGCTCCAGCCAATCCAGCCACGGCGTTCGGGCATAGTGCCACCCATAATTGCTTTTTTGCGTTCAGCCTGGGTGACGTAGTGGTATGCGTTGAAAGGAGAGTAGTCGAATGGGAATGCCTTTTTGTCGAAGTCGTAGCTCTTTAGGCTGTAGCCATTATTTTCTGGAAGATCAATTTTAACGTAGCGAATTTTTTTGTAATTTTCATAGTTGGCTTTAATGAGTGGCTCGATTTGTTGTGCAATGTCTTTCTGTCTGAATTTGTCATGAGTGTTGCCATACTGGCGTAACAGGCTGTCGATATCTTTATCGCCGCTCAGACTTCCGCTGTTCGGTATGAACAAAGAAGAACCGAAACTATCTATGAACGCTTGTACATCTTCGGGTTGATCAGAGTGCGCGTTATAGAGATACAGCAACTGGCTGCCATTTTCGATCTTGGTGTATTCAGATTCATCAATGAGCTGTGGCGGAGCAGGGAGGCTCTGGAAGGTCGGAGCGTCACTTTCCTGCTTCTGTTCGCCCCTGGCGGCACGCTCTGCAGCTGTTTTGGCATTCATGGCTTCAATTTGGGCCATTACACCGGTTTTTGGCTCGGCGGCTTGCTCTGCGTGCTTCTCGCTTTTGTCACCACAGCCAGTCAAGAGAATTGCTGCTGTCAAAACACCAACTTTTCTTAGATGCACTTATGCGTCCTTATGATTTTGTGAGTCCACTTAGCCTGTGGGGAACTGTTACCTGCGACACTGGGGAAGACGCTTCCCCAGAGGCTTCATCTCGTCCAGGCTGCACTTTAAGGCACAGTGCTAGCATGCAAAATATCTGAAAATCAGATATTTGAAAACCAGATATAGGTTGCTGGGCTGACCAATCACGGCCGGCACCTATGACCAAAGCGATTTATCGGGAGGAGTACAGCGTGTTCCTCGCAGTCCTGAAGCGACGCCGTTTGGAGGCAGGACTAACCCAGGAGGCCTGCTCCACCGCCTTAGGACGACCTCAATCCTTCATGAGTGATGTGGAGCGGGGTATTCGCCGCTTGGACATCATTCAGATTCGTGATCTATGCAAGGTCATGGGTTGTGACCTTCCGGAGCTGATCTCCGACTTCGAGTCCCAATTGCGGGCGAGCTGAAGCCGTGGCTTTCCCAGTTAACCGACGGCCGTATGCATGCAGTCGTAATCGACTAGTCGGCAGCAAGCTGAGCAGTTCATGGGGACTGAGGATTGGGAGTGGAAGGAGTCAAGGATCAGGGGGCGTTCTGGTTAGACGAACCATGGACATCGGTAGCTACAGACCCAAAGCGAACTGTGAATGCGAGGAAGCGCGGGATGGCCTGCTTTGCATATCAGCCAGGCGCACGAGAGAGGGGTGAAGCCATACTTTGTTCGATTGCAGTGTCTTCTGAATGATCTCTTGAACCCACGTGGGCGCACTCGGGCTTAGCCTGTAGTGCACCCAAGTTCCTCTTCGTTGGAATATGAGAAGATCAGAGCGTACCATGTGTGCCAAATGGCGGCTTACCTGAGGCTGCATCATTGTCATTGCGTGCATGAGCTCCAGAACACTAAGTTCACCCTCATGAGCGATTAGCAAAAGCGCGCGAGCGCGCCCCTCTACTGCCAGACACTGGAAAAGCGGATGTAAGCTCGTAGCTAAAACTCCCATCTCGCAAGATTAGAATAGAGCCCTAGTCTTCCTTGGTGAACTGCACGCTCAGTGGAAAGGATAGATGTAGTTAAGCCAAGATGACATGCGCAGCAGAATTTTACGCATCACAGCCAGTTCCTTGGCGTGCTCGCTATATACCGCCGCTTGGCCAAAGGCACCGCCAGGCAATTCAGCGCGGTAGGGCTCAAAGGCAGGGTCAGTGATGTCGAGAACCACCGGCACCCGTCCGGGAGGTGGTGAGCCGGTAAACGAAACTAGATTGCCGCCGGGCTGAATCTGCCCTTCGCCAATCACCGGCAGCACGCGCCGAACCTTGGCCTGGAAGACCTGCCCGGGAAGGCCGTCAAAGGCAATCTCAGCGGCCGCTCCAGCCTCTAGACGCAACTGGCTATTCTGACGCATCCAGGCGACGTAGAAGTAGTCCTCGCTGGGCACGAAGACCATCGACGGTCTTGTAGCGAAGCGCGTGGCGCGCACGCCCGGGCGAAGAATGAGTTGCGTTACCGTGCCGTCAGCCGGTGCTCGTACTGTGGTGCTGTCTAGGTCGTAGCGCGCACCGAGCAGTTGGGCCTCAAGGTCATTGGCTCGCGCGGTGGCCTGATCCAAGTCACGGCGGTTGCCGACGTTCCGCTCGACCAAGGCCGCGGCACGGTTAACGTCCGATTTGGCCGAGACCAACTGCGCTTCTAGCGACTTGACCTTGCTCTCAAACGGCGTCGAGTCGAGGCGGAATAGTACGTCGCCTTTCTTCACAATGTGATCGCGTTGCACAGGCACATCGATCACCTGCCCACTTACATTGGGCGAGATAGGCGTGCTAATGAAATAGCTGCGCAGCACCTCTGAGTAGGGATGGTTGTAGTTCATGAAGAACACCAGGCAACCCACCAGGACGACGCCGCCCAGGGCAGCGGTGGGTACTGTCCACTTGTTCTTCGGGATGCGGAATATCTTGAAAATCACCACGCAGATCGCGGTGTAGGTCAGTAGCAGCAGGGTTTCCATGTCAGTTTTCCCCAGCGTCATTGCCGGTGATGTGGGCGACGGCCAAGGTGCGCTTGAGCTCCAGCAGCTCGGCCTTGATCGCCGCCAGCTCTGACTCCTGCCCACCGCCACGCTCCACCTGGCCCATGCCCCAGCCGCGGTCCTCACGATAAAGCGTCGCCCAGATCCACAGGAACGGCCAGAGCACATGCAGGGTGAATAGGCTAATCCAGCCGGCGACATGTATCGCGTCCTGGTGTGGGTGGTTACGGTGTTTGGCGATATCGTAGGGTATGTCGTGGATCACGATGATCCCGTAGAAGATGATGAGTGCGACGGCAATCAAGATGCCTAGGGCGACGTAATTGAGCATCGATTTGTCCTTGGCTGTAGGAACTGCGAGTGAACCAGCGGCGCGCCGGCATGACAGCCCTTGGTGTCTATTGCTACCCCACACGGTTGGGGGAGAGCGAGGTTTCACGCTAAAGCGTAGACAATGACGCTCGAGGTGGCCCGCTGCAGTTCACGCTTTTTTGGCTGTGTGATGGAATGCATTTTTACCAGACAGTGATGCCAAACAGCGCAGCGGTTGATACCGTCACACCGCATAGCCCTCATGGCCGATGAGTAAGGAAACCGCGTGCTGCAACGCTACATGCTTTTGCTTTTGCTGTTGTTGGGTTGCGGCTCCTCGATGGCGGCGACCTCAGCGGCCAAGCCAGGGTTGGCCAAGGATCGCGAAGGCTATGCCGATGCCGCCAGTTGCATGGGCTGCCACCAGGAACAGTCCCAGCAGTGGCAGACATCCGACCATGCGTGGGCGATGCGTGATGCCACGGCGGGCAACGTGCTGGGCAACTTTGCGGACCAGACCTTCGAGGAGGCCGGCGTCAGCGCGCGTTTCTACGAGAAGGACGGTCGCTACTTCGTCCACACCGAAGGACGCGACGGCAAGCCCGGCGACTTCCCGATCCAGTACACCTTCGGTCATTACCCGCTGCAGCAGTACCTCGTGGCCTTCCCCAATGGCCACTTGCAGGCGCTGACGATCGCCTGGGACAGCCGCCCGAAAGAGGCTGGCGGGCAGCACTGGTTCTCGCTCTATCCCGGCCAGCGCTTCGCACCGGACGACGCCCTGCACTGGACCGGGCGCTTCCAGAACTGGAACGCCATGTGCGCCGATTGCCACTCGACCCGGCTGATGAAGCACTACGAGGACAAGACCGATGCCTTCGCCACTACCTGGCAGGAGAAAACAGTGGGCTGCCAGGGCTGCCACGGCCCCGGCCAGGCTCATGTCGACTGGGCGAAGCAGAACAGGAGCGCGACCAAGGCCTATGCCTCGGCCAAGGAGATCGGCCTGCCGTTCGACCTCAAGGCGCTGAGCAGCCAGGAACTGGTGGGCCAGTGCGCCTTCTGCCACAGTCGTCGGCAGACCCTGGGCGTCGGCCAGCAACCGGGCCATCCGCAGCTGGATACTTCATTGCCGGCGACCTTGCGTGCCGGGCTCTACCATGCCGACGGGCAGATCGACGGCGAGGTCTACGAGTTCGGCTCCTTCAGCCAGAGCAAGATGTACGCGGCCGGCGTCGCCTGCACCGATTGTCACAACCCGCACACCGGCCAGGTGCGCATCGAGGGCAACGGCCTGTGTACCCAGTGCCACAACGCCAACCCTCCGGTTACGCGCTTTGCCAAGCTGCAGGCGAAGAACTATGACAGCCCCGAGCACCATCACCATCCGGCCGGTTCGCCAGGCGCCCAGTGCGTCAATTGCCACATGGCGAGCAAGACCTATATGGTGGTCGACCCGCGCCGCGACCATGATTTCCGCCTGCCGCGCCCCGACCTGGCCGAACAGACCGGCTCGCCGGATGCCTGCACTGCCTGCCACAGCGACCAGAAGCCGGCCTGGGCCGCCAAGGCCATCGAAGGCTGGTTCGGCTCGCCGAAACGGCCGAAACACTACGGCGAAGCCTTCCATGGCGTGCGCCAGCGCGACCCCGGCTCGGTAAGCCTGCTGGGTGCGGTGATCGCCGACATCGGCAGCCCGCCGATCGTCCGCGCCACCGCGGCGCAGCAACTGGTCGAACTGGGCCAGCCGGGTCTGGCGACCTTGCGCTGGGCGCTCAATGACGACAGTGCGCTGGTGCGTGCCTACGCGATTCCCGGCTTCGCCCGGATGCCGCCCGATCCCCGTGCGCGGCTGCTGTTGGCACAACTGGACGACACCAGCCTGGCCGTGCGCGATGAGGCCGTGAAGGTCCTGGCCGACGTGCCGCTCGAATCGATTCCGTTGGAGCGTCGCGAGGCGTTTTCCCAGCAGTTGGCGGACTATGAAAAGCGCTTGCGCAGCAATGCCGACCTGCCCGGAGGACGTCTGAACCTGGCCATCTTCCTCCAGCGTCGGGGCGCGATAGCGCAGGCCATCGAGCAGTACCAGCAGGCCTTGCGCCTGGACGCCCACTTCATTCCGGCACGGGTGAACCTGGTGACGCTCTACAGCGGCTCTGAGCAGAGCGGAAAAGCCGAGCAGTTGCTGCGCGAGGGGCTCGCCCTGGACGGGCTGCCTGCGACGGACCATGGCAATCTGGCCTACATGCTGGCGCTCTTGCTGGTGGAACACGGCAACCCGGAGGAGGGAAGCAAGTGGATGTCCACCGCGGCAGACGAGCTGCCAGGTAACGCCCGGGTTCACTACAATCAGGGCCTGTTGCTGGCCCAGCTGCGACGCCCGGGCGAGGCGGCCGCCGCCCTGGCCAAGGGGCTGGAAAACTCGCCCGACGATCCCGACCTGCTCTACGCGCTGATCTACCTGCACACCTCGGCAGGCCAACTGGATCAGGCGAAGGGCTACGTGCAGCGCCTGCAGCGAGTTGCACCGAAAGATCCTCGTCTTGAACCCATCAACCGGCAATGGGGTAATCCGGAGCAATAGCTCCCTAACTGGACGAAGGTTTGAAGCGAGGTTGGTACTGCAGACGATGCTCGATAGGTGTCATGCCAAACCAGCGATGGTGTGCGCGGCAAAAGGAAGTACTGCGTTGGTACCCCAGCTCTGTTGCGATCTGCGCCACAGTCAGATTGGTATTTTGCAGTAGCTGCTCGGCCTGCTTCCGACGAAAGTAATCAACGCGAACCTCGAAGTCCATGCCGCTGCTGGCTAACCGGCGCTGCAAGGTTCTTGAGTGCAGACTCATTAACCGCGCCACTTCCTCAAGCGAGCATCGACCTCTTGGTAATAGGGTCTGGATATGCCCTTGGAGTTGAAGATAGAGATTGTTATCTGGCGTACATTGGGCATCAAGGTAGAACCTTACGATTTCATGCAGCGTCGCATCCGCCTGGATGCAGGGCTGCTTAAGATCTTTTGGACGCAGCACCAGTGCATTGTGCCCCTGGCCGAACCGGATGGGACAATCAAAATAGTGCAGGTAACTGTCCGGGCTGCTTAGTGGTTGGTGGCGAAACAATACCGCTTTGGGGATGAAAGGAATGCCCAGCAATTCGGTGATCATAAGCTGGCCATGCAGCACGGATTTCTCGACGATTTGGGGCATTTCTGTGCTGTAAGGTAAGGCGTTGTCAAAGTACAGCATGACCACGCCGGCTCGCTGCTCTAGCCGGTAATGGATAGAGGCGCTGTAGAGACTCATGTAGCGCAACACCGCGATCAGTGCTTCGCCGACAGTAGCGGCCGTGCGGGCCAGGTGCTGAAGCGGGCCCAGCAGTGTAGAACCCTGACGAGTGGCCAGTTCCAGGCCAAGCGTGGGCAGCTGGACGGCGCTTGCGCTTCCTTCAAAGACCTGTACGAGGGACTTATAGGAGAGCGTCTTTCGATAATTGCCCACGATATCCAGACCTATACGATGGGGCGCTAGTTGATCTCGTAACGACGCACCTCGCTCCGCAAGTAGCTCACCGAACTGCAGTAGGGCCGTTCCGCGAATTCTGTCCATGGCCTTCTCCAGTACAGGGGATGCCGGCTGCTGGAGGAAAAGGCGCCGTCGGGCGCCGTATCCATCACTTGTGCTTGAGTTGCTCAAAGGATTTGAGCATGTCCCGCGCCCAGCCATCCAGCACGGCCTTAGCATCGTTGGCGGTCATCACCTGCGAGGAGTTATCCAGCTCCGTGCCGGCTCCCTTACGTACTACTTCGGCGACGACCGTACCGTCGCTGCCGCTGAGGAAGGCGGCCTCGGTGGCGATGCTGGTGTCCTGGTCGCGGATACCGGTGGCGGCGCTGACGCCCGCCGCGACCAGGGCGATGGGAATCACCTCATAAGGCTGCAGGCCCTTGGTCGAGGCGCTCACCGCGGTGATCGCCGGACGGACGACCAGCACGCCCGGGCCAGGGCCGTCCGCCAGGGGCAGCGCCTTGGCAAACTGGGTCTTTAGCACCTGGTCATAGTACTGGGTGATGCCGTCCAGGGTGCTCTGCGGAATCTTCTCGGTCGGCTGTGGCTGCGGATACAGCTGGCTGGGCTCGACATACACGCTGGTGAACTGATTTACATCGACGCCGGGCTTGATCCAGCGCATCACCGGGGCCCCGGAAGGCGACTTGTCTTCCTTGAGCACGCTGTAGTCCTTGAGGAAGCCGGAGTACTGCTCGGGCGCCACGTATTTGCTCGCGCAGCCGGACAGTACCAGGGATGTGAGGCACAGCGAGACCGCTAACGACTTCAACTTCATGGAAGTGCTCCTTGGGTTCAAGACTTGCTGGGAGGTTGGCTTGCGAAAAACTCTTGCTTGGCACTCTAGAAGCGCCAGGTCAGGCCGCCGCCCAGCGCGTGCAGGTAGGCATCCTTGTAGGTTCCGGACAGTGTCTGGCCGCTCCGTGACTTGGTCTGTTCGATATCCATGTCGCCCAACCACATGAATGTGTAGGCGGCGTGTACGTCCAGGCCATCGCCCAAGTCGTAGTTGAATCCGGTGGACAGGCGATAGACCGTCCCGGCCGGGTTGTCCGCTGTGCGATCGTCGTCGTCCATCATCGAGGAGTCGTAGCCCAGACCGAAGCTCCAGCGCAGGCGCGGGGTGTACTGGTACTGGAAGCCGGCGGAAATGTTCCAGGAGTCCTTGTAGCCGCGGTCGACCGTCGTGCTCTCGCTGATACGGTCGCCATCCACGGAAACACCCACCTGGCCGAAGTCGCTCCAGTCCTGCCAGCCCAGGCTGCCGAGCAGCGTCCACTGCCCATCCAGCTCGTGGGCCACGCTCAACAGGATGGTCTGCGGGATGCCCATGTCCAGCTCCAGCGAGTCCAGGTTGCCGCGGTTGAGCGCTAGGTTGAGCAGCGGATTGTTGATGTTCTTGAGCTCCGGCTTGTCCTCGAACTCGAACTTCACCTTGCTGGTGTAGGCCAGGCCCAGCTTGGTGCGGGGCCCGAGTTGGTAGAGCAGGCCGAGGTTCACGCCGCCAGCGAGGTCGGTGTCCTTGTAGCGCAGCTGCCCGTCGGGACGGTCCACCAGTCCTAGCACGCTGTTGTTCACCGCCACCTCGGTGCGGTAGTAGCCATAGACTAGGCGCGGCCCAATGCCGATGGTCAGGTCGTCGGTGAACTTGTGGGCGATGGTGGGTTGGAAGGACACGCCGATCAAAGTCGCTTCCTGGGTGAAGTAGCGGCCCGCCCAGTCGTCGTCGTAGTCCGCCAGCAGGCCGAAGTTGCCGTACATGCCGAAACCGATGGCCGAGCGCTCGTCGATCTGGTGGCTGATGAACAGGCTGGAGCCAGGCAGGTACTTGAGTGCGTTGCCGCCTTCGTTGCCGTCGAACTGATTGTCGCTGTCTCGGGCGAACTGATAATGCCCCAGGATCAGCTGTGCGTTGACGTTCAACTGCGTGCCTTTGAGTTCGGCTATCCCGGCTGGGTTGCTCATCAATACACTGGGATCGCGCGCGAGGGCGGCAGCGCCTGCGTTAGATAGCCCAGCTCCTTCTTGACCGGCCTCATAGATCAGTAGGTCGGCGGCACGGGCCTGCGCTGTGACCAGCGTCAAAGCGGACAGAACTATGGCGGCCGAGAGGGAGCAGCGGTGGGATGCAGGCGATCTGGACATGGGCTTCCTCTGCCAAAGCGTATTGGTGCACACGCTGATCAGCGTTGCGCAGCGGCGCCCTTCCTCGGCACCGCAGGGCTCCCCCGAGGCTTGCGCAGTGACGTACTCCAGCCTAGATGCTGCCTTGGGTTGTGCAAGCTTCGTGGCGCTGTTCTTTTGTGGCTCTCTGCTCATTTCACGACAAGTGCCAGCATGGCGCGGCGTTACACAGGAGCTACAGTTATACCGCATGCGGTGGCACGGCAGTATGCGGAGCGTTCGGCCCCAACACGCCATCGGCAAGGAATCCGAATCGACGGAACAAGGAACAAACCCGTGTCCATGCGTGAACAGATTGCAGGTCTGGAAGCTGCCGTTTCGGCGCAGGTATTGGGTCAGGAAGACACTGTCCGGCATATCCTGCTGGGCCTCCTGGCCAATGGTCATGTGCTGCTGGAAAGCCTTCCTGGCCTGGCCAAGACCCGCACCGTGAAGACCCTCTCGCGGCATCTCGACGCGCGCATGAGCCGCGTGCAGTTCACCCCCGACCTGCTGCCCTCGGACATCACCGGCGCGGAAATCCTCCAGCAGACCGAGCAGGGCAACCAGCTGAAATTCCAGCCTGGACCGCTGTTCGGCAACGTCATTCTCGCCGACGAGATCAACCGCGCGCCGGCCAAGGTCCAGGCGGCGCTGCTCGAAGCCATGGAGGAACGGCAGATCACCGTGGCCGGGCAGACCCACCGCATGCCGGGGCTGTTCATGGTGCTGGCGACGCAGAACCCCATCGAACAGGAAGGCACCTACCCGCTGCCCGAGGCGCAGATGGACCGCTTCCTGATGAAGCTGCTGATCGACTATCCCAAGGTCGAGGACGAGTCCCGCGTGCTGCAGCTGGTGCGCGCCGAGGAGCGCAGCCAGCAGTCCGGCGCGGCGGCCGAAGCGATCACGCCGCTGGCCCAAGAGGCGGTGTTTGCCGCGCGCAAGGAAGTCGGCGACGTGCATGTCTCCGAGGCCATCGACCGCTATCTCATCGACCTGATCAACGCCACCCGCCGCCCGGCCGACTACGATGCCGACCTGGCGCGCTGGCTGAAGGTGGGCGCCAGCCCCCGTGGCGGCATCAGCCTCGACCGGGTTTCCCGCGCCCACGCCTGGATGGCGGGCAACGATTTCGTCACCCCCGACGACGTGCGCGCCGTGGTGCACCCGGTGCTGCGCCATCGCCTGCTGCTGTCCTATGACGCCGTGGCGGACGGTGTGAGTGCCGATCAGGTGATCGACCGGTTGCTGGACAAAGTGGCGATCCCGGCCTGAGGAGAGTATCCATGGCCGAACCCCAACCGGTTGCCGATGGTTTCGTCTACGCCTCGCTGGACCAGTTGATGCTGCTGGAACACCAGGTGCGTGGCCTGAGCTTTGTGTCGCGGCAACCGCTTTCCAGCATCCTCTCCGGTAGCCATGCCGCGCGTCTGCGCGGGCGCGGGCTGAGCTTCGACGAGCTGCGCCAGTACAACCCCGGCGACGACCTGCGTCACCTGGATTGGCGTGCCTCGCTGCGCTACGGCAAACCCTTCGTGCGCAGCTATACCGAGGAACGCGACCGGCCAACGCTGCTACTGGTGGACCAGCGCATGAGCATGTATTTCGGCTCGCGGCGCAGCTTCAAGTCGGTAATCGCCGCCGAGCTGGCCGCGCTGGGCGGCTGGATGGCGCTGCAGGCCGGCGACCGGGTCGGCGGCCTGGTGTTCGGCGACCGCCACATCGAATACATCCGTCCGTTGCGCAGCCGGGCGAGGGTAGAGGCGCTGTGCGCCGCCATCGTCCGCCACAACCATTCGCTGCATGCCACGCGCAGCGATGACGACTCCCCAGGCCAACTCGACCGCGTGCTGCGCCAGTGCCTGGGCGTGGCCGGGCACGACAGCCTGGTGGTGATCATCAGCGACTTCGCTGGCGTGACCGAACAGACGTTGCAACTGCTGCGGCAGCTGAGTGCGCACAACGACGTGCTGGCCCTGCAGGTGTTCGACCCCATCGCCATCAAGCTACCCGACCGGGGCCGGGTGACGGTTACCCAGGGCGAGCTGCAGGTCGAGCTGGAGGTCGGCCGACGCCAGGTCCACCGGCCGCTGGGGGAATTTCTCTCCGGGCGCCTGAAGGACGTGGCGACCCTGCTGCGCCGCAGCCAGGTGCCGCTGATGATGTTCAGCAGCGGGCGCGACGCGCTGGAACAGCTGCGTGGCGAACTCGGGCGCCTGGCCAGATGAGCATTCCCAGCATCGATCAACTCCAGGAGCTGCCACCGCCGCCGCCGCTGGTCAGCTACTGGCCGCAGACCTGGGCCTGGGTGTGGCTCGCCATTGCCTTGCTGCTGCTCCTGGCAGCGTGGGGATTCTGGCGCTACCGGAAATGGCAGCGTGATCGCTACCGGCGCGAGGCGCTGATCCTGCTCGACGATCTCGGTGTGGCACTGCACGACCCGGCACAGCGGCTCGCAGCGCTGCGCCAGGTGCCGGCGCTGATCAAGCGGGTCGCCCTGTCGATGCCCGATGGCGCCACTGCGGCACCGCTGGGCGGCGCCGACTGGCAGGCGTTTCTGCAGAAGCGCAGCCCGGCGGCGTTGCCGGCCGATCTCGAACGCCAGCTGGCGCTGCTCGCCTACGCACCGGATACGCGCCTCCAGGCCATCGGCGAGCAGGACGCGCAAGCCCTGCTGTCGGCCTGCCGGCAATGGGTCGAGGTGCACCATGTGGCAGCTTGAATACCCCTGGCTGTTGCTCCTGTTGCCGTTGCCCTGGCTCGCCTGGCGCTACCTGCCGGCCTACCGCGAGTCGCGCAGCGCCCTGCGGGTGCCGTTCTTCGCCGCCATGAGCCACGCCGCCGGCCAGGAGCCGAGCCGCGGTGGCGCGGCCGGCGAGCGCTGGCAGCTGCCGCTCAACCTGCTGCTGTGGGTGCTGGTGCTGCTGGCCTGCGCGCGACCGGTGCTGGTGGAAAAGCCCATCCAGCGCGTGCAGCCGATCCGCGACCTGATGCTGGCCATCGACATCTCCCAGTCCATGGAAACCAACGACTATCGGGACGCCGCGGGCAACCGCGTCGACCGCCTGAGCATCGTCAAGGGCGTGGTGCGCGACTTCATCGGCCAGCGCAAGGACGACCGCATCGGCCTGATCGTCTTCGGCACCGGCGCCTTCGCCCAGTCGCCGCCGACCCTGGACCACGCCAGCCTGCTGATGCTGCTGGACGAAGTGGGCATCGGCATGGCCGGGCCCAATACCGCGCTGGGTGATGCCATCGGCCTGACCATCAAGTTGCTGGAGAATGCGCCGGAGCAGCAGAAGGTGCTGATCCTGCTCACCGACGGCAACGACACCGGCAGCGCCATCACGCCCAGTCACGCCGCCGCCATGGCCCATGACCGGGGCGTGGTGGTGCACACCATCGGCATTGGTGATCCCGAGGCCAGCGGCGACGCGAAGGTGGACCTGCGCACCCTGCAGGACATCTCCCGGACCACAGGCGGGCGGTTCTTCCGCGCCGGCGACCGTGAGGCGTTGCAGGCGGTCTACGCGACGCTGGACCAGATCACCCCGCACCAGGTGAAGACCCTGAGCCACCAGCCCAAGCGCGACCTGTTCTGGATGCCCCTGGGCGCGGCCCTGCTGTTGCTGCTCGCGGCCCATGTGCTGGCGGCCATTTCCGGCCGGCTGGCCGCGCCGCGCCGCGCGTCGACCAGCCAGGAGGCGGAGGGCTGATGGACATCGATCTCAGTGCCTTCCATTTCCTGCGCCCCTGGTGGCTGCTGCTGATCGTGCCGGGTGTCCTGCTGCCGGTGCTGTGGAGCCGCCGTCACGACCTGGCGCGACGCCTGGATGGGGTCATCGCGCCGCATCTGCTGCAGCACCTGGTGATCACCCCGGTCGACCAGCACCGTGTGCGCCCGGTGCAGTGGCTTGGCGCTGTGCTGGTCCTCGGCGCCGTGGCGGGAGCGGGGCCAACCTGGGAGCAGGACCGCCCGGCTTTCATGGAAAACCGCGCGCCGCTGATCCTCGCCCTGGACCTGTCGCCGTCCATGGCCGCCAACGATGTGCCGCCCTCGCGCATCGAGGCGGCCAAGCACAAGCTGCACGACCTCATCGCCCGCCGGCCGGGCAGCCCCACGGCACTGATCGCCTACGCCGGCAGCGCGCACCTGGTACTGCCCGCGACCGAGGATGCGGCGCTGCTCGACAGCTTCCTCCAGGCGCTGGCGCCGGGGCTGATCCAGCGCAGCGGCAAGGACGCGCTGGGCGCCATCGAACTGGCCAAGCGGCTGCTGGCCGCCGAGCAGTCGCCGGGCACCCTGGTACTGCTCACCGATGGCGCCGACAAGCAGCAGTTCGACGCCATCGACAAGGCCCTGCGCGGCAGCGACCTGCAAGTGCTGGTGCTGGCGGTCGGCAGCCAGGATGGCGGCCTGCTTGCCGGGGGCCAGCAGGATTCCGCGGGCCGTCCGTTGCTGGCCAGCTTCGATACTGAAGGCCTCAAGGGCCTGGCGGACGCCGCGGATGCGCCGCTGGGCAGCCTGACCCTCAATGACGATGACCTGGACTGGATCGAACTGCACGCCCAACAGCACTTCCAGGCAGCGCAAGGCGACGAGAAGCAACTGCACTGGAAGGATGCCGGTTACTGGCTGTGCTGGCCCTTGCTGCTGCTCGTGCTGCTGAGTGTGCGCAAAGGCTGGAAGGTGCATTGGTTGAGCGCCTTGCTGCTCGCCGCCAGCCTGGGCGGCATGCCGCAGCCTGCACGTGCCGGAGCGCTCGCCGATGCCTTCTTCACCGCCGACCAGCAGGGGCGCTGGGCATTCGAACACGAGCACTACCCGCAGGCCGCCGAGCACTTCCGCGACCCGTTCTGGAAGGGCGTGGCCGCCTATCACGCAGCCGACTACCCGCTGGCCCTGGCCAGTTTCGCCCGCCTGGATTCGGCGCAAGCGTATTTCTACCTGGGCAACACCTACGTTCGTCTGTCGAAGTTCGACCAGGCCATCGGCGCCTATCAGCAGGTGCTGAAGCGCCAGGCCGACTTCCCCCAGGCCACCGCCAACCTGGCGCTGGCCCAGGCGCTGGAGAAGGACCGCGAGGCACAGGAGAAGGCCGGCCCGCCCGAGGATAAGCCCGACCAGGAAGTCTTCGACAACACTACCGGCAAGGGCAAGGACGTGCAGCGCAAGGCGGGCGAGGCCGAGTCCGACGACCAGTGGCTGAACAACCTGAGCACGTCGCCGGCGCAGTTCCTGCGCCGCAAGTTCAGCCTGCAGGATGCAGCGGCGGGGGCCGGATCATGAAGCGCCTACTGGCCGTGGTGTTGTTGTGCCTGCCTTTGCTCGGGCTGGCTGCCGAGCCCGAGGTGAGGGTGCGCGCCGAGTTGCACCCGGCGGGATCGGTGATGGTCGGCGGTACGCTCAGCCTGCAGGTCGATCTGCTGGTGGACACCTGGTTCAGCCAGCCGCCGCAATTGCCGCCACTCAAGCTCGCCGGCGCGGTGGTCTCCGAACCTTCCAGCGAGGCCACGCACCTCAACGAAACGATCGACGGCAAGCCGTTCTTCGGCCTGCGCTTCCATTACCAGATCACCCCGCAAGCGGCGCGCGAGTTCGACATCCCGGCGCTGGATATCCAGGTGCAGCCGGGGCAGGCCAGCGGCCCGGTGCAGGTGCGCAGCCCGGCGCTGCACTTCAGCGCCAGCCAGCCCGCCGGTGCCAGCGCCCAAGCCGGGCAGCGCCTGGTGGCCAGCGCGGTGACCGTCAGCCAGGAACTCAAGGCCTCCCACGAGCCACTGCGGGTGGGAGACAGCGTGACGCGCACGCTGCACGTCCGCGCAGAGGGCGCGCAGGCCATGTTGATCCCCGCGCCGAAATTCGCCGAGGTGGATGGCCTGCGCCGCTACCTGCAGACCCCGACCGTGCAGCCGTTGAGCGACGGCCGTGGCGGCGTGTTGGGCGGCGAGCGGGTGGACGCGGTGACCTATGTGGTCAACCAGCCCGGCGATTTCCGCCTGCCGGCCATCGAGTTGCACTGGTGGGCAGCGGACAGCGGCGAGCAGCGCTCGGTGTCGGTGCCGGAGATGAAGCTATCGGCCCAGGCGGCTGCGGTCTACCAGGCGCCATTTTCCATCAGCGAGGATCTGCGCGCGCTCGGCCGCAAGGCGCAGGTGCGCATCGCCGGCCACTGGCTGGCCCTGCTCGCTGCACTGCTGGTGCTGGCAGGCGTTGGCTACGCTGTTCGGCTCTGGGGCGGCGCTATCAGCGCGGCGGCGAAAGGCGCTTTCCAGCGTCGTCGCCAGCAATGGCTCGATTCGCCGAACTACGCCTGGCGCCAGGTGCGCCATGAACTCGCAGGCGACCCGCCGCAGCTGGGGGCGCTCTATCTCTGGCTTCGTCGGACCAACGGTTGTCGTGAAATGAGTGCAGCGGTTCCCGAACAAAGCGTCAAAGTCGCCAATCCTTTGCTAGCTTTTCTCAGGGGCCGTTACGGCCGCCCAGGTACGCAGTCGGATTCGGGGCTTGAACCGCTGATCCATGCGCTGCCGGATATCCGCCGAGAACTGGGGCAGGGCGGGCCAACGAGCTTGCCGGCCCACGCTCTCAAACCTTTGAATCCGTGATCCAGGGACGCACATGTATTCGAACCCCGCTCAACCGATAGCCCGCTGGATGCTCCTGCTGCTGCTCGGCCTGCCATTCCTGGCGCAGGCCGCCGAGCCACTGCCATCCTGGAACGACGGGCCCTCGCGGCAGGCGATCATCGCCTTCGTCGAGGCGGTGACCCAGGAGGGCGGCAAGGACTTCGTGCCGCCGGCCGAACGCATCGCGGTGTTCGACAACGACGGCACGCTGTGGAGCGAGCAGCCGATGTACTTCCAGGTGCTTTTCGCCCTGGACGAGGTGAAGCGGCAGGCGCCGCAGCACCCGCGCTGGAAGGAAGTGCAGCCGTTCAAGGCGGTGCTCGAAGGCGACCACAAGGCCCTGGCCGACAGTGGCATGCCGGGCATCCTGCAGATCGTCGCCGCGACCCATGCCGGGGTGAGCACCGACGAGTTCATCGCCAATGCCCGCCGCTGGCTGGCCAGCGCCCGGCATCCGCGCAGCCACAAGCCCTACACCGAGATGGTCTTCCAGCCGATGCTGGAACTGCTGGGCTACCTGCGCGCCAACGGCTTCAAGACCTACATCGTCTCCGGCGGCGAAGTGGCGTTCATGCGCGCCTTCGCCGAAGAGGTCTACGGCATTCCGCCCGAGCAGGTGATCGGCACCACCCTGGGCAGCCGCTTCGAGGACCGCGACGGCAAGCTGTCGATCCAGCGCCTGCCGCAGCTGGTACACAACGACGATGGCCCCGGCAAGCCGGAGAGCATCGACAGCATCATCGGCCGCCGGCCGATCCTCGCCTTCGGCAACTCCGACGGCGACCTGCAGATGCTGCAATGGACCACCGCTGGCAAAGGCCTGCGTTTCGCCGGACTGGTGCACCACACCGACGAGAAGCGTGAATGGGCCTACGACCGGCAGAGCAAGGTCGGGCGCCTGGACAAGGCGCTCGACATGGCGAAGAGCAAGGAATGGGTGGTAGTGGACATGGCAAGGGAGTGGAAGCGGATCTATCCGTTCGATCAATAGCAAGCCAACAAGCAAAACCGCAGGGACACGGGGATTTCCAGCCAGGCAGTCGGCATCTCCAGTGAACGCAGTCGTGGCAAAACGACCAGTAACTGGAATGGAGAAACACCAATGAAGCGCACGGGAAGATGGATATCGCGGTTCGCCCTGGCGGCGACGGCGATAATGGGTTGCTCAATCGCCAGCGCGGCGGATAAACCGAACATCCTGGTGATATTCGGTGACGATATCGGTCAGACCAACATCAGCGCCTATTCCTTCGGCGTGGTCGGCTACACGACGCCGAACATCGACCGCATCGCCAAGGAAGGGATGATGTTCACCGACTACTACGCGGAGAACAGCTGCACCGCCGGTCGTTCCACCTTCATCACCGGGCAGACGATCCTGCGTACCGGCCTGTCGAAGGTGGGCATGCCGGGTGTGCCGGTGGGCCTGCAGGACCGCGACGTGACCATTGCCCAGGTGCTGAAATCCCACGGCTACGCCACCGGGCAGTTCGGCAAGAACCACCTGGGTGACCGCGACGAATACCTGCCGACCAAGCACGGCTTCGACGAGTTCTTCGGCAACCTGTATCACCTCAACGCCGAGGAAGAGCCCGAGCGCCCGTACTGGCCCAAGGATGACGAAGCCTTCGTCAAGGCCGCTTCGCCCCGTGGTGTGCTGAAGGCTACCGCCGACGGCAAGATCGAGGACACCGGTGCGCTGAACAGCAAGCGCATGGAGACCATCGACGACGAAACCACCCAGGCTGCGATCAACTTCATGGACAAACAGGTGAAGGCGGACAAGCCGTTCTTCGTCTGGATGAACACCACGCGCATGCACGCCTTCACCCACGTGCGTGATTCCATGAAAGGCCAGAGCGGCATGGCCGGCAACGACTATGCCGACGGCATGCTCGAGCACGACGGCGACGTCGGCAAGCTGCTCAAGGCGGTGGACGACCTGAAGATCGCCGACAACACCATCGTCGTCTACACCACCGACAACGGCCCGAACCAGTGGTCCTGGCCGGATGCCGCCACCACCCCGTTCCGCAACGAGAAGGACTCCAACTGGGAGGGCGCCTACCGGGTGCCGGCGATGATCCGCTGGCCGAACCACATCAAGCCGGGCAGCGTCGCCACGCAGATGTTCTCCGGGCTGGACTGGTTCCCGACCCTGCTGGCCGCCATCGGCGACACCGACGTCAAGGAACGCCTGCTCAAGGGTGCCGATGTGGGTGGCAAGAACTTCAAGGTGCACCTGGACGGCTACAACCAGCTGGACTACCTGACTGGCAAGACCGACAAGGGCGCGCGTCGCGAGTTCTACTACTTCAACGACGATGCCGAGCTGGTGGGCATGCGCTTCGATGACTGGAAGATCGTCTGGTGCGAACAACGTGCACCGGGTGGCCTGAAGGTCTGGAGCGAGCCCTTCACCTGCCTGCGGGTACCCAAGCTGTTCAACCTGCGCATGGACCCGTACGAGCGGGCTGACGTGGTCTCCGACCAGTACTACGACTGGCTGACCAAGAATGACTACCTGCTGTTCCAGGGTACTCGCAAGGCGGCAGCCTTCCTGCAGACCTTCGTGGACTATCCGCCGAGCCAACGCCCGGCCAGCTTCAGCATCGACCAGATCCGCAAGGATGTTGATGCGAAGATCGAAGCGAAGATGAAGCAGGGCGCCAAGTAGTGATCGTTAGTCGGAGCGCCCGCTTGCGGGTGCTCCTCCCGTCCCCCGCGACAGCCTGGCTGTCGCGGGGGCTTTACTGTCAGACAAGGTTGATTCGATGCCTCCAGCGGTCAGCTCGTCCCCGATGAACTCCCGTCGCGCCACGTCGACGCAGCATCGTTCGCAACCTGGGCTCGCGGCCTGGGTGCCGGCACTGCTGCTGTTCGCCTCGGGCGGATCGGCGCTGGTGTTCCAGGTCTTGTGGGTCAAGCAGCTGTCCCTGGTGGTGGGGGTGGAGGTGTATGCCGTCACCACCGCAATCAGTGCCTTCTTTGCCGGCCTGGCCCTTGGCGGCCTGGCCTTCGGCCGACTCGCAGACCGCCTGGAACGGCCCCTGCGCCTGTATGCCGGTCTGGAATTTCTGGTGGCGCTGCTGGGCGTCGCCGCTACTCTCGCGCTGGCCAACGCCGCCAGCGCTTTCGCGTTTCTCGAGGAAGCCGTCGGGCCCCTGGCCTGGGGGTTGCCGTTCGTGCTGGTCGGCGTACCGGCATTCTTCATGGGCGGCACGCTGCCGGTGCTGGTGCGCGCGCTGGAGCCCGCCGAAGGGCAGATGGGCCGCGCCGGTGGTGGCCTGTATGCGGCCAACACGGCAGGCGCCATCGCCGGCACGTTGCTGGCGGCCTTCGTGCTGCTGCCCTGGCTGGGCGTGCTGGGCAGCGCTTGCGCCGCCGCCGTGTTCAACCTGTTCGCTGCCGGCGGGGCGTTGCTGATTCGCCAGCAGGCGGCGCGGACTCAGGCGCTGGATGCACCGGCAGCCGGCCCGCGCAGCCGCGCGGCGCGCCTGGCCATTGCGCTGTACTGCGTCGCCGGTGGCGTAGCGCTGGGCTACGAAGTGGTCTGGACGCAGTCCATCGTCCAGTTCATGAGCACCCGCACCTTCGCCTTCGCCGTGGTGCTGGCGACCTACCTGTGCGGCCTGGTGCTGGGCAGCGCCCTGTACGCCCGCCGCGCTGACCGTATCCGCGATCCCTGGGGCCTGTTTGGCCTGCTCATCGCCGCCGCCGGGCTGCTCGCGATCCTGCAGATCGCCGGCCTTGGCGACTGGCTGTTCGGCCTGCAGACCCGTGCCGAATGGCTGGTCATGCAGGCCGGTGGCAGCGAGCTGGCGGGCATGTGCGCGCGCTTCGCAGTGGCGGCCCTGTGCGTGGTGTTCCTGCCGACGACCCTGCTGGGCGCGGCGTTCCCCATTGCCCTGCGGCTGTCAGTGGACCGCGACCACGTCGGCCGCGATGTCGGCGTGGTGGTGGCGCTCAATACCCTGGGCGGCATCGTCGGCGTGATGCTGACCGGCTTCGTGCTCGTCCCCGGCCTGGGGCTGGTGCGCACCCTGGCCGTGCTGGGCGCGCTGGCCGCCGTCATCGGCCTGCTCGCCGTCTGGCGCGGCGAGGGCGTGAGCAAAAGGCTGCGCCTGGGCGTTGCCGGCGTGGCGGTACTAGCGCTGGGCATCGGCGCCACGACGCCGCCGCAGCTGCTGGCCGAGCTGATGCCCGGCGCGCGCAACGGCCGCATCGGCTACTACGCCGAAGGCCGCGGCGGCACCGTCGCGGTGGTGGAGCAGGGCCGTGGCGACAACCGCTTCAACCGTCTCTATATCCAGGGCGTCTCCAACACCGGCGATGCCATGCCCTCGCTGCGCTACATGCGTCTGCAGGCGCTGCTGCCGCTGCTGATCCACAACGGCGAGCCGCGCTCGGCGCTGGTGATCGGCTTCGGCACCGGCATCACCGCCGGTGCCATGCTGCAATACCACGACCTGCAGCATCCGGTGGTGGCCGAACTGCTGCCCGAGGTGTTGGCCGCCGCGCCGAATTTCAAGGGCAACTTCGACGCCATCCACGATCCGCGCCTGGACATCCGCCTGCGCGATGGCCGCCGCGAGCTGCTGCGTAGTGCCGAACGCTACGACATGATCACCCTGGAGCCGCCGCCACCTTCGGCCGCCGGGGTGGTCAACCTGTATTCCCGCGACTTCTACCAGTTGGCCGCCGCGCGCCTGCAGGAGGGCGGGGTGGTCGCCCAGTGGCTGCCGCTGCCGACGCAGAACGACGAGGAAAGCCGCTCGCTGGTGCGCAGCTTCATCGACGTCTTCCCCTACGCCACGCTGTGGACCACCGAGTTTCACGAGATGCTGCTGGTGGGCTCGCTGCAGCCGCTGCACCTGGACGTGACGACCATCCGCCAGCGCTTCGAGCAACCGCCGGTGGCCGCCGCGCTGGGCGAGGTCGGGGTCGACTCGGTCGAAGCGCTGCTGGCCACCTGGGTCACTGACCGCGCCGGCCTGGAACGTTACGCCGGCGATGCGCTGCCGGTGACCGACGATCACCCTCGCATCGAGTACGCGCCGTGGGTGCGGCCGAAGGAGATCGCCCGGGTGCTGCCGACCCTGCTCGCGCTGCGCACCGCGCCACCGCTGGAAAATGCCTTGCCCTCGGTGCAGGCCTCGGTCAACGACAACTGGCTGCGGCTGCGGCGCTTCTACGACCTGAGCCTGAGTGCCTACCGCGGCGATCGCAAGAGCTGGGCGCGGGATGCCCGGCAGGTGGCCCTGGATGATGGCGACAATCCCTACTACCGCTGGTTCCTGGGCACTCCCTGAGTGCTCGAAACGGGCGCCTGTTGGCGGTCGCCGCGCCGCCGCTTTGGCGGCACGAGCGGTCCGTCGAACATGCTCTAGGCGAAATCCGGTTACCCTATGCGACACCTGCGTCCGTCACTGGCGCAGGTCGATGCGTTACAGGAGATAACATTCGATGGAGACTTCGTCCCGCCCCCGCAGCACCCTCAACCCACCAGTTTTCTATACCAGCGCCGTGCTGATCTTCCTTCTCGTGCTTTATGCCGTGGCCTTCCAGGAACAGGCCCAGGCGCAGTTCGAGAAGGTCCAGCAATGGATAGTCGTCAACGCCAGCTGGTTCTATATCCTCGCCGTCGCGCTGATCCTGATCAGCGTGGTGTTCCTCGCCATCAGCCGCTATGGCGACATCAAGCTCGGCCCTGACCACAGCGAGCCGGAGTACCGCAGCAGCAGCTGGTTCGCCATGCTGTTTTCCGCCGGCATGGGCATCGGCCTGATGTTCTTCGGCGTGGCCGAGCCGGTCATGCATTTCACCAACCCGCCCGTGGGTGAACCGGGCACCGTCACCGCCGCCCGCGAGGCGATGAAGATCACCTTCTTCCACTGGGGCCTGCATGCCTGGGCGATCTACGCCATCGTCGGCCTGATCCTCGCGTACTTCAGCTTCCGCAAGGGCCTGCCGCTGACCCTGCGTTCGGCGCTCTACCCGCTGATCGGCGAACGCATCTACGGGCCCATCGGCCATGCGGTCGACGTCTTCGCGATCCTCGGAACGGTATTCGGCGTCGCCACTTCGCTGGGCTACGGCGTACTGCAGATCAACAGCGGCTTCCACCACCTGTTCGGCCTGCCGGTGAACGCCACCGTGCAGATCGTCCTCATCGCCATCACCTGCGCCCTGGCGACCCTCTCGGTGGCCAGCGGCCTGGACAAGGGCATCCGCATCCTGTCCGAGCTGAACCTGGGCCTGGCGGTGATACTGATGCTCTTCGTGCTGCTGCTGGGGCCGACCGTGTTCCTGCTGCAGACCTACGTGCAGAACACCGGCTCCTACCTCTCGGACATCGTCAACAAGACCTTCAACCTCTACGCCTACCAGCCCACCGACTGGATCGGCGGCTGGACGCTGCTCTACTGGGGCTGGTGGCTGTCCTGGTCGCCCTTCGTCGGGCTGTTCATCGCGCGCATCTCGCGCGGGCGGACGATCCGCGAATTCGTCTGCGGCGTGCTGCTGGTGCCGGCCGGCTTCACCCTGCTGTGGATGACGGTATTCGGCGACTCGGCCATCCACATGATCGTCAACGAGGGCGTACGCGACCTGGCCACGGTGGTCGACCAGGACAGCTCACTGGCGCTGTTCGCCTTCCTCGAACACTTCCCGCTGTCGGGTGTGGTGTCGATGGTCGCGGTGCTGATGGTGGTGGTGTTCTTCGTCACTTCCGCCGACTCCGGCGCGCTGGTGGTGGACATGCTGGCCTCGTCCGGCCACGAGCATTCGCCGCTGTGGCAGCGCATCTTCTGGTCGGTGAGCATCGGCGTGGTGGCGATAGCCCTGCTGTTGGCCAATGGGCTCAAGGCCTTGCAAACGGCGACCATCGCCAGCGCGCTGCCGTTCTCGATCATCCTCCTGGCGTCGATCTGGGGCCTGTTCCGCGCTCTGCACCTGGACGCTACCCGACGCGGCTTGCGTTCTCAGGCCATGCCGGCGCCGCGCCATGCAGCCCATCACGAAGGCGGCTGGCAGCGTCGCCTGCGCAACATCGCCATGAAGCCTCGCCGCGCTCACGTTACGCGCTTCATCAGCGAGGTGGTCCGTCCGGCCTGCGACGAAGTTGCGGTAGAGCTGCGCAAGCAAGGGCATGACGTGCAGGTGCTGGAACGCGAGGACGGACGCGTGGCGCTGGAGCTTGCGCAGCCAGGCGAGGGGCACTTCCTTTACGAGGTTCGGCCACGGGCCTTCACCAGCCCGAGCTTCGTCCTGCTCGAGGAAGATGACGTAGGGGAAGGGCGCAAGTACTTCCGCGCCGAGGTGCACCTGCGAGAAGGCGGTCAGGATTACGACGTGATGGGCTGGAACCGCAACGACGTCATTGCCGACATCCTCGACCAGTACGAACGCCACCTGCACTACCTGCACGTCGTTCGCTAACGCCGTTGGCGTTGTACTGGCACGTCTGTCGCAGGTGTGACGGTGGTTGCATTAAAACGTCAAGGACCGGCCCTATTCGCCAAGGAACCAGGAAAGAGCCGTGTGATCACTTGCCAGGAGGGAAACATGGGGTGGTTTTGCAAAAACGGTAAGCGGCTGGTGTGGTTGCTCCTGTTGATGCCGTTGCTCGTACAGGGCGCGGATGTTCCGCCGGTATCACAGCGCGCAGAAGAGTCCGCCGATCTGCGGGTGGGAAATCGCCTGGTCATCACCTTCCGGGCCACGCTATTGGGTGAAACACCTGTGCAGCGGGCTCATCGGGCCGAGTCGGTGATACACGATGCGCTGGAAAGCGGCGAAGCTCTGATCGTCAGCGTCGACTCGATCCAGAACAGCTATTTGATCCTACTTGGCTACAGTCGCGCCTTCATCGTCTCGCCCGATGACGTGGAGGCTCCCGGTGGTTCCGTGCGGGCTGCTGCAGAGCAGGCCGCGCAGAATTTGCGCCGGGTGGTTGATGAAGGGCTGGAAGCACGCAGTCTGCGCTACCTGCTCACGGCTACGGCATTCGCAGCCGCCGCTACGGTCATATTTGCCCTGCTGGTACGCGGGGCCGGCTACCTGCGGCGACGCATCCTCGATCGTTTACCGGTCCTGATGAGTCACCACGAGCATCGCTTGCAAGTGGGGCGCACCAGACTATTGGACCGGCGTTATCTCTACTACCTGCTCGGCCGGCTGGTATGGCTGGTCTACTGGCTGCTTGTGTTCCTGCTCTGCTATCAGTGGCTGAGCTTTGTGCTGTCTCGCTTTCCCTATACCCGGCCGTGGGGAGAAAGCCTCAACGTTCACCTGCTCGACCTAGCGCGCTACCTGCTCAACGGAGTGCTCGATGCAATGCCAGGCCTGGTGGTGGCGTTCTGCATCATCTTTATCGCACGCGCGATAAGCGGATTCTCTCGGCATATCCTTGAGCGACTGGCGCGCCCCGGTAATTTAAAGTGGCTGACCCAGGAGACCCTGCAGCCGACCACACGGCTAATGTCCCTGGCAATCTGGCTATTCGCGATCGTCATGGCCTATCCGTATCTTCCTGGAGCTGGCACGGAGGCGTTCAAGGGCGTCTCGGTACTGCTGGGTCTGATGATTTCCCTTGGCGCTTCCAGCGTCGTTGGCCAGGCAGCATCTGGCCTGATCCTCACCTATGCCCGCACCTTAAGAGCAGGCGAATTCGTGCGAATCGGCGAGCATGAGGGCACGGTCACAGAAGTGGGTGTATTCAACACGACGATTCGCACCGGCCTTGGGGAGGTGCTGACGCTTCCGAACTCGATGATCACGGGCTCAGTCACCAAGAACTATTCCCGCGCCGTTCAGGGCGCTGGCTATATTGTCGATACCGTGGTCACTATCGGTTACGACACCCCCTGGCGACAAGTCGAAGCCATGCTGGTGGAGGCGGCACGTCGTACCGACGGCATTCTTGACCGGCCTGCGCCCCAGGTGTTCCAGACGGCCTTATCCGACTTCTATCCAGAGTACCGGCTGGTCGCGCAAGCGATCCCCAGCGAACCTCGACCAAGAGCAGAGCTCCTCAGCGTGCTGCACGCCAACATCCAGGATGTATTTAACCAGTACGGGGTGCAAATCATGTCCCCTCACTATCTGGGTGATCCTCAAGGAGAGAAGCTGGTACCACGAGACAAGTGGTATGCAGCTCCTGCGAGCCCATCCGACGTGAGCAATCAGGAAGTGAATCGTTGAGACCAACTGGGGGCAGCCACTGTCCGGTTGTCACATAGGGGCGCGGTTTCCGACTCAAAGCTGATATCGACAGCTAAGGGGCGAAGTTCCCCTAGGCACCTACACAACTAAATCGATTGCAGAATCAGAGATAAGGGAGGAAGGTGATCCCTACCGCGCCCGAGCTATGGAGGAATTTCCTTTCACCGTTCGGTCGTCAACCGAGGACGGTATGGACGATCGACGATTCGCCTGTGGTCTAAACATCGCTGCTTGCTATCTGAGAATGCTGGCGGATGAACTCTCTACAGATCACGCCCCATCTGATTGTTCTCTCTCTACCCAGCGCTTGAGCGATCTTCGGCGCAACTTAGAGTGTTGTGCATTGATCTTGGAGAGCCTGCAAACGAATCACAGGCACTTGTCGTTCATTCAAAATTTGCCCGACGATCCCCACAGCTTTGGATGGCTAATATCGAGAGGTCAGAATACAGTCAAAAATCTGATTTGGCTGAGCTACTCACGAGCTCCTTGCTCCTTCACGTGGGCGCCTCAGGCGCCATCCTCTCCCCCCTAGCCTTAGTTCGGATGAGAGACCGCCATCTTAGATAGGCGTTAATCGCCCAAGACGATAAGTGGCCGATGGGGCAAAGGCTAAGAATTTCCACCATGCGTCGGCAAAGTGACGAGTTACACGGATAAGGGGAACGTACGCGAGATTGTGCCTTCTACCGCTGTACACACACAGGAGTTTAGGCATGGAAACGCTCAGAGACCCGCCCACGAAAAATGTCACATACGTGCTCATCCTCGATGACGATTCGACTCTGGCCAGAGTTCTGGGTCTAGCGATGGAAGACTATGGAATCCCCGCGATCGTTCTTGGAAATGCCGATGACGGGCAAGACTGGATCAATGCTAATCCTGGCCAACTGGCCCTCTTGCTTACTGACATCTCAATGCCTGGGGAAATCGACGGCGTAGAACTCGCGCGTCAAATTGCAGAAAGATCCCCAGACATCCCTATCATCATCATGTCCGGCGGCTCTTGGAGCAGAGACTTCCCAACGTATAGATTTCTCGACAAGCCATTTGATCTCACGGCGCTCATGACCACTGTAGAAGAGGCTCTAGCGCCTCAACACTGAGCGAACAGCTCGCGTGCGCGTGACAACGCCGATGGATCTGCCGAGCAGTTATCGGCAGTCAGTGCGGTCAGCGAAGGGTAGGGAGATCAGTGTCTGTCGCGTTCTCGACCCTTGGTCGAATAACCGAACCATTGAGAGCTATTCAGCGGTATCAGGAGGATAGTGGGTTATCCCCTGAAATTGTGAGGCTCCCATGAACGAACGTGCATTCCCCGGTTACGACACGTGGAGCCTAGCCAAGATGAATGGCGACCACGCATTAGCCTTTATCGCAGTGCAGGACCAGTATGAGGGCTCGACGCCGAGTTTTCACTTGGTCTATGGGTTGTCCTGCTTTGGTGTGATGTCCCAAGCGTTTGCCGCAGCAGAAAAAGCTCTGGCAAAGATCACGCGCATCAATCGCCACGGCGAGCCGGTATTCAGCTCGCCAGATTGCTGACGCAACCTACCAATAGCTCCGCTTAGGGGCATACAGTCGCAAGCTGTCTTCCCTGCCCGCAGGTCCCCGCGGGCTTTTAGTTCCCGCCCTAAGAGAGCTTTCACTTAGGAGACCGGCATGACCGATACTACTGTCTCGGCGCTGCTTTATCGCCTCAATGAGAACATCAACGCCATCGGTGCAGCAGCAGAGGAGTTGGCAATCTGGATCGAGCAACGCGGTTCCACCGAAACAGCCTTGGCGGCTAAAAGCCATCTCGATGTGCTGGTTAGCAATGCTGACCTGATCGCGAATGGATTGGCGGAATTGATTGCGAGGGAGGCGAAGACCAAGAGCGATGTGCGGGCTTGGCGGTGCAGGTCGAGGACTTGCAAACCGGCTGGGATCTGGTGATGCCGAATGGTTTGAGGAGTAGCGGTCACACGGTAAAAGCCGCATCTTCCGATGCGGTTTTTTTCAAAAACATCAGGCGGCTGAATTTTTCGCCTTGCCAATCGTCCACTCGCTCCGTTTGTATGGCTCCTTACGGCCATGCCTACCGGCGGGAATTTCTTGGATTTCTCCGCCTTTGGAAAGGAACGCTGCGATTTTCTTCTCCAGATCCGAGCGCGCAGTTTCTAACATTGAATAAGACATCATGTCACCTCAGGCGATGAGCCACCAGGTTGGTGACTAGCATTCACTATACGCATATCTCGTGCTCATCCCCGACCGTCTGCCAGATATCTGCATATTTTTTTAAATTGCCTATCTATTCCTTGCAGAACCTGTATGGTGAGTCTCCTGCCTGCTCGGTTTAGCGGCACCGATTGATGTTTTGTCTTCTGGATTCTCCATCTTTGCGGCCCCTCTTCACTTCGCATCCAGTCATGTCTCGCATATCGCATGGCATGATCATTATTTGGAGATTCATCATGACTACTCGTCAAACTGGTATCGTTAAATGGTTCAACGCTGAGAAAGGTTTCGGTTTCATAACCCCCGAAAACGGCGCAGATGTTTTTGTTCACTTTCGCGCGATCGAAAGCAGCGGATACAAAACGCTTGATGACGGTCAGCAGGTCAGCTTTTACGTGACCAACGGGCCCAAAGGTCCTCAGGCTGATCAAGTGCAAGCAATGTAATCTGCGCAAATAAAAAGCCCCGCAAATGCGGGGTTTTTTTTCCAATGCCCCGTCCTGAATAAAGTTTACACCTTTCCCCTTATTGCAGCATTGACTCGCGGACTCTTATACGAAGGTTCGTCGCCGACATCAATCGCACCGGCCTGGGTGGCCACGGCTGTGGCGACGGCAACGGTCGGATTCATGCTGTCGATCATGGCGCTGGGAATGAGGATGGTGGTTCCGCGCTCCTTGGTGGTCTCGTAGATGATGTTCATTGCGCGCAACTGCAAGGCAGTAGGCTGACCGGCATAGATAGTGGCCGCTTCCACGAAACGTCCGGCGATTTCCGCCTCTGCGGAGCCTAGGATGATTCGCGCCTGCTTCTCGCGTTCGGCCTGCGCCTGGCGTGACATGGCGTCCTGCAATGCTACCGGGATGGCCACGTCGCGGATCTCCACCGAGCCGACGGTGACACCCCATTCCTGAGTCTTTTCACCAATCTCGCGGCACAACTGCTGATCGGAGCTGCGTCGATCGGATAGCAGCGCGGCCAGCATCGACGAGCCGATCATTTCCCGCAGAGAGGTCTGTGCTACCCGGTCGATGGCCTGCCGGTAGTCGGTGATCGCCAGTGCCGCTTTGCGGGCGTCGTGCACGTGCCAGAAGATGATGGCGTCGACGTTCACCGGCACTGTATCGCGGGTCAGTGCCTGCTCGGCATTGAATGCCGTGGTCTGGATTCGCTCGTCGATCACAGCGACGACGCTGTCCAGGACCGGAATGATCATGAACAGTCCGGGCCCGCACACGCCTTGCAGGTTGCCTGCGCGCAACACGACGAATTTCTGCCAGGTATTGGCCATCTTGAGGGACAGCGAGACGACCAGTGCGCACACCAGCACAACGATGCCCACAACCGTGTGGCCAAAGTAGATGAGGACGGCCCCCATGGCTGTCAGAACCATGACAATGAAGAGGGTGATGGGGTTCATAGTGTCCTCCTGCATTCAAGTGCAACGCTCATTTGAAGATTGCGCCTGAGGCGTTCGTCTGTCTGTGCGCTAGACCACTGGAGCGGTCCGTTGGGAAGGTCCCCGCGAGCACTGCCGGTCTTTGTGATGGGCTAAGCGCGCTTGCGCACCGACGCCAGGAGCTGCGACCTGCCATGGTTGCATTCCGTCGACAGCGAGCTGGCCTGGTGTTTCGGTACGTCCTGGCGACCAGCAGTGATCGGCTCACCAGAGGTCGCCATGAAAAGACAACCGGGAACAGTTCCGGACAGCCCATCGCCAGCCGGTGGTGGTGTCAGGCCCACACTGCCGGGCGGTGAATATGGCTCTCCCGCCGAGCGATATTCATTTCGAGATCGCGACAAGAAACAGCCGACGCTGCCTCCATCGGTTAACCCGGCCGAAGCACCATCACAGGCTCCGCACCAGTCTCCGGTCGATCCCTCGGAGGAGTAGTCCCCACCGAACGTGCGATGGCGCACGGACGGCTATCAGGCCTGGCTGGCGAATCAGGTCATCGAGTGCCGCAAGCCGCAGCAGGAGAAATCATCATGCTGGAAACCGTTGTTGTTTGCTTGCTCATCCTCTGGGCGCTCGGGATGTTCACCGCCTACACCCTGGGCGGCTTCATTCATGTTCTGTTGATCGCGGCAGTAGCAATAGTGGTGATGCGTATGCTCCAGGGACGACGGCCATCCTGACGCTGTTGTCCGTCCGCTGCCCGGAGTCGGCCGCTGCGTCGTCATGTGCCAACTCAGACCAGGCTGATGTCCATGTGCGCACCGACTCCGGGTGCTCTTTCGATGATGTCGAAGGCGCGCAGGGTTTCGCGCGCCGAGCGGGTCTCGGCAAGCAGAACAACATTTCCTGGCAGGAGGGTGTACCCGAAGGGATGGTCGTCCTGGCTGACGTTCGCCGACGCGCCGATTGCCGCGCCCGCCAGCCCTCCCACGACAGCACCCCAGCCCAGCATTTCGAATAGCGGCGAGCCGCCGAAGAGGCCTGCTCCGGCGTTCGTCATGGCGAATGCGAACAGCGCACTGACCAGCAGGCCGAACAGCGTCCCGACGGCAACGCCCTTGATGACCTGCCTGAAGGGGCGCCGCTTCGCGCGCAGGCGCCCGGAGGGCACCAGTTCATGGTTGTCGAATATGCGCACTCGGTCCAGACGAATGCCCAACCCCAACAGGTCCTGTTTTGCGCAATCGGCCTGTGATCGTCGGTTGAACACACCTGAGACCTGATGGCAGTAGCGGGTCATGGTTGCTCTCCTGGCATGCGACCTTTCGAACCAGTTTCCAGCATCCGCGAAGCCAAGGCGTCGGTCCGTCTGTTACCGCACGTACCGGTGCCCGTTATTGGATGACCAGCGCAAGTGGGCTACCGCACCGACAACCTGGTGAAAGGTTGTCATTGTCGCTCCCTCCACACTCTGCATGGTGCAGGAGTGGCAAGCGCGGCGAGGCGACCATGAACCAGACAGGCAAGCAAGCCCCCCATGGCGGGGCCGCTGATCCCAAGGGGAAGACTCATCCGCCCGGCAGGCGCAGCGAAGCGCCGCGTCTGCCGGGCTCAGATAACGACGCCAATCCGAAGACCAGAGCGGAAGTGGTACTCCAGCAATCGCTGGAGGTCGATTCTGCTGGAAATCCCATCCATCGACCGGAGAAGGGCACGAAGCCCAGCCGCGCCGGAGCTGTTCATGAGCAGTGATGCGCCATCGACGGATGACTACAGAGCGCGCAGTGTGGCGGCGGGTCTCCGGCGCCAATGGCGGCATGCGGTGATTCTCTGCAAGAGGGCATGGCGTCAGCTGTCCATGACGACACACTCCGTGCCGCAGGTCAATCGCCGGATCAGGGTGAAAGAAACGCCGGTGGTTCGGCGCAAGCCGCGTCGTTGATCGTGCAACTGCCGGTTCCGATGGAGTTCACCAGAGCCGAGCATCAAACGGCCCTTACCTTAAGTGCGCAACCGCACCGACGTCGTAGTCCTGGTCTGCGAAGGTTGCAGTCAGACATGCCCCACGGCTTGCGGTGATACAGGCAGCTTCTTCAGGACTCGCCGGGTACCGACAGAGGGGGCTTTCTCTGTACGTGCCCCCCTGACGCTCGTGTCGACCGGCCAGGTTTCCGCTGCACTTCCGGAGCAATGCCATGATGTCGCTCCATTTCCGGGCCTTGCGCCGCGACCGATCAAAGCCTCCCTGGGACAGTCTGGCACCGGTTCGAGAAGAACTCTTCGGCATCGAACGGCTCGAACAGCACGCGCAGAGCCTGGCCCTGGCACAACAAGTGACGGATACGCCAAAGCGTGTACTGCCGTTGCATGTGCGCCTGGATGACAACTCCCGTGTCCTGCTGGCTGCCTACCGGGCTAGCGCTGTCGAGTTGGAAAGGGGCAATGGTGTGGTACCGGCTGCCGAGTGGCTGCTGGACAATTACCACATTGTCGAAGAGCAAATCCGCGAGGTCCGCGACGACCTGCCGCCTGGCTACTACCGGCAGTTGCCCAAGCTGGCCGATGGGCCGTTCGCCGGCTACCCGCGAGTCTTCGGGCTGGCCTGGGCCTTCGTGGCGCACACCGACAGCCACCTCGATGTGGAACTGCTGCAGCGCTTCATCCATGCCTACCAGCGGGTCCAGCCACTGACTATTGGTGAGTTGTGGGCGGTAGCGATTACCCTGCGCATCGTCCTGATCGAGAACCTGCGGCGCTTGGCCGAGCAGATCAGTGCCGGGCGCATAGCCCGTGCCGATGCCGATGCCCTGGCCGAGCGTCTGCTCTCGCCAGGGCACGCTCGTTCGGCACTGGAGGCGGATATCGCCGCGCGCTCGACCGGTCCGCTTTCCGAGGTGTTCTCGGCCCAACTGGCCAAACGCATGCGCGACCAGGACCCGCGCACGACACCGACACTGGGTTGGCTCGAAGAGCGCCTGCACGAACAGGGTGTCAGCGTCGAGGCGGCGGTCCAGCATGCGCAGCAGCGCTTGGGCGCCTCCAATGTCACTGTGCGCAATGTGATCACTAGCATGCGCCTGATCTCCGATATCGACTGGGCACAGCTGTTCGAGAATGTCAGTCTGGTCGACGCGCGGCTGCGCGACGGCAGCAACTTCGCTGCCATGGACTTTCCCACTCGTAACCTCTATCGCAGCGCCATCGAACAGTTGGCGCGCGGCTCGTGTCTGGACGAGCTCCAGGTGGTCGATCACGCCCTGGAGGCTTGCCGTCAGGCCGTTGCCGAACATCCGGACGGCGAAGACTCCCGCCGTGAATTCGATCCCGGATTTCATCTGATTGCTGAAGGCCGCCCGACGCTGGAGCGCGCCATCTGCTTCAGCCCGACGCTGCACCTGCGCCTGAATCGCTTCAGCGTGCGCCTGGGCATGGGCGGCTACATCGGTGCCATCGGCCTGCTCAGCCTGGTGCTGCTGGGATTCGTATCCCATCTGCTGAATCAGCCTGCGCTCTCCTGGGGTTGGATGCTGGCCTTCCTGGCCTGCCTTTTCGTTCCGGTGACCGAAGTGGCCACGGCACTCATCAACCGCTTGGTGACCTGGAGCTTTGGCGCGATCACGCTGCCTGCGCTGGAACTCCTGGCCGGCGTGCCACGGGCGTTGCGCACCATGGTGGCGGTGCCGACCTTGCTGACCACCGAGGCCGATCTGCTGGAGCAGATCGAGCGGCTGGAGGTCCACCATCTCGCGGGTATCGGCGGTGACCTGACTTTCGTGCTGATTCTCGATGGCGTCGACGCGCCACAGGAGGTCCTGCCCAGTGATGCACCGCTGCTCGACGCTGCGGCTGCGGCCATCGACCGCCTGAATCAGCATTACGGCCCAGGGCCCGGCGGCCAGCGCTTCTTCGTGCTGTTTCGCAGGCGCTGCTTCAACTCTGCCGAGGGCTGTTGGATGGGCTGGGAGCGCAAGCGCGGAAAATTGCATGAACTGAATCGGCTGTTGCGCGGCGCCACCGATACCAGCTTCGTGGCGATTGCCGGAGAGCCGCCGCGAGTGCCGAGCGAGGTACGCTTGGTCATCACCCTCGACGCCGATACCCGCCTGCCCCGCGAGGCGGCCCTGCGCCTTATCGGCAAGATGGGCCACCCGCTGAACCAGCCGCGCTTCGATGCCTCGCAGCAGCGAGTGATCAACGGCCACGCGGTACTCCAGCCGCGGGTGACGCCATCGCTGCCGATGGGCGGGGAGGGGTCGTTGTACCAGCGCGTCTTTTCCGGCCCGGCAGGCATGGACCCCTACGCGGCGGCGGTGTCGGACGTTTATCAGGATCTGTTCGGCGAAGGCTCCTTCACCGGCAAGGGGATCTATGACGTCGATGCCTTCGAGCGCGCGATGGCCGGTCGGGTCGCGGACAATCGACTGCTCAGCCATGATCTGTTCGAAGGCATCTTCGCCCGCGCAGGGCTGGTGTCGGATGTCGAGGTCGTTGAAGAGTCGCCGTCGCGCTTCGATGTGGCGAGCAGGCGCATGCATCGCTGGACCCGCGGCGACTGGCAGCTATTGCCGTGGATGCTCGGCCACTGGCGCGGGCCGCAGGCGATGCCGTTGATCGGCCGCTGCAAGATGCTCGACAACCTGCGACGGTCGCTGGTCGTGCCCTTCGCCCTGTCCAGCCTTCTGCTCTGCTGGTGGTTGCCATTGCCCCAGGCGCTGCTGGCCGCGATGTTGGTCATTCTGACCCAGGCGATCCCGCCGTTACTGCCGATCTACTGCGCATTGCTGCCAGCGCGCTCGGGTGTTCGAATACGCAGCCACTTCGCCATGCTCGGTGCCGACTTCCGTCGTGCGTTGCTGCAGATCCTGCTGTCGCTGGCCTTTCTGGCAAACGATGCCTGGAGCATGGTCGATGCCATCCTGCGCACGCTTTGGCGGATGTACGTCAGCCAGCGCAACCTGCTGGAGTGGACCACCGCCGCACAGTCCTCACGCAAGCCGCGCCCCGGCTGGCTCGGCAGCTATCGGCAGATGGCCGGCGGGACGGCCCTCGCCGCATCGGCCGGCATCACCGGGTTGGTATTGCATCCGGCGAACTGGTTGCTGATCCTGCCATTGACCCTGCTCTGGTTAGGCGCGCCTCTGCTCGCGTTCTACAGCAGCAGGCCCACGCAGCCGGCGCGCCGTTCGGGCCTGGAAGAGGATGACGCAACTGCACTGCGCCTGGGCGCACGGCGGACCTGGCGCTTCTTCGAGACCTTCGTCACACCGGCGGACAATCTGCTGCCGCCGGACAACTTCCAGGAGCAGCCCAGGCCTGTGCTGGCTCACCGCACTTCACCTACCAATATTGGCCTCTACCTGCTGTCCGCGGTGGCCGCCCGCGATTTCGGTTGGGCCGGCGGCCTGCAGACGCTGGAGCGCCTCGAAGGCACCCTGGCGGTGCTGGAGAAGCTGCCGCGCAGCCACGGCCATTTCTTCAACTGGTACGGAACCCACGACCTGCGTGCCCTCGAACCGAGGTACCTGTCCTCGGTGGACAGTGGCAACCTGGCTGGGCACCTGATCGTGCTGGCCAACGCGTGCGAGGAGTGGCGCGCCAGCCCGCTGGTGGTGGAAGCGCGCCAGGGCCTGCTCGACACCCTGCATCTGGCACGGCAAGCCGTCGCAAGGCTTCCGCTGGCAGAAGATGTCGCGTTGCTGCAGGTGAAGGAGGACGTGCGGGTGATTCACCGGGCCCTCACCGGCCCACAATCGCTCGACGCCTTGCTGCCCGCCCTCGGGCACCGCGCAGAAAAGGCCGTGCGTTGCGTCGCGGGCCTCGCGCCGGCTGGCGAGGAGGGCGACGACCTGTCGTTCTGGTTCGACGCACTGCGCAGGGCCTTTGCCGAGCACAGCCGAGACCGACGGCATGGCCATGAAAAGACAGTGGACCGTCGCCTTCAGGCCCTGGCCGATACGGCACGGCGGTTGGCACTGGAGATGGATTTCGGTTTCCTGCTCAACCAGGAGCGCCAGCTGCTGTCCATCGGCTATTGCGTGGACAACAACTGCCTGGACCCAAGTTGCTACGACCTGCTGGCCTCCGAGGCACGCCTGGCCAGCCTGTTCGCCATCGCCAAGGGCGACCTGCCGACCCGCCACTGGTTCCGCCTGGGCCGCACGGCCACGCCGGTGCCCGGTGGCTCGGCGCTGATCTCCTGGTCCGGCTCAATGTTCGAGTACCTGATGCCCTCGCTGGTCATGCGGGCGCCGGCCGGCAGCCTGCTGGAACAGACCAACCGCCTTGTCGTGGCGCGGCAGCAGGCCTATGGCGCCGCGCTGGGCATCCCCTGGGGAATCTCCGAATCGGCCTACAACGCCCGCGATCTGGAATTCACCTACCAGTATTCGAACTTCGGCGTGCCGGGTCTTGGTCTCAAGCGCGGGTTGGCCGAGAACGTTGTCATAGCTCCCTATGCCACGGCGCTGGCGACCATGGTCGATGCGCAAGGGGCGCAGCGCAATTTCGATCACTTGACGGCCGTCGGTGCGCTCGGCCGCTATGGCTTCTACGAGGCTCTGGACTTCACCCGCTCACGCCTGCAGGATGGGGAAAGCGCTGCCATCGTCCGCAGTTTCATGGCCCACCACCAGGGCATGAGCATCGTCGCCATCGCCAATACCCTGCAGCACGGGCGCATGCGCTGCCGCCTGCATCGCGAGCCGATGATCCAGGCCAGCGAACTGCTGTTGCAGGAGCGCGTCCCGCGCGACGTGGCGCTGGGGCATCCCCGCGCCGAGGAAATTACGGTAGCGCCCAGTGACACCATTGCCGATGCGTCCACGTTGCGCCGAGTCGATGCAATGCTCGATGGGCCGCCGATCACTCATCTGCTGTCCAACGGCCGCTACGCATTGATGCTGACTGCCAGCGGTGGCGGCTACAGCCGCTGGGGCGATATCGCAGTGACGCGCTGGCGCGAGGATGCTACCTGCGACGACTGGGGCAGTTTCATCTTCCTGCGCGACCTGCAGAGCGGCGCACTGTGGTCGACCACGGCGCAGCCTGGCGGACAACCGGTGGAGAATGGCGAGGTACTGTTCGACGAGGACCACGCCGAGTTCATCCAGCGCGACGCCGCGCTGCTGACCAACCTGGAGGTACTGGTGTCCGGGGAGGACGACGGCGAGGTGCGGCGGGTGTCGCTGACCAATCATGGTCGCCGTGCCTGCGAAATCGAACTGACTTCCTATGCCGAAGTGGTGCTGGCAACGCCGGCAGCCGATGCCGCGCATCCGGTGTTCTCGCGGATGTTCGTACAGACAGAATACCTTGCCGAGTTCGGCGCCCTGATCGCCACGCGGCGCCTGCGCTCGCCGGACGATCCATCGATATGGGCGGCCCATTTCGCAGTGGTCGAGGGCGAGGTGATCGGCGAGACGCAGTATGAGTCCGACCGCGCTCGCTTCCTCGGCCGCGGCCGAACCCTGCGGGAGGCGCAGGCAGTTCTGAGCCACCGTGCCCTGGGCAACTCCCAGGGCAGCGTGCTCGATCCGATCTTCTCCCTTCGCCAGCGCCTGCGGGTGGCGCCGGGCAAGGTTGCACGGGTCGCATTCTGGACACTGGTAGCCAGTACCCGGGACGCCTTGCTTGACCTGATCGACAAGCATCACGAACGCAACGCCTTCGAACGCGCCAAGACCCTAGCCTGGACCCAGGCCCAGGTGGAATTGCGCGACCTGGGGATCGATGCGGAGGAGGCCGCCGATTTCCAGCGCCTGGCGGCGCCGATTCTCTATGCGGATTATCGCTGGCGGGCACCGCAGGAAGCCCTCCGGCGCGGGGCGGGGCGCCAGTCCGGGCTCTGGCCGCTGGCGATTTCCGGAGATTTACCGATCGTGCTGTTGCGCATCGACGAAGTCGACGATCTGTCGCTGCTGCGGCAACTCCTGCGTGCTCGCGAGTACTGGCGGATGAAGGGCCTGGACGTCGACCTAGTGATCGTCAACGAACGAGCCTCGTCCTATGTCCAGGATCTGCAGACAGCTATCGAAACGGCCGTACGCAGCAGCCCCTCGCGTCAACGCAGGGAGGGCGAGGCCTTACGGGGTGCCGTGTACACTTTGCGTGCCGACCTGATGACCGTGGAGGCAAGGGCACTGCTGAACGCCGTGGCGCGGGTCAACCTGCTGGCGCGCCGCGGCTCCATCGCTGCCCACCTGGAGCGCCTGCCGCTGGCCCAGCCGCGGCCGTCTGCCGCCCTGCACTCACCGGTGGCCTTGCCGCTGGTGCCCGCGACCGAGGGAGCGAGCAGTGATGAGCCGCTGGAGTTTTTCAACGGCCTGGGCGGCTTCGCGCTGGGCGGGCGCGAGTACCACATCGCTCTGAACAATGGCCACATGACCCCGGCGCCGTGGATCAATGTGATCGCCAATCCAGCGTTCGGCTTCCAGGTCTCGGCGGAAGGCAGCGGCTACACCTGGGCCGGCAACAGTCGGGACAATCAGCTTAGCCCCTGGTCCAACGACCCGGTCATCGATCCTGCAGGTGAGGCTTTCTACCTGCGCGACGAAGAAAGTCTGGCAGTCTGGGGCGTTACCGCCCAGCCGATCCGCGACGCAGGCTTGTACCGCGCCGCCCATGGTTTCGGCTACAGCCGGTTCAGCCACACGGCCCACGGTATCGAGGCGCAGCTGCTGCAGTACGTGCCGCTGGAAGACCCGCTGAAGATATCGCGGCTGACACTGCGCAATACCTCCGGCCGGCCGCGCCGGCTATCGGTGACAGCTTACGTGGAATGGATACTGGGTACCGCGCGCGGAGCCTGTGCCCCTTTCATCCTGACGGGGGTGGATGTCGACAGCGGCGCGCTACTGGCACGTAACCCATGGAGCATCGCTTATTCCGAGCTGCTGGCTTTCGCAGACCTGGGCGGGCGGCAGAGCAGCTGGACCGCCGATCGCAGCGAATTCATCGGTCCTGCCGGTAGCCTGTCGGCTCCTCGGGCGCTGCTCGGCACCACGGCGTTGTCGGGCGCCAGCGGCGCTGGCTTCGATCCTTGCGCTGCCCTGCAATGCATCGTCGAGCTGGGCGTCGGCGAGTCCGTGGAAGTGCTGGCGTTGCTGGGGCAGGCCGGATCGAACGAGGATGTTAGTCGACTCGTGCTGCGTTACCGCAGTCTTGATCTCGATGCAGTGTTGGCCGACGTGACCCGGTATTGGGAACAACGGCTTGGCGCGGTTCAGGTCCGCACGCCCGATCGCGCCATGGACTTGATGCTCAATGGCTGGCTGCTCTACCAGACCCTGTCGTGCCGCATCCATTCCCGATCGGCGTTCTACCAGGCCAGCGGTGCTTATGGTTTCCGTGACCAGTTGCAGGATGCTCTGGCGTTGTCGTTCGCCTGCCCAGAGCTGACCCGCCACCACCTGCTGCGGGCCGCCGGGCGTCAGTTCGTCGAGGGCGATGTGCAGCACTGGTGGCTGGAACAGACGGGGCAGGGAGTGCGCACGCGAATCTCCGATGACCGGGTCTGGTTGGCCTATGCCTGTGCCAGCTACATCGAGTCATCCGCGGACCTTGCGGTGCTCGACGAAATGCTGCCTTTCCTCGAAGGGCCACAGCTGAATCCTGGCGAGAGCGATACGTTTTTCCAGCCGATGCTTGCGGAGGAGAGCGCCTCGCTGTTCGAACACTGCGCTCGGGGCCTGGACCGGTGCCTGGAGATGACCGGCGCCCACGGCCTGCCACTGATGGGGAGCGGAGACTGGAACGACGGAATGAACCGTGTGGGCGTCGGCGGCCAGGGCGAAAGTGTGTGGCTCGGCTGGTTGCTGTTGCATACCCTGGATCGCTTCGCTGCCCTGGCCGAGGGGCGGGATGAGGTACGGTCCGTGCGCTGGCGAAAACATTCGGCGGCGCTGCAACTGGCCTTGGAGGAGCATGGTTGGGACGGCCAGTGGTATCGCCGGGCGACCTTCGACGACGGCACCTGGCTCGGTTCGGCGGCCAGCGACGAATGCCGGATCGATTCCATTGCCCAGTCCTGGGCAGTGCTCTGCGGCGGTGCGAATCCCGAGCGTACAGCCACTGCCATGGCGTCGCTGGAGCGCTGGTTGATCCGTCAGGATGAGGGGTTGGCCTTGCTGTTCACTCCCCCCTTCGATCAATCAGCACATGATCCCGGGTACATCAAAGGCTACCCGCCGGGCCTGCGCGAGAACGGCGGGCAATACAGTCATGCGGCGATGTGGAGCATCCTGGCGTTTGCCCGTCTCGGTCAGGGCGACAAGGCGGCCGGGCTGTTCTCCCTGCTCAACCCGATCAACCACACGCGCACGGCGGCAGAGGTTGAGTGCTACAGGATCGAACCCTATGTCGTCGCCGCCGATGTCTATTCCATTGCCCCCCATGTCGGGCGTGGTGGCTGGAGCTGGTATACCGGCTCCGCTGGCTGGATGTACCGAGCGGGGGTGGAGGGAATCCTGGGGCTCCGGCGCGAGGGTGCAAGTCTGGTCATCGATCCGTGTATCCCGCTGGACTGGCCGGGGTTCGACGCCAGCGTAACGGTGGATGGTTGCCATTACAGCATCGTCCTGACCTCGGCCGGGAAGCACTGCCGCGGCATCCAGCGCGCGCTTCTGAATGGCTGTTCACTGGTCTGCGGCGAAAGCCCTGTGCGGGTGCCGCTGGCGGTTGGCGAGCATCGCCTCGAGCTGTTCCTGTAAACGCGTGTCACCCCGCCGTATGGCCTGGACGACGGGGAACGTAGGGTAGCAAGCGGTCGGTTTCCGCCTTCACCACCGCGTAGCACTCGCAACTCAATGCCTCCAGGCGCGGGCGGTCCAGCACGGTGATCCGCCCCCGGCTGTACTCGATCACACCTTGCTTCTGCAGTTTGCCGGCCGCTTCGGTGACGCCCTCTCGCCGCACACCGAGCATGTTGGCGATGAGCTCCTGGGTCATGATCAGCTGGTTGCCGGGCAGGCGGTCGAGGGACAGCAGCAGCCAGCGGCAGAGTTGCTGGTCGATGGAGTGATGGCGGTTGCAGACAGCCGTCTGGGCCATCTGAGTGATCAATGCCTGGGTATAGCGGAGCAACAACTGGAGCATGTCGCCGTGGCGGCCGAACTCGTCCTTCATTCGTTGCCCTGCGAGCCGGTAAACGCTGCCGGCGCTTTGCACGATAGCGCGGCTGGGGGTGCTCTCGCCGCCCATGAAGACGGCTATACCGACCAGCCCCTCGTTACCGACCACGGATATCTCGGCCGATGCACCACTTTCCATCACGTACAAAAGCGAAACGATGGAGTCGGTGGGGAAGAACACGTAACGCATCGCATCACCGGGTTCGTAGATCACCTTGCCCAGTTCCAGACGTTGCAGCTCCAGATGGGGGAAGAGGCGCTCCTGAACCTCTCGGGGGAGTGCGGCCAGTAAATGGTTCTGCGCGGGGGAGGGAGTTTCTCGCATGGCGGCCTCCTCACGGGGCGTATCGCGACTACTCGAGCATACAGTTTCAGGCCTTTACCGGTGGTGCAACGTTCCCTATCGCACAGACCGGGCTTCCGCTGGCGCGCAGTCTGGAGCTTGCGGCGGCGGATGCTGATCTGGCGCTTTGTAAGACCAAGTCATCGCATCTTTTCAGGGATTTTCCATGAACATTGAAGATGGCGATTCCTTCAGTATGTACGAGGGCCATAACGGCGTAGCCGCCGATGACCATTCCTGTCTCGGCCCCTAATTGCTGAGCGCAGATACGCTCATCGAGAGTGACATCTGCAACTTCGAGGACGAAGGTCTTGGCGGCCTCAAGAAAATCATGCTGTATTCGCAAAGTAGGTAAGTTGCCTGTGCCGGGCTGTCGTTCGGCGGACTCCTGGGGATGGGAGAAAAACTGTTTTCAGTTCCATGGCGTCTCTGGAGGCTGGATATAGCGAACAAGCACTTCGTGCTTGACGTCGACCAGGACCGCCTCAGCAGCGCACCGGGGTTCGACAAGGATGATTGGCCGGACATGCAGGATCCGACATGGGGCGGGATATACCTGCTTATTATGGAGCTGAGCCAGTCGGAGATTTCAGATTATGATTGATTGTGCCTGACCGTGCCCTGCCTTTTTGTTAAATTGAAGCCAGTTAGGTGGTTTCTAATCAGTGGATTGGAAATATATTCGAGATTGGCTGGGCATTTGCCCGCTTGAGTGATTCCATGATCACGGCGACACATTCAAGTTGTTGTCTGATTCTGGCGAGACTTTCCCTGTTCGTGGAAGATTCAGAACTGACTTCTTCTGCCGCAAGATCATTTATCGCCTGTGTCAGGCAACTGCTTGCAATATTAAGGCTTTGCCCAAATCGCTTTTCTTTCATGTCGAATCCCCGCTATTTCCCTGTGAGTCGCATGGCTTGAACCCAATGAGAGACCCCGCAGGTAGCGGGGTCTGGGGATTTCACAGTACTTTCACCTGCTCGGCCTGATCACCTTTAGGGCCAACGCCCACCAGGAAGCTCACGCGCTGGCCTTCATCTAGTGACTTGAAGCCTGGAGTGTCGATTTCTCGGAAATGGACGAATATGTCCGGCCCTATCTCGGGTGTGATGAAGCCAAAACCTTTTACTGCGTTGAACCATTTTACGGTTCCATTCTGACGAATAGCCATGATGATCTCCACGGAAATGGCTGCAGAGTGAAGTGGCCGAGGAGATGGGCGTCATGCATCAAGACGGAGCCGCTAAACACGGCAGGGGAATCAAATTATACACCGTCTGGGGATATCTTCAGGGTTTTTAAGATGGATTTGGATTATTCGGATGAGTGGTCTGCTGGGTATATGTCGATATCGAGATGATGTTTTTATAGGGTTGTTATTTTCTCTTTCTGCTTTTTGATTTCGTTGAGATGTTGGCCAGCAGTTTTGGTGGCCGCAGTTGCGGGGGATGTTTCCCTAAACGGATGAAACTTGGCGGAAAAGATACCCGATCCAGATTCATTCCAGCCATTTGAGTGCATATGAACAAAGAATCCTCTCGTAGCGAGTCTAGCTGCTGCATGGCATATGGCTGGCTCCTCCCCACGGTGCCGGAGTCTTTCAGGTGATTGCTGGGAGTAGCGTTACGCAGGCGGCCGGCACCCAGGCGCTCCTCCAGCGCGGCGATGCGCCGGCTGAGCTTCGACTTGGGCTCGTCCAGGGCGCGGCCGGCCGGGGTGAAACCGCCGTACTCGACCACCTGGGCGAAGTAATAGAGGTCGTTGAGATCGTCCATTCCAGTGTTCCTCCTCTGGGACACTGATACTAATTTTTGCCGTCTACCGAGGCAATTGTTCCATCCGCATCGTGACCTCCATGCACTACAGGAGGCACCCATGAAACAGATTCTTGGTATCTACAGCGCCGCCCGGCCGCACTGGGTCGGTGACGGTTTTCCGGTTCGCACGCTGTTTTCCTACGACAGCCTGGGCGAGCACCTCAGCCCCTTCCTGCTGCTCGACCATGCCGGCCCCCACGCTTTCGGCCCCAGCACGGTGCGCCGTGGCGTCGGCCAGCACCCGCACCGAGGTTTCGAGACCGTGACCCTGGTCTATGACGGCGAACTGGAACACCGCGACTCCAGCGGTGGCGGCCGCATCGGCCCTGGCGACGTGCAGTGGATGACTGGGGCGGGGCGCATAGCCAAAGCTGACCATGTCAGAGTCGGAGCGGATAACGCAGTCATCAAGTGCGTGTGCAACGTTGCCCTGTTTACGATACGAGCAAGCTACCAACCATGACCTTGGTTCGTCTTTGCTAAACGATCCATGATCACTGTCACGCTTTATATGCAGGATGCCGTTGAGTCATTCTGGGAATAATTGTCCCTGCTATCTAATCGAATGCTCATGATGCTTTTTCATTTTTAGGACCAGTTCAGCAGCGGAAATATTACCCATTTTATATTGATCAGCCAGCTTTAGGAACTTCTCGCTAGGCCTGACATCGGAGAGTCTCGCTGAGGTCAAAGCATGCTCTACATTCCAAGCTCGATTAATGCTCATTGCCATTTTACTCGCTACCCGGTGTGCCCGTAACTCGATCAAAAGCGTTCAGATAATTTTCATCGGCATCTATGTTCATCTGAATCGCTCGCTGAAGACGCAGATCTCCGAGTACTCGAAAAAAGCATTCGTCACAAAGACTTAAGTCGTAACTCTCACCCTCGTGATTTGAACTCCTTCCCCAGTTGGCTCTAAGTGAGCCAAACTCCATCTCGCACCCGTCCGCGTCTACTGTCCTGCAGCAAGCATAGCAACTAACTTTAGTAGTCGCTGCGGAGTTATTTTCTTCGATAGGTTTCATCAGCAGTCTCCCTACAGAAAAATTTACTTGGGTAATTGCTATAGAGACTCATTTAGCTGACTTGTCGTTGCTTCCGGTCAATTTTCGCAGATAGGTTTCAAATAAAGTCGCTTGCTCTTGTCGGTGGGTGACAATCACATAGCGACTCCCGGAGAAGGTATATGCAACTAGATAGCCAAACTCAACCCCGATGCTAATTACGAAAGAGGTGGCTATTTGGTGCCCGTCTATAAATCGGCTGTGAACATCACCATATACGGTGCCGACGAGATAACCGAAGACGCTGGCGACGTCGATGAGATAGGCGGTAGGCGCCTCTTCCTCTTTCCATTGCCTCAATGCGGAGACGACCTCTGACGGATAAGGGATAGGGGACATATTGGTTAGCTCTCCTGTGACGATCTTGGTGGTAGGGCTTGCAGTGTCGAATGCCAAATACTATAGTCATTAAATGCACATTTTGATGGGAGTAATCAATGGGTCGTGAGCGTCCTAATCTGTACCCGATGCTGGAGCGTCTGCTGCTGGGATTTGGTGAGCGGATCCGTCTAGCGCGCCTGAGACGGGACCTTTCCATGGTGGTTGTCGCCGACAACGCGGGAATTTCTCGGGAGACGCTCAACAAAATTGAGCGCGGAGATCCAGGTGTTGCATTGGGGAGCTATGCACGAGTGCTAGAGGCCCTAGGGCTGGCAGGGGACATTGATCTGTGGGCTCAGGGAGACGACATCGGCCGTCAGCTGCAAGACGAACGCCTACCAAGAAGAGCGTCTCGTCGTAAATCCGAAGGAGATGAACCATGAGCTTTAGCGTGTTGGAGGAGTTTCGCGATCACGATGCGGAGATCCGAGGGGCGATTTTCAATCGAGGAGTCAATCGGGCCTGCTATCGAATTGTCGAGATAGAAGGGTCTCGATGGAGCTTTTTACTCCGAGCAGTTGATGATCGCTCTGTATTCTGGCGAACCTATCTGATCAGGTCTTTGGCGGATGCAGTTAATCTGGCTGCCGATCCCGTATGGAGTCGGCATACTCTTTATGTTCTCTTCTGCTCGCACGATGGCATAGCTATTAAGCAAGAGTGCCAAAAGGTTCTCAATATCTATGAGGCAGTCTTTTCCTCGCAGGGTGGCTCGTCGTTCTTGGTCGAGACGGTAGATGGTGAGTTTGCCGATGACCCGATTATGGAGGGTGAAGTCCCCACTTCGCGTGCAAAAGTTTATTGCAGCGAACAAGGTCAATAGTGTGGCACGGCACGTATGGTTTGCGAGAGGGTGGGTAGGGCAAGTCGATTGTCTCAGTTTTTAGTATGAGCGCTCTGCGGTATGGAAGCGTGTGATTCAATCTGCGTTGGTCCATCTGATAAATCATAATAGAATTAAATATCTTGCCAATTACAGAGCTGTTGATTCGTTCCTGCTTTTTTGTTAACAATAAAAGGCCGGCGAGCAAAGGTTCTGTCAGGACAAACCGCACCCACTAACGTGTGTACATTTGTCCTGACAAAACGCTCGACGGCCCATCACTGCGTTCTCAGCCGTATAACAAGAATAATAAAAAAGGCAAATATATGAGAAATCTCAGAATTGACGTGCGTGTTTCGGAAGAGGAAAAAAGAGAGCTCATTCGCCTGGCTGCCGAGCAGGGAATGAGTCTTTCCGACTATCTGCGTAGCGTTTTGCTGGGCAAAGAAATTATCGTTAGAAGAGAAAGTCACGCTCCTGCGAGTCTTGTCCAAGAGTTATCTAGGATCGGCAACAACCTGAATCAGCTGACTAGGCATGCCAACCGCGGGGACTCAATTACGTCTGATGACCTCGCTCGGATTTGGCACTCCTTAGAGGTTTTGTGGGCGGCATTCCAATGATCGTCGAAACCTCAAAAGTGGCTGACGCGAGCTCTGCACAGAAACTTGTAAATTATTTGCTCTCCGATAAAAGGAAGCCACCCTCTGATGGTGAGCGCGTGTTACTGGCTGCGGCCACCTATGCGCTCCCTCCAAATTCAAGTAGCTCCGCAACAGCTTATGCCAAAACATTTAGTGATCTGGCTCGAAAATGGACAGCGCAGCATAGGGCAAATAAAAAGGCGCCAAAATCGATCGCGCAGAGCGTAACCGTTAGTTTTTACCCTGGCTGCAAAGCTTTTCCTAGGGATCCAGTCGACCCATCACGAGCTATCGAAATTGCGAGGGAGTTGGTTGGCGATGTTGCCCCAGGTGAACGACTCGCGCTCTATGTGGTTCATGGTGACACCCAGCATCTACACGTCCATGTGTTGTTCTCCACCGTTTGCGGAAACGGGAAAATATGGAACCCGCGTCATGACTATCGTCTGTGGGAGAGCGCAGCCGAGAAACTAGAAATTAAGTACAAACTTTACCGTACACCCAATCGGATATCTCGTGGCGAAGTGGTGGCCGACATCGCACTTGATCATGGTTCTATTCAAATGGAAAAGCGGACTGGTGATCAAAGCGAAAAAAGAAAGCTGAAATTTCATCTCGGCAGAATACTGGGGCGGGGAAGTATTGAGTTTCGAGAATTCATTCAGATATGCCGAAGGATCGGTTTGTCGATAATTCTAACGCGCTCACAAAGTGGGCGAGTTTCCGGTATCTCATTCCAAATGTCGAAGGGGCCTATTTTTAAAGGTAGTCAGCTCAATCGAGAGTGGTCATGGAGCAAATTGAGCAGAAGATTGAGTTTTGACGAAACCCGGCACAGAGACATCGTCGATGAATTGGAGCGACTAAAGCCGGTAGAGTCAAAATTGGAATTAAAACAGTCCAATATGAAAATACCTAGGGGCGCTGAAAGCAAAATTCATAAGCTAGGACCTCCTGACAAGAATTGGTCAAATGCTCTTAGACGGTTTAAGTATGAAAGCTCTAGCGACGGTACTATGGACTACTATTGGAGAAATCAAAAGCGCTGCACAAAGCCAGCTTTTTCAGACCGCGGAGACAGGATCGTTACAAGCAGTCGGCAGAATCAAACCATATATTTAGCCATGGCCGAGCTTGCCAGAAATAAGGGCTGGAGCAGCGTCGAAATTCGTGCCTCAGACAGGAAGGCATTGACCAAGTTATGGCTGGCGTGCGCGCTGACCGGGCTTGCTGTTACAAACTTCACGCCAACCAGCGATGAAATTATGGGGCTATTAGCCGAGGCGTATAGAGTCGAAAAAAGTGGGATCGGCCATAAGCCTCACTCAACGCGAAGCAATGATAAGTTCGAAGGCTAAGAGAGATTGGATCATATCGCCTAGGATGGCGATGGCACTTTAGAGAGGGAGTTCTTAGAAAGGCATAGAGCTTGGTGGGAGAGACTAAGGACCGCGCATCCTGCGCGTGCGGTGTTAAGTCAACGAGAGCGATTAGTGCCCCTAGTTTTTCGCTTGCCTACCCGCCGACGAAATTCACGATAGTTGCACCAGCGCACATGATTCAGTATCAGTCCGTAGTTCAGATGCAGTTCGAGAACTTCTTTTCTAGCGGCCAACAGCGTTTTACCCGCATAGTGGGGCCGGGTGACCTCCAAACCTGTAGGATCTGCATGCCCCAGTAAGTCCGCAATGATCTCAGCCGAAACGCCTCGTTGCCGCAACTGCTCAGCAAACGTGCGGCGAAGGCTGCGTGCGCCCCATCCTCCCTCGCTGGTCGCGACCCCACAGCTGCGATCCAGGTAACCAGCTACACGATCATATCCCATCAGGAATCGGCTGGCCTGACGAGAGAAGAGATGCATCTCATTAAACGATAATTCCGGAAACAACTGACTTGTCTCTCTCCCTTCGCATTCGCTCCGCCTTTCCTCCACAAACTCTAGAAATCCCATGTCGATTAGTAACTGTGAAACCGGGATTTTTCGGCGCGAATGTGGATTTTTGATACTCTGATGTTTGCCATCATCGTTTACATGGATGGTCCACATCGCCTCCTCAGGCTGAACATCTTTGAGTTGTAGTTGGCAAATTTCGTTTAGCCTAAGCCCGCAGAACGCTCCGAGGGGGACGAGCCAAAACTTAAACGACTGCGGATCCCATGACGGTTTCCGACCTTCGTCGCCATTTACCTGATAGATGTAGCCGTCAAACAGCTTCTGCAGATCTGAAAGACTAAATGGAGGCGTCATGTCCAGCGTCGGGCGCGCGTAGGAAGATTCGATCACCAAGTCCTCTGAAACGTATCCCTCCTTCTTAGCTGCTCGCACTAATCTGTTAAACAAGGAGTAATAGCGATCAAGTGTAGAGCCTTGCCCGTCAGAGTAACGCTCCAGCTGTTGATGCAGCTTGGTGCGCAGCACCGTTACATCAGCGCCATCCAGTGAACTAACGTTTCTATTGGGATCTACTGCTGTTAGCAATTCTATCAAGCTAGAAACTCTGCTACGCAATTGAGCCGCATGTTTGACGCTGGGTGAGCTTTCTCGTATATGACACTCAATAAAGTCTCTTGCAAACTCTCTCAGGAGAGGAGCCGACTGCATCCGTTGAAACTGTCGAATAGGTGCCTCTAGGACCTTGATCAGATCAAGCGCATAGGGGGCACCCGCCGGCGTGCGGCAGCAAACATCCACGCCTGGCATGACACTGAAGCGCAGCTCTTGGGTTTCACTCATAGGCATCTTCATCAATGATTGATTCCCGGAAATCGTATTTAGAAAGCTCCTCTTCGACAAGAGCCTATTTTCGCGGAGAGCTCTTCTAAGAGTTATTGACAAGCTGTCAAACTTTACAAGATTTCAGATGCCAGGCGGGTTTCGATACTATTAAAAGAGCGACTTTTTCAACCAGGGAGCATAAAAAAATTTCTTGCTACAACCACTTTGATCAGGAGTGGGATCGTTGGTACTACTCCTGCTCCAGCGTTGACTGGGAGACTAAAGCCCACTTCAGGTCTGTCGCTGATCGAAGGCGGCGAGTTTTACGTAACACCGCAAAGTCGGAGGGGACTCGCGTGTGGCCGTGCATGATGATGAGTCTCTGCAGGATATCCAGGCGCGGGCGCAGCAGGCGCCCTCATCGCATGGGTAGCGCTGAGCTCCGAGGAGGTCATGCTCTCCGGGCGCGGTAAAAGCGCTACCGCCTGGCTCGGCCGGCTGAATAAGAACGGTGCGCCGCGTGACACCATGTGGCTAACCACAGGTATTGCCCAGGCGATGATGCTGGTCGCCGGCTTCGGCCACGCTGGCTACCTGGCACTCCTATCGTTCTCCACTTCTCTGGCGCTGATTCCGTACCTGCTGTTCTCGATGTACTCGTTCAAATGCGCTTGTAGCGATCGGGGGGAGGCATGGCGCTTGCTGGCCTGCTGGGCCTATGGACTGGTCATCTGACCCTTTAAGTGGGGAGCACAAGTCAGCTTCTGGCCGATTTCTGCCTGTGACGTGGGGCAGCTACCGACCCATAGCGGACATTATTCGAGCTAGGGACAGACACCATTGGTTGGGTCGCCATCCGCCACCATTTCCCGCAAGCGAGCTCGCTCATTTTCTCCGGGAAGCACACCGGTGGTTTCTGCTTGCAGCACGACTTCGCCGTCCGGGTTGGTGATCTGAATGGATGCACGAGCGCGGCCGCGCTCGTCGATATCCGTGATTTCCCAGACGCAGGTGATTTGCTCACCAGCGTAAACCGGGCGTTTGAACTGGAAGCTCATGCCCGTCGCCAGCCAGCCGATCTGCCCGCCAATTTCCGTGAGCAGGCTTGCCGTCAGCAAACCGTGAGAGATGGGCGCGCGAAAGCTCCTCAACTGGGCATAAGGCAGGTCGACGTGTACTGGGTTGTAGTCACGGGAGATGTCCGCGAAACGCTGTATGTCCTCCACGGAGAATGTCCGCACGACGGTGAACCGATCACCCTTACTCAATCCATCGATCGCTCGTTGCCTGGCGTTCCGCATCGTTGCTCCCGCTTCTCTTGGTGTCAGAAGGTATGTTCCGGCCCTGGGAAGGTGCCTGCTTCCACATCCGCCGCGAACGCCTTTGCCGCCTCGCTGAGCACTCCGCGCATGCCCGCATACTGTTTGACGAAGCGAGGAAGGCGCCCAGTGCGCAGGCCCGCCATATCCTGCCAGACCAGCACCTGGGCGTCGCATTGGTTGCCCGCGCCGATGCCTACAGTGGGGATTGTGGCCGCCTGCGTAATAGCGGCGGCAACTTCGCCGGGCACCATTTCGATCAGCAGTGCAAAGGCGCCGGCAGCCTCGAATGCCTTTGCCGTTTCAAGCAGATGTTCCGCTTGCTCACCTCGACCCTGGACTCGATAACCGCCAATCTGATGCTCATGCTGCGGAGTGAAGCCGATGTGTGCCATGACTGGAATTCCGGCACGAGACAGGGCTTGAACCTGCGGCACCATTTCGAGGCCACCCTCCAGCTTGACGGCCTGCGCACCACCTTCCTTCATGAAGCGAACAGCGGTGTGGAAACACTGTTCCGCAGATGCCTGGTAAGAGCCGAAAGGCAGGTCGGCGATGACAAGCGACCTGCGAGTAGCGTTGGTGACTGCGCGTACCAGGGGAAGCAACTCTTCGACTGTCACCGTCAGAGTCGACTCATATCCGAAGACGGTATTTGCAGCTGAATCGCCGACCAGAAGCACCGGTATGCCTGCGGCTTCGAAAATCTCTGCGCTGTACAGGTCGTAAGCGGTGAGCATCGCCCATTTGCGTCCCTGTGCCTTCATTTCCTGAAGGTGGGGAATACGCACTCGCGCGGCAACGGGAGACGAAGAATACGGAGAAGGAGTCTGTTTACTCATGGGCTACTCGCTTGGGGTTCCATTCAGGGGCTGGCCTGCTCGAAAAGCAGGACGGCCGCGATGATGATCATCGCGACTCCAGAGAAGCGGCTGACGAATCGAGCGGCAATCGGCCGAGTTTTAAGCACGGCCTGGGCGCTGAAGCCCACGGCAAGGTAAATCGTCGTGCAGCTCACGATATGCACTGCCCCAAGGACGAGTATCTGCAGTGACACTGGCCAGCCACCTTGGGGATCGGTGAATTGAGGCATCAACGCCAAAAACAGGAGAAAGAGCTTCGGATTGAGGCCGCTGATGCCAAACCCCTTGAAGGCCCAACTCGTCCAGGAGTCCTCCTGATCGATAGAGTCTGACTGCGGAACCGGAGGGTGTCGCACCATGTTGAAGCCCAGCCATAGAAGGTAGGCAGCGCCGACCATGGTGATGGCGGAGAGCGTTCCTGGGCTGCGCGACAGTAACCCGCCAACGCCGGCAGCAACGACAAGCGTCGCTGCAAAATGGCCCGACAAGAGCCCCGTTGCGGCGGCCATGACTCTGCGGCCACGCATTCCGGCAGAGATCATGTAGGCCCAGTCCATTCCTGGGGTGATCACAAACAGGAATGACACTGCCCAGAAGGCTGCCAGCAAGCTAAGGCTCACGATTGCCGACCTGTGGGCAGATTGTCGGAGGTCAGGTGTTGCATAGCGTCGTCTCTCGCCTTGAGGATATTCAGATCAGGGAGAGAGGAAGAATAGAGAGATGCTGGTAGAATTTTCTTTCGAATCTTCCAGCAGCTAAGGTGAAATTGGGGAGCTTCTTCCAGGTGGATCGCATTGATCGAAAGATTCTTGCCGAGCTTCAAACAGATGGGCGGCTATCTATAACTGAGCTTGCCGAACGAGTAGGGCTAAGCCTCTCTCCCTGCCATCGTCGATTGCGAGCCATGGAGGACGCCGGGGTTATCCAGGGCTACCGCGCGCATCTGGCACCGGATGCTCTTGGCCTGAACTTCTCAGCACTGGTATTCGTCACCATGCGCGAAGGCACCAGCCGTGCAGTCAGCGAGTTCGAGGCGGCGGTTCAGGGAATTCCCCAGGTGATTGAGGCGCAGAGACTGTTCGGTGATCCTGACTATCTTCTGCATGTGATCACTCGCGACCTGCCGGCCTTTCAGCAACTTTACGATCAGCAGTTGTCAGCCTTACCTAATGTCCAGCGTCTGACCTCCACGTTGGTGATGAAGCGCATCGTCACTGACCGGGTTTTGCCGTTGTAGATGTTCGTCCGCTATTGGCCGATAGACGCCTGTTGGGGGCCGCTAACTCCAGACGACAGCTCCCGAACCCTGGCGAGCTCTCTTGAAGCGCTACTTCTTCGGAGGCGCGCCAGTTAATGGCAGAATCAAAGCCAACTTATAACTGGGGCGTATCAATGGCCACTGAAAGCTACGACCAATTAGCGATTTTCTCAGTGGTCGCGCAAGAACGCAGTTTCACCCGCGCTGCTGCCAAGCTGAACATGTCGCAACCGGCTCTAAGTCGGGCAATGCGCCAGTTAGAGGAACGCCTAGGTGTCAGGCTGCTGGCTCGCACCACTAGAAGTGTTTCTCCCACTGAGGCCGGGGAGCGTCTCCTTCGAGTCATCGGCCCCAAGTTTGAAGAGATCAACAACGAACTGGCGTTGCTCAGCGAGTTTCGTGACAGGCCGGCCGGCAAGATACGCATCACGGCTGGAGAACATGCAGCTATTACCGTGCTGCAACCGGTGCTGGCGAAGCTGCTGCCAGACAACCTTGACCTGAATATCGAGATCATCGTGGACTACGGCCTGACGGACATTGTCGCCGAAGGTTATGACGCCGGCGTACGTCTGGGGGAGCAACTCGCCAAAGATATGATCGCCGTCCGGATCGGCCCCGATATGCGCATGGCGGTGGTCGGTTCTCCCTCGTATTTCCGCCGCCATCCTCCGCCCAAGGCCCCGCGCGATCTGATGCAGCACAACTGCATCAATCTTCGTATGCCTACCCACGGGGGCATTTTTTCCTGGGAGTTCGAGAAGAAGGGCCAAGAGGTGAAAGTACGCGTAGAGGGCCAACTGGTATTCAACACCATTGCTCTGCGCCTGGGGGCGGCTATGCAAGGGCTGGGACTCGCGTACATGCCCGAGGACTTGGTGCAGCTTCACCTGGCCGACGGACGCCTGGTTCGCGTACTCGCGGATTGGTGCGAACCATTTTCGGGCTACCACCTGTACTACCCCAGTAGGCGCCAGGCTTCGCCTGCCTTCACCCTGTTCCGCGACGCCCTGCGTTATTCGGATTGATTGGTGAAACCGTGCTTGCGGGCTCGCCGTCAGCCGGGTTGTGGGCCGATGGCAGCCAGCGCGACACGCACGCGATTGGCTGAGTCAGCGTCGCCATGATCGGCGAGCACCTGGGCCAGGTGGCGCAATTTACCGGCGCTTAAGCCAACCCTCATGCTGGCAGTCAGGTGCGAACGCAGTTGAGCCTCGACTCCCGGCGTGGCGGCCAGGGCGCCGACGGTGGCCAGCTCGCGGCTTTGCCAGTCCAGGTTGTCTCGCTCGAAGATGTCGCCGAACAGATGCGCTTGCAGGTACTGATTGATGACGGGCGCAAAATCGAACAGTGGGCCCCGCACTGGGGCGCCAGCAATTTTCGTCTGATTGGCCTTGCCCGCCGCCAGCAAGGCTTCGCCGGTTGGCGCGGGGCGGCTCGGCTCGCGTCCGGGGGCGTCCTGAATGCCACGCTTCGTCCGCACTTCCAGCACCTTCATCAGTTGACTGAGTGCATTCAGGCTGCGCGGAAAGCCCGTGTACGCATAAAGCTGTACGAGGATTTCTTTAGCCTCGCTGACTGTCAGGCCGGCGTCTAGACCCTGGTTCAGGGCGGCATCTAGCCTAGGCATGTCGCTAACCGCCATAGCTGCCGCAATCAAGGGTATGGATTGTTCCGTGGCGGACAGCATTTGGGAAACGATTGGCGTACTTGGCATGTTGGCAATCTCCTCGGCTGCCTGGGCAGTGCAGAGGAGCACCAGTATCAGTCCGGCGCCAATTGCCCAGGTTGCCGCAAATGTGCAGCCCATGCGTCGCCTAGCGGGCGCTGTATTGATCATCGGTTACCTTCTCCATCCACTCCACGCTCTTGCCGTCTGCCGTTCCGGTTACGGCCAGGTGCGTCATCGCTGTAGTCGGCCCGGCTCCATGCCAATGCTTGATCCCTGCAGGGCATACCACGACATCTCCTGGATGGATTTCCTGCACGGGCTTACCCCACTCCTGGATCAGGCCAACGCCAGAGATCACTACCAATCGTTGACCCGCGGGGTGCGTGTGCCAGGCCGAGCGTGCGCCCGGCTCGAAGGTCACATACGCGGCGGAGGCTCCTATCTCCGTGCTAGCCGGAAAGAGCGGCGCGACACGTACTTGACCAGTGAAATACTCCGGTGCCCCAGCGCTAGTCCCCAGGGACCCGGAGCGAACGATTTGCTGGCTCATGGAGGGGGCTTCGGCTACGGCGGAGGAGTTTCCTGCGTCGATGAAAGAGCTCGCCATGCACACAGCGATACCTACCAGGTTCCTGTTCATGAGGGCGTACCTCCAGGTGCAAATCATAGGGTTCTGCTGAAGAACGCCGTCAGCTTTTCCATCGCAGCGTTCACGTACTTCGGCACCCAGTAGGTTTCGATATGCGTGGCGCCCTCGAGCTTGAACAACTCTTTGTCCGAGGTTCCCATGGCCTTGGCGAAAGCATCTTCGGTCATGTAGAGGCTATCGGCCTTGCTGCCAGCAATCATCAGCAGCGGTTTGTCGATCAGTTCGATCTGGTCAGTCGCGTCGAAGCGCATTAGGTCCAGCAGGCTGCTCGTGGTGTACTTGAAGGTCGAGTTGGGATGCGCGTGGGTTTTCCAGTAGTACTCATACCCTTGGCGATACAGGTCAAACGGCAACTTGGCGATTTGCTCGTCGGTCAGGTTAGCGTCACCGGAGTACAGCACCTCGCCACCGGCAGCCTCCTGCGCTCGGGCTTTGGACGCCTGCTGCAGGCGTGCCTGGATGCTGTCCAGTTGCGAGTCGGCGTAGCCATTGCGACGAACCCTTCCGGAATTGAACATGCTCAGGGTCGCGATCGACTTGAAGCGCTTGTCGGTTTGCGCAGCGGCCAAGGAATAGCCGCCGCCCCCACAGATGCCGAGCAAGCCCATACGAGCACTGTCGACGCCGGGATAGCCGGTGATGAAGTCTGCCATGCCGTGGATGTCTTCGATTCGGTTCGAGGGCTTGTCGACGCTGCGCGGCAGGCCGCCGCTCGCGCCCTGGTAGGCCGCATCGGCGGTAATGGTGATGTAGCCCTGCTCCGCCAGGCGCTGGGCATACAGGCCTGCGACCTGTTCCTTCACGCCGCCATTGGGGTGTGCCACGACCACAGCGGGGTAATGCTTGGTCGAGTCATAGTTGGCCGGGGTGTAGACGTTGGCCGAAATGCTCAAGCCGTTAAGCGTAAAGGTGACCGGGTGAATGTTGACCTTGCCCGGCTGGTTGGCAGTGATTGCGCCGTCGTAGACCAGGGTGAAGGGGTTCTTGCGGTAATCCGCCGCACCTGCTTCACCGGCCCCGAGGCCGACCATCGCGGCCATGAGCGTGGCTTTCAATCCAGTGTGTTTCATGGGATGGCTCCTGCAGTTCGAGTTGCTGAATATCCTGCCGTTGCCGGGTACCCGTTCAGTCGAGCTTCCTGGTTGCGAGATACCTGGAGACGAGATCCGCGATCTGGACATTGTTGAGATCCGAGAACAAGAAGTGGGTATTGCCCTTGATCCCTATCTCCGGGAGGTGGACAAGGGTGACGTCGCCGCCGTGGCGGTTCACGGTATCGCGCCACTTGCGTGCCATTTCAAGGCGGGCGCGCCAGCTGTCCTGGGCCGGCAAGCTAACTGGCGCGGTAGGGATGTTGTCGCCGTAGAGGATGAGGATTGGAATGCGCGTCAGCGCGTCGAACTGCGCTTTTGGCACGACAGTCGCCGAGAGCGTATCGAAGGCGCTGGGAATCGGTGCGGGCGCCTCGCCCTCGGGAAATACGAAGCCGCTGCCTGGCTCGAAGGCAACAATCGCCCGCGCCTTGGGATTCTTGATCGCCGTCAGCCAACCCGGACCTCCGGCCTGCGAATGCGTGAAGAGGATGGCGGGGCCGGTCTTGTCGAGCAGGGCGGAGACACCCTCGGCGGCCACCTCCATGTCGAAAGGGCCGGTGTTGGGTGTCATCGAGCGAAAGAACTGCTCTAGCGCGGCCGGACCGTCAGGGAACTCGCTGCCAGCGAACTTGTTGGGCCACAGGCCGATGCGGAACTGGTTGAACCACAGTTGTTCGTCAGCCGTGGGTTTGAGGGTGACTTCGACCATGCTGCGCCCGGCATCGCCGCGCCGTGGTTGATCGATCTGGTAGGTCGTGAAGCCACGGCGCAGGAAGAGGTTCTGAAAACCTTCTCGACCGTCGGCGGTGGTTTCCCAGGATTTCGCGGATTGGCCGGCGCCATGCCACATGATGATGGGCAACGGGCGAGTATCTACCGGCACCTGATAGAACGTATAGACATGGTCGCCGTGGTAGGTCTGGCCATCCGGCTGCAGCGGGTGGTAAGGGTCGAAGGTACCTGGCTGGGTGGCAACGCTGCCCCCTGCCAGGAAGCTGCCCTGTTCCTTGATGGCCAGTACGTCGCGTTTCGCCGGACTCACGACCGCGCAGGCCCCGAGAGCCGCGCACAGGCAGCCCAGCCAGATGGCCTGTACGCACTTGCGAGAAAGGTGGCGGACCATGGCGTACTCCCTGTGTGAATACCTGGGAGCAAGTTACGCCGCCGCTATTGATTGATAAACGGCGGTAGTCGAATTGGACTCATATCAAAAACACATGAAAGCAATTGACTGCCGATGTCTAATCAAGGTCGGCTGTCAGGTCTATTCTCATCCTCGCATCTGAGCTCAGCCTGCCGCGAAGCAGTCTTTGACGTATCACATGAGCAGGTCGATGCAATCAGCCATCACGAGGAACTCCATGAATACCCTGACCCTGAACAATGGCGTCGACATTCCCGTACTGGGCTTTGGCGTCTTCCAGATCACCGACCCCGCGGAATGCGAACGTGCTGTCCTGGACGCCCTTGATAGTGGGTACCGCCATATCGACACCGCCGCGTCCTATCAAAACGAAAGCCAGGTGGGCAATGCGCTGCAACGCAGTGGCATGGCGCGAAGCGAGCTGTTCGTCACCACCAAGCTGTGGTTGCAGGACACCAGCTACGAAGGTGCCAAGGCGCAGTTCGAACGTTCCCGTAACCGCCTGCAGCTCGATTACCTGGACCTGTATCTGATCCATCAGCCCTACGGTGATGTGCATGGCGCCTGGCGTGCCATGGAAGAATTGCTGGACGCCGGCAAGGTACGCGCTATCGGCGTCAGCAACTTCCAGCCCGACCGCCTGGCCGACCTGATGGCATTCAACAGCATCAAGCCCGCCGTCAACCAGATTGAGGTCAACCCCTTCAATCAGCAGTTGCATGCCGTGCCCTGGATGAAGGCCAAAGGCATTCAGCCGGAAGCCTGGGCGCCTTTCGCCGAGGGCCGTAATTCCCTGTTCTCGAATCCAGTCCTAGTTGATATTGCCCAGCGTTACGGCAAGTCAGTGGGGCAGGTTGTCTTGCGTTGGGTTGTCCAGCGTGGCGTGGTCGCGCTGGCCAAGACCACTCGCAAGGAGCGCATGAAGGAGAACCTGGCGGTGCTGGACTTCGAACTGTCCGATGACGAAATGAACAGCATCACAGCGATGGACACCGCGACCAGTGCGTTCTTCTCTCACCGAGATCCGGCGATGGTCGAGTGGCTCACTGCGCGCAAACTGGACGTGTAGTTGGAGTAACCAACGTCCGTATATGGACTCCCCCTCATTGCAAGCTCCCGTCACTTTGGCGCCCGTGCCGACTGCACACGTATATCCGGCCTCTGATTTCGGCATCGTCTTCTGATGCTGGGCCATGATGGGCTATTCGCGCGCGGGCTCCCAATCGCTTCTACGTGCTCTGCGCACATGGACATTTGAGGGGTTTTCTCGCGCCGGTTCGACCGGTTTGCCATCGTTCAGGTTGCTTCGCAATCGTGGGTGACGGTCACTCTCTCGTAGCGTTTTGACTGATAGTGAGTCAGGCCGCAGCCCGTTCCGGCTGGTAGGCAGTGCCATTGCGCAGCATCGCCCAGGCCATGCGCGCGGTCTTGTTGGCCAGCGCGATGGCGGCCACGTTGGTGTGCGATCGTTCAGCCAAGCGGACGGCCCATTGGCTCAGCCGGTCATCTTTGGATGGAGCTGTGCGCAGCACGGATCGAGCGCCATGAATCATCAGTGTTCGCAGGTAGGCATCGCCGCGTTTGCTGATGCCCAGCAGTCGATCTTTGCCACCGGAGCTGTGCTGCCTCGGCGTCAATCCCAGCGAGGCAGCAAACTGTCGACCATTGGCAAACTGACGGGCGTCACCGATGGCCGCGACGAGGGCGGTGGCGATCATCGGGCCGACGCCGCGCAGTTGCTGCAAGCTCTGAGCGCTCGGCTCATTGGCCGCAATCCCGGATATCTCGCAATCCAGCTCCTTGACCCGTTCATCCAGCATGCGCAAGTCGCGCCATAACCCATCCAGCAAATGCCGAAAGCGCAGCGTTAAACCGTTGTCTGCATCCTCCAGCCAGCAGGGAATGGCGCGTCGCAGTGCACACAGTTCTTTCGGTGCAATCAGGCCGTACTCTGCGACCAGGCCACGAACCTGGTTGGCCTTGGCGGTGCGTTGCTCAATCAACCCTGCTCGAATGCGATGTGCCGCCTGAATGTCCTGCTGTTCAACCGTCTTGATCGCCACGAAGCGCATGCTGGGCCGGCTCATTGCCTCACAGATTGCTTCCGCGTCATTGGCGTCGTTCTTGTTGCTCTTCACGTAGGGCTTCACGAACTGGGGCGCGATCAACTTGACCCGAAATCCACGCGCCTCAAGTTGCCGAGCCCAATGATGGGCTCCACCGCAACTCTCCAAGCCAATCTCACAATCGGGCTCGGCCTTCTCCAGGATCGCTTGAAGCCAGCGTTCGCGAGATAACCGCTGCCGCCAGACAGGCCTCTCCTGGCAGTCGACGCCGTGGATCTGGAACACGCTCTTGGCCAGGTCGACCCCAATGCGCATAACCTTCATGTCTGGACCCCTTCTCATCAGTGACTGCGGTTCGCACCTTCAGTCTGGCACTCGAAGTGCCGAGGTGAGGGGGAGTCCATCCCATTGCTTCTGGCCGTTTTCTGCCGGTCGCCTCTTCGGCGTGTACAGGCCAGGTCGGATGCAAACGGTGGTCAGTAGGAATGCAATTGGGTGGTCAAGTGCGATGCAATTACGAAATTTAAGGCCCGATCAGAGATAGCGCGCGTTGGTGTGGAGTTTGAGCTTACGAGACGGGCGATATCTCGGAGGATGACGACATGTGTATCGGGAGGGGGAGAGCCGCGAAGGTGGGTAGCAGTAGACGACTGGTGGGGATAGTCACGGGAAAGATGAATGCCTCACGCCTGGCCCGCGGAGAGGAGGGGAAGAGCCTCCACTACGTTTACTTGGCCAAGCGTTCTAACGAGGGCGTCATTTAGCCTTGCAGCCACGACTCGACAGTGTCGCTACCGTATTCGGCCTTCCAGGATTTCAGGGTCTTTTGATTGCCGCCCTTGGTCTCAACGACCTCGCCGGTATGCGGGTTTTTGTAGACCTTCACGGTACGCTGCCGCCGGCCGGGACGTGCAGCAAGAGTGGTGTTGGTGCGAGCCGAATCAGGATCCAGGATTGCCACGACATCGCGCAGCGATTTGGCGTGCTCTGCCATCAGCTTCTTGAGCTTCTCCTCGAACTCGATTTCTCGCTGGAGAGCGGAACTCTTCTTTAGGGAGTCCAGATGGGCCAGTTGTTCAGCGAGGGCCTTCTCAGCCGCACGGAACTCTGCAAGTTTGGACATTGACGTAACCTCGGGAAGAAAAAATATCTCGATCAATGTATCGGAAGTGGCGTGATACTTCCACAAACGCCATCGAGTCCTGGGCCCAGTATTACGGGGCGTCCAGATGAACATAACCAGTTTCTTCTATTACAAAAAGAAGAGGCCCCTACAGGGGCCTCGCTGTTTTAGCTCGCGGCGATGTTGAGCGGAATAAATCGCCGCCAGTTACGTTTTTGTACCTTGGTCGTGCCTCGCCGCGACATAGTGGCAGAATGTCCCTTGGACGGTTCTTGTTGCTCCTGCAGCTTCAGGTAGTTGCGGTAGTGAATATGTTCGAGGGAAAGACCATGATCCATACGATCCAACTCGTCCTTGAGTACCTCCAGCGGATAGCCACGTCCGTACTGTCCGGTCACGGAGCGATCAGTATGTCCGACCAAAGCTTTGGCAATCGCCATGTCCAATTTCTGCGCGCGGAATTGGGCAATGAATGTGTGGCGCAGTCCATGGAAGGTTCGGCCTTGCCCCTCTAATCCACAGGCCTGAATGTAGCCGCCGGAGTCACTACCATTTCCCAGGAACCATCGACTGGCGCTGGCGCCGGGCAATTTGTGGCGGACAGGGGTGAGTCCGTCAAACAGCATCGCATGGCGATCCGCGCCGACCTCTCGGCTGCGCATTTCTACAAACTCCAGGAAGCCTGCTTGCAGGACGCGGTGGTGAATCGGCACGTCGCGCTCACTGCTGGTGTTTTTCAAGCGTTTTCCGAGTTGTTCGGTATTCAGCGAGAAGTACCAGATCCCCGCTTCCTGACGTACGTCGCCGACGCGCAGTTGGCACAGTTCATTGAGACGGGCGCCTTGATAGGCACCCAATAAGGGCAGCCAGAACTTGAAGGCATGCAATTGCCAGCGGGGCGGACTGCTCAGCGTATACACCGGCCCGGTGAGGAGTACCCGCAGTTGTTCTTGGCTGTAACTCCGATTGCTGCGTCCAGCCTGTGGTGCCTTGTAATGCACCAACTGCGCTGGACTTTGCTCCAGCAGCCCCTGGTCGACGGCGTAGTCGAGGGTTGACTTGAACAGCGCAAAATAGCGTTTGAGCGTGCGCGGGTGGATGGGGGTATAGCCACCCTCCGTGATGATTTCGCCGAGTGGTTTCTGCCGCAGGCCCGGTGTCTTGTTCCGCGATTTCGGATACAGCCGCAGGGCGTCGCGTACCCGTACTGCTTCCTGGCGGGTGATCTGTTCGATGGCAACACCAGGGCCAACGATTTCGACCAGCGCATCGAGACGGGCCAGGTTCTGGATACGGGTATCGGCATTCGTCCAGGTCTGGCTGATCTCATGGTGTTTCTTAAAGCGCTCGACCAGCGTGACGTAGCGAGTCCCGCCGGTCGGCGGTGCGGTAAAGACGCCGGCGTCCCTCAGCGCGCGATTGAGGGCCACGGCTTGTGTCTCGGGCAGCAGGCCGGAAAGGGCCTGGAGCACCGACTGCGTCTGTGCGGGCAGGGCGGCCTGGGGAGAACTGGGCGCTGGCAGCTCTGGCAGGCTGTCCGGCTTCGGCAGTCCCGCCAGGTACTTCTCCAACAGGTCGTGAATTTGCTGGAGGAGTTGTAACAACGATGCGGTGTCGATTTCCTCCTGCCTGAGGAGGGCTGCCAGGAGGCTGAGCAAATCCGGTGCCGCCACGGCAAACAGCAGGTTGGCGAGAACCCAGTCGGTGGTCTGGAGCAGCAATTGGAGCGCGCCTCCCTCCGGCACATGCGGTGCGCCGAGCTTCTGGACATCGACATACAGCACATAGACGCCCGTTTCCAACTGGCAAATCTGCATCAGCTCTGCGTGCGGCTGCGCGAGGTATTGGAGGCTGGGCTGGGATTCCAGCGCGCTCAAGCTGATCGGCAGACGCTGTTCTAACAGTGACACTTCCCGCGGCTTGGCCGCGAAACGGATGAATTGCTCCCACGCCAGGGTGCGGGTGAGCAGCGGATGCAGCACATGCAGATAGCCGTCACGCTTCCAGCCTCTCAGACGCTCCAGGGCCTCCAGCAGGAACGCGGCTTTCCAGCGTGCCGCAGCGAGATCGTGAGTGCCAAGGGGAATGTCATAGCGAGCGAAGGGGAGCATGTCCAGGTGCTTCGCGTAGCCGTTGTCGCGCAGGACGAAGCTGTACTCGCCCTGGGCATCGGTGAAGAGGACGGTGGATACCGCCTCCTGGTCGGCGAGGCGTTCGTAACCGAGCTCCAACGGCTCTTTCGCCAACGCGTTGGGAGTGATCAGGCTACCCAGCGGCACGCGCATGTCCTGCATCACGCGCTGATGCTGCAGGTACATCTGGCCCAGCGACTGCAGCAGGTAGTCCGCGCCGAGGCGACGCTCGGTGATCAGGTGCAGCAGATCGTCGAACGCCTCGTTGAGTTGGCGTGCGATGTCGCGGGCGATTTCATGGTGCTGGCCGAGCGGCCAACGAATCTGTTTGGGCAGGCGTTCGTCCGTGAGCAGGGCCTTGGGCAGGCTACGAACGTACTGGAAACCGCGATCGCGGGTGAAGAGCACATGAGGGGTGCGGGGGGTACGCTGTGACATGGGACAGTCCTCGAAATGGTTGATTTCGTGACTGACCTAATTTGCGTTCCCACCATTTCCGCCCTGAAAGCCGCGTGCTAGAGCGGTTTCAGGGTGTGATATGGAGCGGGCGAAGGGAATCGAACCCTCGTCATGAGCTTGGGAAGCTCAGGTAATGCCATTATACGACGCCCGCTTGGGGGTGCCTTTTTACCAGAAGGGCGGGGCTGAGTGAAGCCTCGGACGTTCAGGTGTTACGAGCGGGCTGCAGCTGTGAACAACGTGGCGCAATTAAAAACCGGGGGGCGGAAGGTCTGGGGCCGGCCCCCGGCTGTGTGCGCTGGCTGCATCAGCCCACCATGGCGGCGATGGGAACGCCCTGGCTGCTGGGCAGGTAGGGGTTGGCCAGGACCGGGTGGCGCTGGGGCTGGAGGAAGGTCAGGAGGGCGTCCTGGGTTTCCTGCCAGGCTTTCTTGTGCTCCACGTCGATGAAGTGGCCGGCGTTGCGGATGGTGCGGAATTCGCAGTCACGGATCAGTTGCTGGAACAGCTTGGCCTCGGCCGGGGTGGTGTAGATGTCCAGCTCGCCGTTCATGAACAGCAGCGGGATGTCGATGGCCGCGAACTTCTCCATGTAGCTTTCCGCGCTGAGCTTGAGCACCTGGCAGATGTGGAAGTGCATCTGCTGGTATTCGTGCTCGTCGAGGCCGCTGACGTGGCGGAAGTTGTAGCGCTTGAACAGTTGCGGCAGGTACTGCCCGATGGTGTCGTTCACCAGGTTGCCGACGTTGGTGCGGTCGCAGGCGGACAGGTAGTCCAGGCCGCGGTGCAGGTAGTCGAGCATCGAGGCGTTGAGCAGCGGCGAGAAGGAGTTGATCACGGCCTTCTGAATCCGCGCCGGGCGTTCGGCCAGGGCCAGCAGGGTAGCGACGCCCCCCCAGGAGAAGGACATCACCACATCGGCGCGGTAATGCTCGATCAGGCCGAGCAGCAGCTGCGCCTCGTACTCCTTGGTGATGAACTCGCGGCAGTCGTTGTGGGCCTTGGACCGGCCGGCGTACGGCTGGTCGTAGCACACCACGTTGAAGTGCGGTTGCAGGTATTTCACCGTTTGCGCGAAGGAGGCGGTGGTTGCCAGCGAGCCGTTGACCAGGATGATGGTCTGGCGCGCTTCCCTGTTGGCGTGAAACTCCGTGTGTACCCGGTGTTGCTGAATCTCGACGACGGCGGTTTCCGGCCTCATGTCGTATTCCTCCAGACGCAGGTCATGGTGCGCATCCACCATCGGATGCGAAGAAAGTACCCAGGCAGAGGAAAGCGTCTTGACGTGACAGCTTCATGTCACTCGACGAAAGTTAACAATTTCTTGATTTTCAACTAGTTGGAGCATCAATAGGCACGATTTCCGGCACCGTTGAAGGCGCGGATTCGGGCTATTGATCAGGCAGGGAAGGGGCGGCTTGGGGGAACGGCGTGCCGCGAAAAGCTCTCTTGGATGCAGCGTGTGACTCATTGGTCACGCTTGGGCCTGAGTTAAGCAGCCCCGTTCAGGCGGCGCAACCACCGCTGGGCGCCTGAGTCACATCGGCGATGCGGATTCCGACGAAATGACATTTCTCTGCGCGATTGTCCGGCGCTTTGGTGAAGCCGGATTACACTCTTGTGATAGCTGTAATGCCCCCTGCCGAAGACGAGCGATCCTGCCGTGCTCCCCCTGAGGCCGATACCGCGTGCGGAGCGGGTCCATGGCACTTCACCGACAGTTCGTTTCTCTGCTGGTCCTGGCTCCGGCCGCCTGGCCGTGTGCGGAAGCCATGGCCGAGGATCGCTACGGCTGCGAACAGCCGATATCCATCGCCTACACCCGCAATGTGGTGTTCTTCCATGACGACGTTGGCATCGACCCGGACCTGATCGCCGAGCTGGGCAAGCGCACCGGCTGCCAGTTCGCGACGTCCGTCCGCCCGCGCGACGAAATCTGGAGCAAGCTGGAGAGCGGCGAGTTGCAGATGGGCACCAGCGGCGTCGCCACGCCGCAGCGGCGCAGCTACACCTACCTGCTGCCCTATCTGTATATGCGCAACAAGCTGATCGTGCGCGACGACCTGGGCGAGATGACCAGCCTGGATGCCTTCCACGACATGCCCGGTGCGCGCCTGGGGGTGATCGCCGGCTACCGCCATGGTGCCTACATCGACGGCATGTTGCGCATCCTCAGGGCCGAAGGCCGGGTGGTGGAATACAAGGACGACGCGACGCGTTTCAGCGCGTTGCTCAACGGTGACGTGGAGGGTGTGATCGGCCACGAGATGAATCTCGAGGGCGCGGTGAGCGATCGTCGTCAACGGGAACGCTTTCATGTGATAGATGTGATGCCGGGACCGGCGACACCCCACAACCTGATGCTCTCGCGCAAGCGCTTCACCCCGGCGCAAAGCGCCGAATGGATGCGCCTGATGGAGACATTGTGGCTGGATGGCACCCTGGCCCGGATCATGCGTAAGAATGCGCCGCCGCAACAGGCGGAAGGACTGCTCGACAGCGGCTATCGCTACAGCTCCACGGACAGAGGCTGGTAAAGGATGAAGGCATTCGAACGGGGTATTCCGCTGCAACTGCTGGTGGCCGGAGCCATCATCGCCAGCATGCTGGTGCTGGCGGGGGCGTTGCTGATCCAGGGATATCGCGGTGTGGAAGGGGCGCTGGTGACGGCGGCCGGGGAGTCGGCCAGCCAACTGGGCGCGACCATCAACGAGCGAATCCGCCGCCTGATCGACCCGGCGGAAAGCGCGTTGCGCCTGCTGACCCACGACCCCATCTCGCAGACCGACAACCTGCCGGCGCGCCTCGACCGCCTGCCGATGCTGGTGGAGAACCTGCGCGCCAACCGCACCCTGAGTGCGGTGTACATCGGCTACCCGAACGGCGAGTTCCTGCTGATCCGCGCACTGCGCGTGCCGGAAGTGCGCCGCGCGTTGCAGGCGCCGGATGCGGCCAAGTACCTGGTGCAGAGCCAGACGCTCAACGGCCAGGGCGGGCTGCTCGGTGAATGGCGTTTCTATGACAGCGAGCTGCGTCTGCTGCGCGTGCAGGAGCGCCCCGACTACACCTACGACCCCCGTCAGCGGCCCTGGTACAACGAAGCGCGCCTCACCAGCAAGACGGTGCTGACCCAGCCTTACGTGTTCTTCACCACCCGCGAGATCGGCCTGACCCTGGCGCACCGCAGCGTCGACGGCGCCGCGGTGATCGGCATGGATGCCTCGGTCAACGATCTGGGTGGCGAGATGGGCGACCTGCGCCAGACCGCCAATACGGAACTGGCGGTGGTCGACGGCAAGGGGACGGTGATCGCCTACCCGGACCTGTCCCGGCTGATGATCCACGAGGGCAAGGAGTTGCGCCTGGCCTCGCTGGCCGAGTTGAAGGTGCCGGCACTGAGTGAACTCAATGCCGAGAAGGTGCCCTCCGGTACGCCGCAGGCTTACCGGGTCAATGGCGAGGACTGGTACGGCATCTGGGTGCCGCTGTCGAACTTCACCAGCAACGAGGTGAAGGTGCTGATCGCCATTCCCGCCGTGGAGCTGCTGGCCGGCGCGCGGCAACTGCTGTTCAACCAGGCTCTGTGGAGCGGCACCCTGTTGCTGGTCCTGCTGCTGATCGGCTGGTACATCGGCCGGCGCATCGCCCGTCCGCTGACCGCGCTGGCCGACCAGGTCGGCGCGCTGGCGGCCTTCGATTTCGCCCGGCCGGTGGGCGTGGAGTCGAAGATCGCCGAGGTTCGTGACCTGAGCAGCGTGATGGGCAGCATGTCGCGCACCATCCACAACTTCCAGGCGATCACCCTGACCCTGAGCCGCGAGACGCGGCTGGAAAGCATGCTCGAAGGCGTGCTCTCGCGCCTGGTGGAAGCTACCGGCGTCATGGGCGGTGCGGTCTACCTGCTGGACGATGAGGAGTGCCGCCTGCGTCTGGCCTGCTCGGTGAATGGCGAGCAGTACCCGCAATCGATGCTGATCGAAGGCTTCACCGAGGCGGAACTGGCCGAGCGAGTGGACCTGGCGCTGGCCAATCGCGGCCAGTACCTGGAGGTTTCCCTGCGTAACCGTTCGGACGAGCTACTGGGCATCCTGGTCCTGCAATTGGCCCAGGAAGGCGTACACAGTCGCCAGCCGCGCAAGCCGTTCAAGCGCTTCGTCGAGGAACTCTCCGGCGCCGCTGCCGTAGCCATCGAGACCCGCCAGCTGATCGAAGCGCAGCAGCGGTTGCTGGATGCGATCATCAAGCTGCTGGCCGACGCCATCGACGCCAAGAGCCCCTACACCGGCGGCCACTGCGAGCGCGTGCCGCAACTGGCCGACCTGCTGCTGCAGAAGGTCATCGACTCGCACGATGGCGAGTACGCCGGCTTCACCATGAGCGATGCGGAGCGCTACGAGTTCCAGATCGCCGCCTGGCTGCACGACTGCGGCAAGATCACCAGCCCCGAGTACGTGGTGGACAAGGCGACCAAGCTGGAGACCCTGTACAACCGCCTGCACGAAGTGCGCACGCGCTTCGAGGTGATCTGGCGCGACATCGAACTGGACTACTGGCGCGGCATCGCCGAGGGCAGCGACATCGGCCTGCTCGCCGCCCGCCGCGACGCGCTGCACGAGTCACTGCGCGACGACTATGCCTTCGTCGCCCAGGCCAACGTCGGCGGTGAATTCATGAAGGACGAGGATATCGAGCGCCTCAAGCTGATCGGCGAGCGCCGCTGGTTGCGCTATTTCGACGATCGCCTGGGCATCTCCCACGACGAGGCCGAGCGCCTGCAGGGGCGGCCGGCGCAGCCGCTGCCGGCGGAGGAGTTCCTCCTTGCCGACAAGGCCGAGCACCGCGTGATGTGGGGCGAGCGCAAACCACCGGTGACCAAGGACGACCCGCGCAATATCTGGGGCTTCGACATGCGCCTGCCGCCCTACGCCAGCCACTATGGCGAGCTGTACAACCTGGGCATCCGCCGCGGCACGCTGAACGACGAGGAGCGCTTCAAGATCAACGAGCACATCGTGCAGACGCTGATGATGCTCACCACCCTGCCGCTGCCGCGCAACCTGCGCCGCGTGCCGACCATCGCGGCCAACCACCACGAGAAGATGGATGGCACCGGCTACCCGCGCAAACTTTCCCGCGAGCAGATGAGCATCCCCGAGCGGGTGATGGCGATCGCCGATATCTTCGAAGCGCTGACCGCCGCCGACCGCCCCTACAAGGCGCCGAAGACACTCTCCGAGTCGCTGAAGATCCTCGCCTTCATGGCCCGCGACCAGCACATCGACGCCGACCTGTTCCGCTTGTTCATCAGCCAGGGTGTGTACCGCGAGTACGGCGAACGCTTCCTCAATCCCGAACAGATGGACGCCGTGGACGTGCGCGCGATCCTGGAAATCCTCGATGGGGTGAAGGCCTAGTCGCACACCTCGGTCCCCTGAAACGCAAACCGCCGGCATCAGCCGGCGGTTTGCATTTCAGCGATGAGATCAGCGCTTGGCGAGGTTGGTGGCGTAGCGGTTGATCTGCGGGTTCTTCGCCACGGTGCAGCTTTGCCCGGCGAGGAACTGCGAGGTCTTCAGGTACTGCTGCTGCGGGTAGTAGGCGAACACGTAGCTGCCGTTCTTCACCGTGTCGATCAGCTTCTGCGCCACCTGTGGGCGCACGGCGGGACAGCCCAGGCTGCGGCCGAGGCGACCGAGACCGGAGACGACCTTGGGATCGGCGTAGGCGGCGGCATGCATGACGATGGCGCGTTCTTCGCTGTTGTCGTTGAAGCCCGGCTCCAGGCCCAGCAGGCGCAGGGAGCGGCCGTGCTTGCCGCTGTAGGTCTGGCCGGTCTGGTAGAGGCCAATGGAGGACTGGTTGCTCTCCGGGCGGTTGGAGAAGGAGGTGGCCATGTCGTCGCCACTCTTCTTGCCGTGGGCAACCCACTCCTCGAAGAGGAGTTTGCGCTGCTTCAGGTCGAAGACCCAGAGGCGCTTGTCGCGGGACGGCTTGGAATAGTCGATCACCGTCAGCAGGCGGTTCTGGCCGCCGAGCTGGGTGCTGGCGCATTGCAGCGCGCTGAGCGCCAGGCGCAGGGTTTCGGTGTTGGTCGCCGGCGCGAGGCGGTGCAGTTCCTCGGCGGTGGGCAGGGCGGCAGCGGACGCAGTCTGCCAGCTACCGATCGCGAAAAGCGCGGTACTGGCGAGCGAAATCCGGAAGAACCCCCGTAACTTCAAAAAAGTCAGCATGAATACAACATTCCCGTTGAATCGATATGGTTTTTTCTGGGAAACGCCGCATTGTGCGCGATTTTTGACCAGTGTTGTGGTTGTTTTTTAATCAAGTATGGTTCCGCCCGTCGGTAATTACGAACTTTCCAGCGCGATTGAGCGCGTGAGACGGCGAGTTTCCTTGCGCGAGGAGCAAGGGAGCTCACCCCCGGACAGGCGCCTTGACTCCTTGTGTTTCGAGATTCTTCGGCTGCTTGCACGGCTGGCTTTAGGCCGTCTGTCCGTCGGTGAGTGCCGGCAGTTTGCAGGAGGCGGGCGAGGGGCTATGCAGTGGAATGATGAAGACGCTGTAGGGGAAATCCGGAGCGCGCTGGTGTCGCTCCGGCCCACCGCGTTACTGCACGCTCTGGTTCTTGACCGGCTTCTGCTCGGCCTTGCGGTCGTTGGTGGTGATGACCGTGAAGTCCGGGTTGCTGCGCATGTCGCGGGTGGACGGCAGGTCGGTGATCACCAGGGTGCTGCCCACGTCCATGCTGGTCAGCAGGTTGCGCAGGAACTCGCGGTCGAGGCTGAACTTGCCCAGTTGCTCGGCGGGTGAAAGGCCGCGTTGCGGGTCGCTGACCTGCACGCTGGTCCAGCGCAGGTTCGGGTTTTCGCTGTCGATCTCGGTCTGGGAGGGTTTTTCCATGAGGGAGAAGGCGGCGACGCCGGTCTTTTCCTCCGGGTGTTCGAAGGCCACCGGCGCGGTGCCGATCTGCAGGCCGCCGCGGTAGACGTAGAGGCGGCGGTCGGCGCGGCTGACCAGCACGGAGACCGGGCCCTTTTCCGCCCCCGGGTCGCTCCAGAAGGGCACCACCATGCCGCTGTCATCATGCGGGCCGGCGGCGCGGCCATCACTGACGATGGGTGCGAGCAGGCCGGGGTGGTAGACCTCCACCGGCGAGCTCTTGGCATCGGAGATGATCACAGTTGTGGAGGTGAAGCCGGTGACTTCGTAGAGCTTCTTGGCAAAGGCCATGGGCAGGCGGATGCAGCCGTGGGAGGCGGGGTAGCCGGGCAGGTTGCCGGCGTGCAGGGCGATGCCGTCCCAGGTCAGGCGCTGCATGTAGGGCATGGGCGCGCTGTTGTAGAGGTCGGAGTGGTACTCGACCTTCTTTTGCAGGATGGAGAACACGCCGGTGGGGGTTTCCTTGCCTTTCTTGCCGGTGCTCACCGTGGCCACGCCGATGGCGATGCCGTTGCGGTACACGTAGGCGCGCTGCTCGGTGAGGCTGACCACCAGGGTGACCGGGCCCGCCGGGGAGATTTCCGGGTACCAGAGGAACTGGCCGGGCTTGAGCGTCTTCAGTGCGGCCTGCAGGTCCGAGAGCGGCGAGGGCTTGCCCGGATTGGCAAAGGCGACGCTGGCGCTCAGGGCGATCAGCAGGGCAACCGACAGTTTCTTCATTACCTTTCCTTGGATCGCGGGCATGGCTGGGAGATTAGCCAAGCGGCGAGGCGGGCTGCAAACCGCTGGGCCGAACGGTCTGCGCAGGGTGTTTCAGGACGTGACCTGGATCGCGATGCCCGGAGGAATGGCTCAGCCCAGCTCGGCGATTTCCTGCGCCGTCAGCGTGCGGTACTCGCCCGGTTGCAGGGCCGGGTCGAGCTGCAGGCTGCCCATGCTTTCGCGGTGCAGGCGGGTCACCTTGTTCTGGAAGTGGCCGAACATGCGCTTGACCTGGTGGTAGCGGCCTTCGTGCAGGGTCAGGCGCGCGGCATGGGCGTCGAGGATCTGCAGCTGGGCGGGCAGGGTGGTGAGGTCTTCGAAGGCGAAGTACAGGCCCTGCTCGAAGGTCGCGATGTAGCGCTCCTCGATCGGGTCCTCGGTCTCGACGTAGTAGACCTTGGGCAGCTTGCGCCCCGGCAGCGTCATGCGTCGCGACCATTGCCCGTCGTTGGTGATCAGCAGCAGGCCGGTGGTGTTGTAGTCCAGGCGCCCGCCGATGTGCAGCTCGTGCTTGTCCGGCTCGTCCAGCAGGTCGAGCACGGTGCGGTGCTCGGCGTCGCGGGTGGCGCTGACGCAGCCGGCGGGCTTGTGCAGCATGAAGTAGCGTGCCGGCTTGCCGACCTGCAGCACGTCGTCGTCCAGCTCCACGCGGGAAAACTCGCGCACCTCGTGGCGAGCATCGCGCACCACCTGACCATCCACGCGCAGGCGGCCCTCGGCAAGCAGCTGACGGGCCTGCTGGCGGTTCAGGTGAGGCAGGTTGGCAATGAAACGGTCCAGACGCATCAGGCGTTCCCGGCATCCTTCAGCCCGGCGGCGCAGCGCGGGCACAGGCAGGCGCGGTCGACCAGCTCCGGCGGAATACGCTCCAGCGCCGCACGGTCGATGGGCGTGCTGAAGCACCAGCAGTCCTGGCCCTGCAGCGCCAGATCGGCCTGGGTGCAGCGGTTGGACTGGCCGCAGAGCGGGCAGCGGCTGGGATCGGGAGTGGCGTCGTTCATGGCCGGTCAGGGCGGAGGCTGGTGGTGAGGCGGGCGCACAGGGTGCAGCGCCGACCCGCATCGCGCAAGCGGATTCGGATCGGCGCGGCGGGTGCCGGTCAGGGGATTTCGATACGTTCGATCCAGGGCTCCAGGCGCCGGCCGAAGGCGACTTCGGCGACGAAGGGCTGGGGCAGGCCGTCCGACGTCCGGTGGGGCTGCGCCGTGATCTCGTCCAGGCGCCCGCGCCACTGGTAGGGCACGTTGATGCTGTCGGAGCCGATGCCATTGGCGGTGCCGCCCAGTGTCCAGATGTGCTGGTAGTAGTTGGAAATGGGGCGCACGCGGCCATGGATGATCAGGTAGCGCTGGCGGTCGGGGTATTGGGTGCGCAGGGCCTGGAGATCCAGGCCGACGTCCTTGAGCAGCAGGCGCGTGTCGGTTTTCTCTTCGCTGTCCAGTTCGCGGCGGATGAAGTCGCGCTCGTCCGCCAGCCGCGCATTCTGCGGCGCGGCGTCGGCGGCCTGGCGAGCCTCGTCGAGGCGCTTGCGCGTCAGCTGTACTTCGCGCTCGTACAGCGGGCCGGCCAGCTCCAGCACCAGCAGGGCGTCGCGCGATTGCTGGCGGCCGAAGTGCTGGGCACTGTCGTCATCCACTTGCGCGGGCATGTTGAAGCCCAGCTTCGCCATCTTCTGCGCGTCGATGGCCGGCAGCCAGCCACGATTGTGCCGCGAGCCCTCATCGCGCGTGGGAGTCCGCCAGCGCAGCCGCAGGCTCAGGCCGCTGTTCTCGTTGTGCCAGGTGGTGTTGCGGATCAGCTCGCGCTGGCTGAGGGGCAGTCTGCTCTCGGGCTCGGCCGAACGGTTCCAGGCGACGCCGCCCAGGGCCACGGCGTTGACCAGCAGGATCAGGCCGGCGCCGCCGACCAGGGCATGGGTGCGCGTCCAGTTCATGACGAAGTCCCTCCCAGCAGGCCATGGGCACGGCGCAGGCGTCGCAGCACCAGCAGGATCAGCACGGCGCACAGGCCCAGCACGAGGAAGAACAGGTACTTGGGCATCACCTCCCACCACCAGTCGAAGAACTTGGTGTAGAGGAAGATCACGAAGAAGGTCAGCCCGGTGTTCACCACTTCCGGCCATTCGCGGCGTGCGCCCTGCCAGATGACCAGCGCCGAGGCAATGAAACCGAGCACCTGGTAGAGGTTCTCCACCGCGGCGAAGCCCAGTGGCAGGTAGCTGCCGCCGCCCCAGTTGGCCAGCACCAGCATCGGCAGGAACAGACCGAGCAGGCCGAATACGCGGTAGATCGCGGCGAAGCCGTCGAAGCGGTTCTGCGCGATGAACGAGGGGACGAGGAAGATCAGCAGTGCGGCGGGGAAGAAGTTCTCCGGGCGCTCGCCCACATCCAGCCAGTAGACGCCGCTCCAGGTGCCGACCCGCGCGGCGACGTAGCCCATCACGCAGATCAGCGCGGCGGCCAGCAGCAGGCGGGTGTTGCAGGTGTAGGCGAGCAGCAGGGCGTAGGCGGCCCAGGGCAACAGGGCCTTGTCCGAGGGCGTGATGTTGAAGATCTGCCCGACCATTACGACGTTCAGCACCAGGCAGGCGAAGGCCAGCATGGCGCCGAGCTTGGCGAAGTAGCCGGAGGCGTCGCGGCGTTGCAGGAACAGGGTCAGCAGCAGGCTGATCAGCGATGCGGCGATGAGGGTGAGCACCTGGGCGGTTTCCGCGAACAGGCCCCAGAACTGGTAGAACAGGAAGAACAGGCTGGCGGCCAGGGCCAGCGCGCCGAGGAAGGAGGCGATGCGCATGCCCAGGGAGAGGCGATGGTCCTGGCTGTCGCGGTCGATGTCGAAGCGTGTGCGGTAGTCGGCGAGCAGGCGTTGCTGGTGGTCGTGCAGGCGGTCGCGCTGGGTGGTGTCGAGGACGAGGGCGCCTTCGTCGTGCAGACGGCGCAGCTCGCGGTCGAAGGCCAGGATATCGTCGACGCGGTGCTGCGCCTGCTGGTGGCTGAGGTCGGGCATGACCGGTCCTTGCGGCGGGAGATGCTTGAACTCTAGCTGTCGGCGGGGCGGGGTTCCATGGGCAGCTTCGCAGTGCGTATGAAGCGTGACGTCATACGCCATCGCGGGCATGGCCCGCTCCTACAAGGGGGTGTCCAGCCACCGCCGATGGGCGCGTGCTCACTGTAGGATGGGTGGAGCGGAGCGATACCCATGCTGCCGGTGCACGGGGTTGATGGGTATCGCTGCGCTCCACGCCATCCTGCGGCCTGCCTTTCGCCGATCTTGCGCGGCGGATAACGCTGGCGCGTTATCCGCCCTACGAAATCCCGCCGCGATCAGCTACGGCTCTGCAGCCAGGCCCGCCAGCCGCCGAAGCGGCTGATGTCCTCGGCGCCCTCCAGGCCCCAGGGGTCGCAGATGAAGCCGGTCTCCCAGCTGCCGTCTTCCAGCTGCACCTTGCCCAGCCCCAGCGGCGCCGGGATGCCGGTGAGGAAGGAGCCCAGTTCGGCGCTGGGCAGTTCCCAGACTTCCACTTCGATGGCCACGCCTCCGTCGGCCACGCGCAGCATGCCGGGGCGCAGCGGCGGGCCTCCGGCCAGGGCATAGAGCTTGTAGGCCGGGGCGCTCTGGGTAGCACGCAGCAGGCGTGCGCCGCGCTGGCGCAGTTGCCAGTTCAGCGCCAGGCCATCGAGATGCGCGCCGCACACCACCAGGCGCGCGCGGTCGTTGCGCGCAGCGTTGGCGGAGGAGGAGGGTGCGATGGCGTTGCCGCCGGTGAGCGGCAGGTTGTGCCGGCGCTGCAGGGCGTCTGCCACGCCGAGCAGGTATTGGTCGGTGAAGACGCGGCCGAACAGCGTCACGCCCCAGGGCAGGCCGTTGCCCATTATCGCGCTGGGCACGGCGACGGCGGCGTAGTCCAGCAGGTTCATGAAGTTGGTGTAGTAGCCCAGATCGGAATTGCGCTTCACCGGTTCGGCGTGCAGCTCGTCCAGGGTCACCGGGCGGCCGATGGTGGGCGTCAGCACGCAGTCGAGATCGGCGAGGATCACGTCGCACTGCGCCTTGAGTTCCTGCAGCCGGTACTGCGCGCGGAACGCCTGCACGGCGGTGGCGCCGGGAGCTTTCGCCAGCACGTCGCGGATCACCGGCAGCACGGCTTGTGGGTCGCGCTCGATCAGCTCGCCCGCCACGCTGTAGCGCTCGGCCACCCACGGACCTTCGTAGAGCAGGCGCGCGGCTTCGAGGAAGGGCGCGAAGTCGATTTCCTGAGCCTCGCCGCCCAGCGCCTTGAGCTGGTCGAGGGCGTCGGTGAACAGCACCGGGCCTTCGTGGCAGCCGAAGAATTCCAGCTGGTCGGCACGCGGCACGCCGAAGCGGAAGGGTTTCGGCGTACCGAAGGCGCTGGTGTCGTTCCAGGCGGGATTGGCGCGGCTGTAGCCGTCCAGCGGATCGAGTCGGGCGGTGAGCCCCAGCAGTTCGCTGGCCTCGGCGGCGCTGGCGGTGAAGTAGGTGATGCAGTCCAGAGTGCGGCACGCCGGAACCAGGCCGGTATTGGACAGCAGGCCCTTGCTCGGCTTGAGCCCCAGCAGGCCGTTGAGCGCCGCCGGCACACGGCCGGAGCCGGCGGTGTCGGTGCCCAGGGCGAAGCTCGCCGCGCCCAGCGCCACGGCCAGCGAGGAACCGGCGCTGGAGCCGCCCGAGGGGTACTCCGGCAGCACGCTGTTGCGGCATTCGCCATAGGGCGAGCGGGTGCCATTGAGGCCGGTGGCGAACTGGTCGAGGTTGGTCTTGCCCAGCGGGATGGCGCCCAGGTCGATCAGTTGCTGAACCAGCGTCGCCGAGGTCTCCGGCGTGTAGGCGAAGGCCGGGCAGGCGGCGGTGGTGGGGATGCCGGCGAGGTCGATGTTGTCCTTGATGGCGAAGGGGATGCCGTACAGCGGCAGCGCTTCGGGGGACTGTTCATCCAGTGCGGCGAAGTAGGGTTCCAGTTCTTCCAGGCTCAGCAGGTGGATGAACAGGCGGTAGTCGGGGTTCAGCGCGGCGGCCTTGTCGCGCAGCCCGGCGATCAGCTGGCGCGGCGTGGCGCGGCCTTCGCGGTAGGCGGCGCGCAGAGTGGCAAGGCGGAGGTCGAAGGTTTTGGGCATGGTCAGGATTCCATTGGGCCTGTCAGTTCTTCACTCGGATTGCCCCTCACCCCGGCCCTCTCCCGGAGGGAGAGGGGGAAGAGCAGTCCGGTGCGGTGTCTGTTTCCAAGCACGACCCACCAGTCGGTGTGTCGTGGTTTCGGGTTCCTGTGCTGGGGAGAGGGGCTCTCGCAATTTCTGCGGTGCCAGCTCAAGCCTCCTCCATCACCACCACCCGCTGCCCTGCGCGCACCGGTGAGCCGGGCTGCACGCGGACCTCGCGGACTACGCCGTCGCGCGGGGCAGTGAGGGGAATTTCCATCTTCATGGATTCGAGGATCACCAGGATGTCGCCGGCCTTCACGCTGGCGCCGGCTTCCACCTGCACCTGCCAGAGATTGCCGGCGATGTGGCTCTCGACGGCGTGCTGGCCGGCGCCGAGCGGGGCCTCCTCGCCGGTATCGGCGGCGGCCTCCTCGCTCTCGAAGTGGGCCTGGCCGGAGGCGATCCAGCGCTCACGCTCGGCGTCGAAGGCGGCGCGCTGGTGGCTGCGGAAGGCGGCGATGCTCTGCGCTTCCTCGGCAAGGAACTGCTGGTAGTCGGCCAGGCGCAGTTCGCTGTGCTCGATGCGCAGCGGGTAGCGGCCCAGCGGGAAGTCACGGCGGATGCGCAGCAGCTCCTCGGCGGACACCGGGTAGAACCGTACCTGGTCGAAGAAGCGCAGCAGCCAGGGCTTGCCGTCGAACGCCGCGACTGCGCGGTAGCGGTTCCACATCTGCAGGGTGCGGCCAACGAACTGGTAGCCGCCGGGGCCCTCCATGCCGTAGACGCACATGTACGCGCCGCCGATGCCCACGGAGTTTTCCGCAGTCCAGGTGCGTGCCGGGTTGTACTTGGTGGTCACCAGGCGGTGGCGCGGGTCCAGCGGCGTGGCCACCGGCGCGCCGAGGTAGACGTCGCCCAGGCCCATCACCAGGTAGCTGGCCTCGAACACCGTGCGGTACACCGCCTCCAGGTCCGGCAGCTCGTTGATGCGGCGGATGAACTCCAGGTTGCTCGGGCACCAGGGCGCGTCCTTGCGCACGGTGGTCATGTACTTCTCGATGGCCAGCTGGCAGGCCGGGTCGTCCCAGGACAGCGGCAGGTGCACGATGCGCGACGGCACCTTGAGGTCCTGGGCGGCGCAGACGGCGTCCCACAGGCCGGCGACGGTTTCCAGCAGGCTTTGCAGCGGCAGCGTTTCCGGCTGGTAGTGCACCTGCAGCGAGCGGATGCCGGGGGTGAGGTCGATCACGCCGGCCAGTGCCTTGGCTTCCAGCGCCTGCATCAGCGCGTGGGCGCGGAAGCGCAGGACCAGGTCCAGCTCGGGCTGGCCGATTTCCAGCAGCAGGTGGGTGTCGCCGGAGAGGCGGGCGACCAGGCGGGTGTCGTCCTGGCCGAGGTCGAGGACGATGGGGGAGGTGAGTCCGGTACTAGGGCTGCCCTCACCCCCCGCCCTCTCCCGCAAGCGGGAGAGGGGGCTGTCCGTGCCACCGGGAAACACTGCGCCCGCCGACAACGCCGGACTGCTCCCTCTCCCTCCGGGAGAGGGCTGGGGTGAGGGGAAACCGGTGGCGCCGTGGTTCGCCTGACCTGTAGCGAGCTTGCTCGCGAACGGAGTTCCGTCTGGAGCGCCGGTGACATGAGGTTCGCGAGCAAGGGCCGAGGCGCTCCCCTCGGTCCTGCGAAAAGCCGCAAGCGCGCGGGCGGTGGAAATATCCACCGGCAGGAATCGCACCTTGTCCCCGGCCTTGAGCTGGCCGAGTTGCCATAGGTCGGCCTCGATCACCGTCACCGGGCAGACGAAGCCGCCCAGGCTGGGGCCGTCCGGGCCGAGGATCACCGGCATGTCGCCGGTGAAGTCCACCGCACCGATGGCGTAGGGGTTGTCATGGATGTTCGACGGGTGCAGGCCCGCCTCGCCGCCGCTCTCGCGCACCCATTCCGGCTTCGGGCCGATCAGGCGCACGCCGGTGCGGCTGGAGTTGAAGTGCACTTCCCAGTCGGTGGCAAAGAAGGTGTCGATGTAGGGCGCGGTGAAATATTCCGGTGCGCCGTGGGGGCCGTAGATCACGCGGATTTGCCTTACGGCCGGCAGCTCGGTGCGCAGTGCGGCAGGCAGGCTGGCGCCATGGCTGTCGTCTGCCAGTTCGGCCAGGTGCAGCACATCGCCGGCGCGCAGCGCGCGGCCGCCATGGCCGCCGAACTGGCCGAGGGTGAAGGTGCTCTTGCTGCCCAGGTAGTCCGGCACCTGCAGGCCGCCGCGCAGGCACAGGTAGCTGCGTGCGCCGGCGCCGCCAACGGTGCCGAGGCTGAGGGTGGAGCCGGCGGCGATGAACAGCGAAGTGTTCATCGGCTGCTCGACGCCATCGAGGCTGATCGGCAGCGCTGCGCCGGTGATGGCGAGCACTGCGTCGGTGTTGAAGCGCAGGGTCGGGCCGCTCATGGTGATTTCCAGCGCGGCGGCGCCTTCGGGGTTGCCCAGCAGGGCGTTGCCCAGGCGCAGCGCGCGGTCGTCCATCGGACCGGACGGTGGCACGCCCACGGCCCAGTAGCCTAGGCGGCCGGGGTAGTCCTGCACGCTGGTCTGGGTGCCGGCGCTGAGCACTTCGAAGGTCTGCGCGCGGTAGCGCAGGCCTTCCAGGCAACGGGTCCAGGGCGAGCCGCTGGCGAAGGGAGCGTCCGCGAGAATCTGCCGCAGGTAGTCGCGGTTGCATTCCACGCCGTAGAGCTGGCTTTCGCCGAGGGCGCGGTCGAGGCCGGCGCCGGCCTGTTCGCGGGTCGGCGCCCAGGCGATGAGCTTGGCGATCATCGGGTCGAAGTAGGGCGGAATCTCGCAGCCGGCTTCGACCCAGGTGTCGATGCGCAGCGCCTTGCCGTCGGCCGGCGGGAATTGCACGGCGGTGAGCAGGCCGGGGCAGGGCTGGAAGTCGCGGCCGGGGTCTTCGGCGTAGAGGCGCGCCTGGATGGCGTGGCCGCTGGGCTTCAGCGTGGCCGCGAGCTCGGCCAGGGGCGGTAGGTCGCTCGCGGCCAGTTCGATCATCCAGCGCACCAGGTCGACGCCCCAGACCTGTTCGGTGACGCCGTGCTCCACCTGCAGGCGGGTGTTCACTTCGAGGAAGTAGAAGTCCTGCGCCTCGCTGTCGTAGACGAATTCCACGGTGCCGGCGCTGCGGTAGCTGACCGCTTTTGCCAGCTGGATCGCCGCTGCGCAGAGGGCTTCGGCCATGCCGGCGGGCAGGTTGGGCGCGGGGGTTTCCTCCAGCACCTTCTGGTTGCGCCGCTGCACCGAGCAGTCGCGCACGCCCAGGGCGATGACCTCGCCCTGGCCATCGCCGAACACCTGCACTTCCAGGTGGCGGGCGCGCTGGATGTACTTCTCGATGAACACGCCCGAGTCGCTGAAGTTGTTCTGACCCAGGCGCTTTACTGCGTCGAAGGCGTCGCGCAGCTCGTCCGCCGAGCGGCACACGCGCATGCCGATGCCGCCGCCACCGGCGGTGCTCTTGAGCATCACCGGGTAGCCGACTTGCTCGCCGGCGCGCAGGGCGGCGTCGAGGTCTTCCAGCAGGTCGGTGCCTTCGAGCATCGGCACGCCCTGTTCTCGGGCCAGCGCACGGGCGGTGTGCTTGAGGCCGAACAGGCGCAGCTGTTCCGGCGTCGGGCCGACGAAGGCGATGTCGGCGGCCTCGCAGGCTTCGGCGAAGGCGGCGTTCTCGGAGAGGAAGCCGTAGCCGGGGTGGATCGCTTTCGCGCCGCTGTCGCGGGCAGCCTGGAGAATCTTCTCGACCACCAGGTAGGTGCTCGACGCGGGGCCTTCGCCGAGGCTGATGGCCTGGTCGGCCTGCTGGATGTGCAGGCTGGCGGCGTCGGCTTCGGAGTAGACGGCCACGCCCTCTACTTGCAGCTCACGAAGGGTGCGCAGGATGCGGCAGGCGATGGCGCCGCGGTTGGCGATCAGGAGCTTGTCGAACATGAGGGCGTCCCCATGGGGTGGCGGGCCGTCCCGCCGTCATTCGGTGCCTATCCCGGTCGTCCGGGGCAGGTTCATGCTGCCGTAGGGCGGATGTGCTCTATCCATCCGCTGTCCGGCTACGCGCGATCTGTTTGGCGGATAACGCTGGCGCGTTATGCGTCCTACTCGGTCAGCTCCGGGGCTCGGGCGAAGTCCGTTCGATGCAGGTTCTGGCAGTCCGCAGCGCCGGGCTGCATTGGGCACTCCGGCTCTGGCTGAGGATGTACAGCCAGCGCCGCAGCACGTGCAGCCCATCGCCTGCCGTGTGCAGCCGCTTCAGTCCCATACCAGCAGCTCCGCCGGGGTCGGGTTCCAGCCGTTGCAGGGGTTGTTGAGCTGCGGGCAGTTGGAGATCAGGACGATCACGTCCATGTGGGCGAACAGCTCGACGTACTTGCCGGCGCCGGAGATGCCGTCCTCGAAGGTCAGGCCGCCCTCGGCGGTGACCGGCACGTTCATGAAGAAGTTGATGTTGTGGCTGATGTCGGCCTTGGTCAGGCGGCCGTCCTGCAGGCTGGCGCGCAGGAAGTTGTCGCGGCAGCTGTGCATGTAGCGCTTGTCCAGGGCGTAGCGCACGGTGTTGCTCTCCTGGGCGCAGGCGCCGCCGAGGGTGTCGTGGCGACCGCAGGTGTCGGCGCTGATGGTCAGCATCGGGTTGCCGAGGTTGGACCAGAGCACGCTGCCGGCGCTGAGGTAGACCTGCCCCTGTTTGCGCAGGGTGCGCTGCACGTCGTAGCGCTCGCGCGGGTTGGCGGCGCTGAAGAACAGCGTGTCCACCGCCTGGTTGCCTTCCAGGTCGAGGATGCGCAGGGTCTGCCCGGCCTTGAGTTCGGTGAGGCTGGGTTCGCCGGCCGGGATCAGGGTGCGCGAGACGCAGGCTTCGGGGTGTTTGTCGCTGGGGACGATGGGCATGCTCGCGCTCCTTACAGGTACTGGCGTTCGGTGTTGTGGAAGCCGCGGCCGTTCTCCGCGCGGGAAGTGCGGCAGAGCACGCTGATGCCGTCGGACGCGACCTGCTGCCAGGTCAGGCCGATGGGCTTGGGCGCGTACTGCGGGTTAGGGTCCAGCGGGTGTTGCAGGGCGGTGAGCACGACGAGGGTGTCCATCGGCGCGTAAAGCTCGACGTAGTCGCCGGCTTTCGAGTTGCCCTGGGCGAAGCGGAAGCAGCCATCGGCGTCGACGTCCACGCGGCTGAACAGGTTCAGGCACATCAGCAGGTCCTGCAGGCGCATGTCCCACTTGCCCATTTCCACCAACAGGTTGTCCACGCCGTTGCGGTGGAAGCCGTTACGCAGTTCCTGGTAGCGGCCCGCGCCGTACTTCTCCTGCACCTCGGCGGCGTTCAGCACGCCGCCGAAGCTGTCGTGCCAGCCGCAGCTGTCGGCGGTGATGGCGGCCAGCACGCGGCCCATGTCCGAGTACAGGCAGTGGCCGGCGGTGAGGCGCGCGGTGTGCTGGCACTTGAGGCTGTCGGGCAGGTTCAGCCGCTCGCTTTTCTCGGCGGCGTTGAACAGCAGCACGCTGGCGTTGCCACTGCCTTCCAGGTCGGTCAGGCGCAGCAGCTGGCCGCGCTTGAGGATGAAGGAGGTGTGGCCGCCACCGGGGACGGTTTCCTCAAAGAGGGTGGTGCGCAGTTCGTTCATGGCGGGCTCCTTGGTAGGCCGGTGTGATCGCGGGCTCGGCGGCCGGTTGCAGGCGCGCGGCGAGCGTGGCTGGCAGGGCGGCGCGGGCGGCCCGGCGGTCGGCGTTGAGCGGGATGTCGTAAGTGATGCGGGCGCCGTAGGCGTTGGGCGCCTGCGGGTCGTGGCGGACCTTGTCGAAGACCAGCAGGCGGGTGCCCAGGCTGAAGCCCTCGGCGAGGTCGTGGGTGACCATGAACACGGTGAGCCGGGTTTCCTGCCACAGCTCCAGCAGCAGGGCGTGCATGTCCTTGCGGATGCCCGGGTCCAGCGCGCCGAAGGGTTCGTCGAGCAGCAGCACGCGCGGCTTCATCACCAGCGCCTGGGCGATGGCCAGGCGTTGCTGCATGCCGCCGGAGAGGGCGCTCGGGTACTGCTGCAACGCATGGCCAAGGCCGACGCGCTTGAGCAATTCGGCGGCCTGTTCGCGAGCCTCGCGCTTGGCGCTGCCGAACAGCCGGCCGAGCAGCGGCGAGCGCGGCAGTTCCAGGCCGAGGGCGACGTTGTCGAGCACGGACAGATGCGGGAACACCGAGTAGCGCTGGAACACCACGCCACGGCTCGGATCGGGTTCTGCGGCCAGCGGCTGGCCTCCGAGCAGCAGCTCGCCGCGGCTGGGGCGCTCCTGGCCGAGCAGCAGGCGCAGGAAGGTGGACTTGCCGCAGCCGGAGGCGCCGACCAGGGTGCAGAACTCGCCTTCCTGCACCTCGAGATTCAGGCGTTCGAGCACCACGTTGCCGGCGTATTCCTGCCAGACGTTCTTCACCTGGATGAAGCTCATGCCTTGGCTCCTTCATACCAGGGGAAGGCGCGCCGGGTGAGCGCGCGCAGTGCCCAGTCCATCAGCCAGGCCAGTGCGGTGATCCACACCACGTAGGGCAGGATCACGTCCATGGCCAGGTAGCGGCGCACCAGGAAGATGCGGTAGCCCAGGCCGTCGGTGGAGGCGATGGCCTCGGCGGCGATGAGGAACAGCCAGGCCGAGCCGAGCATCAGGCGCAGGGAGATCAGCAGGCGTGGCAGCAGTTGCGGCAGTACCACGCGCAGGATCAGCGTCCAGGTGCTGGCGCCCAGGGTCTGTGCCTTGATCAGCAGTTCGCGGGGGATTTCCCGGGCGCGTTGTTCGATGTCGCGGGCGATGCAGGGGGCGACGCCGATGACGATCAGTACCACCTTGGACAGTTCGCCAAGGCCGAAGACGATGAACAGCACCGGCAGGATCGCCAGCGGCGGGATCATCGACAGCACGGTGAGCAAGGGCGAGAGCGGCGCGCCGAACAGCGGCACGCTGCCAGCGGCGATGCCCAGCACCAGGCCGAGCAGGGCGGCGATGGACAGGCCCATCCCAAGGCGTTGCAGACTGGCGCCGGTGTCCTTCCAGAACAGCACTTCGCCGGTGCGCTTGTCTTCGCTGAAGGCCAGGCGGTTCACCGCGTCGGCCATCTGCGCGGCGCTGGGCAGCAGCTTGTCATTGGGGTTCTCTGCCAACCGCGAGGTGGAGCCTGCGAAGTAGGCGAACAGCAGCAGGGCGAAGGGCAGCAGCACGAGGAACAGGCGGCCGCTGCGGTCGGGGGTTCGGTTGATCAGGCGCATGTTTCGTACCTGTCGATTCGTAGGGCGGATAACGCGGAGCGCGTTATCCGCCGTGGCGTCGGGACGGCGGATAACCGCAAACGGTTATTCGCCCTACGAGGGACGCGGTGGGTTGGTCAGAGCTTGCCGTCGGCCGCCATCTGCACGTAGGTCGGGTCGAAGCGCAGCTTGAGGTTCTGCGCGTCGCCGGTGGTGAGGCCGCCGGCGAAGCTCATGCCGACCGCTTCGGCGCTTTTCGCGCCCTCGCCGAGCAGGCCGTGGGCGAAGGAGAAGGCCGCGACCTTGTCCATGGTCGCCGGCAGTTTCGGGCTGGTGGCGAAGGCCAGTGCTTCCTGCGCAGTGGCAAACAATTTGGTAGTAGCGAGCTGGCTCTGGTAACCGGCGAGGTCGGTGCCCGAGGCCTTGGCCATGTGCTCCAGCGCGGCGCGGGTCTCGGCGCTTTCGCCCTGCATCAGCGCCACGGTTTCGAACCAGGCGCCGGTCAGGGCCTTGCCCAGGGCGGGGTTGTCCTTCAGGACCGTGCTGTTGACCACCATCATGTCCATGATCTCGCCGGGGACCTGGCTGGAGTTGAACACCTCGGTGGTGCCCGGCTTGGCGCGGGCCTCGGCGAGCATCGGGTTCCAGGTGGTCACGGCCTGCACGTCGTCGGTGTTGAAGGCGGCGGCGATGTCGGCGTCGGAGGTGTTCACCGTCTTCACGTCCTTCTCGCTGAGGCGGGCGTTCTCCAGGGCGCGGGCGAGCAGGTAGTGGGAGACGGACAGCTCCACCAGGTTGACGTTCATGCCCTTGAGGTCGGCCAGGGTCTTGCCTTCACCCTTGATGACGATGCCGTCGTTGCCGTTGGAAAAGTCGCTGACGATCAGCGCGGTGGAGTCGACGCCGCCGGCGGCGGGGATGGTCAGGGCGTCCATGTTGGTCATGGTGCAGCCGTCGAACTGGCCCGCGGTGTACTGGTTGATCGACTCGATGTAGTCGTTGAGCTGGGTGACCTTGATCTCGATGCCGTACTTCTTCGCCCACTTGTCGACGATGCCGTGGCTGGCCGCGTACTCCCAGGGCATCCAGCCGGCGTAGATGGTCCAGCAGAGGTTGAAGCTGTTCTTCGCGGCGGCGGAGGCTGAGAGGCTGAAGGCGGCGAGGCCGGCGGCGAACAGGGCGGTCAGAAGGGGCTTGCGCATGGAGCATCTCCAGTCGATTGGCGGGCAGGCAGGAGTCGGGCGGCACTTGTCGCTCTCGTCTCCCGGGCTTTTGTCCCGCCGTGTAACCTCGCTGGAGGTCGATGACTCTCGGACCAGTCACTCGCTGCGCGAGCCGGAACCCTAGTCATCCATTGTCAGATTGTGGTGCCGCTTTCCGAATGCTTCGGATCGATCCTGCACACTCGATACAAAGCGAGCGGCGTGCCAAGTTGGCGAAAGTGCCGGGGCAGAAGGGCTGCGCTGGATCGGGGCGGAGGTTTCGCTGCAAGCCGGAGCGTTGCGCCGCCCTCAAATGAAGCGCGACGCCGCATCCTGGTGCGCGGGGCCAGTCGAAAGGCAGGAGCGGGCGGGGCGCGCCGGGCGGCAGACTGCAGTCACCTTCACCTTGAGGAATCCATCGCCATGTCCGAGTTGCTGAGCTTCGCCAAGGGCGCGCTGACCATGTTCTGGGTCGCCGCCGTGCTCAACCTGATCTACCCGTTCGGCGAGCTGCATCGCCCGCTGTTGTGGCTCTCCGCGATCCTGCTGGTGGTGCATGTGGGCGAGGTGCTGTTGCTGGCGCGCCGCCGTTCCTGGCTGGAGCAGGTGCAGGTGCTGCTGTTCGGCGTGCTCCACCTGCAGAGCCGCAAGGTTCGCCGTCTGGCCACTGTAAACGGCTGATTTACCCAAGCTTTACCTTTCGCCGCGGCACCGCCTTCTGACAGACATGTCTGATCTTGTGAGACCGGAAGAATGTACGCCCCGCACCCCGGCGGGGCGGCCGGCTCGCCTGATGGAGGCGCCATGCGTCGTTTCTTCGCTGCTGTACTGATGATCCTTCCGTTGACCGGCTGCGTGGTCTACGAGCATGACCACGACCGTGGTGGCTGGCATGACCGGCCGCACTACTATCGCCCGGCGCCGCCGCCGGCCTATTACGGTGGCCCTTACCAGGGCTGGCGCCGTTGAGCCTCATGACGCGGCGTTGAACGCCGCGTCTTCCTCCAGCAACAACTCGACGAACTGGCTGGCCGCAGGCGACAGGCTGCGGCTGGCGTGGCGTACCAGGGCATAGGCGGAGCCGCGCCCTGCAACGTCGCCGCTGCTGGGCCAGGGCAGCACCGCCAGGCTGCCGGCCTGCACATCCGCGGCCACCACATCCCAGGTAGCCAGGCAGAGCACGTCGCTGCCTTTCACCAGCTCCTTGAGCATCAGCACGTCATCGCATTGCACGCTCAGCGGCTGCTCGCGGCCGAGGGTGCGAGCCAGCCCTTCGTGGGCGTCGCGCGGCAGGCGCGGGCCGGCCAGCGGGTAGTCGAGCGCACGCTCCACCGATGGCACGCTGCCGAGCAGCGGATGCCCCGGCCGGCAGAACAGCACGCCCCGGTGTACCCGCAGCGGCAGGATGTCGAGGCGGTTGTCGCCTTCCAGTTCGCGGTAGTCGGCGATGAACAGCTCCAGTTCGTCGTCCAGCAGGCGCTGGTGCAGCTCGCTCCAGTTCTCGATGGACAGCAGCACCGACACCTTCGGGTGCGCACTGCTATAGCGCGCGAGCACCTGCGGCATCAGCCGCGCGCCGGGGAAGGGGCCGGCGCCCAGGCGCAGCTCGCCGGTCTCCAGGTCGGCCAGTTGCAGCACGGCGTTCTTCAGCGCACGGTCACCGGCCAGCAGGCGGCGGGCATGTTCGAGCACCAGCCGGCCATGGGCGGTGAGGGTGACCCCGCGCGGGTTGCGGTCCACGAGTTGGCAGCTCAGCTGGCCTTCCAGCGCCTGGATGCTCCGCGACAGGGCGGGTTGACTAAGATTCACCGCATCGGCGGCGCGGGCGAAGTGACCGTGCTCGGCGAGGGCGACGAAGTGGCGTAGCTGGCGGAGATCGCTCATGCGCTTCCTGCATTGATTGTTAAGTTGGAATGCATTGGAATTATTAGCGCGACGGCCGGCATAGTGCGAGCACAACAACAAATTCCGGAGCCTTCCGATGTCCCGTCTTTCCGCTGCCGTGCTGCTCGCCAGCCTCTGCCCCGGCCTGCTGGTCGCCGCCGAACAGCCCAAGCCCCCGACTTCCTTCACCCAGGCCGCGCAGGAGCAGGTGCGACAGTCGCTGCCGTTCAGTGACCGTGCCGATTTCGACCGGGTGGAGAAAGGCCTGATCAAGCGCCCCGAGAACCTCGTGATCAAGAACGAGGACGGCACGGTGGCCTGGCAACTGGGCGGCTACGACTTCCTCAAGGCCGCCAGGGACGTCGCCAGCGTCAACCCGAGCCTGATGCGCCAGGCCCAGCTGAACCTCAGCTACGGCCTTTTCAAGGTCACCGACGGCATCTACCAGGTGCGCGGTTTCGACCTCGCCAACACCACCTTCATCGAAGGCAAGACCGGCTGGATCGTCATCGATACCCTGACCACCCCGGCGACTTCCAGGGCCGCCTACGCCCTGGTGAGCCAGGAGCTGGGGCAGAAGCCGATCCGCGCGGTCATCTACAGCCATGCCCACATCGACCACTTCGGCGGCGTGAAGGGCCTGGTCAGCCAGGAGCAGGTGGACAAGGGCGAGGTGCAGATCATCGCGCCCAAGGGCTTCATGGAAGCGGCGATCAAGGAGAACGTGCTGGCCGGCAACGCCATGCTGCGCCGAGCCACCTACCAGTACGGCACCATGCTGCCGCAGGGCCCGGAAGGCCACGTCGACATGGCCATCGGCAAGGCCGTCGCCAAGGGCCCGATGAGCATCATCGCGCCGACCAAGACCGTCGATGGCTCGCTGGTGGAGATGGAGATCGATGGCGTGCCTGTGACCTTCCAGAACACCCCGGGCACCGAATCGCCGGCGGAGATGAACGTCTGGCTGCCGCAGCAGAAGGCGCTGCTGATGGCCGAGAACGTCACCGCCACCCTGCACAACCTCTATACCCTGCGCGGCGCCGAGACCCGCGACCCGCTGGGCTGGAGCAAGTACATCAACGAGGCGCTGCACCGGTTCGGCGACAAGGCCGAGGTTATGTTCGCCGTGCACAACTGGCCGCGCTGGGGGCACGAGGACATCGTCCGCACCCTGGAGAAGCAGCGTGACATGTACGGCTACCTGAACGACCAGACGCTGCACCTGGCCAACAACGGAGTGACCATCAACCAGATCCACGAGCGCCTGAAAGTGCCGCCGGAGCTGGCCAACGAGTGGTTCAACCGTGGCTACCACGGCAGCGTCAGCCACAACGTGCGCGCGGTGGTGAACAAGTACCTGGGCTACTACGACAGCAACCCGGCGACGCTGAACCCGCTGGCGCCGGAGGAGTCGGCAGTGAAGTACGTCGAGTTCATGGGCGGCGCCGATCACCTGCTGCAGATGGCCAAGGCGTCCTTCGACAAGGGCGAGTACCGCTGGGTGGTGGAGGTGGTCAACAAGCTGGTCTTCGCCGATCCGACCAACCAGGCCGCGCGCAACCTGCAGGCCGACGCCCTGGAGCAGCTCGGTTACCAGGCGGAGAACGCCGGCTGGCGCAACAGCTACCTGACCGCCGCACAGGAGCTGCGCAATGGTGTGCCGCGTGACATGCCGACCATGAAATCGGGCAGCCCCGATGCGCTGGCGGCGATGGACACCGGCCTGCTGTTCGACTACCTCGGCGTGCGCCTGAATGCCGAGAAGGCCGAGGGTGAAGACTTCGCCATCAACCTGGTGCTGCCGGACAAGAACGAGCAGTACCTGCTGGAGCTGAAGAACTCGCACCTGAACAACATCAAGGGTGTGCAGAGCGAGAGCGCCGGGCAGACCGTGACCATCGACCGTGCCGACCTCAACCGCCTGATGCTCAAGGAAGTCTCGCCGGTGCGTCTGGTGTTCGAGGGCAAGCTCAAGAGCTCGGGCAACCCGCTGCTGCTGGCCAAGCTGTTCGGCATGCTGGAAGACTTCAACTTCTGGTTCGACGTCGTCACCCCGCCGCAGAAGAGCTGATTCTTTCCCCATCTACGCGGTCGGTTCCCCGCCAGGCCGCGTCTCCCCTGGATGGCACAATGCGATGATTGCATTGTGCCATTGTTTTTTTCGCGGCCAGTCTGCACCATGCGACCCCTGCACCGGCAGCTGGTTGCCGGCGCTCGCAGTCGAGTAGTCGCGATCGTGCTCAACCGTTGTTCCAGGGTGTTGCGTCGTTGCTGGCCGGGGCCGTTGGCCCTGATGCTGGCGGCTTCGCTCGGCGTCCTGGCGGGGGCGCAGCAGGCCGAATGGGACTTCCAGCTGATCAGCCAGCAATCCACGCGCCTCTACGGGCCGCTGGGTCAAGGCCAGGTGCGCATCGACGCCTGGCAGAAGCTGCTCGCGCAGCAGGCCACGGCGAGTGAGGGCGACCAGTTGCAGGCGGTCAATCGATTCTTCAACGACCAGCTGCGCTTCACCGATGACCTGAGCCTCTGGCACGAAGTGGACTACTGGGCCACGCCGGTGGAGGCCTTGCTCAAGGGCGCCGGCGATTGCGAGGATTTCGCCATCGCCAAGTACATCAGCCTGCGACACCTGGGCGTGCCGGCACAGAAGCTGCGCATTACCTACGTCAAGGCGCTGCGCCTGAACCAGGCGCATATGGTGCTCACGTACTACCCACGGCCCGATGCCGTGCCGCTGGTGCTGGACAACCTGATCGGCAGCATCCTGCCGGCCAGCCAGCGCAGCGACCTGCAGCCGGTCTACGCGTTCAACGGCGAGGGCCTGTGGCTCGCCGGCAATGGCGCGGGTGGCGGCAAGCAGGTCGGCGACAGCAAGCGGCTGTCGCGCTGGCAGGACCTGCTGAAGAAGATGAAGGCCGAAGGCTTCCCTCTGGATGAGTAGCCACGGAACGAATAGCTGCACCGACACGAATAGCTCCCGCGGGGGGAGCCTGGAGACACGATGTCCCTGTTCAAACAGTTGTTGATCGCCATCTGCCTGTTCCTGGTGGTCGCCTTCAGCGGCAGCTTCATGGTCGGCCTGGAAAGCTCGCGCGAGCAGTACGGCAACCAGCTGCGCTCCCACGCCCAGGACGCGGCCACCGCGCTGGGACTGTCGTTGACGCCGAACATCGACGACCCGGCGATGGTCGAGTTGATGGTCAGCTCGATCTTCGACAGCGGCTACTACGAGAGCATCCGGGTGATCGACCTGGCCACCGGCAAGGTGATGGTGGAGCGCACCGGGGTCCCCGACGCGGTGGCCGCCAAGGTGCCGCAGTGGTTCATCTCTCTGATCGACCTGCATTCGGCCGGCGGCGACGCCATCGTCAGCCGCGGCTGGACCCAGGCCGCGCGGGTCGAGGTGCTCAGCCACCCGATGTTCGCCATCGCCAAGCTCTGGCAGAGCACCCTAGGCAGCCTGCTCTGGCTGGTGCTGTGCGGCATCGCCAGCGCCGTGCTCGGCGCTATCCTGCTGCGCCGCCAGCTCAGGCCGCTGGACTACATGGTGGCGCAGTCCCACGCCATTGCCCGCCGCGAATTCCTCAGCCTGCCGGAACTGCCGCGCACCCCCGAACTGCGCCGCGTGGTGCAGGCCATGAACCAGATGGTGGAGAAGCTCAAGGCGCTGTTCCAGGAGCAGGCCCAGCGCAGCGAACGCCTTCGCGACGAGGCCTACCAGGACAGCCTGACCGGGCTGGGCAACCGACGCTTCTTCGACATGCAATTGAATAACCGCCTGAGCGCCGAGGACCAGGTCAGCAGCGGCGTGCTGCTGGTACTGCGGGTCAACGACCTCGCCGGGCTGAACCAGCGTCTGGGCGGCCAGCGCGTCGACCAGTTGCTCAAGGCGGTGGCTGACCAGCTGCGTCTGTCCGGGCAGGGCCTGGGCGCCGGCCTGACCCTGGCGCGCAGCCGTGGCGGCGAGTTCGTGATGCTGGCGCCGGGGCTGATGCCCGAGGACGCGCCAGCCCTGGCGATGCGCCTGGAAGGCATGCTCGCCGCGCTGGCCACCACCGGCGCCAGCGATGTGAGCCCCGTGGCTTGCCTGGGGCTGGTGCCCTTCGTTTCCGGCGAGTCGGCGCAGGCGCTGTTGCAGCGCGCGGACGAGGCGCTGGTGCAGGCCGAGCGACAGAACGACAGCTGCTGGGCCTTCCTCCAGGGCGGCGCCAAGCCGGTCGCCGAGGAGCGCCACAGCTGGCACCAGCTGCTGGACGAGGCGCTGATGCACAAGCGCTTCCAGCTGCATTTCCAGGCGGTGGTGTCCTGCGCCGACCCGCAGGTGGTGCTGCATTACAAGGTGCTCTCGCGCCTGCCGGACGGGCAGGGCGGCAGCATCGCCGCCGGGCGCTTCCTGCCCTGGCTGGACCGCTTCGGCTGGACCGCGCGGCTGGACCTGCTGATGCTCGAAAGCGTGCTGGCCGACATGGCCAAACACAACCGCCCGCTGGCGCTGAACCTGTCCGCTGCGCTGCTGCGGGATGAATGGGCGACCACCCGCGTGTTCGACCTGCTGCGCCAGCACCCGCAATTCGCCGGGCGCCTGACCCTGGAGCTGGAAGAAGACCAGTTGCCGGCGCAACCGGTGCTGGAAGCGCTGACCCGCCGCCTCGGCGAGCTGGGCTATCGCCTGAGCCTGCAGCACTTCGGCGGGCGCTTCAGCATGATCGGCAACCTGGCGCGGCTGGGGCTGGCGTACCTCAAGGTCGATGGCAGCCACATCCGCCACATCGACCAGGAGAACGACAAGCGCCTGTTCATCGAGGCGATGCAGCGCGCGGCGCACAGCATCGACCTGCCGCTGATTGCCGAGCGCGTGGAGACGGCAGGGGAGTTCCGGGTGCTGAAGGAGATGGGTATCCAGGGCGTGCAGGGGCAGCTGTTCGGTGGGCCGGCGCCGTGGTGATGCGTCTGTAACGTTGTAGGAGCGAGCCATGCCCGCGATCCGTCGGCAGGGCCGACGTGTGCCGTGGTTCCAGGGCCGTAGGGCGCATAACGCGCCAGCGTTATCCGCCGTCGTGGCATCGGCGGATAACCCGTTCCGGGTTATGCGCCCTACAGGGGAACATTTGCCGGAAAAGAAAAACGGGGCTCAGATCAGCCCCGTTTCCTCGTCGTCGTTGATCAGCCGGGTCAGCCCGCCCAGCGCTTCACGGGCCTGCGTCCGGTTGAGCAACTTGGAACGCGCCGCCGGCGGCAGGTCGGTGATGCGGATCACCCCTTTGGTGATCAGCACCGAGATCAAGTCTTCCAGTACCCGGATCATGTCCAGGTCGCTCTGCTTGAGCTGCAGCAGGCTGCTCTCGGCCGCCCAGGCCTGGATGTCCGGGTGGTCCGCCGGCAGGGTGCCGGTCATTCCGTCGAACTCGGCGTCCTCGACGCGCGAGATTCTCCCCTCGGCGTTGCGCTGGATGTACAGCATCGACCGTCCCCATTTCTCGTGATGTGAAGGAACGACAGCGGAGCCACCCCGAAGGGTAGCCCCGCTGTCGTCGTGTCAGAGCCTGACCTTTTGGAAGCCTGGCGGCAACCTTGGATCAGTGATGCTCAGTCTTGACCACCGGGTCGGAACCCGCCACCAGCTTGTTGACGATCTCGGTGGAGGTCGAGCCGTAGGCGGAGAGGTCGACCCCGCTCAGCTTGATGGTGACGTCCGCGGCCCCGCCGTTGTTGATCTGCCCTGTGGTGCTCACCTGCAGGGTCGAGGTCGTGGTGTCCACCTTCAGGTAGCTGAGGATGTCGTTGTGCGCGGTCTCCGGCAGCAGGTCGCTGATGTCGATGCGGTCGCCTTCACCGGCCTTGAAGTCGGTGATGGTGTCGTTGCCGATATCGCCGGCCTTCCAGATGAAGGTGTCGGCACCCGCACCGCCGGTGAGGATGTCGTTGCCCTTGCCGCCGGTGAGCTGGTCGTCACCGGTGCCGCCGAAGAGGATGTCGTTGCCATTCTCGCCGAACAGGAAGTCGTTGCCGCCCTGGCCGTAGAGGATGTCGTTGCCATCGCCGCCATACAGGTGGTCGTTGCCGCCACGGGTATCGCCCTCGACGTTGAAGGTCGCGTGGTTGGCCTTGATGTAGCTGTACATCTCCTCGGTGGTCGCCGTATGGCCATTCTTCAGTTCGAGGAACGCCGACAGCGCGCTGACGCCCGAGCCCGCCGGCATGTCGGCCGGTTTGGCCGGGTTGCCGTTGACGCCCCAGGGCAGGTTGTCGGTGTTGATGGTGTCACCGAAGATGATGTCGTCGCCCGCGCCACCGTTGATGGTGTCGTGGCCCGAGGGCGCCAGCTCGGAGCTGCTGGAGCCGCCGTGCAGGGCGGCCGTGAGGTCGCTGGCCTGCTTGACGATATCTACCTGGCCGGTCGGGGCGGTCACCACGTTGGGGCTCACGACCGTGATGTTGTCGATGCGGACGTCGACATCGGAGCTGCCCCAGAGCCAGTGGGTACTGTTGTCATTGGCCGAGAACTCCAGTTTGTAGATGCCGTCGACCAGGGTCTTGCTGGTGATGGTGGCACTGTCCGAGCTGGTGCGGGAGCCGCTGTCGACGAGTTCCCAGCTGACCGCGCCGTTGGCCGCGACCACTTTCTTCATCAGGCTCCAGGCGAAGCTGTCGCCGCTGCCGAATTCGCCGGTGCGATAGTCGAAGCTCAGCTTGCCCAGGTTGTTTCCGTTGACGTTGAACTCCGGGCTGCTGGCCTTGGTTGCGGCGCCACCGTAGGCGTCGGTGATCTTCAGCTCGCTGTTGGTGCGGGAGATCGAGCCGGTACCGGTCTTGCTCCAGTTGTCGACCTTGGCGATGCCAGTGCCGCTGTTGTTGTCGAAGTTGGCGAGAACAGTGGTGGTATTGCCCAGGTTGATGGTGCCGGTCCCAGTAACCTTGGTGTTATCGAAGTACTTGAGGATGTCGGCGTTGACGCCGGTGCCGATACCGATTGCCCGCACATCGCTGATACCGCTCAGGCCGGCAAAGGACTGTGCGGACTCGGCGACGATGTTGTCGCTGGTGCTGTTGCCGTTACCGTAGTTCTTCGAGTACGTCGGGTCACCGTCGGTGAGGAACAGCGTGAGGTTCTGATAGCCGTTCTTCTGGCCGTTGAACCAGGTGACCGCCTGCTCGAAGGCCGACTGGTAGTTGGTGCCGCCGTCGGCCTGCAGGCCGGTGTTCTGGGTCTTGCCGATGGCGTTGATCAGTTGGTCGACGTTGCCGTTGTTCAGGTCGGCGACGGTGACTTTGATGCTGGCGGAGGCGGAGAAGCCGATCAGGGTAATGTTGATCACGCCATCGTGGCCCTTGAGCTCGTTGGCCAGGTTGATCAGTGCATCCTTGATCAGTTTCATCCGCGAGTCGGCGTAGGCCGCACCGCTGTTGCCAGCAAGGTTGTAGGCCATGCTGCCGGAGGTATCGACCACCAGGGCGATGTTGTAGTTGGTACCCGGCTGGGTGGTGGTGAGCATGCCGCCTACGTCGCCGAGGATCACGTCGTCCCCCGAGCCGCCGGTGAGGGTGTTGTCACCGTTGGGAGTGGTGCCGGGGATCTGCACCTGGCCGACGTGGATGTCAAAACCGTAGGTCGGCGATGTGTCGACGCCGCCGTTGGCCACGCCACCGCTGTCCTGCACGGCGAAGCTGAAGTGCGCGTTGGAACCTGAAGCGTCGGGTACGAAGGTCAGCTTGCCGCCAGCCACATCGCTGGCGCTGATGGCCTGGCCGGCCTTCACGGCGGTGCCGTTGAGCAGCAGGGTGCCGGAGTCCGGCAGGGCCTTGATCAGGATGTTCTGCAGGCTGTGGTTCTGGCCGTTGGCGGAGTCGGCGGTGTCGCTGAAGGCGAAGTCCTTGGTGCCGAAGGTGTAGGTCTTGCCGGCGTAGACGCTGGCCGAACCATCCGCCGACAGGGGCGCATCGTTCACCGGGGTGACGTTGAAGGTCAGGGTGCTGGACGAGCTGGAGAAGCCGTCGTGGCTGTCCTGCACCGAGAACTTCAGGGTCGCATAGGCATTGCCCGCGGCGTTGGCCACCGGGGTGTAGACCAGGCTGGCGAGCAGGCTGACGGCGATCACCTGGCCGGCAGTCACCGACTGGCCATTGAGGGTCAGGCTGCCGGCGGTGGGCAGGTTGTCGATGCGGATCGCCTTGAGTGCGTCGCCGGCGTCCTTGTCGCTGAAGCCGAAGTCGCTGGCGCTGAAGCTGCGCTTGCCGTCCTCGTTCAGGGTCACGGTGCTGTCGGTGGCGGTGGGCAGGTCGTTGCTGCCGGTCACGGTGATGGTCACGGTGGCCGGTGCGCTGACTGCACCCTGGGCGTCCTTGGCGGTGTAGGTGAAGGTCACCTGGCGCGATTCGCCGACGTTCAGCGAGTCGAAGTCGGTGCCCGGATTGAACTCGTAGCTGCCGTTGGCGTTGAAGGTGAGGGTGCCGTTGCCGGCGCCCACGCTCTGTACCAGGGCATAGCCGTTGGGGTTGACCGCGCTGTCGATGTCGGTAGCCGCTGGGACCTGGCCGTTGTACGTGTTGTTCTCGCCGGTGGTCTGCTGGTCGTTCTTGGCTTCCGGCGCATCGTTCACCGCATTGACGCCCACGGTGACCGTGGCGGTGCTGGTGCCGCCGTGGCCGTCGCTGATGGTGTAGGTGAAGCTGCCGCTGCCGTTGAAGTCCTTGGCCGGGGTGAAGACGACGTTGCCGCCCTCGAGCTTCACGCTGCCGTTGACCGCGCCCTGAACGCTGACGATGGTCAGGCTGTCGCCGTCCACGTCGCTGTCATTGCCCAGCAGGGTCTGCGGAGCGATGGTCAGCGCGGTGTCCTCGTTGGTCACCAACTCGCCCACGGTGTGGGTCAGCGAGGTGCCGCCGACGGTGGTGTAGGTGCCGTTCTGCGGGCGCATCTCCACCTGCAGCTGGGCCTGGCCGCCCTGATCCCAGTAGACGATCTCGATGCTGTGGCTACCGCTCTGGGCGATGGTGAACACCGCCGATTCACGGCCTGTCGGGCTCTGGATGTTGTCGTACTTGAAGACTTCCACGCCGTCGATCTTGATGCTGAAGCCATCGTCGGCGTTGACCCGCAGCTGGTAGCTGCCGGCGTTGAGGTTGATCGCGCCGGTCAGCTGGATGATCGCGTCGGAGGTGTTCGCCGGATCGGTGTTGAGGCTCTTCGCATCGTTGCCGAGGAACTTCTGCAGGTTGCCGTCGCCGCCCAGGTCACCGCCGCTGAGGTTGTAGTTCAGCGTGGTGGAGGTGAAGGTGGCGCTGGGGTTGTGCCCGGCCATGAAGCTGGTTACCTGGCTCAGACTGGTCAGGTTAGTGCCATCGGGGCCTTCGTTGTAGCCCCAGTAGTTGCCCTTCAGGCCGCTGAGGGTGAAGTTGTCGTTCACCGCCACCGGGGCATCGTTCACCGGTGTCACGTTGAAGGTGATCTTGTTCGGCGTGGTGTCGTAGGTGTTGCTGCTGTCCTTCACCGAGAAGGTGAAGTTGGCGTAGTTGTTGCCGTTGGCATTGGCGGCCGGGGTGAACACCAGCTTGCCGAGGTCGGCGGAGTCGATCACCTGGCCTGCGGTCACGGCGCTGCCGTTGAACTTCAGCGTGCCGTTGGTGGGCAGGCTGTCGATACGCACGCCACTCAGGGTGTCGCCGGCGTCCACGTCGCTGAAGCCGAAGTCGGCGGCGCTGAAGCTGCGGCTGCTGTCTTCGTTCAGGGTGATGGTGTTGTCGGCGCCGTTGGGAGCGTCGTTGCTGCCGTTGACGGTGATGGTGATGGTCTTCGGATCGCTGAGCGCGCCGTCGTTGTCCTTCGCCTGGTAGGTGAAGGTGACGGTTTCGCTCTGGCCAGCGGCCAGGTGGTCGAAGGCGGTACCCGGCGTGAAGGTGTAGCTGCCGTTGGCGTTGAAGACCAGGCTGCCCTTGCCCTGCGCGACATCGGTGGCCAGCTGGTAGCCGACCACGGTGCCATCGATATCGGTGGCGACCGGGACCTGGCCCTGGAGAACGGTGTTCTCTCCGGTCGACGCGGTGCCGTCGGCCGCAACCGGACGGTCATTGGTGCCGGTGACGTCGATGGTGATGGTTTTCGGATCGCTCAGGGCGCCGTTGTTGTCCTTCGCCTGGTAGGTGAAGGTCACCAGTTCGTGAGCGCCGGCGGCCAGGTGATCGAAGGCCGTGCCTGAATTGAAGGTGTAGCTGCCGTTGGCGTTGAACGTCAGGGTGCCTTTGCCGGCCGCCACGTTGGTGACGAGCTGGTAGCTGGCGATGGTGCCGTCGACGTCGGTCGCCACCGGAACCTGGCCCTGGAGCACGGTGTTCTCGCCGGTGCTCTGGGTGTCGGCGTAGGCAACCGGCGCATCGTTGGTGCCGTTGATGGTGACGGTCACATTGGTGCTGGTGCCGTCGGCGGCTTTCACGACGAAGGTCTCGACGAGGTGTTCGCCGGCCTTCAGTTCGTTGAAGGCGGAGTTGGCCACGTAGGTCCAGGTGCCGTCAGCGGCGATGCTGAACTTGCCGTTGGTGCCGACGGTGTTGGTCTGGGTCTGGAAGACCGCCGGGCTGTCGACATCGTTGACGATCAGCTTCCCGCCGATGGTGACTGGGGCGTTGGTTTCGTCGGCGCTGCCGCTGTTCTGGCCGGTGATCACCGCCGCGTCGTTGGTGCCGGTGACGGTGATGGTGACGGTCTTCGGATCGCTCAGGGCGCCGTTGTTGTCCTTCGCCTGGTAGGTGAAGGTGACGTCCTGGGTCTGGCCCGCCGCCAGGTAGTCGAAGGCGGTACCCGGGTTGAAGGTGTAGCTGCCGTCGCTGTTGAAGGTCAGCGTGCCCTTGCCGCCGCCGATACCGGTGGCCAGCTGGTAGCTGGCGATGGTGCCGTCGACGTCGGTGGCGACCGGAACCTGACCCTGGAACACGGCGTTCTCGCCGGTGGTCTGGGTGTCGGCGTAGGCCACCGGCGCATCGTTGGTGCCGTTGATGGTGACGGTCACGTTGGTGCTGGTGCCGTCGGCCGCTTTCACGACGAAGGTCTCGACGAGGTGTTCGCCGGCCTTCAGTTCGTTGAAGGCGGAGTTGGCGACGTAGGTCCAGGTGCCATCGGTGGCGATGCTGAACTTGCCGTTGGTGCCGGCGGTGTTGGTCTGCGCCTGGAAGCTGGCCGGGCCGTCGACATCGGTGACATTCAGCTTGCCGCCAATGGTGACCGGGGCGTCGGTTTCATCGGCGTTGCCGCTGTTCTGGCCGGTGATCACCGCCGCGTCGTTGCTGCCGGTGACGGTGATGGTGACTGTCTGCGGGGTGCTCAGCGCGCCGTTGTTGTCCTTCGCCTGGTAGGTGAAGGTCACGGCTTCGCTCTGGCCGGCGGCCAGGTGATCGAAGGCGGCGCCCGGGTTGAAGCTGTAGCTGCCGTCGCTGTTGAAGGTCAGGGTGCCTTTGCCAGCAGCCACGTTGGTGGTGAGCTGGTAGCTGGCAACGGTGCCGTCGATATCGGTGGCGACCGGCACCTGCCCGTTGAACACGGCGTTTTCGTCGGTACTGACGGTGTCGGCAAACGCCACCGGCTTGTCGTTGGTGCCGACGATGTTCACGGTGACGGTGCTGCTGGTGCCGTCGAAGGCCTTCACGGTGAAGGTGTCGGTCAGGGTCTGGCCGTCCTTCAGCTCGTTGTAGGCCTCTTTGGCGGTGTAGACCCAGGCGCCGTCGCTGCCGAGGTTGAAGGTGCCGTACTTGCCGGTGCTGCTCTGTGCCTGGAAGCTTTCCGGGCTGTCGACGTCACTGATGCTCAGCTGGCCATTGGTGGTGACCGGGGCGTCGGTCTCGTACACGTTGGCCGTGGACAGGCCGCCGATGACGGCTGCGTCGTTGCTGCCGGTAACGGTGATGGTGATGGTCTGCGGATCGCTCAGCGCGCCATTGTTGTCCTTCGCCTGGTAGGTGAAGGTCACGGCTTCGCTCTGGCCGGCGGCCAGGTGATCGAAGGCGGCGCCCGGGTTGAAGCTGTAGCTGCCGTCGCTGTTGAAGGTCAGGGTGCCTTTGCCAGCGGCCACGCTGGTGGTCAGCTGGTAGCTGGCGACGCTGCCGTCTACGTCGGTGGCGGTCGGAACCTGGCCGTTGAGAACGCTGTTCTCCTCGGTGGTCTGACTGTCGGCGTAGGCGACCGGCGCGTCGTTGGTGCCGATGAGGGTCACGGTGACGCTGGTGCTGGTGCCGTCGGCAGCCAGGACGGTGAAGGACTCGCTGCGGTGCTCGCCGTCCTTCAGTTCGTTGTAGGCCTCGTTGGTGACGTAGCTCCAGGTGCCGTCAGCAGCGATGCTGAACTTGCCGAGGGTGCCGGCGGTGTTGCTCTGCACCTGGAAGCTGGCTGGGCCGTCGACATCGCTGATGTCCAGCTTGCCGGCGATGGTGACCGGGGCGTTGGTTTCGTCGGCGCTGCCGGTGGTCTGGCCGGTGATCACCGCCGCGTCGTTGGTGCCGGTTACGGTGATGGTGACGGTCTTCGGATCGCTCAGTGCGCCATTGTTGTCCTTCGCCTGGTAGGTGAAGGTCACGGCTTCGTTCTGGCCGGCGGCCAGGTGGTCGAAGGCGGTGCCCGGATTGAAGCTGTAGCTGCCGTCGGTGTTGAAGGTCAGGGTGCCTTTGCCAGCGGCCACGCTGGTGGTCAGCTGGTAGCCGGCAACGGTGCCGTCGACGTCGGTAGCGGTCGGAACCTGGCCGTTGAGAACGGTGTTCTCTTCGGTGGTCTTGCTGTCGGCGTAGGCGACCGGCGCGTCGTTGGAGCCGTTGACGGTGATGGTGATGGTCTTCGGATCGCTCAGCGCGCCGTTGTTGTCCTTGGCCTGGTAGGTGAAGGACACGGTTTCGCTCTGGCCGGCAGCCAGGTGATCGAAGGCGCTACCCGGGTTGAAGCTGTAGCTGCCGTTGGCGTTGAAGGTCAGGGTGCCCTTGCCGGCGGCGACGTTGGTGGCGAGCTGGTAGCTGGCGATGGTGCCGTCGACATCGGTGGCGGTCGGAACCTGGCCGCTGTAGACGGTGTTCTCCCCGGTGGCCGCGACGCCGTCGAAGGCTACCGGCGCATCGTTGGTGCCGACGATGTTGACGGTCACGGTGGCGCTGGTGCCGTCGGCGGCCTTCACGGTGAAGGTGTCGGTCAGGGTCTGGCCGACCTTCAGTTCGTTGTAGGCGCTGCTGGCGACGTAGGTCCAGTTGCCGTCGGTGCCGAGGTTGAAGGTGCCGTACTTGCCGGCCACGTTGCTCTGCGCCTGGAAGGTTTCCGGGCTGTCGACGTCGCTGACGTTGAGCTTGCCGCTGGTGCTGACCGGCGCGTCGGTCTCGTTGACGCTGCTGGACTTCACGCCGCTGATGACGGCGGCGTCATTGCTGCCGGTGACGGTGATGGTGATGGTCTTGGGTTCGCTCAGCGCGCCGTTGTTGTCCTTCGCCTGGTAGGTGAAGGTGACGACCTGGCTCTCGCCGGCGGCCAGGTGGTCGAAGTCGCTGCCCGGCTCAAAGTGGTAGGTGCCGCTGGAGTTGAAGTTCAGCGAGCCGTTGCCCTGGCCGACGTCGGTGACCAGCTGGTAGCTGGAGACTCTGCCGTCCGGATCGGTGGCGGCCGGTACCTTGCCGTTGACGCGGCCGTTCTCGTCGATGGTGACGCTGTCATCGTACGCGGTGGGCGCATCGTTGGTGCCGAGGATGTTCACGGTGACGCTGGAACTGGTGCCGTCGGCGGCCTTCACGGTGAAGGTGTCGGTCAGCAACTCGCCCGGCTTCAGCTCGTTGTAGGCGTCCTTGGCGATGTAGGTCCAGGTGCCGTCGGTGCCCAGGTTGAAGGTGCCGTACTTGCCGGCGACATTGGTCTGGGCCTGGAAGGTATCCGGGCCGTCGACGTCGCTGACGTCCAGCTTGCCGCTGGTGGTGATCGGCGCGTTGGTCTCGTAGACGTTGACGATCTTCGCCCCGCTGATGACTGCGGCATCGTTGCTGCCGGTCACGGTCAGGGTGAGGACGTTCTCGTCGGTGGCGCCCTTGTCGTCGGTGACGATGAACTTGACCTGCAGCTCGAGGGTTTCACCGGCGCCGAGCTTCTGGTAGTCGGCGTGGTTGCCGTTGAAGCTCCACGTGCCGTTGGCGTTCAGGGTGAAGCCGCTGGGCGCCGCGTCCTTCAGGCTGAAGTACAGCGCGTGGCCGTCGTCGACGTCGGTGGCGGTGAGCGTGCCGCCGCTGATCTTGTCTTCATTCACCGAGGCGCTGGCGGCCTTGGCCACCGGCGCATCGTTGGTGCCGATGACGGTGATGGTCAGGGTGCTGCTGCTCTTGGCGCCGTACTGGTCGGTGACGCTGTAGTTGACGGTGAAGTTCTGGGTCGCGCCCACGGCCAGGTGCTGGTACGCCGCGTTGCCGGCGTCGAAGCTCCACTTGCCGCTGCTGTCGCTGCTGAAGCCCGCCGGCAGGTTGCCGGTGGTGGCGAAGGTCAGCACGGCATTGTCGTCGACATCGCTGCCGGCCAGTTGGCCACCGATCTTGCTGTCTTCGTAGACGGTTTCCTTCATCACCCCGGCGACCGGTGCGTCGTTGGTGCCGGTGATGGTGAGCGTCAGGGTGCTGGTGCCGGTGGCGCCGTGTTCGTCGGTGACGGTGTAGTTGATCGCCAGGGTCTGCGTCTCGCCCTGGGCGAGGTGGTCATAGGCCGGGTTCTTGGCGTCGAACAGCCAGCTGCCGTCGGACTTCAGGGTGAAGCCGGCGGTGTTCTGCGCGGTGCTGAAGGTCAGCTGGGCGTCGTGGTCGACGTCGGTGGCCTGCAGCTTGCCGGTGATCTCGCTGACCGGCTTGAGCTGGTTGGTCAGGGTGGTGTTGTTGGCGCCGCTGGTGGTCAGGGTCCAGTTGCTGCCGATGTGGGTGACCTGGCCGACCACATTGCCGACGCTCACCTGCGAAGGCAGGTTGCTCAGCACGAGGGTCGAGTCGACGGATTTGTCGACGGCATCGGAAACGCCCAGGACGATGGTGTAGGTGCCCGGCTTGTCGAACACCTGCTGGAAGGTCTGCAGCCCCGAGCTGCCGCCGTCGCCGACCAGAGCCACGCTGGAAAGCAGCTGCACCTTCTGGCCGTTGACCTGCACGTAGGCGAAATCGTTGAAGGCCGATTCGTCGTTGGTGCTGAACTTCCAGTTGAAGCTGACCGCCTCGCCCGGCTGGGTGGTGGTGATGGTCAGGGTGACGGACGAGCCGTCGGTGGCGCCGGCCACGACGCCGGGGTCCTTGATGCCGCCTTCGACCGCGCTGGCGGTGGCCGGGTAGGCGACAGGCGCGTCGTTGGTGCCGACGATGTTCACGGTGACGCTGGAGGCGGTGCCGTCTGCGGCTTTCACGGCGAAGGTGTCGACCAGGGTTTCACCGACCTTCAGCTCGTTGTAGGCGGACTTGGCGGTGTAGGTCCACTGGCCGTCGGCGCCCAGGTTGAAGGTGCCGTACTTGCCGGCGACGTTGCTCTGCGCCTGGAAGGTTTCCGGGCTGTCGACGTCGCTGATGGCCAGCTGGCCGCTGGTGCTGATCGGTGCATTGGTCTCGTAGACGCTGACCGAGGTCTGGCCGCTGATGACCGCGGCGTCGTTGCTGCCGGTGACGGTGATAGTGATGGTCTGCGGGTCGCTCAGCGCGCCGTTGTCGTCCTTCGCCTGGTAGGTGAAGGTGACGTCCTGGCTTTCGCCGGCGGCCAGGTGGTCGAAGTCGGTGCCCGGCTCGAAGGTGTAGCTGCCGTCGGCGTTGAAGGTCAGGCTGCCATGGCCCTGGCCGACGTCGGTGGCCAGTTCGTAGCCGACGACGCTGCCGTCGATATCGGTCGCCAGCGGAACCTGGCTGGTGAAGGCCGCATTCTCGCCGGTGGTCTTGCTGTCGCCGAATGCCACCGGCGCATCGTTGGTGCCGACGATGTTCACGGTGACCGTGGCGCTGGTGCCATCGGTCGCCTTGACGGTGAAGCTGTCGGTCAGTTTTTCGTCCTGCTTGAGCTCGTTGTAGGCATCGTTGGCGGTGTAGGTCCAGGTGCCATCGGTGCCCAGGCTGAAGGTGCCGTACTTGCCGGCGACGTTGCTCTGCGCCTGGAAGCTGGCCGGGCCGTCGACATCGCTGACGGTCAGCAGGCCGCCGGTGGTGACCGGCGCGTTGGTCTCGTTGACATTCACGCTGGCCACGCCGCCGATCACCGCCGGGTCGTTGCTGCCGGTAACGGTGATGGTCAGAGTCTGGGTGTCGGTGGCGCCGTGTTCGTCGGTGACGATGTACTTGACCTGGATGTCCTTGGTCTCGCCTTCGGCGAGGGACTGGTAGGCCGGGTTCTTGCCGTCGAAGCTCCAGCTGCCGTCGGTCTTCAGGGTGAAGCCGGCCGGCGGGTTGCCGGAAACGCTGAAGCTCAGCTTGGCGCCATCGTCCACGTCGGTGGCGGTGAGCTGGCCTTTGCTGACGGCGTCTTCCTTGGCGGCTGCCGTCGCGGCGTCGGCCTTGGGCGCATCGTTGGTGCCGGTGACGGTGATCACCAGCACGCTCTGGGTGCTGGCGCCGTGTTCGTCGGTGACGGTGTAACCCACGCTGATGAGCTGGGTCGCGCCGGCCTTCAGGTGCTGGTAGGCGGCATCGCTTGCGTCGAAGCTCCACTTGCCGTCGCTGTTCAGGGTCAGGCCCGCCGGAGCGGCCTTGTTCAGGCTGTAGGTGAGCTGCGCGCCGTTGTCGACGTCGATGGCCTTCAGCTCGCCGCTGATCTGCGCATCTTCCTTGACGCCATTGAGCAGCGAGGGCAGGGCGATCGGCGTGTCGTTGGTGCCGGTGACGGTCAGCGTCAGGGTGTTGCTGCTGGTGGCGCCGTGTTCGTCGGTGACGGTGTAGTCGATCGACAGCACCTTGGTCTCGCCGGCGGCGAGGCTCTGGTAGGCCGGGTCGAGGCCGCTGAAGGCCCAGGTGCCGTCCTTGAACAGGGTGAAGCCGGCCGGTGCCTTGTCATTCAGGCTGAAGCTGAGCTTGGCGCCGTCGTCGACGTCGCTGGCGGTCAGTTTGCCGAAGCTGAACTTGTCTTCGCTGGCCTTGGCGGACGCCGCGTTGGCGACCGGCGCATCGTTGGTGCCGGTGATGGTGATGGTCAGGCTGCTGGAGCTGGTGGCGCCGTGCTCGTCGGTGACGGTGAACGGGATGCTGAGGGTCTGCGTGGCGCCGGCCTTCAGGTGCTGGTACTCGCTGCCGCTGGCATCGAAGCTCCACTTGCCGTCGGCGTCGATGCTGAAGCCGGCCGGGGCGGCCTTGTCCAGGGCGTAGCTGAGCTTGGCGCCGTTGTCGGCGTCGGTGGCGGCGAGTTGGCCGCTGATCTGTGCATCTTCCTTCACCGCGCCGGTGGTGGCGCTGGCGACCGGCGCGTCATTGCTGCCGGTGACGGTGATGGTGATGGTCTGCGGATCGCTCAGGGCGCCGTTGTCGTCCTTCGCCTGGTAGGTGAAGGTTATGTCGCGGGATTCGCCTTCGGCCAGGCCGTCGAAGTCCTTGCCGGGGTTGAAGCTGTAGCTGCCGTCGGCATTGAAGGTCAGGGTGCCGTTGTTGGCGCCCACGCCGGTGGTCAGCTGATAGCCGGCGATGCTGCCGTCCACGTCGGAAGCTGTCGGAACCTGGCCGTTGAAGACGGTGTTTTCTTCGGTGGTGGCGCTGTCGGCATAAGCGACCGGAGCGTCGTTGGTGCCGGTGACGGTGATGGTGATGGTCTGCGGATCGCTCAGCGCGCCGTTGTTGTCCTTCGCCTGGTAGGTGAAGGTCACGTCGCGGGTCTCGCCCTGCGCCAGGCTGTCGAAGTCCTTGCCGGGGTTGAAGCTGTAGCTGCCGTCCGGATTGAAGGTCAGGCTGCCGTTGCCCTGGCCGACACCGGTGGTCAGCTGGTAGCCGGCAACGCTGCCGTCGACGTCGGTGGCGGTCGGGACCTGGCCGTTGAGAACGGTGTTCTCCTCGGTGGTGGCCGCGCCAGGCAGGGCTACCGGCGCATCGTTGGTGCCGGTAACGGTGATGGTGATGGTCTGCGGATCGCTCAGCGCGCCGTTGTTGTCCTTCGCCTGGTAGGTGAAGGTCACGTCACGGGTCTCGCCCTGGGCCAGGCTGTCGAAGTCCTTGCCGGGGTTGAAGCTGTAGCTGCCGTCCGGGTTGAAGGTCAGGTTGCCATTGCCGTTGCCGACACCGGTGGTCAGCTGGTAGCCGGCGACGTTGCCGTCCACGTCGGAGGCGGCCGGGACCTGGCTGTTGAGCACACTGTTTTCTTCGGTGGTGGCTGCGCCCGGCAGGGCGACCGGCGCGTCATTGGTGCCGGTCAGGGTCACGGTGAGGGTGGCGGTGCTGGTCGCGCCGTGCTCATCGGTGACGGTGTAGGGCACCTGCACGACCTGGGTCTCGCCCTCGGCCAGGTGCTGGTAGGCCGGGTCCTTGCCATCGAAGGTCCAGCTGCCGTCCGGCTTCAGGGTGAAGCCCGCCGGCGGATTGCCGTTGGTGGTGAAGGTGAGGGTGCTGCCGGTGTCGCGGTCGGTGGCTACCAGTTGGCCGCCGATCACGCTGTCTTCGTTGCCGCTGGCCTGGCCATCCTGGGCGACCGGGGTGTCGTTGGCGCCCTGGACGTTGATGGTGATGACGCGGGTGTCGGTGGCACCGGACGGATCGGTGACGGTGACGGTGAAGCTCTCGCTCGGGTTCTGACCCAGCGGCAGGGCGTTCACCGCGTTGGCGTCAACCACGTAGGTGTAGCTGCCGTCGGCGTTGACGGTCAGCTCGCCGTAGGCGCCCTTGGCGCTGCCGCTCCAGGTCAGGTTGGTGTCGTCGACGTCGGTGGCGGTCAGCTGGCCCTTGATGTCGGCGAAGCTGTCGTTGGCGGCGGTGTCAGTGATGGCACTGGTATAGGTGCCCGTGGCCACCGGAGCGTCGTTCACCGGGGTGATGCCAACGTTTACGACCAGGGTGCTGGACGCGCCACGGCTGTCAGTGACGATCACGGTGAAGCTGTCGGCGCCGTTGTAGTCACCGTTGGGGTTGTACTGCCAGGTGCCGTTGGGGTTGAGCACCAGCAGGCCGTTGGCCGGTGCCTGGCCGACGCTGTAGGAGATCAGGTCGCCATTCGGGTCGCGGGCGGAGAAGGCGCCGGTGAGCAGGGTGTCTTCGGCGGTGGTGAGGTTCAGCACGCCGTTGCCGCCGTCTTCGAATTGCGGCGCAAGGTTGGCCGGCAGTTCGTTCTGGCGCTCGTCACCGGTAGCGCCGCCGTTGTCCAGGCCGGAGGTGGTGTAGCCGATGTTCGGGTCGACGCGGCCGGCGGTAGCATCCAGCACCACGAAGCTGTGGCCGCCGCCAACGCCACCATTGCCGCCAGCGGCCGAAGGCGCGGCAGTCGGGCCCGCTGCGGTGGGCGCCAGCGCCTGGGTCGGGTCGAGGCCGGCGGCGATGGCTTTCTGCAGGTCTTCGGTGCTCGGTGCATTGACCGGCTGCGCGGCGGCGTGGTGCGTCTCGGCCTGCGGCAGGTCGGCGCTGCTCCACTGGCTGTCGCGGCCCAGGTCGACCAGCTTGCCCTTGCCGACGTCGAGCGTCACCGCGCCGGAAGCGCCGGTGAGCAGCTGCTCGCCCTGGTAGATGCGGTCACCTTCGACCAGGACGCGCTGGGCGCCTTCGGGGGATACCGCAATCACTTGGCCGATGATGCTTTTTACGACGGCGACGACGCTGCTCATGCACTTCTCCTGGTGAGGCTTGCCTGGTTGCCGACCGGCCGCAGGTGAGGTCGGCTCAGGAGGCATTCCTTTGTCTTTAAGAGCAAAAAGTTTGGCGTCAATCCTTTGGCTTATAGCGTATCGAAATTACGTATATGCCAATGTATTGACCATTCGATTGCCATCCTAAACAATTGGCAAATCGATGTCACTTTGATATCGGTGGTCCGCCCAAAAAAATTTAGCGTGAAATTCATCACGCTTTTTGAAGCTTTCCTTGCAGCCATTCGCCGGTCTTTTGACGCTCCCTAGCGGCAATCGAATCGCTGCGGCTATCTCACTGATAAGGATGTTTTCCTCATGCGCATGCGATTCGCTCAAGCCGTGCCCTTCGCCCTGGCTTTCGTCATTCCCGTTGCTCTGCCGGTGCAGGCCGACACCCTCAACCAGGCCATGCAGAAGGCCCTGGAGTACCACCCGGAAATCCAGGCCGGGGTGAACTCGCGTCTCGCTGCGGACAAGCAACTGCGCGCTGCGAAAGGTGGCTACCTGCCGTCCGTCGACCTGACCGCCGGTTACGGCCGTGAAGGCTCCGACAACACCACTACCCGTGGCCAAGGCGACCACTGGGACACGCTGAACCGTGGCGAATCCAACCTCGCCCTGCGCCAGATGGTGTTCGACGGCTTCGCCACCTCCAGCGAAGTCGGCCGCCAGCAGGCCAACGTCAACTCCCGCGCCTACGCGCTGCTGGGTACCTCCGAGCGCACCGCGCTGGACGTCGCCCAGGTCTACACCGACGTGCTGCGTCGCCAGGAGATGGTTCGCCTGGCCGAGGACAACCTGAAGAATCACCAGCGCGTCTACGACCAGATCAGCCTGCGCAGCTCCCGTGGCGTCGGCCGACTCGCCGACCAGGACCAGGCCGAAGCCCGTCTGGCCCAGGCGCAGAACAACCTGATGACCGAGAAGACCAACCTGGCCGACGCCCGCACCAACTACTACAGCGTGGTGGGCAGCGACCCGGTGGAGCTGAGCGAGCCCACCGGGCTTGTCGGCCAACTGCCGGAAGACCTGCAGGCCGCCCGTCGCCAACTGGTCGAGAACAGCCCGATCCTGCGCTCCGCAGAATCCGACGTGGCCGCCGCCGAGAAGCAGTACGACGCTGCGAAATCGACCTTCTATCCGAGATTCGATGCAGAACTTTCCCGAGGTGCCGATAACAACCTCGACGGAGAAGAAGGCCACAACAACGAATGGCAGGCCATGCTGCGCATGCGCTACAACCTGTTCGCCGGTGGCAGCAACAAGGCCGAGCTGGAAGCCAAGTCCTATGAGGCGAACCAGGCCCTGGATATCCGCAACAACGCCCTGCGCCAGTTGAACGAGGAACTCGGATTGTCCTGGAACGCCCTGAACAACGCCCGTGACCAGCTGCCGATCGCCCGCCAGTATGTGGACTACAGCACCCGTGTGCGCGAGGCCTACCAGAAGCAGTTCACCATCGGCGAGCGCACCCTGCTCGACCTGCTGGACAGCGAGAACGAACTGTTCAACGCTTCGCGCCGCCTGGTCGACCTGAAGTACACCGAGCTGTTCACCCAGTACCGCATCAAGGCCACCCTGGGCGAACTGCTCAAGAGCCAGGGCGTGGTCGCGCCGATGGCCGCAGTGGCGTCCGAAGACATCAAGCCGAAAGTCCAGCTGCCCGGCCTCAACTAACCTGCCCGAGAGAGCATCCGCGTGGATCAAGAAGTCAGCGAAGTACCCCTAAGCCACGATCCGCGCGGTCTGCTGGATGACCCGCTGCTGGACAGCCTACTGACGCTCTGTCAGCTGCACCAGAAGCCGGCCAGCCGCGCCATGCTCACCAGCGGCCTGCCGCTGCCCGGCCAGCGCCTGTCCGCCGAGCTGCTGCCCCGTGCGGCGGCTCGCGCCGGCCTGCAGGGGCGCCTGCTGCAGCGCAAGCTGGAGCAGATTCCCGCGCTGGCCATGCCTGCCATGCTGCTGCTGCGCGAAGGGCGTTGCGCGGTGCTGCTGGGGTGGGAAAACAACGGCGATGCGCGCCTGCTGCTGTCCGAGAGCGACGGCGGTGAAGTACGCGTCACCCGCGAGCTGCTCAGCGAGGACTACGCCGGTCAGGCCTTCTTCGCCCAGCCGCAGCACAAGTTCGACCTGCAGCACGGTGAGCTGATCCCGCGCGCCAAGAGCTGGTTCCGCGACACCCTCAAGCGCTCGCGCTGGCTCTACGTCGACGCCGTGGCCGCGAGCCTGCTGATCAACCTGATCGCCCTGGCCGCGCCGCTGTTCGTCATGAACGTCTACGACCGCGTGGTGCCCAACCAGGCCGCCGCCACCCTCTGGGTGCTGGCCATCGGCATCAGCGGCGCCTACCTGTTCGACCTGCTGCTCAAGACCATGCGCGGCCTGTGCCTGGACCTGGCCGGCAAGAAGACCGACCTGATCATCTCGGCGACGCTGTTCGAGCGCATCGTCGGCATGAGCATGAAGTACCGCCCGGCACGGGTCGGCTCGTTCGCCCAGAACATCCACGAATTCCAGACGCTGCGCGACTTCCTCAACTCGCTCACGCTCACCACCCTGATCGACATGCCGTTCACCCTGCTGATCCTGCTGGTGATCGGCATCATCGGCGGGCCGCTGGTGTTCGTCCCGCTGATCGCCTTCCCGCTGGCCGCAGGTCTTGGCTGGCTGCTGCAGAAGCCGCTGGTGGAGACCATGAACCGCACCATGGCGCTGGCCGCCGAACGCCAGTCGAGCCTGATCGAGACCCTCGCCAGCCTCGACGCGGTGAAGGTCAACAACGCCGAAAGCGAGCGCCAGTACCTCTGGGAGCAGACCATCGGCACCCTCAGCCGCCTGGAGCTGCGGGTCAAGCTGCTGTCGACCCTGGCGATGAACATCACCGTGCTGATCCAGGCGCTGGCCGGGGTCATCATGATCATCGGCGGCGTCTACCTGATCATCGCCGGCGACCTGTCCATGGGCGGCCTGATCGCCTGCTATATGCTCAACGGCCGCGCCCTCGGCCCGCTGACCCAGCTCTCCGGGCTGATCCAGCGCTACCAGCAGGCGCGCCTGTCCATGGCCACCACCAACCAGATGATGGAGCTGCCGCAGGAGCGCAACGCTGACGAACGTCCGCTGACCCGCTCGCAACTGCGCGGCGGCATCGAGATGCGCGGCCTCGACTTCGCCTACCCGAACCAGCAGGTGGCGGCGCTGCATGGCATCAACCTGCAGATCCGCGCCGGCGAGAAGATCGGCATCATCGGCCGCAGCGGCTCGGGCAAGAGTTCACTGGCCAAGCTGATTGTCGGTCTGCACCAGCCCGAGAACGGCAATCTGCTGGTGGACGGCGCCGACGTGCGCCAGCTGGACATCAGCGAGCTGCGCCACAACATCGGCTACGTGCCTCAGGACATCAGCCTGTTCAGTGGCACCCTGCGCGACAACCTGGTCAGCGGCGCGCGCTACATCGATGACGAGCGCGTGCTGGAAGTAGCCGAGCTGACCGGCGTGAACGAGTTCGTCCGCCTGCACCCGCAGGGCTACGAACTGCAGGTCGGCGAGCGCGGGCACAATCTTTCCGGCGGCCAGCGGCAGAACGTCGCCCTGGCCCGCGCGCTGCTGCTCGACCCGCCGATCCTGCTGCTGGACGAACCCACCAGCGCCATGGACAACGCCGGCGAAGAACGCCTGAAACAGCGCCTGCAAGCGATCATGGGCGAGAAGACACTGCTGCTGGTCACCCACCGCGCCTCCATGCTCAGCCTGGTGGACCGCCTGGTGATCATCGACAAGGGCCGCATCATCGCCGACGGTCCGAAGGACGTGGTCATGGATGCACTGAAGAAGGGGCAGATCAGTGTCGCTTAATCCTCTGGGCAGTATCCGCCACTCTGTCCGTGGCTATTTCAAGGGCGGCGACAACCTCTCCGGCCAGCCGCTTCCGGAGGTCAGCAAGGCGCTGATCGAGGACGCGCCGCGGGTGGTGCGCCTGACCATCTGGATTCTCATCGGCTTCGTGGCCTTCCTGCTGCTCTGGGCGCACTTCGCGCAGATCGACGAAGTCACCCGTGGCGAGGGCAAGGCGATTCCCTCGTCAAAGGTGCAGAAGATCCAGAACCTGGAAGGCGGCATCGTCTCGCAGATCTTCGTCCACGAAGGGCAGGTGGTGCAGGCCGGCGAGCAGCTGATGCGCCTGGACCCGACGCGCTTCCAGTCCAACGTCGGCGAGACCGAGGCCGACCGCCTGGCGATGTTCCTGCGCGTGGAGCGCCTGTCCGCCGAGGTCGAGGACCGCGCTCTGAACATCCCCGACGACGTGCGCGCCAAGGCTCCGGGCCAGGCCAGCAGCGAAGAAGCGCTGTTCCACAGCCGCCAGCAACAGCTCAAGGACGAAACCGACGGCCTGCAGCAGCAACTGGTGCAGAAGCAGCAGGAACTGCGCGAGTTCATCTCCAAGCAGGCGCAGTACCGTAACAGCCTGAACCTGCTGCGCCAGGAGATATCCATGTCCGAGCCGCTGGTGGCCCAGGGCGCGATGTCCCAGGTGGAACTGCTGCGCCTGAAGCGCGGTGAAGTGGAGAACCGTGGCCAGCTCGACGCCACCACCCTGGCGATCCCGCGTGCCGAAGCGGCCGTGAAGGAAGTGGAGCGCAAGGTCGCCGAGACTCAGTCGCGCTTCCGCAGCGACGCGCTGAAAGAACTCAACGAAGCCCGCACCGAACTGAGCAAGGCCACCGCCACCGGCAAGGCGCTGGAAGACCGCGTCAGCCGCACCCTGGTCACCTCGCCGGTGCGCGGCATCGTCAAGCAGCTGCTGGTGAACACTATCGGCGGCGTGATCCAGCCGGGCAGTGACCTGATCGAGATCGTCCCGCTGGACGACACCCTGTTGGTGGAAGCGCGCATCCGTCCGCAGGACATCGCCTTCCTGCGTCCCGGCCAGCATGCCATGGTCAAGTTCACCGCCTACGACTACACCATCTACGGCGGCCTGCAGGCGGACCTGGAGCAGATCGGCGCCGACACCGTCACCGACGACGACGGCAACAGCTTCTACCTGATCAAGCTGCGCACCCGCAAAAGCCACCTGGGCACGGACGACAAGCCGTTGCTGATCATCCCCGGCATGATCGCCACCGTGGACATCATGACCGGCAAGAAGAGCATCCTCAGCTACCTGCTCAAGCCGATCCTGCGGGCCAAGGCGGAGGCGCTGCGCGAGCGTTGATTGCCGCGCGGGACCAAACGAAACGGGCCACCCAAGGGTGGCCCGTCTTGTTTTTACGCACCGTAGGAGCGGACCTTGTCCGCGAAATCCAACGCGGCGGAATTCGTTGCTTGCAGGATCGCAGGGCGGATAACGCGCCAGCGCTATCCGCCGCGCGGGAATCGGCGGATAACCCGTTCCGGGTTATGCGCCCTACGCGTCTACCGCAGTTCCCGGAGGACGCTTGCGTAGGACGGGTGGAGCTTGCGATACCCATGCAGGTGCGCGGGGTCGATGGGTATCGCTGCGCTCCACGCCATCCTACGTTTTGGCTTGAACGTGGCCCATGGACCTATTCGGTTCCATCAATAAGCCACGGTAAACCGCTGCTGGTGATGGTTGGCCTGCTCGGCCTCGTCGATCATCGCCACCGCCAGGTCCGGCAGGGAGATGCGGCTCTCGCCATTGCCGTCGAACAGTACCTGGTCGCCGCCAATGCGGAAGCTGCCGCTGCGGGTCTCGCCGTCGAGCAGCATGGCCGGGCTGAGGAAGGCCCAATCCAGCTCCTTCTCGCCACGCAATTGATCCAGTGCGTCGGCGGCGCCGAGTGCGCCCTGCTTCCACTGCTCGGGGAATTCCGGGCTGTCCACCAGGCGCTGGCCGGGAGCGATCTCCAGGCTGCCAGCGCCGCCGAGCACCAGCAGGCGTTTCACGCCGGAAGCCTTAACCCCGTCGAGGATGGCGCGGCTGCCGTTGGCGTGGGCCTCGCGGATATCCGGGTTGCCCCAGCCGGCGTTGAACGCGCTGACCACGACGTCCTGGCCAGCCACGGCACGGGCGGCCTGGGCCGCGTCGAAGACGTCGGCCTGGATCACCTTGAGGTGGTCGCGCGCCGGCAGTTTCGCCGGGTCGCGCACCAATGCGGTGACCTGATGGCCTCGGCGCAGGGCCTCTTCGAGGAAGTAATGGCCGACGTGGCCGGTGGCGCCGATCAGGGCAATGTTCATGGAATCACCTTTTCGTGGGAGGGAGTGCCGCGCCTGGCTGTGCAGGGTTGGCAGGTGATTCATCTTCGGCCGGCGACCGCCGGCGATAAAGACCGGCTGACGCCATGCACTCGTAAGCCCGGCTTCACAATCAGTCCTTGCTGTCGTCGCTCATCAGGCTCAGCCCCCGCGCCACCGCCAGCGCGATGAACAGCGCGCCCATGATCGCTTCGCTGCCCGCCAGCAGGCGCGCCAGCGGGTTCACCGGGACGATGTCGCCGTAGCCGATGGTGGTCAGGGTGATCATGCTGAAGTAGATGAAGGCATCCAGATGCAGGGCTCCGTTGTTGGTCTGGAAGCTGCCCGGCCTGAGGTCCTCGATCAGGTTATAGGCCAGGGCGAAAGACAGGGCGAAGTTCAGGTACAGGGCGCAGAGCCCGTAGAGCAGCTCGCGGGTGACGGGGCGTTCCTGGGTGACGCGGCGGAACAGTGCGACGACCAGCAACTGAATGAAGATCAATTGCGGAATACCTCGCTGCAGTGTGGGGTGCACATGCCACGCGGCGGGGGCGAACAGCATGAACAGGCTGAGCACACCCATCACGCTGATGAAGCTGAAAAGCACGCTATGGCTGCGGACGGTGTTCAGGCCAGCCAGCACCATCAGCAACAGGCTGCACAATTCCAGCAGCGGGTTGGGCGATGGGAAAGCCAGGACGACCAGCAGCAGAAGGATGCTGTTGAGCAGAAGACGAAAGCGATAGCGCAGCAGGAATGAGTTCAAGGCCGATGGCCCTCTGTCCTTCAGGGGAGGCCAGTCTCGGCCGGGACACACGAGCGCACCATGCCTGTACCTAGGAATCGAACAGCTTCTGCACGACGGAAAAGTCCTGTTCTCCATGGCCCTGTTTCACCAGCAGCCGGTACATCGCCAGTGCCAGGCTGCCCATGGGCGTGCTGTTGCCACTGACCTGCGCGGTCTCCTGCGCCAGACCCAGGTCCTTGGTCATCAGCGCGGCCATGAAGCCGCCGGTATAGCCGCGCGAGGCGGGGGCGTTCTCCATCACGCCGGGCCACGGGTTGTACACCTCCAGTGCCCAGTTGCCGCCGGAGCTGCGCCGCATGATCTCCGACAGCACTACCGGGTCCAGGCCATTGGCGGCGCCCAGGGCGAGGGATTCGGCGGTGCCGATCATCAGCACGGCGAGCAGCTGGTTGTTGCATACCTTGGCCACTTGCCCGGCACCGTCGCCGCCAGCGTGGAAGATATTGCGGCCCATGGCTGAGAACACCGGGCGCGCGCGTTCGAGCACCTCGGCGTCACCGCCGACCATGAAGGTCAGGGTGCCGGCGATGGCGCCGCCAGTGCCGCCGGAGACGGGAGCGTCGAGCAGGGGGATATGCCTTTCGGCCGCCGCCTGATGCACCTTGCGCGCCGAGGCCGGGGCGATGGTGGAGCACTCCAGCACCAGGGTGCCGGGGGCGATGTGCGCGAGCAGGCCTTCGTTGCCGAGGTAGAGGCCCTCGACGTGCTGGCTGGCCGGCAGCATGGTGACCACCACGTCGGCGCCGTCCACTGCGTCATGGGCGCTGCGTGCGGCACTGGCGCCCTGGGCGATCAGGCCGTCGATGGTGCTCTGCACCAGGTCGAACACGCGCAGCAGGTAGCCGGCCTTGATCAGGTTGGCGGCCATGGGGGCGCCCATGTGGCCGAGGCCGATGAAGGCGATGGTTTGCATGCTGGTTTCCTCCTGTTGGACCACAGAACACGCCAGCGCCAGCAGACCGCACTCCCAATCCGAGGCGGGTAGCGGTTCGCGTAGGGCGTATAACGCGCCAGCGTTATCCGCCGCTCGGTCGGCGGCGGATAACCTGTTCCAGGTTATGCGCCCTACGCTGCTCAGGGAGGGCGGTTACAGGTCCGCCAGCGGATGCTCGCCCTCCCAGGTCGCGTCGAAGTGCGCATTCACCACAGCATCAGGTATGGCAGCGATATCCGGCCAGTGCCAGTGCGGGGTGTTGTCCTTGTCGATCAGCCGGGCCCGCACGCCCTCCGGGAATTCCGGGTGGCGACAGCAGTTCAGGCTCATCGCGTATTCCATGCGGAACACCTCGGCAGTCGACTGATGGCGCGCGCGGCGGATCTGTTCCCAGACCAGATGGGCGGTCAGCGGGCAGCCCGAGGCGAGGGTCTTCGCTCCGCGGGCGATCAGCGCGTCCTCGTCGTTGACCAGCGCGGTCAGTGCGTTCCAGGCCTCGGCGATATTGGCGCTGTCGAGCACCGCATCCAGGCGTGCGCGGCGCGGCAGCAGCTGGGCTTCGGGCATCTCGCCACGGGCTTCGTGCTCCAGCGCCTGGAGCAGGCTGTGCAGCTGCACGTCAGCCTGTTCGCGCCAGTTCAGTTGCACCAGGCCTTCGATCAGGTCGTCCTGCTGAGTGTCGAGCAGGAAGCGGTCGGCGAGGTCCAGGTCCAGCGCGTCGCGGGCGTTCATCTGCGTCGCGGTCAGCCCGAGGAACAGGCCAAGGCGGCCGGGCAGGCGGGCGAGGAACCAGCTGGCGCCGACATCCGGGTACAGGCCGATATTCACTTCCGGCATGGCCAGGCGGCTGCTCGGAGTGACGATGCGCACGCCGGCGCCCTGCATCAGGCCCATGCCGCCGCCCATGACGTAGCCGTGGGCCCAGCAGATCAGCGGTTTGGAATAGGTGTGGATGAGGTAGTCCAGGCGGTACTCGTCGGCGAAGAAGCGGCGCGCCAGTTCCGGCACCTCGCCGGGCTTCTCGCGGCAGGCATCGACCAGCTTGCGCACGTCGCCGCCGGCGCAGAAGGCCTTGCCGCCGTTGCCACGCAGCACCACGCAGGCGATCTGCGCGTCGTCCTGCCAGACGCGCAGCTGGTGGTTCATCGCCTCGATCATCGGCAGGCTCAGGGCATTCAGGCTCTTCTCCGCGTCCAGCGTCACCACGCCGATGCGGAAGCCGTGCAGGCCGGGGCGTTCTTCGAACATCACATTCATGGTCAGGGCCTTATTGGTTGCGCCAGTGCGGGTCGCGTTTTTCCAGGAAGGCGTTCACGCCCTCGCGGGTGTCGTCGGCGTCGAACAGGTCGACGAAGCGTTCGCGCTCCTCCGGCAGCCAGGTGGTCGGGCCGCGCTCGCGGGCGCCCTGAATCAGCGGCTTGATGGTGCGCACCGCCACCGGGCTCTGCCGCGCGACCTTGGCCGCCAGCAGCAGGGCGGTGCCGCGGGCTTCGCCGGTATCGACGACCTGCTCGATGAGACCGATGCGCAACGCGGTGTCGGCATCGACACGCTCGCCGCAGAGGATCATGCGCTTGGCCCAGCCTTCGCCGACCAGCCACGGCAGCGCCTGGGTGCCGCCGGCGCAGGGCAGCAGGCCCACGGTGGCTTCGGGCAGGGCCATCTGCGCCTGGCGCTCGGCGATGCGGATGTCACAGGCCAGGGCACATTCCAGGCCGCCACCCATGGCGTAGCCGTTGATCGCGGCGATGGATACGCCACGGAAGTCGCGCAGCGTCTCGAAGGCTTCACCGAAGCGGCGGGCCATCTCGCGGGCGCGGGCCTTGTCGCCGTCGGCGAACATGTTCAGGTCGGCGCCGGCGGAGAAGAATTTCGGGCCCTGGCCGGTCACCACCAGGGCGTAGATATCGTCGTCGCGGTTCAGGTGCTCGACCACCTGGCGCAGGCCGATCAGCGAGTCGCGGTCCCAGGTGTTGGCCGGCGGGTGGTTGATGGTGATCAGCGCGGTGTGCCCGTGTTTTTCCACGGTCAGCTTGTGGGTCAGGTCGAAGACTCCGGGCTTGTAGGGTTCGAGGGCGTTGCTCATGGGCATCTCCTTGTCGGTGTCGCCAGCGGGCGGGCGTATGGGCATGGACTCTAGGCGTGCGCGGCAGGGCGAGTCCATGTCCGATCTGTTCGATTGCGCCCGCGTGGGCGGGCGGTTTTTCCAGTGATTCGTTGCGGCCGGGTCAGAGCAGGCGGTCCAGCATTCCGCCCTGTTCCAGCAGGCGCCGGGCGACGATCACCCGCATGATCTCGTTGGTGCCCTCGAGGATCTGGTGCACGCGGCTGTCGCGCACCCAGCGCTCCAGCGGGTAGTCGTTGAGGTAGCCGTAGCCGCCGTGCAGCTGCAGCGCCTCGTTGCACAGGGCGAAGCAGCGGTCGGTGGCGAAACGCTTGGCCATGGCGCAATACAGGGTCGCCTCGCCGTCCTTGTGGTCCAGCTTGTGCGCGGCCAGGCGCACCATCTGCCGGCTGGCAGTGAGGTCGGTGAGCATGTCGGCGAGCTTGAACTGCAGGGCCTGGAACTCGGCCAGCGCCTTGCCGAACTGCTTGCGCTCCTCGACGTAGCGCAGCGACTGTTCCAGTGCCGCCTGGGCCGCGCCGAGGGAGCAGCTGGCGATGTTCAGGCGGCCGCCGTCCAGGCCCTTCATGGCGTAGACGAAACCCTGGCCCTCCGGGCCGATACGGTTGCCGGCAGGGATGCGCACGCCCTCGAAGGTGATGGTGCGGGTCGGCTGCGCCTTCCAGCCCATCTTGTCCTCGTTGCGGCCGTAGCGGATGCCCTCGGCGTTGGCCGGCACCAGGAAGCACGAAATGCCCTTGGCGCCTTCCTCGCCGGTGCGCGCCATGACGATCAGCACGTCGGTGGAGCCGGCGCCGGAAATGAAGGTCTTGGCGCCGTCGAGTACGTAGTCATCGCCGTCGCGTTTGGCGCGGGTGCGCAGGCGCGCGGCGTCGGAGCCAGCGTCCGGCTCGGTCAGGCAGTAGGAGGCCAGCAGCTCGCCGCCGATCAGCCCCGGCAGCCACTGCTCCTTGAGCGCGGCGTCGCCGAAGCTTGAGAGCATCCAGCTGGCCATGTTGTGGATGGTCATGTAGGCGGTGGTGGCGACGCAGCCTGCGGCCAGCTGCTCGAAGATCAGCGAGGCGGACAGGCGCGACAGGCCCAGGCCGCCGTCTTCCTCGGCGATGTACAGGCCCAGGTAGCCCTGTTCGGCGGCGCGGCGGATCACTTCCACCGGGAAGTGGTGCTGGCGGTCCCAGTCGGCGGCGTGGGGCGCCAGTTCGCGGCTGGCGAAGGCGCGGGCGCTCTCCACCAGCAGGCGTTGTTCTTCGGACAGATCGAAATGCATGCAGCTACCTCTGTTTGTTCTTGTCGGCTACCGCTTCGCGCTCGTGGCGCGCTTCTTGGGCTCTTGGGTAAAGAGTCCTTCGGTTATAGCCGTTGCGCCATCGGCTGTGGATTGACGATCTTGTGCTGGGGATGGACGATCTTGGTATTGCCGATCCCGGATTCGTGCCCATGTCCCGTCCACTGATCTCTACCTGGCCGCTGCCGCAGCAGGGCGTGCGCTTCATCACCCCGCCACGCCTGCGCCGCGCGCTGGATCGCCATCCGCTGGGCCAGGCCTGCTATCCGCTGGCGCTGGGCTACTACCCGGCAGCGGTAGGGCATCGCATGGAGCGGGAAGACCCGGACGATCACCTGCTGATCTACTGCAGCGCAGGGCTCGGCTGGCTGGAAACGGCGGATGGACGATTCGAGGTCGCCGGCGGTGATCTGCTGGTGCTGCCCAAGGGCCGCGCCCACGCCTATGGCGCTGACCTGCAGCAACCCTGGTCGATCTTCTGGGTGCACCTGGAAGGCCGGCTGGCCGAGGACTTTCTGCGCCCGCTGGGCAAGTCGCCGCGCCTGCGCGTGGGCGTGCAGCCGCGCATTCTCGGTGAGTTCGATGCGCTGTTGGCGCTGCGCCGGCAAGGCCTGAGCCTGCCGCACTTCATCCATGCCGCCCACCTGCTGCAGAGCCTGCTGACCTCGCTGGCCCTGCGCCCGGCGCGGGCGCGGCTGAAGTCCGGACGGGTGCTGGACGTGGAGGCGGTGCAGGCGATGATGCGCGAGCACCTGCACGATGCGCTGAACCTCGACGAGCTGGCGGCGCAGTTCCGCCTGTCGCGCTTCCACTTCGCCAAGACCTACCGCGCGCTGACCGGCCAGGCGCCGATCCAGGACTTCATCCGGCTGAAGATGACCCACGCCTGCCGGCTGCTCGACCAGGGCAACCTGGAAGTACGCCAGGTGGCTGAGCAACTGGGCTACGCCGACCCGTACTACTTCTCGCGGCTGTTCAAGAGCGTGGTGGGCATGGCGCCCAGTCACTACCGGGCGCTGCACACCGGCTGAGTCATTGCAGGGTCAGCGGCTTGCCTGCGGCGCTGCGTTCGGCCTGCCATTCGGCGAGGGAGGGGGCCGCCTCGGGGCCGTCCATGTGCTCGACGATCTCGAAGTAGTCCTGGTGCAGCGGGCTGCGCATCACCTCGTCGCGCGGCTTCACCTTCACCACGTAGACACGCTGGATGTTCTGGTGGTCGAAGTCGCGCCATTGCTGCTCGCCCTTGAGCAGGCTGTAGCGATGGCCTTCCAGCGCCTTGACCAGCGCGTCGCTGTCCAGGCTGCCGCTGCGCCGGGCGGCGTCGGCCCACTGGTAGACGATGCTGTAGGCCGAGGCGGCGGAGCTGGCGGGGTAGACGCCGTAGCGCTGGGTGAAATCGCGCACGAAGGCCTGGCCGCGCGCCGAGCCTTCGCGCTCAGGGACCTGCCAGGTCCAGGGTTCGGTGCCGATCACGCCCTGCATCAGGCCGGGCCCGGCCAGCTCGACCATGCTCTGGGTGAGGTTGGGCGCGATGATCTGGTGGTTGCGCGTCAGGCCCAGTTCATCGGCGATACGCATGGCATGCACCAGGTCCTCGCCGAACAGCGCCAGGACCAGCACGTCCGCCTTGCTCGCAGCCGCCTGGGTCAGCGCATCGCGGTAATCGGAAAGGCGTGCGCCGGGAAAGGGCACCTTGATCGACGGGTGCCGGGCGGCGTCTTCGGTGCCGGTGTAGTGGCGCAGCGAGCTTTCGGTGGTCAGGCCCCAGGTGTAGTTGGCGGTGACGTAGAAGTAGCGCTTGCCCGGCAGCGTGCGGCCCAGGTAGTTGCCCAGCGCGCGGGCACTCATCCAGGCGCTGTTGCACTCGCGGAACATGTAGCGCTGGCCGTCCTTGCCGGTGGTGTCGTTGGAGTAGGTGAGGGTGCCGAAGTACAGCAACTTCTTCTGCGCCGCCCGTTCTCCGGCGGCGATGGCTACCGCGCTGGAGGCGCCGCCGAAGAACATCGCCGCACCGTCGGCGGCCATGGCGTCGATATTGCGCAGGGCCTTTTCCGGGCGCGAGGCGTCGTCCTTGCTCAGCAGATGCAGCGGCCGGCCGAGCACGCCGCCCTGGGCGTTGATCTCGTCGATGGCCAGCAGCGCGCCGCGCATCTGCGCGAGGCCTTCTTCCTTGTAGGAGCCGGTGCGGGGGTAATTGAGGCCGAGGTTGATCGGTTCGGCGGCTTGCGCCAGGCAGCTGAAGGCAGCCACCAGCGAGAGTGCGGCAGTCAGAAAGCGCATGTTCGTTCCCTGTTGTTTTTATTGGCGGGTGAAGCGAAGAGGGGACTGTGCACAGACTGGCCGGCCACTCCCATTGGCCTTTGGTCGAATCCGGACCTGGTCGATGGACGCAGGATGGCGCGCGGCGTCGCCTGCGCTGGCGTGCTCGACCGTGCGCGCAGCGGCGGGGCTCGCTAGTCTGCGCCGATGACAAGAAGAAGGACTGCCCCATGTTGCCCGTGATCGCCGAACTGCTGCTCACCCTGGCCTGCACCATCGCCGCCTGGCTCGCCCTGCGCGAGCAGATGGGCTGGCGCGCGCTGGGCTTCCTGTCCATGGGTATCGCGGCGCTGCTGGGCGCGCTGGAGTATGGCGGCGTCGTGGCATTGTCTGAGGCGCATCATTTGGCGAGCGTGGTGTCCGGCGCCATAGGCCTGCCGTTGATCGCGCTCGGGCGTCTGTCCGGCGGGCCCGGCCGGCAAGTGATGGTGCTGGTGATCGGCGTGCTGCTGGTCTTCCTGGCGCAGCTCTCGCTGGTGAGCAACCTGATCGCCTTGCTGGTCATCGCCTGGCCCGGTCGTTCCCGGCGCTATTCGCTGGCGCTGCTTGGCGCGCTGCTGTTCATCGGTAGCGGCCTGCTGATCGGCACCCGTGGCGAACTGGCCGGCGTGCCGCGCCGCGAGCTGTTCCACCTGGGGCTGACGGTCGCCGTCTCGGTGTGGATTCTGGCTGGCCTGGGCAGTGGTGCACCGCGCTTGCCGGGCTCCTGGGCGGTGCGGCACAAGTCGCCTTGACTTGGCCGGGGCGCTTGCTTAGCGTGCCGGTTCGTTTCACCAGGCAGATGCACCATGACCAATGACGACCGGATCAAGCTGGAACCCAGCTGGAAAGAAGCCCTCCATGAGGAGTTCGAAAAACCCTACATGAAGCAGCTGGGCGAGTTCCTGCGCACGGAGAAGGCCGCCGGCAAGGTGATCTTCCCGCCCGGCCCGCTGATCTTCAACGCGCTGAACACCACGCCGCTGGAGCGCATCAAGGTCGTCATCATCGGCCAGGACCCGTACCACGGCCCGGGCCAGGCCCATGGCCTGTGCTTCTCGGTGCAGCCGGGCGTGCCGACGCCGCCGTCGCTGCAGAACATCTATAAAGAGCTGCAACGCGACCTCAACCTGCCGATCCCCAGCCACGGCTACCTGCAGCACTGGGCCGAACAGGGCGTGCTGCTGCTCAACACCTCGCTCACCGTCGAGCAGGCCCGCGCCGGCTCCCACGCCCAGGCAGGCTGGGGCCCGTTCACCGACAAGGTGATCGAAGTGGTCAGCCAGCGCTGCGAGAACCTGGTGTTCCTGCTCTGGGGTTCCCACGCACAGAGCAAGCAGAAGCTGATCGACGCGCAGAAGCACCTGGTGCTCAAGTCCGCGCACCCGTCACCGCTCTCGGCCTATCGCGGCTTCCTCGGCAACGGGCACTTCAGCCGTACCAACAAGTTCCTCGAACAGCACGGTCTGACGCCTATCGATTGGTCGCTGCCGCCGCTTTAACCGCCCCAAAAAAGAGGCCCGCACAAAGGCGGGCCTTGAAAATCGCCGCGCGTCTCGACGCGGCGAGCGTGGTTGCTTTACGCGGCGTCAGCCACGGCCTCGCGGGAACGGCGGGCGCGCTTGCGCCAGGCGCGGTACAGCGGCAGGCCGAGCATCAGGGCGACCAGTGCCCAGGTGCCGATGGCGATGGGGCTGGACCAGAGGATGCCCAGTTCGCCGTTGGAGATGGACAGCGCGCGGCGCAGGTTCTGTTCCATCAGCCCGCCGAGGATGAAGCCCAGCAGCAGCGGCGACAGCGGGAAGTCCAGCTTGCGCAGGATGTAGCCGAGGATGCCGATGGCGACCATCAGGAACAGGTCGAAGGTGGTGGCGTGCACGGCATAGACGCCGATGGCGGTGATGATCGCGATGCCCGGCACCAGCGCCCAGTTCGGCACCGAGAGGATGCGGGTGAACACCCGCACCATCGGCACGTTGAGGATGATCAGCATGACGTTGGCGATGAACAGCGAGGCGATCAGGCCCCAGACGATGTTCGGCTGTTCCTGGAACAGCAGCGGGCCGGGGGTGATGTTGTACAGGCTGAGCGCGCCGATCATCACCGCGGTGGTGCCCGAACCGGGTACGCCGAGGGTCAGCATCGGCACCAGGGCGCCGCAGGCGGAGGCGCCAATGGCGGTTTCCGGGGCGGCCAGGCCGCGCAGGTCGCCCTTGCCGAACTTGCCGGTGTCACCGGCCAGCTTCTTCTCGGTCATGTAGGCCACGGCGCTGGCCAGGGTCGCACCGGCGCCGGGCAGCACGCCCATGACGAAGCCGAGCAGCCCGCAGCGGACGTTGATCACGGCCACCGAGGCGGCTTCCTTCATGTTGAACAGCATGCGCCCGCTGGCCTCGACCATCTTGTGGCCGTGGTGGGTCTTCTCCAGCAGCAGGAGGATCTCGCTCACCGAGAACAGGCCCAGCACCAGCACGACGAACTGGATGCCGTCGGAGACGTGGATGTTGTCGAAGGTGAAGCGGTACACGCCGCTGTTGGCGTCGATCCCGACGCTGGACAGGAACAGCCCGAGCAGCGCCGCCAGCAGGGTCTTCAGCGGCCGGTCGCCGGCCAGCCCGCCGAGGGCGACGATGGCGAAGACCATCAGTACGAAGTATTCCGCGGGGCCGAAGGCGATGGCCCATTTCGCCAGCAGCGGGGCGAACAGCACCATGCCGCAGGTGGCGATGAAGGCACCGATGAACGAGCTCCAGGCCGACAGCGACAGGGCCACGCCGGCCAGGCCGTTGCGTGCCATGGGGTAGCCGTCGAGGGTGGTCATCACGGTGGAGGCTTCGCCGGGAATGTTCAGCAGGATCGAGGAAATCCGCCCGCCGTATTCGCAGCCCAGGTACACGGCGGCCAGCAGGATCAGCGCCGACTCCGGCGGCAGGCCGAGGGCGAAGGCCACCGGGATCAGCAGTGCCACCCCGTTGATCGGGCCCAGGCCCGGCAGCAGGCCGACGACGGTGCCGATCAGGGTGCCGATCAGCGCGGTGATGAGGTTGTACGGGCTCAGGGCGACGCCGAAGCCCTGTCCGAGATAGCTCAAAGTTTCCATGACGAGTTCCTCAGAGCAGGGGGTCGAGGATGCCCAGCGGCAGCGGGACGTCCAAAGTGCGGTCGAACAGCACGTAGAGGCCGATGGCGAGCAGCGTCGCGGTGATCACGCTGGCCACCGGGCGGCCGCCGTAGATCAGCGCGATGAAGGTGCCGATCATCGCGCTCGCCGGGATGAAGCCCAGCGGCTCGAACAGGCCGGCATACACCGCCAGCAGCACGACGCAGAGCACCACCTTGCCCAGCAGCGCGCCTTCCAGCGCGGGTTCGTCTTCCTCGCGCTTGATCGGCGTGGGACGGGCGATCAGCCAGGCCAGGCCCACGGCCATCAGGCCCAGGCAGAGCAGCGGGTAGGCGCGCGGGCCGACCGGTTCGTAGGAGAAGGGCGCCTGGAGCTGCCAGGCGATCAGGGCGAAGGCGACGCAGGCGAACAGCCAGGCGCCGGCGAACAGCCGCTGGAAGAGGCTGGTACGGGACATGGGGAGTCTCCTGGCGCCGCCTTCGCGGAAGACGGCGCCGCTCGGGGCGTTACTGGATGAGGCCGAACTCGCGGGCCAGCTGCTTGTACTGGGCGACCTGCTGCTTCACGTAGGCGTCCAGTTCCGGGCCGGTCATGGCGAAGGGGAACAGCTCGCGCTGGTCGCGCAGCCTGGCGAAGTCTTCCGAGGCCAGCAGCTTGTCGAAGGAGGCCTTCCAGAACTGGTAGTCCTCTTCGCTCACCTTCGGCCCGACGTAGAAGCCGCGCACCACTGGCCAGACGATGTCGAAGCCCTGCTCCTTGGCGGTCGGGATGTCGGCCATGCCTTCATCCTTCAGGCGCTCCTCGGAGAACACCGCGAGGATGCGCATCTTGCCCGCGCGGATGTGTGGCATGGAGTCGGAGATGTCCGTGCTGCCCACCTGGATGTGCCCGCCCAGCAGCGCCGTGGCGATCTCGCCGCCGCCTTCCAGCGCGACGTAGCGCAGCTGCTTCGGGTCGATGCCGGCGGCCTTGGCGATCAGCGCGGTCTGCATCCAGTCCTGGCTGCCGACGGTGCCGCCGGAGCCGATCACCACCTTGCCCGGGTCGGCCTTGAGCGCGGCCACCAGGTCGCCGAGGTTCTTGTACGGCGAGTCGCTGGGCACCGCGATGGCCCCGTAGCTGGTGCCCACGGCGGCCAGCCACTTCACGGCGTTCTCGTCGAAGCGGCCGAACTTGCCCTGGGCCAGGTTCAGCAGCGAGCCGCTGGAGAAGGCGGTGATGGTGTTGCCGTCGGCCGGACGCTGGGCGACCACCGCGTTGTAGGCCACGGCGCCGACGCCGCCGGGCATGTAGGTGACGCGCATCGGCTTGGTCAGCAGTTTCTCGTCCACCAGGGCGCTCTGCGCCAACTTGCAGGTGAGGTCGAAGCCGCCGCCGGGGGATGCCGGGGCGATGCATTCCGGGCGCTTGGGCTCGGCCATCAGTTGGCTGGCGGCGAGCAGGGTGGCGCCGGCGAGGGTCAGGTTGCGCAGGACGGTGGTCATGGTGCGATGCCTCTCTTGTTGTTGTCGGTTTACCAGATCGCCAGGGAGTAGCTGAGGTAGATACGCGTCTCGTCGGCGTCCCGCGCGAAGCTGGAACGGTAGGTGGCGTTACGCACGCGCACCGCGACGTCCTTGAGCGGGCCGCTCTGGATCACGTACTTGATGTCGGTGTTGCGCTCCCATTCCTTGCCGTGACCGTCCATGCCGTTGATTTTGGCATTGTCACCGCTGATGTAGCGATTCATCAGGGTCAGGCCGGGCAGGCCGAGGCCGGCGAAGTCGTAGTCGTGGCGGACCTGCCAGGAGCGCTCATCCGTCTCGGCGAAGTCGCCGACCTGGACGAAGTTGACGAGGTAGGGGTTGCTGCCGTCGATGTAGGGGAAGGCGCTGTCGCCGCTCATCTGCTGCCAGCCGAGGCTGAACTTGTTGGCGCCCAGGGCGTAGCCGAGCATGCCGTTGAAGGCGCGGTTGTCGATCTCGCCGCCGCGCGCCTCGCCCTGGTCGTCACTGATGGCCAGGCGCACATCGGCGCTGAATTTTCCGGGGCCCAGCGGGTAGCTGGCGAGCAGGCCGACGAAGTGCTGGCGGTAGACCTCGTCCAGCTGCGCGTAGTGGTAACGGCCGGTGAGGTTGTCGGTGAACTGGTAGTCGCCGCCGGCCAGGTCGTAGTGCTTGCCCTCGGCGCTGCCACCGGAGAAGCGGCGGTTCTTGTTGTTCAGCGCCAGGTCGGTGAAGTCGGTGGAGTCGCGGTCCTTCACTTTCTCCAGGCGCCCGCCGGTGAAGTTCAGGCCCGGCAGGTCGGTGGAGTTGAGCAGGCCGCCCTCGAAGGTCTGCGGGAACAGGCGGCTGTCGTTGGGCTGCAGGGTGGGCAGGTCGGGGATCAGGCTGCCGATCTTCAGCTCCGTCTCGGAGGCCTTGAACTTGGCGGTCAGGCCGAGCTTGCTGTACTCGTCGGCGGCGCGGCCGTCATCGTGGGTCGGCAGCAGGCCGGTGCCGGTGCGGTCCGGGGAGGAGTCGAGCTTCAGACCGAGCATGCCCATGGCATCCAGGCCGACGCCGATGGTGCCGGGGGTGTAGCCGGACTGGAAGTCGAGGATGAAACCCTGCGCCCATTCTTCGCGCTTGGACTGGCCGGCGCCGTCGCGGAAATCACGGTTGAAGTAGATGTTCTGGGTGCTGAGCGTGGCGCTGCTGTCTTCGACGAAGCCGGCGGCTTCGCACAGCGGGGCGACCCCGGCGAAAGCCAGCAGGGCGGGAGTCAGACAGCGGGAGTTGGGCTTGGAAAAAGCCGGTGCAGCCAAAGGCCGGGCGGTGGGCATCTGTGGTCTCCGTTCTTGTTGTTGTCGCGAAAGGGCACCACGCCGCCTTCCGCTCTGTTGACGGTCTTTGCCGTCGTCGAGTCCGCTGCTCCCGCCGTTGCGCCTGGGCAGTCGGCGCTGAAATATTCGGGGTTGGGAGGCGGCTCGTTGGCGATGCTAACGGGCTAAGCTTTCGCCAGGCTTTCAGTCGCCTTTCGCAGTGATTTCAGCGAATTTCCCCCATTCACAGTGGCGCGCGGATGGGTAAACTGCCGGCCCGAACCTGTAGTCCGAGGGGTAGAAACGCGTGCGAATCCTCCTGGTTGAAGACCATCCGCAACTCGGCGAAAGCGTCGCCCAGGCGCTCAAGGGCGCCGGCTGGACCGTGGACCTGCTGCAGGACGGCGTGGCCGCCGACCTGGCCCTGGCCAGCGAGGACTACGCGCTGGCGATCCTCGACGTCGGCCTGCCGCGGCTGGACGGCTTCCAGGTGCTGGCGCGCCTGCGCGAGCGCGGCAAGACCCTGCCGGTGCTGATGCTCACCGCCCGTGGTGAAGTGCGCGACCGCGTGCACGGCTTGAACCTGGGCGCCGACGATTACCTGGCCAAACCCTTCGAACTCACCGAGCTGGAAGCACGGGTGAAGGCCCTGCTGCGCCGCAGTGTGCTGGGTGGCGAGCAGCAGCAGCGCTGTGGCGAGCTGGTCTACGACCTCGGCGCGCGGCGTTTCACCCTGACCGAGCAGGCGATGAACCTGACCTCCCGCGAGCAGGCCGTGCTGGAGGCGCTGATTGCTCGTCCGGGGCGGGTGATGAGCAAGGAGCAGTTGGCGGCGCAGGTGTTCGGCCTGGACCAGGACGCCAGCGCGGACGCCATCGAAATCTACGTCCACCGCCTGCGCAAGAAGCTCGAAGGCAGCTCGGTGCGCATCGTTACCTTCCGCGGCCTGGGCTATCTGCTCGAGGCCCAGGATGGCTGAATGGCGCTGGGTGCTTCCCGGCACGGGCAGCCTGCGCGGGCGCCTGCTCTGGCGCCTCGGCGGGCTGCTGCTGGTGCTGCTGCTGATCGGCAGCGCGGCCACCTACTGGCGTGCCCGGCACGCGGCCGACATCGCCTATGACCGCACCCTGCTGGCGTCGGCGCGGGACATCGCCGACGGCCTCTACGCCAGCGACGGCACCCTGCGCGCCAACGTGCCCTACGTGGCGCTGGACAGCTTCGAGTACGACAGCGCCGGGCGCATCTTCTACCAGGTGATCGATCCGCAGGGGAAGATGATCTCCGGCTACGAGAACCTGCCGGCGCCACTGCCGACCACGCCGCGCACCGACGATTACCCGGCATTGGCCAAGTTCTACGACGCCACCTACGAAGGGCAGGGCGTGCGGGTGGTCAGCCTGCTGCAGCCGGTGAGCCAGCCGACGGTCAACGGCATGGCGGAAATCCGTGTCGCCGAAACCATGGGCGCCCGCGAGCGGCTGGCGCGCAACCTGCTCGCCGATACCCTGCTCAACCTCGCGTTGTCGGCCATCGCCGCGCTGATGATGGTCTGGTACGCGGTGAGCGCCGGCCTGCGCCCGCTGGACCGTCTGCGCGAGGCGGTGGAGGAGCGCCAGCCGGACGATCTGCGGCCGTTGCCGGAAGTCCGCGTGCAGAAGGAGCTGCGCCCACTGGTAGCGGCGCTCAACCACTTCACCGTGCGCCTGCGCGGGCTGTTCGACCGCCAGTCGCAGTTCATTGCCGAGGCGTCCCACGAGCTGCGTACCCCACTGGCAGCGCTCAAGGCGCGGCTGGAGCTGGGCCTGCGCGAGCAGGACCCGCAGCAATGGCGTGCGACGCTGGTCGACGCCGTGCAGAACACCGACCGGGTGACCGGGCTGGCCAACCAGCTGCTGTCCCTGGCGCGGGTGGAAAGCGGCGCTCGCGCCATCGCCGAAGGTGCGGGGGAGCGCCTCGAGCTGGGCCAACTGGCCCGCGAGCTGGGCCTTGCTCTGGCGCCGCTGGCGTATTCGCGCGGTGTGGCGCTGGCGCTGGAGGCGGACGAGCCGGCCTGGGTGAAGGGCGATCCGACCCTGCTCAACGAACTGCTCAGCAACCTGGTGGATAACGCCATTGCCCATGCCCCGGCGGACGGCAACGTGATCATCCGCGTGCGCTCGCCGGCCGAGCTGGAGGTCGAAGACGACGGCCCCGGCATCCCGCCGGAGGAACGCGACAAGGTGTTCCGCCGCTTCTACCGCCGCCGCCAGCAGGGCACCGGGCTGGGCCTGGCCATCGTCGGCGAGATCTGCAGTGCGCATCGTGCGCGCATCGAGCTGGGCCAGGGCGAACTGGGCGGGCTGCTGGTGCGGGTGACCTTCCCGGCGGAAAACGCCTGAGCCATAAAAACGAAACCCGCCGGTAAGGGCGGGTTTCGGGTGGTACGGCGTGAACTTACTGCAGCATGCTCATCGCCGCTTCCATGGCGGCGGAGAGGTCTTCGTCTTCCTTCACGTCTGCCTTCGGGTCCAGGCCCAGTTTGGCGAAGGCCGGAATGGTCGCCCAGTCCAGTTCGGTGTAGGGGTGCTGGCTGCCCAGGTAGCTCTGCAGGGTGGCTACCTGGACGATGTCCACGTAGTCGACCTTGGCCGAGTCGCGGCTGAAGTCCAGGTGCTGGCCCGGCACGGCGGCGATCGGCGCCGGGAAGTCCCAGGCCTTGAGGATGCGGTCGCCGATGACCGGGTGGATGCGCTCGATCACATGGTTGAGGCTGATGGAATCGGCCAGCAGTTCGCTGTGCTCCTCGGCGTAGGTGAGGATCGGCAGCACGCCGATCTGGTGCACCAGGCCGGCCAGGGTCGCCTGATCCGGCGCCAGGCGGGTGTAGTGGCGGCACAGCGCGTGGCAGATGCCGGCGATCTCGGTGCTCTTGTTCCACACCTCGCGCATCTTGCGGTCGACCACGTCGGAGGTGGCCTGGAACATCTGCTCCATGGCAAGACCGGTGGCCAGGTTGCAGGTGTAGTTGATCCCCAGGCGGCTGATCGCCATCTGCAGGTCGGTGATTTCCTTGTTGGTGCGCAGCAGCGGGCTGTTCACCACCTTGATGATGCGCGCGGTCAGGGCAGCGTCGTTGCCGATCACCTTGGCCAGATCCTGGATGCTGATGTCCGGGTCTTCCGCCGCTTCACGGACGCGCAGGGCGACTTCCGGCAGCGTCGGCAGCACCAGCTCATCGTTGTCGATGGCCCGCAGCAGTTCCTGTTGTACTTTTTCGGCAAGCTTGCTCATGAAGTGTCCTTCAGGGAAAGCCGGGCTCCCCGCCCGGCACGAAATTCAGCGCTGGATCTCGCGGTCGCTGTCCAGAACGTAAGGCAGGTCCAGCAGACGCAGGGGCTGGTCCTCGCCCAGGCGCACGTTGCCGTCGGCAGCGGCGTCGTCCTGCAGCACAGCGAGCAGCTCCACGCCATCGGCCGCGCGGGCGGCCAGTACCACTTCGCCGACGCTGGTGGAATGCACCGGCGAGAACAGCTCGCGGCCCGGCTCCGGCAGTTCGGCACCATCGAGTTTCAGGCGCTGCAGGCGGCGCTTGAGGCGGCCCAGGTACTGCATGCGCGCGACGATTTCCTGGCCGGTGTAGCAGCCCTTCTTGAAGCTCACGCCGCCTACGGCCTGCAGGTTGATCATCTGCGGGATGAACAGCTCGCGGGTGGCGCCGAACACCTGGCCGACCCCGGCGCGAACCTGGCCGAGCAGCCAGTCGTTGAGTTCGGCGTGGGGCAGGCGGGTCTGCAGCAGGTCGGCGATGGCGGCGGCGCGTTCGGCCGATGCCCAGAGTTCGACGCGGCCCTGGCCGAGACCGATGGCGATCAGGCCCTCGACCCGCGCTACCTGGTCGGCTTCGCCGGAGAGGCTCAGGCCCAGTTCGGCGAGGACAGCGTCCGCACCGCTCAGGCCGAAGCGCGCCCACTGGGTGCTGTCATCGGAGAGGGTGGCCTTGGAGAACACCGCGTACTTCTTCAGGTCCGTCAGCTGGCTGTCCAGCAGGTCGTTGGCCATGGCCAGCAGGAAGCCTTCGCCTTCGGCGAGGATGCGGAAGCTGGAGGTCATGCGGCCCTTGGGCGTGCAGCGGGCACCGAGGCTGGAGTATTCGGCGTTCAGGTAATTGAGGTTGCAGGTCAGCTGGCCCTGGAGGAATTTGGCGGCGTCCGCGCCACGGACGGCGAGAATCCCTTCGTGATTGAGTTCGGTGTAGAAAGCAGAGTCGGTCATCACGATTCGCTGGAAGAAAGTTAGGGGCCTCATGATAGAGCTCAGGCCCAGCCTTGTCAGCGGGTGCCGGGTGAGCCGAGCATGCGTATAATGCCGCTCGGCTCGCGCCGTCCGTCGACTTCGCGAGCGTTCCGATGTATTTGCTCGCAGTTATTCGAGGGAACCCGCAGATGAACGACGAAACCGAACTCAAACGCCTTTTCTGGCACAGCCGCCGCGGCATGCTGGAACTGGACGTCCTGCTGGTGCCTTTTGTCCAGGAAGTCTACCCGGGCCTGCCCGCCGACGATCAGGCGCGCTTCCGCAAGCTGCTGGAGTGCGAGGACCAGGACATGTTCGGCTGGTTCATGCAGCGCGGCGAGCCGGAAGATGCCGACCTGCGCATCATCGTTCGCATGATCCTGGACCGTGTCCAGCCGAAGTGACCCCTTCGAGTGCCGCTGGCAGCCGTCCATCGGTTTGCTGGCGGCCTACCTCGCCGCGCAATGCTGCGCCGTCCTGGCGCTGCTGCTCGCGGACATTCCCCTTCACTGGAAAACGCTCGGCCTGAGCCTCTGCCTGCTGCATGCGTGCCGGGTTGTGCCTGGGCGGATTCTATTGCGCGCGCCGGATTCGATGCGTGCGCTGCGCCACAACGCCGAGGGCTGGCAGTTGTGGAGCGAGCGGGAAGGGTTTCAACCCGTGCAGTTGATGCCGGACAGCCTGGCGCTGCCCTCTTTGATCGTCCTGCGTTTCCGTCGTCCTGGTGACTGGCTGGCGCGCAGCGTCTGCGTACCTTCCGACGCCCTGGCGCCGGAGTTGCACCGGCGCCTGCGGGTGCGGCTGCGCTTCAGTCGCAATAGGTGGACGGCGCCAGGATAGTGTCGCGGGCTTCGGGCAACAGGTCCGGATAGTCCAGCGTGTAGTGCAGGCCGCGGCTCTCGTGGCGCTGCATGGCGGAGAGGATGATCAGTTCGGCCACCTGGGCGAGGTTGCGCAGCTCGATCAGGTCGCGGCTGACCTTGTAGTTCGAGTAGAACTCGTCGATCTCGTCCAGCAGCAGGCGAACCCGGTGCTGGGCGCGCGCCAGGCGCTTGTTGGTACGCACGATGCCCACGTAGTCCCACATGAAGCGCCGCAGCTCGTCCCAGTTGTGGGCGATGATCACGTCCTCGTCCGAATCGGTCACCTGGCTGGCGTCCCAGCAGGGCAGGGCGACCAGCGTCTGGGCCTTGGGCAGTTCGGCGAGGATGTCGGCGGCGGCGGAGCGGGCGTAGACGAAGCACTCCAGCAGCGAGTTGCTGGCCATGCGGTTGGCGCCGTGCAGGCCGGTGAAGGTGGTCTCGCCGATGGCGTAGAGGTTCGGCACGTCGGTGCGCCCCTGGGAATCCACCAGCACGCCGCCACAGGTGTAGTGCGCCGCCGGCACCACCGGGATGGGCTCGCGGGTGATGTCGATGCCGAAGTCCAGGCAGCGCTCGTAGACGGTGGGGAAGTGCTCGCGGATGAACTCGGCCGGCTTGTGGCTGATGTCCAGGTAGACGTAGTCGATGCCCAGGCGCTTCATCTCGTGGTCGATGGCGCGGGCCACCACGTCACGCGGGGCGAGTTCGCCCAGGGCGTGGAAGCGCGGCATGAAGCGCTCGCCATTGGGCAGTCGGAGCAGGGCGCCTTCGCCACGCAGCGCCTCGGTGATCAGGAAACTCTTGGCCTGCGGGTGGTACAGGCAGGTCGGGTGGAACTGGTTGAATTCCAGGTTGCCGACCCGGCAGCCGGCGCGCCAGGCCATGGCGATACCGTCGCCGGAGTTGCCGTCGGGGTTGCTGGTATAGAGGTAGACCTTGCTGGCGCCGCCCGAGGCAAGCACGGTGAAGCGCGCGCTGAAGGTATCGACTTCGCCGGTCGAGCGGTCCAGTACGTAAGCGCCCAGGCAGCGTTGACCGCCCATGCCCAGTTTCTGCTCGGTGATCAGGTCGACGGCGACCCGTTGCGACAGCAGTTCGATGTTCGGCCGCTGGCGGGCCTGTTCCAGCAGGGCATTGAATATCGCGGCGCCGGTGGCGTCGGCAGCGTGGATGATCCGCCGATGGCTGTGGCCGCCTTCACGGGTCAGGTGGAACTCGAAACTGCCGTCCTCGCGGCCCGGCTCATGGTCGCGGGTGAAGGGAACGCCCTGCTCGATCAGCCACTGGATGGCCTCGCGGCTATGCTCGACGGTGAATTTCACCGCGTCCTCGCGGCACAGGCCGGCGCCGGCGACCAGGGTGTCCTCGACGTGGGACTCCACGGTGTCGGTGTCATCCAGCACGGCGGCAACGCCACCCTGGGCCCAGAAGGTGGAGCCCTGGGAGAGTTCGCCCTTGCTCAGCACGGCGATCTTCAGGTGCGAAGGCAGCGTCAAAGCCAGCGTCAGGCCGGCGGCCCCGCTGCCGATCACTAGGACGTCGTGCTGGAAATGCTGACTCATACCCGGCTCCACAAAATGGCGCCCTAGTATATAGAAGGGGGCCACGGCACAATACTGGCGAACCGATGACACCGAAGGCGCGTGAGGTGGGGCGGCAGTCGCAGGGCGGGAAGCTTTCTTCCCCGCTCAAGCCGGTCCGGCAGGCGCCAGGGGTTGCGTCGAAGTCATTGAACGATCACGGCAAATCACCGGAACTTTTTCAGGCGTTCCGGTTCGAACGCGGAATACCCAATCAACTTTGCGCGCAGATTGACATTGCGCGGAAGGGGAGCGGGTGTTCCGCCCGGTGCAGTTGAATTTGACGGGCTTCGGACGCATGTCGGGGTCCGATTGCCGCAAATGTGAAAAAACTGTGCGGCGCATGCTTGGAGGGGAGAACTTTTGCAAAAGACCCGAGTCTATCTTGGCAGGACGATTTACCAGGGTGCTCGAAGCTCCTCCAGGTTTTCAGAGGAGCATTCATGCTAACCCAGGAACAGGATCAGCAACTGGTTGAACGGGTACAGCGCGGAGACAAACGGGCATTCGACCTGCTGGTGCTGAAGTACCAGCACAAGATTCTGGGTCTCATCGTGCGATTCGTGCACGACGCGCAGGAAGCCCAGGACGTTGCACAGGAAGCATTCATCAAGGCGTATCGCGCCTTGGGCAACTTCCGGGGCGACAGTGCCTTTTATACCTGGCTGTACCGTATCGCCATCAACACCGCGAAGAACCATCTGGTTGCGCGCGGTCGGCGGCCGCCGGACAGCGATGTCACGGCAGAGGACGCGGAGTTCTTCGACGGCGATCACGCCCTGAAGGACATCGAGTCGCCGGAAAGAGCCATGCTGCGGGATGAGATCGAGGAAACCGTCCATCGCACCATCCAGCAGCTGCCCGATGATTTGCGCACGGCCTTGACCCTGCGCGAGTTCGAAGGCCTGAGTTACGAAGATATCGCCACCGTGATGCAGTGTCCGGTGGGGACCGTCCGCTCACGGATATTCCGTGCGCGGGAAGCGATCGACAAAGCTTTGCAGCCTTTGTTGCATGATGAAGTCTGATACAGCGGCAGAAGCCAAGAGAGGTACCGCTATGAGTCGTGAAGCCCTGCAGGAGTCGCTGTCCGCGGTAATGGATAACGAAGCGGATGAGCTTGAGCTGCGGCGTGTGCTTGCAGCCTGCGGCGAGGACGCCGAATTGCGGGCCACCTGGTCCCGTTACCAACTGGCCCGTGCAGTGATGCACCGCGAGCCGGCCATGCCCAAGCTGGACATTGCCGCCGCCGTGTCCGCCGCGCTGGCCGATGAAGCCGCACCGGCGCCGCGCAGCCGCAATCCGTGGCGCAACGTCGGCCGCCTGGCCGTCGCCGCCTCGGTGACCCTGGCTGTGCTGGCCGGTGTACGCATGTACCACCAGGATGACAGTGTCGCCAACGGCCTTGCCCAGCAAGGTGCCACCCCGCAGATCGCCCTGCCGCAAGTGCAAGGCCCGGCGGTACTGGCAGGCTACACTCAGGACGAGGCGCCGCAGGTGATCACCAATGCCCAGGGCGGGCAGACCACCTGGCATGAGCAGCGTCTTCCGGGTTACCTGCGTCAACACGCGCAGCAGTCCGCCGTCAGCGGCACCGACAGCGCCCTGCCTTATGCACGCGCCGCGAGCCTGGAAAGCCGCTGATTTGCGACCTTAAGGAGCGACATGCGCGCGACGACAGCACTGTTGTTCTTCCTCGGCGGTCTGCTGGCATTGCCAGTCCAGGCCGCCGATGCGTTGGACTGGATCAAGCGCCTCTCCGAGGCTGATCAGCAACAGAACTTCCAGGGTACCTTCATCTACGAACGCAGCGGAGCCTTCTCCACCCACGATGTCTGGCATCGTGTGGAGAGTGACGGCTCGGTGCGCGAGCACCTGGTCCAGGTCGATGGGCCGCGCCAGGAAGTGGTGCGCGTCGATGGCGCCACCCAGTGCGTAGGTGGAGGCATGTCGGGGCAGGCGTCGACCGGCGAGATGTGGCCGGCACGCAAGCTCAACCCTGCCGATCTATCTACCTACTACGACGTTCGCGTCGCCGGCGAGTCGCGTATTGCCGATCGTCCGGCGGTGGTGCTGGCGGTGATCCCGCGTGACCAGCATCGCTATGGCTTCGAGCTGCACGTGGACAAGGAGACGGGCCTGCCGCTCAAGTCCCTGCTGCTCAATGACAAGGGCCAGATCATCGAGCGCCTGCAGTTCACCCGCATCGACATGGCAGCGCCGGATGACGGCGAGTTGCAAGCGAGCGCGGCCTGCAAGCCGGTGAAGGAAGCCAAGGTTGCCCAGGTGAAGACCAACTGGCATTCGGAATGGGTGCCGCCGGGCTTTACCCTGAACAGTACGCTGCAGGAGCGCAGCCCGGTCTCCAATGACCAGGTCCTGTGCCTGGCCTACGGCGACGGACTGGCGCGTTTCTCGGTATTCCTCGAGCCGCTGCACGGCGCCAAGGTCGATGATGCCCGCACCCAGCTGGGCCCGACCACCGTGGTGTCGAGGCGGTTCGCCAGTGAAGATGGTGGCACCATGGTGACCGTGGTCGGCGAGATACCCAGTGGCACGGCCGAGCGCGTGGCGTTGTCCATGCGGCCAACGGGAGCTCAGCCACAGTGATCCATGAGCGGGGAAGAGTGGTTGCGGTCGAGTCTGGTGCGGTCCAGGTCGAAACGCTGCGCCGCTCCACCTGCTCGGGATGTTCGGTCAACGCCGGCTGCGGCCAGGGTCTCCTGGAGCGGCTGGGGGGTTCCCAGGGACGCAGCCGAGTGCGAGCGCTCATCTCGCCGAACCTGGCTTCATCGAGTCTTAAGCCTGGCGATGAAATCCTGCTGGGCGTGGATGAAGACCTTCTGCTGAAAAGCGCCCTGCTTTTCTATCTTTCCCCGCTGATCGGGCTGTTCGCGCTGGCGCTACTGGCGGCGCGCCTCGATCTGGCGGAGCCTCTCATCATCGTGGCCGGGCTGGCGGGTTTCCTGCTGGCCTGGCTGCTGGTGCGTCGCCATGCGCGACGCCATACGGATGATCCGGCGATGCAACCGGTTGTGCTGCGTGCGCTGGTCGGTGGGCCGCCCGGCCCTGTTTAGTGATCTTCCCAATCAACATCACGGGAGCTGTAGTCAATGCAAACCCTGAAACGCAGCATGGCTGCGCTGGTCGCCCTGCTGGCCCTGAGCCTGTCGGTCACCGCGCGGGCTGAACTACCGGACTTCACTCCGCTGGTCGAGAAGGCCTCGCCGGCGGTGGTCAACATCAGTACCACCCAGAAACTTCCCGACCGCTCCAACGCGCAGATGGGCATTCCGGACCTCGACGGCCTGCCGCCGGGCCTGCGCGAATTCTTCGAGCGCAGCATTCCCCGCGGCCAGGGCGGTCAGGGTCAGGCGCCCCGTGGCCAGCAGCGCGAGGCCCAGTCGCTGGGTTCGGGCTTCATCATTTCCGATGATGGCTACATTCTCACCAACAACCACGTGGTGGCCGACGCCGACGAGATCCTCGTACGCCTGTCCGACCGCAGCGAGCACAAGGCCAAGCTGGTCGGTGCCGATCCGCGCAGCGACGTGGCCGTGCTGAAGATCGATGCCAAGGGCCTGCCGACGCTCAAGCTGGGTGATTCCGACAAGCTGAAGGTCGGCGAGTGGGTGCTGGCCATCGGTTCGCCGTTCGGCTTCGACCACTCGGTGACTGCCGGTATCGTCAGCGCCAAGGGCCGCAGCCTGCCGAACGAGAACTACGTGCCGTTCATCCAGACCGACGTGGCGATCAACCCGGGCAACTCCGGTGGTCCGCTGCTGAACCTGCAGGGCGAAGTGGTGGGTATCAACTCGCAGATCTTCACCCGTTCCGGCGGCTTCATGGGCCTTTCCTTCGCGATCCCGATCGATGTGGCGCTGAACGTCGCCGATCAGCTCAAGGCCGGCGGCAAGGTCAACCGTGGCTGGCTGGGCGTGGTGATCCAGGAAGTGAACAAGGACCTGGCCGAATCCTTCGGTCTCGACAAACCGGCCGGCGCGCTGGTCGCGCAGCTGGTGGAAGATGGCCCGGCGGCCAAGGGCGGCCTGCAGGTGGGTGACGTGATCCTGAGCCTGAACGGCCAGACCATCAATGAATCCGCCGACCTGCCGCACCTGGTGGGCAACATGAAGCCGGGCGACAAGGCGTCCCTGGAAGTCATCCGCGACAACAAGCGCCAGACCCTGAGCCTGACCATCGGCAGCCTGCCGGACGACGACGATGCCGTCGCCGCAGTCGAGGGCAAGGGTGCCGAGCGCAGCAGCAACCGCATGGGTGTGACCGTGGCGGAGCTGACTGCCGAGCAGCGCAAGTCCCTGGATATCAAGGGCGGCGTGGTCATCAAGGAAGTGCAGGGCGGTCCGGCGGCCATGATCGGCCTGCGTCCGGGCGACGTCATCACTCACCTGAACAATCGCGCGGTGGATTCCTCGAAAACCTTCAGCGAGATCGCCAAGGCGCTGCCGAAGGATCGTTCGATTTCCATGCGCGTGCTGCGTCAGGGCCGTGCGAGCTTCATCACGTTCAAACTGACCGAGTAAGGTCGACGCACCAGAAAAGGGCGACTCCGGTCGCCCTTTTTCATGCCTGACCGTCCGGCGCGGCGTGACGCATCAGGCTGTAGTCAGGTAAACTCCCCCGCTATTTTTCGGCGGACCGCCGCCTTCAGCCTTCCGAGTGTGTTCGCCGTGAGTGACCTGAGTCATATCCGCAATTTCTCCATCATCGCCCACATCGACCATGGCAAGTCGACGCTGGCAGACCGCTTCATCCAGATGTGCGGCGGCCTGTCCGACCGCGAGATGGAGGCCCAGGTACTGGACTCCATGGACCTGGAGCGTGAGCGCGGCATCACCATCAAGGCGCACAGCGTCACCCTTCACTACAAGGCGAAGGACGGCAAGACCTACCAGCTGAACTTCATCGACACCCCCGGCCACGTCGACTTCACCTACGAAGTCAGCCGTTCGCTGGCCGCGTGCGAAGGCGCGCTGCTGGTAGTGGATGCCGGCCAGGGCGTGGAAGCGCAGTCGGTCGCCAACTGCTACACCGCCATCGAGCAGGGCCTGGAAGTGATGCCGGTCCTGAACAAGATGGACCTGCCGCAGGCCGATCCGGACCGCGTGAAGGACGAGATCGAAAGCATCATCGGCATCGACGCCACCGACGCCGTGGCCTGCTCGGCCAAGAGCGGCATGGGCGTGGAAGACGTGCTGGAGCGCCTGGTCACTGCCATTCCCGCTCCGGAAGGCGAGATCGACGCACCGCTGCAGGCGCTGATCATCGACTCCTGGTTCGACAATTACCTGGGCGTGGTCTCGCTGGTGCGTGTGAAGCACGGCCGCGTCAAGAAAGGCGACAAGATCCTGGTGAAGTCCACCGGCAAGGTCCACCAGGTGGACAGCGTCGGCGTCTTCACCCCGAAGCACACCGAGACTCCGGACCTCAAGGCCGGTGAGGTGGGCTTCATCATCGCCGGCATCAAGGACATCCTCGGCGCGCCGGTGGGCGATACCCTGACCCTGAACAACACCCCCGACGTGGACGTGCTGCCAGGCTTCAAGCGCATCAAGCCGCAGGTCTACGCCGGCCTGTTCCCGGTCAGCTCCGATGACTTCGAGGACTTCCGCGAAGCGCTGCAGAAGCTGACCCTGAACGACGCCGCGCTGCAGTACGAGCCGGAAAGCTCCGAGGCCCTGGGCTTCGGCTTCCGCATCGGCTTCCTCGGCATGCTGCACATGGAGATCATCCAGGAGCGCCTGGAGCGCGAGTACGACCTGGACCTGATCACCACCGCACCGACCGTGATCTTCGAGATCGTGCAGAAGAACGGCGAGATTCTCTACGTCGACAACCCGTCCAAGCTGCCCGACCTCTCGTCCATCGACGAGATGCGCGAGCCGATCTGCCGCGCGACCATCCTTGTGCCTCAGGAGCACCTGGGCAACGTCATTACCCTGTGCATCGAGAAGCGCGGCGTCCAGCGCGACATGCACTTCCTCAGCGGCCAGGTCCAGGTGATCTACGATCTGCCGATGAACGAAGTGGTGCTGGACTTCTTCGACCGCCTGAAGTCCACCAGCCGCGGCTATGCTTCGCTGGACTACAGCTTCGACCGCTTCGAGCCGGCCAACCTGGTTCGCCTCGATGTGCTGATCAACGGTGAGAAGGTCGATGCCCTCGCCCTGATCGTCCACCGCGACAATGCCCCGTACAAGGGCCGTCAGCTGGTGGAGAAGATGAAGGAATTGATTCCGCGGCAGATGTTCGACGTCGCGATTCAGGCGGCCATCGGTGGGCAGATCATCGCCCGCTCGACGGTCAAGGCGCTCAGGAAGAACGTGCTGGCCAAGTGCTACGGTGGTGACGTGAGCCGTAAGCGCAAGCTGCTGGAGAAGCAGAAGGCCGGTAAGAAAAGGATGAAGCAGGTCGGTAGCGTGGAGATTCCGCAGGAAGCCTTCCTCGCTGTGCTCAAAGTGGACAGTTGAACCCTATGACCCTGAATTTCCCGCTGTTGCTGGTGATTGCCGTTGCGGTATGCGGCGTTCTCGCCCTGGTGGACCTGGTGCTGTTCGCACCGCGCCGCCGGGCGGCCATTTCCGCCTATGAAGGTTCGGTCGGCGAAGCTGACCCGGAAGTGCTGGAGAAACTGAACAAGGAGCCGGTGCTCGTCGAGTACGGCAAGTCGTTCTTCCCGGTGCTGTTCATCGTGCTGGTGCTGCGTTCGTTTCTGGTCGAGCCCTTCCAGATCCCGTCGGGTTCGATGAAGCCGACCCTGGAAGTGGGCGATTTCATCCTGGTGAACAAGTTCGCCTACGGCATCCGCCTGCCGGTGCTGGACACCAAGGTGATCCCGGTGGGTGACCCGCAGCGCGGCGATGTCATGGTGTTCCGCTATCCCAGCGATCCGAACATCAACTACATCAAGCGTGTGGTCGGTGTTCCTGGGGACACCATCCGCTACACCAGCGACAAGCGCCTGTTCATCAATGACCAGGCCGTAGCCGAGTCGCTGGTGGGCGAGGAGCCGGGCACCCTGGGCAGCGTGACCCTGTACCAGGAGAAGCTGGGCGCCGCGGAGCACATGATCCGCAAGGAAATGACCCGCTTCCGCATCGAGCCGGGCAAGCAGTGGAAGGTGCCGGCCGGCCATTACTTCATGATGGGCGACAACCGCGACAACTCCAACGACAGCCGCTACTGGAACGATCCGAAGATTCCCAAGGACCTGCTGGGCATGGTTCCGGACCGCAATATCGTCGGCAAGGCCTTCGCGGTCTGGATGAGCTGGCCGGATCCGAAGATGCGCAATCTGCCGAATTTCTCGCGAGTTGGTGTGATTCACTAAACTGGTGAGACGTTCCAGGCCTGCAGGGCTGGATCGGTGCTGGAAAAGGGCGGGGCTGCACGCGGGGAGCGAGGCGGCCCCGCTTCACTTGGACCCGCCGTGGTTGGCGGGCAAATAAGAAAGATACCGACATGAGGTCGATATGACGTACGCACGTTCGCAGAAGGGAATGTCGTTGCTGGGTTGGCTGGTGGTGCTCGCCGTCGTGGCGTTCCTGGCCAGTGCCGCGTTCAAGATCATTCCGCATTACCTGGACTATTACGCCATCGAGAAGGCCATCACCTCGGTTGAGACCGACAAGGCCGCCGAAGTGCGCACTGTTCCGGAGTTCTACTCCTATGTGGACAAGGCACTGATGCTCAACAACATCCGCGACCTCAAGCTGGATGACGCGCTGGACGTGAAACTCGAGAACAACGAATTCCGCGCCCACCTGAAATACGAAAAACGCGAGCCACTGGTACAGAACATCGACCTGGTGGTCAAATTTGACAAAGAATTCCGTGTACGAATGCCGTGAGTAACAACAGTCTGGATCGACTCGAGCGCAAGCTTGGCTACACCTTCCGCGACCAGGACCTGATGGTCCTGGCGCTGACCCATCGCAGTTTCGCCGGGCGCAACAACGAGCGCCTGGAGTTCCTCGGTGACGCCATCCTCAACTTCGTCATCGGCGAAGCCCTGTTCACCCACTTTCCCCAGGCCCGCGAAGGCCAGCTGTCACGCCTGCGCGCGCGACTGGTGAAGGGCGAGACTCTGGCCCTGCTGGCCCGCGGTTTCGAGATCGGGGATTACCTGCGACTGGGCTCGGGCGAGCTGAAGAGCGGCGGTTATCGCCGCGAGTCGATCCTGGCTGACGCCATGGAGGCGCTGATTGGCGCCATCTATCTGGACACCGGCATGGATTCCGCCCGTGAGCGGATCATGGACTGGCTTGGCCCGCAATTGCGCGAGCTGACCCCGGTGGATACCAACAAGGACCCCAAGACCCGCCTGCAGGAGTTCCTGCAGTCCCGTGGGTGCGAATTGCCGCGTTACGACGTGGTGGATATCCAGGGCGAACCGCATTGCCGCACTTTCTTCGTGGAGTGCGAGGTGGCCCTGCTGAACGACAAGACCCACGGTCACGGCGGCAGTCGCCGCATCGCCGAGCAGGTGGCAGCCGCCGCCGCACTGGCAGCCCTGGGCGTGGAGAATGGCCATGAGTGAGCACGAGCAAGACCAGCACGACCCATCCGAGCACGATGAAGCAGGAGCCGTTCGTTGCGGTTACGTCGCCATCGTCGGCCGCCCCAACGTCGGCAAGTCGACCCTGCTCAACCACATCCTCGGGCAGAAGCTGGCGATCACCTCGCGCAAGCCGCAGACCACTCGCCACACCCTGCTGGGCATCAAGACCGAGGGTGATGTGCAGGCTGTGTATGTCGACACCCCTGGCCTGCACAAGGACAACGACAAGGCGCTGAACCGCTACATGAACCGTTCGGCCAGCGCCGCGCTGAAGGACGTCGACGTGGTGATCTTCGTTGTCGACCGCAACCGCTGGACCGACGAAGACCAGATGGTCTACGACAAGGTCAAGTACGTGAGCTGCCCGGTCCTGCTGGCGGTGAACAAGGTCGACCGCATGGAAGACAAGGGCGAGCTGCTGCCGCATCTGCAGTGGCTGGCCGAGCAACTGCCCAACGCCGAAGTCGTGCCGATTTCCGCTCAGCACGGGCAGAACCTCGATGTGCTCGAAGGCCTGGTGGCCGAGCGCCTGCCGGAGAATGACCACTTCTTCCCGGAAGACCAGATCACCGACCGCAGCAGCCGCTTCCTCGCCGCCGAACTGGTGCGCGAGAAGATCATGCGCCAACTGGGCGCCGAGCTGCCGTACCAGGTCGCCGTGGAGATCGAAGAGTTCAAGCAGGACGGTCCGATCCTGCACATCCACGCGCTGATCCTCGTGGAGCGCGATGGCCAGAAGAAGATCATCATCGGTGACAAGGGTGATCGCATCAAAAGCATCGGCCAGAACGCCCGCAAGGACATGGAAGTGCTGTTCGACTCCAAGGTCATGCTCAACCTCTGGGTGAAAGTGAAAGGCGGCTGGTCCGACGACGAGCGCGCACTGCGTTCGCTGGGCTACGGCGACCTCTGACCTTCAGCGCCCCGCGAGCATTCGCGGGGCGCACCCTTCGGGCGCCTGAGCGCGCCCGCCTCCCGACTCTCATTCCAGGCGCAGCGCCATGAGCCTCGCTTCTATTGCCCAAGCTGCCTTCGTCCTGCACAGCCGCCCCTACAAGGAAACCAGCGCGCTGGTGGATTTCTTCACCCCGCAGGGGCGTCTGCGTGCCGTCCTGCGTGGCGCGCGGGGCAAGGCTGGAGCGCTGGCGCGACCGTTCGTACCGCTGGAAGCCGAATTCCGCGGGCGCAGCGATCTGAAGAATGTCGTGCGCCTGGAACCCAATGGCATCCCCAACCTGCTCAGTGGCGAAGCGCTGTTCAGCGGCCTGTACCTGAACGAGCTGATGATCCGCCTGCTGCCGGCCGAAGACCCGCATCCCGCGCTGTTCGAGCACTACCGAGCGACCCTGCCGCTGCTGGCCGCTGGCAGTCCGCTGGAGCCGCTGCTGCGCTCGTTCGAATGGCGGCTGCTGGATGACCTGGGCTATGGTTTTTCCCTGGACACCGATATCGTCGGCCAGGCTGTGGCGCCCGATGGTCTCTACCGCCTGCTGCCCGACGCGGGCCTCGAGCCGGTCGGTAGCCTGCAGCCGGGGCTGTTCCACGGTGCCGACCTGCTGGCCATGGCCGAAGCCGACTGGAGCGCCCCCGGCGCCCTGGCAGCAGCCAAGCGCCTGATGCGCCAGGCCCTGGCACCCCATCTTGGCGGCCGACCGCTGGTCAGCCGCGAGCTCTTCATGAATCGCAAGGACAACTCCCGTGACTGAAGCCAACCGTATTCTGCTCGGCGTGAACATCGACCACGTCGCCACCCTGCGCCAGGCCCGCGGCACCCGTTATCCCGACCCGGTGAAAGCCGCGCTGGACGCCGAGGAAGCCGGCGCCGACGGTATCACTGTGCACCTGCGCGAAGATCGCCGGCACATCCAGGACCGCGACGTGCGCGTGCTCGCCGAAGTGCTGCAGACCCGCATGAACTTCGAGATGGGCGTCACCGAGGAGATGATGAAGTTCGCCGAGATCATCCGCCCTGCCCATGTCTGCCTGGTCCCGGAGACCCGCCAGGAGCTGACCACCGAGGGTGGCCTGGACGTCGCCGGCCAGGAAGCGCGCATCCGCGAAGCGGTGCAGCGCCTGGCGGCCGCAGGCTGCGAGGTGTCGCTGTTCATCGACCCGGACCAGCGCCAGATCGAGGCGTCGGCACGTGTTGGCGCCCCCGCCGTCGAACTGCACACCGGTCGTTACGCCGATGCCCACAGCCCGGCCGAAGGTGCCCATGAGCTGGCGCGCATCCGCGATGGCGTGGAGTTCGGTCTGTCCCATGGCCTGATCGTCAATGCCGGCCACGGTTTGCATTACCACAACGCCGAGCCCGTCGCGGCCATCGCTGGCATCAACGAGCTGAACATCGGCCACGCCATCGTCGCCCATGCGCTGTTCGTGGGCTTCAAGCAGGCGGTTGCCGAGATGAAGGCGCTGATCGTGGCGGCAGCCAACCGCTGACGGGGGAAGGGCTTCATCTGGTAGTTCGTGCCAGAGAGCTTCCCTCTCCCTAACCCTCTCCCTGAAGGGAGAGGGGACTGTCCGGTGCAGGCGGGTAGCCCTGTGCCATCCGGCTGGCTTCGTCCTGGCCGGGAGCGCCGAATGGCTCCCTCTCCCTTCAGGGAGAGGGCGGGGGAGAGGGAAACCCAGGCAAGGATTTTCAGAGGAGCGCAGTTGCTCCTGCGGAATTACAGATCAAGGCTTGCGCGCCACCAGCGTGGCACGCAGCGGCGCCGGCAGGCCCTCGATGGTGCGGCTGTGGTCGTCGGCGTCGAGGAAGTCCGGCAGCGACTGGTAGCGCATCCACTCGGTGGCGCGCTGCTCTTCCACCGAGGTGCGGCTGATGTCCACGCTGCGTACGTCGGTGAACCCTGCGCGGCGCAGCCACAGCTCCAGCGCCGGCACCGAGGGCAGGAACCACACGTTGCGCATCTGCGCGTAGCGGTCCTCGGGCACCAGCACGGTGTTCACATCGCCTTCCACCACCAGGGTTTCCAGCACCAGCTCGCCGCCACGGCGCAGGCAGTCCTTGAGCGCCAGCAGGTGGTCGATGGGCGAGCGGCGGTGGTAGAGCACGCCCATGGAGAACACGGTGTCGAAGCCTTCCAGTTTCTCGGGCAGGTCTTCCAGGGCGAAGGGCAGGTGCCAGGCCGGCAGATCCGGCAGGTAGCGCTTCATGGCGAGGAACTGGCAGAAGAACAGCCAGTTCGGGTCCACGCCGACCACGCTGCGCGCGCCGGCTCCGAGCATGCGCCACTGGTAGTAGCCGTTGCCGCAGCCAACATCGAGGACACGCTTGCCCGCCAGGTCGATGTGCGGCGAGACGCGCTCCCATTTCCAGTCCGAGCGCCATTCGGTATCGATGTGCACGCCGAACAGGTTGAACGGCCCCTTGCGCCACGGGATCAGCCCTTGCAGGGCGAGCTTGAGCTGCGCGCGGGTGTCCTCGTCGCAGGTGCCTTCGAGGTTGAAGCGCTCGCGCAGCTCGACGGCGGCAGCTTGCAGCGGCGGCAGGCGATCCACTGCGGCCAGCCAGCGCTCGAGATCGCCGTGGCCATCGTCGACCTTGCTGGCCAGTTGCGCGGGCAGCGACGCAGCCCAGGATTCCAGTGGCGTGCCGGCCAGTTCAAGGCGCAGGCGGTCGAGGTCGAAGCGTTCGATCATGGCAGGGCAATCAGGGAGGCGAAGTTGAGGCACTGGAACCAGGGCACGACCTTGGAGAAACCGGCGGCCAGCAGGCGCTCGCGGTGGGTATCCAGGGTGTCGGGGCGCATGACGTTCTCGATGGCGGTGCGTTTCTGGGCGATTTCCAGTTCGCTGTAGCCATTGGCGCGCTTGAAGTCGATGTGCAGGTCGGTGAGCAGCTCGTGCTCCTGCTCGTCGGCGAAACGCAGTTTTTCCGAGAGGATCAGCGCGCCGCCGGGCAGCAGGGCGCTGTGCAGGCGGGTGAGCAGTTCCAGGCGTTGTTCGGGGGCGATGAACTGCAGGGTGAAGTTCAGCGCGATCAGCGAGCAGGGCTTGAGGTCCAGCTTGAGGATGTCCGCCTCGATCAGCTCGACCGGCAGCAGTTCCTGGTGCATGGCGTCCTGGGCGCGCAGGTATTCGCCGCAGCGCTCGATCATCGGGGCGGAGTTGTCGACGCCGATGACGCGGCAGCCTTCGGTCTTCACGTGGCGGCGCAGCGCCTGGGTCACGGCGCCCAGCGAGCAGCCGAGGTCGTAGAGCACGCTGTGCGGGGCGGCGAAGCGCGCGCCGAGCACGCCGATGTTCTCGACGATGGTGGGGTAGCCCGGCACCGATCGCTTGATCATGTCCGGGAAGACGCGCACCACGTCCTCGTTGAAGGTGAAGTCGGGAACCTGGGTTTGCGGCTGGGCGAAGATGCGGTCGGATTCGCTCACGCTGGATGGGGCCTCGTTACGCTGAACAGGCAACCAGGCGCGGCGCGCCCGGTTTGCCGGGGCGCGCATTGTAGCCGAGGCGCGAGGTGCGCCCAACCGTTAGCGGACGAGGGTCACTTGAGCTGGTCGGAGAAGTATTCGCCGGCGCCCTGCAGTGGGCCGAGGGGGTTCTTCTTGTCTTCCATGCGGCGGATGTTCGGCTCGCCGTTGCTGGTCTTGTGCACCACCACGTCGTCGATCAGCACGAACACCGGGCGGAACGACCAGCCCTGCACCTGGCGGCGCTTGCGGAAGTTGAAGATGTCGGCCCAGAAGCTGCCCACGCGCTGGCTGTCGGTCTTGTTGAAGTCGAAGGCGTAGCCGACGCAGCGGTCCTTGGCCTGCAGGCAGGTCACCAGGCCGTCGGGCAGGTAGTCGATGGGGATGTTGGGCTGCACGAAGAGCAGGCGCACATCGATGAACGAAAGCATCTTGGCGTTGCCCTGGGACAGCGGATCGAAGCCCAGCGCGTAGAGCTGAGACTTGGTGGTCTTGCCAGGATCGACCTGGTTGTAGCGGCTCTGTGCATCCTGGTAATCCAGGAATGGTGACTGCACTTCCGCGCGTTCGCTGGGCAACAGACTGCCACAGGCCGAGAGTGTCAGGCAGGCTCCCAGCAACAACATGGAGCGAACTACTGCACGCATGGAGCTCCCCTTTTCCCAGTCTCTTATTGATTGATCTATAGCCGATGACAGAGGGCTCTGCCGGACTTTTCTCACGCCTTCGCAGGACTAGTCAACGGCGATGCCGTAACCCTGCATCAGGGGTTTCCACTGGTCGTTGCGGCGCAGCTCGCGCAGGCTCTCGTCGAGGTCGGCCAGGCGCTCCTGCACGCCTTCCAGGCGCGGGTTGAGCGCGACGTACATAGGACGTTTATCGGCGAGCTCGCCGGCCGCTTGAATGCGCTCCGAGAGGCCGTGGCGCTGCAGGTAGTGCTCGACGATCTGGCTGTCCTCGAGCAGCACCGTGATGCGCCCCAGCAGCAGCTTCTGGATGTTGCGTTCGAGCACCTTCTCGCCGCTGAGCACCTGCACCTGTTCATGGTTGGCCAGGTGCTCGTCGCGCCAGTCGTCCAGCTCCTTGCCGTAGGAATAGCCCTGAGCCAGCCCGATGGACTGGCTGCTCAACGAGGCAGGCCCCTTCCAGGTCCAGGGATTGTCCTGGCGCACGTAGAAACGCATGGTCACCCAGCCGATGGGCTCTTTACCGATCAGTAGTTCCGCGGACTCTTCGCTGTAGGCGCCGACCACGCCATCCACCAGCCCTTCGCGGGCCATCTGCAGGGCGCGAGGCCAGGGCAGCGGCTCGAAGCGGGGTGGTTGCGGCAGCACCCGGCCGAGGGCTTCGAGCAGGTAGCCGGGCTTGTCCGGATCGTCAGGGCAGAGGTAAGGGCACCAGTCGTCGCCGGCCAGGCGCAGGGGTTCGGCGCTGGCCAGCGCCGAACAGAGGAGCAGCAGCGGTGAAGCGATTCGCAGCATGTCAGGCCCGGGAAGTGGAGTGTCCTTCCGAGTATGGTAGAGCGATATGACGGGATGTGACGGACGCGGCAATACCGAACTGGCCGAGCCAGTAGGTGAGCATGATGGCGTAGGAGGAGCCGTCGAAAGCAGCGACGAAGCGGCTGATGCCGATCATCGAATCGGAGCTGACGAACAGCAGTGCGCCGAGGGCGGCAAACACCCGGCTGGCATTGGCGATGCTGGGTACGCCAAGGCGGGCAATGGCGCGCCAGAGCATGGCGCTGATGGTCAGGCTGTACAGCGCAATCGGCAGCAGCAGCGGACCCAGGCCGCGGCTGTAGAGCAGGGCGAACAGGCCGCCACCCACGCCGCCTGCGACCAGCAGTCCGAGCGGGGCAAAGCGGCGGGTATCGCCCAGGTAAGCGACCAGGTAGGCGAGGTGTGCCAGCAGGAAGGCGGCGAGGCCGGGAACGAAGGCGTTGATCGGCCATTCCAGCAGGATGTCGCCGAGCATCGACAGCACCAGGCCGATGGCGACCCAGCGGCGATAGCCGTCGGCGGGCGTGGCGAGAATCCACAGCAGCATGGCCAGCACCGGCAGCGGCTTGCACAGCATGCGCAGGGTCGGCAGGTCGAAGGTGACGGCGAACAGGTAGGCGGCACCGCCGATCAGTGCCAAGAGTGCCCAGCGCATGGGGTTCCCTCCCGAGGAAATGAACGCCCACTGTGCCGCAGCACGGTGCCCGGCCCACAGGCCGAAGGCGCCAGGGCGAGCGGCTTATGGCGCCGGGGGCGTCCTGTCGAGTGCGATTTACTTGACGCTGATCGGGCAGACGAAAGTCTGCGCCGGTGCCACTTCCGCCTCCCAGGGGCGGCGGTAGGCCAGTTCCAGCTTGTCCTCGCCGGCGGCGGTCACGCGGAAGCGCCAGGTGGATTCGCCGGCGCTGCCGACCAGGCCTGCGTCTTCCGGGTTGCTGTAGACCTCCGGGCCGAGGGCGCGCAGCAGGCCGTTGGCGGCGTTGCGCAGTTCCCAGCGGAAACCGGTGGTGGGGTTGCTCGGCAGGATCAGCACCAGCTCCTGGCCGGTGTGCAGCTTCAGCGGTTTGCAGTCGCTGGCGTCTTCCAGGGTGACCACGGGTTTGGTCTGCCCGGCGCAGCCGGCGAGCAGGGCCAGGGTGAGGGGCAGCAACGAGCGGTACGACGGCATGACGGCTCCTGGGAGGGGACAGGTTGCGCCGCAGGATACCGCAATCATGTGGGCAGGGGATGCTTCGCGGGGGGCGTATGCGCGGGCGCGGATGTCGGGAACTCACCGATGGCAGTGAATTTCTGCGCGAGGATTGCATGGACCTTGCCTGCGACCAGAATTCCACAACCACGCCGAAATCACGACGGAGCACGAATGTAGGATGGCGTGGAGCGCAGCGATACCCATCGATTCCGCCGAAGCGACAGCATGGGTATCGCAAGCTCCACCCATCCTACGTCTGTGCTTGCCGGATGCGGCGGCAGAGTGCGCCGCCACCAAGCGAGAGAGTTGAAAAAAGGGAGGGTAAACCTGCGGGAGGGAGTAGAGCCCGCTCCTCATAGGAGCGGGCCTCGGGACGTCAGGCCGGGAACAGCACCTTCGCCACATCGCCGAAGCGCCTGGCGAAATGCACCGTCAGGCCTTCCTTCAGGTACTCCGGCAGTTCTTCGAAGTCGCCACGGTTGGGCTCGGGCAGGATCAGTTCGAAGATCTTCTGCCGGCGCGCCGCGATGACCTTCTCGCGCACCCCGCCAATGGGCAGCACCTGGCCGGTGAGGGTCAGCTCGCCGGTCATGGCCACGCCCTTCTTCGGCGCCTGGTTGCGCGCCAGGGACAGCAGGGCGCTGGCCATGGTCACGCCGGCGCTGGGGCCGTCCTTGGGCGTGGCGCCCTCGGGAACGTGCAGGTGGACGAAGGCCTGGTCGAAGAAGGTCGATTCGCCACCGTACTTCTTCAGGTTCGAGCTGATGTAGCTGTAGGCGATCTCCGCTGACTCCTTCATCACGTCGCCCAGTTGCCCGGTGAGCTTGAAGCCGCGGTTCAACGTGTGGATGCGCGTCGCCTCGATGGGCAGGGTCGCGCCGCCCATGCTGGTCCAGGCAAGGCCGGTGATGACGCCGATGCCGGAGAGCACCTGCTCGGTGCGGAACACCGGCATGCCGAGGTATTCCTCGAGGTCCTTGGCGCCGATCTTCACCACCGAATCCGGGTCATCCAGCAGCTTCATCACCGACTTGCGTACCAGCTTGCCGAGGACTTTCTCCAGCTGGCGCACGCCGGCCTCGCGGGCGTAGCCCTCGATCACCGCGCGCAGGGCGGCGTCGTTGATCGACAGGCGGTTCTTCGGCACGCCGGCCTTTTCCAGCTGCTTGGGCCACAGGTGACGCTTGGCGATGGCCAGCTTCTCCTCGGCGATGTAGCCGGAAAGGCGGATGACTTCCATGCGGTCCAGCAGCGGGCCGGGGATGGAATCCAGGGTGTTGGCGGTGCAGACGAACAGCACCTTGGACAGGTCCAGGCGCAGGTCCAGGTAGTGGTCGAGGAACTCCACGTTCTGCTCCGGATCGAGCGTCTCCAGCAGCGCCGAGGCGGGGTCGCCCTGGTAGCTGCTGCCGAGCTTGTCGATCTCGTCGAGCATGATCACCGGGTTCATCACCTCGACGTCCTTCAGCGCCTGCACCAGCTTGCCGGGCAGGGCGCCGATGTAGGTGCGGCGGTGGCCCTTGATCTCGGCCTCATCACGCATGCCACCGACGCTGAAGCGATAGAACGGCCGCCCCAGGCTCTCGGCGATGGACTTGCCGATGCTGGTCTTGCCCACGCCGGGCGGGCCCACCAGCAGCACGATGGAGCCGGCGATCTCGCCCTTGAAGGTGCCGACCGCGAGGAATTCGAGGATGCGGTCCTTCACGTCTTCCAGTCCGGAATGGTGGCGGTCGAGGACCTTGCGCGCGTGCTTGAGATCGAGCTTGTCGACGCCCATCAGGCCCCACGGCACCGAGGTCGCCCAGTCGAGGTAATTGCGCGTGACGGCGTATTCCGGCGAGCCGGTCTCCAGGATCGACAGCTTGTTCAGCTCTTCATCGATGCGCTTCTTCGCCTGCTCGGGCAGGGTCTTGCCTTCCAGGCGCGCGCGGAATTCGTCGGAGTCGGCGCTCTTGTCGTCCTTGGTGATGCCCAGTTCCTGCTGGATGATCTTCAGCTGTTCCTGCAGGAAGAACTCGCGCTGGCGCTCGCCGATCTTGCGGTTGACCTCGGCGGACAGCTCCTTCTGCAGGCGCGCGACTTCCACTTCCTTGCGCAGCAGCGGCAGCACCTTCTCCATGCGCTTGAGCATCGGCACGGTGTCCAGCACGCCCTGCAGCTCGGCGCCCGGCGCGGTGGTCAGCGCGGCGGCGAAGTCGGTCAGCGGCGACGGATCGTTGGGGTTGAAGCGGTTGAGGTAGTTCTTCAGCTCTTCGCTGTACAGCGGGTTGAGCGGCAGCAGTTCCTTGATCGCGTTGATCAGGGCCATGCCGTAGGCCTTCACCTCGTCGCTCGGGTCGTTGGGGGTGTGCGGGTACTCCACCTCCACCAGGAAGGGCGGGCGGTGGCGCTTGATCCAGCCGCGGATGCGCACGCGCGACAGGCCCTGGGCGACGAACTGCAGCTTGCCGCCCTCGCGGCTGGCGTGGTGCACGCGCACCAGGGTGCCGTGCTCGGGCAGGCTGTCCGGGTCGAAGTGGCGCGGGTCTTCCGGCGGGTTCTCCATGAAGAACAGCGCCAGGCTGTGGTGCTCGGTCTTGGCGACCAGTTCCAGCGTCTCGGCCCACGGCTCCTCGTTGACGATCACCGGCAGCACCTGCGCCGGGAAGAACGGGCGGTTGTGGATCGGAATGACGTAGACCGTGGTCGGCAGGTTCTGCCCCGGCAACACCAGCCCGGTGTTGCTGACCTCTTCGGCACTGTGGATATCGTGAATCTCGTCGTGGTCGCTCATGAGGCACCTGACTGATTGAACATGACAGTCTAGATGGGGAAACCGGCTCGGGGTTTCAATCCCATTGCTTGGAAGGATGTGTCCGGAGATGTTGCGGCCGATTGTGTGTGAACGAAGCTTACGAGCGGATTAGCGGGCGCGGCCGCAGGAAATCGCTGGGCGGCCGGCCGAACTGGCGGCTGAACATGGCGCTGAAGGCGCTGGGCGTGTTGTAGCCCACTTCCAGCGCCACGCTCAGCACGCTTTCGCCCAGGGCCAGGCGCTCCAGTGCGGCCAGAAGCCGTGCCTGTTGCCGCCATTGGCCGAAGGTCAGCCCGGTTTCGCCGAAGAACCAGCGCTGTACCGTCTTGCTGTCGACATTCAGCCGGGCGGCCCAGTCGGTAAGGCTGGCGCTGTCGCCGGGCTGGGCCTGGATAGCCTGGCACAATGCTCGCAGGCGCGGATGGGCGGGCAGCGGCAGGTGTAGCGGCAGCATCGGGTCTTCACGCAGTTCATCGAGCATCAGGCCCAGCACGCGGCCGTCGCGCGAGTCCGGGGTGACCTCTCCACTGATCGACAGCGCCGCCAGGATCAGTTCCCGCAGCAGCGGCGAGACCGCCAGCACGCAGCAGTCCGCTGGCAGGTGCGGCGCGCTGCCCGGCTCCACATAAAGAGTACGCACCTGCACGTCGCCGACCATGCGCGTCCAGTGTTCCACGCCGCCGGGTATCCACAGGCCGCGGTTGTCCGGCACCACCCACTGGCCACTGGCGCTGCCCACCACCAGCACGCCGCGCACGGCGTAGAGCAGTTGCGCGCGGTGATGGCTGTGCGCAGTCACCTGATGCCCATCGGGGAAGTCCAGGGCGACGGCCGCCACCGGGCTGGCGGCCCGTTCGTCGCCGTGGTTTTCCAGCGGTTGGGCTGAAATGTCCTTTTTTCGCATCTGGATGCCTGTTTGTCGTTAGACGACCACTTTCCGCCATCGTTAGGCTGCTGAACAGTCCCCATCTGCATCGATGATCCCGCCATGACCGACATGTCCGTTATCGCCGAACAACTGGCCCGTATCGCCCGGTTGCTCGAACAATCCCTGCCCGCGCGCCCCGAGCTGGCGCTGCAGGAGGGCGCCATCGCTCACCTCTGGGAATACCGCCAGGGCCAGCCGCGCCTGACGCCGGTGATCGAGCCGGCGCTGATCGGCTTCGACGACCTGCGCAACGTCGACCGGCAAAAGGCGCTGATCGAGCAGAACACCCGTCAGTTCGTCTCTGGCCGCCCGGCGAACAACGTGCTGCTGACCGGCGCGCGCGGCACCGGCAAGAGTTCGCTGGTGAAGGCCTGCCTGCATGCCTTCCATGCCGAAGGGTTGCGTCTGATCGAAGTCGACAAGGAGCACCTGGCCGACCTGCCGCAGATCATCGACCTGCTGCGCCACCGCCGGGAGCGCTTCATCCTGTTCTGCGACGACCTGTCCTTCGAGGACGGCGAGACCGGCTACAAGGGTCTGAAGACCGTGCTCGACGGCTCGGTGGCGGGGCAGTCCGGAAACGTGCTGATCTACGCGACGTCCAACCGCCGCCACCTGCTGGCCGAGCGCGCCGAGGACAACCTGTCGTTCCAGCGCAGCGAGAGTGGCGAGTTGCACCCTGGCGAGGCGGTGGAAGAGAAGATCTCGCTCTCCGAGCGTTTCGGCCTGTGGATATCTTTCTACGCCTTCAGCCAGGAGCAGTACCTGGAGGCGGTCGCCCGCTGGCTCGAGTCCCATGGCTTGGGCGGCGTGCGGCAGGAGGAGTGGGAGCAGGCGGCGATCCGCTGGGCCACCCATCGCGGGTCGCGGTCCGGGCGGATCGCCGCGCAGTTCGCCCGGGATTACGCCGGGCGTCAGCTCTAGGAGATCAGAAAGCCACTTTCACCCCCGCCTGGATACCGCGCCCGCCGGCGGGCACGCTGTCGCGCAGGATGGAGCTGGCGTAGCGCACGGTCTGGTTGGTCAGGTTCTCGCCCTTGACGAAGGCCAGCCAGCGGCTGTCGCCCAGGTCGAAGCGGTAGCCGACGCTGGCGCCGAGGGTGGTGTAGCCGTCGGTGCGCAGCTCGTTCTCCGGAACGCGGTTCTGGTCGGCGGCGTATTCCACGCCGACCCGTGCCTGCCATTGCTGCAGTTCCCACAGCAGCGCGCTGTTCAGGCGCAGTGGGGCGATGCGTGGCAGGGCTTCGCCGGTGTCCTTGTTCTTGGCGCGGGTGTAGTCGCCGGAAAGCTCCAGGTCGAAGCGGCCGTAGGGGCTGTCCGCCAGGTGGATGCGGTCCTGCGCCTCGACGCCGTAGAAGTCCGCCTTCACGCCGCTGTAGAGGTACTCGGGCAGTGCCTCGTCGTCGCCGGCATCCACCACTGCGCCTTCCTCGTCGCGGTAGCGCCCGCTGGCCAGCAGGCCGATGTAGTTGGAGAAGCGGCTGTAGAACACGCCGACGCTGCCCTTGTGGCGTTCGCTGTCGAAGCGCAGGGCTAGGTCGGTGGAAACGGCCTTTTCCTTGCTCGCGTCGGCGTCGCCCACTTCGAAGGTGCCGGTGGCGGCGTGGGCGCCGTTGGCGTACAGCTCGTAGAAGGTCGGTGCGCGTTCGGTGTAGGCCAGGGTGCCGGCCAGCGACCAGATCGGCGTCAGCTTGTAGACGGCACCGGTGGACAGGCTGCCGGCGGTGAAACTGCGCGAGCCGTCGTTCTCGGCGAAGCGCTCGTTGTCCTTGGCGTTGGGCTCGATGCGCGTGTGCTCGACGCGGCCGCCCAGGTTCAGCGCCAGGCGCTCGCTGGCCTGCCAGTTCTCGAGGAAGAACAGCGCGGCGCTGTCGGTCTCTGTGTGCGGCACGAAGGCTTCTTCCCCCAGCGCGGAGAAGCGGCTGTTGGCGACCTGCGCGCCGACCACGCCATCCAGCGGGCCGATGGGCTTGTGCCGCGCCTCGATGCGAGCCTCGTAGCCATCGTTCTTGAAGGTGGTGCCGGTCTCGCCGTCCTCGATTTCCTTGTGCTGGTACTCGGTGTAGGCGGCGTCTAGCTTCACCGAGCTGAAAGGACCGTCGAGGTCGCGGATTTCCGAGGCGAAGGCGTAGCGGTCCTGCTGCATCTTCAGGCGCACGTCGTCTTCGGCGGGCGAGCCGTAGTTGCTGTCGTAGCCGCTGTAGGACAGGCCGGCATAGCCGTGATCCCAGTGGTAGCTGCCGCCGATGGCGCCGCTGTCCTGGCGCCCGTCGCTGTTGTTCACGCGGTGCTTCGCGTCATCGCCATCGATCTGGCGTTGACGTGCCGAATGGGCGTAGCCGGGGATGCGCAGGTCATTGAACTCGCGGGAGCCGGCGTCCAGGTGCAGGGCGAAGTTGCCGTCGCCGGCTTCCAGCGCGCCGGCGGCGCTGCGGGTGGTGTCCGAGCCGCCGTAGCGCAGCTCGCCCTGGCCGTGGATGCCGTCCACCGGTTCGCTGGGGATGCGGTTGTCGAAGCTGTTGACCACGCCGCCGATGGCATTGCCGCCGTAGAGCAGGGCGGCTGGGCCGCGCACCACTTCGATGCGCTCGACCACGTTGGGGTCTTCCGGCACGGCGTGGTCGTAAGACAGCGACGAGGCGTCCAGCGCGCCCACGCCATTGCGCAGCAGGCGGATGCGGTCGCCGTCCATGCCGCGGATCACCGGGCGGCTGGCGCCGGGGCCGAACCAGGTGGAGGACACGCCCGGCGTGCCATTGAGGGTTTCACCCAGGCTGCCTTTCTGCCGCAGGGTCAGCTCGTCGCCCCGCAGGACGCTGCTGGGGGCGGCTGGGGAGGCATCACCCAGCGGGTTGGCGGTGATCACCTGGGGCTCCAGTTCGGTGGGGGCGGCATCGGCCAGCGAGGGGGCGCCGGCGCACAGGGCGAGGCCCAGCGGTGCTAGACGCCAGCGCGGACGGGGAAGGGATGGGGGCATGACGAACTCCTGGTTTTTCTTCTGGCAAAGCGAACCCCTCCCTCGTGGTCAGGGATGCGCCAGGCGGCGGAGGAGGGGAAATGGGAATGTGTTATTTGTTATAACATAACATATCCGTCGGTTAGTAAGATTTTCCGGCTTAGATGCTTTCGTGCTTGCTAGCCCCTGGAGTTGCGCCCGGTTGCACCTGTGCGCTGGGCAGGCCCGGTCGAATCCCGTACCATGCTCAAAATTTGATCAGTCCAGCGCCATGTTCGATACCCGCCTCGCCACGCTGTCCGACCAGACCGACCAGCACGCCCATGGCCATCACCAGTTGGTGTTGGCCCTGAGCGGCCGCGCGGAATTCGAGATCGGCGGCGCCGGTGGCGAGGTCTGCCGGATGCGCGCCTGCCTGGTGCCGGGCGATGTCGCCCACGAGTTCGCCGGGCTCGGCGACAACCGCATGCTGATCCTCGATCTGAACGAGGCCGGCACCGGCGAGCAGGATCGCGAGCTGCTGGCGCGTTTGTTCGAGGTGCCGCGCTACCCGACCCTGGATGCGGACTTCCAGCACCTGCTCAGCTACGCCGGCGCGGAGATCGCCCGCTACGGCGATGACCCATTGCTCGCCCGTGCCCTGGGCGGCTTGCTGCTGCGCGCGCTGCACCTGCGCCTGTTCGGCGAAGACCGTGCGCCGCGCAGCGGGCCGCTGGACCTGGAGCGGCTGGACGGCTATATCGGCGATCACCTGTCCCGGCGCATCACCGTGGCTGAACTGGCCCAGGTCGCCTGCCTGAGCCCCAGTCACTTCCATGCGCAGTTCAAGGATCGCGTCGGCCTCACGCCGCACCAGTACCTGCTGCGCCAGCGGCTCGACCGCGCCGCGCGCCTGCTGCGGGAAACCGACCTGCCGTTGGTCGGCGTGGCCGGCGAATGCGGCTTCTCCAGCCAGAGCGCGCTGACCACCGCGATGCGCCGATACCTCGGCTTGACCCCGGGCAGCCTGCGCCGCTGCTGAATCCGCTAGCCTGCGCGTCCTGGATTGCTGATCGAACGGTCAGCTGCCGACCTTTGGGTGCTGGAGTCTTTTGCAAGAACTCCAGAGCTTTCAGCAAGAAATTCGTTGGGTGCAACCCATAGAGTCCGCCCACCGCGTTGCTGGTGCTCCAAGGTGCAACCCGGTCAAGCCAAGAACAACAGCCAGCTCGATACGCGGGAGGGGCAGCATGCCCATCACCGGTTTTGTCTTTGCCTGTAGCGCGCCTGCACCTGGCTGCGCCACTCCCTCCACGGCCCGGCCCGCAGCGCCCGCCCGTGGTCCTGCGCCGTCCGCCCTCGGACCAGCGGCGCCATTCGCTCCGATGCTTTCTGTACAATCCGCGCCCTCGCGTACCGGCTACCCCCTGCCGCACCTCCATGCGCGCGTGAACCCAGTTTCGAATCGCTCCGGCAAGCAGTGCTGCCCGTCCACGGGACGGCGCGCCAGGTATTGCCGCAGTGCTGGCGCCCGTTCAGGCGCCTGATGGATCACCGGGCCCAGCCCGGGAAACGGCCCGCACCTCGCTTACCGGCGAAGGCGGGACGGAGGTCGCCGTGGTGAGACGGTGGCTGCAGGAAGACGCCAGCAAGGACGAGGGCGTGCCTGCGTCGGGATGCGTAGCGGTTCGGTGCCGGTTTGGTGCCACGCGCAACCCGGTTTGCCTGTGAGCAAGCGCTAACCGGTCGGCGTCAACCACGCCGGCTGCCAGTCAAGGGGCCGCGATACCCCGCGGTCCCGGATAAAAACAAGCTGTAGGGGAGTCCCCATGAGCGTCAACACGCCAACACTGATCACCTTCGTGATCTACATCGCGGCCATGGTTCTGATCGGCCTGGCTGCCTACCGTTCGACCAACAACTTCTCCGACTACATCCTCGGTGGTCGCAGCCTCGGCAGCTTCGTCACCGCGCTGTCGGCCGGTGCCTCGGACATGAGCGGCTGGCTGCTGATGGGTCTGCCGGGCGCCATCTACCTGTCGGGCATCTCGGAAAGCTGGATCGCCATTGGCCTGATCTGCGGCGCCTACCTGAACTGGCTGTTCGTCGCCGGTCGCCTGCGTGTGCACACCGAGCACAACGGCAACGCCCTGACGCTGCCGGACTATTTCAGCACCCGCTTCGAGGACAACAGCCGCATCCTGCGCGTCATCTCCGCGCTGGTGATCCTGGTGTTCTTCACCATCTACTGCGCCTCCGGCATCGTCGCCGGCGCCCGCCTGTTCGAAAGCACCTTCGGCATGTCCTACGAGACCGCCCTGTGGGCCGGTGCCGCCGCGACCATCGCCTACACCTTCGTCGGTGGCTTCCTGGCGGTGAGCTGGACCGACACCGTGCAGGCTTCGCTGATGATCTTCGCGCTGATCCTCACGCCGATCTTCGTGCTGCTCGCCACCGGCGGTATCGACCCGGCCTTCGCCGCCATCGAGCTGAAGGACGCCGCGAACTTCGACATGTTCAAGGGCGCTTCCTTCGTCGGCGTACTGTCGCTGATGGCCTGGGGCCTGGGCTACTTCGGCCAGCCGCACATCCTGGCGCGTTTCATGGCCGCTGATTCGGTGAAGTCGATCCCGGCTGCCCGCCGCATCTCCATGGCCTGGATGATCCTCTGCCTGGGCGGCGCCGTGGCCGTCGGCTTCTTCGGCATCGCCTACTTCCAGGCGCACCCGGAGCAGGCTGGCGCCGTGGGCGAGAACCACGAGCGCATCTTCATCGAGCTGGCGAAGATCCTCTTCAACCCGTGGATCGCCGGCATCCTGCTGTCCGCCATCCTCGCCGCGGTGATGAGCACCCTGAGCTGCCAGCTGCTGGTGTGCTCCTCGGCGCTGACCGAAGACTTCTACAAGGCCTTCCTGCGCAAGAACGCCAGCCAGCTGGAGCTGGTGTGGGTCGGTCGTGCCATGGTGCTGCTGGTGGCGCTGGTGTCCATCGCCCTGGCCGCCAACCCGGAAAACCGCGTCCTGGGCCTGGTGTCCTACGCCTGGGCCGGCTTCGGCGCCGCCTTCGGTCCGCTGGTGCTGTTCTCCGTGCTGTGGAAGGGCATGACCCGCAACGGCGCGCTGGCCGGCATCATCGTCGGTGCGGTCACCGTGATCGTCTGGAAGCAGTTCGGCTGGCTCGGCCTGTACGAGATCATCCCGGGCTTCATCCTCTCCAGCGTTTCCATCGTGGTCTTCAGCCTGCTCGGCTCCGCGCCGTCCAAGGCGATGATCCAGCGCTTCGAGGAAGCCGAGGCGGAATACGCCGAAGCCACTCAGTCGACCGGCACTGCCGTGACCAGCCGCTGAGTCTTCGCTGAATGAAAAAGGCCGCGCTCCGTGAGGGGCGCGGCCTTTTTCGTTGGGGTGTCCGGTGATGTGCTTCGCGCTGACCGGATGCGCTCTTGTAGGATGGGTGGAGCTCCCTGGAGCGTTGGAGTGTCAGCTGGATGCGTGCCCGCCGCTCATCGCCGCCGCAAAGCGCCAGCAGGCGAACAGGCACAGCAGCAGGCCGACCACCGCCAGCGCGCCGCCGACGTAGCCGATCCATTCCAGCCCCATGCCTACCGCCACGCGGCTGCCCAGCAACGCGCCGCCGCCGATGCCGACGTTGTACAGGCCGGAGAACATCGCCATGGCCACGTCGGTGGCATCATGGGCCAGTTGCAGCACCTTGGCCTGCAGCGCCAGGCCGAAGCAGAGGATCGCCGCGCCCCAGAACAGGCTCAGCCCCAGCAATGCCGTGGGCGAATGGGCCAGCGGCATCAGCAGCAGGAGCGAGCCGCCGAGCACGGCGATGGCCAGGCACGGGAAGGCGCGGGGGAAACGCTCGCTGTAGCGGCTGAAGAGGATCGAGCCGAACATCCCGGCGCCGCCGAACAGCAGCAGGAGCAGGGTGGTCTTGTGGCTGTCCAGTGCGGCGACCTCGCGGGCGAACGGCTCGATGTAGCTGTAGGCGGTGAACTGCGCAGTGATCACCAGCACCGTGAGTACGTACATCGACACCAGCGCCGGGCGGCGCAACAGCAGCGGCAGGCTGCGCAGCGAGCCGGAGTTCTGGCTCGGCAGCAGCGGCAGCGCGCGGGCCAGCCAGAGCACCACGACCACCGAGACGCCGGCAATCGCCAGGAAGGTGGTGCGCCAGCCCATCGCTTCGCCCAGCACGCGGCCCAGCGGGATGCCCAGCACCATCGCCAGGATGGTCCCGGTGGCCAGCAGGCCGAGGGCTTTCGCCTGTTGGCCCGGCGGCGCCACACGTACCGCGAGCGACGCGGTGATCGACCAGAACACCGCGTGGGCGAAGGCGATGCCGAAGCGGCTGATCATCAGCACCGTGAAGTTCCAGGCGAAGCCCGAGAGCACGTGGCTGACGATGAACAGGCAGAAGATCACCACCAGCAGGCGCCGGCGTTCCATGTTGCGGGTCAGCTGCATCAGCGGCAGCGAGGCCAGCGACACGACCCAGGCGTAGAGCGTGAGCATCAGCCCGGTCTGTTCGGGACGCATGTCGAAGCTCGCGCCGATGTCGCTGAGCAGGCCCACCGGGACGAACTCGGTGGTGTTGAAGATGAAGGCGGCGATGGCCAGGGCAATGACGTTCAGCCAACTGCCGGAGCGGGTTTCTTGCACGGTGGTCATGGGAATCCTGAGGTGAAGTGGGGCTCAGGCCGTGCCTGCGGATCACGCGAAAGACGTGTCCCTGGCAAAGAAGAATTGTTGTTGCGGCGGGCCTGATTCTACCCACGGGTTGCCCATCGCGCACGGCGAATGCCGCCCTGCGCGGGCGCAGCGGCAGGCTCAGGCAGCGTTGTCGATCAGCGGGTCGGCGGCTTGCGCGGCTTCCTCGGCCAACCAGTCGAGGAACGCGCGGACCGGCGGGTGACGCTCGCGGCCCGGTACGCAGAGCGCGGTGTATCGGGCGCCGGGCACGTTGATGTCGGGGCGGTAGGGCACCAGCAGGCCTTTCTCCACGCTCTCGGACACCAATAGCGAGCTGGCCAGCACCAGCCCCTGCCCGGCGATGGCCGCCTGCAGGGCGTAGAACTCCTCGTCGTATTCGCGCTGCACTGCCTGGGCCAGCAGGCATTGCTCGCCGGCCACCTGGCACCAGGCCTTCCAGCCGCGCTCGTAGAGCTCGGAGTTGTGCCAGCGCACGCTGATCATCTCCGCTACTTCCACGTCGGCGGTGGCCACCAGTGCCGGCGCGCCATAGACGGCGAAGCGCTCCGCCAGCAGGAACTGGCTGTGCATGCGCGGGTAGTCGCCGAAGCCGTAGCGGATCGCCAGGTCGACGCTGGCGTCCTGCTGCAGGTCGAGCAGTTCGCACTGGCTGTCCAGGCGCAGGCGGATGTGCGGGTAGCGCGCGTAGAAGCGCCCCAGGCGCGGCACCAGCCACAGCGCGGCGAAGGCCGGGGTGGTGGAGATCGTCAGGCTGCTGGCGCTGCGCTGCGGGCGCAGGCTGTCCACCGATTGCGATACCTCCAGTAGCGCGCCATGCAGGCTGCGGAACAGCCGCTCACCGGCTTCGGTCAGGCGCACCTGGCGTGGCAGGCGCTCGAACAGCGGCAGGCCCAACCATTCCTCCAGCGCGCGCACCTGGTGGGACACCGCCGTGGGCGTGACGGCGAGCTCCTGGGCGGCGGCCTTGAAGCTCAGCTGGCGCGCGGCGGATTCGAAGGTGCGCAGGGCGGGAAGCGGCAGGTTGGCGAACATGGTGCGCTCCATGGATGAGTTGAATTCATCTGGAAGGAAATCCCCTCAGTTGTCCGGCAATACGGCTGGAAATAGCTTAGGCGGCAACAGGAGGCCAATCAGGGCTTCCGCAGTGTACACCTTCAGCAAGGAACGACAGATGAACAGGATTCTCGCCATTCACGCCAGCCCCCGCGCCGACCGCTCGCATTCCCGTCGCCTGGCCGAGGGCTTTCTCGCCGCGCTGCCGCAGGCGCAACTCACCCGCCGCGAGGTCGGCCGTGCCGATCTGCCCCACGTCAGCGAAGGCTTCATCGCCGCCGCCTTCCACCCGCAGCGAGAGCATCGCCCGGCCGAGTTGCAGGCCGAGCTGGCGCTGAGCGAGGAGCTGGTGAATGAACTGCTCGCCCACGACCTGCTGGTGATCTCCACGCCCATGTACAACTTCAGCGTGCCCAGCGGGCTGAAGGCCTGGGTCGACCAGATCGTCCGCATCGGCCGCACCTTCGACCTGCACCTGAAGGACGGCGAGGCGGAATACGAACCGCTGCTCAAGGGGCGCAAGGCGCTGATCGTCACCAGCCGCGGCGGCGCCGGCATGGGGCCGGGCGGCGAGCTGGAATGGATGAACCACGCCGATACCTGGCTGCGTGTGGCGCTGGGTTTCCTCGGCATAGAGGACGTGCAGGTGATCGCCGCGGAGGGCGAGGAGGGCAATCCCGAAGCCTTCCGCGCTTCCTATCAACAGGCCGAGCAGGCCCTGGCCGATCTCGCCGAGAGCGAGTGGGCGCGTGCGTGATGGCCTGGGCGATGCTGATGGTGGCGGCGGTGTTCGAGGTGATGTTCGCGGTGTCGATGAAGTACGCCGAGGGCTTCACCCGACCGCTGCCGACCGTGGTGACGGTGGTCGCGGTGATCGGCGGGATCTTCTTCCTCACCCTGGCGATGCGCCAGTTGCCGGTGAGCATCGCCTATCCGGTCTGGACGGCCATCGGCACGCTGGGGACGGTGTTCTTCGGCTTCGTCCTGCTGGGCGAGGCGCTGACCCTGACCAAGCTGGCGTCGGTCGCCCTGATCGTGGCGGGCGTGGCCGGGTTGCGGGCCTGATCGCCGGTGGCTGATGCTTGATGGTAAGGTGCCGCGCATTCTCCACGACGGCACCGAAGATGAACGACAAACCGAAGAACCCGCTGCATGGCGTGACCCTGGAAGCCATCCTCAACCAGCTGGTGGCGCAGTACGGCTGGGACGGACTGGCCAAGCGCATCGACGTGCGCTGCTTCAAGAACGACCCGAGCATCAAGTCCAGCCTGACCTTCCTGCGCCGCACGCCGTGGGCGCGGGAGCAGGTCGAGGCGCTGTACGTGAAGAGCGTGCAGAAGAACTGATGGCGGGGCGTGTGTAGGAGCGGACTTCGTCCGCGATTGGCCCGCCTCGCGCCTGAAACCATCGCGGACGAAGTCCGCTCCTACGGTTCAGGGATGTATCGGCGCCTGGGCTTTCCCCTCACCCCAGCCCTCTCCCCGAGGAGAGGGGGCCGTCCGGCGCGGCAGATATGAATGAAGCCAGGATCGTAGGGCGCATAACGCGCCAGCGTTATCCGCCGTCGTGGTATCGGCGGATAACCCGTTCCGGGTTATTCGCCCTACGTACTGAATACAAACCGAGCCAGCCGGCTAGCGCAGTAATGCCAGAGTGCTCGGAACAGTCCCCTCTCCCTCCGGGAGAGGGCCAGGGTGAGGGGGCGAAGCCAATCGGTGCGGCACTCAGCGCCAACTCACCCGCAGATTATCCAGCCGCTCCTGGCAGCCGGTGCTGATCCCTGGCTCCAGGTAGCTGGTCAGCAGCGGCGCCATGCCCTTGAGCACCTGCACCGGTAGCGCCGAGGTGAACTTGAAGCCGTCCGACTCGCTGCCCGCCACGTAGGCGGTGAGCGTGCCGAAGTGGCGCGGGCCGATGTAGAAGACGAAGGTCGCCGTGCGGTTCATCGCCTTCGAACTCTTCACCCAGCCACTGCGGGTGACGCTCTCGATGCGGTTGTCGCCGGTGCCGGTCTTGCCGCCCATCACCAGTGCATTGCCATCAGCCAGCTTGAAGGTGCCGGACAGACGCCGCGCAGTGCCCGCATCCACCACCTGGGATAGCGCCGTGCGCAGGGCCTGGGCCACTTCCGAGCGCATCACCTGGCGGCCATTGCCGGATTCCGGGCCGAGGGTGACTTCATAGGGTGTGGCGGCGGCGAAGTGCAGGCTGTCGATGCGCAGGGTCGGCAGGCGCACGCCATCGTTGAGGATGATCCCCATCAGCTCCGCCAGCGCCGCCGGGCGGTCGCCCGAGCTGCCCAGCGCGGTGGCCAGCGATGGCACCAGGTGGTCGAACGGGTAGCCCAGGCGCTTCCACTGTTCATGCAGGTCGAGGAAGGCTTCCACCTCCAGCATGATGCGGATGCGCTTGTCGCGGGCGTACTTGTGCCGCGACTTGAACAGCCAGCCATAGACTTCCTTGCGCTCGGCGCTGCTGGCGGCCACGGCGTCGGCGAAGGTCGCTGCCGGCTGGCGTTGCAGGTAGCCCAGCAGCCAGAGTTCCAGCGGGTGCACGCGGGCCACGTAGCCCTGGTCGTTGAGGTTGAAGGCGCCCGGCCCGTAGCGGGTGTAGAGGTCCTCGATGCGCTTGTCGGTGAGCTTGTCGCCGGCGTACTTGCCCTGCTTCAGGCGATCCTGCAGGAAGGCGGCGAAGGTCGGGACATCCGCCTGCGGCTGCAGGTAGCGGTGGATCGCCGCCAGCCGCACCGGCCAGGCGCGCAGGCCGTCGAGGAAGGTGCTCAGGCGCGCGTCGTTGTCCTTGCCCTTGTACTTCTGCCAGAAGCGCAGCAGGTAGACCTGGCTTTCCTTGTCGACGAAGCGGTCGAGGTAGTCCTGCCGGCGCGGGTCCTTGTCGTCGGCGAGCACGGCGACCTTGCTGCCCTCGTTGGCGTAGATGTCGTGACGCACCAGGTCGCGCAGCAGGCGCACGAAGGGCAGGTTGATCGACTCGCGCAGGGCGTCCTGCAGGGTCGGGATGCGGCCGTTGTCTTCCTTGCGGAAGTTGCTGAAGGTGTGGATGCCGCCGCCGGTGAAGAAGCTCTCGTAGGGGCTGGCGGAATACTTGCGCTGCAGCGCGGCGGCGAGCATGTCCGGCAGGTCGCGGTCCTTGGCGGTGATCAGGTAGTCGATGGACCAGCGGGTAAGGAAATCCAGCGGCTCCACCGGCACCTTCTTCAGCTCCGCCACGCTCATCGGAGCGTACAGCTGGTGCAGGTCGGCGATGGTTTCCAGGTAGGTGGAAAGCACGCGCAGCTTGGCGGTGGAGCCCAGTTCCAGCTTGCTGCCTTCGTTGATGTCGAAGGGTTGCTCGGTGCTGTCGGTCTGCACGCGCACGCGGTTGCCGCTGGGAGTACGCTCGAAGAGGGTGAAGCTGTAGCGCACGTCTTTGGTCTTGTCCTTGGACAGCAGGTGCTCGCCGAACAGGCCGATCTGCTCGGCGAATTCCGGGTCGGACAGATGCCGCAGGTAACCGGTGACCTGCTCCTGCAACTCATGCTGCAGGGTGGTGGTGAAGCTCATGTCGAAGCGGTCGAGGTCATACAGCGGCACATCGAGCATGCCGGCCAGGCGGGTGCGGGCCAGACCGATGCCCTTGTTGTTCTCCAACGGGGTGAAGCTCGGCTCGCTGCGCGGATCGCGGAACGTAAGCTTCTGCTTGAGTGCGGCGTCGCGCAGTTCGGGGGCGATCACGTTGTTCTGCGCCAGCAGGCGCAGGTAGCTGTCGGTCAGCACGGCGAGCTGTTCTCGGCCGCGCGCCAGGTACCAGGACGGCCGGCGGTGGGCGATCATCAGCGACACCACCTGGCGCAGCGCCTTGCTCTGGGCGGCCAGTTCGGCGCCGGAGCCGGGCGGGGCGTTGAGCAGCTTGTTGACCTGCTGGTAGTCGGCGCCGTACCAGATCCACAGCCCGTCCGGCAGGCCACTGACTTCGCCGTAACCGGGCTGCGCCGAAAGCGGCACGGAGTTCAGATAGGTGAGGGCGACGTTGCGCCGCGCGGCCATATTCTCCGCGCCGTTCTGGTAGGTGCGCACGCTGGCCGAGGCCATCTGCCGCAGCTTGTCGGTGATGGAGTTGGTGCGGCCATCCTCGGAGTGGCGGTACTTCTCGATCTGCGTGGCGAGGGTGCTGCCGCCGGGCGCGTGGTTGCCCAGACCGACCAGCTTGCCCACCTGCGCCACCGAAGCCTGGGTGAAGCGGCTCCAGTCGATGGCCGGGTTCAGGTAGGGACGGTCGGGGTCCAGCAGGTCGCGGTTCTCGATGTACAGCAGGCTGTTGACGATGGCCGGCGAGATGCTCTCGAAGTTGGCGTAGAGCCGCTGCGGGTAGCGGAAGTTGTAGATCGGCAGGCCGCGGCAGTCGGCGATGTCGACGCCGGCCTGGGCCTTCTCCGGGTAGGGCGGGAACATGCCGTGGCTGGTGTACTGCATCAGCGGATCGGAGAAGCGCGCCTGGCTCAGGGTGACGAAATTGCGTTCGTGCAAGCGGCCGAGGAAGCTCGGCAGCTGCTGGTAACCCAGGCGCCGGTCGAAGGGGCCGCCCTGGGGATAGACCACGTCGCCGGTGCCGCCCTGTTCCAGGCTCCAGGTCAGCCCGGTGGCGTAGCGTGCCAGCTCGCGCGCCTGCAGCTTGGAGGTGCGCGCTTCATAGAGCAGCGCCGCGCCCATGGCGGCCAGCAACGGCAGGAGAAAGAGGAAGAGGATGAGGAAACGGTGGTGATGCACTTTCTGCGGGGAAAGGCCGGGCCCCAGACTTCCCGGTTGACCTGCCACTTGCGTACCGGAATGCTTCGAGTTGCCCATCTTCACGCCCCGCCCTTGCTTGTACGACAGCCCAGGTAGCGGACTCCGCCCACGTGATGGCCGGCGCCATCCTGGCGCCGCGAAACCCGCTTCCCCCGCGGCTTTCCTAACTTCCAGCGTAGTCGGCGGCAAAAAAACTGCGCACCGGCTGGCACCGTTCATGGCCGTGCGGATTGATTTGCCGACGGCCAGCAGGTGCAATGTACTGACTTCGACAGGAACCCTTGCCCATGCGTTCGCCTTTTCTGCCTTGCAGCCTGCCCCGTGTTCTGCCTCTGGCAGCGCTGCTGCTGGCGTCCTTGAGCGCCCAGGCGGCGCCCATGCCGTTCTACCGCTGGCAGAGCAAGCTCGATGGCGCCTACACCTGCCAGCAGACGTCGCCGGGCAGTGGCTGGCAGAAGATCGGCGGGCCGTTCCGTGACGCCGGCTGCCGTGAAGCGCTGCCGCAGACGCCGCCACCCAAGGGGTTGGCGGTGCCCAAGGTGTTGAAGCCTTTGTAGGAGCGCGCCATGCGCGCCATGCGCGCGATCGCACGGAGCAGACCATGACCGATCACGACGCCCGAATCCGCCAGAGCTGGCAGACCAACGCCGATGCCTGGACCCGTGCGGTGCGCGAGCAGCGTATCGAAAGCCGGCGGCTGGTCACTGACGCAGCGATCCTCGGCGCTATCGCCGATGGCCCGGCGCGGCGCGTGCTCGATATCGGCTGCGGCGAAGGCTGGTTGTGTCGCGCGCTGGCGGAGCGGGGCAGCGAGTGCGTCGGCGTGGATGCCTCGGCGCCACTGATCGATTCGGCGCAGGCGGCAGGCGAGGGGCGCTTCGAGGTGATGGATTACGTGGCGCTGATCGAGTCCGGCAGCAGCCTGGGCCAGTTCGACGTGCTGGTCTGCAACTTCGCGCTGCTCGATGAGTCCATCGCGCCGTTGCTCGGCGCATTGCGTGAGCGGCTCAACCCCGGCGGGCGGCTGCTGATCCAGACCGTTCACCCCTGGACCGCCTGCGGCGACGAGCCCTATGCCGATGGCTGGCGGCTGGAAACCTTCGCCGCATTCGGTGGCGAGTTCCGCTCACCGATGCCCTGGTTCTTCCGCACCCTGGAGTCCTGGCTGGCGCTGCTGGCCGCCAGCGGCTGGCGTTTGCGGCAGCTGCGCGAACCGCGCCATACGGGCACCGGCCAGGCCTGCTCGCTGTTGCTGGAACTGCAGCCGCTGGCGGGCTGAACCGCTCTAAAACGGTGCTGGCCGGGCGCGTGGATGTGGCGATACGCCGCTATTCCTTTGGTCACATTGCACCTTGGTGGTGCAGACGTTTCCTACACACTTGTGTAACACTCGCCCGCGACCTCAGCCGTGGTCCTCCCGCAATGCCCACGTCCGCTTCACAAGAGCGGGCAGCCTCTTCCGGTGTGCCGTCCTGGAACTGCCAGACACTTCTCTCTCCGTGCCTCCCGGCGCGGTGGCGAAGCCTTTCCGGTGGTTCCGCACCCTGACTGCACTCAGAGTCCGCAGCTGATTACTCCCAAGAACAAAATGAGGTTGCATCACCATGTCGTCCCACGATCTCCAAAGGGATCTCAACGAGCGGCACATCCGTCTCATGGCCCTGGGCGCCTGCATCGGCGTCGGCCTGTTCCTTGGCTCCGCCAAGGCCATCCAGATGGCCGGCCCGGCCATCATGCTCTCCTACATCATCGGCGGTCTCGCCATTCTCGTGATCATGCGCGCCCTCGGCGAGATGGCCGTGCACAATCCGGTGGCCGGCTCCTTCGCCCGCTACGCGCAGGACTACCTCGGCCCGCTGGCCGGCTACCTGACCGGCTGGAACTACTGGTTCCTCTGGCTGGTGACCTGCGTCGCGGAAATCACCGCGGTGGCCATCTACATGGGCATCTGGTTCCCTGACGTGCCACGCTGGATCTGGGCGCTGGCCGCGCTGGCGAGCATGGGCACCATCAACCTCATCGCCGTGCGCGCCTTCGGTGAATTCGAGTTCTGGTTCGCGCTGATCAAGATCGTCACCATCGTCGCCATGATCCTGGCCGGCGCCGGCATGATCTTCTTCGGCCTGGGCAACGGTGGCATTGCCACCGGCATCTCCAACCTGTGGAGCAACGGCGGCTTCATGCCCCACGGCATCACCGGCGTGCTGATGTCGCTGCAGATGGTGATGTTCGCCTACCTGGGCGTGGAGATGATCGGCCTCACCGCCGGTGAAGCGAAGAACCCGCAGAAGACCATCCCCGGTGCGATCAACTCGGTGTTCTGGCGCATCCTGCTGTTCTACGTGGGCGCGCTGTTCGTGATCATGTCGATCTACCCCTGGAACGAGATCGGCACCCAGGGCAGCCCCTTCGTGATGACCTTCGAGCGCATGGGCATCAAGACCGCCGCCGGCATCATCAACTTCGTGGTGATCACCGCCGCGCTGTCGTCCTGCAACGGTGGCATCTTCAGCACCGGCCGCATGCTCTACAGCCTCGCCCAGCATGGCCAGGCCCCGGCCGTGTTCGCCAAGACCTCGAAGGGCGGCGTGCCGCGCAATGCGCTGCTGCTGTCGATCTTCGCGCTGCTGCTGGGCGTGCTGCTGAACTATCTGGTACCCGAGAAGGTGTTCACCTGGGTGACCTCCATCGCCACCTTCGGTGCGATCTGGACCTGGGCGATGATCCTGCTGGCGCAGCTGAAGTTCCGCCGCGGCCTCTCCGCCGCCGAAGCCGGCAAGCTGCAGTTCAGGATGTGGCTGTACCCGCTCAGCTCCTACCTCGCCATGGCCTTCCTGGTGCTGGTGGTGGTGCTCATGGCCTTCTTCGAGGACACCCGCATCGCGCTGTACATCGGCCCGGCGTTCCTGGTGCTGCTGACGGTGCTGTACTACGCGCTGAACCTTGCTCCTAAAAATCTGGCTCCGAAAGAGCAGGGCAGCGTCGCCAGCCGTGCCTGATGCGCGGTTGAGCGAATGAAAGAAGGGCCTCTGCGGAGGCCCTTTTTTTTCGTGCCGAATCAGGCGCTGGGCAGGCTGCCGGCCATGCGGGTCAGGCTGCGGTCGAACTCGGTGATCTCCAGTTGCAGGCCGACGGGGCGTTTTTCGATGAGCGCGGCGAGGGTCTGCTCGGCGGTGGCGAACAGCGTGTCGACGATGCGCTGGCGCAACTCCTCCGGGCGGCCGGGGGCGATGCGGACCTGGATATTGATGAAGGCTTCGTTCTTAGTGTTCGCGCCCACCTGGTATTCCCCGATGGCGCGGGCGAAGGTGCGCAGGCCGTTGACGGGGAACACACCGAGACTCTGCGCGGCTTCGTGGAGCTTCTGTGGAAGGCCGAGTGGCGTGAGGTCGTCGGTGAGGTTGGCGGTGTAGTCGATGGCGATGTGGGGCATGGGGAATATCCGGCATCCGTGATGCTGGTCATCCTAGGGAGATGAGGTTACGGCGGATATGCGGGTGACTACGTATCCGATGGTGCTGATCTGCAGAAACGCCCGCGCGCGATTGGCGTTTTCATCCAAATCGAACTTACGGGTGAAGTACCAACGTAGGATGGGTGGAGCTTGCGATACCCATGCTGCTTCGGTGCGCGGTAAGCGATGGGTATCGCTGCGCTCCACACCATCCTACAAAGCAGTTTTCCTGCATCCGCCGCAGAGGGCGGCAAGATCGTAGGGCGGAAAACGCGCCAGCGTTATCCGCCGTCATGGTATCGGCGGATAACCCGTTCCGGGTTATGCGCCCTGCGTGCTGGAACCTCAGGCCGCCAGCAACGGCGGCATCGGGCAATCTAGGATATCCGCCACCGCGCGCATCAGTTCCGCCTCGCCGGTGCTGATGCGCCCGTCGTGTTCGATGCAGCGCGCCAGCGCCTTGAGCAGTTGCGGCTTCTGCAGCGGCCTGAGTTGCTCCAGTTTCTTCAGGGCGCCTTCCAGGTCGCGCAGGCTGCCTTCCGCCGGCATGGGACGAGGCGGGAAGGGTAGACCGTTCCAGGCATCGGAGAATGCCTGTGCGGTTTCCGCATCGCTGGTTTCAGCGACGCGGGCGAGGAAGGCCAGCAGCGTCGCGGACTCTTCGGCAAGCTCCGCCAGCGCCACATTGCCGATCTTCCCGCTGCCCGGTCGCAGGTTGCGTTCGACGATGCGCAGCAGGGTCCACTCCAGCAGTTTCACCTTGCCGTCCAGCTTGATCAGCAGCGCCATGTTCTCGCGCAGGGCGAGGAAGGCCATGGCGTCCAGCTGCTTGAGTGCCGGCATCGCCAGGTCCAGCAAGGGCAGGCGCTGGCCGGGGTCGAGCCGCAGCAACGACTCTTCCAGCAGGTCCAGTTGCAGCGCCAGGCTCAGGTTCAGGCGCTGCTTGATTGCTTCCAGTTGGCGCGCACGCAGGCCGGGTTCGTTGTCCAGCAGCAGGCCGTAGATCAGTGCCTCGGCACCTTCGCTGTCATGGGCGGCGCGCTGCAGGCGCTCATCCAGACGTTGCAGGGTGCTGCGCGCTTCCAGCAGGTGCGCGGCAGTCGGCGCGCCCACGGCAGTCACGGCCATTTCCACGGCGCTGGGCTGGTAAGGCTGGCCGGTGACGGCGGCAGTCCAGGCCTCCTGGTTCATCAGCGCCACGTCCAGGCGCGGCTCGAATTTCGGGTAGCGGCCATCCCAGCCCGGATCGACGCGGCGGATGCGATCCTTCAGCGGTGGGTGGGTGTCGAACCAGCTGCTGCCCACGCCGTCGCCGAAGTACATGTGGCTGAACTCGGCCGCGCGTGGCGCACTGAGCAGGGCGCCCAGCGGGTTGCCGCCGATCTTCTTGAGCGCGCCGGCGATGGTCGAGGGATCGCGGGTGAACTGCACCGCCGAGGCGTCGGCCAGGTACTCGCGCTGGCGGCTCACCGACGCCTTGATCAGCTGGCCGAAGAAGGTGCCGACATAGCCCAGCACATAGAGCACCACGCCGGCGCCGATCACCAGCAACACCACGCTGCCGCCGCCGTTCTTGTCGTTGCTGCTGCTCCGGCTGCTGACCCGGATGCCGGTGCTGGTTTCGCTCCAGCCGCGCAGCAGCATCCCGCCGATCAGGCCGAGCAGGAGCATGCCGTGGAGCAGGGCGGTCAGCCGCGTGTTGAGCAGCATGTCACCGTGGTGGATATGGCTGAACTCGTGGGCGATCACGCCCTGCAGTTCGTTGCGGTCGAGCTGCTCGATGGCGCCACGGGTGATGCCGATCACCGCGTCGCGTGGCGTCAGCCCGGCGGCGAAGGCGTTGATCGAGCCATCTTCCAGCACGTACACCGGCGGCACTGGCGAGCCAGAGGCGAGTGCCATTTCCTCGACGACGTTGAGCAGACGGCGCTCATCGGCGTTGCCGGCGCTGAGGTTGAGCAGGCGACCGCCGAGACTCTCGGCCACCACCTTGCCGCCTGCGCTCAACTGCACCTGCTTGTACAGCGCGCCGAGCACGACCACACCGATGATCACGGCGGCCACCGACAGGTACAGCTCCGGGTCGGGCAGGGAGGCGCGGGAGGTCAGGTGCAGCGCCGGCTCACCCAGGTGACGCCAGAGCCAGCCCAGGGCGAAGCTGGTGATGGTGACCAGGCAGACCACCGCGACGGTCAGCAGCAGGACCAGGCGCCCGGTCTGCTTGCGGGCGCGGTCCTGGTGTTCGAAGAAGTTCATCGCGCGTCCTGCGCCAGGGTTTTAGAAGGCGACCTTCGGCGCGGCCTGGATGGCCTTGCTGTCCTCGAACTCCAGCAGGCTGGCGTCCTTGCTGTGGCCGTAGGTGGTGGCCAGGAAGTTGGCGGGGAACGACTGGCGGTAGGTGTTGTACTCCATCACCGCATCGTTGTAGGCCTGGCGGGCGAAGGCGACCTTGTTCTCGGTGCTCGACAGCTCCTCGCTGACCTGCTGCAGGTTCTGCGAGGCCTTGAGGTCCGGGTAGGCTTCCAGGGTCACGTTCAGGCGACCCATGGCACCGCCCAGGGCGTTCTCGGCGGCGGCCAGTTGCGCCATGCGGCCGGCGTCGCCGGGTTGTTCGGAAGCGGCTTTCAGACCGGCCACCGCCGCGTTACGGGCGGCAATCACCGCTTCCAGGGTCTCGCGTTCGTGCTTGAGGTAGGCCTTGGCGGTTTCCACCAGATTGGGGATCAGGTCGTAGCGGCGCTTGAGCTGCACCTCGATCTGCGCGAAGGCGTTCTGGTAGCGGTTGCGCAGCGCCACCAGGCGGTTGAACACGCTGATCAGCAGGAAGATGACGCCAGCGATGATGGCGAGGGTGATGATCGAGGAAACGCTCATGGGATGTCCTTATCGGCAGGCGATCGAGCGTCGATCATAGCGGAAAGCCAGCAAAGCGGGCCTTATCCTTTTCCCGATACTTTGGGCTGATCGTGCTTTTGTTCTGAGCGAGCACGGCCTGCCTGGTGTCCCTGTAGGTGCGCGCCATGCGCGCGATCGCGGGCATGGCCCGCTCCTACAGGAGAGTCACCTGTCTCAGCAAATCAGCGATTCAGGTACTCGGCGGTGGACACCACCTCGGCGTAGGCGAAAGCCAGGGACGCCATGTAGGACGCGTGTACCTGGGCTGCCGGAACCTTCACGCCATTGAACTCCAGGTCCAGGGTGGCGCAGGCGTCGTGCAGCACGGTCACCGGGTAGCCGAAGTCGGCGGCGGCGCGCACTGCGCCATCCACGCACATGTGGCTCATGTGGCCGACCACCACCAGCGATTCCACGCCGTGCTGGTCGAGGATGGCCTTCAGGTCGGTGTCGCGGAACGAGTTGACGAAGTGCTTGAGCACCACCGGCTCGCCGGGCAGATTGGCGACCTTTGCGTGGATCTTCGCGCCGTCGCTGCCGGGGGCGAAGAACGGAGCATCGGCGCTTTCGAATTCGTGGCGCACGTGCACCACCAGATCACCGCGCTCGCGGAAGGCGGCCAGTACCTTGGCAGCCTGGTCGGCGGCGGCTTCGATGCCGACCAGTGGCCACTTGCCGGAAGGGAAGTAGTCGTTCTGGATATCCACTAGGATGAGCGCTTGCTTGGCCATTTCCGAAGTCCTTCTTGAACGTTGAGTGGTGAGGAAGTGGGACCAGTATGGTTCGCCGCGCGCCGCGTGGGGATCAGGCGGAACGACAATAACCGGGGGAAAACTGACAATGGTTGCGGAACGGAGCGTCGTCGAGATCGGGTTGCTGCTCTATCCCGGTGTGCAGACGGCGGCGCTGCATGGGCTCACCGACCTGTTCGCGGTGGCCGAGCGCATCGCCGGCGAAGAAGCCGCGCAGCAATTGCCGGCGCTGCGGGTCAGCCACTGGTCCGGTGAGGACGGTGGCGAGCTCCGGCGCGTATTTGACACCCACCCCGGTGCGGATAGCCGGCTGGTCGCCGTGCTGGTGCCGCCGTCGTTGTTCGGTCTGCCCGACGCCGCGCCGCTACGCAACCTCACCGACTGGCTCGCAGCGCGCCATGGCGAGGGCGCCATCGTCGGCTCAGTTTGCATTGGCGGATTGCTGGTGGCCGAGGCCGGGCTGCTCGACGGGCGTAGCGCCACCGCCCACTGGAGTGGCGCCGAGGCCTTCGCCGCACGCTTCCCGCGCGTGCGCCTGGAAGCGCACAAACCGATGGTGGACGACGGCGACCTGATCACCTCCGCCGGGCTGATGGCCTGGTCGGAGCTGGGCCTGCGCATCGTCGACCGCCTGCTCGGCCCTAGCATCGCCAACCGCACCGCGCGCTTCCTGGTGGTGGAGCACAGCGACAGCGCCCAGCAATGCGGCAGCAATTTCGCGCCGCTGCTGGGCCACGGCGACGCCGCCATCCTCAAGGTGCAGCACTGGCTGCAGGGCAATGGCGCGGTAGACGTCAGCCTCGCCGCCATGGCCGCCCAGGCCGGGCTGGAGGAGCGCACCTTCCTGCGCCGCTTCCGCGCCGCCACCGGGCTCAAACCCACCGAGTACTGCCAGCACCTGCGGGTGGGCAAGGCGCGCGAACTGCTGGAGTTCACCAACGGCACCGTGGACCATATCGCCTACACGGTCGGCTACCTCGATCCGGGCTCGTTCCGTAGCACCTTCCGCAAGATCACCGGGATGGCGCCGAGCGATTACCGCAAGCGCTTCGGGGCCAAGCCAGCCGAGGTCCTGCTCAGGGACTGACCGATGGGTTGTCCGCCGCCTGCTGCAGCATCTGCGTGAGCAGCGGTGCATATTCCGCGTCGGTCATGGCCGGGTGCACCTGCAGGTGCATCAGGTCGGTCCACTGCAGCATCCAGCGCTGCACATCGAGCGGGTTCTCGGCCTCCGCGAGGCCGAAACCGAGCATGTGGCCCATGGCGTGCCAGCGGCCGACCAGCTTCACGCCGGGCGGCGGCAGGCCGCCGGTCTTGAGGAACCGTTGAATGATCCTGTCGCGGTTCTCGATGGGGATGGTCCAGTTCACCAGATAGAGCATGTCGCACCTCCGGCCCGGCTCCGGGCTTCGATGGACGCGGACCCGAACCGGCGACGCCGCCAGAGCCGCGCCGGTGTATCCCAGGCGTGACAGCCTCCGGCTGGGAGCGGCGTTCTCCCGACAGGCATAGCAGCACCCAGCGAAGCGGGAGAGGCCGCTGATCGGCGGTCACCAGGGCAGGTGATCGACGGTCACACCCAGCGATCATTCTCCGCCGTGCGATCGCCGCCCTGGTCGCCGGTGTTCAGCACGCCGCGCGGTTCGATAAGCATCAGCTGCACCTCATGCTCGGCATAGGGTTTGTGCTCCACCCCACGGGGTACCACGTAAAGCTCGCCGGCGCGCAGGGTCAGCGGGCCGTCGCGGAAGTCGATGCGCAGCTCGCCGTCCAGCACGATGAAAGTCTCGTCGGTGTCGGCGTGGCTGTGCCAGACGAAGTCGCCCTGCAGCTTCACCACCTTGAGCTGGTAGTCGTTCATCTCGGCGATCACCCGTGGTTGCCAGGTTTCGCTGATGCGGCCGAGCTTGTCCTGCAGGTTGATCGGTTGGCGTTGGGTCACGGTGGTTGTCTCCTTGGGATCGGTCTGCCCAAACTACTGCCGGCCCCTGGAGCGGTCTTGCAGGAACTTGCGCTTCGGTGTCGCTGTTGCTGCTGGTCGCCATGCCGTAGCGGGGAGCGAAAAGCGGGCGACTATGCTCAGAGCATCGCGCTCGTTCTGCTCCGGAGACCGCCATGTCCACGCCCGTTCCCATCGCCCGCCCCAGCGTCATTCCCTGCCTGCGCTACCGCGATGCGCCCCAGGCCATCGACTGGCTGTGCGCCACCTTCGGATTCCAGCGGCAACTGGTGGTCGCCGATGACCACGGCGGCATTGCCCACGCACAGCTGGCGCTGGCCGACAGCAGCGGGCTGGTGATGCTCGGGTCGCTGCATGACAACGAGTACGGCCGGCTGATGCGCCAGCCCGACGAGATCGGTGGCTGTACCCAGAGTATCTACGTGGTGGTGAAGGACGCCGAAGCGCTGTATCGCGCAGCAGTCGAGGCCGGCGCGCAGATCGTCATCGACATCAAGGACGAGGACTACGGCGGCCAGGGCTTCACCTGCCGTGATCCGGAAGGGCACATCTGGAGTTTCGGCACCTACGATCCCTGGCACTGATTTCGCGCTTTTGCGCCGCGTCCGCAACATCCTGCCCAACCCCCGCGCTTGACGCTTTCGTCCGCCAGGTGTTCAGATTCGCCCCGTTTCAGGTGCCCCCCGCCGCCGTGCGTGGGGTGAAACGGGAAGCCGGTGCGTCGCCCTCGTGCGATCAGTCCGGCGCTGCCCCCGCAACGGTAAGCGAGCGGAGCGTCCACTAAGCCACTGTGCTCAGGCATGGGAAGGCGGATGTTCCATGACCCTCGCAAGCCCGGAGACCGGCCTGGAACCTGTTTGGCAAACCCGCGGTGGGCGGGCGTGAGCCGGTTCCCGGGGCGCGCTCGTTCCGGGTGTCGCTGCGCCGCCTGCGAAATCCCGATTTCGAGGCGATCACCTTGCAACATTCTTCGTTCCTGAACCGGCGCGCCCTGCGCTGGACTCCCGTTCTCCCCCTCTATGTCCTGGGTGCGCACCTGTCGGCGGCGCCGCTCGACCTGGCCGATGAAGTCGTCGGCGGCCCTTCCGTGGAGTCCACCACCGTGGCCGACATGGCCCGCTACGGCAGCAAGCTGGAGGTCATCGACCGCCAGCAGATCGAACGCGCCGGCCCCAGCGCCGACATCACCCGTGTGCTGCAGATGTATGTGCCCGGCCTGTTCGTCGCGCCGAAGAATGGCCCGTTCGACTACGGCACCTACTCGCTGCTCGGCGGGCGCAACGACGACACATTGATCCTGCTGGACGGCGTGCGCCTGAACAACCGCCTCTACGGCGGCATCTACATCGACACCCTGCCGACCACCGCGGTGGAGCGCATCGAAGTGCTCAAGGGCGGCCAGGGCCTGCTGTTCGGCACCCAGGCGGTGTCCGGGGTGATCAATATCGTCACCCGCAGCGCGCGCAGCCGCGAAGCATCCGGCGAGGTGAACCTCGGCCTGGACACCTTCAAGGGCCGCAGTGGTGATGCCCGCGCCGAGAAAATCGTGCAGAACGGCCTGGGCGACCTCGGCCTGATGGCCTACGTCAGCCACAACCGCTCCGACGGCTACCAGCCCTACCGCGACCGCGACATGACCGACACGGTGAGCGACAAGCGCCGCTCCTACGACGTCAACGTGTTCGGCGCCAAGGCCATCCAGGCCATCGGCGATGCCTCGCGCCTGGAGCTGTTCTCCCAGTACGCCGACGCCGAGCTGGACTTCGCCCGGCCGACCTCCAACCACCACACCAGCAACAACCGCGTGCAGCAGATCGCCACGGCGACTTTCCAGCAGAGCGTCAGCGAGGACTTCAGCTGGTTCGCCAAGACCCATATCAACGACTGGGACACCCGCTACGACCGCGTCTACAACCTGCAGGGCGGCGGTACCCAGGTACTCAACCACAACGACTACTGGGGCTTCACCGACTGGGGCGCGCAGCTCGAAGGCAAGGCGAAGCTGGCGGGCGGCCACGAACTGGTCCTGGGCAACGACAACCAGTGGTACAAGGGCCAGGACGATGTGCTGATCATCGACAACGACAAGGCCGAGTCCCACGCGCTCTACGCCCAGCTGCGGCCGAACATCGAGGCGCTGCCCGACTGGCACCCGAGCCTGGGCGTGCGCCGCGAGGAAATCTCCGGCGGTGAAGGCGCCACCGTGTGGATGCTGACCTCGCTTTACGACCTCACGCAGCAGCTCAAGCTGCGCGGCCAGTTCGGCACCGCCTTCAAGCTGCCCACCGCCGAGCAGTTGTTCGTCAACGAGCCGGGCGATGAAGTCGGCAACCGCGACCTCAAGCCCGAGCGCAGCCGCAACGCCGAGCTGGGCCTGGACTACACCGGCGAGCTGTTCGAGCAGCCGTGGAGCGGCAGCGTCACGCTGTTCCGCCGCGAGATCACCGATCTCATCACCCTCGCGGGCGACCAGTGGGTGAACGGCAATGGCGAGATCACCGTGCGTGGCGTGGAAGCCAACGGCCAGTGGCAGTTCGGGCGGCACTGGCAGCTTTCTGCGGACGCCACGCGCAACCTCGTGGACAGCCGCGAAGGCGTGACGGTGAACAACATCCCGCACTTCTTCGCCCGCCTGCGCCTGGGCTATGACGACAGCCTCTGGGGCGCGGGCCTTGCCACCCGCTATGTCGGTTCCATCGTCAGTGCCCAGGATGACGACTACGGCCACTACAGCGTGCTCGATGGCGACGCCTACCGCTACCTCGACGCCGCCCACGCGCACCGCCTGAGTCTGCTGCTGGAGAACCTGCTGGACCGCGACTACGCCACCGGTCGCACCAGCAACGGCATCCGCCAGGTGGACAACCTCGGCCGGCCGCGTACCGCCGAGCTGCGCTACACCTTCAGCTTCTGATGAAGGCCATCCTGCTGGTCGGCCCGCTCGCCGGAGCCCAGGGCGAGCGCCTGCACCGCGAGGTGTCGGCGCGCCTCGCCGGTGTCGAATGCATCGATACCGGCGAGGGTTTCGATTCGCTCTGGGGGCGGGTGCGCGCGCTGTTGGCGGAGGCGCGGGAGCTGTTGCTGGTCGACCTTGAACCGACCGCTGACGGTGCCTACCTCGACTGGTTGCGTGCCGAGCTGGCCGCGCTGTCGGAAGATCATCCGCAGGCGCCGCCGCCGAAAGTCACCGCGTCGGCGCTCGGCCGGCGCGGGCTGGACGCGGCGGCGGTGCTGGCGGCGATTGGTGACCCGGCGCAACAGCTGGACTGTCAGGGTGTCGGTGAAGTGCCGTCGCAGCCGGACTGGTCCGCGCCGCCGCCGCACCGGCATCACCTGTTCCTCTGCACCGGGCCGCGCTGCGTGCGGCGTGGTGCGCTGCCGTTGTGGAAGACCCTGCGTCGCGAGCTGATCCGCCACGATCTCCATGAGAACGCCGAGGGCGCTCTGCTGACGCGCACCGGCTGCCAGTTCCCGTGCAATCGCGGGCCGTTGCTGACGGTCTATCCCGAGCGCGTCTGGTATGGCCTGCGCAGTGACGAGCAGGTGCGCCGAGTGGTGGCGGAGCATTTGCGCGATGGCGTGCCGGTGGCGGAGCTGCGGGTGGATGCTGAGACATGAAGGGAGGATGGTTTTTTGTAGGAGCGGGCCATGCCCGCGATCGCGCGCATGGCGCGCTCCTACAGGTGTTGATGTTACTCGCGTTGATTCTGGGGGCGAGAAATGCCTTCGCACAGGACTACCGCAACTGCGCCCAGACCTGGCGCATCGACCACCCGCCTCAACGCATCCTCGCCCTCAACCAGCACGCCGCCGACCTGCTGCTGGCGCTGGGCGCCGGGGAGCGGCTGATCGGCGTGGCCTACATCGATGACGATCTCGACCTGACCAAAGGAAGCTATCGGGGGGTGCCGCTGCTATCGCGCCAGTACCCGTCGGCGGAAGCGGTCTACGCGCAGCGCCCGGACCTGGTGGTGGCCGGGTTTGCCTCGGCCTTCCGGCTGGGCAACCTCTCCCGCGAGGAACTGGCCGGCCATGGCGTCGCCAGTTACCTGCTGGATGCCGGTTGCGGGGTTTGGCAGGACGATCTGTTCGCCGGTGTCGAGGCGGACCTGACGACACTGGGGGGCCTGCTCGGCGAGCAGCAGCGGGCCCAGAAGCTGATCCGCCAGCAACACGCCGAACTGGCCAAGGCACGCCGCCATTTCTCCGGGAACAAACCGCTGGAAGTCTTCTACCTCGACAGCGTCAGTAATGGCCTGGAGAGCCAGGGGCGGCGCGGCGTGGTCACCCAGTTGCTGCACGCTGCCGGCGCGCACAACCTGTTCGGGGATGTCGACCTGGGAGGCTTTACCGCCAACACCGAACAACTGCTGGCGCGCGACCCGGATGTGATCCTGCTGGCCGATGCGCTTTGGTCCACGGCCGATCAGAAGGTCCGAGCGCTGCGCGCGGACCCGGTGCTCTCGCGCCTGCGCGCCGTGCGCGAAGGGCGCTTCGTGGCCTTGCCTTTCACCCACCTGTTCCCCGGCGTGCACAGCGGCCAGGCCGCGCGCGAGCTGGCGCAGGCGCTGGGTCAGCTCTGAGCAGAGCGTCCCGTCTGTTCGCCGGCCACTGTTCCTACCCAAGTGCCGGAGCCCGTGTTAGAAAACGCCCATCGTTCATTCGGAGGCTGTCATGGGCAAGTTGCGTGTTGGGGTGATTTTCGGTGGGCGTTCGGCGGAGCACGAGGTGTCCCTGCAATCGGCGAAGAATATTGTCGATGCCCTGGATCGCGAGCGCTTCGAACCGGTGCTGGTGGGCATCGACAAGGAGGGCCGCTGGCACCTCAACGATGCCTCCGACTACCTGCTCAACCAGGAAAACCCGGCGTTGATTGCCCTCAACCGCTCCAACCGCGAGCTGGCCGTGGTGCCGGGCAAGGCCGAGCAGCAACTGGTGGAAACCGGCAGCCGCCAGTTGCTCGACCACGTCGACGTGATCTTCCCCATCGTCCACGGTACCCAGGGCGAAGACGGTTGCCTGCAGGGCCTGCTGCGCATGGCCGACATCCCCTTCGTCGGCTCCGACGTGCTGGGCTCGGCCATCTGCATGGACAAGGACGTGAGCAAGCGCCTGCTGCGCGACGCCGGCATCGCCATCACACCGTTCGTCACCCTGACCCGCGCCAACGCCGCGCGTACGCCTTTCGCCGAGGCGCAGCGCAAGCTCGGCCTGCCGCTGTTCATCAAGCCGGCGAACATGGGCTCCTCGGTGGGCGTGAGCAAGGTCGAGGACGAGGCCGCCTACGATGAAGCCGTGCGCCTGGCGCTGGCCTTCGACGACAAGGTGCTGGTGGAGTCCGCCGTGAAGGGCCGCGAGATCGAGTGCGCGGTACTGGGCAACGAGCAGCCCATCGCCAGTGGCTGCGGCGAGATCGTCGTGGGCAGCGGCTTCTACTCCTACGACAGCAAGTACATCGACGAGGACGCGGCCAAGGTCGTGGTGCCGGCGGACATTCCCGCACAGGCCAGCGAGCGCATCCGCCAGCTCGCCGTGGACGCCTTCCTGACGCTGGAGTGCTCCGGTCTGGCGCGGGTCGACGTGTTCCTCACCGAGACTGGCGAGGTGCTGATCAACGAGCTGAACTCGCTACCCGGCTTCACCCGCATCAGCATGTACCCCAAGCTCTGGCAGGCCGCCGGGATGACCTACAGCGAGCTGGTCAGCCGGCTGATCGACCTGGCCATCGAGCGCCACGTCGCCCGCCGCAACCTGCAGACCAACCGCTGATCCACAGCCTGGCTCCTGCTTCTGCGCTACCCTGTGTGCCCGTCGCCCGGTTTCGGGCGGCTGGCCCCGTGTCCCCATTACCAGCGCAACAAGGAGCACGAGATGAACACCGTGGTATTCGCCGACGGCACCGCCGTTCCCGCCATCGGCCAGGGCACCTGGCGCATGGGCGAGGACAGCTTCCAGCGCAAGCGCGAGATTGCCGCCCTGCGTGAAGGCATCGAGCGCGGTCTGACCCTGATCGACACCGCCGAGATGTACGCCGAGGGTGGCTCGGAAGAGGTGGTCGGCGAGGCGCTGACCGGCCTGCGCGACCAGGTCTTCCTGGTCAGCAAGGTCTACCCGCACAACGCCAGCCGGCGCGGCATCCCCGAGGCCTGCGAACGCAGCCTGCGGCGCCTGGGCACCGATTGCCTGGACCTCTACCTGCTGCACTGGCGCGGCCAGTATCCGCTGGAGGAAACCGTCGAAGCCTTCGAGCGCCTGCGTGAGGCCGGCAAGATCAAGCGCTGGGGCGTCTCCAACTTCGACCTCGACGACCTGCAGGAACTGAACGAACCGGCCTGCGCCACCAACCAGGTGCAGTACAGCCTGGAGGAGCGCGGCATCGAGTGGGACCTGCTGCCCTGGTGCCAGGAAGAGCGCATGCCGCTGATGGCCTACTGCCCGGTGGGGCAGGGCGGCAAGTTGCTGCGCCACCGCGTGCTGGGCGAAATCGCCGGCCGCCACGATGCCACCCCGGCCCGCGTGGCGCTGGCCTGGCTGATCCACCAGCCGGGTGTGATTGCCATTCCCAAGGCGGTGGAGCCGTTGCACGTGCGCGACAACGCCGCCGCGCTGCAACTGCGTCTGACCCCCGAGGACCTCGAAGCCCTCGACGCCGCCTTCCCGCCGCCGACCCGCAAGCGGCACCTGGCGGTGGTCTGACGCCGGAGCCCCGGTCGTCGCTCGCCAGGGCACGGCCGGGGTGCGGTGCTAGCCTTGCCCCATGGTCACCGACCGGGGAGGGCTGCAGCGATGAGCAACTACACGGCGGACAGCGCCGCCATCAACCGCGTACTGACGGACTACGTCGAGGGCATGACCTTCGGTGACGAGTCGCGCCTGCGCCTGGCGTTCCATCCGTCCTGCAAGATCATCGGCAACTACCACGGCGCGCTGGAGTGGGCGTCGCTGGACGAGTTCATCGGCGCGATCAAGGCCGAGTCGCCGCCCTCCGAAGGTGCCCCCCCGCCCTGGGAGCTGAAATCGCTGGATATCACCGGCGACAGCGCGGTAGCCAAGGTTACCGACGAGTTCCTCGGCATGCATTTCACCGACTACCTCTCCCTGCTGCGCCTCGGCAACGGTTGGCAGATCATCAACAAGCTCTACTACCTGCACGAATGACGTGGAACGCATCACCCTGCGCGGCACCCCGGAAACCCTGCTGATCACGCTGTACGCCAAGGCGAAGGAGAGCGAGCTGCCCGATAGCCTGCTGCGTGACCGTTTCTCGCGGCAGGCAGTGGAGCAGATCGACTACGACTTCGCCCGCCTGCGCATCGGCCGTGCCGAGCAGGTGGGCATCGCCCTGCGGGCGCGGCTGTTCGATGACTGGGTGCGCGACTTCCTGGCGCGGCATCCGGCCTGCGTGGTCCTGCAACTGGGCTGCGGGCTGGACAGCCGGGTGTTGCGCATCGACCCGCCGTCTTCCGTGCAGTGGTTCGAGGTGGACTTCCCGGAAGTGATCGCCCTGCGCGAGCGCCTGTATCCGGCGCGGGAAAACTGCCACCTGCTGGCCAGCTCCCTGACTGCGCCGGACTGGTGGCGCGCGGTGCCGACCGGGCGACCGGTGCTGATGATCGCCGAGGGCGTGCTGCCCTATGTGGAAACTGAAGAGGTGTTCCGCCTGTTGACTGCGCTGACCGCGCGCTTCGGCCAGGGCGAGCTGCTGTTCGACGGCTACAGTCGCCTGGGCATCCGTCTGTTGCAGTGGAACCCGATGATCCGTCGCACCGGTGCCGTGCTGCACTGGGGCATCGACGAGCCGCAGGAGCTCGAACAACAGGTGCCGGCCCTGCGTTTCGTCGATGCCATCGCCGCCTACGACCGCGAGCAGATCGCCCGGCTGTCCCTGGGCATGCGCCTGCTCTACGAGATCACCCTGGCCATTCCGGCGATGCGCCGCATGGGCCGGCTGCTGCGCTATCGCTTCGGCCCAACGTCCTGAGCAGATGGCCGCACCGCGCCCCGGCTGCTTTACTGATGCGTCTACGACGACCTTGTTCAGGAGCTGGCGATGAAGCTCGAGCCGTTGATGGAAATGAACGTGAAGGCCAGTGTGCCGCTGGAGATCGGCCGCGTGCCGCAGGGCCAGCGGCTGATCTCGGCGGCCGGCGGTGGCACCTTCACAGGCCGACGCCTGAGCGGCGAGGTGCTGCCCGGCGGCGGCGACTGGATCCTGGTGGACAGTGACGGCGGCTGGCACCTGGAGGTGCGTCTGGTGCTGCGTACCGACGATGGTGCGCGTATTCTGATGCAGCACATTGGCCTTCTGGTGGCCAATCCGAAGATCATCCACGCGGTCTCGCGGGGTGACAGTACCGAGTTCGGCGATACTTATTTCATGATCCAGCCGCGCTTCGAGGTCGGCGACGACCGCTACCGCTGGCTCAACCACCAACTGGCGGTGGGCGAAGGACGGCTGGGGCCGGGGTGGGTGGAATACCGGTTGTTTTCATTGGCCAATGGGTGAGTCGATGACTTGTCACAAGCGGCGGGCAAGGTTGCTTCACCAGGCTTCTGGAGACGACGCCATGGCTCTGCCCCCCAACATGCAGCCCGATGACAAGGTCGTGCTGTTCGATGGTACCTGCCGGCTGTGCAATGGCTGGAGCCGCTTCCTCCTGCGCTACGACCGCGAGCGCCGCGTGAAGCTTTGCAGCGTGCAGTCCGCCGAGGGCCAGGCGATTCTCGACTGGTTCGGCCTGCCCACCGGATACTTCGACACCATGCTCTATGTCGATGGCCGCGAAGGCTTCGAGCGTAGCGATGCCTTCCTGCGGGTGATCGGTCAGCTACCGGCGCCCTGGAACTGGTTGCGGGTGCTTTGGCTGGTGCCCCGGCCGCTGCGTGACTGGTTTTACGACCGCGTCGCGCTCAACCGCTACCGCCTGTTCGGCCGCGAGGACATCTGCCTGGTCCCGTCGCCGCAGTATCGCGGGCGCTTCCTTGGCAATGACTAGCGTCGCCATTGCGCGGCTGGCGTTGGGCGTGGTGTTTCTCTACCACGGCCTGGTGCCCAAGCTGCTGTTCCTCAGCCCTGATGAAGTCTGCATGATTGAGGCCCACAACTGGCCACTGTCGACCCTTCGCGTCGCCCAGGTCGCCGGTGCCGCCGAGATCGTCCTGGCGCTGTGCATCCTGCTGCTTCGCCGCAGCCGCTGGCCCTTGTGGCTGGCGGCTTTCGCCCTGCTGGCGCTGCTGGTGGATGTGGCGCTGTTCGCCCCTGAACTGCTGCTGGGTGCCTTCAACCCGGTGTCCACCAACGTCGCCGCTCTGGCGCTTTGCGCCATCGCCCTGCTGGGCGAGCGGGGCGCGCACCAGTCGCACCCCGTCCGTCCGCGTTAGAAACTCCTGCTCACGCTGGCGAGCACGGTCGCCGTGCACACGTCGCCGAAGCCGAACTGCGTGCGGCACTCGTTCTGCGACAGGTCGGTGTCGATGTAGCTCACGCCCCAGTCGAAACCCACCCATTCATGGCTCAGCTTCGCTTCCCACTCATAGTAGGTATCGCGGGTGTCGCCGCTGCCGGAGAGGTAGAGCGGGTCCTTGGCGTCATTGCGGCCGTAGCGCACGCGCAGCTTGAACTCCGCCGGCAGCTCGGCGTTGTAGGCCAGGTAGGTGTAGAGGTTGGCCTGGTTCTCGCCGAAGTAGGTCGGGTAGTCGTTGCCATAGTAGGCCGCCACTTCGAAGCCGTAGGCGTGGAGGATCGCGTAGGTATCGCTCTGGTTGAACTGGGCTTCCTTCGGGTAGGCGTACTTGATGTAGCCCAGGTCCAGGGCGATGTCGTCGTTGGCCTGCCAGTACCAGCCGGCGTAGTAGTCGGTTTCCTGGCGGGTCTTCAGGCCGCCGCCGAAGTCGACGTTGGAGGTCCACACGCCCAGGTAGGCGCCGGAGGCATGCTGCAGGGTCAGGCCGAGCTGGGCGGCGGGGTCGTTCTGCGTCTGCGAGATACCGCGGGTGCGGTAGTCGCTGACCAGGGCGGTGTCGATCTGCAGGGCGAAGCCTTCGCCGAGCTCCACGGCCAGGGCGGAGGTGAGCGGGGCGCAGGCGAGCAGCGCGCCGACAAGCCATTGCGGGCGATTCATACGGGGTTCCCTTTGTTGTGATTGTCTGTGGGCAGATGAAAAATCCCGCGCAGCGCCGACCCTCCCGGTCAACTCGGGAAGCTTCGGCAAGGGTAGGGCTGGCGGGCAGGGCGCCGGGGGTGTTCACGCCCCGGCGCAGGAGCCCGGCTCAGAGAGCCGGTTGGTCTTCGGCGCGGTAGATCTCGCGGCCTTCGAACAGGGTGTGGAGCACGCGGGCTTCGTCCAGTTGCTGGTCGGGCACGCTGAACACGTCGCGGTCGAGTACCACCATGTCGGCCTGCTTGCCGGGCGCCAGGGTGCCGATCTTGTCGCCCAGGCCGATGGTCTGTGCGGCGTTGCGGGTGTAGGCATAGAACATGGTCTGGCGATCCACGCGCTCGGCGGCGTTGAGCACGCCTTCTTCCCCGTGGCGGGTGACGGCCTGGTAGATGGCCTTCAGCGGATCGGGTGTGGACACCGGCCAGTCGCTGGCGCCGGCGATCGTGGCGCCGTTGTCCAGCAGCGACTTGGCCGGGTACATGTAGCGGTAGGCCTCGTCGGCGATGTAGGGCTTGACCAGCTCCACGGTGTAGGGCTCGGCGGTGGCCCAGTCCAGCTGCATCGAGGCGATCACGTTCAGCTGCTTGAAGCGCGGGAAGTCCTTGGGGTTGACCAGCTGCAAATGGGTGATCGAGTGGGTCACGCCGCTCTGCCGGTCCTTGCGCGCCTGGGCGACGCCGTTGAGCGATTCGCGCACCGCGCGGTCGCCGATGGCGTGCACGTGCACCAGCCAGCCACGGGCATCGGCGGCGCTGACCAGTTCGCCGAAGTGCTTGGGATCGATCAGCAACTCGCCCGGTTTGTGGCTGTTCTTGTAGTTCTCCAGCAGCGCGGCGGACTGCGCCGGGAATTCGATCACGCCGTCGGCGAACACCTTGATGCCCGGCAGCGTCAGGTTGGGGATGCCCTGGAACTGCTGGCGGACCTTCTCGATGACGTCAAGATCGGCCGGAGTGCTCCTGGGATTGACCACCTGCAGTGCGGCGACGTGGGCGGTGAGTTCGCCGTCGCGAGCCAGGTCGCGGTACACCGGCAGTACGCCGACGGTCTTCTCGGTGGGCTTGATGTTGAATACCGCCTCGCCCGGTGCGCCGTTGGCGGCCGGGTCCATCCAGGCGGTGATGCCGAGGCTGTTGTTGTACTTCACCGCAGCGCGGCCGGCGCGGTCCATGGTCTCGGTACTGGCGGCGGGCATGGTCGCAGCGACCAGGTCGAAGCCCGAGTCCACCAGGAAGCCGGTGGGGGCGAAGTCCTTGCCGTGGGCGATGTTGCCCTGTTCCAGCGAGCTGAGGCCGCGCACCCGTTGGGCGTCCAGCTTGGCGCGCTTGAGCATGGCGGCGTTGGCCCAGGCGGTGTGGTGGTCGCTGCCGATCAGGATCACCGGCACCTTCTCCCATTCGCCATGGTTCAGGCGCTCGGCGAGGCCGTCGGCCTTGGACCAGTAGCTGGAGTTCATGCCGTTCATCACGACGACGTCGCCGTTCTTCGCCTTGCCGCTGTCGCGGTCCTGCTTCAGGCGGGCGACGAAGGCGTCGAGGTCCATCTCTTCATCCATCAGACTGGCGGAGATCAGTTCCAGGCCGCCGAAGATGGAGTGCGAGTGGCTGTCGATGAAGCCGGGCATCAGTACCTTGCCGCCCAGGTCGACCTGCTTGCTGCCGGTGCCGGCGAGCTTGCGGATGTCCTCGTTGGAACCTACCTGCAGCACCTTGCCGCCAGCGACCGCGACGGCCTGCTGCAACGGTTGGCCAGGCTCGGCGGTGAAGACCTTGGCGTTGTACAGGATCAGGTCCGCGTTCTGTGCCTGAGCTTCAAAAGTACCCAGTGCGATGGCGAGCGCCAGCGCGCCCTTGAGCATGCCGTGCATGACTTCCCTCTGCTTTTCGGTGGATTATTGTTGGTCTGCGGCGCAGGCTACTGGCGGACCGGATCGTGCGGAAGTCGCCGCCAGGCATAACACTTGTGAAGGATTGGCACGAATGACGATGGACAGATTCAGCAGCCTGGCAATGTTTGTCGCCAGTGCCGAGACCGGCAGTTTCAGCCGCGCCGCCGAGCAGTTGGGCAAGACGCCCTCGGCGGTGACCAAGGCAGTCGGCCAGCTGGAAATCGAAGTCGGCGCGCGCCTGTTCGAGCGCACCACGCGCAGCATGTCGCTGACCGAAGCCGGCCAGCTCTATCTCGACGGCGCCCGCGAGGTGCTGGCGCGGATGCGCGAGACCACCGAGGAAATCGCCCAGTTGCAGCACAGCCTGCGCGGCGTGCTGCGCATCACCGGGCCGTTGATCGTCGGCCCGGTGTTCCTCGACCAGGCCTGCGCCGAATTTCTCGACCTGCACCCGGACGTGCGTCTGCAGGTGGACCTTTCCGACAGCTATGTCGACCTGCTCGACGGCCGTTACGACCTCGCCCTGCGCATGGGCAACAGCGACCTGCCGGGGCTGATCGCCCAGCCGCTGGCCGAGAGCCGCCTGATCATGTGCGCCAGCCCGGCCTACCTGGCCCGGCGCGGCACCCCGCGTCACCCCAGCGAAATCATCGACCACGATTGCCTGGTCTACCGCCATCCGGCGCTGGACGACCGCTGGTGGTTCGACGTCGAGGGCGAGCGCTTCTCGACCCCGCGCAGCGGCCGCCTGAACAGCGATAACCAGGCCGTGCTGCTCACCGCCTGCCTGGCCGGGCACGGCTTGCTGCCCTGCCCGCACTGGAGCGTGCTGGAGCACCTGCGCAGCGGGCGGCTGGTGACGGTGCTGGAAGACTACTTCTTCGAACCGGACACCTTCGGCGCGCAGATCCTCGCGGTCTACCCGAGCAACCGCCGCGCAACGCGCAAGATCCACGCGTTCATCGAGCACCTGCGCGAGTACCTGCGGCGCGACGGAATCCTTTAAGGATCAGAGCAGTGCGCCGGCCCAGGCCGACACCAGCAGCAGGATCGCCATCAGCTGGTTGAGCCGCTGCATCTGCATGGGTGAGAGCAGGCGCTGGCTGCCGATGCCCAGGCCGGCCCAGACCGCCGTGCAGGGAATCGACACGAGGAAGAACAGCAGCGACAGCAGTTGCACGCGGTCCAGTCGATCCACGCCGTGGCCGGCGTACACGCTGATCACCGCCAGTGCCATCATCCAGGTCTTGGGGTTGACCAGTTGCAGCGCGGCGGCGCCGAGCGCTCCCAGGCGTGCGGCGTCGGTGTCACGCTGCAGATCAGCCGGCGGGCTGCGGAATATTTGCCACGCCAGCCAGCTCAGCCAGAGCACGCCGACCACGCTCATCGCCTGTTGTACGCGCGGCAGGCTGGCCAGCACTTCACCCAGGCCACTGCCCACGGCGAGTACCAGCGCGGCTGCTGCCGCGCAGCCGCCGAACATGATCGGCAGCGCGGCGCCCCAGCCGAAGCGGGCGCTGTTGCTGAAGATCAGCAGGTTGGTCGGCCCCGGCGTGATCGAGGCGACGAAGGCGAAGAGGATGAAGGGCAGCCATTGGCCGAGCTGCGAGACGTGCATGGCGGGAACTCCGGTAAATCCGTGGGAGCTCATCTTCGCCAGTGCGGCGGGCTCAGTCTGGAAGCTTTGAGCAGCGCTTGCGGTAGTAGGCGGGGGTTACGCCATAGGCGCGGCGGAACCAGCGGCCGAGGTGGCTCTGGTCGGCGAAACCGAGGTCGGCGGCGATGTCCGCGGGCGCCAGGCCGCGACCAAGCAATTGCCGCGCGCGGGCCAGGCGCAGCTGGATCAGGTAGGCATGGGGCGGCAGGCCGAAGGCCTGCTTGAAGGCGCGGGTCAGGCGGAAGCGGTCACAGCCGCTGGCGCGGGCCAGGTCGTCGAGGCCGATATCGGCGGTCAGGTTGGCGTGCAGGAAGTCCCGCGCGCGCTGCGCCACCATGGGCAGATGAACCTGCGCTTCCCCGCGCTGGCGCCAGTGCAGGTGGCGGGTCATGCCGTCGAGCAGCTCGTCCATGGCGGTCTGGCGGACGATTCTCAGGTCGTTGCCGTGCACCGCCTGGAAGGCGTTGTCGACGCGTCGAGCCAGTCGCGGGTCGTCGATCAGCAGTTCGGGCACGCTCAGCTGGCAGTTGCCCGGCGCCTCTTCGAACAGCGTGCCGATCTCGCGTTCCAGCCAGGGCGCGTCGAGGTACAGGGTGCGGTAGGTGAAGCCGCCTTCGGTGGGCGCCTCGCCATCGTGGATGTCGCCGGGCTCAAGGAAGAACACCTGGCCGGTGGTACTGATGTAGCGCTGGTTGCGGCTGCGGAACTGCTGGACACCCGACTCGGTGTAGCCGATCAGGTAGCTGTCGTGCCAGTGCGGGTCGTAGGCGTGGCCCTTGAAGTGCGCGCGCAGGCTCTGGATGCCGGTGTCGGCATCCTGCAGCAGGTCGATCCAGTTGTCTTTGTGCATGGGCCGTCTCCGCACCGCTTGCCCGGTCGGCCAGCATAGCGCGCGTGGAGTGGCTGTCTGGAAGATTCGTGCAGCCGGCGGTCGAGTGTCGTGAATCCTGCGTGCTGGCGATAGGATGCAGCGACCGGAAAAGACGATCTCCAGGAGGGAGCTGTTCATGGGGCAGGAATACAACCTGGCGTTGATCATTGCTGCCGCGCTCAGTGCCATCGCCGGGGCGCTGCATGTCGGCGTGGTGCTGGTCGGGCCGCGCTGGTACCGGCTGTTCGGCGCCGGGGAGAGGCTCGCGCGGGCCGCCGAAGCCGGGCGCGTCTACCCGGCGCTGATCACCTTCGGCATCGCCTTCGTGCTGTTCGTCTGGGCCGCCTTTGCGCTGTCTGCGGCGGGGGTGCTGTGCCCGCTGCCGCTGCTGCGCCCGGCGCTGGTGGCGATCTCGCTGGTCTACCTGCTGCGCGGCGTGGCTGGCCCTGTCATTCTCAAGGACACCGGTCGCAGCCGGCGTTTCATCTGCGTCAGCTCGGCGATCTGCCTGGGCTTTGCGCTGGTGCATCTGGTGGGGCTGGCGCAGGTCTGGAGCCGGTTGGGGTAGCGGTGGGTTGCCCGCAACCAGTGGCGAGAGCCAGGGATGTGCCTCGTCAGTCTTCAGGTCGCCGTTTCACTTCCCAGCGTTTGAACTCTCGGCTGTTTGCTACTGCCCCGCAGTGCATGCCGGAGCCTCAACGCCGGCCGCTCGATGCAGTAATACGACACGCCACTGAGCAGGAAGGAGAACACCAGCAGCGCGGTAACCAGGTAATCCGAGTAACTGACCGGCCAGAAAACTCGCAGGAGGTACATCACCACGAAGTGATTGAGGAACACTCCATAACTGATGTTGCCGAGGAGCTCGTCAATTGGATGGAATTTGAGTTTCGTCAGCAGGTAGACAGCAGGCACGCCTAACGCGATACCGGCGGTTACTTCGGCATTGAATGGTCGACGCTCGATAAGGCCCGCCATGATCGCCACGAACATCAATGTGGCCGCAGCGGTCGTGCAGACGGCAATGGTCAGGCCTCTGGCTTGTGCTTTGTACAGGTAGCTGCCACAGAGGAATATGAACAGAACGCCAGGAAGCAGGCGATATCCGTAGAGGTCCGTGTTGACGTATCCGAGACAGGCGACCAGGAAAACCACGACGGATAGCGAAAACGCTATGCCGCGCGCCTTGTAGATGATCAGGAAAGGGATCACCAGGTAGAAGCAGGACTCCAGGCCAAGCGACCAGGCCGGCGGCAGGATTTCTGTGCTGGCTGCTCCGAACATGTAGAAACCCAGCGGCACCATGGTGAGACTGGCGGCGATCTTTCCAGGTGTCAGTTCGGCTGCCTGAGGCGTGCCGGGGAGGAGAAAGTAGACCACCACGCAGGCCGCGACGAAGTAGAGCAGAAACTGCGGGTATAGCCGCATCGCCCGGTCCAGGTAGAACAGGGCGACCTTATCCGCAGCGGCGTAATTACGTTCGATGAGCGAGGTCATCACGAAGCCGCTGATGATCAGGAAGGAGATCACCGCAACTACGCCAGGATTCAGTCCGGCGAAGGTGATACCCAAATGGGACACGGCCACTAGAATGGCCAACAACAGACGATACGCCCCCACTCAAGCCCCCGGCATCCTTGTAATTGTGGCGGGTAAATTACGATGCTTTACCGCCAAAGAACAGGCTCACTGTTGTTTCCACGTCGTCAGGCGGCTTATGGCTTTCAGTGGCTGCGGGAGCTGTCCATCGGGACAGTCCCTGGCCGGGACTGTCCTCCTGGGGCTGCTCAGGCTGTTCAGCCGGCGGCAGCCTCGAAGCTGTCGCTGCGCGCCATGCGCCAGATGCGCTCGTAGAACTCGCCTTCGATGTTGCCCGAGAGCAGTTCGCCGGGTTTGAGGAAGTAGTGCAGGTGCGAGAACAGGCGGATCTCGGTGGCCGAGACGCGGCGTACCAGGTGCTTGGCTTCCAGCTGCGACGGATGCTGGATGCCGGCGGCGGCGATCATCTCGGCCAGGCCTTTGAGCGTGTTGCGGTGGAAGTGGTAGACGCGCTCGGCCTTGTCCGGCACCACCAGGGCGCGCTGGCGCAGCGGGTCCTGGGTAGCGACGCCGGTGGGGCACTTGTTGGTGTGGCAGCTCTGGCTCTGGATGCAGCCGATGGCGAACATGAAGCCGCGCGCCGAGTTGGCCCAGTCGGCGCCCATGGCCAGCACGCTGGCGATGTCGAAGGCGCTGACGACCTTGCCGCTGGCGCCGATGCGGATCTTGTCGCGCAGGTTCAGGCCGACCAGGGTGTTGTGCACGAACAGCAGGCCTTCGCGCATCGGCAGGCCCATGTGGTCGGTGAACTCCAGGGGCGCGGCGCCGGTGCCGCCTTCCTTGCCGTCGACGACGATGAAGTCGGGGAGGATGCCGGTCTCGTGCATGGCCTTGGCGATGCCCATGAATTCCCACGGGTGGCCGATGCACAGCTTGAAGCCCACCGGCTTGCCGCCGGAGAGTTCGCGCAGCTGGACGATGAAGTTCAGCAGGCCGTGGGGCGAATCGAAGGCGCTGTGGGAGGAGGGCGAGATGCAGTCCTGGCCCATGGGCACGCCACGGGTGGAAGCGATTTCCGGGGTCACCTTGTGCTTGGGCAGGATGCCGCCGTGGCCGGGCTTGGCGCCCTGGCTGAGCTTGATCTCGATCATCTTCACCTGCGGGTCGACCGCCTGCTTGGCGAAGCGCTCGGGGCTGAAGGTGCCGTCGTCGTTGCGGCAGCCGAAGTAGCCGCTGCCCAGTTCCCAGGTCAGGTCGCCGCCGTACTCGCGGTGGTAGGGGCTGATGCTGCCTTCGCCGGTGTCATGGATGAAGCCGCCGAGCTTGGCGCCCTTGTTCAACGCGCGGATGGCGTTGGCGCTGAGCGAGCCGAAGCTCATCGCCGAGATGTTGAACACCGAGATGGAGTAGGGCTGCTTGCACTCCGGGCCGCCGACGGTGACGCGGAAGGTGCAGGGGTCGGCCACCGGGGCGGGGCGGATAGAGTGGGCGATGAACTCGAAGCCCGATTGGTAGACGTCGATCAGGGTGCCGAAGGGCTTGTCGGCGGTCTCGTTCTTCGCCCGCGAGTACACCAGGGCGCGCTGGGCGCGGGAGAAGGGCAGGGCCTCCTCGTCGCCTTCGAGCAGGTACTGGCGGATTTCCGGGCGGATGGCTTCCACCAGGTAGCGGATGTTGCCCAGGACCGGGTAGTTGCGGCGTACCGCATGGCGTTCCTGCAGCAGGTCGAAGACCCCGAGCACGCTCAGGGCGAAGGTGGTGAGGGTGAAGGGCCATACCCAGTCATGCCCGAGGAAGGGCAGGCTGAGCACGGTGAACAGGACGCACGCGGCGAAAAAGGCATAGCGGCTGAGCAGCGACAGGTTCATGGAGTCTCCAGTCGTCGGGCTTTTGATCACGGTCAGGTTGGCCAAAAGGGCCGCCACAGAGCATGGCAGGCATCGCGCGAACGCGCCTGGGTAAAGGTCAATGCGGCGGACTTTCGGAAGTCTTTCTAGTTCTGGCGGGCATCGACGGTAGCCCGAAGCGAAGGAAAAAGAAAGCTAGCTAACGATTTTCTCCGGGGCTGAGAAAGGCTGTTTCGGGGGCTGCAAGAAATAGCTGGTACTGCTTCCTTCTGTGGGATCGTGCCTAGGTTTTCCCTCACCCCAGCCCTCTCCCAGAGGGAGAGGGGGCAATTCGTGCCGGCTGACGCGATGGTTTCATCCTGCTCCGTAAGATCCCCTCTCCCGCTTGCGGGAGAGGGCTAGGGTGAGGGGCTCTTGACCTTGTAGGAGAAACGCGGGGTGCCTGGGTCATGCCCGCGAACCCGCGCTCAGCCGGACTAACAGGCAATCACATTTACCGCCAGTCCGCCCTTCGCCGTCTCCTTGTACTTGTCCATCATGTCGCGGCCGGTGTCGCGCAGGGTGTCGATGGCCTTGTCGAGGCTGACCAGGTGCTGGCCGTCGCCGCGGAGGGCGAGCTGGGCGGCGTTGATGGCCTTGAGCGAGGCCATGGCGTTGCGTTCGATGCAGGGCACCTGGACCAGCCCGGCCACCGGGTCGCAGGTCAGGCCGAGGTTGTGCTCAAGGCCGATCTCGGCGGCGTTTTCCACCTGCTCCAGGCTGCCGCCCAACACTTCCGCCAGGCCCCCGGCAGCCATGGCGCAGGCTGATCCGACCTCGCCCTGGCAACCGACTTCGGCACCGGAGATGGAGGCGTTGAGCTTGCACAGGATGCCAATGGCAGCAGCGGTCAGCAGGTAGCGTTCGATTCCTTCGGCATTGGCGTGGGCGTCGTAGCGCGCGTAGTAATGCAGCACCGCCGGGACTATGCCGGCCGCGCCGTTGGTGGGCGCGGTCACCACGCGCCCGCCGGCGGCGTTCTCCTCGTTCACCGCCAGCGCCCAGAGGTCCACCCAGTCCAGCGCGCCGAGGGTGGTGGCGATCAGGTTGCCGCTGTCCGCCTCGTTGAGCCGTCGGAACAGCATGGGCGCACGGCGCCGCACCTTGAGGCCGCCGGGCAGCGTGCCTTCGGTTTCCAGCCCACGGTTCACGCAGGCCTGCATTTCGTCCCAAATATGCGCAAGGCCTGCGTGGATCTCCTCGTCGCTGCGCAATGCGCGTTCGTTGGCCCACATCAGGTCGCTGATGCGTTTGAAACCCTGCTCGTGGCACAGGCGCAGCAGTTCCTCGGCGCTGTGGAAGGGGTAGGGCATCGGGTTGCCCTGCAGGGCGCGGTCGGTGTTGAAGTCCTGCGCATCCACCACGAAGCCGCCGCCAACCGAATAGCAGATGCGCTCGGCCAGCAGTTCGCCGTTGTCGTCCAGCGCGCGCAGGTGCAGGCCGTTGGGGTGGGCGGGCAGGCTGTCGTCGTGGAAGACCAACTGGCGCGCCGGGTCGAAGTCGATCTCCTGCACGCCGCCCAGGCGCAGGCGATGGCGCAGCAGGATGTCGTCCACCTGCGGGGCGAGGGCCGCAGGATCGGCTTCGGCCGGATCAATGCCGAGCAGGCCGATCAGGCAGGCGCGGTCGGTGGCGTGGCCCTTGCCGGTGGCGCTGAGGGAACCGTAGAGATGTACTTCCACGGCGGCGGTGCGCGGCAGCAGATCGTCGTCGCGCAGGCGGTCGACGAACTCGCGGGTGGCGCGCATCGGCCCCACGGTGTGGGAGCTGGACGGCCCGACGCCGGGCTTGAACATATCGAAGACGCTGAGGCTCATGGGATTTCCTCCTGTCCTCAAGCATGGACCCGCGTGGCCCCGAATGCTCACCGACCGCTCGACGGCTGGGCGCTATTTGTAGGAGCGAGCTTGCTCGCGATCCGCTTCACGACGGAACCGGCCAGCACGTAGGGCGCATAACCCGGTACGGGTTATCCGCCGAAACCACGGCGGCGGATAACGCTGACGCGTTATGCGCCCTACGGACTGACCGCTTGGTGGCCAAGTGCTTTACGGCGCCCGTATGAGTGAGGCGGAGTGCTCTCAGCCCTGCGCCTGCAGGAACAGCGAGAACAGTTCCGACTGCGACTTGATCCCCAGCTTGGCGTACATGTGCTTGCGGTGGACCTTCACCGTCTCGGCGGAAATGGCCAGCTTGCGGGCGATCTCCTTGCTGGAGCAGCCGCTGAGCATCAGGCGGCCGACTTCCAGCTCGCGGGCGGTGAGCGGGGTTTCCATCTGCTGCGCAGTGGACTCCAGGCGGTTCTGCCAGCGCGGCGGCGGGGGCGCTTCCTGGACTTCGCGCTCGAATGCCATGCGCTGGCGCATCAGGCCGGCGACCCAGGGTTGCACCAGGGCAAGCAGGGCGATCTGCTCCGGAGTGAAGCGGCCCTTGCTGCCCACCGAGCAGCAAAGGGTGCGTTCGCTGTCGAGCTGCACGTTGATCTGCACTTCGTCGGCGACCACGTTCAGGCTGAAGTAGCGCTGGAAGTAGTCGGTCTGCTCGAACATCTCCGGCGCCACGTCATCGAGGCGGAACAGTCCGCTGCCGGGCGCCTCGCGGCTGGCGATGTAGAAAGGATCGAGCAGGTAGAGGCCCTTGAGGTAGTCCTGGAACAGCGGATCGGGGCCGCCATCCTCGCCCGGGCATTCGGCGAAAACCTGGGGACGGCCGTCGCTGAAGAGCAGCACGACCCAGCTGTCGAAGGGTACATACTGGCCCAGCAGGCGCACCAGCGAGGTCCAGAAGTTCGGCTTGTCCAGCGCCTCGATCAGTTGCCCGACCGAGCGGTGCCAGGCGATATCCTGAAGGGAAAGGCTCATGACTCTACCCCCGATGGGTTACCACGCGGGCGTAATTACCCGGTGATGGCACGCCCGGCATACTCGGTGGATGCCTTGAGCCGGCGCGGTGCGCATTCTGACCCTTTTGCATCGTCTGGTCACTGGAAGACAAGAATCCGAGGAAGCCCCATGAAAGTAGAACTCGTCCAACTCGCCGGCCGTGATGGCGATGTGGCCTGGAACCTGGCCCGCACCCTGGAGGCCATCCACGCCTGCGCCGACGACACCCAGCTGGTGGTGTTCCCCGAGACCCAGCTGACCGGCTTCCCCACCGAGCAGAACATCGCCGCCATCGCCGAGCCGGTGGACGGCCCCAGCGTGCAGGCCGTCCAGCAGGCCGCGCGGGAGAAGAACATCAGCGTCGCCGTGGGCTTCGCCGAGGCCGCCGATGGCCGCTTCTACAACACCACGCTGCTGATCACCCCCGACGGCATCGCCCTGAAGTACCGCAAGACGCACCTGTGGGCGTCGGACCGCGGCATCTTCACCCCCGGCGATCGCTACGCCACCTGCCTGTGGAACGGCATCCGCGTCGGCATCGTGATCTGCTTCGACATCGAGTTCCCCGAGTCCGCCCGTGCGCTGGGCCAGCTTGGCGCCGAGCTGATCATCGTGACCAACGGCAACATGGACCCCTACGGCCCGACCCACCGCACCGCGATCATGGGCCGCGCCATGGAAAACCAGGCCTACGCGGTGATGGTCAACCGCGTTGGCGCAGGCGATGACGACCTGGTGTTTGCTGGCGGCAGCGCCGTGATCGACCCCTACGGCCAACTGATCGTCGAAGCCGGCCGCGAAGAGTGCCGGCAGATCGTCGAACTGGACTTCGAGCGCCTGGCGCAGTCGCGCCGCGACTACAGCTACCTGGCCGAGCGCCGCTTCGAGCTGCCCGGCGAGATGCGCGAGCACGCAAGCGGCCTGCGCGAGCTGATCATTCCCGCCTGAGTTTCCTATCCGGCCCACTGCAACCGGGCCGGGGCGCAGGGCCGCGCCGCCACAGCGTTATTCCACATTCGACGGGCGACCAGAGCGCCCGCGAGGCCTGCGGGTGAGCGCAGGCCAGCACTTTGCACTGCCATAACAAACACAACGCGGAGTAAGCAGTAATGGCTCGACTGAAACGAACCCTGTCGCTGGGTTCGGTGGTGCTGTTCGGCATCGCCTACATGACCCCGATCATCGTCCTCGGTACCTTCGGCATCCTCGCCGACGTCACCCGCGGCGTAGTCCCCTCGGCCTACCTCGTAGCATCCGTTGCAATGCTGTTCACCGCGCTGAGCTATGGGCGCATGGCGGCTGCCTTCCCGGTGGCCGGTTCCGCCTACACCTACGTGCGCAAGTCGATCAGCCCGAAACTCGGCTTCCTCGCCGGCTGGGCAGTGCTGCTGGATTACCTGTTCCTGCCCATGGCCATCTGGCTGATCGGCGCCGCCTACCTGCACTCCGCCTTCCCAGCCGTGCCCCAGGCCCTGTGGGTGCTGGCGTTCATCGGCGTGACCACCGCGATCAACGTGGTCGGCCTGCGCCTGGCGAAGAACATCAACGGCGTACTGATGCTGGTGCAGTTCCTCGTGCTGATCGCCTTCGTCGGCCTGGCCATCCACTACATCACCGGTGATGGCAGTCGTCCGCTGTGGACCCTGGAACCCTTCCTCAAGGAGGGCACCCAGCTGCCGCTGATCATGGGTGGTGCAGCCATCGCCTGCTACTCCTTCCTGGGCTTCGACGCGGTCAGTACCCTGACCGAAGAAACCCACGAGCCGCGCAAGACCATTCCGCGCGCCATCCTGCTGATCACCCTGATCGGTGGCGGCATCTTCATCGCCGCCAGCTACTTCGTACAGCTGGCGCACCCGTCGGTGGAATTCCAGAACGCCGATTCGGCGGCCTACGAAATTGCCCGCAACATCGGCGGCGACCTGTTCGTCAGCTTCTTCCTGATCGGCCTGATCGTCGGCCAGTTCACCTCCGGCCTGTCGGCCCAGGCCAGCGCCTCGCGTCTGCTGTTCGCCATGGGCCGCGACGGAGTGCTGCCGCGCCCGTTCTTCGGTCGCATCAGCAAGCGCTTCGAAACCCCGGTGAACAGCATCGTACTGTGCGGCGTGGTGGCCCTGCTGGCGCTGCACATGGACGTCACCACCTCCACCTCGTTCATCAACTTCGGCGCCTTCCTCGCCTTCAGCCTGGTGAACCTCTCGGTGATCTTCCACTACTACCTGAACGCCGAGCGCCGCGGCCTGCGCGAGCTGGTGCTGTTCCTGCTGTTCCCGCTGATCGGCCTGCTCGCCGACCTGTGGCTGATGGTCAGCCTCGACCACCTGGCCATCTGGCTCGGCGCCACCTGGCTGGTGCTCGGCGTGATCTACCTGGCGGTGATCACCAGCGGCTTCCGCCAGCAACCGCCGGAGATGCATTTCGAGGAGGCGTGAGCCCCGCGCGGGGCTATGCTGGGGACTCCGAGCCGTGATGCCCGAGGAGATCCCGCCATGCCCCGCCTCACCCTCTATCATTCGCCCCAGACACGCTCCAGCGGCACCCTGGTGCTGCTGGAAGAACTGGGCGCCGAGTACGACCTCGAACTGATCAACATGAAGGCCGGCGAGCAACGCAAGCCGGAATTCCTCGCGCTCAACCCGTTGGGCAAGGTCCCGGCGATCCGCCTCGGCGAGTCGCTGGTCACCGAGCAAGGCGCCATCTTCATCTACCTCGCCGACCTGTTCCCCCGGGCGAATCTCGCTCCTGCCCTCGACGACCCCTTGCGCGGCCCCTACCTGCGCTGGCTGGTGTTCTATGGCTCCAGCTTCGAACCGGCCATCGTCGACCGTGCCCTGAAGCGCGATGCCGCTCCGCAGGCCATGAGCCCCTACGGCGATTACGACAGCGTCATGCGCGCCCTCGCCGAACAGTTGGAAACCGGCCCCTACCTGCAGGGCAGTCGCATGACCGCTGCCGACGTGCTGTGGGGCGCGGCCCTGCGCTGGACCATCGGCTTCGGCGTGGTGCCCAAGCTGCCGGTGTTCGAGCGCTATGTGGAGCTGGTGACCTCGCGCCCGGCCTTCAAGCGAGTGTGGGAACGGGATGTGCAGTGGGCGGAAGAACACACCCGCGTGGCGGAAGCGAAAGCGCCCTGATAGCCGGAAACGGACCGTTCCAGAGCCATAGAAGGGTTTCGGGCCGTCGTGGTGGCCCTGACGCTTTTTGCGGAATCGGTCTCAGGCCATGTGGGAAAGTTCTTTTTTTCGTGTGGCCATATTTTCCGTAGCAGGGTGCTGGTCAATGATTGCCCCAACGCCGCGTAACCCCATCACACGGCGTCGCTGGAACCATAAGAACCACAGGTGTTGACCGGTTATGTCCCCCGATGGCCCATCCGCAAGGATGGGCCTTTTTTCTTGCTCTTTTCGGGCCAATCAGACGGGCGATTTAGCCTGTCTATACAAGTCAAGGGGTGCGGAAGGTTGGGCTTGTCTGATAGCGAGGCCTTTAGTGCGGGAAATGGCTGAGGCTGTGGCGGATTTCGCAATTAAGTGGCAGATGCTTCCTACGCAGATCAACGGGCTTGGCGAAATATCTTCTGTCTAAGATCATTCGTTCCGCAGCGTGTTCCTACACGTTGCGGTAACGATTGATCGACTAGTCAATTGTTAATTTTTGGCCCGCCAGTCATGGCGGGCCTTTTTTATGCGCGGCTGTATCCGGCCAAGCCATGGTCTGGGCTTGTTCGAGTGGCTTGCGGGAACTTTCTTCGGACTACGGGTGATGTCGGGTCTTGTCTGTCAGCCCTTCGCCGCGCTGACCCCTTCCAGGGTGGCGAAGGAGGTGTCCTTCGCGGTCAGCAGGAAATCACGCATGAACGGTGCGTCCAGCATGTCGGCGCGAATGGCGGCGAACAGGGTGCAGTACAGGCCTTTTTCCCCCAGGCGCTTGGCGGTCACGTAGCCTCGCGAGCTGTACTCGTGCAGCGCCCAGTTGGGCAGGCTGCAGACGCCGCGTCCGGATGCCACCAACTGCATCATCATCACCGTCAGCTCCGAGGTACGCACCTGCGCCGGTTCGACGTCGGCGGGTTCGAGGAAGCGGGTGAAGATGTCCAGTCGATCGCGCTCGATGGGGTAGGTGATCAGCGTCAGGTTGGCCAGATCTTCCGGGACGATGAACGACTTGCCGGCCAGCGCATGGTGGTTGTCCACCGCCAGCAGAGCCTCGTAGGTGAACAGCGGCACGTAGGTGATGCCGGCGATGTCCACCGGGTCGGAAGTCACCACCAGGTCCAGGTCGCCGCGGGCCAGCGCCGGCAGCGGGGCGAAGGAGAAGCCGGAGGCGAGGTCCAGCTCCACTTCCGGCCAGGCGTCACGGAACTGGTCGATGGTCGGCATCAGCCACTGGAAGCAGCTGTGGCACTCGATGGCCATGTGCAGGCGGCCGGCGGTACCACCGGCCAGGCGCGCGAGATCGCGCTCGGCGCCGCGCAGTTGCGGCAGCACGGCGTCGGCCAGCTGCAGCAGGCGCAGGCCGGCGCTGGTGAAACGCACCGGCTTGGTCTTGCGGATGAACAGGGACAGGCCGAGGCGCTCCTCCAGTTCCTTGAACTGGTGGGACAGGGCGGACTGCGTCAGGTGCAGACGCTCGGCGGCCTCCACCAGGCTGTCGGCTTCGCGCAGGGCATGCAGGGTTTTCAGGTGACGGAGTTCAAGCATGGCGCGGCCTCGCCTCACTATGAGGAAATCTTGATGAAACGGCAGATCAATTGAACTGCTCTCATGATAAGCCGGTGACTGGCACTTCACCAGCACGCTTTCGCCAGCCCGCCTTACCGGGCTGGAGCTGCCGGCCGGGGGTCACCAGCTCAGGTAGAACATGCCCTTGGCCAGCAGCACGATCAGTACCACGTGGGCAAACACGCTGTAGTGGATGCGCCGGGAGCGCTGGCCGGTCATGCGCCCGACTCGGAAGGAATACATGGCGAAGAGGAAATGGCCCAGGACGCTGGTGGCCAGCAGCAGCTTGAGACTGAGCAGGGTGGCGAAGGGCGATGCCAGCGGGGCGGCCAGCAGCGGTGCGTAACGCAGGTGCAGCATGCCCAGACCGCTGCCGAACAGGGTCAGGATCACCCAGGGCATCACCCGGCGCAGGCGACGGCCCAGCGCACCCTCGACCATTTTCATCGCCCGTGCCGGGACATGGCGGTGGACGCTTTCCAGGATCAGCACTTCGAAGAACACCGTGCCGACGAACATGATCGCGGCGAACAGGTGCAGCACCAGCAGGATGGGGTAGGCCATGAGGAAACTTCCGAGCGGGGGTTTCCTATCTTCGCCAGTGCGAGGGGCGACCTCCCTTGATCCGGATCATGGGAAGAGCCGTCGGTGACCGCTCAGCGCCTTTCATCAAACTGTCACGGACCTGTGGCAGAGCGAGCGACGGAAATTCATCAGAATCGCGCTCAACTGGGGTTTTGCGTTCCGGATTTTCATTCATGCGAGCTTTCCTGCTGGCAGTCGCACTTTGCTGCGGCCTGTCCTCTCTTTCTTTTGCCGATCGGGCGGTTGCCGCCGATCGTTGCGATGCGCGGGTGCCGACCGAACTGGTCGACCTGGGTGACGTGCGTCTGGCCTACCAGAGCATCGGTCGTCCGCAGGACCCGACGCTGTTGCTGGTCATGGGCCTGGGTGGCCAGTTGATCCACTGGCCGGACGAAGTGGTCGAGGCGCTCTGCCAGCAGGGCTTTCGGGTGATCCGCTACGACAACCGCGATGTCGGCCTGTCTTCCTGGCGCGTTCCTACGCCCAGCGGCAACCTGACCTACGAAGTCATTCGCTATCGCCTCGGCCTGCCTGTGAGCGCGCCCTACAGCCTGACCGACATGGCCGGCGACGCGCTGCACCTGCTGGATGCGCTGCATGTCGAGCGTGCCCATGTGCTGGGCGCGAGCATGGGCGGGATGATCGCCCAGCACGTGGCCGACATGGCGCCCGACCGGGTGATCAGCCTGACACTGGTGATGACCAGTTCCGGTGCAGAAGGCCTGCCGGCGCCCAGCGAGTCATTGCTGCGCCTGCTCGCCCGGCGTGAAGCGGCCAGCCGCGAACAGGCCATCGAGCAGCAGGCTGATCTGCTGGCAGCCCTCGGCAGCCCGGAAGTGCGCGACGATCGCCAGCAGTTGCTGCAGCAGGCGGCGCGTTCCTACGATCGAGCGTTCAATCCTGAAGGCGTGCAACGGCAGATGCTGGCGATCCTCGCCGAGCCGAGCCGGGTGGAACTGCTCAACCGCCTGAACGTACCGACCCTGGTGGTCCACGGCACCGCCGACCCGCTACTGCCCGTGATGCACGGCGTACATGTGGCGGCGCACATCCGCGGTTCGGTACTCAAGCTGATCCCCGGCATGGCGCACCGCTTCCAGGAAGACTTCAAGGAGCCGCTGCTGGGCGCGGTGCTGCCTTACCTGCGCGAACATCAGGGCGGCGGGCACGTCGCACAACTCTGATCGCCTGCCTCAGGGTTCGCTGAACGGCAGTGGCGCCTCGGTTTCGCGCCGCACCGAGAACGCGTTGAGCGTCATGGCCACCAGCGCGTAGTAGCCGAAGATTCCCACCAGCTCCACCAGTCCGGCCTCACCGAAGCTGGCCGTGGCTTCTTCGTACAACGCCTGGTCGATGCGTCGGGTTTCGTACAGCGAGCGGCCCAGGCGATGGATCAGGCGTTCGTCTTCACGCTGGAAGTCCGGTGTCCGATTCTGCCGCAAGGCCTCGATCACTTCGTCGCTGAGGCCGGCCTGGCGCGCGATGGGTTCGTGGATCTGCCATTCCGCCTGGGATTGCCACCAGGCGGCGGTGACCAGGATCGCCAGTTCGCTCAGCCGCAGTTCCAGGCGTGTGCCGTAGCGGCAGAAGGCGCCGAGCTTCTGGGCGTTGTCCGCCAGTCCGGGACTGTGCACCCAGGCCAGGAACGGGCCGTCCAGATTGCCGCGCGGACCGCTGAGGATCTCCTGCAATACGCGGCGCTGTTCGTCGTCCATGTTGGCGTCGGACAGCGGGGTCAGGCGTGAGTCGATTTTCATGCGAGGTCCTTCAGAGGCTGCCGATGGCTTTGACGATGGCGCGCTGCAGCTTTTCAGTCAGTTCATCCAGCTGCGCTTCTTCGAGGATGAAGGGCGGGGCCAGCAGGATGTGGTCGCCGTGGCGGCCATCCAGCGTGCCGCCCATGGGGTAGCACATCAGGCCTTCCTGCATGGCGGCCTTCTTGATCCGTGCGTGCAGTTTTGCTTCGGCGGGGAAGGGCGTCTTGCCGGCGCGCTCGGCCACCAGCTCCACTCCCTGGAACAGCCCGCGACCGCGAATGTCACCGATGTTGGGATGCTCGCCAAGGGCGCTGAGCAGGCGTTGCTGCAGCTGTTCGCCCAGCTCCCGTACGCGTGGCAGCAGGTTGCGCTGTTCGATGGTCTTCTGCACGGCCAGGGCAGCGGCGCAGGCGGTGGCATGGCCGATATAGGTGTGGCCGTGCTGGAAGAAGCCCGAGCCGTTGGCGATGGCGTCGTGGATACGCTGGCTGACCAGGGTGGCGCCAATGGGCTGGTAGCCGGCACCCAGGCCCTTGGCGATGGTGATCAGGTCGGCGCTGATGCCTTCCTGTTCGGCGGCGAACAGGCTGCCGGTACGGCCCATGCCGCACATCACTTCGTCGAGGATCAGCAGCACGCCATAGCGGTCGCAGATTTCCCGCACCCGTCTGAAGTAGCCCGGCACGGCGGTCACTGCGCCCAGCGTGGCGCCCACCACCGGCTCGGCGACGAAGGCCATGACCTTGTCCGGGCCGAGGTTGAGGATTTCCGTTTCCAGTTCCCGTGCCAGGCGTTCGCCGTAGGCTTCCGGCGTTTCGCCTTCGGCCTGGTCGCGATAGGCGTAGCAGGGGCTGACGTGGCTGACATCGATCAGCAGCGGCTGGAACTGCTGGCGTCGCCAGGCGTTGCCGCCGGCGGCCAGGGCGCCGAGGGTGTTGCCGTGGTAGCTCTGGCGGCGGGCGATCAGGTGCGTGCGCTGTGGCTGGCCGATCTCCACGAAGTACTGGCGGGCCAGCTTGAGCGCCGCCTCTACCGCTTCCGAACCGCCGGAAACGAAGTACACCGAGCGCATCCCGGCCGGGGCGCGGGCGATCAGGAAGTCGGCCAGTTCTTCCATTGGCTCGCTGGTGAAGAAGGAGGTATGGGCGTAGGCCAGGGTGCCGATCTGCCGGCGTACCGCTTCGATCACTTCGGCGTCGCTGTGCCCCAGGCAGGACACCGCAGCTCCGCCGCTGGCGTCGAGGTAGCGACGGCCCTCGCTGTCGATCAGGTAGGCGCCGTCGCCGCGAACGGCCGTGGGGTAGGACTGGATGAGGCTGCGGTGCAGGACGTGGCTCATGGTGACCTCCTGGGGTTTTCGCAAATATTAAATGCATTTTTGTTCTTGGCAAATTTTTCTTGCGAAGAATGGCATTGCTCTACATTTGGCTAATGCGCGTCCTGCGGTGCTTTTCTTCGATTTTCCGGGTGCATCAGGCGGGGCGTGAGGTGTTCTGGGATGGGAAAAATACTTGCAAATAAATTTATTGCATGTTTATTTTGCACAAAAGCACGCAAGTGCATGCAGCCCCTGACGGGGGTTAGCCGCTCAAAACAATAAAGTCCGGGCCCAGGCCCGTTGCATCGAACTGCCGCTAATGCGCGCCAGCCCCAGGGCATGGCGCATCCCGCCGTCCCGCAAGAGGAAGTCCTGCATGAAAAAGCTGCTGCAAGCCTCGTTCGCCGCTCTCTCCCTGTTCGCCGCCAGCCAGTCGATGGCTGCCGACAAGGAGCTGCTGATCGCCACCGATACCGCCTTCGTTCCCTTCGAGTTCAAACAGGGCGACAAATACGTCGGCTTCGACATCGATCTCTGGGCAGCCATCGCCAAGGAGATGGGCGTGAGCTACCAGCTCAAGCCGATGGACTTCAACGGCATCATCCCCGCGCTGCAGACCCGCAACGTCGACGCGGCCCTGGCCGGCATCACCATCAAGGAAGACCGCAAGCAGGTCATCGACTTCTCCGACGGCTACTACGACAGCGGCTTCCTGCTGATGGTCAAGGCCGATAACGACAGCATCAAGAGCTCCGCCGACATTGCCGGCAAGAGCCTGGCGGTGAAGAGCGGCACCTCCTCGGCGGACTACGCCAAGGCCAATCTGAAGGCCGGCGACCTGCGCCAGTTCCCCAACGTCGACAACGCCTACCTGGAGCTGCGCACCGGCCGCGTCGATGCCGCGATGCACGACACTCCCAACGTCCTCTACTACATCAAGACCGCCGGCGACGGGCAGGTGAAGGCCGTGGGCGAGCAGATGATGGCGCAGCAGTACGGCATCGGATTCCCCAAGGGCAGCGAGCTGCGCGAGCCGGTGAACGCGGCGCTGAAGAAGCTGCGTGAGGACGGCACCTATGCGCAGATCTACCGCAAGTGGTTCGGCACCGACCCGAAATAAGACGAGGTAGGCATCCATGCATTTTCAATGGTCCGCCATCTGGGACGCGTTGCCGGTGCTGCTCGAGGGCGCCCGGCTGACCCTGTGGATATCCATTCTCGGTCTGATCGGCGGCGCGGTGATCGGCCTGGTGGCCGGTGTCGGCCGCGCCTACGGCGGCTTCATCGGCAGTCGCGCGGCGCTGGTGTTCGTCGAGCTGATCCGTGGCACGCCGATCATGGTCCAGGTGATGTTCATCTACTTCGCCCTGCCGCTGATGATCCCGGTGCGCATCGATCCGTTCAGCGCAGCGGTGGTCACCATCATGATCAACTCCGGCGCCTACATCGCCGAGATCACCCGCGGTGCGCTGCTCTCGGTGAACAAGGGCTTCCGCGAGGCGGGGCTGGCGCTGGGGCTTTCCGGGCGCGACACGCTGCGCTACGTGATCGCTCCGCTGGCCTTCCGGCGGATGATCCCGGCGCTGGGCAACCAGTGGATCGTGAGCATCAAGGACACCTCGCTGTTCATCGTCATCGGCGTCGCCGAACTGACCCGCCAGGGGCAGGAGGTGATCGCCGGCAACTTCCGCGCGATGGAAATCTGGTCGGCGGTGGCGGTGATCTACCTGGTCATCACCCTGGTGTTGAGTTACGTGCTGCGGCGCATGGAATCGAGGCTGAAGATCCTATGATCGAGTTCAAGCAGGTCGCCAAGCACTTTGGCGAGACCAAGGTGCTCCACGACATCAACCTGAAGATCGGCAGCGGCGAGGTGGTGGTCATCATCGGCCCTTCCGGCTCCGGCAAATCGACGCTGCTGCGCTGCATCAACAAGCTCGAAGTGATCACCGACGGCCAGTTGTTCGTCGATGGCATGGAGGTCAACGACCCGAAGGTGGACGAGCGCCTGATCCGCCAGGAGGCGGGGATGGTGTTCCAGCAGTTCCACCTGTTCCCGCAGATGACCGCACTGGAAAACGTTGCCTTCGGGCCGATCCGCGTGCGCGGGGCGAAGAAGGCGGACGCCGAGGCGCTGGCGCGTACGCTGCTGGCGAAGGTGGGGCTCTCCGAGCGCGCCGGGCACTATCCGTCGGAGTTGTCCGGCGGCCAGCAGCAGCGCGTGGCCATCGCCCGCGCGCTGGCGGTGAAGCCCAAGCTGATGCTGTTCGACGAGCCCACCTCGGCGCTCGACCCCGAGCTGCGCCATGAAGTGCTGCAGGTGATGAAGGACCTGGCGGAGGAGGGCATGACCATGGTCATCGTCACCCACGAGATCGACTTCGCCCGCAAGGTCGCCTCGCGGCTGATCTTCATCGACCAGGGCCGCATCACCGAGGACGGCGACCCCGCCAGCCTGATCGGCAACCCCACCAGCCCGCGTCTGCGGGAGTTCCTGCAACATGTCGCCTGAGGTGCGCCGATGATCCTGCAACCCCTGAAACTGGGCGGCAGCCCGTATGACATCGGCCTGGGGCTGGGCCGCTTCGGCCGCGACGCGGTGCATCAGCGCCTTCGCCCGCTGCCCCTGTGGCGGAGCCTCGCGGCCCTGGCCGGAGCGGGTGTGGCGAAAGCCATGCAGGCGCAGGTCGAGGCCGACTTCCCGCGTATCTGGGAGGAAATCCGCGGCCTGGCCGATGGGCTGGAACTGCCGGTCGAGGAAGTCTTCCTGTGGAATTGCCGCGGCGACTTCGTCAGCCCGCAGAGCGTGGATGGCTGCACCACGGTGTTCGGGCCGACCGCCGAGGGCTGGCTGATCGCCCACAACGAGGATGGCCTGCCTTCCCTCGAGGGTGCCTGCGGCCTGCTGCAGGCGGCGCCGGAGCAAGGCATGGCTTTCACCAGCTTCGTCTACCCCGGCTCCCTTCCCGGCCACACCTTCGCAGTGAATGCCGCCGGGCTGGTCAGTACGGTGAACAACATCCGCCCTGCCAACATCCCGACCGGCCTGCCGCGTCAGGTACTGGCCCGTGCGGTGCTGGATTGCGCCAGCCTGGATGAGGCGGTCGACGTGCTCTCCCGCGCAGGCCGCGCCGGTGCCTTCCACCATGCCCTCGGGCAGGTCGGTTCGGCCCATCTGCTGAGCGTCGAAGCCTGCTCGGCCGGCGTCGTTGTGCGCAAGGTGCGGCGTCCGGGCGGGCACTCCAATCATCTGCTGGATGCCGGGCTGGACGCCGCCGGCCAGCGCATCACCGGCAGTTCCGGCAGCCGCCAGCGTCGCGTCGACGGGTTGCTGGGGGAGGGGGGCGGTCTGCTCGACGAGGCCCGCGCGCTGGCGATCCTGCGCGATGGCGCTGATCCCGAGCTGCCGATCTACCGTCGCGCGGTGGACGACCCGGACGATGAGAACACCCTGGCCACCGCCGTGTTTCTCATCGGCGCGAACTCGGTAGAATGGCGCGTCTACTGCCAGCCGGATGTCCAGCACGTGGAAAGCGCCGGCAGTACCCGTCCTTCTTCCGCCAACGGACCTGCCCGATGAACCAAGCGCCCGCCGCACTGCCCGATAACCTGGGAGCCCTCAAGCAACTGCTGGAGGCTATCGAGCGCGGTGAGTCGGGCATCTCCCTGGGCGGCAGTTCGCGGCGGGTGCTGGCTGCCTTGATCGAGGCACCGCAGCGCACCGCGGTGTCTTCCATCAGCGAGCTGGCGGAGCAGCTCGGGGTGAACGCCTCGACCTTGTCGCGCCTGGCCCAGCGCCTGGGCTACGGCGGTTTCAGCAAGTTCCAGGACCTGTTCCGCCGCGAGCTGACCGAGGGCAAGAATTTCTACAGCGACCAGGCCTCGCGCCTGCTGCTGACTCCCGCCGACACCACGTTGTCGCGCCTGACCCGCCTGGGCCGGCAGGAAAGCACCAACATCGCCAGCCTGATCGAGCAGGTCGAGCCGGAGGTGTTCTCCCGCGTGGTGGAGCTTCTCGCCAGCGCGCGCCGTGTGCGAATCCATGGCATGCGCCAGTTCACTTCGCTGGCGCTGTTCATGTCCTACGGCCTGGGCATGCTGCGCCAGGACGTGGCAGCGCTGGATGCCAGCCGCCAGGGCGTGGCCGATGCGTTGGCGCAACTGGATGCCGGCGATGTGCTGGTGGTCGCCAGCTGCTTCCCCTACACGCCCAGCGTGCTGGCCACGGCGGAAGTCGCCGCGCGCCATGGCATCGAGGTCGTGGCCCTGACCGATTCCTCCAGCTCGCCATTGGCGAAGGTGGCGCGGCACAGCTTCTATGTGCCCAACCACAGCCTGTTCTACAGCAACAGCATGTGCGCCTTCATGCTGCTGGCGCAGGGCTTGTTGAGCGAGGTGGCGGGGCGATTGGGCGAAAGCGCGCTGGAGTCACTGCGCCAGCGCGAAGAACTGATCAGCGAGCTGAACGCGTCGCTCTGAGGCGACGCCGCCTCAGGCGACCTGGGTTCTGGGCTCCAGCGGGCTTTCGCTGCTGAGGAACTGCTCCAGGCGCTCGCGCTGCCGGGCATTGAGGAACAGGCCGAGCTTGGTGCGGCGCCAGAGGATGTCGTCGGCGTCGCGCGCCCACTCCTCGTGGACCAGATATTCCACTTCCCGCGCATAGAGCCCGGCGCCCAGGTGTTCGCCCAGTTCGCTGAGGTTGTGCGCGCCGTCCAGCAGTTTCCAGATGCGGCTGCCGTAAGTGCTGGCCCAGCGCCGGGCGAGGGCCGGGTCGAGCTGGCGCAGGCGGTCCATGAGCTGGACGGCGAGGTCGTCCACGCAGGTCATGGCTTCACCGCCGGGCAGCGGGGCGCTGGCGGTCCAGCTGGCTTTCATCACGCCGGCGAAGTGCGGCGCCAGTTGCTCCAGTGCGGCCTCGGCGAGCTTGCGGTAGGTCGTCAGCTTGCCGCCGAATACCGACAGCAGCGGCGCTTCGCCGGGGGTATTGTCCAGCGCCAGGGTGTAGTCGCGGGTCACGGCCGAAGGGTCGTCGGACTCGTCGTCGCACAGCGGGCGCACGCCGGAGAAGCTGCGCAGGATGTCCTGGCGGCCCAACTGGTGCTTGAAGTGCGCATTGACCACGTTGAGCAGGTAGTCGGTCTCTTCTTCGCTGATGCTGATCTTCGCCGGGTCGCCCTGGTATTCGCGGTCGGTGGTGCCGATCAGGGTGAACTGGCGCAGGTAGGGGATGGCGAAGACGATGCGCCGGTCCTCGTTCTGCAGGATGTACGCGTGCTCACCTTCGTACAGGCGCGGCACGATCAGGTGGCTGCCCTGGATCAGACGGATGCCGTAGGGCGGCTTCTGGCGCAGTTCCTCGCGCAGGAAGCGGTCGACCCAGGGGCCGGCGGCGTTGACCAGCGCGCGGGCGCGCACCGAGTACAGGCTGCCATCGGCGCGCTCCAGATGCAGGTGCCACAGACCCTTGCTGCGCCGGGCGCTGACGCAGCGGGTGCGCGGGTGCACATGGGCGCCGTTCTCGCGGGCGGCCATGGCGTTGAGCACCACCAGGCGGGCGTCGTCCACCGAGCAGTCGGAGTATTCGAAGCCGCGGATGATCTCGGCCTTCAGCGGGCTGTCGTGGCCGAAGCGCACACCCCGGGAAGCCGGCAGCTTCTCGCGCTTGCCCAGGTGATCGTAGAGAAACAGGCCGGCGCGGATCATCCAGGCCGGGCGCAGGTGGGGGCGGTGCGGCAGTACGAAGCGCAGCGGGTGGACGATGTGCGGAGCCTTGGCCAGCAGCACTTCGCGCTCGGCGAGGGCTTCGCGGACCAGGCGGAATTCGTAGTGCTCCAGGTAGCGCAGGCCGCCGTGGACCAGCTTGCTGCTGGCGGAGGAGGTGTGGGCGGCGAGGTCGTGCTGTTCGCAAAGGAACACCGACAGCCCGCGCCCGGCAGCGTCCGCCGCGATCCCCGCGCCATTGATGCCGCCACCGACGACGGCCAGGTCATAGACTTCGGCCAGGGGCGCGTGGCGCTTGCTGGTTGGGTTCATGGGGGCCGCCTTGGGGATTGAAAGTGAATCTTTTGATGTTCGTTTTCGAAAATATCCTAGTTCAATGAATGAAATATGACCAGCCTTGAGCGCGAATTCGCGCAGACATTCGTCTGAATGTTCGAAAGTGAAGGAGTCGGGCGCGACTCAGACCAGTTCGAGCTGGACCTTGTGCTGGTGCATCAGGCGCGCCACGGCGGTGGGCGGCGGGCAGTCGGTGAACACCCGGCTGACCAGGGAGATCGGCCCCAGGCGCACTACGGCGTTGCGCCCGAACTTGCTGGAGTCGGCGGCGAGGAACACCTGCCGGGCGTTGTCGATGATGGCGCGGGAGACGCGCACTTCCTGGTAGTCGAAGTCCAGCAGGCTGCCGTCCTCGTCGATGCCGCTGATGCCGACCACGGCGAAGTCGACGCGGAACTGCTCGATGAAGTCCACTGCCGCCTGCCCGACCACGCCGCCGTCGCCGCGCACGGTGCCGCCGGCGATCAGCACTTCGAAGTCGTCCTTGCCGGCGAGGATGCTGGCGACGTGCAGGTTGTTGGTGATGACCTTGAGGTTCTTGTGGCCGAGCAGGGCGCGGGCGATGGCCTCGGTGGTGGTGCCGATGTTGATGAACAGCGAAGCGTTGTCCGGAATGTGCGCGGCGATGGCCTCGGCGATGCGCTGCTTCTCGTCGCGCATCTGGTCGGCGCGGGTGTTGTAGGCGGTGTTCTCGATGCTCGAGTCCCAGGCCGCGCCGCCGTGGTAGCGGCGCAGCAGGTTCTGCTCGGCGAGCTGGTTGATGTCGCGGCGGATGGTCTGCGGCGTCACGGCGAACTGCTGGGCGAGTTCCTCGATGCTCAGGTAGCCGCGCTCGCGGACCAGGTCGAGGATGCTTTGCTGTCGGGGTGGCAGGTTCATGCGCTGTGCTCGTGCGGACGGGCGAAGGGACAAGAATGCCGCAGCGGGGGCCTTGCTGTCATGCCAGGCGAGTTCGGCGCGGGCGGCTTTCCCTCACCCCAGCCCTCTCCCGGAGGGAGAGGGAGCCGTCCATACCGGCTGATGCCACGGTGTCAGCCTGCACCGATCAGTCCCCTCTCACTCTGGGAGAGGGCTAGGGTGAGGGTAGAAATGGCATCCAACTTTCAGTCGTCCGCAGCCCAGCCGCGTGTGCGCTCCACGGCCTTCTTCCATCCCGCATACAACCGCGTGCGCTCTGCTTCGTCACAGGCCGGCTGGAACACCCGCTCGATCACCGCCTTGTTCTTCAGCTCGCCCAGGCTGCCCCAGAAACCGCAGGCCAGCCCCGCCAGCACCGCGGCGCCGAGGGCGGTGGTCTCGCGCATCTGCGGGCGCTCCACCGGGGTGCCGAGGATGTCGGCCTGGAACTGCATGAGGAAGTTGTTGGCCACCGCGCCGCCATCCACGCGCAGGGCACGCAGCGGCTCGCCGGCGTCCTGCTGCATGGCGTCGAGCACGTCACGGGTCTGGTAGGCGATGGATTCCAGGGTGGCGCGGATCAGGTGGTCGGCCTTCACCCCACGGGTCAGGCCGAACAGCGCGCCACGGGCGTACGGGTCCCAGTAGGGCGCGCCGAGGCCGGTGAAGGCGGGGACCAGGTAGACGCCATTGCTGTCCTTCACCTTGGTGGCGAAGTACTCGGAGTCGTGGGCGTCGTTGATCACCTTCAGTTCGTCGCGCAGCCACTGCACGGTGGAGCCGCCGTTGAACACCGCGCCTTCCAGCGCATAGGCCACTTCGCCGCGCGGTCCGCAGGCGATGGTGGTGAGCAGGCCGTGGGTGGATTTCACCGCCTTGTCTCCGGTGTTCATCAGCAGGAAGCAGCCGGTGCCGTAGGTGTTCTTCGCCTGGCCCGGCTCCACGCACATCTGGCCGAACAGCGCGGCCTGCTGGTCGCCGGCGATCCCGGCAATCGGCGTGCGGTGCACGCCGAGGCCGCCGACCTTGGCGTGGCCATACACCTCGGAGGACGGGCGCACCTGCGGCAGCATCGCGCGCGGTACGCCCAGCGCGGCGAGCAGGCGTTCGTCCCAGTCGCGCTTGTGGATATCGAACATCAGGGTGCGCGAGGCGTTGGTGTAGTCGGTGACGTGCACCTCGCCTTCGGTGAGCTTCCAGATCAGCCAGCTGTCGACCGTGCCGAACAGCAACTCGCCGCGTTGCGCGCGTTCACGGGCGCCTTCGACGTTGTCGAGGATCCACTTCAGCTTGGTGCCGGAGAAGTAGGGATCGATGACCAGCCCGGTGGTGTCGCGGATGTGCTGTTCCAGGCCGTCGCGCTTGAGCTGCTCGCAGATCGCCGCGCTGCGCCGGCACTGCCAGACGATGGCGTTGTGGATCGGCCGGCCGGTGCTCTTGTCCCACACCAGGGTGGTTTCGCGCTGGTTGGTGATGCCGATGGCGGCCACTTCGGCGACGCTGATGCTGGCCTGGGCGAGGGCTTCCACCAGGGTCGAACTCTGGGTCGCCCAGATTTCCATCGGGTCGTGTTCGACCCAGCCCGGTTGCGGGTAGATCTGCGCGAACTCGCGCTGGGCCGTGCTGACCACGTTGGCGTCGTGGTCGAAGATGATGGCGCGCGAGCTGGTGGTGCCCTGGTCGAGGGCGACGACGTATTTCTTGTTCGTAAGGTCGGTCATGGCAGCGGCCTTGTGCGGATTCCGTTCGGCAACCCCGGCGGCAGGGCCGGGTAGGGATTGGCGGTGAACATACGGGATTCATCCCCGTCGGTGAAGCGAACACCGTGCAGTACGCCACACCTTGGCTTACTGTTATGCGCTGGAAAGCCGCCTGCGAGAAGCCCGCCGATCATGACCCCCGCCATCGACCTGCTGAAAAAGAACCGCGCCGAACACCACGTACTGAGCTACGAGCACGACCCCAAGGCGCCGTCCTACGGCCTGGAGGCCGCCGAGAAGCTCAACCTCGACCCGGCGCGGGTGTTCAAGACGCTGCTGGCGGCAAGCGAGAAGGGCGAACTGCTGGTGGCGGTGGTGCCGGTGGTGGGCAGCCTGGACCTCAAGGCGCTGGCCCACGCGGCGGGCGTGAAGAAGGCCGACATGGCCGACCCCAACGCTGCGCAGCGCGCCACTGGCTACCTGGTTGGCGGCATCAGCCCGCTGGGACAGAAGAAGCGCCTGCGCACCTTCATCGACGAATCCGCCCAGGGCTTCCCGACCATCCATGTCAGCGCTGGCCGACGCGGTCTGGAAGTGGAGCTGAGCGCCGAGACGCTGGCCGGCCTGACCTCGGCGAAGTTCGCGCCCATCGGCCGCCCCTGATCGCTCAACCCCGGGGACTGTGTGGTCCCCACTGTACGGTTCGCCGCCCGCCGGCTTCTGTCATGCTCGGCCATCACTTACAAGGAGATCGCCATGCTGCTCGACTTCCATCAGGTGGACGCCTTCACCGACCGTCCTTTCGCCGGCAACCCGGCCATGGTCTACCGCCTCGATGCTTGGCTGAACGACGAGCTGATGCAGAAGATCGCCGCCGAGCACAACCTCTCGGAGACCGCCTTCCTGGTGAAGGAACCCGAGGGCTGGCGCATCCGCTGGTTCACCCCGACCGCCGAGGTGCCGCTGTGCGGCCACGCCACCCTGGCCAGCGCCCACGTGCTGTTCGAGGTGTTCGATGAGCCGGGCGAGGTGCTGGAGCTCAATTCGCTGTCCGGCCCGCTGCGCGTGACCCGCGAGGAGGGCCGTCTGGCGCTGAACTTCCCGGCGCAGCCGCCGAGCGAAACCGGCGCCACCGTGGAACTGGCCAGCGCATTGGGCGTGGACGTGGTGGATGCCCTGAGCAACGCCTCGCACCTGCTGGCGCTGCTGGAATCCGAGCAGGCCGTGCGCGACTGCAAGCCGGATTTCGCCGCCCTGGCACGTCTGCCGTACCTGGGGGTGATCGTCACTGCGCGCAGCGATGACTACGACTTCGTCTCGCGCTTCTTCGCCCCGGCCATCGGCCTCAACGAAGACCCGGTGACCGGCGCCGCCCACTGCAGCCTGATCCCCTACTGGTCGGGCCGCCTGAACAAGCTGCAGATGCGCGCCTTCCAGTGCTCCGAGCGCGGCGGCGAGCTGTGGTGCCGCCTGGAGGACGACCGCGTGAACATCGCCGGTTATGCGCGCCTGGTGGCCAGCGGTCGTCTGCTGGTTGTTTGATCTGTGACCGGGGAGATTTCGTCTTCCCGGCGTAGGCTGGCCTTCCCTGAAAACCGCGCCCCTCTGGCGCGGTTCGCAGCTTCGGAGGAAGGCCCATGGCAACCCTGGTCATCGCTGACTATCACACCCACACCGGCTCCCCCGTTCTTGCCCCGGCGACCCTGAACGCCCTGGCGGCCGCCCGGCAGGTCGGCGGTGAGGTGCATCTGCTGCTGGCCGGCAGCGGCCTGGCCCAACTGGCGGAGCACGCTCGCGGCATCGAGTGCATCGCGCGCGTCGTGCTGGTGGACGATTCCGCCTACGACCACCTGCTGGCGGAAAATCTCTCCACACTGGTCGTGCAGCTCGCTCCCGGCTACAGCCATATTCTCGCGCCTGCCAGCGCCATGGGCCGTGATTGCCTGCCGCGTATTGCCGCGCTGCTGGACGTCGATGCGGTTTCCGATGTCATCGCGGTGATCGATGACGAGACCTTCCAGCGCCCGATCTACGCCGGCAATGCGATTGCCACGGTGCGCTGCGCAGGGCGGCTGAAAGTGCTGGGTATCCGGCCAACGGCCTTCGACCCGGTTTCCGCTGAAGGCGGCAACGCCGAGCTGGAAAGACGCAATGGGGCGGGCGATCTCGCGCTTTCGTCCTGGCAGGGTGAGGAGCATCCGGACTTCGAACGCCCGGCACTGGAAGCGGCGCGGGTAATAGTCGCTGGCGGGCGCGGGCTGCAGACCGAGGAAGGCTTCGCGGCGCTCTATCCCCTGGCGGATCGCCTGCACGGCGCCGTGGGCGCTTCGCTGGCGGCGGTGGACGCAGGTTTCGCACCGGCGGAGCTGCAGATCGGCCAGTCCGGGCGCATCGTCGCGCCGGAGCTTTACCTGGCGGTAGGGATATCCGGTGCGGTGCAGCACGTGGCGGGGATGAAGGACGCCAAGGTCATCGCCGCGATCAACCTCGATCCGGACGCGCCGATCTTCGAGATCGCCGACTACGGCCTGCAGGGCGACCTGTTCGAGTTGCTGCCGGCGTTGATGCTCGAGTTGGACAGCGCGCTCGGCTAGAGCGCCACGCTGCCCTGTGCCGGGAACAGCACCAGGTGCTCGGCGGCGACGCCGATGGCCACTTCGTCGCCCGGTTGATGGTCGGAGTGGCTGGGGAATAGCGATTCCAGCTGGGTGCCGGTGGGCAATTGCAGACGATAGAGCGTCGCCGCGCCGAGGAACGACTTGCCGACAATCCGCGCCTTCAGCGCGCCATCGGCGGCCGGCACCAGGTCGTCCGGGCGCAGCAGCACATCCACCGCACTGCCGTCCGGCAGGCTGTAGGCGCGATTGCCGCGCAGCAGGCCCAGTTCGGTCTGCACCGCATCGCGTCCGCACATCTGTCCGCGAATGAAATAACCCTGGCCGACGAAGCTGGCGACGAAGGGTGTCTGCGGTTCGTGGTAGAGGTTGAACGGGGTGTCCCACTGCTCCAGCACGCCATGGCGGAATACGCCGACGTGGTCGCTGACGGCGAAGGCCTCTTCCTGGTCGTGGGTGACCAGGACCGCACTGGTGCCGCGAGCCTTGAGGATGTCGCGCACCTCGTGGCTGAGCTGGCGGCGCAGTTCCACGTCGAGGTTGGAGAAGGGTTCGTCGAGCAGCAGCAATTGCGGTTGCGGCGCCAGCGCGCGGGCCAGGGCCACGCGTTGCTGCTGGCCGCCGGAGAGCTCGTGGGGGAAGCGCTGGCCGAGGCCGTCGAGCTTCACCAGCTCCAGCAATTCGCCGACGATGCGCTCGCGCTCGGGGTGCTTGCGAATGCCGAAGGCGATGTTGTCCGCCACCGACAGGTGCGGGAACAGCGCGTAGTCCTGGAACACCATGCCGATCCGGCGCTTCTCCGGCGACAGGGTGAAGCCGGGGCGGGAAATCACTTCGCCGGCCAGTTCGATGCGGCCGGCCTGCACCGGCTCGAAACCGGCGATGGCGCGCAGGGTGGTGGTCTTGCCGCAGCCCGAGGGGCCGAGCAGGCAGCCGATGTCGCCGACGTTCAGGTGCAGGCTGACGCCTTGCACCACACGCTGCTGTTCATAGCCACAGGAAAGATCTTCGAGGTTGAGCAGCAGCGTTTGGGTCATTGAACGTAGAACCTGTTCAGAATCTCGCCGAGCGCAGTCCGGGCTAGGCGGAATCAGGTAAAAAAGCGCAGTTTACGCCTGCTGAATGAGCATTTTTTACCTGATTCCAACGCCGCCCGGGCCAGCGCAGGCAGATTATGGGCAGGTTCTCAGGCGTAGTGGGCGTGCTCGACCAGCAGTTCGAGCAGCGCCTTCTGGGCGTGGAGACGGTTTTCCGCCTGGTCCCAGGCCACGGAGCGCGCGTCGTCCAGCAAGTCTTCGCTGATCTCTTCGCCACGGTGGGCCGGCAGGCAGTGCATGAATAGTACATCCGCCGCAGCGCCGTCGAGCAGCGCACGTGTTACCTGATATGGCTGGAACAGGCGCAGGCGCGCGGCCGCTTCGTCTTCCTGGCCCATGGAGGCCCAGACGTCGGTGCTTACCAGGTGCGCGCCGGCCACCGCCTCGCGCGGGTCGCGGAAGATCTTCACGCGATCGCCAGCCAGTTCCATCAGGGCGGCATTCGGCTCGTAACCTTCCGGGCAGGCCACGTTCAGCTGGAAGTCGAAGCGGATCGCCGCCTCGATGTAGCTGTTGCACATGTTGTTGCCGTCGCCGATCCAGGCCGCCGTCTTGCCGGCGATGCTGCCGCGGTGCTCGAAGAAGGTCTGCATGTCGGCCAGCAACTGGCAGGGATGCAGGTCGTCCGACAGGCCGTTGATCACCGGCACGCGGGAGTTTTCGGCGAACTCGATCAGGTTGCTGTGGGCGAAGGTGCGGATCATCACCGCATCGACCATCCGCGACATCACCCGTGCGGCGTCGGCGATCGGCTCGCCACGGCCCAGCTGGGTATCGCGCGGGGAGAGGAAGATGGCCTGGCCGCCGAGCTGGATCATGCCGGCTTCGAAGGAAATCCGCGTACGGGTCGATGCTTTCTCGAAGATCATGCCCAGCACGCGGTTCTTCAGTGGTTCGTAGAGCACGCCTCGGTCTCGCAGGTCCTTCAGCTCGGTGGCGCGGCGGATCAGACCGAGCAGTTCTTCGGTCGTGTAATCCAGCATCGAGAGGAAGTGACGTGCGCTCATGGTTCGTACCTACTACTTATTCTCAGAAATCAGGCCGAGGTACCGACCGGCTTTCGTGAGAAAAAACGGGCTGAACCTGCGGCGGGACCGCATGGAGCGGAAAATGGGGGAAGGCGCGATCCTATAAGGAAATGACGGATCTACGCAAGTTTCCCCCGGAAGGCCCGTCGGGCGGGGCTTCAACATGATCGTTCCTGATGCCCCGCGATTCACCCGACGGAAGCTGGTGGTGCTTCGCCAGGCCAGGATTCATAGTGCTTTCGACCCCGCGACCGGCCCCATGAGGCGCCGGCGACAACAATAACGAGGCGAGCCATGAGCAAGACCCTCCACCACCGTGCGTGCCACCTGTGCGAGGCCATCTGCGGCCTGACCATCGAGACCGAGGATGAGCGCATCCTCTCGATCAAGGGCGACGCCCATGACAGCTTCAGTCGCGGCCACGTCTGCCCCAAGGCGGTGGCGCTGCAGGACATCCAGAACGACCCGGACCGCCTGCGCCAGCCGGTGCGCCGCGTCGGCAACGAGTGGCAGCCGATTGGCTGGGACGAGGCTTTCGAACTGGTCGCCACGCGTCTTGCCGAGATTCGTTTACGCCATGGCAACGACGCCGTGGCCGTGTACCAGGGCAATCCCAGCGTGCACAACTACGGGCTGATGACCCACAGCAACTACTTCCTCGGCCAGCTGAAGACCCGCAACCGTTACTCGGCGACCTCGGTGGACCAGTTGCCGCATCATCTGGTCAGCCAGCAGATGTTCGGCCATGGCCTGCTGATCCCGATTCCCGACATCGACCACACCGACTTCATGCTGATCCTGGGCGGCAACCCGCTGGCCTCCAACGGCAGCATCATGACCGTCCCGGACGTGGAGAAACGCCTGAAGGCGCTGAAGGCGCGCGGTGGCAAGCTGGTGGTGGTCGATCCGCGTCGCACCGAGACGGCGGCGCTGGCGGACCAGCATCTGTTCGTCCGTCCCGGCGAGGATGCAGCCTTGTTGCTGGGCATCCTCGACACGCTGCTCAGCGAAGGGCTGACCCGCGCAACCGCCCTGCCGGTGAATGGCCTGGAGGCGGTACGCGAAGCCCTGGCGCCGTTCAAGGTCGAAGCCATGGCCGCGCGCTGCGGTGTGCCGGCCGAGGATATCCGCCAGCTGGCGCGGGCTTTTGCCGCCGCCGACAAGGCGGTCTGCTACGGGCGCATGGGCGTTTCGACGCAAGTCTTCGGCAGCCTGTGCCAGTGGCTGGTGCAATTGATCAACCTGGTCACCGGCAACCTCGACCGCGTCGGCGGCACCCTGTGCACCACGCCGGCGGTGGACCTGGTGGCGACCACTGCGGGCGGCGCTTTCAATCGCTGGCAAAGCCGCGTGTCCGGCCTGCCGGAATACGGCGGTGAACTGCCGGTGGCGGCGCTGGCCGAGGAGATGCTCACCGAAGGGGAGGGGCAGGTGCGCGCGCTGGTGACGGTGGCCGGCAACCCGGTGCTGTCCACGCCCAATGGCCGTCGCCTGGAGCAGGCGCTGGATGGCCTGGAGTTCATGCTCAGCGTCGATCTGTACATCAACGAGACGACCCGCTACGCCGACCTGATCCTGCCGCCCACCGCGCCGCTGGAGCACGATCACTACGACACCACCTTCAACGTCTTCGCAGTGCGCAACGTCACCCGCTTCAACGAGGCGGTCCTGCCCAAGCCCGAAGGGGCGCTGCACGACTGGGAAATCTTCGTCGGCCTGGCCAAGGCCTATGCCGCGCGTCAGGGCAGCGAGCTCAAGCCGACCATGGCGCCGGAGCAGATGATCGAGATGGGCCTGCGCTTCGGCCCCTACGGCGACGCCAGCGAGCACAAGCTCAACCTGGCGCGGCTGCGCGAGCACCCGCACGGGCTGGACCTGGGGCCGCTGCAGCCGAACCTGGCGCCGCGCCTGAAGACCGCCAGCCGCAGCATCGAGGCGGCACCGGAGATTTTCCTCAACGACCTGCGCCGTTTTGCCGACAGCCAGTCGCCGGCCATCGACCAATTGCTGCTGATCGGCCGCCGCCACGTGCGCAGCAACAACTCGTGGATGCACAACTATCACCGCCTGGTGAAGGGCAAGCCGCGCCACCAGTTGCTGATGCATCCGCAGGACCTGGCGTCGCGCGGGCTGGTAGATGGGCAGAAGGTGCGGGTGCGTTCGCGGGTAGGCAGCATCGAGATCGAAGTGGCTTCCAGCGATGAAGTCATGGCCGGCGTGGTCAGCCTGCCCCACGGCTGGGGCCACGGGCGACCGGGCGTGCAACTGGCCATCGCGCGCGAGCAGGGCGGTGCCAGCGCCAACGATCTGACCGACGAGCGCCACCTGGATGCACTCTCCGGCAACACTGCGCTCAATGGTGTGCCGGTGGAGGTCGAGGCGGCCTGACAAGCTGACGCACGTCACCTGCAAAGCCGAGCGTTGCACTCGGCTTTGCAGTACAATGCGCGGTACCGTGCCGGCCTGTGCCCCCAGAGGCGACTGCCGGGTCAGTGTCTGATAGTTAAGCCGAGGAAGTTCATGGATATCATCGATACCATCAAAGAGCAGATCTCCAGCAACCCTGTTCTGCTGTACATGAAGGGTTCGCCGAACGCTCCCCAGTGCGGTTTCTCGTCCCGCGCCGCGCAGGTGCTGATGGCTTGCGGCGAAAAGTTCGCCTACGTCGACATCCTGCAGAACCCGGAAATCCGCGCCAACCTGCCCAAGTACGCCAACTGGCCGACCTTCCCGCAACTGTGGGTCGGTGGTGAACTGGTCGGCGGCAGCGACATCCTGGCCGAGATGTTCGAGAAGGGTGAGCTGCAACCGCTGATCAAGGACGCCGTGAGCAAGGCCAACGCCTGAGTCTTTCGTGCTGTCGCACAAAGCCCCGCCTTGGCGGGGCTTTGTTTTTGGGAAGAAATAAAAGATGACTGAACAGACGCGGGCCAACGCCGCGCGCTGGGCGTGCGGATACTGCTTCGCCATGGGCGGGATGGTCCATGGCAGCGTGATGGGGCGGGTGCCGGCCCTCAAGAGCATGACCGGGGTCGACGAGCAGCAACTGGGCCAGGCGCTTCTGGGCGCTGGCTTCGGCGCGCTGCTGGCGTTCGCCTTCGCCGGCGCGCTGGTGCGGCGCTATGGCAGCCGGGCGATCACCGTGATTTCCGGGTTGGCGCTGATGGCGACCTTCCCCTTGCTCGGGCTGGCGCAGGATGTCTGGGTACTGGCGGCGGGCTTCCTCGCCGTCGGCCTGAACTTCGCGACCATGGACGTGGCGATGAACACCCAGGCGGTGGAAGTCGAGCGGCGCCTCGGCCGCCCGTGCATCTCCAGTTTGCATGGCATGTACAGCCTGGGCGGTCTGGTCGGTGCAGTCGGCGCGGCAGCGTTTGCCGACCTGGCGCCGATCTGGCACTTCAGCCTGCTGGCGCTGATCGCCGTGGCGATCCTGCCGTTCTTCGCCCGTCATCTGTTCGAGGGCCGCCCGCAACCTATGGAGGAGGAGGCGCCAGCCCAACGTGGCTGGCGCCTGCCGCCACCGGCCTTGATCGGTCTGGGCTTGCTGACCCTCTGCGCGTTCGTTTCCGAAGGGGCGGTTGCCGACTGGGGGGCCTTGCTGCTGCATCAGGTGCTGGGCGCGTCCGAACGCCTGGCAGCACTGGGCTTCGCGGCATTCTCCGCAACCATGGTGCTGGGGCGGCTGTTCGGTGATCGCTTGCGCGTGCGCTTCGCCGACGAGGCGCTGGTGCGCAACCTGGCGCTGCTGGCGATTTCGGGCATGTTCCTGGCGCTGTTCAGTCCGTGGGTTGCCGGCGCGATTGCCGGATTCGCCCTGGTGGGCGCGGGACTGTCGGTGGTGGTGCCGATCCTGATCGGCGCCGCGGGCAACCGGCCGGGCGTCGAGCCTTCGCGCGGCGTGGCGGCGGTAGCGTCGTTCGGCTATGGCGGCTTGCTGATGGGCCCGCCGCTGATCGGCTTCCTCGCCGAGCACGTGGGCTTGCGCCTGTCGTTGCTGGTGGTGGTGGGGTTGTGCGCGGGGCTGGTGCTGAAGGCGTCACTGGTGCGCCGTCCGCCAAAGGCGAACGTCTAGAAGAGAAGGGCACCGGCGTCCACAACAGCGCCGGTGCCTTTTTCTATCAGTCGTCTTCGTGCATGTGCGACTGCAGGTAGTTTTCCAGACCGACTTTCTGGATCAGGCCCAGCTGGGTTTCCAGGTAGTCGATGTGCTCTTCCTCGGACTCGAGGATGTCCTTGAGCAGGTCGCGGCTGACGTAGTCATGCACGCTTTCGCAATGCACGATGGCGTCGCGCAGGTCCTTGCAGGCCTTGAGTTCCAGGTTCAGGTCGCACTGCAGCATTTCCTGGGTGTTCTCGCCGATCAGCAGCTTGCCCAGGTCCTGCAGGTTGGGCAGGCCTTCGAGGAACAGGATGCGTTCGATGAGCTTGTCGGCGTGCTTCATCTCATCGATGGACTCGTGGTACTCATGCGCGCCGAGGCGCTTCAGGCCCCAGTCGTTCCACATGCGCGAGTGCAGGAAGTACTGGTTGATGGCGATCAGCTCGTTGCCGAGGATCTTGTTCAGATGCTGGATGACTTTCTTGTCGCCTTTCATGCCGGGGTCCTGCCGTGTGGAGTGGGAGAGATTGAAATTCTCGCGCCCTTATAACCATCTGTCAAACATAAGTCCTTGAATTTGCTATAAAAAGGAATATGAATGCGAATGTTTTCATTCCGCAACTTGGCGCTAAACCACTGAATTACGGGCATAAAAAAACCGGGCCAGAGCCCGGTTTCCTTGGAATTTTGGCTGAATCGATCAGCGGTCTTTTTTCTCAACCCGCCGCGTAGGCCAGGTTGTAGTTCATCGCCTGGGCGCTTTGCAGCTCGCCGAGGGTATCGCGAACCACCTGTTTGGCCAGGCAGGCGCACTTGCCACATTGAGTGCCGACGCCGGTGCACTCGCGCACTTCACGATAGTTGCAGGCGCCGTCGTAGATCGCATCGCGGATCTGAGTATCGGTAACACCGTTGCAGAGGCAGACGTACATGGTTGCACTACAGTCGCTGTGGGGTTGTTGGAAGCGATACTAATAATAATGAGAATGATTGTCAAAATTTACCAGGAACCCCTTTCGTGGTCTCCGATAAATGGTCGTGAGGTCAGTGAATCAGCCGCGAAAGCCGCATGGATGAAGGCCTTGCGCGCCGGGTGTATGATGGCTGCCCCACTGGAGCGGCAACCCCTCAAGCCCGGCAGTTTCGACCGGGCAGCGGGCGTTTCGCTCCCAAGCGCCTCACCATTTCCGGAGACAAGGAATGAGCGTACTCGTAGGTAAGAAAGCTCCCGATTTCAACGTGGCCGCCGTGCTGGGCACCGGCGAGATCGTCGACAGCTTCGTGCTGTCCGAAGCCATCAAGGGCAAGTACGGCCTGGTGTTCTTCTACCCGCTGGACTTCACCTTCGTGTGCCCGTCCGAGCTGATCGCCCTGGACCACCGCATCCCCGACTTCCAGGCGCGCAACGTCGAAGTGATCGGCGTTTCCATCGATTCCCACTTCACCCACAACGCCTGGCGCAACACTCCGGTGGACAAGGGCGGCATCGGCCCGGTCAAGTACACCCTGGCCGCCGACATCACCCACGAGATCGCCAAGGCCTATGACGTCGAATCCGAAGGCGGCGTGGCTTTCCGTGGCGCCTTCCTGATCGACCAGAACGGCGTGGTGCGTTCGCAGATCGTCAACGACCTGCCGCTGGGCCGTAACATGGACGAGTTGCTGCGTCTGGTCGACGCCCTGCAGTTCACCGAGGAACACGGCGAAGTCTGCCCGGCCAACTGGAAGAAGGGCGACAAGGGCATGACCGCCTCGCCCGAAGGCGTTGCTGCCTACCTGGCCGAGAACGCCGGCAAGCTGTAAGGCTGCTGGTGAATAAAAAAGCCCCGCGATTGCGGGGCTTTTTTATTCAGGACGGCGCGATCAGTGATCGTCTTCCATCCAGCCGCCGAATTCCTTCCAGCGGTTGACGATGCCGCAGAACAGCTCGGCAGTCTTCTCGGTGTCGTAGCGCGCCGAGTGAGCCTCGCGGTTGTCGAACTCGATGCCGGCGGTCTGGCAGGCCTTGGCCAGGACGGTCTGGCCGTAGGCGAGGCCGGCGAGGGTAGCGGTGTCGAAGCTGGAGAACGGGTGGAACGGATTGCGTTTCACGCCGCTGCGGTTCACCGCCGCATTGAGGAAGCCCAGGTCGAAGCTGCTGTTGTGGCCGACCAGAATCGCCCGCTTGCAGCCGTTGGACTTCAGCGACTTGCGGATGCCGCGGAAGATTTCGGTCAGCGCCTGTTCTTCCGGCACGGCCATGCGCAGCGGGTGGTCCAGCTTGATGCCGGTGAACTCCAGCGCCGCCTGCTCGATGTTGGCGCCTTCGAACGGCTCCACGCGGAAGAAGTAGGTGTGTTCGGGGAACAGGTAGCCGCTTTCGTCCATGCCGATGGTGACGGCAGCGATTTCCAGCAGGGCGTCGGTGCCGGCGTTGAATCCACCGGTCTCGACGTCCACCACGACCGGCAGGTAGCCACGGAAGCGGCGCGCCATCGGGTGGCGTGGGCCGGGCGGGAAGGAACCGTCGAGTTCTTCTTCGAAGATTTCGTTCTCGTCACTCATGCCTCGGTCTCCAGCAGGCGCCAGCGCAGTTTTTCACCCGCGCGCAGCGGGACGACGTCGAAATCGCCGAACGGCAGGGCCGCCGGGGCTTCCCACTCTTCGCGGACCAGGGTGATGCGGTCGCTGTTGCGCGGCAGGCCGTAGAAATCCGGGCCGTGGAAGCTGGCGAAACCTTCCAGCTTGTCCAGCGCATTGCGCTGTTCGAAGGCTTCGGCGTACAGCTCGATGGCGGCGTAGGCGGTGTAGCAGCCGGCGCAACCGCAGGCGGCTTCCTTGGCGTGGCGCGCGTGGGGGGCCGAGTCGGTGCCGAGGAAGAACTTCGGGCTGCCGCTGGTGGCGGCATCCAGCAGGGCTTCCTGGTGGGTGTTGCGCTTGAGGATCGGCAGGCAATAGAAGTGCGGGCGAATGCCGCCAACCAGCATGTGGTTGCGGTTGTACAGCAGGTGGTGTGCGGTGATGGTGGCGCCGACGTTGGCCGGGGCGGCCTTGACGAAGGCGGCGGCATCGCCGGTGGTGATGTGCTCGAAGACCACCTTGAGGGTCGGGAAACGCTCGACCACGCGGGTCAGGTGTTCGTCGATGAAGCGCTTCTCACGGTCGAACACGTCGACCTCGGCGCGGGTCACCTCGCCGTGTACCAGCAGCGGCAGGCCGACTTCGGCCATGGCTTCGAGCACGTGGAAGATGTTGTCGACGCTGGTGACGCCGGAATCGGAGTTGGTGGTGGCGCCGGCCGGGTACAGCTTGGCGGCGTGCACGAAGCCGGAGGCCTTGGCGGCACGGACTTCCTCGACGCTGGTGCGGTCGGTGAGGTACAGCACCATCAGCGGCTCGAAGCGGCTGCCGGCGGGACGGGCGGCCAGGATGCGCTGGCGGTAGGCGTCGGCTTCGGCGGCGTTGCGTACCGGCGGGACCAGGTTCGGCATGATGATGGCGCGGCCGAAGGTGCGGGCGGCGTCGCCGACGGTTTGCGCGAGTGCGGCGCCGTCGCGCAGGTGGATGTGCCAGTCGTCGGGGCGCAGGAGTGTCAGGCGGTCGGACATGCGGATTCCAGGGGTGCGGTTGCAGCGGGAAGAGGGTGAAATGCTACCGGAAAAGGCCGCCGCCGGCACTCGCTATCAAGTTTTGCCGAGGCCGACCGATAGAATCTGGGACGCCTCTTTATCTGTATGGAAGCCATCGTGCGCCAGCCCTCCCTTCTCCTGCTCGCTCTCTGTGCCAGCCTCCCGGCCTGGGGGCTGACCTTCCAGACGCGCATGGAAAGTGCGCAATGGACGGTGGAGGGCGACCAGTTCGAGTGCCGGCTGTCGCAGAGCGTGGCCGGTTTCGGCCTGGGCGAATTCGTCTGGCGCGCCGGCGAGCAGCCGACCTTCCGGCTCAAGCCGCAGACGGGCTGGCTGGGCAGCGGCTCGGCAACCCTGCTGGCGGCCGCGCCGCCGTGGCGTCCGGGGCAGGGCGACCTGAACCTGGGGGCAGTGCAGGTGGGTTCGGGCGATGTGCCTTTCAACAGCACCCAGCAGCAGGCCGGGCGGCTGCTCGGCGGTTTGCTGGAAGGCCGTGCGCCGGAAGTGCGCCACCGCACGCGCACCGGCGAGAACCTCCTGGTACGGCTGATGCCAACGCGTTTCGCCGACGGATACGTGAAGTTCCAGGACTGTTCGACGAAGATGCTCCCGGTCAACTTCGACCAGGTGCGCCAGAGCCAGGTCGGCTTCCCGGACGGCGGCACCGAGGTCGATCTGCTGGGCCGCGCCAAGCTGGACATCATCCTGCAGTACATGAAGGCCGATCCGACGGTGAATCGCATCGAGCTGGACGGCCATTCCGACAACAGCGGAAACCGCCTGGCCAACCGCGAGGCCTCGCGCCGCCGGGCCATCGCGGTGATGGAGTACCTGAAGGCCAATGGTGTGGCGGAATCGCAGATCACCGTGCGCTTCTACGGTGAGCGCTACCCGCTGGTGAAGAACAACTCCGCCGCCAACCGCGCGAAGAATCGCCGGGTAACGGTGAACCTGTCCCGCGAGGCGGTCGTCGAGCAGGCACCCGCCGAAGCCCCGCCAGCCCCTGCCGCACCGGCTCCCAGCACCGCCAGCGCGCCGGCTCAGGGCGCGCCGGCAGCGCCTGCCGCCAACGCGGCCAACCCACCCGCCACGCCGCCCGCGACACCCAAGGGCTGACCCGCGGCGTCGGGTCGCACCGACGATAGTATTTGTCGCTTTGTCGTCAAAAGCTGTCGCCCCTCTGTAAATTATTCCGAGCGGACAGTAGAATCGGCCCCTTTCGTGACAACCCCCGTGGAGTTGAGTGGCATGGCGGACGTGAAGAAGGTAGTCCTGGCGTATTCCGGTGGCCTGGACACCTCGGTAATTCTGAAGTGGCTGCAGGATACCTATAACTGCGAAGTGGTGACCTTCACCGCCGACCTGGGTCAGGGCGAGGAGGTCGAACCGGCCCGCGCCAAGGCCAAGCAGATGGGCGTGAAAGAGGTCTTCATCGAGGACCTGCGAGAAGAATTCGTCCGCGACTTCGTCTTCCCGATGTTCCGTGCCAACACCGTCTACGAAGGCGAGTACCTGCTGGGTACCTCCATCGCCCGCCCGCTGATCGCCAAGCGCCTGATCGAGATCGCCAACGCCACCGGCGCTGACGCCATCTCCCACGGCGCCACCGGCAAGGGCAACGACCAGGTGCGTTTCGAGCTGGGCGCCTACGCGCTCAAGCCGGGCGTGAAGGTGATCGCCCCCTGGCGCGAGTGGGACCTGCTGTCCCGCGAGAAGCTGATGGACTACGCCGAAGCCCACAACATCCCGATCGAGCGCCACGGCAAGAAGAAATCGCCGTACTCCATGGATGCCAACCTGCTGCACATCTCCTATGAAGGCGGCGTGCTGGAAGACACCTGGACCGAGCACGAAGAAGACATGTGGAAGTGGACCGTCTCCCCGGAGAAGGCCCCTGACTCCGCCACCTACATCGAGCTGACCTACCGCAAGGGCGACATCGTCGCCATCGACGGCAAGGACATGACTCCTGCCCAGGTACTGACCGAGCTGAACCGCATCGGCGGCGCCAACGGCATCGGCCGTCTGGACATCGTCGAGAACCGTTACGTCGGCATGAAGTCCCGTGGCTGCTACGAGACCCCCGGCGGCACCATCATGCTCAAGGCGCACCGTGCCATCGAGTCGATCACCCTGGACCGCGAAGTCGCTCACCTGAAGGACGAGCTGATGCCGCGCTACGCCAAGCTGATCTACACCGGCTACTGGTGGAGCCCGGAGCGCGAGATGCTCCAGCAGATGATCGATGCCTCCCAGGAACACGTGAACGGCGTCGTGCGCCTGAAGCTGTACAAGGGCAACGTCATCGTCACCGGCCGCAAGTCCGACGACTCGCTGTTCGATGCCAACATCGCGACCTTCGAGGAAGACGGCGGCGCCTACAACCAGGCCGATGCCGCTGGCTTCATCAAGCTCAACGCGCTGCGCATGCGTATCGCCGCGAACAAGGGCCGCAAGCTGTTCTGATAAGCTTGCGTCTCCCGTGACAAGCAGACCCCGGCCACGAGCCGGGGTTTGTGTTTATAAGCCCGCACTCCGGGCACCTGATGAGGAAAGAACCGATGAGACTGCTGCACACCATGCTGCGCGTCGGCGACATGGACAAATCCATCGCCTTCTACACCGAAGTCCTGGGCATGACCCTGCTGCGTCGCAAGGATTATCCGGACGGCCAGTTCACCCTGGCATTCGTGGGCTACGGCAACGAAGACGACAACAGCGTCATCGAGCTGACCTACAACTGGGGCGTGGACCAGTACGAGCTGGGCACCGGCTACGGCCACATCGCCCTGGAAGTGGCGGACGTCTACAAGGCCTGCGAGGACATCCGCTCCCGTGGCGGCAAGATCACCCGCGAGCCGGGCCCGATGAAGCACGGCACCAGCATCCTGGCCTTCGTCGAAGACCCGGACGGCTACAAGATCGAGCTGCTGAGCCCGCAGCGCAAGGACTGATCGCGAAGCGTCCTTGAAGAAACCCCGCCAATCCAGCGGGGTTTTTCTTTTGCGGTGCGTCATCAGAAAGTCATCGCAGCGTTCATACTCAAGGGGCATCGACGTCGGACGCGTCGATTGCGGAAGCAGTTTCCGCCATTCGCTTGTCACAGTCAGAAGGAGCGCGCTGCGGGCCGGAGAATCCCCGCCGCGACGCCCCCGGCAATGACGGCCGAATGGACGGCCGCATCGATTTATCGGAAAGCCGCGTGCTCAGGTGCCCGGCTTCCATCGTCAAGGAATACAGCATGTCCCCAAGACCGGTAAACAATGCCTCGGTCAGCCCCAAGGGCAGCCTCGAAACCCTCTCCCAACGTGAAGTCCACCAGCTCAGCGAAGCGGGCTCGGGCAGTACCTACAAGCTCTTCCGCCAGTGTGCCCTGGCCATCCTCAACACCGGCACGCAGATCGACAACGCCAAGCACATCCTCGACGCCTACCGCGACTTCGAACTGGAAATCCACCAGCAGGACCGCGGCGTGCGCCTGGAGCTGTTCAATGCGCCGGCCGACGCCTTCGTCGACGGCGAGATGATCGCCAGCACCCGCGAGATGCTCTTCAGCGCCCTGCGCGACATCGTCTACACCCAGAACGCCCTGAACAGCCGGCGCTTCGGCCTGGACAGCTCGGCCGGCATCACCGATTACGTCTTCCACCTTCTGCGCAACGCCCGTGCCCTGCACGCCGGCGTGGAGCCGAAGATCGTCGTGTGCTGGGGCGGCCATTCCATCAGCACCAACGAGTACAAGTACACCAAGAAGGTCGGCCACGAACTGGGCCTGCGCAGCCTCGACGTCTGCACCGGTTGCGGCCCGGGCGTGATGAAGGGCCCGATGAAGGGCGCCACCATCGGTCACGCCAAGCAGCGCATCACCGATGGCCGCTACCTGGGCCTGACCGAGCCGGGAATCATCGCTGCCGAGGCGCCGAACCCGATCGTCAACGAACTGGTGATCCTGCCGGACATCGAGAAGCGCCTCGAAGCCTTCGTCCGTGTCGGTCACGGCATCATCGTGTTCCCCGGCGGCGTCGGTACGGCGGAGGAGTTCCTCTACCTGCTGGGCATCCTCATGCACCCGGAAAACCAGGACATGCCGTTCCCCCTGGTGCTCACCGGCCCGCGCAGCGCGGCGGCCTACATCGAACAGCTGCATGCCTTCGTCGGTGCGACGCTGGGCGAGGCGGCGCAGAAGCGCTACCGCATCATCATCGACGACCCGGCGGAAGTGGCGCGGGAAATGAGCACCGGCCTGAAGCGGGTCAAGCAGTTCCGCCGCGAGCGCAACGACGCCTACCACTTCAACTGGCTGCTGAAGATCGACGAGGGGTTCCAGCGCCCGTTCGAGCCGACCCACGAGAACATGGCCGGCCTGGATCTGGGTCGCGACGTGCCGCCACACGAACTGGCGGCGAACCTGCGCCGGGCGTTCTCCGGCATCGTCGCGGGCAACGTGAAGGACCGCGGCATCCGCATGATCGAAGAGTTCGGCCCGTACGAAATCCACGGCGACGCGGCCATCATGGAACCGCTGGATGCTCTGCTGCAGGCCTTCGTCGAACAGCACCGCATGAAGTTACCAGGCGGCGCGGCGTACGAGCCGTGCTACCGGGTGGTGCAGCGCGCTGGTGTAGCGGTGTGAGCCTGTAGGAGCAGAAAACAAAAAGCCCCGCCAGGATGCGGGGCTTTTTCATGCAGGTACTTCGCTTAGGAGAAGGCTTACAGATCGAAATCGTAGTCGGACAGTTGGCGCTGCAGGCGACGCTCTTCCAGGTAGTTGTCGATGATGCGGCGCTTGGTCAGGTTGGTCTTGGCGACCTCTGCCGATGCTTCGGCGCCGTCATCGCTGTCGTCTGTGCTGACATCGTCCTCGAGTTCGAGGTCTTCTTTGTCGTTTGCCATTCGGTGCACTCCACAACACGGGGTGTGTTGGCGCCCCTTATATCGACAAAGGCGTAAGCGGTAAAAAAGATTTTTTCAATCAGCCTGAAGGAATTTTCCCATAACGCTCAATCGTCCGACGTCTTGTGCTTGAACTCGCACAGGTCCTCGATTCGGCAGCTGCCGCACTGCGGCTTGCGCGCCTTGCAGACGTAGCGCCCATGCAGGATCAGCCAGTGGTGCGCATCCAGCAGGTATTCCTTGGGCACGAACTTGAGCAGCTTGCGCTCCACTTCCAGCACATTGCGCCCCGGCGCGATGTTGGTGCGGTTGGAGACGCGGAAGATATGGGTGTCCACTGCCATCGCCGGCTGTCGGAAAGCCGTGTTGAGCACCACGTTGGCGGTCTTGCGGCCCACGCCCGGCAGGGCTTCCAGGTCTTCGCGGTTCTCCGGAACCTGGCCGCCGTGCTTCTCGATGAGGATGCGGCAGGTCTCGATGGTGTTCTTCGCCTTGCTGTTGTACAGGCCGATGGTCTTGATGTACTCCGACAGGCCTTCCACGCCCAGGGCGTAGATCGCCTCCGGGGTGTTGGCCACCGGGTAGAGCTTGGCGGTGGCCTTGTTCACCCCGACGTCGGTGGCCTGGGCGGAGAGCAGCACCGCGATCAGCAGCTCGAACGGCGTGCTGTAGGCCAGCTCGGTTTCGGGGTTGGGATTGTCTTCCTTGAGTCGGCGGAAAATCTCCGCGCGTTTGGCGGCATTCATTCGATCACTCCGGTCACGCGGACGCGTTGGCGCTCGGTCGCGGGTACGTCGCCCGCCTGCGCCTTGGCGCGGTCCGCCAGGCTTTCATCAATACGGTTCTTCAGGGCAATCAGCAGGCCCAGCACCAGGAAGGCACCGGGCGGCAGCACGGCCAGCAACAGGCCCTGGTAGCCGGGAATCTGCAGTTTCCAGCTGGCGGCGCCGGGGCCGAACAGCAGGTCCATGCCGGCCAGCAGCGTGCCATGGCCGAGCAGTTCGCGCAGCGTGCCGATGGCCAGCAGGACCAGGGCGAAGCCCAGCCCCATCATCAGTGCGTCGAAGGCCGAGCGCGCCACGTTGTTGTTCGCGGCGAAGGATTGCGCGCGGCCGAGGATCACGCAGTTGGTGGTGATCAGCGGCACGAAGATGCCCAGCACTTCATACAGCTCGTACCGCCACGCCTGCATCAGCAGTTCGACGCAGGTGGTGAGGGTGGCGATGACCAGCAGGAAGGCCGGCAGGCGCACGGCCTCGCTCAGCGTGCCACGGATCAGCGCTACGGCGACGCTGGAGCAGACCAGCACGAAGATCGTCGCCAGCCCCAGGCCGAGGGCGTTGACCATGGAGCTGCTGGTGCCCAGCAGCGGGCACAGGCCGAGCAAGTGCACAAGGCCGGGGTTGTTCTTCCACAGGCCCTGCAGGGCGATTTCGCGGTAGCCGGGATTACTCATGCTTGTCTCCCGAGGTCGCAGGGGCCAGCAGCTCGGACTTGTGCGCGTCGAAGTACTGCAGCGCCAGGTGCGTGGCCTTGACCACCGCACGCGGGGTGACGGTGGCGCCGGCGAACTGGTCGAACTGGCCGCCGTCCTTCTTCACTTTCCAGCCGGCCTCGGCCGGGTCGCTCAGGGAACGGCCGTCGAAGCCGTGCAGCCAGTCGCTCTTGCCCAGTTCGATGCGGTCGCCCTGGCCGGGCGTCTCGTGATGCGCCACGACCCGCACGCCGAGCAGACGGCCTTGTGCGGTCACTCCCACCAGCAGTTGGATCGAGCCGCCATAGCCATCTCGCGCCACGGGCTGGAGCACGACCGCCGTGGTCTGCCCCTGGAGGCGGGCGAGGTAGGCGGGCGCCGGCTCGTCGCGGCCCAGCAGCTTGGGATCGAAGGCGCTGACTTCGGTCTCCAGTGGATGGTTGTCGTAGCTGCCCCTGGGCAGCAGTTCCAGCAGGGTGCGGCCACGCGCCTCGCGCTGGGCGGTGTCGATGCGCTGGGCGGTGAGCTGGTGGACGGTCGCCACCACGCCGGCGGCAAGCACCGCGAGCAGGCCCAGCGCCAGGACATTCTTCAGTAGGGTGCGGTTCATCGCTCACCCGCCTTGAAGCCGCGTTCGGGCTTCTTGTGTCCGTAAGTGCGTGGGCGGGTGAAGTAGTCGAGGGTCGGCGCGGCGAGGTTCATCAGCAGCACGGCGAAGGCCAGGCCGTCGGGGTAGCCGCCCCAGGCACGGATCACGTAGGTGAGCACGCCGACACCGATGCCGAACAGCAGTCGGCCGCGGTTGCTGGTGGCGCCGGAGACCGGGTCGGTGACGATGAAGAAGGCGCCGAGCATGGTCGCGCCGCTGAACAGGTGCAGCAGCGGCGAACCGTGGGAGTCGGAGCCGGAGCCGTTCCAGAACAGCAGGCTCATGACGAACAGGCCGCCGAGCATGCCCACCGGCGCGTGCCAGGTGAACAGCTTGCGCCAGAGCAGGAACAACCCGCCGGCCAGGAAGGCCAGGTTGACCAGTTCCACGCCGCGCCCGCCGATACGGCCGAAAGCGGGGGACTGCGCCAGCAGTTCTTCCATGGTCAGGCTGTGGTTGTTGCGCACCACGTCCAGCGCGGTGGCGCCGACCCAGGCGTCCGGCCCAAGGCTTGCGAAGCCGAAGATCTGCCGCAGGCCCTCGGCGAAGCCGAGCGCGCTGTCCGGCGCCGGCCACTGGCTCATCTGCTGCGGAAAGGACACCAGCACGACCGCGTAGCCGACCATCGCCGGGTTGAACGGGTTCTGCCCGAGGCCGCCGTACAGGTGCTTGCCGAAGATCAGCGCGAACACCGTGGCGACCGCGCTCAGCCACCAGGGCGAGTAGGGCGGCAGGGCGAGGGCGAGCAGCACCGCGGTGACCAGCGCGCTGCCGTCCTTGAGGAAGAAGGTCACCGGGCGGTTGCGCAACTTGAGCATCAGCGCCTCGGTGGAGAGGGCGAGCAGGCTGCACCAGAGCAGATTGAACAGGGTGCCGACGCCGTACAGGCCGATCAGCACCAGCGCACCCGGCGCGCAGGCGGCCAGCAGCGTCAGCATGACTCGCTGCGTGCGGTTGGCGCCTGTGGCGTGGGGCGAGCTGATGCGTGGCAGCTTCATCAAGGCGCCTCACCGCTGGCATCGGCGACTGCGCGTTCCGCCGTTTGCAGGCGCTCACGGGCAGTGGCCAGTGCCGAGTCGCCAGCACCTTCGCGTTCGAGCTTCTTCAGGTCGGCGCGGGCGTAGGCCAGTTCGGTTTTGGCGGCGCGCAGGGCGTCGGTGATCGGGCGCCTGTCGGTACGCACCAGGTCCGGCGGCGCCTTGCCGCTGGCGTCTTCGGCGGCGTGCAGGGCAGCTTCCGCGGCGGCGAGCGTCTGGCGGATCGCGTCCAGCGCCTCGGCGGACACGCCTTCGCGTTCAGCCGCGCGCAGGGCGTCGCGCTGGGCGATATAGACCAGCTTGGCCTGGCGCAGGGCGAGTACGCCGTCGACGGGCTGCTCGGTTTTCGGTTCGGTTGGCATGGCGGTCCCCTGCAGTTCGTTGAGTTGGCGCTCGATACGTTCGACGTCCCCGCGCAAGGAGGCGAGGGTGGCGCGCTGCTCGTCGCTGGGCGATTCGCCGAAGGCCTTCTCGGACTTCTTCAGCTGGGCGCGGGCCATGGCGGCGTCGATCTTCGCTTTCTTCAGTGCCGCTTCGCCCGCGACGGGGGCGGCAGCGGGCGTCGGCTCCGCGCTGGCGCCTTGCACTTCGGCAGCTGCCAGTGCGGCTTTCGCCTCGGCGGCGGCGATGCGCAGCTCGGCAACCTGGGTGCGCAACTGCTCGGTGTCATGGCTGGCCAGTTGCTTCTCGGCCTTGTTCAGCGCGACCTGGGCCATGCTGGCGTCGATCTTCAGGCGCTTGAGCTGGTCAGGCGCATTGCCCACGGCCTTTTCGGCCTTCACCCGCTCGATCACCGATTGCGCGGCCGGTGCGCTGGGCGTCTCGATTTCGGCTGGGTCTTCCTGCGCACGTTCCTGGCGGGCCAGGCGGTCGGCAGCGCGCTGTTCTTCCTCACGGCGCAGGCGCTCCTGGCGCTGCTCGAAGCGCAGGCGCGACTGCTCGGCCTTCAGCTGGCGCTGTTCCAGTTCGCGGATCTCGCCCTTGGCGGCGCGGTAGTACTGCACCAGCGGAATGCTCGACGGGCAGACGTAGGCGCAGGCGCCGCACTCGATGCAGTCGAACAGGTTGTGCGCCATCAACTGGTCGTGGTCTTCGGCGAAGAAGTACAACTGTTGCGGCAGCAGGCTGGCAGGGCAGACCTGTGCGCAGTCGCCGCAGCGGATACAGGGCATGGCCTGTGCCGGAGCCGGCAGCTCTTCGCGGGTGGCGGCCAGCAGGCAGTTGGCGGTCTTGATCAGCGGCACGTCCAGCGACGGCAGGCTGTCGCCCATCAGCGGGCCGCCGAGTAGCAGGCGGTCGAGCTTCGCGCTGTCGAGGCCGGCGAACGCCAGCAGCTCGCCCACGGGCGTGCCGAGCAGCGCTTCAACGTTGCACGGGCGTGCGAGTGCGGCGCCGGTCAGGGTGGTGATGCGCGAGATCAGCGGCCGCCCGCGCAGCACGGCGTCGGCCACGGCGACGGCGGTGCCGACGCTCACGCAGAGCATGCCGATATCCGCCGGCAGCCCGCCGGACGGCACCTCGCGGCCGGTCAGCACCTGGATCAACTGGCGCTCGCCGCCGGAGGGGTAGCGGGTCGGGACCGGTTGCAGGCGGATCGGCCGCTCACCAATGGTGGCCTGCAAAATGGCAATGGCCTCGGGCTTGTCATCCTCGATGCCGAGCAGCACCTGCTGCGGCTGGAGGATGTGCATCAGCACCTCGATGCCTTCGACCAGTTCGACGGCGCGCTCGCGCATCAGCAGGTCGTCGGCGCTGATGTAGGGCTCGCACTCGGCGCCGTTGATGATCAGCGTATGCAGGTCGTCCTGGGCGCGCGAGGCCAGCTTGGCGGCGGTGGGGAAGCCGGCGCCACCGAGGCCGGCGATGCCGGCCTGGCGGATGCGTTGCAGCAGTTCGACCCCGGAGAGGGACGCATACTGGGACACGGGGTTCAGCTCGATCCATTCATCCGCGCCGTCGCTCTCGATGACGATGGCGCGCACTGAAAGGCCGGAGCTGTGCGGATAAGGTTGCTCGCTGATCTCGACCACGGTGCCGGAGGTCGGCGCATGCAGCGCGGCGCTGATGGCACTGCCGGCCTCGGCGATCCGCTGGCCCTTGAGCACGCGCTGGCCAGCAGTGACGCAGGGCACGGCAGGCTCGCCGATATGCTGTTGCAGGGGCAGCACCAGTCGGCGCGGCAATGGTGGCTGCTGGATTGGCATGCCGGTGGACTGCTGCTTGTTCGCCGGCAGCGTCAGGCCGCCGGGGAAGTCCCAGACCTGCGCGTTCATGCCGCCTGCTCCCGGTCGGTCTGGATCAGCCGGCCCTGTGGCAGCGGCCATTTCCAGTCGGCGACGCGCAGCGGCAGGTCGCGCATCTCGATGCAGTCCACCGGGCAGGGTTCCAGGCACAGGTCGCAGCCGGTGCATTCGTCGACTATCACCGTGTGCATCAGCTTGGCCGCGCCGACGATGGCGTCCACCGGGCAGGCGCGGATGCACTTGGTACAGCCGATGCACTCGGCCTCGCGGATGTAGGCCACACGCAGCGGCGTCTCTTCGGCGGCGTCCAGCGGCAGGGGGGCGACGTCCAGCAACTCGGCGAGGGCGGCGATGGTCGCGGCGCCGCCGGGCGGACACTTGTTGATCGCGTCACCCTCGGCGATGGCCTGGGCGTAGGGCTTGCAGCCGGCATAGCCGCACTGGCCGCACTGGGTCTGCGGCAGCAGGTCATTGATCTGCCCGGCGATGGGCTCGCCTGCGACCTTCACCCGCGCTGAGGCCAGGCGCAGCGCCACGGCGCCGCCGAGGCAAACCACGATGATCAGCAGCGCCGCGATCATGGCTTGAGCAACCCGCTGAAGCCCATGAACGCCAGGGACATCAGCCCGGCGGTGATCATGCCGATGGCCGCGCCCTTGAACGGCTTGGGCACGTCGGCGATGGCGATGCGCTCGCGCAGGGCGGCGAACAGCACCAGCACCATGGTGAAGCCCAGCCCGGCACCGAAGCCCTGGAGGGTGGATTGCAGGAAGCCGAACTCGGCCTTGCGCGCATTCAGTAGCGCTACGCCCAGCACGATGCAGTTGGTGGTAATCAGCGGCAGGAAGATGCCCAGGGTTCGACCCAGCAGCGGGCTGGTTCTGTTCACCAGTAGCTCGGTGAACTGCACCACCACGGCGATCACCAGGATGAAGCCGATGGTGCGCAGGAATTCCAGGTCCAGCGGTTGCAGCACGTAGCGCTGCAGGATGTAGCTCAATGCCGAGGCGAGGGTGAGGACAAAGGTGGTCGCCAGGGCCAGCGCGAGCGCCGTCTCGATCTTGCGCGACACGCCCATGAACGGGCAGATGCCGAGGAACTGCACCAGCACGAAGTTGTTGACCAGGATGGCGCTGACCAGGATCAGGGCGAGTTCGGTCACGGCCGGGCACTCGCAGCCGGGCGCAAGGAAAGGCGGATCATGCTCGGAGACCGATGGTCAGCGGGTTGATGGCGGCGAGAGGACATGGCTCGAATACAAGGTGCGAAGTAGGCAATTGTACCTCCCCGAAATCAGTTGCGGTGCCAGGGGCGGCGGGAGGAATATCGGCGGCTGCCGAACCCGATCGGTTCCCCTCACGGAAGTCGCGATGCGCAAACCCCTGTCTGGGCGCTTCACCGCCCTTTGCCTGCTGTTCTCCAGTGCCCTGGCTTCGGCCGCGCCCTTCACCACGGCCGATCTGGTCGGCTGGCCGCGCATGAGCGTGGCCGACTTCGCTTGCCTGCTGGAGCAGCGCACTGGTCATGTCGACGCGCAGTTCAGCTGCGCCGCCAGCAAGAAGCTGAGCAACTGGGGCGACGCCTGCCACGACACCGATCTCAGCTACGCCGGCCCGCAGTTGGCCGAGGCGCAGGTGCGGGCGCTCGACCCGCGCATCGCGGCGGTGGACCTGGACTGGGAGTATGGCCGCCTGCAATCGGTCAACGTCACCTTCGACAGGATCATGACGGCGGAGGAGGTGGCCGACATCTTCCCGCAGGTGAACCTGGAAGACCCCACTTCACGGGACAACCTGAGCAACGCTTCGCTGCAGGACTGTGCGTCGGATGCGTCGTGCCTCTACCTGGAAGGCTTCGAGCACCTGGGTGGCGGCGACGTGGACTGCGGAGACGCTCAGTAGGTCATGCAGGCGGCGTTGAGCAGCCCGATGCACAGCGAGGCGCCGCCGAGGAATACGCCGTGGGCCAGGGTGTTGCTTTCGATGCCGCCCTTGAGCTCCGGCACCAGGCGCGACAGGCCGAGGAACACCAGCACCTGCACCAGCATGGCGATCACGCCCCAGATCAGCATGTCGACCAGGCTGACGCTGTGGGCGATGGCGCTGGCCAGCGGCAGGGCAAAGCCCAGCAGGGTGCCGACCAGGGCCACGGCGGCGCTGATGTTGCCCTGGCGGATCAGCTGGATTTCCGCGTAGGGCGTCAGGCGGATGTAGAGGCTGGTAAACAGCCCGAACAGGCCGATGGCCGAGGCGAAGTAGGCGAGGAAGTTGGGCAGGGTCTGCAGCAGGTTCATGGCGGATCCTTCAGACGAAATAGTGGGGAACGAAGCGGCTGCTGTCGCGGGTAATGGCGCTGGCGTCCTCGCGGATGCCCAGGCCGGCGGCCTCGCCGTCGATCACCCAGCAGCCCAGCACGGCATAATTGCCGTCGTGGTTGGCCAGCGGCGCATAGCCCTGGTAGATGCAGGGCGCGTCGGCGTGGGGGCCGTCGCTTTCCAGTTGCAGGTCGCCGGCGACGATGCGGATGTTCTCGCCCTCGCGGGAATACAGCGGCTTGCGCACGTAGGCGCCGGGGATGTCCTGGCGGTAGCTGGCGGGCAGCAGGTTGGGATGCTGCGGGTTGAGCTTCCAGAGGATCGGCAGCATGGCCTTGCTCGACATCAGCAGCTTCCACGCCGGCTCCAGGAAGCGGATGCCACTGCGCTCCAGGTGCTCGGCGAAGCTGTCCTGCAGCAGCCATTCCCAGGGGTAGAGCTTGAAGCAGTGGCGGATGTCCTGCTCGTACTGGTCGATGAAGGTGCCGCGCCCGGCGTGATGGCCGATGAACTCCAGTGGCAGGTAGCGCGTGGGCAGCCCGGCCTGGTGCGCGGTGTCGAGCAGGTAGAGGGCGTTGCCGGTGTCTTCCTCGTGACCGTCGATGGCGGTGAAGTGCAGCAGGCCGTCCGGGGCGATGGCCTTCCAGCGCGCGATCAGCTTCTCGTGCAGCGAGTTGAACTGGTCGGCGGCCGGGTTCACATCGTTCAGCCACTGCCACTGCACCACGCTGGCTTCCAGCAGGCCGGTGGGGGTGTCGGCGTTGTACTCGAGCATCTTCGGCTGGCCCTCGCCGTTCCAGGCGAAATCGAAGCGGCCGTAGAGGCTCGGGTCCTGGCGCTTCCAGGAACGGATGATTTCCTCGCGGGCTCCCGGCGGCAGCTGGAAGGGCTCGAAGTGGCCGGTGCGGATCACCCATTCCACGCACTCCAGGTAGCGCTGATGCAGGTCTTCGCTGGCGGCCTCCAGCGTCTCGATCTGTTCGAGGCTGAATTCGTAGGCCACCGATTCGTCCCAGTACAGGCCGTCGATGCTGTGGAAGGTGAAGCCGACCGCTTCGCAGCGCTCGCGCCAGTCGGTGCGCGGCGTCATGGCCAGGCGACGCATCAGCCGCCCCCGGAGAAGCGCGCGCCGGAGTGGCCGAAGCCGCCGCGGGTGACCAGTTGGCGCGATTGCACCTGATAGGTCTGCGCGGTCCTCGGTCGCGAGCCGTCCTCGTAGCTCGGCCCGCGATAGCGCCCGGAGCTGCTGCCGCCGCCACTGCTGCTGGTGGATTCCGGCTCGCAGGCATTGGGCGTCGCGCCCCAGTCCTTCAGGCAATCCTCGCGGTTGGCGTAGAGGTCGCGGTACACCGGGTTGTGGTGCAGCACGCTATAGAGCACCCCGCCGGTGAGCAGGGTGGTGAAGACGATGTTGGATTTCTTCATGCTGGGTGAGTGGCGCGCCGGGTTCCGAGTTTTCGCCACAGCCAGCGCAGGATCAGCCCGGCGACCAGCAGTACGACCAGCAGCGGCAGGCCGAACGCGGCCACCTGGATGGCGTTGACGGTGCCGTCGGTGAGTTCGTCCAGCGAGTTGCCGAAGGCCTTGCCGATGCGTGACCAGCGACCGCTGGGCTGGTATTCGCTGGAGAAGTCCAGGGTGAGCAGGTTGGTGGAGATGCGCCGTTGCTGCTGGGCGGCTTCCTGGCTGGAGGCCTGCAGTTGCTGCTCGACCTCGGCGGTGGCCTTGGCCAGGGCCAGCAGGTCGCTGACGCTCATGTCCTTGCGGCCCTGGAAGCCCTGCAGGGTCTGGTACTCGCGCTCCAGCCGGCCACGCAGTTGCTGGTTGTCGCTGACGGCCTGGGCGAGGTCTTCGGCACGGGTGCTGCGGCTCTGCAATTGCCCGCCGTCGGCTGCCAGGGCGACAAGTTTCTCTACGCCTTCGGGGACGATGCGCACGACCAGGTGCGCGTTGCGCATCTGGCTGTCGCCGCTCTGCTCGATGGCGATCAGCTCGCACTGGCCGAAGCGGTCCTGGGTGCAGGCATCGCGGGCGGCGGCCAGTTGCGCGTCGATGCGCTCGCTGGTCAGGCGGATGCCGACCTGGTGTTCATAGGCGAGGAAGGTGCCGGCCTTCGCCGCTTCCCCCTGGAAAGCGGCGCCGGAACCGGCGCCGTGCTCCGACGGAGCACCGCAGCCGGCGAGGGCGGCGCTCAGGACGAGTGCTGCCCAGTGGTGCAGTTTCATCAATGGCCTCCTTGCCGTGATGAGTTGTCTTACTTGACGCGCTGGCCGGGCTTGGCGCCGCTGTCCGGGCTCAGCAGGTAGATCTCTTCACCACCGGGGCCGGCAGCCAGGACCATGCCTTCGGAGATGCCGAACTTCATCTTGCGCGGGGCCAGGTTGGCCACGTACAGGGTCAGGCGGCCTTCGAGCTTGCTCGGGTCCGGGTAGGCGCTCTTGATGCCGGAGAACACGTTGCGCTTCTCGTCGCCGATGTCCAGGGACAGGCGCAGCAGCTTGTCGGCGCCCTCGACGAACTCGCACTTCTCGATCAGCGCGATGCGCAGGTCGACGGCGGCGAAGGCGTCGAAGTTGATCTCCGCGGCCAGCGGGTCCTTGGTCAGTTCGCCATTACCAGTGGGCTTGTTGGCGGCGGCGAGGTCTTCCTTGGAGGCTTCGATCATGGCTTCGATTTTCGCAGGCTCGATACGGGTCATCAGCGGGTTGAACGGGTTCAGTTGATGGTTGGCCAGCAGTTGCTCGTGGTCGGCCCACTTCAGCGGGGCGACGTTGAGGAAGGCTTCGGCGGCTTCGGCCAGCTTCGGCAGCACTGGCTTCAAGAAGATCACCAGCTGACGGAACAGGTTCACGCCCAGGGCGCAGATGGCCTGGACTTCGTCCTGCTTGCCTTCCTGCTTGTTCAGCGACCACGGGGCCTTGTCGGCGATCCAGGCGTTGGCCTGGTCGGCCAGGGCCATGATCTCGCGCATGGCGCGACCGAAGTCACGGGCTTCATAGGCCGCGGCAATGCTCGGCGCGGCAGTGCGGAAGGCCTCGACCAGTTCCGGCGCCGGATTGGCGTCCACCAGCAGGCCGTTGTTGCCCTTGTGGATGAAGCCGGCGCAACGGCTGGCGATGTTGACCACCTTGCCGACCAGGTCGGAGTTGACCTTCTGCACGAAGTCTTCGAGGTTCAGGTCGAGGTCGTCGACGCCGCGGCCCAGTTTGGAGGCGTAGTAGTAGCGCAGGTATTCCGGGTCCAGGTGGTCCAGGTAGGTGCGCGCCTTGACGAAGGTGCCGCGCGACTTGGACATCTTCTGGCCGTTGACGGTCAGGTAGCCGTGGACGTTGACCGCGGTCGGCTTGCGGTAGCCGGCGCCCTGGAGCATGGCCGGCCAGAACAGCGCATGGAAATTGACGATGTCCTTGCCGATGAAGTGGTACAGCTCGGCTTCGGAGCCTTCTTTCCAGTAGGCGTCGAAGTCCAGTTCCGGGCGGCGTGCGCAGAGGTTCTTGAAGCTGGCCATGTAGCCGATCGGCGCGTCCAGCCAGACATAGAAGTACTTGCCCGGCGCGTCGGGAATCTCGAAGCCGAAGTAGGGTGCGTCGCGGGAGATGTCCCACTCCTGCAGGCCGGAATCCAGCCACTCGGCGAGCTTGTTGGCCACCGAATCCTGCAGGGTGCCGCTGCGGGTCCACTGCTGCAGCATGTCCTGGAAGTCAGGCAGCTTGAAGAAGTAGTGCAGCGATTCCTTGAGCACCGGGGTGGCGCCGGAGATCGCCGATTTCGGGTCCTTCAGCTCGGTCGGGGCGTAGGTCGCGCCGCAGGCTTCGCAGTTGTCGCCGTACTGGTCGGCGGTGCCGCACTTCGGGCAGGTGCCCTTGATGAAGCGGTCGGCCAGGAACATCTGCTTTTCCGGGTCGAAGTACTGGGTCACCGGACGGGTGGCAATATGGCCGGCGTCGCGCAGCTTCAGGTAGATGGCCGAGGACAGCTCGCGGTTCTCTTCCGAGTGGGTCGAGTGGTAGTTGTCGAAGTTCACCTGGAAGTCGGCGAAGTCGGCCATGTGCTCGGCGCGCACGCCGTCGATCAACTGCTCGGAGGTGATGCCTTCGCGCTCGGCGCGCAGCATGATGGCCGAGCCGTGGGCATCGTCCGCGCACACGTACACCGCCTGGTTGCCACGCATCTTCTGGAAGCGCACCCAGATGTCGGTCTGGATGTATTCCAGCATGTGACCCAGGTGGATCGAACCATTGGCGTAGGGCAGGGCGCTGGTGACGAGGATCTTGCGGGCTTCGGACATGATGATCGGCCGTTCCGGTTAAAACGAGGGAATCGGCAACTATATAGGAAGCGACCTGTGGCAGGCCAGAACGGGCTACAGGCGGCAGGTCGCAGGCTGCAGGCACGAGCGAGGTGATGCGATGCGCCGCACCTGAAGCCTGCAGCCTGAAGCTTGTCGCTGCTGTTAGAATGCCCGCCTATTCTGCTCAGTCTTTCATCGGGAGTACCCATGGGCGCCAACCGAGCCACGGTGGAAAACCTTCTCCGCCAGATCAACGACCCTCACACCGGCCAGAACCTGCTGGACGCCGGCTACCTGCGCGAGCTGGACATCCAGGGCGGGCGTATCTCGCTGACCCTTGAGCTGGGCTACGCCGCCGGGCTGTTCAAGAACGGCCTGGCGCAGACCGTGCAGATGGCCCTGGAAGCGCTGGACGGCGTCGACTCGGCCCAGGTCAAGGTGGAGACCCACATCGCCGCGCACAAGGCTCAGGCGCAAGTGCCGGGCATGAGCAACGTGAAGAACATCATTGCCGTGGCCTCCGGCAAGGGCGGCGTGGGCAAGTCCACTACCGCGGCGAACCTCGCGCTGGCGCTGGCCCGCGAAGGCGCCAAGGTCGGCATCCTCGACGCCGACATCTATGGCCCGAGCCAGGGCATCATGTTCGGCATCCCCGAAGGCACCCGGCCGAAGATCCGCGACCAGAAGTGGTTCATCCCCCTGGAAGCCCACGGCGTGGAAGTCATGTCCATGGCCTTCCTCACCGACGACAACACCCCGGTGGTGTGGCGCGGCCCGATGGTTTCCGGCGCGCTGCTGCAGCTGATCACCCAGACCGCCTGGAACGACCTGGATTACCTGGTCATCGACATGCCACCGGGTACCGGCGACATCCAGCTGACCCTGGCGCAGAAAGTCCCGGTGGCCGGCTCGGTGATCGTCACCACCCCGCAGGACCTGGCCCTGCTCGACGCCAGGAAAGGCGTGGAGATGTTCCGCAAGGTCAACATCCCGGTGCTGGGCGTGGTCGAGAACATGGCCGTGCACATCTGCTCCAACTGCGGCCACGCCGAGCACCTGTTCGGTGAAGGCGGCGGGGAGAAGCTGGCCGCGCAGTACGGCGTGGAGCTGCTGGCGTCGCTGCCGCTGTCCATGGCCATCCGCATGCAGGCCGACGGCGGCAAGCCCACCGTGATCGCCGACCCGGAAAGCCAGCTGGCGATGATCTACCAGGAAATGGCCCGCTGCGTCGGCGCCCGCATCGCCCTGAGCGAGAAGGCTGCGCCGGACATGCCGAACATCTCCATCAGCGACGACTGAACTGTGACAACGCCGCCGGGCGCGCCCCTTTGCCGGGCGGCGCGCCTGCCGGTAAGATTCGCCTTCTTTTTTCAACCGCCGCACAGGACACCCGCCATGAGCATCAAATCGGACAAGTGGATTCGCCGCATGGCTCAGGAACACGGCATGATCGAGCCGTTCGTCGAGCGCCAGATTCGCGGTGCCGATGACAGCCGGGTGATTTCCTACGGCGTTTCCAGTTACGGCTACGACGTACGCTGCGCCGCCGAGTTCAAGGTGTTCACCAACATCCACTCGGCCGTGGTCGATCCGAAGAACTTCGACGAGAAGAGCTTCGTCGACATCAACAGCGACGTCTGCATCATCCCGCCGAACTCCTTCGCCCTGGCCCGCACCGTCGAGTACTTCCGCATCCCGCGCGATGTACTGACCATCTGCCTGGGCAAGAGCACCTACGCGCGCTGCGGCATCATCGTCAACGTGACCCCGCTGGAACCCGAGTGGGAAGGCCACGTGACCCTGGAGTTCTCCAACACCACCAACCTGCCGGCGAAGATCTACGCCCACGAAGGCGTGGCGCAGATGCTGTTCCTGCAGTCGGACGAAGCCTGCGAAGTGTCCTACCGCGATCGCGGCGGCAAATACCAGGGCCAGACCGGCGTCACCCTGCCCAAGGCCTGATCGCGCCGCACAGAGAGAAACGGACATGACCTCGCAAGGATTGCGGGGCCTGCTTTGCGCCCTGTTGCTGGGCGCCAGCGGCCATCTGGCGGCGGCCGAACTCAACGTCACTCCCGGTGGCGAAGTGCTCGGCCTGCCGTCCAGCGCTCCCCTGAACCAGTTCGTCGAACGCCTGGGCGAGCCCACGGCGCGCTTGCCCATGCGCGGCGGCGAGCAGGGCCTGCTCTACGGCAACGCCACGCTCCTGGTGTTCAAGAACCAGCGCCTCACGCAGGTTCGCTGCTGGCTGCACAGCCGATTCACTCCTTCGCTGTTCCTCGGTTGGCTGGATCAGGTCGAGCCGGGCAAGGACCCGCTGACCTTCGCCGTGGATGGCACGCTGCATCTGGGACAGGAGCGCGGTGCCGCTTCCGGCTGGCTCAATGGCCACGAAGGTGACGGTGACGAGCTGTCCGATGTCCGCATGAGTGGCAACAGCGAAGTCTGGCTGGGCTATGGCAACTCCGACGACTACGGCATCCAGGGTGAGAGCCGTCAGGTCGTGGTTTCCCTCAGTGTAAGTATCCCCGAACCGCCTGCTGCCGCTGCCTCAATGGGCGTGATGAGCCGTCCCTAGGACTTCCAGCACGAAGGCCGCTCGTTCCTTCAGGCTCGCGAGCGGCAACTGCACGACGCGATACCCCAGCACTTCGTACACCTGGGCCATCATCGCCGCCGTTCGCCGCGCTTCGATGAAGTCCTGCCGGCGCTCGGCGTCGTTGCGGTAGATGGCTTCCCACGCGGGCGCCAGGAACACGGTTTGCCCGTAGCGCTGTTCCCGTGCGGCGGTTTCCAGTGCTTCGGAAATCGGCAGGCCGCAGAGCCGCGCGTACCCCAGCACGTCCGGCAGGCCGCGATCGAACAGCCACAGTCCAACCGTATCGAGCGCTCGCTCGCGGGTCGTCAGCGCGTGTTCGAACATTTCCCGGCAGAAGGCCTCCCGGTTTGCCCATGGCAGTGCATCGCCGCCACGGGCCAGTTGTTCGCGGATGATCGCCCGGCCGCCTTCCTCGACGACGTTCAGGCCGTGATGCTGGTGCAGATGGTCGAGCAGCGTGCTCTTGCCGGCGCCGGGGCCGCCGGTGATGACGATGAGCGATTCGGACATGGCGATGACTCCTGTGGGAAAGGATACGAGGGAGTTCCGGCCGGGGAAGGGTGTTGCGAAGGGAGGTGCAGCGGAAACGGAGCGGGGAAAAAAGAAAGGCACCCAGAGGGTGCCTGAATATGATCATGGAGTAAGTCGACAAATCTGATTCCGGGGCGGGAGCCAAGTTCCCGGTCCCCGGAAATATTTTTCAGATCATCACTTCTCCGGCACCAGCGTCAGGCGTTTCACGCCGTAGACCTTCTCCAGGTTCTGCGACTGGAAGGGGAAGCTCATGTAGTTGCCCTTCAGCCAGGCGTCGATGCCATCGGCGTAGTGCGGGCTGGCCGGGTTGCCGGACTGGCCGCTGCTGTTGAGGCCGATCATCGGCTCGCTCTGGCCGAAGTCGACGACGAGGCGCATGGCCGGGATCAGCCAGGTGTTGAAGTCCTGGCCCCAGTGGTAGGCCGAGACGTTCAGCGTGCTGTGGTCGCCGCCGGCCGGGTAGGGGCCGCGGTCCAGGTAGCCCTTGATCGCACCCAGGCTGGCACGGTCGCCGGCGCCGAGGTTGGGCGCCATCTTGGTGCTGTCGCTGACCCACTCGTAGGTGTGCAGCTTGCCCCACTGCCAGGCGTGGCGGTCGCTGCCCAGCTTCTGCTCGCAGAAGGCGGTGGCGGCGGCCAGGCTGCGGGCGAGGATCGCCGGCTTGTCTTCCTTCTGCGGGGTGCGGGTGTCATCCCAGAATGGGCTGTCGTCGCGGCCCAGCAGGTGGTCGGCCTGGGCCGAGTAGGAGAGATTGGCAGTCTCGACGAAGGCCTTCCAGGACGGGCTGTCTTCCGGGCCCAGTTCGTCGAGGAAGATCTGTTTGGTGCTTTCCTGCAGGAAGGCTTCGTAGAGCGCGGCGTCACCGGAGGTGGCCGAGAGCTTGCCGTCGAAGGCCATGATCCGGTCCAGCGCTTCGCGGGCGCGGGCGCGCTGGTCGGCGGGCAGGGCGTCGATGGCTTTCTTCAGCGGCTGCGCCATGCCCGGTGCATCCAGCATCGACTGCAGCTTGCCGGCGAACGGCGTGGTCTGGTCGTACTGCATGGCGATCATGCTGCGGTAGTCGTGGCTCTTGCTGCCGCCGGCGAGCTGGGCGATGCGCTCGTAGCGCTCCGGGTAGTACCAGGAACTGGACAGCTGCGCGCCGTAGCCCGGCTGCACGCTGCGGTGGTTGGCGGTACCCAGCCAGCCCTGCGCCGGGTCCTGGTCGGACGGGTGCAGGATCGGGTCGGCATAGCCGTCCCAGTCGTAGCGGCCGTCCCAGCCGGGGGAGGGCAGCAGGCCGCGGCCTTCCTTGCGGTTGGGGAAGCGCCCGGTGACCTGCCAGCCGATGTGCTTCTCGTCGGCGAACACGATGTTCAGCGCCATCGCGCGCACGTCACGGGTGGCGTCGAAGGCCTGTTCGACGTTCTTCGCGCGGGAAAGATCGAAGAAGGCGTCGAGCGTGCGGTCGGTCTCGCCCTGGATGCTCTGGTAGGCGATGCCGTAGCCGCTGGACAGCGGCAGCGGTTGCAGGTCGTGCTTGCGCTCGCCCAGCGCGCTGTTGAGCAGCGGGCCGTGACGGGTCTCGTAGATGACTTCGCGGACCGGGCTCTGGCCCTTGATGAAGAAGGTCTCGTTGCGCTCGATGGCGGGTTTCCACTGGCCATCGGCGAGGTAGTAGAGCTTGCTGCCCTGGCGCTTCACCTGTTCGAGGAACAGGTCCTGGTTGTCGCCCATGACCATGGTCATGCCCCAGGCCAGCTTGCCGTTGAAGCCGGCAACCACGCCTGGCACGCCGGCGATGGAGACGCCCGCGGCGTTGTACTTGGGCGAGCGGATCTGCACGTAGTTCCACACCGAAGGCATGGACAGCGGCAGGTGGGTGTCGTTGGCCAGGATGCTCTTGCCGCTTCGTGTGCGCTGCGGGGCGATGGCCCAGTTGTTGGAGGCGGCGACGCCCATCATCTGCAGCGAGGCGACTTGCCCGGCGGCGCGGTCCAGGGCGTCGAGGCCGGCGATCCTGCCGTCCAGGCGCAGACCCTTGAGCTTCTCGGCTTCCTCGAAGGGCAGCGCTTCGTCCGGGTAGATCGGCGTCAGCCAGGGCAGCTTGTCGGCGCCGACCTTCTGCGCGAGCACCAGGGAGGCGATCTCCTCCTGCAGGTTCACCGCCAGCCCGAAGTTCAGCAGGCTGAAGACCAGCGCGGAGTCTTCGGCCTTCCAGTACTCGGGACGGTAGCCGGACTCGGCGAGGTCCATCGGCAGCTTGTCGCGGTAGCGGTACAGGTAGGCGTTGACGCCGCGCGCGTAGGTCTCGAAGAAGCGCTTCAGGCGTGGCGAGGAGCCGGCGTAAAGCGCATCGGCGGCCTTCTTCAGGTTCACCGTGCGCATGAAACGGTCGGTCTCCAGGGCGCCGGGGCCGACCATCTCCGACAGGCGTCCCTGGGCCATCAGGCGCAGGCCGACCATCTGGCTGATGCGGTCGCTGGCATGCACGTAGCCCAGGGTGAACAGCGCATCGTGGAAGGTGCTGGTCTCGATCAGCGGCATCCCCAGGCTGTTGCGGCGGATCGACACGTTGTCCGCCAGGCCCTTGATCGGCTGCACGCCGTAGCTCGGCGGCAGGCTGCCTGCATAGCGGTCGTTGAGCCAGCCCTGGCAACCGGTGAGGCTGACAGCGGCGCTGAGGGTGGCGGCAAGGCCGAAGCTGGGAAGCCGGCGGAAGGCTCGCGGGGCCATGGGGATGTGCTCCTGCACAAAAAGGTCGCTTGAAGGAGGTTGCTTGAAGCGCGCTACGTTAGTGAGCCGAGGATAGCTTCGCAAGCCGCGCGCGGCGGGATTTTCAGCAGCCGACGAATAGTTGGGCCGGACAGCAGAAGGCCCGCGCTGGGCGGGCCTTCTTCGCAGTGCTCGGGGCCTGGGTCAGGCGCCGTGGCACTTCTTGTACTTGCTGCCGCTGCCGCAGGGGCAAGGATCGTTGCGGCCCACATCCTTGAGCGGGTTACGCGCAGGCTCCTGGCTGTGGTTGCAGTGCGGGCCGTGCACGTGGCCGTGATCATGGTGGTGGTCATGATCGTGGTCGTGGTTGCAGTTCGGACCGTGTACGTGGGGTTCCTGGCTCATGGTGACGCTCACTCGGGGATGAAATCACCGGGAATTATCTCGCCATTGCGGGCGATGTGCACGCTCTGTCCGAAGAGCAGGCCTGTCTTCACTTCACCGTCGAGGCGATAGCGGATCGGCTTGTCCGGGTCTTCCAGCAACTTGACGATGTACTTCATGTGCCGCCACAGGTTGGTGGTCACCGGTACTTCGAAGGTTTCGTGGCCGTTGGCCGGCACTGTGAACCAGTTATTCGACTCGCCTTCGGCGAGGTCGATATCGTTCAGCTTGACCTTGTAGGCCAGGCCACGAACCGGAAGGCTGAAGTCGTTCGGGTTGTCGATGCGGAAATGCAGGACGAATTCCTGCTCCAGCAAACGAGCTTTCACGACGTCTACCTTCTGCAGCTTCACGTCGGGTTGCTCGAAATTGCCTGACATCCAGCCGCAGCCCGAAACAAGGCTGAACAGCCAGAACAGGCTGAAAATTCTTATCATTTGCGCCTGATAATTCATGTCTACCCCTCAAGACGCCCCAGTGTACCAAGCACCTGCTCGGCCGCAAGTTGTTGTTACGTTAAAAGAAGCTGCACCATACTGGCCGAATGTAACCGGCGGGTTAACACAGGAGAGTGAAGATGAGCCGCTATGAGATTGCCTTCTCGGGACAGACCGTGCCGGGTGCTCAGCTCGAGACGGTGAAAGCCAACCTGGCCAGGCTGTTCCAGGCCGACGCGCCGCGCATCGAACTGCTGTTCTCCGGTCGCCGCATGGTGATCAAGAACAACCTCGATGCCGAGGCCGCGGAAAAGTACCGCAGTGTGATCGAGCGCGCCGGCGCTGTCGTCGAAGTGGTCGACATGGATGCGCAGATCGAGGAGATCGAACTGGCCCCGCCGCCGCCCGCCGAGCCTGTCAGCGCACCGGTACAGTCAGCTGCTTCTGCCGCTGCACCGCAGGGGCGCCTGAAGGTGGCGCCGCGTGACGAGTACATGGCCGCTTTCGCCGATGTGGATGCGCCGGACTTCGGCCTGGCTCCGGTGGGCACCGACCTGCAGGACGAGAAGCCCGACGCCCAGGCGCCGCGCGTGGACCTCAGCCAGTTCAGCGTCGCCCCGGTGGGCAGCGACATGGGCCAGGCCAAGCCCGAGCCTGCCGGGCCTGCGCCGGACACCAGCCACCTCAAGCTGCAGGACTGATCAGTCGCCCTGGTGCGGGTCGTCCTTGTAGACGAACTTGGGCATTTCCCAGCGGAAGCGGATCGCCAGCATGCGGAACAGGAAGCCCGAGAACAGGGTGATCAGCATGGCCTGCTCCTTGGGCAGGTCGATCTGCAGGCAGATCAGGTAGCACCAGGCGCTGGCGAAGGACACGCTGGCGTACAGCTCGCGGCGGAAGATCAGCGGCACGTCGTTGCAGAAAATGTCCCGCAGGATGCCGCCGAACACCCCGGTGATCACGCCGCTCACGGCAGCGATCAGCAGGCTGTGGCCCATCTCCAGGCTGACCTGGCAACCGATCAGGGTAAAGGCCACCAGGCCCACGGCGTCCAGCGCGAGGAACATCGAGCGCAGGTGGCGCATCAGTGGGGCGATGAACACCGTGAACAGCGCGGCGCCGGCCGTCAGTGCCAGGTACTCCGGGTGACGCACCCAGGTCAGCGGGTAGTGGCCCAGCAGCATGTCGCGCACCGAACCGCCACCCAGGGCGGTGACACAGGCCACCAGCACCACGCCGAACAGGTCCATGCTCCGCCGGCCGGCGGACAGCGCGCCGGTCATGGCTTCGGCGGTGATGGCGATGATGTAGAGAACGGTCAGCAGCATGGCGAGGTCCGGCAGGAGTAGCCGGTGCGGCGAAACACCGCCGCCCCGGAAAAAAGCGCGGATTCTAGCCCAGACACCGGACGCCCCCAAGTGGGGCGAGTTCGCGCCTCACTCGATCCTGTCCTACTCAATCCAGGGCCCGCAGCATTTCTTCAGCTTGCCGCCGGCGCCGCAGGGGCACGGGTCGTTGCGTCCCAGCTTCATCGGCACGGTGGGGTCGAGGAAGTACCAGCGTCCGTCGCGCTGGACGAATCCCGAGCACTCGCGGTGACTGTGTTCGCCGCCAGCATCGTGCCAGCGCGCAATGAAAGTCACCCGTGCATGTTCCGGCTGGCCGCCGAGCACTTCGTGGCTCACCACCTCCAGGCCCAGCCAGGTGCTGCCCAGGCTCCAGGTGCGGATGGCCTCGAGGTCCAGGCCCTGTTGCTGGGCGGGCAGCGTCGTGTCACGCAGGTAATCCACCAGGCCCAGCGCGTAGGCGCTGTAGCGCGAGCGCATCAGTGCCTCGGCAGTGGGCGCTGCGACGCCGGTATGGAAACGCCCGCAGCAGTCGGGCAATGGGCGGCCACTGCCGCAGGGGCAGGTCGGTTCGATCATGGTCACCACCAGTACTTGCCGAAGTTTTCCGGGTTGGCCCAGAACTTCGCATTGAGCCAGTCCGGGACCTGTTTGTATTCGTGCAGATCGTAGGTGAACAGCGTGATCACCTGCTCGTCGCGCTGGAAGCGCTCGCTGGCCTGCATGGCCAGGGCGTAGAAGTCGGCGTCCTGCGCCTGGGCGGCGTCGAGGTCGACCAGCACGGCCACGCGGCTGCTGTTGAGGTTGCGGATGCCGCCCACCAGCTGTTGCGCTTCGCGGCGCGGCAGGTGTTCCAGGCAATCGGCCAGCAGCGCAAGGTCATAGCGCTGGCCAGCCAGCTCCGCCGGCAGGGGGCCGGCGTCAGCGTGAAGCAGTTCGCAATCCGGATGCGCCGCGAGGAAGGCGTCCACTGCCGGAATCTGGCTGGCACCCACCAGCAGGAGGCGCTGCGGCGCATAGCGATCGAGCAGGGCGGCCAGGGCTTGTTGCGGCGTGCGTGTCGAAATCATGAGGCTCGTCGAAGGCGAAAAATAATGAACGAAGACTAGCGTGTGACACCCATATGGCCTAGTGCTGGCGCATTCTGTCAGTCACGTCTTTACTCGGTAATTGTCGGTCAAGACCCGATCATTAGAGGAGACATAACTTTATGAGCATCACAAGGACCGCTTTACCCCTGCTGCTGGTAAGCACGTTGCTCACCGGCTGCGCAGGGTTGCAGAAGTCCGATTGGCCAACCTGCGCCGTGGTTGGCGGTGTCGGCGGCGCCGGTCTGGGTTCCATCGAAAGCAGCGCCTGGGCCGGTTGGGGGGCCCTGATTGGTGGCGTGCTGGGTGCGTCCTACTGCTGGGTGCATGGCGCCGAAGAGCAAGTGGCCGAAGTTCCGCCGCCTGCACCGGCTCCTGAGCCTGCTCCGGCTCCGCTGCCCAAGGAAGAGACCATCGTGGTGCGTGACCTGCACTTCGCCTTCGACTCGTCGAAGATCGACGCGCAGGACAAGGACAAGCTCGACACCATCGCTACCCGCCTGAAGGGTGAGGCTGCGAGCACCGAGCTGAACATCGGCGGTCACACCGACAGCATCGGTACCGACGCCTACAACCAGAAACTGTCCGAGCGCCGCGCCAACGCCGTGTCCAACTACCTGGTCGACTCTGGCGTACCTGCCAGCAGCATCAAGTCGGTCGTCGGCTATGGCGAGAGCCAGCCGGTTGCGGACAACAAGACCAAGGAAGGCCGCGCCGAGAACCGTCGCGTGGAAATCAAGATCACCCGTCAGTAAGTCCGGCGTGATCTGTGCAAAGGGGGCCCTCGTGGCCCCCTTTGTCATTCCCGGTTGCCACTGGCACAGGGCGGAGCAGAGGCGTATGTTCCCCGGCAAAGAAAAACACGGGGGCACTTCATGAAAGCGTTGTTGGGGCTGGGCAAACTGATTGCCCTGTTGTTCTGGCTGGCGGTGCTGGCCAACCTGATCCAACCCTTCGCACATCCCTTCGCGCTGCTGCTCAATGCGGCGGGCGCGCTGATCCTGCTGATCCACATTCTCGAACTCGTGGCGCTGCGCAAGCGGCTGCAGGGCCGCCCGCATCCGGGCATGGACCGCCTGCAGATCCTGCTGTTCGGCGTCTTCCATTTCGCTACCCTGCCGCAGCCGGCATCCGCAAAAGTAGAAGGAGATACCCATGCGTAAGTCGTTGCTGGGCCTGGCGCTGTTCGCCCCGCTGGCGTGTTCGGCCGCCGGCACTGTCTCGGTGGAGGCCAATACCGTGCTGCGCCTGCCGGTGAAGGGCGAGAGCCTGAGCCTGGACCGTATCAGCGTCGGCCCGGAAGGCGCGCTGCTGATCCCTTCGCGGGTCAAGGAGCTGAAGATCGGCGAGCTGGATCTGGCGAAGAATGCGCGGATCGGCGTGTTCCCCGGCAACGATGCGCTGCAGATCGAAGTGCAGCACGGCAGCCTCGCCGACGGCAGCGTGATCGCCGCGCAAGGCAGTTCCGGCAGCTTCGAGAAGCCTGCCAGCGGCGGCCGCAACCTGGTACTGCGGCTACAGGATGTGGCGGTGGAAAACCTGCTGATCGACGTCCGTGGTGGTGTCGGCGCGCCGGGCTATGACGGCCTGGATGGCGGCAGCGCGCAGACGTCCGGTTGCCTGTGGGGCAGCGGGAAGTCCGCCGGCAATGGCCAGAACGGCGCCGACGGCCAGACCGGCGCGTCCGGCGGCGTGGTGCGTCTGGAAGTACCCGAGCAGTTCGATGTCGCGAAGGTCAGGGTTCGCCTGGAAGGCGGCGCAGGCGGAGCTGGCGGCAAGCCCGGCAAGGCCGGCCCGCGCAGCAGCGAGAAGGGCTGCTGGTTCTATTCGGTGGCGGGTGAGAAGCCCGGCGCGGAAGGCAGCGGCGGTGCGGAAGGGGCGAAAGGCAGCGAAGGCCGCCTGGACGTAAAACGCTTCTGAAACGACGTGCCTGAAAAAAAAGCCCGCCGGCAACCGGCGGGCTTTTTTCTTGGCCGTGCGCGTCTTACCAGTGCGGACGCGCGGCGACGAAAGCCACCAGCGCCATGCCGATCAGCAGGTTCAGGCCCACGGTCTTGCGGATCTTGCCCAGCGCGGCGCCGCCGGCCGGCCAGTCCTCGGCGCCCACCGCGCGGCGCAGTTCCGGCAGTTGCAGCGCCTGGATGCGCAGGAACAGCGCGAGCATCGCCACGTAGAGGCCCATCATCACCTGCACATAACGCGGCGCGCCGGCCATGCCGTTGAAGCTCAGGTGCAGCATGCCCACGCCGGTCACCGGCAGCAGGATCACCGCGGCCCACACCCAGCGGAAGAAGCGCGGGAACACCTCCAGCCACAGCTTCAGCCGGGGCGGCGCCTCCAGCGCGGCGACGGCGGCCGGGCGCAGGATCATCCAGGCGAAGAACATGCCGCCCACCCAGACCAGGGCGGCCAGGACGTGCAGGGCGTAGATGAAGGCAAAGGGTGTCATTCGGACGATCTCCGCTGGCGATTGAAGTCAAGCGCGCTATCATAGCCGCCGATTCGAACCACTGAAAATTTATCCAGCATCCGGATGTGTCCTCAAGGCACGCTCCGGGGCCCGGGAAGTCCATGCTCAGCACCGAACTCAAGGCCACGATCCAGGGCGCCTACTCGCGTTTCCTCGAGGCCAAGGAACTCAAGCCGCGCTACGGCCAGCGCCTGATGATCGCCGAAGTCGCCAAAGTCCTGGGGACCATCGCCAGCGACGAGGAAGGCCATCGCCTGGGCGATGCCGCCGTGGTCGCCGTGGAAGCCGGCACCGGCACCGGCAAGACCGTCGCCTACAGCCTCGCCGCCATCGCCTGCGCCAAGGCCGCCGGCAAGCGCCTGGTCGTCGCCACCGCCACCGTCGCCCTGCAGGAGCAGATCGTCCACAAGGACCTGCCCGACCTGCTGCGCAACTCCGGCCTGTCGTTCAGCTTCGCCCTGGCCAAGGGGCGCGGGCGCTACATGTGCCTGTCCAAGCTCGACCACCTGCTGCAGGAAGGCCAGGCGCAGAGCGCCACCGCCCAGCTGTTCGAGGAGGAAGGTTTCCGCATCGACGTGGACGAGACCTCCACCAAGCTGTTCAACCAGATGATCGAGCGCCTGGCGGGCAACCGTTGGGACGGCGACCGCGACTCCTGGCCCGAGGCCATCGAGGACGCGCAGTGGGCGCAGGTCACCACCGACCACAGCCAGTGCACCAACCGCCATTGCCCGAACTTCCAGCAGTGCGCCTTCTACAAGGCGCGTGAAGGCATGACCAAGGTCGACGTGATCGTCACCAACCATGACCTGGTGCTGGCCGACCTCGCCCTGGGTGGCGGCGCGATCCTGCCGGACCCGCGCGACACCCTCTACGTGTTCGACGAAGGTCATCACCTGCCGGACAAGGCCATCGGCCACTTCGCCCACTTCACCCGCCTGCGCGCCACCGCCGACTGGCTGGGCCAGGTGGAGAAGAACCTGACCAAGCTGCTGGCGCAGAACCCGCTGCCGGGTGACCTCGGCCGCCTGATCGAACAGGTGCCGGAGCTGGCCCGCGAGCTGCGCACGCACCAGCAATTCATGTTCACCGCCTGCGAGGAGGTCGGCGATTTCCGCGCCGGCGAGGACATGGAAGGCCGCGAGCGGCCGCGCCATCGCTTCGAGGGCGGGGTGATTCCCGAGCACATCCGCGAGATGGGCATCGAGCTGAAGAAGGGCTTCTCCAAGCTCACCGACCTCTTCACCCGCCTCACCGAACTGCTCAAGGAAGCCATGGACGGGGAGGGCAGCGTCGGTATCGCCAGCCACCAGGCCGAGGAGTGGTACCCGCTGTTCGGCAGCCTGCTGTCCCGCGCCCAGGGCAACTGGGAGCTGTGGACCGCCTTCACCTGCGAGGACCCGGAAGACAGCCCGCCCATGGCGCGCTGGCTGACCCTCGCCGAGAGCGGCACCTTCTATGACATCGAGGCCAACGCCAGCCCGATCCTCGCCGCCGAGACCTTGCGCCGCAACCTGTGGAACGTGGCCTACGGCGTGCTGGTGACCTCCGCAACCCTCACGGCGCTGGGCACCTTCGACCGCTACCGCATGCGCGCCGGCCTGCCGCGCGCCGCCGTCACCGCCGTGGTGCCGAGCCCGTTCCACCATGCCGACGCCGGCGTGCTGCGCGTGCCCGACCTCAAGGCCGACCCGCGCGATGCTGCTGCCCATACCGCGGCGATCATCCGCGAGCTGCCGGAGATCGTCGAAGGCTCGCGCGGCTCGCTGATCCTGTTCTCCTCGCGCAAGCAGATGCAGGAAGTCTTCGACGGCCTGGACCGCGACTGGCGCAAGCGCGTGCTGATCCAGGGCAACCTGTCCAAGCAGGAAACCCTGAACAAGCACCGTTCGCGGGTCGACGATGGTGAACCGAGCGTGCTGTTCGGCCTGGCCAGCTTCTCCGAAGGCGTGGACCTGCCCGGTGCCTATTGCGAGCACGTGGTGATCGCCAAGATTCCCTTCGCCGTGCCGGATGACCCGGTGGAGGCGGCGCTGTCGGAATGGATCGAGGCGAGAGGCGGCAATCCCTTCATGGAGATCGCCGTGCCCGACGCCTCGCTGCGCCTGGTGCAGGCCTGTGGCCGCCTGCTGCGGACCGAGCAGGACCGCGGCACCATCACCCTGCTGGACCGCCGCGTGGTGACGCAGCGCTACGGCAAGGCCATCCTGAACGCGTTACCCCCATTCCGCCGAGAAATCGCTTGAGTGTGCGGGAGCGAGCTCCCGCGCTTGCTGTCAAACGAACGCCCGCCGCCCGGCGGGCGTGTTGCAAGGACTCGAATCCATGACATCGATGCGTTGGCATCTGCCTCTGCTGCTCAGCCTGGCCATCGCCAGCGCCCCGGCCTGGTCGGCTGGCGGCAATGAAACCCTCTTCAACTTCGTCAAGCCGATGGCTGTGGTCAGCGTCACCACGCAGAACGCCGACCTGCCCAGCTCCACCGCCGAGGCCACACCCGAGGGCGAAATCCTCCGCCGGGTGAACTTCAACCCCGCGCCGCAACCGACCCTGCGTCTCGCGCCTTCCAGCGGCAGCTGGGACTGGTCCCAGGCCGACAGTGTCAGCCTGCGCCTGCAGAACGCCATGGACTGGGCCATCACCCTGGAAGTGGAAATCGAAGGCGTCGCCGGCGCTCCCGGCCTGCGCGCGAGCATCGCCCTGCCGCCGGGCCCGGCGCAGACCCTGGTGATCCCGCTGCACGCCATCGCCCCGGAAGACTTCGGCATGCGTGCCGGCGTGCCCATGCCCGTCACCCAGGACGGCCAGCGCCTGCTGCTGGCGAGCAAGGTTACCGGCGAGCTGAACCGCAGCCAGGTCGGCGCGGTGAAGCTGTTCCTCACCGCGCCCAAGGCGGCGCAGGACATCCTCGTCGGCCGCTTCGGCACCCGCGCCGGCAATGACGAGTACCACAAGGCCTACTCCGGCATTGTCGACGCTTTCGGCCAGTCCACCCGCAGCGACTGGCCGGAAAAGGTGAAGAGCCCCGAGCAACTGGCCAGCGCCTGGAAAGCCGAAGGCGAGCAACTGAAGAAGTGGCAGCCGGCGCCCGGTCGCGACGCCTTTGGTGGCCTGCTGGACGGCCCGGCCTTCGAAGGCACCGGCTTCTTCCGCACCGAAAAGCGCAACGGCCGCTGGTGGCTGGTGACGCCGGAAGGGCATTCGTTCTGGTCCATGGGCGTCAACGCGGTGAACGCCGACAGCAGCCAGACCTACGTGGAAGGCCGCGAGTACATGTTCGCCAGCCTGCCCAAGGAGGACGAGCCATTGGCCGCCTTCTATGGCCAGCGCGATGACCGCAGTGGTGTCGGCGCCCAGCAGGGCCGCGCGTTCGGCAACGGCCGCTGGTTCGACTTCTACGCCGCCAACCGCTTCCGTGCCGACGGTGGCCTGAGCGCTGACGCCGCCGCGGTCGCCTGGCGCGAACGCACCGTGCAGCGCCTCGGCTCCTGGGGCTTCAACACCCTGGGCGACTGGAGCGATCCGGCCTTCGCCGACGATCCGCGCTTGCCGTACAGCGTGCCGCTGTCCATCAGCGGCGACTACGCCACAGTCAGCACCGGCTACGACTGGTGGGGCGCCATGCCCGATCCGTTCGACCCGCGCTTCGCCATGGCCGCCGAGCGCGCCATCGCCATCGCCGCCCGCGATCACCGCGAGGATGCCTGGCTGCTGGGCTACTACGCCGACAACGAACTGGCCTGGGCCGGCCGTGGCGACGATGACCAGGCGCACTTCGCCCTGGCTTTCGGCACGCTCAAGCTGTCCACCGACAGCCCGGCCAAGCGTGCCTTCATCAAGCAGCTCAAGGACAAGTACGAGGATCACGAGCAGCTCGCCGAGGCCTGGGGCGTACAGCTGGGCTCCTGGGAGGACCTGGACGCGCCGGGCTACCAGGCACCGGTCCCGAGCGAGGCGCACCCGGCCATCGCCCAGGACTACAGCGCCTTCCTGCGGCTGTACGCCGACCAGTACTTCAAGACCCTGAAGGACTCGCTGAAGTGGCACGCGCCGAACCACCTGCTGCTCGGCCCGCGTTTCGCCGTCAGCACGCCGGAAGCACTGGCCTCTTGTGCGCAGTATTGCGACATCCTCAGCTTCAACCTCTACGTGCCGCTGCCGCAGCAGGGGTTCGACGCCAACTACGTGCGCAGCCTGGACAAGCCGGTGCTGATCACCGAATTCCACTTCGGCTCCCGCGATCGCGGGCCGTTCTGGGGCGGTGTCGCCGAGGTGTACAACGAGCAGCAGCGTGGCGAGGCGTACCAGCGCTTCCTCGCCGAGGCCGCGAAGGAGCCGAACATCGTCGGCGCGCACTGGTTCCAGTACCTCGACCAGCCGGTGACCGGCCGCCTGCTCGACGGCGAGAATGGTCACATCGGCCTGGTCGGCATCACCGACCTGCCGTTCACCGGCTTCGTCGACGCCGTGCGCAAGGCCAACCAGCAGACGCTCAAAGGCATCGACGAACAGGCCCGCGCCGCCGCCAAGGTGGCGCCGGAACCGCAGCCCAAAGCCGCGCCCGCCGGGGACGACAGCGACGACGAGGAACAGGCCTCGGAGCAATGATCCGTCATTCGTGAAGCCACACCCCGCCTTCGGCAGGGTTCCCAGGGGCGGAACGCGCTGAAAGAATGGCGTCTTCCGCACTTTCCGTCCCTGAGTATGTGCATTTCCGGAGCCTGAAATGACCCTGAACGGCCACTGTGATCCGCGCTTCACCCCCGTTGCCGACGCCTTCAGTGCGCTGTTCGAAGACCCACAGGAGCGCGGCGCAGCGCTGTGCATCCAGGTCGGCGGCGAAACCGTGGTCGATCTCTGGGCCGGCAGCGCGGGCAAGGAGCCGGGCCAGGACTGGCAGGCCGACACGCTTCTCAACCTGTTCTCCTGCACCAAGACCTTCGCCGCCGTTGCCGCGCTGCAACTGGTGGGCGAGGGCCGGCTGGAACTGGACGCCCCGGTGGCGCGCTACTGGCCGGAGTTCGAGCAGGCCGGCAAGCAGGGAATCACCGTGCGTCAGCTCCTCTGCCATCGCGCGGGCCTGCCGGCGATCCGCGAGCCGCTGGCGCCCGAGGCGCTGTATGACTGGTCGAGCATGACCGCCGCACTGGCTGCCGAGACGCCCTGGTGGACGCCGGGCGCCGAACACGGCTACGCCCCCATTACCTACGGCTGGCTGATCGGCGAAGTGATCCGTCGTGTCGACGGCCGCGAGCCGGGCGCCGCCATCATCGCGCGCACCGCCGAGCCGCTGGGGTTGGATTTCCATATCGGCCTGGATGACAGCGAATTCCACCGCGTCGCGCACATCGCGCGGGGCAAGGGCAACCTGGGGGACGCCGCTGCGCAACGCCTGTTGCGGACCATGATGACCGACGCCGCCGCGCTCTCCACCCGCGCCTTCACCAATCCGCCTTCGGTGCTCACCAGCACCAACAAGCCCGAATGGCGCCGCATGTCGCAGCCGGCGGCCAACGGCCACGGCAATGCGCGCTCGCTGGCCGGTTTCTATACGGGCCTGCTGCAGGGCAAGTTGCTGGACGAAGCGCTGCTGGCCGAACTCACCCGCGAGCATGCCGTTGGCGAGGATCGAACTCTATTGACCTGTACGCGTTTCGGGCTGGGTTGCATGCTTGACCAACCGAGCGTGGCGAACGCCACCTACGGCCTTGGCCCGCAGGCCTTCGGGCATCCGGGGGCCGGTGGCTCCATCGGTTTCGCCGATCCCGAGCGCGAGCTGGCGCTGGGTTTCGTCGTCAACACCCTCGGCCCCTATGTGCTGATGGACCCGCGCGCCCAGCGCCTGGCCCGCCTCGCCGGCGACTGCCTGTAACGACGAGCGGGAGGAACCTTCCTCCCGCTGCGCCTTCTTAAGGTCGTCCGCAATTGCCGTCGCGCTGGCCGCGACGGTCTTCCCCTGCGCACAGCTATGCGCCGCTCGTCAGTTCGGGATTAAAATCTCGTTCCAACTGAGTAAGTTATGTACAACTCTTAAGCTGATTGCTGAAGTCAGGGTGCCGCTGCCTGCCAGCTACACCCGGCCTCTCTTCATGTTCCGACTTTATGGAATCGCTCCCATGAACCTGCTGTTCTCGAATTCGCTGAAAGTCTCCACCCTTGCGCTGTGCGTCGGTCTTTCCGCCTGCAGCCAGTTCCAGTCTCAGGATCAGGCCAAGGACCCGGCGAAAACCACGGAAAGCGCTGCAGCTGCCGCCAAGCCCGGCACCGGCCACTGGTGGTGGCCCTTCGGTGGCGACGAGGAAGTGAGCGCTGCGGCCCCCGCGCCGGAGAAAAAGCCCGTCGAAGCGGCCAAGGTCGCCGCCGCTGGCAGCCAGCAGCCCGGCGGCCACTGGTGGTGGCCGTTCGGCGTGAGCGACAGCAAGCCGGGCGCCGACAAGGCGGCCAAGCCGCAGGACACCAAGGTCAGCAAGGAATGGCTGGACCAGCATGAGCAGTCCCTGCGTGCCGCTGTCGCGGGCAGCAAGTTCACCGTCGAGCGCCGCGAGAACGCCCTGGTGCTGATCGCGCCGGTGGAAGGCTCCTTCAACCCCAAGCGTCCTGAACTGCTGCTGCCGATCACCCTGGCGCCGCTGGGCAACGTGGCGAAGATGCTGCAGAACGATCCGGAAAGCGGCGTGCTGGTGCTCGGCCACAGCGACAGCTCGGGCGACAAGGCGCTCAACGACAAGGTCAGCCTGCAGCGTGCCCAGGCGGTGTCCTCGATCTTCCGCCTGAGCGGCCTGGGCGCCGATCGCCTGCGTCTGAAGGGCGTCGGCTCCAGCCTGCCGCGCGCCGACAATGCCAGCGCCGAAGGCCGCGCGCTGAACCGCCGCGTCGAAGTGCTGGTGACCCAGCGCACCAGCCTGCTGGCACTCGCCCAGGCCAACTGATCCCTTGTGCAACAAGCGTCATTCCCGCTGGAATGACGCTTGTCGTGGATCAAGCGCGAAGGCGCAACTCTGGATAAGCTTAAGGACTTCTTCTGCAGGAGATTTCCGATGGCCCAGACCCTGGCCGATATGCGCCGCGAATACACCCGTGACGGACTGACCGAGACCCAGGCGCCCGCCGAACCGTTCAGCCTGTTCAACCAGTGGTTCGAGGACGCGGTGAAGACCGAGCAACTGCCGGTCGAGCCCAACGCGATGATGCTCGCCACCGCGGACGCCGACGGCCAGCCGCACTGCCGCGTGCTCCTGCTCAAGGGCCTGGACGAGCGCGGCTTCACCTTCTTCAGCAACTACGAAAGCGCCAAGGGCCAGCAGCTCGGGGAAAACCCGCGCGCGGCCATGACCTTCTTCTGGCCGGCCCTGGAACGCCAGGTGCGCATCGAGGGACGGGTCGAGAAGGTCTCCAGCGAAGAATCCGCTGCCTACTACCGTGTGCGCCCGCTGGGCAGTCGCCTGGGTGCCTGGGCTTCGCCGCAGAGCCGGGTGATCGACGGCCGTGGCGAGCTGGAGCAACTGCTGGCCGAGACCGAGCAACGCTTTGCCGACACGGCACCGTCCTGCCCGGATTTCTGGGGTGGCTTCCGCCTGCTGCCGAGCCGCATCGAGTTCTGGCAGGGCCGCCTGAGCCGCCTGCACGATCGCCTCAACTACCGCCACGAAAATGGAGCCTGGGTGCGCGAGCGCCTGGCGCCCTGAGCCTGGGCCATATGACCGTTCGCGGCCATACGCCGTTGACCGGGGTTCGCTTCCCCTCGGGCCTGGTGTTCCTTCGCGCCAGGCCTCAGAGGTCCCTGTAGGAGCGGGCCATGCCCGCGATCGCGCGCATGGCGCGCTCCTACAGTGAAACAGGCCCGCGCAGGGACATTGCCTACGCGGTTGGCGGTGTAGGATGCCCCCATCCTCTCGCACAACGGACCTGTCCCCATGAAAGTCGTCATCGCTCCCGACTCCTTCAAGGAAAGCCTCTCCGCCCCCGAGGTCGCCGAGGCCATTTCCCGTGGCTGGCTGCGCGCGCGGCCTGGCGACGAAACCCTGCTGCGGCCCATGGCCGACGGCGGCGAAGGCACGGTGGACGCGGTGCTGGCGGCGCGGCCGGGCGAGCGCCGCGAGCTGGATGTCTGCGGCCCGCTGGAGCAGCCGGTGAAAGCCCACTGGGGTTGGCTGGAGGACGCCACCGCGGTGATCGAGATGGCCGCCGCCAGTGGCCTGCACTGGGTCCCGGAAGGGCAGCGCGACGCCACCCGCACCACCAGTCGCGGCACCGGCGAGCTGATCCGCGAGGCGCTGGATGCGGGTGCGAAGAAGATCATCATCGGCCTGGGCGGCAGTGCTACCAACGACGGCGGCCTGGGCCTGCTGCAGGCGCTGGGCGTGAGTTTCCTCGATGGCCAGGGCAAGGAGCTGGGTGCCGGCGGCGCGCGGCTCGCGGAACTGGAGCGCATCGACCTGTCGAGCCTCGACCCGCGACTGGCCTCAGTCGAGGTCGAAGTGGCTGCCGACGTAAACAATCCCCTTTGCGGCCCCCACGGCGCCTCGGCCGTCTTCGGCCCGCAGAAAGGTGCGAATCCGGCGCAGGTGCAGCAGCTGGATGCCGCACTCAAACGCTTCGCCGAAGTTGCTGCGCTCGCACTCGGGCAGGATCACAGCCTGTTCCCCGGCGTCGGTGCCGCGGGTGGCCTGGGCTTCGCCTGCCGGGCTTTCCTCAAGGCGCGCTTCCGACCGGGCATCGAGCTGATTGCCGAACTGTCGGAGCTGGAGGCGTCGCTGGCCGGCGCGTCGCTGGTCATCACCGGGGAAGGGCGGCTGGATGGCCAGAGCCTGCACGGCAAGACGCCGGTGGGCGTGGCTCATGTCGCCCGGCGCGCGGGTGTGCCGGTGATCGCGCTGGCGGGCAGTGTGGGCGAAGGGCTGGCCGAATTGCGTGAAGCGGGGATCGAAGCGGCGTTCAGCCTGGCGCCGGGGCCCATCACCCTGGCCGATGCCTGCGCTCGGGCGGCGCAGGAACTGGAAAACCGCGCCGAGGCGCTGGCGCGCTTCTGGTCGCTGGCTCAGGCCGCGCGGTAATTGTCGGCGGCGCGCTGCAGCCAGTCGGGCAGGTCGCGGCGCTTCACCTTCTCGCGCTTGGCATCGGCCAGGCGCTGCAACAGATAGATACGTTTCTGCGGATCATCACCGGCCAGCGACAACGCCAGGTCGCGGTCCATCCAGCGGCGGATTCGCCAGTAGATCCACCAGTGGAAATACAGGCCGGCGGCGGTGGTGACGACGATAATGAAATAGTCCATGAACGACTGCTCCTTCTGCGGCCGCAAGGCTAACCCATCGTGCTGCACGAAAAACTGAGCCAGGGCAGGCGTTTTCCGACGATCTGGCACAAACTGTACGAAAGCTGAATCGAGATCAGCATGTTTCATGACCTGGCGTGACAGGCGGGCTGCCGTCGGAGTCTAATAGCCGTAGCCCTACTCGGAGGTTCCCTAATGCGTAAAACTGCCCTGATCGCCGTGACTTTCGCGGCCCTGGCCATGACCCTCGGTGGTTGCCAGTCCAGCCTGACCGGCGACACCTACACCCGTGAAGAAGCACGCACCGTGCAGAACGTTCGCATGGGTACCATCCAGGCCCTGCGCCCGGTGAAGATCGAAGGCACCAAGACTCCCATCGGCTCCGTTGCCGGCGCCGCCGTTGGCGGTATCGGCGGCAGCGCCATCGGTGGCGGCAAGGGCAGCTATGTCACTGCCATCATCGGTGCCGTAGCCGGCGGCCTGCTCGGTGCGGCCACCGAAGAAGGCCTGACCCGCACCCAGGGTGTGGAAATCACCGTCCGCGAAGACGACGGCAGCACCCGCGCCTACGTCCAGCAGGTTGACGAAGGCGCCGTGTTCCGCGTCGGCGAGCGCGTGCGCATCCTGACCGTCAACGGTACCAGCCGCGTCGCTCACTGACCGGCAACGGCTGCCCGCCCGTGGCAGCCAGCGAAACCCAGCGCGCGACAGTCGACCCGGCTGTCGCGCGCTATCGTTTGGGGGTTAGGAAAATCTGTCACAGCCCACTGCGGGCGCGGCTCAAGCTTGCAATTTCGTAATAATTCAATCCATGACGCGTAATCGATAGATATGGATAATCGTCGCCTTTGCAAGCCGGCCGCCTTTGCGCGGTGTTGCCTGTCTGAACGCCGTCCGGCGGTGAAAAGGAGTGGGTCATGACGTTGGCGCTGATCATCGCGCTGCCTTTCTTCGGGGTATTGCTGCCGCTGCTGGCCGAGCGTTTCGGCCGAACCGCCTGCGCCGCCGCCACCGGATTGGTGCCGCTGCTGGGCTTGATCCTGCTGCTGGGCCAGCGCTCGGTGCTCGGCGCCAATCCGCAGGTGCAGCGCCTGGAGTGGCTGCCGGAGCTGGGCCTGAACCTCAGCCTGCGCCTGGACGGCCTGGGCTTCCTGTTCGCCCTGCTGATCCTCGGCATCGGTCTGCTGGTGATCCTCTACGCCCGCTATTACCTGTCCGAGAGGGAGCCCGCCGGGCGTTTCTTCGCCTTCCTGTTGCTGTTCATGGGCGCCATGCTCGGCGTGGTGCTGAGCGAAAACCTGCTGCTGATGCTGGTGTTCTGGGAGCTGACCAGCCTGTCGTCATTCCTGCTGATCGGCTTCTGGGGCCATCGCTCGGATGCGCGCAAGGGCGCGCGCATGTCCCTGGCGGTCACCGGTGGTGGCGGCCTGGCGCTACTCGCCGGCATCCTGCTGATCGGCCATGTGGTCGGCAGCTTCGAACTCTCCACCGTGCTCGGTGCCCGCGAGGTGCTGCAGGCCAGCCCGCTGTTCCCGCTGGCGCTGTGCCTGGTACTGCTGGGCGTGTTCACCAAGTCCGCGCAGTTCCCGTTCCACTTCTGGCTGCCCCATGCGATGGCGGCGCCGACGCCGGTGTCGGCCTACCTGCACTCGGCGACCATGGTGAAGGCCGGCGTATTCCTGCTGGCGCGCCTGTACCCGCTGCTGTCGGGCAACGACCTGTGGTTCTACCTGGTCAGCCTGACGGGGCTTGCGACCCTGCTGATGGGCGCCTTCATGGCGCTGTTCCAGAACGACCTCAAAGGCCTGCTGGCCTACTCGACCATCAGCCACCTGGGCCTGATCACCCTGCTGTTCGGCCTGGATTCGCCCATGGCCAACGTCGCGGCGATCTTCCACATCATCAACCACGCCACCTTCAAGGCCTCGCTGTTCATGGCTGCCGGGATCATCGACCACGAGACCGGCAGCCGCGACATGCGGCGCATCAACGGCATGTGGAAATACATGCCGCACACCGCCGTGCTGGCGATGGTGGCGTCGGCGTCCATGGCGGGCGTGCCGTTGCTCAACGGCTTCCTCAGCAAGGAGATGTTCTTCGGCGAGACCCTGGCGCAGAACATGATGGGCAGCTTCAACTGGGTGATCCCGGCGCTGGCGACCGTGGGCGCGCTGTTCTCGGTGAGCTACTCGGTGCGCTTCATCCACGACGTGTTCTTCAACGGCGAGCCGATCAACCTGCCCAATCCGCACCCCCACGAGCCGCCGCGCTACATGAAGGTGCCGGTGGAAATCCTTGTGCTGATCTGCCTGCTGGTGGGCGTCATGCCGGGGGTTATCGTCGGTCCGCTGCTGGCCGGCGCCGCCGCGTCGAGCCTGAACGGCGTGCTGCCCGAATACAGCCTGGCGATCTGGCACGGCTTCAACGCGCCGCTGGCGATGAGCTTCGTCGCCACCGCCGGCGGCGTGCTGCTCTATGTGCTGCGCAAGCCGCTGTTCGACTGGTACGCCGGGCTGCCGGCGGTGGACGCCAAGCTGGTGTTCGAGCAGCAGGTGCAGCGTGTGGTGCACTTCGCGAAGTGCGTGACCGATTACCTGGAGAACGGCTCGCTGCAGCGCTACGCCATGCTGCTGGTGCTGGCCGCCGTGGTGGTGGTGTTCGCCGGCCTCGCGCCGCTGCCGGGCATTGCCGGTGATCGGGCGCAGACGCCGCTGGATGGCATCACCGCGCTGGGCCTGGTCCTGCTGGCCATCGCCGGGCCGCTCACCGTCTGGTTCCATCGCCAGCGCCTGACCGCGCTGGTGATCCTCAGCATCGCCGGGTTGCTGGTGGCGCTGGCCTTCGCCCGCTTCGCCGCACCGGACCTGGCGCTGACCCAGCTGTCGGTGGAAGTGGTGACCATGGTCCTGCTGATGCTGGCGCTGTACTACCTGCCGGCGCGCACGCCGAAGACCTCCAGCAGCCTGCGCCGCCTGCGCGATTTCGTGATCGCCATTGGCGCCGGCGTGATGGTCACGCTGCTGACCTATGCCGTGCTCACGCGCCCCTACGACAGCATTGCCGGCTACTACCTGGAAAACAGCGTCTCCGGTGGTGGCGGGCACAACGTGGTGAATGTGATCCTGGTGGACTTCCGCGGCTTCGATACCCTCGGCGAGATCACCGTGCTGGCGATTGCCGCCGTCGGCATCTTCGCACTGCTCGACGGCCTGCGCCTGCTGCGCCGCGAGGGTGACGACGAAGGCCGCGCCTGGGCGCAAGACCGCTTCCCGCCGATCCTCGCCACGCTGTCGCGACTGCTGCTGCCGCTGGCGCTGCTGGTCTCGGTGTTCATCTTCCTGCGCGGCCACAACCTGCCGGGTGGAGGCTTCATCGCCGGCCTGATCACTTCGGTGGCGCTGATCCTCCAGTACATCGCCTGCGGCAGCCGCTGGGTGAGCACGCGCCTGCCGCTGGACTACAGCCGTCTCGCCGGCCTCGGGGTGCTGATCGCCGGGCTGACCGGGCTGGGCGCCTGGTTCTTCGGCTTCCCGTTCCTGACTTCGGCGTTCGGCCACTTCCACATTCCGCTGGTGGGCGACATCGAACTGGCCACGGCCATGCTCTTCGACCTGGGCGTGTACTTCACCGTGGTTGGCGCGACGCTGCTGATTCTTTCCGGGCTGGGTTCGGTCACCGCGCCGCCGGAGCCGCTGTTGTCCAAGGAGGCGCCCTGATGGAAGCGCTGTTCGCCATCGCCCTCGGCCTGCTGACCGCCAGCGGCGTCTACCTGCTGCTGCGCGCGCGCACTTTCCCGGTGGTGCTGGGGCTGACCCTGCTGTCCTACGCGGTCAACCTGTTCCTCTTCGCCATGGGCCGGCTGGCTGGCGACCCGGCGGTGATCGGCATGGTCGCCAACGCCGGCGACCCGATCCCCCAGGCGCTGGTGCTGACGGCCATCGTCATCGGCTTTGCCATGACGGCCTTCGTCATCGTGCTGGCCCTGCGAGGGCTGGCGGATACCGGCGGCGACCATGTGGATGGCGGCGAAGGGGAGGAAGGCCGATGAATCACTGGCTGATCCTGCCGGTCCTGCTGCCGCTGTTCGCCGGTTGCGCACTGCTGCTCGTGGGCGAGCGCCTGCAGCGCAGCCTGTCGCTGCTCGCCACCCTGGCGCTGCTGCCGCTTTCCGCCTTGCTGCTGCAACAGGCCGACAGCGGCGTGGTGCAGTTCTACGCGCTGGGCAACTGGCAGCCTCCGTTCGGTATCATCCTGGTACTGGACCGCCTCAGCGCGCTGATGATCGCTGCCACCGCGCTGCTCGCCAGCCTGTCGCTGATCTACGCGGTGCGCGGGGATGACCGGCGCGGCAAGCGCTTCCATGCGCTGTTCCAGTTCCAGTTGCTCGGTCTGAACGGGGCGTTCCTCACCGGAGACCTGTTCAACCTGTTCGTGTTCTTCGAGATCCTGCTGATCGCCTCCTACGCGCTGCTGCTGCATGGCGGCGGGGCAGGGCGGGTGCGTGCGGGTGTGCATTACGTGGTGCTCAATCTCGTCGGCTCGGCGTTCTTCCTCCTCGCGGTGGGCACGCTCTATGGCATCACCGGCACCCTGAACATGGCGCACATGGCCGAGCGAGTGGCCCAGCTGAGCGCCGAGCAGGCGCCGCTGGTGCGGGCGGCGGCGTTGCTGCTGCTGGTGGTGTTCGGCCTGAAGGCGGCGCTGCTGCCGCTGTACTTCTGGCTGCCCAAAGCCTATGCCGAGGCCAGCGCGCCGGTGGCGGCGTTGTTCTCGATCATGACCAAGGTCGGCATCTACTCGATCCTGCGGGTCTACACGCTGATCTTCGGTGAGCAGGCCGGCGAGCTGGCGAACCTCGCGCAGGCCTGGCTGTGGCCGCTGGCGCTGGCCGGGATAGTCGCCGGTGCGCTGGGCGCGCTGGCGGCGACCACGCTGCAGGGGCTGCTCTCGTACCTGGTGGTGGTCTCTGCCGGCACGCTGCTGGCGGCCATCGCCCTGGGCACGCCGGAGGCGCTTTCCGCCGCGCTTTACTACCTGCTGCACAGCATCTGGGTGGCCGGCGGCCTGTTCCTGCTGGCCGACCTGATTGCTCGCCAGCGCGGTGAGAAGAGTGGCCGGCTGGTGCAGGGCCCGGCGCTGTTGCAACCGCATCTGCTCGGTGGCGCGTTCTTCTTCGGCGCCATTGCCGTTGCCGGCCTGCCGCCGCTGTCGGGCTTCCTCGGCAAGCTGATGCTGCTGCGCTCGGTGAGTGGGGGCAGCGAGGCCATCGCGCTGTGGAGCGTGGTGCTGGTCAGCGGACTGGTGACCATCGTCGCGCTCAGTCGCGCCGGCAGCACGCTGTTCTGGCGCACCGGCCTGAGTGTGCTGGGCAGCGCCAATCGGGAGCCGGTGAAGATGTTGGCGTGCTTCGGCCTGCTGGCCAGCGCACCGCTGATGGTGGTCGCCGCGCGGCCGCTGATCACATATGCACAGGCCACAGCCGTGCAGTTGCTGGACGCCGGGCTCTACCGTCAGGCGATCCTGCTGGGAGGTGGCGCATGATCCGGCGCATCCTTCCGCACCCGCTGCTCAGCGGTGTGCTCCTGCTGAGCTGGCTGCTGCTGGTCAACGACTTCTCCCTCGGCCACTGGCTGCTCGGCGCCTTCCTCGGCCTGAGCATCCCGCTGCTGTGCCGCAACCTGCTGCTGGCCGCGCCGCGCATCCAGCGGCCGGGCTTGCTGCTGCGCTTCATTGGCCTGGTGCTCTACGACATCGTGGTCGCCAACCTGCAGGTGGCGAAACTGGTGCTGGGACCGAAAGCGAAGCTGCAGCCGGGCTTCGTCGAGATTCCCCTGGAGCTGACCGATGACCTGGCCATCAGCATCCTCGCCAGCGTCATCACCCTGACCCCGGGCACCTGTTCGGCCGACCTTTCCGCCGATCGCCGCACGCTGCTGGTCCACGGCATCGACGTGCCGGACCCGCAGGCGCTGGTGGCGGACATCAAGGCGCGCTACGAGGCGCCGCTGAAGGAGGTGTTCGCATGCTCGGTATCGTGATCCCGATCTGCCTGGCGCTGCTGGGTATCGCCGTGCTGCTCACCGTGGTGCGGCTGGTTCGCGGGCCGTCGGTGGCGGACCGCATCCTCGCGCTGGACACCCTGTCGGTGGAAGCCATCGCGCTGATCGTGCTGTTCGGCATCTGGAAGGGCAGCGGCCTGTACTTCGAGGCGGCGCTGCTGATCGCGGTGATGGGCTTCGTCAGCACCGTGGCCCTGTGCAAGTTCCTGCTGCGCGGAGACATCATCGAATGAATGGCGAAATGATCGTGGAAGCGCTGGTCTGCGTGCTGCTGCTGGCGGGGAGCCTGTTTGCGCTACTTGGCGCCATCGGTCTGTACCGCCTGCCGGACTTCTACACGCGCCTGCACGCGCCAACCAAGGCTTCGACCCTGGGCGTGGGCGGCGTCGTGCTGGCCTCGCTGCTGTACTTCAGCACGCGCGGCGAGGGCGTCAGCCTGCATGAGGTGCTGATCACCGTGTTCCTTTTCATCACCGCGCCGGTCAGCGCGCACCTGCTGGCCAAGGCGGCGATGCAGCAGCGCGTGCCGGTGGAGCGGGGAACCAAGGGCAAGCCCTGGGACTGATCCGGAAACATCGGATCGCCCATACAGTTTCGCCACGATTCTGTACCTGTCGGCGGCCGGTGCGCGCCTCCTATACTCCGGGGACCTTTTGACTGGAGCGTCCCGTGCAGCAATCCCGGCCGTTCGCCCTCGCGTGCCTGGTGCTGGCCATGGCGCTCTGGGGCAGTTCCTTCATCGCGCTGAAGTTCGCCTTCCAGGAAATGCCGGCCATGTGGGTGATCTTCGCCCGTATGGCGCTGGGCAGCCTGATCTTCCTCGCCGCCTGGCGCTGGCGTGGACGCATCGACTACCGCCCCGGCGACTGGAAGTGGCTGCTCGCGCTGGCCGCCTGCGAGCCTTGCCTGTACTTCATCTTCGAGTCCCTGGCGCTGCAGCAGACCAGCGCTGCGCAGGCCGGGATGATCACCGCGCTGCTGCCGCTGCTGGTGGCGGTCGGCGCGTTCTTCCTGCTGCATGAGAAGATCGCCCGCAACACCTGGCTGGGCTTCGCCCTGGCGGTGCTCGGCTCGCTCTGGCTGACGCTGGCCAGCGAGCCGGACAGCCATGCGCCCAACCCGCTGCTGGGCAATTTCTACGAGTTGGTGGCAATGCTCTGCGCCACCGGCTACACCCTGTTGCTCAAGCACCTGTCGGCGCGCTACTCGCCCTTTATCCTCACCGCGATGCAGGCATTCATCGGCTCGCTGTTCTTCCTGCCGCTGGCACTGGCGACCTCCGGCCTGCCGCCGGCGCCCGGCCCGACCGGCTGGTTCGCCCTGGTCTACCTGGGCAGCGTGGTCACCGTCGGCGCCTATGGTTTGTACAACTTCGGCGTCAGCCGCCTGCCGGCGAGCCAGGCGACCGGCTTCATCAACCTGATCCCGGTGTTCACCCTGATCTTCGCCGCGCTGCTGCTGGGAGAGGTGCTCAGCGGCCAGCAGGCGCTGGCCGCCGGCCTGGTGTTCATCGGCGTCGCCCTCAGCCAGTGGCGCAGTGCGCCGCCCACATCGCCTGCCGGTGTGCTGGACTGAACCCATTGAACCGCTTGCCCTGCCAGGAGAACGACACGATGGCCACCCAGGAACGCAACTGGACCCGTGAGGCGATCCGCATCATCGAGGCGGATTTCCAGCGCAGCGCCGATACCCACCTGATCCCCCTGGACATGCCCGGCCTGCCGGGCGTGGACCTGTACTTCAAGGACGAGTCGAGCCACCCCACCGGCAGCCTCAAGCACCGCCTGGCACGCTCGTTGTTCCTCTATGCGCTGTGCAATGGCTGGCTGAAGCCGGGCGCGCCAGTGATCGAGGCGTCCAGCGGCTCGACGGCGATCTCCGAGGCGTACTTCGCGCGACTGCTCGGCCTGCCCTTCATTGCCGTGGTGCCGGCCAGCACCTCGAAGGAGAAGATCGCGCAGATCGCCTTCTACGGCGGCCAGGCGCATCTGGTCGATGACCCGACGCAGATCTACGCCGAGTCCGAGCGCCTGGCGAAGGAAACCGGCGGCCACTTCATGGACCAGTTCACCTACGCCGAGCGCGCCACCGACTGGCGGGCGAACAACAACATCGCCGAGTCGATCTTCCAGCAGATGCGTCACGAGCGCTTCCCCGAGCCTTCGTGGCTGGTCTCCAGCCCCGGCACCGGCGGCACCCTGGCGACCCTGGGGCGCTTCGCCCGTTATCGCCGGCATGACACCCGCGTGCTCTGCGCCGACGCCGAACGCTCGGTGTTCTTCGAGTCTTACAAGACCGGTGACCGCGACCTGACCCTGAGCTACGGCTCGCGCATCGAAGGCATTGGCCGCCCCCGTGTGGAAGCGTCCTTCCTGCCCAACGTGCTCGACGCCTGCTGCAAGGTGCCGGACGACCTGTCGCTGGCGGCCATGCACTACCTGGCCCGGCGCCTGGGCCGGCATGTCGGCGGCTCCAGCGGCACCAACCTGATCGGCGCGCTGCTGGTGGCGCGGCAGATGGTGGCGCGGCGCGAGAGCGGCTCGGTGGTGGCGATCCTCTGCGACAGCGGCGAGCGCTACGAGACCACCTACTACAACCCGTTGTGGCTGATTTCCCAGGGCTTCGACCTCGACCCGCTGATCGAGGCCGTGCGCCAGTGCGCCGAGCACGGCGCGGCGCTGCCCGGTGATCTGCCCTGCATCGGACTGGACTGAGCCCATGGAGGGACGCATGAAAACCATCGGCCTGATCGGCGGCATGAGCTGGGAATCGACCATTCCCTACTACCGGCAGATCAACGAACGCATCAAGGAACGCCTGGGCGGCCTGCACTCGGCGAAGGTCGCGCTGTACAGCGTGGACTTCCACGAGATCGAGCGCCTGCAGCACGCCGGCGACTGGGACGCTGCCGGCCGTGTGCTGGCTGACGCGGCCCGTTCGCTGAAGGCGGCAGGCGCGGACTTCCTCGTGCTCTGTACCAACACCATGCACAAGGTGGCGCCGGCCATCGAGGCGGCGGTGGATATCCCGCTGCTGCACATCGCCGACCCGACCGCCGAGGCGATCCGTGCGGCGGGCGTTGCCAAGGTCGGCCTGCTGGGCACGCGCTTCACCATGGAGCAGGCGTTCTACAAGGATCGCCTGGTGGACAGGTTCGGGCTGAAGGTACTGACGCCGAACGAAGCAGACCGCCAGGTGGTGCACCGGATCATCTACGAGGAACTGTGCCTGGGGCGGATTCGCGACGAATCGAGGGAAGAGTACCGGCGCATCATCGCTGCGCTGGTGGAGCAGGGCGCGGAGGCGGTGATCCTCGGCTGCACGGAGATTTCCCTGCTGGTCGGTCCGGCGGATGCCTCGGTGCCGCTGTTCGACACCACGGCACTGCATGCCTTGCACGCGGCCGACGCCGCCATTTGAGGAGAACTCACAGCATGAGCTTCATCAGCCTGAGGGTGCGTGCGGCGTTCATCATGCACGGCTACGACGAGCAGAACCGCGAGGTGATCGAGCAGGTCGCGGACCCGGACTTCGTCGAGAAGCTGGTGCGCATCGAGCGCATCCAGTCGATCAGCGAGAAGTACGTGCTGGTGACCGCCAGCGATGGCCGGCTGGCGTACTGGGAATACGACGGGGAATTCGCCGTGCTGAAGGCGCGGCTGGTGGCGGCAGGATTGCTGGTCTGACGCCTCTCTGCAGGGCGCACAACGCGCCAGCGTTATCCGCCGCGACGGGTTCGGCGGATAACCTGTCCCAGGTTATGCGCCCTACGATCTGGTTTGAGGTTTCCGGTTGCGTAAGAGCGGATTCTGTCCGCGATAGGTCCGAATCGCGCCGGATATCGATCGCGGACGGAGTCCGCTCCTACGTTGCAGGCACGTTTGCAGCGGGCGGCTATCAGTCACCGCTGGAACCGCCCGGATAGGCGCAGCCGCGCATGACCTTGTTGTCCAGGCGCAGCTCGGCGGACAGGTTGCTCAACGCGCCGCTCATGCTGTCCTGGCAGCGTGCCGGAGCGACCCACAGCTCGACCTTCTCGCCGTTGGCCTCGCTGGAATAACTGGTGCTGCCGTCAGGCACGCCTTCGGCGATGTACGGCAGCGCCAGCGACTCCTTGCCCGGCTGCTCGATCAACATGCCCTGGCTGTTCACCAGCACGCTCCAGCCCGGCTCGTTGCCGTGGGCGCGGACCACCGCGCGCTTGAAGTTCTGATCGTCGCAGCCGGAACCTTCGTTCTGTAGGCGATAGACCTTGGCCACTTCCAGCTTGCCGTCGGTGCCCTGGGCGCTGCTGCCGCTGAAGCTGCCGCGCAGGTCGGCGTACAGCGAGGTCGAGCCGTCGTTGAACATTTCCAGCGCATCGCGGGGCAGGCCGGTGTTGCCGGTGTCCTCGATACTGAAGCGGCGTTGCTCGGTGCAGCTGCGGAACACCAGCTTGCCGTCCTGGCGGGTCAGTTCGCCCTGCAGGCGGGTGGAGGCGTTAAGATCGGTCTTGTTCGGCGTCCACACCTGGCAGGCGGCGAACAGGGGCAGCAGGCTGAACAGAATGAAACGGCTGGATCGCATGAAACGGGCTCCCTCGAAAGTGCGCCCACGTTACCCAGCGAAGCCGGCCACCTCAAGCTGACACGGAGGATTTCGGATGATTCGTTGCAAGCGCGCCTATGAACCGGCGGCGAAGGAAGACGGCCAGCGGGTGCTGGTGGACCGCCTGTGGCCGCGGGGGATTCGCAAGGAAGACCTGCACATGGAGCAGTGGGCCAAGGAGGCGTCGCCGTCCAACGAACTGCGCCAGCGCTTCCACCACGATCCGAGCTTGTTCGAGGATTTCCGCAAGGCTTACCACGGCGAGCTGAATGCCCATCCGGAACACTGGATGGGCCTGCTCGACCTGGCACGCAAGGGCCCGCTGACGCTGCTCTATGCGGCCAAGGACGAGGAACACAACAACGCGCAGGTGCTGGCGGAGTTTCTGGAAGACGAGCTGGAGAAGCAGGGCGAGGGCAGTTCCCCGGTCTGCTATGCCGGCAAGACCGAGTAGCGGGCTTGCTCGCGAGCCAAGGGAAATCGTCACCGGAGTCGTAGGGCGGATAACGCGTCAGCGTTATCCGCCGCGACAGGTTCGGCGGATAACCTGTTCCAGGTCATGCGCCCTGCGAGGAAGTCCCGTTACCAGATCTTGTACACCTGTCCGCTCTGCTTGCCTTCCACGCTGCGGGCGAAGCCAAGCGCGGCGTCGGCGGCCGGCACCGGCTTGAAGCCGCGGAAGAACGGGCCGTAGCCTTCCATCGATTCCACCAGCACGTTCGGGCTCACCGCGTTGATCCGCTGGCCGCGCGGCAGTTCCAGGGCAGCGCTGCGCACAAAGCCCTCCACCGCACCGTTGACCAGGCTGGCCGAGCTGCCCAGCACGATGGGCTGTTCGCTGAGGATGCCGGTGGTGAGGGTGAAGGAGGCGCCGTCGTTGGCGTACTGGCTGCCGATCAGCACCAGGTTCACCTGGCCCATCAGCTTGTCCTTCAGGCCGACCGCCATTTCCGCCTCGCCCATTTCCGCAAGCGCGCCGAAGTGCACCTTGCCGGCGGCACTGATCAGCGCATCGAAGCCTCCGACCTGCTCGAACAGCGCGCGGATGGAAGCGCTGTCGGTGATGTCCACGCGGTAGTCGCCGCTGTTTCGGCCGACGCGGACGATCTCGTGGCGCTGGCCCAGTTCGTTGGCGACGGCCTGGCCGAGGGTGCCGCTGGCACCGATCAGGATGATTTTCATGAAGGCTCCGAAGGGATTTGGCTGAAGACGGCTTCAGAGTAGAGTGGTCTCCTGTTTAGATAATCACGCCAATCGATAACCTTTGGTTTTCATATGGAAACAATCGCCAGCGACCTGGAAGACCTCTCCGCCTTCGCCGTGCTCCTCGAGTGCGGCAGCTTCACCCGCGCGGCGGAGAAGCTCGGCTGCAGCAAGGGCCAGCTGTCCAAGCGGATTTCCGCGCTGGAACAAGCCCTGGGGGCGACGCTGGTGCACCGTACTACCAGACGCCTGTCGCTGACCGCCGCGGGCGCCGCGCTGTTGCCCGAGGCCCAGGCGCTCAACGCCCAGGCCGCGCGGGCGCGGCAGGCGGTGCTGGCGCTGCAGGAGGAGGCGCAGGGCAAGGTGCGGCTGAGCGTGCCGGTGTCGCTGGGTGAGACCTTCTTCGATGCCTGGCTGATGGAGTTCTCCCGCCAGTACCCCGACATCCGCCTGGAGCTGGACCTGTCCAACGAACGCCGCGATCTGGTGGCCGACGGCTTCGACCTGGCGATCCGCTCCGGCAGCCTGGCGGTGGACGAGCGCCTGGTGGCGCGGCCGCTGTTCGCCCTGCAGGAACTGACCTGCGCCACGCCGGACTACCTCGCCGAGCACGGCGTACCGGAAGTGCCGGCGGAACTGGCCGGGCATTCCTGCCTGCAGAACACCCATTATCAGGACAGCGACGTCTGGCTCTACCAGCGCCACCACGAACTGTTCCGCGTGACGGTGAGCGGCCTGCTGGCGAGCAACCACTACACCCTGCTGAAGAAGGCGGCACTGGCGGGTGCGGGGATCAGCCGGCTGCCGTCCTACATGATTCAGCAGGAATTGGCTGAAGGCAGCCTCGTCTGGCTGCTGCGCGACTACCAGACCCGGACCCAGCCGGTGTTCCTCATCCACGCCTACCAGAGCCGCCTGCCGCGCCGCACGCAGCTGCTGGCGGACTACCTGCTGCGCTGGTTCGAGCGCAGCCGGATGCAGTTGGTCGCCCTGGAAGGCTGACGTCTTTCAGTAAATTCATTCAGTCGTTCAGCTTCGTTCAGCATTGGTTCAGAGAGGGTTCAGGGGGAGTTCAGGGACCGATCGTTAGGCTTTCACCATCACTTTTGAGAGCCTTCCGAGGTCAACATCATGAACCGTCCCACTCTGCTTCTGACTGCCCTGTTTGCCAGCGCCGCTCTGCTGAGCGGCTGCGCTTCCAACCTGTCGGGGTCTTCCTACTCCCGTGCTGACGCCCGCGCCGTGCAGAACGTGCGCATGGGCACCATCGAATCGCTGCGCCCGGTACAGATCGAAGGCACCAAGACGCCCATCGGCACCCTGGCCGGCGCGGCAGTCGGCGGCATCGCCGGCAACTCCATCGGCGGCGGTCGCGGCAAGGCCATCACCACCATTCTCGGCGGCGTCGCTGGCGGCGCGGCGGGTTCTGCGGTGGAAGAGGGCATCACCCGCACCCAGGGCGTTGAAATCGTGGTCCGCGAAGATGACGGCGGCACCCGTGCCTATGTCCAGGCGGTGGATGCGAACCAGCAGTTCCGCATCGGTGATCGCGTCCGCATCATGACCGTCAACGGCGCCAGCCGCGTCACCCTCTGAACGGAGGACGCCCCATGCGCCGCCTGTTGATTGCCGCGCTGGTCCTGCTCGGCTGTGGCATCGCCATGGCCGACGACGGGGGATTCTGGTACCTGCAGACCAGCGTCTACACCACCCACTGGAACCACGACCCGGACCACAACAACCACCAGGAGCTGATAGGCCTGGAGCGCAACCGCGCCGATGGCCTGGTCTGGGGCGGTGCGACCTTCAAGAACTCCTTCAGCCAGCGTTCCAACTATGTCTACGCCGGCAAGCGCTTCGACTGGGAAGGCACGCCTTTCTACGCCAAGGTCACTGGCGGCGCGTTGCAGGGCTATCGCGGCGAGTACCGCGACAAGATCCCGCTGAACCACCTGGGTGTGGCGCCGGCGATCATTCCTTCGGTCGGCGCGCACTTCGGGCCGGTCGGCGCCGAACTCGTGGTGTTGGGCAACGCCGCCGCAATGGTCAACGTTGGTTTACGCTTCTGATACTTCCGACAGCCGAAATGCAACGGGCCGCGATGAGTGTTCATCGCGGCCTGCGTCGTTTCTGAAGGAAGAAAGCGTCAGGCAGTGACGTCCTTCAGCGACTTGTCCAGGCAGTCGATGAAGAGCTCGGCATGTTCCTGCTCGAAGGCCAGCAGCGGACGGATCTTCAGGATGTTCTCCAGGGGCCCGGCGGCGCTGATCAGCACGCCGCGCTCGCGCATGCCGTTGACTACCTGGCGGGTCTGGTTGGCGGCGGGAGACTTCGACGCGCGGTCGGTGACCAGTTCGACGCCGAGGAACAGCCCCGCGCCGCGCACATCGCCGATCAGCTCATGGCGCTCGGCCAACTGGCGGATGCCGTCGGCGAGGAAGGCGCCGATACGCTGAGAGCGCTCCTGCAGTTTCTCGTCGCGGATCACGTCGAGCACTGCCTGGGCCGCCGCGCACGACACCGGGTTGCCGCCGAAGGTGTTGAAGTAGCGCACCTCGCGGCCGAAGCTTTCGAGGATTTCCGGGCGCACCACCACGCCGGCGATGGGCTGGCCATTGCCCATGGGCTTGCCGAGGGTGACCAGGTCCGGCTTTACGCCGTGGCGCTGGAAGCCCCACATGGCGTCGCCGGTGCGGGCGAAGCCGCTCTGCACTTCGTCGGCGATATACAGCAGGCCCTCGTCCTGGGCGACCTTCACGGCTTCGGCGAGGAAACCGGCCGGGCCGGCCAGCACGCCGTCGCTGGCGAAGATGCCATCAAGCAGCAGCGCAGCGGGTTTGATGCCGTGGGCGCGCATATCGGCGATGGCAGCGCGCACGTCATCGGCGAACCGCTTGCCGACGTTCTCCGCACCCAGCCGGTAGGCGTCCGGTGCAATCACGGTGCGCGCGTGGGCGGGGAGGGTGATGCCGGCGCCGAGGGACGGCGACAGCTCGGAAATGCTGGCGGTGACGCCGTGGTAGGCGAAGCGGGTGATGATCACCCCGGTGCCGCCGGTGTACTGGCGGGCGATGCGCAGGGCGAGGTCGTTCGCCTCGCTGCCGGTGCAGGTGAACATCACCTGGTCCAGGCCGTCGGGGAAGGTGGCGAGCAGGTCTTCGGCGTAGTCGAGGATGCCTTCCTGCAGGTAGCGCGTGTGAGTGTTCAGCACTGCCGCCTGGCTGGCGATGGCTTGCACCACGCGCGGATGGCAGTGGCCGATGGAGGCAACGTTGTTGTAGGCGTCGAGGTAGCGGTTGCCCTGGTTGTCGTAGAGCCACACGCCTTCGCCGCGCACGGTGTGCAGCGGGCGCTCGTAGAACAGCCGGTAGGCCGGGCCGAGCAGGCGCGCGCGGCGTTCGATGAGGCGGCGCTCCTGTTCGCTCAGGCGCTCGGCATCGGCGGCGCTGAATCCGTTGGGCATGGTCATGGGCGGGGCTCCTGTTGATTCGCGCTTGAAGGGGCGCAGGCGGCGGCGATCTGCTCCTGCGCCTGCTCCCGGCTGAGGCCGGCCAGGCCTTGCAGGCTCTGCCAGGCGTGGCGGGTGTTGCGCAGGATGTAGTCGCGGTTCTCGGGGTGCAGGCTGGCGCGCCAGGCGGTGATGCTCAGGGTCATGATCAGCCGTGTGGCGATCAGGTCGGGAAGGATTTCCTGTTCCTCGGCCAGCAGCGGGCAGCGGCGGTGGTACGCGGCGATCATCTCGCAGGCGGTGCCCAGCGGTGCGTCCGGCTCGCCCACCTGGTAGGCGGCGGCGACGCCGAGGTCGTTGATCAGTGGCGCATGAACCATGTCGCCGAAGTCGAGGATGTTGCGCACCTGGTCCGGGTGCTGCGCGTCGACGATGACGTTGTGCGGGTTCAGGTCGTTGTGGATGACCTGGGCGCGCAGCGTGGCTTGGCGGGGCAGGGCGTGGCGCTCGAAGTTGTCGAGGAAGCGCTCGACCAGAGCGCGTTGTTCCTGATCCTGGATGTAGACCAGCAGGTTGCGCAGGCGCGAGGCGTGCTTGAGGTCCCAGAGCAGTTCGTGGCCGGCGGTGGCCGGGTGCTCGAAACCCTTGAGCGCCAGGCCCAGGCGGGCCAGGTCGTCGCCCAGGTTCTCGCGCAGGGCACGGCTGCGTTGCGCGACACGGTGCAGCGGGACGCCGTCGACGAAGGAGAACAGCCGGGCAATCATCGGCTGGCCGTCGACTTCGATGGGAATCTGGTGCTCGCCATTGAGCGAGGGGTAGACGCGCTGTACTGCCAGGGTCGGGTCCTGCGCTTCGACGCGGAGCAGGGCGCGGGTCTGGAAGTCCACGACCTGCGGGTCTTCCAGCGGGTGGGAGAGCTTCAGCAGACGGTCGTCGCCATGGCCGTGGGCGATATGGAAGTTCAGGTCGCGCTCGCCGGCGAGGCGGTGCAGCGTGCCGTGCTGGCCGAAGTATTCCTCGGCGATGGCAGCGGCCTGGGCGTCGCTCACCTGGGCGGGGGCCGCTTCCAGCAGGTGATCGTGGACGGGAGCGGTATTGAGGGGCACGGGTACTTCTCCAGCAGAGATAACGGGTCCAACAGGGATAACGGGTCAAGCAGGGTTCAGCGGTGCAACGGTATTGCGCTGTTTCAGTGAGCTGGTTGCTCCCGCCCGGCGCGGGGCCGGGCGGGAGTCGCCGGTGTTACTTGCTCGCCCAGGCGTTGAAGCGCTGTTCCAGTTCCTCGCCGTGGTCGATCCAGAACTCGGTGTCCATGGCGCGCGCGTTTGCCAGGTTCTGCGGCGCGGTGGGCAGCTTCGGCGCGATGGCCGGGTCGATCAGCGGGATGGTGTTCTTGTTGGTCGGGCCGTAGGGAATGTTCTCGGCGAAGACCTTCTGGTGCTCGGGCTTGTTGGCCAGCGCGATGAACTGCTCGGAGAGCTCCTTCTTCGGGCTGCCCTTGACGATGGCCCAGTGGTCCAGGTCGTAGATGCTGCCGTCCCACTGCATGGCGAAGTCGCGGCCTTCCTTCTGCGCGGTGGCGACGCGGCCGTTGTAGGCGCTGGTCATCACCACGTCACCGGCGGCCAGCCACTGCAGCGGTTGCGCACCGGCTTCCCACCACTGGATGTACGGCTTGATTTCGTCGAGCTTCTTGAACGCGCGGTCCACGCCTTCCTTGGTGCCCAGCACCTTGTACAGGTCGGCCTGTTTCACGCCGTCGGCTTCCAGGGCGAACTCCAGGGTGAACTTGGCGCCGCGACGCAGGCCGCGCTTGCCGGGGAATTTCTTCACGTCCCAGAAATCGGCCCAGCCGGTGGGCGCGCTGGCAAGCTTCTTGGCGTCGTAGGTGAGCACCGTGGACCAGATGAAGATGCCCACGCCGCAGTCGCTGACGGCGGCGTCGAGGAAGTCCTCGCGCTTGCCCAGCTTCGACCAGTCGAGCTGCTCGAACAGGCCTTCGCTGCACCCGCGCATCAGTTCCGGGGATTCCACCTCGACCACGTCCCAGCTGGTCTTGCCGGTGTCGGCCATGACCTTGATCTTGGCCATCTCGCCGTTGTATTCGGCGCCCTGGACGGTGACCTTGGCCTGCTGCTCGAAGGGTTTGTAGAAGGCCTTTTCCTGGGCCACCTTGTTGTCTCCACCGAAGGACACCACGGTGAGTGTTTCGGCATGCAGCTGGGCGGCGCCGCCGGCCAGCATCATCAGTGCTATGGCTTTCTTGAACATGCGATGACTCCTGAGCGGGCCAATCCGGCCCATGAATAAGAGGGCAGCTTCAAGAGTGGGGCGCTGCGCCAGGCCAAGCTGAAAGGCCGGCTGATACGCCCTCGGACATCAGGGAGAAGAACGGGCGGAACGGGTGAGGTCGATCATGGGAATGTGCTCCGTTTCTTGTTGTTGTTCGGATAGCTCGTTGTAGGACCAAGCTGAGCCGATTAAAACACCTTCCAAAACATGATGCATCATGTTTTTATTGGCGCCATCGCTTCACGGATGTTCACAGATCGCGCGCCCCGATGGGTGGCGCAGACAGCGGCTCAGACTTGAGAGGGAAGCACCATGAACCAGACCCGCACCCTGCTGCTCACCGGCGCCAGCCGCGGCATCGGCCATGCCACGGTGAAGCACTTCAACGCTGCCGGCTGGCGCGTGTTCACCGCCTCGCGCCAGGACTGGAGCGCCGAATGCCCCTGGGCCGAAGGGCTGATCAACCACATCCACCTGGACCTGGAAGACATCGACAGCGTCCAGGCCAGCCTGCCGATGATCCGCGAGAAGCTCGGCGGTAGCCTGCATGCGCTGGTGAACAACGCCGGCATCTCGCCCAAGGGCCCGGAAGGCGAGCGCCTGGGCGTGCTGGGCAGCGACTACGGCACCTGGCTCAAGGTGTTCAACGTCAACCTGTTCTCCACAGCGCTGTTGGCGCGCGGCCTGTTCGACGAACTGAAGGCGGCCAAGGGCTCGGTGATCAACGTCACCTCCATCGCCGGCTCCCGCGTGCACCCGTTCGCCGGTGCCGCCTACGCCTGCTCGAAAGCCGCGCTGGCGGCGCTGACCCGCGAGATGGCCCACGACTTCGGCCCGCACGGCGTGCGCGTCAACGCCATCGCGCCGGGGGAGATCGACACGGCCATCCTGTCCTCGGGCACCGAGCTGATCGTCGAGCGCGACATTCCCATGCACCGCCTGGGCAAGCCGGAGGAGGTCGCCTCGCTGATCCACTTCCTCTGCACCAGCGGCGCGTCCTACGTGAATGGTGCGGAAATCCACGTCAACGGCGGCCAGCATGTGTGATCCCGCTGGCATCCAGCGCGCTCAATCCGCATCATGCGCGCCGGAAATGCCGCAGCACGCGATGAGAAAGCGATGAACTACCCGATCGAAGGCCTGAATCACTCCTACCTTGGCAGCGGCGTCTACGCGCTGCTGCGCGAGGCTTTGATCACCGGTCGCTTCAAGCCGGACGACCGCCTGCGCATCCGCGACCTGGCCCAGCAGCTGGGCACCAGCGTCACCCCGGTGCGCGACGCCATCCTGCAACTGGCCAAGGAGCAGGCGCTGGTACTGAAGACCCCGCGCGACATCCGCGTGCCGCTGCTCACCCGCGAGCAGTACCTGGAAATCCGCAGCATCCGCGTGGCGCTCGAAGGCCTGGCCGCCGAGACCGCCGCCGAGCGCGCCAGCGACGGGCAACTGGACGAGCTGGAAGCCAACATCCGCGAGAACCTCGAGGCGATCCACGCCGATGACCTGGTGCTGGCGCTCAAGCTCAACCAGGCCTTCCACTTCGCCCTGGCCGACATCGCCGGCATGCCGCTGCTGCGCGCCTTCCTCGACAGTCTGTGGATGCGTACCGGCCCGCTGATCGCCCAGGCCTACGCCGACTTCAACGAGCGCATGGCCATCGAACACCACTGGGATGTCCTGCGTGCCCTGCGCGAACGCAACGGCACCGCCGCCCGCGAGGCGATCCACGCGGACCTGCTGGATGGCAGCGAGAAGATGCTGGAGTTCATCGCCCAGACCGAAGAGCCGGAGCAGGAGGCGGGCTGAGCCTTATTGCTCCCTGTAGGAGCGTGCCACGCCCGCGATCGCGTGCATTGCACGCTCCTACAGGTTCGGCTCCGATGTCGGGGCCGCCTGCACGGGACTTCGACTCTTATCCACGGTCCGGCAATAGGCCGGCGCTCCTACCCCGGTTGCGACGGGATTTCGCGGAGAAGCTCCGCTCCTGCAAGCAGCAAAAAATCAGACCGCGCCATCCTTGCGCAGCGCCGCGATGGCCGCTGCGTCGTAGCCCAGCCCGGTCAGCACCTCATCCGTATGTTCCCCCAGTTTCGGCCCGATCCACTCGGCGCTGCCGGGGGTGTCGGAGAGCTTGGGGACGATGCCGGGCATGCGGAAGGACTTGCCGTCCGGCAGCTTGGCCGAGAGGAACATCTCCCGCGCGAGGAATTGCGGGTCGCTGAACATATCCTCGGCCGAGAAGATGCGGCTGGCCGGCACCTTGGCTTCGGTGAGCACCTTGAGCACGGTATCCAGCGATTCGGAGCGCGCCCAGCGGTCGATGATGCCGTACAGCTCGTCGCGGCGCGCATCGCGGCCGTCGTTGCTGGCCAGGCTCGGGTCTTCGGCGAGGTCGAGGCGGCCGATGGCGGTCATGAAACGGCGGAAGATGGCGTCACCGTTGGCGGCGATCTGCACGTGCTTGCCGTCGGCCGTGGTGTGCACGGAGGAGGGGGTGATGCCGGGCATGATGTTGCCGGTGCGTTCGCGGATGAAGCCGAACACGTCGAACTCCGGGACCATGGATTCCATCATGGCGAATACCGCTTCGTAGAGCGCCACGTCGACCACCTGCCCGGCGCCGCCGTTCACTTCGCGGTGACGCAGCGCCATCAGCGCGCCGATCACGCCCCACAGCGCGGCGATGGAGTCGCCGATGGAGATGCCGGTGCGCACCGGCGGGCGGTCCTCGAAGCCGGTGATGTAGCGCAGCCCGCCCATCGATTCGCCGACCGCGCCGAAGCCCGGCTGGTCCTTGTAGGGGCCGCTCTGGCCGAAGCCGGACAGGCGCACCATCACCAGCTTCGGGTTCAGCGCGTGGATCACGTCCCAGCCCAGGCCGAGCTTCTCCAGCACGCCGGGGCGGAAGTTCTCGATCAGGATGTCAGCCTCGGCCAGCAGCTTCTTCAGCACCTCGCGGCCGGACTCGTGCTTGAGGTTCAGGGTCAGCGAACGCTTGTTGCGCGCCTGCACGAACCACCACAGCGACGTGCCTTCGTAGAGCTTGCGCCACTTGCGCAGCGGGTCGCCGCCATCGGGCGACTCGACCTTGATGACTTCGGCGCCGAATTCCGCGCACAGGCGCGAGGCGAAGGGGCCGGCGATCAGGGTGCCGAGTTCGATGACCTTGAGGCCGGCGAGGGGTTTGGCGGTGCTGTTCATCGGTCTGTCCGATCAGAGAGGAATCGCCGGACTCTAACGCTTGTGCGCCGCTTCGAACAGGCCGCCGGGCAGACGCCTGGCAACGGTGCTTTGCGCCGACCTTTGGCGCGCGTAGAGTAGCGACATTCAAGGATGTTTCTGACTTCAGCCCGCCGGTTTTCGGACAGGTATACCGTGATGCGCTCGCCCACTTCCAGACAGCCCCTTGGCCTGGCGGCATTCCCCGACGAATGCGCGCAGGCGGGTGGCGAGGGGGCTGCATGACGTTGAACCTGCCGACGCTGGTAGTCGTCGACCTGTATGTGCTGACCCTGGTCGGTGTGCTGATGGCTTTCGCCTGGCACAGCGGCCGCCGCGACCCTACCCTGGGCTATATGAGCGCCGCGCTTCTGCTGGGAGCCGTCGGCACCTTGCTCGCTACTTTGCGCGGCATGGGCATCGACTGGGTGGCGATCCTGCTGGGCAATGTCGTCCTGCACCTGTGTTCGGCCATGACCTGGACGGCCATGCGGGTGTTTGCCGGGCGCAAGCCGAACTGGCCGCTGATCGGTGCAGGCGCGGCGTTCTGGGCGGTGCTCTGCCTCGTCCCGGCCTTCTATGAATCCCTCGCGGCGCGGGTGCTGGTCAGCACGGCGATCACCATCGTCTATTGCCTGGCGTCCATCGCCGAACTCTGGCGCAGCCGCCTCAAGCTGGAAGTGGAGCTGCGCCCGACCCTGGCGCTGCTGATCTTCCACACGCTGGTCTACGGCGTGCGTCTGGTGGTGGATCGCGGCATGCCGTTCCAGAGCGTGGCGGAGAATGGCCAGGGCTCGACCTTCTTCACCTTCCTGGTCTTCGAGACCATGTTGTTCGCTATCGGTATTGCCTTCGCCACCCTGGCGATGGTCAAGGAGCGCGCCGAGTTGCAGTTCCGCAGCGCCGCCCTGAGCGACCCGCTGACCGGCGTGGGCAACCGCCGTGCCTTCATGGAGACCGGCGAGCGCCTGCTGCGCCTGTGCGTGGAGCGCGGTGAACAGGCCTCGCTGCTGCTCTGCGACCTGGACAACTTCAAGCGCCTCAACGACTCCTTCGGCCATCCGGCCGGCGACCGCGTGCTGGTGGAATTCAGTCGCATCACTGCCTCGCGGATGCGCAAGCACGACCAGTTCGCCCGCATCGGCGGGGAAGAGTTTGCCTGCCTGCTGGTGGCCGCCGATACCGAAGGCGCCTGCCAGGTCGCCGAGCGGGTGCGCCGCGAGTTCGCCGAGCTGCCGTTCATGGCCGAGGGCCAGCTCAGCGTCAGCATCGGCATTGCTACCACGCGCGAGGCCGGGCATGACCTGCTGCGCCTGCTGTCGCTGGCCGACCAGGCGCTCTACGCCGCCAAGGCCAAGGGTCGCAACCGCATCGAACTGGCCGCGCCGGAGCCGGGAGCCGACCGGCGTCCACGGACATAAGCCACGGCGCCTGTGCTTTCGCGGTAGACTTGCCGCCTTCGAAAATTCGCCGGGAACCCCCATGGCCCTGTCCGCCACGCCCTACAAAGCCGATATCAGCCTGACCGACCTCGACCGTGGGGTCTACGAGACCCTGCGCTTCACCGTCGCCCGCCATCCCTCGGAAACCGAGGAGCGCCTGGCGGTGCGCCTGCTCGCCTACGTCATCTGGTACAACGAGCAGCTGGCTTTCGGGCGCGGCCTGTCGGACGTGGAAGAGCCCTCGCTCTGGGAAAAGAGCCTGGACGACCGTGTGCTGCACTGGATCGAAGTCGGCCAGCCCGACGCCGAGCGCCTGACCTGGTGCTCGCGCCGCTGCGAGAAGCTGACCCTGGTCGCCTACGGCAACCTGCGCGTATGGACCACCAAGGTGCTCGACACGGTGCGCCACCTGAAGAACCTCAACGTCGTCGCCATGCCCCAGGAGGCGCTGGAGGAAATCTCCCGCGACCTGCCGCGCTCGATCAACTGGACCGTGATGATCAGCGAAGGGACCCTCTTTGTGACCGACGAACGCGGCCAGCACGAGCTCCAGGTGGAATGGCTGATGGGCGAGCGCTGATCGCTCGTTGTACCTGCTGTAACCAGGGCGCCGGGATCGGCGCCTGAATGAATCGACTGGAACACCCATGCGCATCGAATCCCGCCCCCTCCCGCCAACCCTGCCCAACCTGGGCGACCTGCCGCCGCTGCTGACCCGTCTCTACGCCGCCCGTGGCGTGCAGAGCGCCGCCGAGCTGGACAAGGGGCTGGCGCGGCTGATCCCGTACCAGCAGCTCAAGGGTGTGGACGCGGCGGTGGAACTGCTGGTCGATGCGCTGGAAAAGGGCCAGCGGATTCTCTATGTCGGCGACTTCGACGCCGACGGCGCCACCGCCAGCAGCGTCGGCGTGCTGGCGCTGCGCATGCTCGGCGCGGCCTGGGTCGATTACCTGGTGCCCAACCGCTTCGAGTACGGCTACGGCCTGACCCCGGAGATCGTCGCGGTGGCGCTGGAGAAGCGCCCGGAACTGCTGGTCACCGTGGACAACGGCATCTCCAGCATCGACGGCGTCGCCGCTGCCAAGGCCGCCGGCCTGCGCGTACTGGTCACCGACCACCACCTGCCGGGGGCGGAACTGCCCGCCGCCGACGCCATCGTCAACCCGAACCAGCCCGGCTGCGACTTCCCCAGCAAGGCCATGGCCGGTGTCGGCGTCATCTTTTACGTGATGCTCGCCCTGCGCGCGCGCCTGCGTGAGCGCGGCTGGTTCGCCGCGCGCGGCATCGCCGAGCCGAACCTCGCCGAGCTGCTCGACCTGGTGTCCCTGGGCAGCGTCGCCGACGTGGTGCCGCTGGACGCCAACAACCGCATCCTGGTGCACCAGGGCCTCGCGCGCATCCGCGCCGGCCGCGCCCGTCCGGGCCTGCGTGCGCTGCTGGAAGTGGCCGGACGCGATTGCCGGCGAATCACCTCCACCGACCTGGGCTTCATCCTCGGCCCGCGCCTGAACGCCGCCGGCCGCCTGGACGACATGTCCCTGGGGATCGAGCTGCTGCTCTGCGAAGACGAAAGCGTCGCCCGCGACATGGCAGTGCAGCTCGACCAGCTCAACCAGGACCGCAAGGCCATCGAGCAGGGCATGCAGCGCGAGGCGCTGGCGCAGCTCAAGGAGCTGCCGGTGGAGGAGATGCCCTTCGGCCTCTGCCTGTTCGACCCGGAGTGGCACCAGGGCGTGATCGGCATTCTCGCTTCGCGCCTGAAGGAGCGTTACCACCGTCCGACCATCGCCTTTGCCGATGCCGGCGACGGCACGCTCAAGGGCTCGGCGCGATCGGTGCCGGGCTTCCATATCCGCGACGCGCTGGACGCCGTGGCTGCTCGTCATTCGGGGTTGATCAGCAAGTTCGGTGGCCACGCCATGGCCGCCGGCCTGTCGTTGCCGCAGGAAAACTTCGGTGCCTTCGCCGCCGCTTTCGACGCCGAGGTGCGCCGCCAGCTGGATGAAGAAGACCTCACCGGCCGCCTGCTCTCCGACGGCCAGCTGGGCGCCGAGGAGTTCCACCTGGAACTGGCCCGCGCCCTGCGCCAGGCCGGGCCCTGGGGCCAGCATTTCCCCGAGCCGCTGTTCCACGGCATCTTCCAGATCGTCCAGCAGCGCGTGGTTGGCGAGCGTCACCTGAAGCTGGTGCTCAAGACCGAATGCGGCTCGCTGCAGCTGGACGCCATCGCCTTCAACATCGATCGCGAAATCTGGCCGAACCCCACCGTGCGCTGGGCGGAAGTAGCCTACAAGCTGGACGTCAACGAGTTCCGCGGCAACGAAACGGTGCAGCTGATGGTGGCGCATATCGCGCCACGTTGAGTCTTTTGCCGGAGCGAGCTTGCCGGTTGTTCCACTGCCGGGACGGATTCGCGAGCAAGCTCGCTCCTACGCTGACGGAAACGCCGTAGCTGACCTGTAGGAGCGGGCCATGCCCGCGATCGCGCGAATGGCGCGCTCCTGCAATGGGCGCGTCGATATACGCCTCAGATGCCTTTGATCTCGCTCGGATCAACCTCGACCATGTACCCCGGCCCGACGTCGAAGAGGATGTAGAAATCCCCGCTCGGCCGCTTGAAGGTCAGGCTGGAGTCCGCGCCCAGCTTGCCGGGGATCAGCACCTGGTTGTCGCTGCTCATCACGTCCAGGGTCACGCCCGGCGCGGCGCTGCCGTCGGTGAAGCCGCCGACGCAGCGGATGGTCTGCGCATCCAGTGCTGTGCATTCGCAGTAGGGCGCGTGGGCCAGGGCGCTGGCGCTAGCGCTCAGGCCGAGCAGTATGGCGCTGAACTTGAGGATCGCTTTCATCGGTTGCTCCGGGTCTTTTCCAGCCAGGCCACCAGCGAGGGCGAGGCCTTGTCCAAGGGGATCTGCGCCTGGTGCACGGCGCCGTCCCAGCCTTCCACGGTCAGCCACAGCTCATCGGCCGGGGTGACGCGGGGCGGGATGGTGACCTCGGCGAACTGCTGGTGACGCGCACCGGCGAACAGCCCGCCGGCGGCGCGCAGGCTGCGCGGCTGGCCGATGCGCAGGTAGGCGGCTTTCACCTGGGGATAACAGCTGTCGCAGAAGGCCAGGGTGAAGGCCTTGACGAAGCCGGCGCGGCCTTCGTCCTCGGGCTCGCCCACTTCCCATTCGGCCATGCGCGCGGTCCATGGGCCGACCTGTACGGCGCCGATCTCGCGTTCGCCAAGCCCGCGAAGGCCACGGTCGAGCTTCACCTCGTGGAAGTAGTGGGGCATGAAGCCCAGCGGGATCAGCACCAGCAGGGCACTGAGGTGGAATCGCCAGCGCAGCCACTGGCGGCGCAGCTTGCTGTTGCCGCTCATTGGCTGGCCTCCGGGGTGGCTGCAACGAGGATCCGCTCGCGGGCCTTCTGTTTCTTCAGTTCCTTGGCGGTGGCGATCAGGGTGCGCTTGCTCCAGATCATCAGGCCGCTGAGCACCATCATGCTGAGGATCAGGCCGAACACGAACCAGATCAGCTTGACCCACACGCCGCCGAAATCGCCGGTGTGCAGCGGGCGCATGGACTCGGTGACGAACTCCAGGCCAGTGCGGTCGTCCAGCAGGCGGGTCGAGGCCACGCTGCCGTCATAGGGGTTCACCTGCGCGCTTTCGAACATCAGCGGATACCAGGCCTTGCCGAAGATGGTCACCGGGTCGTAGGCGCTGGAGGGCAGGCGGAAGAAGTTCGGTTCGAAGCCGGGAATGCGCTGCTGGGCAACCAGCACGGCGGCGTCCAGGCCGATGCGCGGCGGCGCCTTGCCGTCTGCGCTCACGGGGATGCTGTCGCGCTGGATGATGGTCGGCACGCCCTCGCTGGAGATGGAGATGCTGTTGTCGAACAGCGTCGCCTGGATCAGGAACCAGGTGCCGGTGACGGAGATCACCGCGATGAACCAGATCGACCAGATGCCCATCAGCCGGTGCATGTCGCCCCAGAAGATGCGCGCGCCCTGGCGCAGGCGCAGGGTCGGCTTGAGGAAGCCGCGCCAGAAGCGCTTGTACACCACAAGGCCGGTGACCAGCGACGCCAGCATCGGCAGGCCGAGCAGCGAGACCAGGTACCAGCCCCAGCTGAAGCCGTGGCTGAACGGCACCAGCCACCAGCCGTGCAGCGCGCGGGTGAACTGGCGGAAGTCGAACAGCGGCATCTTGCCCTGGATGACCCCGGTGTAGGGGTTCACGTAGAGCATGGCGGTAGCGCTGTCCGGATAGGTCACGCTGACCCGCAGCGCGAAATGCGCTTCGGTGGGCGCGCTGATTATGCGCACGGCGGCCTGCGGTTGCTGCTGGGCCATGGCCGTGAGCACCTGGTCGTAGCCCAGGCGCTGGGCGTTGTCGTCTGGCGGGTTGGCACGCACGGTGGGGTCGGCGAGCCAGATGATTTCCTGGCTCACGGTGGCCAGGGTGCCGGTGATGCACACCAGGAACACGAAGAACCAGATGGGCAGGGCCAGCCAGCTGTGGACCAGGAACCAGAGCCTGGAGCGGGATTTCTTGGACATGGGAATCACGGCCACGCAAAAGGGGACAAAGGAAAAGGCCCCCCGCCGGACAGGGCCGACGAGGCGCGAAGACACCAAAGGAGCAGCGGTGTTCTAGGAGTAAGGACGGATGAGATCGAAAAACCGGCCATGTGCAGTTGCAAATAAATGTTTCGGCGCCGGTTTCCCGGCCTTTTCGATTTCTTTACACAATTTCTGTGCGTGTTTTTCGCGGCTCATCCGTCTTGTTATGTGAAAGCGATCGATTCGCAACGGATGCGAGCGACGTTTCTTTCGAGTAGCGCCCCAGACAGGAGAATCCCCCCGCATGAACGTTTCCCTTCGCCAGCCCGTGCTGCTGGCCCTGGCGCTGAGCTGCGCGCCATTGGCCAACGCGGACTACCTGTGGCTGGAACGCAGTGCAGGCCAGAGCGCGAAAAGCTATTTCAGCGAATTGCAGCCCGGTGAGCACCTGCCGGTGGCCCAGTTGCAGAACTCCCGCGTCGTGCTGGGCGATGGCAAGACCGCGCCAATGAAGGCCGGCATCGACTCCTTCGAGATTGCCAGCGCTCCGGCAGGCGACCTGCGGGTCGCCGCCCAGCGGGCCGAGGGTGGCACTTTGACCATCTATCAGGCGCGCGAGGGGCGGACCGAAACCCGGGCGCAGAATGATCTTGAGCTGGTGCCCACCACGCCCGGCGGCAACACCTTCGCCCTGCACTGGAAAGGCACTGTGGTGCCGGCCTCGCAGGTCAACGTGTACACCTCCGAGCAGTGGACCCGCAGCCTGAAACCGGCGGCGGACGGCACGGTGACCCTGATCACGCCGTTCCCGGCGCGCTACGTGCTGGAGGTCTCCGCCCAGGTCAACGGCGGCGCCAGTATCGAGGGCAAGCGCTATGACAGCGTGATCCACGTTTCCACACTGTCTTTCGAGGTGCGCCCATGAGAGCTGCGATGAAAGTCAGTACCCCGGTGCAGCCGCGTCTGCCGCGCCCGGCCCGCCAACTGCTGGAGCACGCCGGCCTGCGTAGCAGCCTGCCACGGCTGAATATCCTCGATGCGCTGGTGATCTGCGGCAAGGCGACCGCGGTCGAGCTGCACGCCTATCTGGAGGAGCCGGGCCTGCCGATCTCCCTTAGCTGCGTCAGCCAGACCCTGCGTCGGCTGCACCTCTCCGGCCTGCTCGAGCGCGACACCAACAAGCGCTACAGCCTGGCACCCGGCGCGGTAGCGGCCATGGGCAAGTCGAACGAGTTGCACTGACCGCGGCGAAGCTCCCAGCAGGAGCGGGCCATGCCCGCGATCGCGCGCATGGCGCGCTCCTGCAAGGGGGGCGGCATTTCCTTCCGGTTGCAGGTGTCCCGGCTGCGACCGAGCCACCTATCATCTGGGCCTATCCTTAGGCGATCCCGGTCTACAGTTGTAGGACAAGATCTGAAGACCAGAGAGGGAGTGCCACCATGAGCCAGTTGTTCGAGCCCCTGACCCTGCGCCAGCTGACCCTGTCCAACCGCATCGCCGTTTCCCCCATGTGCCAGTACTCCGCCCAGGACGGCCTGGCCAACGACTGGCACCTGGTGCACCTGGGCAGCCGCGCCGTGGGCGGCGCCGGTCTGGTAATAGTCGAGGCCACGGCGGTCGCCCCGGAAGGGCGGATCAGCGCCGAGGACCTGGGCATCTGGAATGACGAACAGGTCGAGCCGCTACGGCGCATCACCCGCTTCATCGAATCCCAGGGCGCGGTGGCCGGCGTGCAGCTGGCCCATGCGGGACGCAAGGCGAGCACCTGGGCGCCGTGGCTGGGCAAGCACGGTTCAGTGCCGATCAGCGAAGGCGGCTGGACGCCGGTGGCGCCCTCGGCCATCGCCTTCGACCCGCAGCACACCGCGCCCATCGCCCTGAGCGAAGAGCAGATGGCGACCATCAAGCACCAGTTCGTGCGCGGCGCCGAGCGCGCGCTGGCGGCCGGCTTCAAGATCGCCGAGGTGCATGCCGCCCACGGCTACCTGCTGCACCAGTTCCTGTCGCCGCTTTCCAACCAGCGCCGCGACCAGTACGGCACCTGCTTCGAGAACCGCATCCGCTTCCTTCTGGAAGTGACCGAAGCCGTGCGCGCGGTCTGGCCGCAGGAGTTGCCGCTGTTCGTCCGCCTGTCCGCCACCGACTGGGTGGAGGACGGCTGGAACCCCGACGAGACGGTGGAGCTGGCGCGCCGTCTGAAGAACCTGGGCGTGGACCTGATCGATGTGTCTTCCGGCGGTACCGCGGTGAACGCCGAAATTCCGGTGGGGCCGGGCTACCAGACGCAGTTTGCCGAGCGGGTGCGCAAGGAGGCGGGCGTCGCCAGCGGCACCGTGGGGATGATCACCGAGCCGGTGCAGGCCGAGCACATCCTGCGCACCGGGCAGGCCGACCTGATCCTGCTGGCCCGCGAACTGCTGCGTGACCCGTACTGGCCGCTGCACGCCGCCGATGAACTGGGCGGCCAGCAGGTGCCGTGGCCGGCGCAGTACCTGCGCGCCGCGCAACGCGGTACGCCCAAGCGCAAGGCCTACGGACAGGTTTGACGCCTGGTCGGAGCACGCGGGCGAGAACCGCGTGCTCCCCACCTTTGCCAGCCACCGATGAGTCAGCGGCAGCCCGCGCGGTGGCCGCTTACTGCGGGCCGTCATCCTTCACCGAGAACAGCGCCGGACGAAGCGGGGTGGTGAACGGGCGATGCTCTTCGTCCCGTGCCGTCGTCATCGGCGTGCGGTCCACGCTGTCGATGTTCCAGCTGTCGCCTTCGCGCCTGAGCAGGTAGGCCAGCGGAACACCCTCCCTGAGCACGCGCTCCGGGCCCTTGCGGCCAAGCGCGTAGAGCGAGACCTCATAAGCGTCGATCTCTCCGGCCTTGCTGCGGCTGGCGGGGACCAGGCGCGCATAATTGAGCACCGGGGAGTTCGCCAGGCGCCCCAGTGCGCGCTCGCCCACGTCGGCGTCGGTGTAGAGCGGGTAATGGGAAGGTGCGGAGGGAGTGCTGACGTCGATCACCTGGAGAAATCCATAGCGCTGCCAGTCGCCGACACTGAACAGACCGGCGCCGGGGCTGGCCAGTACCTGGTAGTGCTTTTTCGGCAGGTCGATTGCCAGCAGGCGGGCGTTGCGTATGTCCAGCCGGGGGAAGTTGCCCCAGGGGGTGGCGACGGCATTGAAGCGTGTCCGGCCCGCGACCACCCAGGCGGATTCCCCGGCGGTCTGCAGGTAGACCGGTGCGTTCTTCACCTCGGTCCGGTACTCGGTCCCGGCCTTCGACGCCTGCTGGGTGAAGCTGGAACTCAGCACGCTGATGGAGACCTGTTCGCCGCTCCAGAGACTCTCGACGGCGGCGTTCAGGCTTTCATGGGTGTCGGCCTGGGCGAGCGGCAGCACGCCCAGAAGGGCAAGCACCAGGCCAAAGCGGCCTGATCGGTGAGTGAAGGACATGGGGGCCTCGCGATCGGGGGGGAGGTTCAACGGCGCGCCGCCAGGACGAACACCGGGCCCCAGAGGGGATGGCTCGCTTCGGCGGTTCCCAGGTGGAAGGTCGGGTCGATCTGCAGGGCGCGGTCGAAGGCGAAGCGGCACTGGATCGGCCGCTCGGTCACGCAGTAACTGAACGCCAGGTACTTGAGCGCCTTCAGCTGTACCTGAGCATCGCCGGCCCACAGGGGCGGCGCGAGGAACTGTTCCTCGGCCAGGTAGTAGTGCCCCGCTTCATACAGCCGCAGGCCTTCGGCGAAGGTGCTCTCGGCGTTGGCCTGGGTGTCGTCTGCCGGCGGCGCAGGCGGTGCTTCGAGGTGGCTCCGGCAGCCTGATGCCAGCGCCAGAAAGGCGACCAGCAGCGAGGCCGACAGAGTGTGCAGAGTCTTCATGGGGCGGTCCGTATGCGGGAAAAGGGGGCTGCCGGCACTCACTGGAAGCTGTGCCGCAGCGTCACCGACTGTCCTGTGACTATCTGCACCTTCTGGCTGTAGCCGGGCAGGTCGGGGTTGCGCAGTTCGACGGTGTAGACGCCGGGTGGCAGTTGCAGCTTGAACAGCGGCGGGCTGATACCGCGCTTGCGGCCGTCGATCCAGATTTCGGCCCACGGCTGCACGGCGACGATCAGCGTACCGACCGTGGCCGGCGCCGGCGTGCTGCGCGGTCTGGTCGGGCTGGCCGGTCTGGTGCCGGTGATGACCACTGCGTCGGTGGGCAGCGGGCGTACTTTCTGCGCCGCGATGGCAGGCGTAGTGGGTTTTGGTTGCCTGTGTTCCGCAGGCTTTTGCGCCGAAACCTTTGCTGGGGACGGGGCTGTTGCAGGTGCAGGTGCAGGTGCTGGCTTTTCTACGTTCTGCGCATCGGGCGCGGCTGGCCTGATGCTATTGGCGTCGGATGGGAGCTGGTGGTCATGAGCCGCCGGGTCGGGCAGTTCGTCCACAACGGGCGCGGAGGACGGCGGCTGCTCCAACTCGTCGTCCATGGGCTCCTGGGTAAGGGTCACGGTGCTTTCCAGCGGCTTGTCCGCGGGCTGTGTTTGCACAGGCGGCGGGGGGCTAGCCTCGTGGTTTGTCGGGGCGGGGGCGGCGATCGGGTTGTCGAATGTTCCGGCTTTCCACAGCGCCACCAGCAGCACACAGACGGCAACGCCGACGATCAGCAGCCAGTTCACCAATGGTCCGGGTGTGGGCAGGGAGGAGTGGGGGGCTGGTAAAGCTTCGGGTGGTTCCTGCGGCGCGCTCTGAACGGCAGGCTGGGCGGAAATCGGTACAGGAACCGCGGGGCGTGGCGCCAGGGTGTAGGCGGTGCCCGGGCCGTCCCAGGAACTCAGGGCATCGACGGGAGTAGAACCGGCATGCTCAGTGCCCGGAGGCGTCCGGGTGTCATGGGGGCGGGAAGCGTTCGAGGTGGATTCCATCGGGCGGCATCTTCAAGGGGGTAGAGAAGAGGCCTGGCCTCGTGCTGGAAGCGCGTTGCCGTGCACGACGAGAAGCAGGCATTCAATGTTCGAAAAATGGCCGCGGATCATAGAAAGCCGATTTCCACGGCTCAAATGCCCTGGGTGGTTTCCGTCGCCGGGGTGGGGATTTGAGGATCAGGTCGCGCTTTGCGGCAGCTTCCGGAACGCCAGTTCGGGAGGCGTGACCGAAAGGTCAGGAAAAGAAATGAAATGTGATATCTGTCGCACGGTGGCGCTGTGATGCTACTCTCACCGCGCTCGCGCAAGGATTGCGCCACTACCCCTCAGAGCACCACTGGAGCACGCATGGACGCTTCTGCAACGCCTGCTGTCATCCCGCAATCGGAAATTGCCCTACTGGCGAACATCCTCGCCCTCGCCACCCGCAACATGTCCAACCTCAGCACGCTGATCACCCAGTTGTCGGTGGAGCTCGGGCATAGCCCCGATCCGCACCTGCAGCGCGTGGGCCAGCGGGTGCTGGCGGATGTGGATGTGCTGGCGCAATCCCTGGACACCCAGTGGGAGCTGATCGGCGCGCTGGCGCGCTTCTGCCCGCTGCTGTCGCGCACGCCGCTGGTGAAGCCGTCGCTGGTGACGGAAATCCATATCACCGAGTTGCCCGAGCGGACGTGATCCGAACTCCCCTGCAGGGGCGCGCATGGCGCACTCCTGCAGGTTGATGCCCTATTCGCCGGCCTGCGCCAGCTCGAAGCTCATCATCAGCGCCCAGGGCGCATCGCTGTCGCCCACGCGGATGGGTTGCAGCAATTGCACGCGGCGGCCTTTCACCTGTTCCCAGCAGCGGCCCTGGGCGATGGCGTTGCGTGCTTCCTGCGGCAGCTCGCCGGCCTTGTCGCCCAGGCGTCTGGCGTCGGAATGGGTGACGTAGACGCAAGCGTTGGACAGCAGCGCGTACTGGCCATTGCCCATCGGGCTCAGCTTGCCGAGGCTTTCCTGCAGCTGGTGCAGGGTGTAGTCGGCGCCCAGGATGCCGAGGAAGCGGCCATTGGAATACATCGGTGACATGAACGAGGTCATCAGCACGGTGCTGCCGCCGACGCTGTACTCGTAGGGCTCCATGAACACGTCGCGGCCCTTGTCGCGGGGAATCTGGTACCAGTCGCCGCTGCCGTCGGCCTTGTCGTAGCCGACCAGGCATTCGCGCTGGGCCACGCCGCTGCCGCGGTGCCAGTAGGCCATGAGGCGCCCGCTGGCGTCGTGGCCGGGGGCATCGATGAACTCGCGGTCGCGGCCGTCGAAGGCGTTGGGTTCGCAACCGCAGGCGAAGGCCAGCAGCTCGGGGTTGCGGGTCAGGTACTCGTGCATCACCGCGTCGATCTGCTCGCGCTGCGGGCCGAGGTTGCGGCTCTTCATGCCGAGGATGAAGTGCTTGAGGCCGTAGAGCGCGGTGGCCATTACGGCGAAGCTCGCCTCCAGCCGCTGGGTCTCGCTGGCGAGCACCACGCGGGCGGTGTCCAGCAGGCTGGAGTGCTCGGCCTGCTCGACATCGGCCAGGGCTCGGGCGCTCTCGCTCTTGATCGAGGCGACGACGTTGCCGATATCGGCGGTGGCGTTGGCCGACTGGGTCGCCAGGCGGCGCACCTCATCGGCGACCACCGCGAAGCCGCGCCCGCTTTCCCCGGCGCGGGCGGCTTCGATCGCGGCATTGAGCGCCACCAGGTTGGTGTTCCTGGCGATCTGCTTGATGACTTCCGAGACCTTGCTGATCTCGGTCCAGCGCACGTTGAGGTCGGCGATCAGCTGCTTGACCTGGTCGATGGTGGAGCGGGTGCTGGAGCTGTCTTCGGCCTTGGCGGGCCGTGGTTCGAGTGTGATTGACATGGCTTGGGACACTGCAGTGGCGGAGGAGGGCAGAGGTAGGCGAGGGATCGTTTTCTTGTTGTGGCAGACGCACCCCCGAGAGGCGGATCTGTGGCAAGGCGCAGGTCGTAGGATGGTGTGGAGCGCAGCGATACCCATCGCTCCTTGCGTACACAGCATGGGTATCGCTGCGCTCCACCCATCCTACAAAGGCGCTACCGGATGCCGCTTACCAGCCGAGCTGCTTGTGCAGACCCAGGGCGTCGTAGTAGTCGCCCTGGTAGACGATCTTGCCGTCCTTGACCTTCACGTAGCTCACACCGTCGAACGACAGCGGCTTGTTGGTCGCCGGTGTCTGGGCATCCCAGGCGCCGGTGTTGGTGCCACTGAAGGTCCACTGGAAGGCGATGCCGTCCTTGTCGACGATCGGCTTGCCGTTCATCTTCCACGTAAGATCCGGAACGGCCCCCACGAACACCTTGATCACGTTGTCGCGCGCGGCATCGCGGCCCTTCTGCGGGGTGCCGACGGTGACGTCGAAGTACTCCGCATCCTTGGCCAGGTAGCCGGCGGCCTTCTCGGCATCGTGGGCGTTCCACGCGGCCATGTAGGCATCGACGATCTGTTTGGGCGACTCTGCGGCCTGGACGAGGCCGGCAAAGGTGAACAGCGACAGCAGGTAAAACGCTCTGACGAGGTGACGCATGCTTGCCTCCGTTGCGGGCGTGCCCGCGGGTTGTCGGCCGGACGGCCGTTAGGTGTGGCGCCACGCTGGGCGTGGCGCCGGGTCTGTCAGGACAGTTCGCCCACCGCGCGCCAGGCTTCGTCGATGGCCGCATGGGCATAGGCGTCCCAGGCGGCATCGGAGTTGGCGATGGTGACGTTGCCGACCTTGGTACGAGCCAGGTTCATCAGTTTTTCGCTCTCTTCCTCATCATCGAAGAGGCTGTTGGAGAAGTACGAATAGCCGTGCGACCAACGGTTGATGGTGATCCCCTGGATATCCTTCTGATGGTCGAAGCCGGCCGGGCCGAGCATGGCCTGCAGCTGGTCGCGGATCATCGCCTCCATCTGCTCGAAGCTCATGGCGTAGAGCTTGCCGCGGCCGACGCGAGCCTGGGTGCGTGCGTCCATGCCGGCGTTGGGGCTGGTGGGCACGTAGACCATGTGCAGGCCGATGGGCTGGTTCGGATCGCGCGGGTGGCTGTAGCCGCCGATGTCCACCGGGTAGTCCAGCTTCACGCGGCTGTATGGCTGGCTCGGCGCGTAGATCTCGTGCACGCCCAGCTTCATGAAGCTCTGCCAGTTGCGGATCACCACCTTGGTGTACACCAGCGGGAACTTCACGTTCTGCGCCAGGGCGTGGCTCTGCTCGGCGGAGAGGTCGCGCAGGATGTAGGGGATGATCATGTTGTAGCAGGCCAGCACGCAGTGCTTGGCGCGCACGCGATGCAGGGCGCCGGCGCGGCTGTAGCCGACGTCCACGCCGCCATCACGATTCTTCACGCTGACTGCGGTGCTGTTCAGGCGTAGGCGCACGGCGTTCTTCGGCTGGTCCAGCTTGGCGTAGTCGAAGGTGGCCAGGACGATGTCGTTCATGTCCTTACCCGGCGCCACGCCCGGAATCAGGCCACGCACCAGCAGGCGCGCCAGCGAGGCGTTGCCGTCGGGGAAGTGGTAGATGTACGGCTCTTCCATCTCGGCCTTGGCTTCCTCGCTGATGGGCGAGAGGTCCATGGCGGCGAAACCGGGGAAGCCCACGGAGTAGGCCGAGTCCGCGGAAACGGCGTCGATGCTCAGCGCCGAGAAGTCGTTGGTGCGGCTGAGGAAGTAGCGGGTGGCCGCTTCGCTCAGGCCCACGTCCTTGCGCAGGAAGTCCTGGTAGCTGGTCTTGGCCAGGTGCGCTTCTTTCTCCTCGCGGGTCTTGCCGGCGAGGTAGTCCTTCGGCGCTTCGTGCAGGTCGATCAGCGCCTGGCGGTCGGCCTCGGGCAGCGGGAAGTCGGAGATGAACGCGCGCCAGCTGCGGGCGTTGAGTTTTTCCGGGGCGATGTCGTCGGCCACCATCGGTGTCGGGTCGCCGGACACCAGCTTCGCTTCGCCGAAGCCGGCCTTGTCGAAGAACACGCCGCGCGACAGGCCCAGGTTCGGGTAGAAGTCGCGGTCGAAGGCGGTCTCGAAACGGTCCACGTCGACGTTGAGCTGCTTGAGCAGGTTGTTGACCGTGTCGCTGTACAGGTGCTTGGGCGACTGGAAGGCTTCGCTGCCGCCGTAGCCGAGGATCATCCGCCCGCCGGCCTGGAATTCGTTGCGCTTGGCGTGGCCGCCGAAGTCATCGTGGTTCTCGATGATCAGCACGCGCGCCTTGGGGTTCTTCTGCCGGTAGAACCAGGCTGCGGACAGGCCGCTGATGCCACCGCCGACCACCACCAGGTCGTACTGCTCCTCGATTTTCAGGCCATCGGTATCGAATACCTTCTTCTCCCAGCCCATCTGGTGCGCGACCTCGAACGCGCCGGGATGGCTGCCGCGCATGCCGGTGAGGGCGGGCGGGTAGTAGCGGCCGGAGGGTGCGGCCTGGAGAAGTTGCAGCGGGGTGAGGCCCGCGCCGATGGTGAGGGCAACGCCGTTGAGGAAGTCGCGGCGGGTGATGGTCATGGGAAGTCCTTGCAAGGTGATGGCCCGGGGCACGGGCTGTCATGGTTATGCCCTTCCATCCGGAAGGGAGTGCGGCATGCGTGGCCGCGCGGCGGTCCCGGTCGAGCGGGGCGCCGTTTTGAGGCTTTGGATCTTTACGATGTCGCGAGGAGCCAACGACCGCGCGAGCTAGAGCAGGACGAGGCGGAAACGGGGGCGGGCCCAGGAGTTTACGAGCTGTAAATGACTGGGCCCGCCCCCGTTTCCAACGCTGTACTGCCGACGCGCAGCCGGTCGTTTTAGTGCTTGATCATTACGTGGCGGATGGCTGTGTAGTCCTCCAGGCCGTACATCGACATGTCCTTGCCGTAGCCCGACAGCTTCATGCCGCCGTGGGGCATCTCGGTGGTCAGCATGAAGTGCGTGTTGACCCAGGTGCAGCCGTACTGCAGGCGGGCGGACAGGCGATGGGCGCGGCCGATGTCGCTGGTCCATACCGAGGAGGCCAGGCCGTAGTCGGAGTCGTTCGCCCAGGCCAGCGCCTGTGCTTCGTCCTCGAACTCGGTGACCGAAACCACCGGGCCGAAGATTTCGCGGCGGACCACTTCGTCGTCCTGGCGGGCGCCGGCAAGCACGGTGGGCTCGAAGAAGAAGCCCGGGCGGTCGGCACGCTTGCCACCGGTGACCACTTCGATGTGCGGCACCTGGCGGGCGCGCTCGACGAAGCCGACGACACGCTCCAGGTGCTGCTCGGTGATGACCGGGCCCAGCTCGGTGTTCGGGTCGTCCTGCTCTCCGTACTGGATGCTGGCCACCGCTTCGCCGAGCTTCTGCACGAACTTGGCGTAGATGCCTTTCTGCGCATAGATGCGGCAGGCGGCGGTGCAGTCCTGGCCGGCGTTGTAGAAGCCGAAGGTGCGGATGCCTTCCACGGCGGCGTCGATGTCGGCGTCGTCGAAGATCAGCACCGGGGCCTTGCCGCCCAGTTCCATGTGCATGCGCTTCACGGTGTCGGCGGTGCCGGCGATGATGCGGCTGCCGGTGGCGACCGAGCCGGTCAGGGACACCATGCGCACTTTCGGGTGGGTGGTCAGCGGCTCGCCGACGCTTGGGCCACGGCCGAACACCAGGTTGACCACGCCGGCGGGGAAGATGCCGGCCATCAGTTCGGCCAGGCGCAGGGCGGTCAGCGGGGTCTGCTCGGAGGGCTTGAGCACCACGGTGTTGCCGGCGGCCAGGGCCGGGCCGAGTTTCCACGCGACCATCATCAGCGGGTAGTTCCACGGTGCGATGGAGGCGACCACGCCCACCGGGTCGCGGCGGATCATCGAGGTGTGGCCCGGCAGGTATTCGCCAGCGGCGGAGCCCTGCATCACGCGGCAGGCACCGGCGAAGAAGCGGAACACGTCCGCCACGGCCGGCAGTTCGTCGTTCAGCGCGGCGGAGTAGGGCTTGCCGCAGTTGTTGGATTCCAGGCGGGCCAGTTCCTCGGCGTTGGCGTCGATGGCGTCGGCCAGTGCCAGCAGGAGCAGGGAGCGATCCTTCGGCGCGGTCTGCGACCAGCTGTCGAAGGCGGCGTCGGCGGCCAGCACGGCGGCGTCGACCTGGGCCGGGGTGGCCTCGGCGATTTCCACCAGGGTGGTGCCCAGGGACGGGTTCAGGACGGCGAGCTTCTCGCCTTCGCCAGCGACCAGTTGGCCGTTGATCAGCAGATTGGTTTGCATGGTTGAGTCCTCTTGTTCAGGAGCGTGGTGCAAATTCGGTTGGGGTGTTTCTTTTTAGGGGCCTGCCGGCGAGGGGGCCGGCGGGCCTGAGGGGTTCTGTTGATATCGGTGCCGCGGATTTCCCTCACCCCAGCCCTGGCTGCGCGCCCCGCTCCTGAGGGAGAGGGAGCTATTCGTGCCGGCTGAAACCTTGGTTTCCTCCTGCACCGGACAGTCCCCTCTCCCTCGGGAGAGGGTTAGGGTGAGGGGCGCACGGCACCCCAAGTTACTTGCCGCTCCCCGCCACGCCCTCGCCACCCTTGGTCAGGTAGTAGGCGCCGAGGATCGGCAGCATGGTCACGATCATCACCAGCATCGCCACGACGTTGGTCACCGGCACGTCGCGCGGGCGGCCCAGCTGGTTGAGCAGCCAGATCGGCAGGGTGCGTTCGTGGCCGGCGGTGAAGGTGGTGACGATGATTTCGTCGAAGGACAACGCGAACGCCAGCATGCCGCCGGCCAGCAGCGCCGAGCCGAGGTTGGGCAGGATCACGTAGCGGAAGGTCTGCCAGCCGTCGGCGCCCAGGTCCATCGAGGCTTCGATGAGGCTGTGCGAGGTGCGGCGGAAGCGCGCGATGACGTTGTTGTAGACGATCACCACGCAGAAGGTGGCGTGGCCGATGACGATGGTCAGGAAGCCCGGCTCGATGCCGAGGGTCTTGAACGCCGACAGCAGTGCGATGCCGGTGATGATGCCGGGCAGGGCGATCGGCAGGATCAGCATCAGCGAGATGCCTTCCTTGCCGAAGAAGTCGCGGCGGTACAGCGCGGCCGCGGCCAGGGTGCCCAGGAACATGGCGATCAGCGTGGCGACGCTGGCGATCTTCACCGACAGCTCGATGGCTTCGAGCACGTCCTGGCGCGCGAAGGCGACGCTGAACCAGTGCAGGGTGAAGCCCTTGGGCGGGAAGCTGAAGGCCGCGTCCTCGGTGTTGAAGGCGTACAGGAAGATGATCAGGATCGGGAAGTGCAGGAACACCAGCCCGCCCCAGGCGGCCGCTTTCAGACCCCAGGAAGCCTGCCCTTGAGATGAAGAGTCAGAGTGCATCGAAGGCTCCTAAGCGTTTGACGATGGAGAGATAGACCGCGATCAGCACGATGGGCACCAGGGTGAAGGCGGCGGCCATTGGCATGTTGCCGATCGCGCCCTGCTGGGCGTAGACCATGCTGCCGATGAAGTAGCCCGGCGGGCCCACCAGCTGCGGCACGATGAAGTCGCCCAGGGTCAGGCTGAAGGTGAAGATCGAGCCGGCTGCGATGCCGGGGATCGACAGCGGCAGGATCACCTGCAGGAAGGTCTGCCGCGGGTGTGCACCGAGGTCGGCCGAGGCTTGCAGCAGTGACGGCGGCAGGCGTTCCAGGGAGGCCTGGATCGGCAGGATCATGAACGGCAGCCAGATGTACACGAACACCAGGAAGCGTCCGAAGCTGGAGGTCGACAGGGTGTTGCCACCGATGCCCGGAATGCCCAGCAACAGGTTCAGCACGGGCTCAAGACCGAGGTGCTGGACGAACCACATGGCGACGCCGCCCTTGGCCAGCAGCAGGGTCCAGGCGTAGGCCTTGACGATGTAGCTGGCCCACATCGGCATCATCACGGCGATGTAGAAGAACGCCTTGGTCTTGCCGGTGGTGTAGCGCGCCATGTAGTAGGCGATGGGGAAGGCCACCGCGCCACTGGCGATGGACACCGCAACCGCCATCAGGACGGTGCGCTGGATGATGTCGAAGTTGGAGCCACTGAGCAGCGAGCCGAAGTTGGCCCAGGTCAGGTCCGGCGTCACCGTCATGGTGAAGTCGTCGAAGGTGTAGAAACCCTGCCACAGCAGCGTCAGCAGCGAGCCGAGGTAGATCGCGCCGAACCACAGCAGCGGCGGGATCAGCAGCAGCGAGAGGTACAGCGTCGGCTTGCGGTAGAGCAGGTTGCACAGGCGGCGCAGCGGGCCATTGCTGGCCTGCGGCACCGGAGCGTTCATCGTCAGTTCCATGTCACGCGCCCTCGTTCAGCACCACCATCGCCTCGCGCGCCCAGCGGGCGGTCACGCGCTGGCCCGGCTGGTGGGCGAGGTCAATGTCGGCCCACTGGCTGTTGGCCTGGCTGAGGCAGAGGTTCTGGCCGTTGTCGAGACGGATCTCGTAGCGGGTCGCCGCGCCCTGGTACTGGATGTCGTGCAGCAGGCCGCTGATCTCGATGTCCGAGGCGCTGCGCTCGCCATTGGCGAAACGGATGTGCTCGGGACGGATGGAGAAGGGCTGGGCGTTGCCGGTCAGGCCCTGGGCGAGGTCGCCGCGCAGCACGTTGGAGGTACCGACGAATTCAGCCACGAACGGGGTGGCCGGTTTCATGTAGAGGTTGCGCGGGGTGTCGACCTGCTCGATGCGGCCCTTGTTGAACACCGCGACGCGGTCGGACATGGACAGCGCTTCGCTCTGGTCGTGGGTGACGAAGATGAAGGTGATGCCCAGCTGGCGCTGCAGCTTCTTCAGCTCGCTCTGCATCTGCTCGCGCAGCTTGAGGTCGAGGGCGCCGAGGGGTTCGTCGAGCAGCAGCACGCGCGGGCGATTCACCAGGGCGCGGGCCAGGGCCACGCGCTGGCGCTGGCCGCCGGAAAGCTGCACCGGCTTGCGCACGCCATAGCCGCCCAGGGCGACCATGCCGAGGGCTTCTTCGGCGCGCTTGAGGCGTTCGGCCTTGCCGACGCCTTTCACCTTCAGGCCGTAGGCAACGTTCTCCAGCACGCTCATGTGCGGGAACAGCGCGTAGTCCTGGAATACCGTGTTGACGTCACGCTGGTAGGGCGGCAGGCCCGCGGCCTCCTCGCCATGGATGCGGATGGAGCCTGCGCTGGGTTGCTCGAAGCCGGCGATCAGGCGCAGGCAGGTGGTCTTGCCCGAGCCCGACGGGCCGAGCATGGAAAAGAACTCGCCGTCCTTGATGTCGATGGACACCCGGTCAACGGCCTTGACGTCGCCGAACTGGCGGGAGACCTGGGTGAATTGAACAGCGGGGGTGGTCATGGTGCACGCTCCAAGGGGCAGGAATCCGGCGTAGGGGAGCCCTGCCCGTGAATCTGAGATACGGGTGAATCGATGCAATCGGATGGAAACCGTGGGGCGCCGGGGTGGCGCTCCGCACGGGGCGGGTTCGCGAGCAAGCTCGCTCCTACAGGGGGTTCAGCTTTTCGTAGGAGCGAGCTTGCTCGCGAACGCTCTGCGGCTTAACGGCCGCCCATGATCCCGATGTAGTCCTGGGTCCAGCGGCTGTACGGCACGAACTTGCCGCCCTCGGCCACCGGGGTCTTCCAGAACGCGATCTTGTCGAACTGGTTGTAACCGTTGGTGGCGCAGCCTTCGGCACCGAGCAGGGTGCTGGCCTTGCAGCCTTCGGGTACGGCCGGCACGGAGCCGAACCAGGCCGCCACGTCGCCCTGGACCTTGGGCTCCAGCGACCAGTTCAGCCACTTGTAGGCGCAGCTCGGGTGCTGGGCTTCGGCGTGCAGCATGGTGGTGTCGGCCCAGCCGGTGACGCCTTCTTTCGGGAACACCGTGGCGATCGGCTGACCTTCGGCCTTCAGGGCGTTGGCCTGGTACGGCCAGGCGCTGGAAGCGGCGACGCCTTCGTTCTTGAAGTCGCTCATCTGCACGGTGGTGTCGTGCCAGTAGCGGTGGATCAGGTCATGCTGCTTGCGCAGCAGTTCGACCACGGCGGCGTATTGCTTCTCGTCGAGCTGGTACGGATCGGTGATGCCCAGCTCCGGCTGGGTCGCCTTCAGGTACAGCGCGGCGTCGGCGACGTAGATCGGGCCGTCGTAGGCCTGCACGCGGCCCTTGTTCGACTTGCCGTCAGGCAGGTCCTGGGCGTCGAACACGACCTTCCAGCTGTCCGGCGCGGTGGGGAAGACCTTGGTGTTGTACATCAGCAGGTTCGGGCCCCACTGGTACGGCGCGCCGTAGGTCTTGCCATTGACCACGTACCAGGCGGCGTCCTTCAGGCGCGGGTCGATGTTCTTCCAGTTGGGGATCAACGACGGATCGATCGGCTGCACGCGCTTGCCGTAGATCAGGCGCAGGGAGGCGTCGCCGGATGCGGTGACCAGGTCATAGCCGCCCTTGGCCATCAGGCTGACCATCTCGTCGGAGGTGGCGGCGGTCTTCACGTTGACCTGGCAGCCGGTGTCCTTCTCGAACTGGGTGACCCAGTCGTAGTTCTTGTCGGACTGGCCGCGCTCGATGTAGCCGGGCCAGGCGATGATGTCCAGGCGGCCTTCGCCTTTGCCGACTTCCTTCAGGGCCTCGGCGGCCTGGACGCCGGCGCTGGCCAGCAGGGCGGTGGTGATGGCACTGAGCAGTGCGGTCTTGCGCATCGGGTGTCTCCCTCTCGTTGTTGTCTCTATTGGTGGGGCAGTTCAATCGAGCAACAGCCCTCTGACGGCTTGGCGTCGGGGGCGTTTCTTATGTGCCGGCGGGCGACCCCGCCGGGTGGTTCAATCCAGTCGCTGGCCGTGGCGCGCCATGATGTGGCGCACCACGCTGTAGTCCTGCAGTGAGTCGCTGGACAGGTCCTTGCCGTATCCCGAGCGCTTGAGCCCGCCGTGGGGCATCTCGCTGGCGAGCATGAAATGGGTGTTGATCCAGGTGCAGCCGTACTGCAGGCGGTTGGCGATCTGGAAGGCCTTGTCGAGGTTCTGCGTCCATACCGAGGAGGCCAGGCCGTACTCGGAGTCGTTGGCCCAGTCCACCGCCTGTTCCAGCTGGTCGAAACGGGTCACGGTGACCACCGGGCCGAACACCTCGCGCTGGACGATCTCGTCCTGCTGCTTGCAACCGGCCAGCAGGGTCGGCTGGTAGTAGAAGCCGGGGCCCGAATGCACGGCGGCGCCCGTGACGCGCTCGATGTGCGGCTGGCCGAGGGCGCGTTCGACGAAGCTGGCCACGCGGTCGCGCTGGCGGGCGCTGATCAGCGGGCTGATCTCGTTGTCGGCATCGCGCTTGCGGGCGAAGCGGATGCTGGCCACGGCGTCGCCCAGCTCGGCGACGAGGCGGTCATGGATACCGGCCTGCGCGTAGATGCGGCAGGCGGCGGTGCAGTCCTGCCCGGCGTTGTAGTAACCGTGGGTGCGCACGCCCTGGACCACGGCTTCGAGGTCGGCGTCGTTGCAGACGATCACCGGCGCCTTGCCGCCCAGTTCCAAGTGGGTGCGTTTGAGGGTGCGCGCGGCGGCCTGGAGAATCTTCTGCCCGGTGACGATATCGCCGGTCAGCGACACCATGCGCACCTTCGGGTGGCTGACCAGGTGGCTGCCGACGCCTTCGCCGCCGCCGCAGACGATGTTGATCACGCCGGCGGGGAGGATTTCTGCCAGCGCCGGGGCCAGCGCCAGGATGCTCAGCGGGGTGTGCTCGGACGGCTTGAACACCAGGGTGTTGCCGGCGGCCAGCGCGGGAGCGATCTTCCACGCAGCCATCATCAGCGGGTAGTTCCAGGGCGCAATCGACGCGACCACACCTACCGGGTCGCGGCGAACCATGCTGGTGTGGCCGGGCACGTATTCGCCGGCGAGCTGGCCCTGCTGGCAGCGCACGGCGCCGGCGAAGAAGCGGAACACGTCGGCGGTGGCCGGAATGTCGTCCTGGCGCGCCAGGTGCAGCGGCTTGCCGCAGTTCAGCGATTCCAGCTGGGCGAGGTCGTTCGCGCGCTTGTCGATGGCATCGGCGATGGCGAGCAGGGCGGTGGCGCGCTGGGCGGGCGTGGTGCGGGCCCAGGTGGGGAAGGCGCGGTGCGCGGCAGCGATGGCCTGCTCGACCTGATCCAGAGAGCCGTCGGCGATGCTGATAAGGGTGTCGCCCGTGGTCGGGTTGATGATCGGCTCGGCCATGCCTTCGCCGGCGACCAGTTGGCCGTCGATCAGCAAGGCGGTGTGCAGGGTTGCGCCGGTCATCTTGGAAACTCGTCTTTTATCTGTCTTGTTTTCGGTGGCCATGTGCGTGCTCCGGATGGGGCGATACCCGGAGCTGGCCCTTTGTATGAGGGCAGAGACTAGAGTCCGGGCGTGGGGTCGACAAATTCTAATTACTGAAAGCGGCGTTCGATTAAATCGAATGGCTGACTTTGCTGCACCGAACCCGTAGGGCGCATAACGCCCCAGGCGTTATCCGCCGTCCGCGCAGTTCCGAAACTTCTCGGCGCATAACCGCAAGCGGTTATGCGCCCTACATAGACTCGGAGTCGCTCTCCTCAGATCGACAGCTTCTTCGCGTTGGGCTGCTCGCGGGCCACGGTGAGGAACGGGTCCACCAGCGGCGGCCGCGCGGTGCCGCGGCGCCAGGCCAGGCCGACGTCCAGTGGCTCGGAGAGGTCCACCAGCGGCCGCGCCTCGATGATGTCGCCTTCCAGCGACCAGGGGCGGTAGGTCATGTCCGGCTGGATCGACAGGCCCAGGCCCGCCGCCACCAGGCTTCGCACCGCCTCCACCGACGCCGTGCGCAGCGTCACCTGCGGTACCAGCCCGGCGCGGGACCAGATGCGCTGGGTGTGCAGGCCCATCTCGTCGGCGTTCAGCTGGATCAATGGCTCGCCCGCCACATCGGCCAGGCCGATGCTGTCGCGCTCCAGCAGCGGGTGCTGCGCCGGCAGCCACAGACGGTGCGGCGAGTGGGTCAGCACCTCGGTCTGCAGGGCGTGGCGGTCTTCCAGGTTGGAGAGGATCAGCACGCCAACATCGATCTCGCCGCTCACCAGCAGGTGCTCGATGTAGGGGCGCTCGTCCTCCACCACGCGGGTCTGCACGTTAGGGTAGGCGCGCTGGAAGCGGTTGATCAGGTCCGCCAGGTAGTAACCCGCTACCAGGCTAGTCACGCCGATGGTCAGGCTGCCGGCCACCTGGTCGGTGCTCTGCTGCAGGCTGCGCTTGGCGTTCTCCACCGTGGCCAGGATCAGGTGCGCCTGGCGCAGGAACTGGTGGCCCTGGTGGGTCAGGGTCATGCCCTTGGCGTGGCGGTCGAACAGGCGCACGCCGATCTCCTCCTCCAACTGCTGGATGGCGAGGGTCAGGGTGGACTGGGAAATGAACACCGCCTGGGCGGCGGCGGAAATCGAGCCGGTCTCGGCGACGGCGATGAAATGGCGAATCTGGCGGAGCGTCATCATGGTGATTGGCCGCTGGCGCCAAGCCCGGTCTAGAGCCTTGTCTAGCCGCTCTCGGCGCTTTTCATTGTTGATTATCGAAAATCTATAGGAGCATTCTTTTAAATCGAATGAAAGCGGCCTATTTGCGCTGCGGACCCGCGGGCATTGGCCCGCAATATCCGGAAGCACACTGTCGCTGCGTCCCGGCCGCGCGCTGGACTAGAGTCGGAATCCACAATTTTCGATAGACACAATTTCCGATAGAACAGTGGAGATCGCCATGAACACTCGCGGCCTGCTCGACCAACTCCTCAAATCCGGCCAGGACCTCCTGCAGAACAAGGGCGTGGCCCGGCAGGACGGCGCCCAACAGTCCTCTTCGTCCGGCAAGGGCGGCGGCCTGGACCTGGGCAGCCTGCTCTCCGGTGCCGGTGGCGGCGCCCTGGCGGCGGGCGCGCTGGGCCTGCTGATGGGCAGCAAGAAGGCGCGCAAGATCGGCGGCAACGTCGTCACCTATGGCGGCCTCGCGGCGCTCGGCGTGCTTGCCTACAAGGCCTACGGCAACTGGCAGCAGAAGCAGGCCAGTGCCCCGCGCGGCGAGCCGCAGACCGTCGACCGCCTGCCACCGGCGCAGGCCGAGCAGCACAGCCACGCCATCCTGCGGGCCATCGTCGCCGCCGCGAAGGCCGACGGGCATATCGATGATCGCGAACGCCAGCTGATCGACGGCGAAATCGCCAAGCTCACCGGCGACGTCGAACTGCAGGGCTGGCTGGATCGCGAACTGGCCAAACCGCTGGACCCGGCCGAAGTCGCCCGCGCCGCCACCAGCGAGGAAATGGCTGCCGAGATGTACCTGGCCAGCCTGCTGATGGTCGACGAGACCAGCTACATGGAACGCGCCTACCTTGACGAGCTGGCCCGCCAGCTGAGCCTCGACGCCGGCCTCAAGGTCGAGCTGGAAGCCCAGGCGCAGAAGGCGCTGGACGCCGTGCCCGCGTGACCTTCCTCGCAATCGCCGGCTGAAGTCGGCGCCGGGCGGCAATCGCCTGGCTGGCAATCTCTCGCGGCGGCAGGCTTCGCCCCGGGTGTCCCGCCCTGACACCCGGCCGGCGAACGGCGCTGGCGCATCGGTGTGGCGGGACTATCGTTGCCCAACGCATAGCGAGAGTTGTCATCTCATGAATGCTGGTTCTCTTTTCGATCAACTGCTCAAGGCAGGTCAGAGCTCATTGCTGCAACAGGTTGGCGACGCCGCCCGGCGCGCCACGCAAGCCGGCGAGGGTCACTCCATGAACACTGCAGATCTACTGGAACAATTGCTGCGCGGCAGCCAAGGCGCATCGGGACAACAGGGCGGCGGCGCGGGAGGCCTTGGTGGCCTCGGCGGGTTGCTGGGTGGGTTGCTGGGCGGCTCTTCCGGCGGCGCCGGGGGTGGACTCGGCGGTCTGGGCGATGTACTCGGGGGCATGCTCGGAGGCGGCATGAACAGCGGCGGCGCGCCGCAAGGCCGCACGGGCAGCAGCGGCGGCATCAACTACGCCATGCTCGCCTCCCTCGGCATGATGGCCTTCCAGGCTTATCAGAATTACCAGCGCCAGCACCCGGCTGCAGCACCGCAGCAGCAGTCGCTGATGACCGTGGACCAGCTCTCCGGCCCGGAGGCCGAGGCCCACAGCCATGCGATCCTGCGCGCCATGATCGCTGCCGCCAAGGCCGACGGTCGCATCGATGAAAAGGAAAAGGCCGCCATCCAGGCCGAAATCGCCCGCCACACCGATGAGCCGGAGCTGCAGGACTGGCTCGATGCCGAGGTGCGCAAGCCGCTGGACGCCGCCGAAGTCGCCGAATCCGCCCAGGGCGACCCGGCCGTGGCTGCGGAGATGTACCTGGTCAGCGTGATGCTGGTGGACGACCAGCAGGGCACCGAGCGCACGTACCTGGACGAACTCGCCTACAACCTCAACCTGGCCCCGGAACTCCAGGCGCACCTGGAGCAGCAGGCCAAGGCCGGCGGTGAAGTAGCTTGATGCAACTCAGCGCACGGATGTAGGAGCGTTCGTACAATTTGACGGTCAGAGCGCTCGGACGAACGCACCCACAAGGTGCGTTCGTTCTTCAATTCTGCAAGGAGGCTTCATGCCGTTCGTACGATTCACCCTCCCCACCGCGCTGCTGCTCAGCGCCACCGCCACCTTCGCCAACGCCGCCAAGCTGGAAGACGTCGCGCCTTATCCCAAAGCCGATGAAGGCTTCGTGCGCCAGGTCATCCACCTGCCCAAGCAGGCGCAGGAAGAGAACTTCAAGGTCGAGATCCTCGCCGGCAAGACGCTGACCGTCGACTGCAACCGCCAGCGCCTGGGCGGCACCCTGGAAGAAAAGACCCTGGAAGGCTGGGGCTACTCCTACTACCGCCTGGACAAGGTCAGCGGCCCGGCCAGCACCCTGATGGCCTGCCCGGATGGCAAGACTCGCCAGGACTTCGTCCCGGTGGTCGGAGATGGCTTCGTGCTGCGCTACAACAGCAAGCTACCCATCGTGATCTATGCGCCGAAAGACGTTGAAGTCCGCTACCGACTGTGGTCGGCCTCCGAGAAGGTAGAGAAGGCCCGCGCCGAATAACGCTGCTCTCCCTGTAGGAGCGAGCTTGCTCGCGAACAGCTCTTTCGGCGATGCCGGTGGTGGGCGGGTTCGCGAGCAAGCTCGCTCCTACAATGTCTACTCCGCGATTACCACCGCAGCGCGATCCTCCGGCGCAGCACGGTGATGCCGCCAGATGGCCGCAAACAAAGCCTCCAGATCGACGGTGAAGCGCGCCGTGTCAAACAGCGGCGACTCCATTCGTGCTGCGCTCAGCCGCTGGCGCAGGTCTTCGCGCTTCGCAGCGTCCAGCGCCAGCGCCTTCAGCCGGTCGAAATAGTCCTGCGCATCGGTCGCCACCAGTTCATCGAACCCGTGTGTCTTGAGCAGGCTGCCCGCCACGCGGCTGGTAAATGTCTCGCCAAGCCGGGTCAGCAGCGGCACTCCCACCCACAGTGCATCGCTGGCGGTGGTGTGTGAAGTACAGGGGAAACTGTCCAGTGCGATATCGGCCAGGGCGAGGCGAGCCAGATGCTCCGACTGCTTCAGCCGTGGGGCGAACACCAGTCTCTCGGCCCCGACGCCGCGCTCCTGCGCTTCCCGGCGCAGGTTATCGCGGGCTTCCTCCGCTTCCGGCTCGAGCAGCCAGAGCACGCTGCCCGGCACTTCCCTCAGCAGGCGGCACCAGAGGTCGAACTCGCCAGGGTTGAGTTTGAGTAACTGGTTGAAGCTGCCGAACACCACGCCCTGTTCCGGCAATCCCGCATCGGCGCGGTTCGGCGGTGGGGCCAGTGGTCGGTCACGGTCATTGGGTTGGTAGCTGTGGGGCATCAGCGCCAGCTTCTCGCTGAAACGCGGCGCATGTTCGGCGGGCGTCACGGTCGGGTCGCCGATAAGATAGTCGGCCAGGCGCGGGTGGCCCAAGCTGCCGGGGTAACCCAGCCAGTTGACGATCACCGGCGCCGGGCGCAGGGCAGTGATGCCCTGGCGCGCGCCGGTGGTGTAGCCCTTCAGGTCCACCAGGATGTGCAGGCGCTGCTCGGCGATCAGCCGTGCCGCCGCTTCGTCGGATAGCTCGCGCAGATCATGGCGAGGCAGACCGGTTGCGGCGATGCGGCGGGTGAAGTAATCCTCGCGCTGCGGGCTGTAGTCGAACAGCTGGATATCCACCTTCGTTCTGTCGTGGGCTTCAAGCACGCCCATCATCAGGTGCATCGTCGCGTGCCCGTAGAAGTCGCTGGACAGGTAGCCGATGCGCAGGCGTTCGCCGTCCACCGGCTCCATCGCCAGCGACGCGCTCTCCAGCTCCGCCGGCCAGCGGGATTCGGCGTAATGCCGCGCCGCGTCTCGGTGTTGCTCGGGAGTGAGGGCGGGAAGGTTGATCAGGCTCCAGGGTGTGGTGCGTTCCTGAGTGGGATTGCGCAGTTGCTGCAACAGCACTGCATCCACTTCCGCCAGCCGCGGCCAATCGGCCAGGTTGCGCAGGGCGAATTGCAGGTCGCCCCAGTGCCTGGCCTTGCTGAACCAGTGCGCCGCTTCCGCGTGGCGCTTGCGTTTCTCCAGGGCGCGGGCCAGTTCCAGCTGCAGGTCGGTGTTGTCGGGGCTGATCTTCAGCGCCTGGGTCACAAGCGGAATCGCCGCCTCGCTGTAGCCGCGTTCACGCAGATGGTTGGCCAGGTTCTTGTAAGCCAGTACGTAGCCCGGCTCACTGGCTATGGCCTGGCGATAGAGCTGTTCCGCCTCGACGTACTCGCGCCGGCCATTGAGGATATTCGCCAGGTTGTTCGCCGCCTTGGCGTTGCACGGCTGCAGTTTCAGGCAGTTGCGGAAGGCCGCCTCTGCCGCGCCCTCATCGTTCACCGCGCGCTCGGCCAGAGCCAGGTTCAGATAGAAGGTGCCGTCCTTGCGCAGCATCAGGGCTCGCTTGAACAGCTCCCGCGCCTGCTCCGCCTTGCCTTGCATCAGGCAGGCCGCACCGCAGAGATGCAGCACATCGGCATTGCGTGGCTGCGTGCGCAGCAGCTGCCGCGCCAGGTTTTCGCCACGGGCGAGGGCGCCACTGTTGAGCGCATCGACGATGCTCTGCAGGGAAAGGCTGGGTTGGCGCTGGCGCATGACGATTCTCCGGAATGGGACGCCGGATATCTTCGGTAAATTTCGCCTTGGATGAATCGGAAATAGCTGTCAGGGATCCCTGAAGCTATAGGTCTGTTCCAATTTGCCGTCGCTGGCGTCTCCGGTGTCCGAGATGACTTCAGCCGATGCGCGGGAGTTGCGGGTAAGGCTACGGGTGGGGTGTGTCGTACATGGCAGAACGCCCCGCAACCTTGGCTGCGGGGCGTTCGCGGTCGATCAGTTGTCTACCGGCTCCTCGCGGCTATGGCGCTTGCCATCCGGGCTGACCGAGCGCACCTGAACCGTTGAGCTCACCTTGGGCTGCGTTTTCACGTCGTAGCTCTGCCAGTGCTGCCCACCATCGATGGTGTACTCGATGCCCAGGCCGGGCAGGGCGCTGTTGGCTTCCAGTTTGCCGCCGATCACCTTCGCTCCTGGTACCGGCAGGCGATAACCGACACCGGCCTTGTCCAGCTTCGCCAGTTCGCGCTGGCCGATCAGGTTGGCAAAGCGCTGCCAGTCGCCGTGCAACGCCTTGGCATCGATCCAGTGGGTTTCGCCGCCCTTGTATTCGCGGCCGGCCTGGTAGTCCTGCTCCCAGCCGGCGCGGTGCCACGCACGCTCGGCCACGCTCAGCAGGCGCGGGTAGAGCTTGTACTCCATCATCTCGTCGGTGCGTGTGGTCTCGCTCCATAGCTGGGCGGACAGGCCGTAAGCGCCCGGCCAGGGCTTGTCGCTCTTCGCGGTGAAGGGGGTGCCATCGCGGTCAACCGAGGTTTCGGCGTTCTGCGGCAGGTTGTCCGGCGCGAAGCTGAAGACCTTGCGTTCGTCGCTGTAGCGGGTGCCCCAGTAGTAACCGTTCTCCTGCGGGTTCACTTCGGCGGGGAAGTCCAGGTAGACGTAGTCGGGGTTGGAGATGATCACCTCGTAGCCCTTGTTCGCCCAGTCGTTGGCTGTGTCGAAACCGCCCCAGTAGAGGGTGTCCCAGAAGTTCACGGCGACGCGCCGGGTGGCGAAGGCCTTGGCATCCTTGGCGTCTTTCAGGCCGTCCTGCCAGGCCTGCATGCCGTCGATACCGTGGCGCTTGACCATCTGGCTGACCTCAATGGCGAAGTGGCTCGGCAAGTGTTCCAGGTCGGCTACTTCACCTTTGGCAATCAGCGCCTGGCAGGCCTGCGACCTTGCCCAGGGCTTGTCCTCGACGCTCTGGTCGACGATGCCCTTGCCTGGCTCGAGCTTGCCGCCCTTGTCCTGGTAGCCCGGCCCCAGGCGGATGTTCTTCGCCTCGTCTCCGCCGAAGTGCCAGGTTGCCAGCGGTTGGCCGGCTTCGGCGTGCATGCGCGCCACCTCGCCAATGATCTTGTCGACGAAGCGCTTCGAGGAGTCCAGGCAGGGGTTCAGGTAACTGCGGCGGTCATAGAACTGCACCGAGGTGGTGTTGGAGGTGTCGGTCGGGTCGAGCAGACGGAATTCATTGGCGCCTTTTTCGTCACCGGCCTTGAGCAGTCTGTCGTGACGCGCCTCCATGGAGATCAGCGCAGCACGGGTATGGGCAGGCATGTCGATCTCAGGGATCACTTCGATCTGTCGCGCCTTGGCGTATCTCACGATCTCGATGTAGTCGGCGCGGGTCAGGAAGCCGCTGCCATTGTTGTCGGGGTTCGGTCCGGAGCCCAGCTGCGGCAGCAGGCAGGTCTTCTCGCTGAGGTCGTGGCAGCGCCGGGCGCCTACTTCGGTCAGTTCCGGCAGACCGGGAATCTCCAGGCGCCACCCCTCGTCGTCGGTGAGATGGAAGTGGAATTTGTTCAGCTTGTAGGCGGCCATCTGGTCGAGCAGACGCTCCACCGCCGCCTTACTGTGGAAGTTGCGCCCGATGTCCAGTTGAACGCCGCGATAGGCGAAGCGCGGTGCGTCCCTGGCCTCCAGCTGAGCGATCTTCGCACTGCCGTCGGCGGGCAGCAGCGAGAGAATGGATTGCAGGCCGTGGAATACGCCGGCCTGGTCGTAACCGCGCACTTCCGTTTTCTTGGCGCCGATGACCAACTGGTAGGCGCCGCTCACCGCCTGCCTGCCCTTGAAGCTGGTCGCTGCGATGGAGGTGTTGATCGGGTAGCCGCTCTTGAGCGTCTTCACGCCCAGCAGGGTGAAACGCTGTTGCACCGCCGCCGCGCTGGCTTCGTCCAGCACGTCCAGGGTCAGGTTCACTCCGGCGCTGAGGTCAACATCCTCGTCGAAGATCTTCACGTTTTGCGGCGTGGGTATTATCTGCCCGCGCAGGTTTGCCGCCGGCAGCACGGACAGGTCCGCGTTCCTTTCGAAGCGGCTGCCCGGCAGCATCAGTACGTTGTGGTCGGCCGCCGTGCGCTTCCACAGATCACCGGTGAAAGGCGTGACGAAGTGGCGCAGCTTCTCCGTGTCGGTGCTGGCGATGACCTTCGGCTGAGCGTCCGGGGCGGTGGCGTACCAGCGAGGCATGATGTCGCTTTCGAACAGTTGCCAGTATTCGCCGATCAGCGGGATTTCCACGGACTGGCCGGCGGCGAAGCCCGTGAACTTTTCCGTCGGCTCGATGCGGTGCAGGTCCCCGGTGACGAAGGTCACCTTGAACTGGTCGTTGAGGGTCTTCAGCACCTGTCGCGGATTGTGGAAGTAGATCGCCCAGTCCTTGTCTTGAATCGCGCTATCGCTGGTCAGGGTCACGCTCCACAGATTGCACGATGCCCAGTCCGCACCCAGCGCCGCGCAGTCGATGCCGTTGTCCGCGGCATGGTTGTCCTTCACCGTGACCTGGAGCTTCAAACGGCTGAGTTGGTCGACGGTTTGCTGCTGCGCCTGGCTGGCGCTGGCGAAGGCCAGCATGCTCAGTGCAATGGCGGCTGCCAGCGTGGTTCGGTTCAAACGGACCATGGCCTGTTCGTCCTGAATCAGTGATTGCGGATTTCCTGCCAGATCTTCTGGCAGGCCGGTTGTTCGTTCTCGCCTGCTCCGGTCTTTGCCTCTTCCAGGCACTTCTGGTAATCCAGCACGCGCACGCTTTCTTTCTCAGCGAAGGCGCGGTGCTGGTCACCCTGCATCAGGCTTTGCAGCATCGACTGGCAGACCTTCACCTGGTCCGCCTGGCCCTGGGCTGCGGTGATGCAGTTGCGGTAGGCCTGGCGTGGGTCGGTGGTGGTGTCGCTGTGCTGCGCGCAGCCGCTCGTTGCAGCGGACAGAGCGGCAAGCAGAAGGATTTTTTTCATGCTCGGGATCACTCTCGGCGGCTGGGTCAGAAAATGGTGAAGGGCGCGATCACGATGAACTTCAGGTCGTGCTCGTCCTGGAACATGTTCCCGTAGCCGTTGCTCCAGCTCGGGTTGTCCGAGTGGTTGTCGTAGCGGGTGTAATGCAGCTTGAACAGGGTTCCCTTGGCTGCGCCGCTCTGCACTGTGTACAGAGCGTCCAGGCTGTAGGCCGTCTCGATCACGCGCTGGCTCTGGTCGTATTGCGGGGCGGTGCTGGGCCTTGCGTCCCAGGCGTAGACATAGGAGCCGCCCACCGCGAAGCCGGGCAGGCTCCAGTTGGCCAGGTCATAGAGGGCACCGGCATACACGGCCTTCTCGCCGTTGGCGTTGAAGTCCGAGCGGTTGTCCCACCACACGTCCAGGCGGCCGTTGGATGAGGCATAGGTCGGCGTCATGCGCTGGAGGAAATAGCCCTGGTTGCCGTTGGCCTTCACGGCGGTGCCTTCCAGGCGCAGGTCGACCTGGCCGAGGCGATAACCGAAGGTCACGGCTTGCAGCCACGCCAGGCCGTCATAGAGGTCGTTGACCCCGCCATCGTTCACCTTGTCGCGCGCGCCATAGAACTGGTAGCTGGTGCTCAGTGGGCGCCCGGCCAACTCGAACTGGTAGCTGGCCTTGGTGAAGTACTGGTCCACATAGCCCTGCGCCTGGCCGAAGGCGGCTTCGAGCACGAGGTTGTTCTTGAAGTCGTACTTGGCGCCCAGCGAGTGCAGGTAGTCGACGCGGGTCGTGCGGTCGTTGCGGTAGAAGCTGTCCACCTGGGTGTGCCACGGCGCCTTGTACTTGTCCGTCCACATGTAGGAGAAGCCCAGCGCCCCGGCATCGTCGTAGTCAAAGTCAGCGCCTGCTTCGGCGCCCTGGTAGGTGCCTGGCAGGAAGCTCCAGTGCGAGGCCAGCAGCGACTGCCCGCTGGGCTGGATGTAGCCCGACCGCGCCCAGGCCGGGCCGAACCTGAACTTGGCCGCTGCCTTGTAGAGGCTCGCGCCGCCCTTGTCGCCGGAATAGTCCTCGTCGTAGGTCTTGTTCTTCGAGGAGAAGGCGATCTCGTTGGGGTGGGCGCTGTCGTGGTCCTCGGCGAACTCGATGGCGGTGAATGCGCCTAAGTCCAGGCCGATCAGTTCGGCGGCGTAGCCGGAGGAGAAGTCCAGGTTGGCGTTGCCAGTGGCGTGCTTGAGGTTGGTCTCGTAATTGCCGGTGGAAATGTCCTTGCGTTCACGGTCACGCTGCCAATAGTAGAGCCCGCCGGTGAGGGTTGAATCCTCAACGAAGCCAGCTGCACTGGCCGCTGGAACGAATGGCACAGCGCTGCCCAGCAGAATGCTGGCGACGGCCAGCCCCAGTGTCCTACGCCCATGGCGATGAAGAGTCATCGGTTGTTTCTCGTTGCCTTGGATATGCGCGGTCAGTGGCGTTGGAATGCCCTGACGCAACCTGAAAGGGGCGGGACGTTAATTTCTGAAGGGCTTGCAGGGTTCACTGCCAGCGCTGCATTCAGGGGCAGTTGGCGGCAATGAGTGGTGCTTGGCGGAAGGCGGGAAATATGTGCACGGCATGCGCCAGGGCACAGAAGCGGCAACGTGCGAAATGGGGAGGCGCGGGCGGAGATGGGAGCGGAATTGTTTGTTGGGTGCAGGATTTCAACAAGTGGTGTTAGCGCACAGTTTCAGTATCCAGTTCTGCCTCGGGCTCCGGTGGACGGCTCGGCGGAGAATGGCTTGTCTGAATGCCTGGCTTCGTCTGAAGGGAATTTCGTACAAGTGGAGGAGTGAGCGCTGAAGTGGGGGAGTTGCCTTGTCTGGCGGACTCAGGTTGGCGATGCAGCACCCCATGAAGCAAACATGAGGCGCCATGACTCAAGATGGTTTTACTGGGCGTAAGCGGCCAGGTCCGTCCTCAACTGGTCGAGAATGGCCGAAGGCTTGCCGTCCCCCCATCCCAGATGCACGCCCATCCTGTCGAGGCACGCGATGGCCGCCATGGCGGAGGCTTTCAGCGAGGCGTCCATGCTGCCGGTGATCTTCATTTGCCCGAATGCGGCGGCAATGACGACGCGGCAGCTCTGGTAGATGTCCGGCTCGAGCGCTTTGTTTTCCGGCTTGAGCGCATCCTCGATATCGATTGAGGCCGGCTCGATGAAGGTCATCCCCCACTGGGTTTCGATCAGCCATCGCGGGAAGTTCGAAGCGTTCGGAGTCTTCTGGGTGCGGATGAAAGCGGCAAGCTCACCGAGGGCATCGCTACCTTCGTCGCTGCCGAAGGGCGCGTCTTCATCGCAGCAGTCGTAGTAGACGTCATCGGCAAAGTGGGCGACGAAGCGCGGGTGCGAGGTCAGGCGATGCAGCCCGACTTCCTCGTCGTCGAAGTAGCGGTGGCTGTCATAGTCGAAGGGGAAGTCGACATAACCTTTCTTCATCTTGCCCTGGGTGAGCTTCCGGGCCTGCGCCTCGCAGTCTTCGGGGGATGCGAATGCCTTGATCTGGTTGCGGCCGCTGGTGCCGCTCTTGCCGTAATTGAGCAGCAATTCGGAGCCCAGCGTTTCAACTCGCCAGAACTTGTCCGCTTTTTCTTCCGTGAATTTCAGTGACGCCTTCATCCTGACCTCGGGTGGTTTGCAGGTGAAGGATTATCTGGATTCCCGGCCGGATGGTCGAGGGCGTAGGGCGCATAACGCCCCAGGCGTTATCCGCCATCCCGACGGCGGATAAAGCGTTCCGCTTTATGCGCCCTACGAGTGCAGCCGGGGCACATCGTAGGAGCGCGCCCCGCAGCCATCGCCGCGGGGCGCTCACCATCAACTCAGGCGCAACGCCTGCGGCAACTCCGGCAGTGGCACCCAGACCTGCCCCTGCCAATCGAGCACGCTCAGTTGCTCGCGCTCCCAATGCAACAGGCGACGGCGTGGGCCTTCAGTCGGCCCGCTGCCAGCTTCCGCCCGCAGGCTGGGCACCACTGTCTGGGTGATCCACTGGCGGATGCAGCGGTTTTCCGGGTGATAGAAGTGAATCAGCGTGGCGTACAAACCGGATTCACTGACCAACTCCACTTCCTCGGTGGGTTGGTACTCACCCAGGATCGAACGGCGACACAACTGGTCTGCGTCCAGGTTGTGTTCCAGACGTTCTTCCAGGTAGGCACGCATCAGCTTCGCCAGATCGCGTACGACGAACCACGGTTGCTCCTCGATCAGCAGGGCGCGCAGGCGGCGTTTGTGGCGGTAGAAAGTGGTGGGGAGGAATGGTGTTTGGGTTGTGGAAAGGGACATGGATTGGGCGTCCTATACGTAACGCTCCATGCTAACGGGCATGTATTCCGCCGCGAGGGTGTGTTCAGCACCATATTGGGCAGGCTAAATATCGCTCTCTGTCGAGTCAATGGACTTAAGTGCCGAATTTCTGGTAGGAAAACGCGAAACAGTGGAATTTGGCTATGCTCCATTTTGGTCGCACTCAGCGACCAAAAATCAAGGAACCTGATTTTTAAGGATGATGCCATGACTGATAGAAGGCCCATAAACCCAAATGTTACCGTCCCGAAACCAGGTGGCGGAGATCAGCCGCGATCTCGAAATAAGGATGGTCAGATTCGTGAGAAACGTGATGACGCAGGAAAGTCGCGGAAGAAGTGACTAATCTTTATATAGAGTAGATCAGCGGAGCTTCTAGTGTTCATTGTATTGGTAAGTTTGAATGCAGAATGCTCCGCTTTTATCTTTGAGAGAAATTCTATGGGGTACGGTGGTCAACGAGATCCAAGAGAGTATCGCCGAATTATGGCGGAGGTATTCTTTGACCCTTGTCGTCGTAGAAATGGCGTTCGGCCATGCGCGGGACAGGGTTTTTCTGTGGATATGAAAATAGAGTGCTCTAAGTTAATTAGAGGGTATCCACTAGGCACAAGGGTGTACTTGGATGTAGTTGAGACAGATAAAGAAGGTGGGCAGTCTTTTTTGTATAGCAGCTACAAGTGGGCGCACGAAGTTGTTGAATGAATTTTTTGCTAATGAATAGCCGGTGACAGCACTCATACATACGCGTTACTCCTACAGATAAGGCCAATGACGTCGTTTGGCCGCCCACCAGTGCGTAGGGCGCATAACGCCCCAAGCGTTATCCGCCATCCCGACGGCGGATAAAGCGTTCCGCTTTATGCGCCCTACGAGCGCAGCCGGTGCACATTGTAGGAGCGGGCCATGCCCGAGATCGCGCGCATGGCGCGCTCCTACAGGGAGACGGAGGTTTCGCCGCCCACCAGAATCCCCTGTTCGCGCCCACAGACTTCCACCAGGAAATCCCACACCAGTCGCAGCCGCACCGAGCGGTGCAGTTCGCGCCGGGTACACATCCAGTATTCCCGTTCGATGAATTCCTCCGGCAGCACCGGCACCAGCCGCGGGTCGTGCAGGCCCATGTACTGCGGGAGGATGGCGATGCCGATGCCGGCCTGGGCGGCCTGTTGCTGGGCGACCACGCTGGTGCTGCGGAACACTACCTGCGGGTGGCGGCAGAAGCTGTGGTGGAACAGCAGTTCCTGGCTGAACAGCAGGTCGTCGACGTAGCCGATCCACGGGTGGCGGCTGAGGTCTTCGCGGTCGCGCAGGGGCGGGGCGTTTTCCAGGTAGGCGGGGCTGGCGAACAGGCTCAGGCGGTAGCTCGTCAGGCGGCGGCTGATCACCAGGTCGGCGCTGGGGCGTTCCAGGGTGATGGCGATGTCCGCCTCGCGGTTGGTGATGCTGACGAAGCGCGGCACCGATACCAGTTCCACTTCCAGGCCGGGATAGCGCTGCATCAGCTCGCCCAGGCGCGGGGCGAGGAACATGGTGCCCAGGCCTTCGGTGACGCCGATGCGGATCTGCCCCAGCGGCGAGATGGCCTGGCTCATTTCCTCCTGGGCGAGGAGGGCGGTGTTCTCCATGGCCTCGGCGTGCTTGAGCAGCGCCTGGCCGGCCGGGGTGAGCTGGTAGCCGCCGGTGTGCTGGGCGAACAGTTGGGTGCCCAAGTCGCGCTCGATGCTCTCGATATGCCGCGCCACCGTGGCGTGGGTGGTGCCCAGGCGCTTGGCGGTGGTCAGCAGACGCCCGCTGCGGTGCAGCTCCAGGAAGTAGCGCAGGTCATTCCAGTCGAACATCTCGGCAGTCCTTGTTGTTAGAAAACGCACAGCAGCTGACTCGAAACGACTGTTCTTTTATCACGAACGAACGACTAGGCTCGGTCCTCAGATAAAAAGAACAAGCACGACGAGGTACTTCTCCATGCCCCAGGCACTGGATGCTTATGACTACCTGATCGTCGGCGCGGGCCCTGCCGGCTGCCTGCTGGCCAATCGCCTGTCCGCCGACCCTGCCAACCGCGTGCTGCTGCTCGAAGCCGGCGGCCCGGACAACTATCCCTGGATCCACATTCCCGTCGGTTACCTCTACTGCATCGGTAACCCGCGCACCGACTGGTGTTTCGACACCGAGAAGGTGCCGGGCCTGAACGGCCGCGCCATCAAGTACCCGCGCGGGCGCACCCTGGGCGGCTGCTCCTCGATCAACGGCATGATCTACATGCGTGGCCAGGCACTGGACTACGACGGCTGGGCCGCCGAGGGCAACGCTGGCTGGGGCTGGAATGACCTGCTGCCGCTGTTCATGAAGATGGAGGACCACTTCGGCGGGTCGAGCGAGCTGCATGGCTCGGGCGGCGAATGGCGGGTGGAGAAGCAGCGGCTGTCGTGGACCATCCTCGATGCCTTCCGCGAGGCGGCAGCGCAGTCCGGCGTGCGCCCGGTGGACGACTTCAATGGCGGCGACAACGAAGGCTGCGGCTACTTCCAGGTGAACCAGCGTTCCGGCGTGCGCTGGAACGCCTCGAAGGCCTTCCTGCGGCCCATCGCCAACCGCCCCAATCTCACTGTGCTGACCAACGTGGAGGCCCTGCGCGTGCTGCTGGAAAACGGTCGCGCCGCCGGGCTGGAAGTGAACTGGCAGGGTGCGCGGCGCGAGCTGCGGGCCCGGCGTGAAGTGATTCTCTGCGCCGGGGCGATCAACACGCCGGTGCTGCTGCAACGCTCCGGCATCGGCCCGCGCGATCTGCTGGAGAAACACGGCGTCGGCGTGCGCCATGAGCTTTCCGGCGTCGGCGGCAACCTGCAGGACCACCTGCAACTGCGCCTGATCTACCGCATGAACGGCGCGCCCTCGCTGAACCAGATCGCCTCGACGCTGTGGGGCAAGATGGGCATGGGCCTGGAGTACCTGCTCAAGCGCAGCGGCCCACTGTCCATGGCGCCGAGCCAACTGGGCGCGTTCGCCAAGTCAGACCCCGGCCAGCGTTCGGCCAACCTCGAATACCACGTGCAGCCGCTGTCGCTGGAGCGCTTCGGCGAGCCGCTGCACAGCTTCCCGGCTTTCACTGCTTCGGTGTGCGACCTGCGCCCGCTGAGCCGTGGCTCGGTGACGCTGCGTTCGCTGGACCCGCGCGACAAGCCGGTGATCCAGCCCAACTACCTGAGCCACCCGCAGGACCTGCGCGTGGCTGCCGACGCCATCCGCCTGACCCGCCGCATCGCCGCCGCGCCCGCGCTGGCGCGCTACCAGCCGGTGGAGTTCAAGCCCGGCCCGGACTACCAGACCGAGGAAGACCTGCACCGCGCCGCCGCCGAGATCGGCACCACCATCTTCCACCCGGCCGGCACCTGCCGCATGGGGCAGGGCGAGGGCGCGGTGGTGGACAGCCAGTTGCGCGTGCACGGCATCCCCGGCCTGCGCATCGCCGACGCCTCGATCATGCCCAGCCTGACCTCCGGCAACAGTTGCTCGCCGGTGCTGGTGATCGCGGAAAAGGCCGCGCAGATGATTTTGAGCGAACCCGCGCGTGGCGCGGAGGTCATCCCTTCCAGTGGGCGCACACAGGAGGAAGCTCCGGTGGCGTGACGGCGATCCCGTCTGCCCACTTTTTTATTTGGCGTGTAGCAAATCAACGGTATCGCGCGGTGTGAAAACCGTGGCAGTCGAGGCTGACAAAAACAAAAGCCCCCAGAAGGGGCGGGAGAGCCCGCAATGACCGATCCAGCAATCACGAGTGCGACACAGACCAGCTCCTATGAGCGGCCCGCGACCTCGCGTCGCGACGAGCGCAAGGTGATTTTCGCCTCGTCGCTCGGCACGGTGTTCGAGTGGTACGACTTCTTCCTCTACGGGTCGCTGGCGGCGATCATCGCCAAGCACTTCTTCGCCGGGGTCAACGACACCACTGCATTCATCTTCGCCCTGCTGGCGTTCGCCGCCGGCTTCCTGGTCCGCCCCTTCGGCGCGCTGGTGTTCGGCCGCCTGGGGGACATGATCGGGCGCAAGTACACCTTCCTCGTCACCATCCTGCTGATGGGCCTGTCGACCTTCGCGGTGGGCCTGCTGCCGGCCTACGCCACCATCGGCGTGGCCGCGCCGATCATCCTCATCGTGTTGCGCCTGCTGCAGGGCCTGGCGCTGGGCGGTGAGTACGGTGGCGCGGCGATCTATGTGGCCGAGCACGCGCCGGACCACAAGCGTGGCGCCTACACCAGCTGGATCCAGTGCACCGCCACCGCTGGCCTGCTGCTCTCGCTGGTGGTGATCTGGGGTTGCCGCCAGCTCACCGGCGCCGAGTTCGAGACCTGGGGCTGGCGGCTGCCGTTCCTGATCTCCATCGTGCTGCTGGGCATCTCCACCTGGATTCGCCTGTCGATGCACGAGTCGCCAGCGTTCCTGAAGATGAAGGCCGAGGGCAAGGTGAGCAAGTCGCCGCTCAAGGAGTCCTTCACCAACTGGGGCAACCTGAAGATCGTCCTGATCGCGCTGTTCAGCATCAACGCGGGCCAGGCGGTGACCTTCTACGCCGCGCAGTTCTACGTGATGTTCTTCCTCACCCAGGTGCTGAAGGTGGACCCGGCATTGTCCAACGGGCTGCTGATCATCTCCCTGGTGATCGGCGCGCCGTTGTTCGTGGTGATGGGCTGGCTGTCGGACAAGGTCGGCCGCAAGCCGGTGCTGATCACCGGCCTGCTGCTGGCCACGGTGCTGTACTTCCCGCTGTTCCAGGCGCTGACCCATTACGCCAACCCGCAGATCGATGCGGCCACGCGCCAGGCGCCGGTCACCGTGATGGCAGACCCGGCCACCTGCACCTTCCAGTTCGACCCGGTGGGCAAGGCCAAATTCGACAGCGCCTGCGACAAGGCCAAGACCCTGCTGGTGAAGGGCGGCGTGCCCTACAGCACGGTGGCCGCGCCGGCCGGCAGCGAGCTGGTGGTGACGGTGGGCGAGAAGCGCCTCGAGGGCTTCGACGCCGCCGCGCTGGGCGCTGCGGTGAAGGACGCCGGCTACCCGACCGTGGCCGACTCTTCGCTGGTGAACCGGCCGATGGTGGTGGCGATCATCGTCGCGCTGATCTTCATCGCTACCTGCTGCTACGGCCCGCTGGCGGCGCTGATGGTCGAGCTGTTCCCGACGCGCATCCGCTACACGTCGCTGTCGCTGCCGTACCACATCGGCAACGGCTGGTTCGGCGGACTGCTGCCGACCATCTCGTTCGCGCTGGTGGTGTACACCGGCAACATCTTCTACGGCCTGTGGTACCCGGTGCTGATCACGGCGATGAGCCTGGTCTGCTCGCTGCTGTTCCTGAAGGAGACCAAGGACAACGACATCCACGCGGATTGATCCCCGGCTGAGGTGAAAGGGCCCGGCTGGTTGCCGGGCTTTTTCATGTCTGTCGCCAGCGCGGGAGTCCTGCGTGGCATCGGCTGCGGCTTCGCCTTAGGATGCCGTGCCCGGTACACCGCCGGATCACTCAAGGAGCGAATACGATCATGGCCATCAGGAACGAAAAGCTGAGTCAGTACAGCTTCCTCGACGAGATGCAGCGCGACAGCTACTTCCCGCCGCATCTGGTCGCCAAGGGCCAGCAACTGCTGGTGGCGCTGTGCGAGACCATCGAGGCGCAGGCACCGGCGGACCTGGATGCGCTGTACGCGCTGACCCATGAAACCACCCTGGCCTTCAACGCGCTGGGCGAGGAGTTCGAGGACCAGGGCAGCGAGATCGAGACCGCCGCCCGCGACAACATCGGCGGGGATGTCGCCTTCATCGCCGAGGCCTATGGCTTCGATGCCGATATCGAGGAACTGATCGCGCCACGCGAGTGGTAGATCGTTCGAGCTTCCGTGAAATGACGAAGGCCCGGCTTGATGCCGGGCCTTTTCATTGGGAAGCCGGAGTCCGCCTGTAGGAGCTTGGTAGTTCGCGGGCTGGGAGGGAGGCACCTTGTAGGATGGGTGGAGCGCAGCGATACCCATGCTGTCGGTGCGCCGGAGTCGATGGGTATCGCTGCGCTCCACGCCATCCTGCGTTCGAGGTTTTTCCCGATATCGGTGGGTGCGAGAAGAAAAACAAAAGGCGCCCGAAGGCGCCCTTTGTGGCAAGCAGCGGTGATCAGCGGAACGCCGGCACCACGTGCTTGATGAAGAGTTCCAGCGACTTCTTCTTCTGCTCATACGGCAGGCTGTTGTCGGCCCAGAAGCTGAACTCGTCCACGCCCAGTTCCTGGTAGTGGCGGATGCGCGCGATGATTTCTTCCGGGGTGCCGATCATGGTGTTCTTGCGGATGTTCTCCAGCTCGAACTCCGGGCGCTCCTTGAACTTCTCCTCGGGGCTGGGCGGCAGCAGGCCGTTGACCGGGGTCTGCTTGTTGCCGAACCAGGCGTCGAAGGTGCGGTAGAAGCGCGAGATGGCCTCGGCGCCGACCTTCCAGCCTTCCGGATCGTCGGCGGTGTGCACGTGGGTGTGGCGCAGCACCATCAGTTGCGGGCGCGGCACATCCGGGTTGTTGGCCAGGGCAGCCTCGAACTTGTTCTTCAGGTCGACGACTTCCTCGTCGCCCTTCATCAGCGGTGTGACCATCACGTTGCAGCCGTTGGCCACCGCGAAGTTGTGCGAGTCCGGGTCGCGGGCAGCGATCCACATCGGCGGGGTCGGCTTCTGGATCGGGCGCGGCGAGGAGGTGGAGGTGGGGAACTTCCAGATCTCGCCTTCGTGGGCGACATCGCCCTGCCACAGCGCCTTCACCACCGGGACCATCTCGCGCAGGTACTTGCCGCCGTCGCCGGCCGGCATGCCGTTGGCCATGCGGTCGAACTCGTACTGGTAGGCGCCGCGCGCCAGGCCCACTTCCATGCGGCCGTTGCTGATCACGTCGAGCAGGGCGCATTCGCCCGCCACGCGGATGGGGTGCCAGAAGGGCGCGATGATGGTGCCGGCGCCCAGGCGGATGGTTTGGGTGCGCGCGGCGAGGTAGGCCAGCAGCGGCATCGGGCTCGGCGAGATGGTGTACTCCATGGAGTGGTGCTCGCCGATCCAGACGGTGGAGAAGCCACCGGCCTCGGCCATCAGCGTCAGCTCGGTGAGCTCTTCGAACAGCTGGCGGTGGCTGGGCTGGTCGTCGTAGCGCTCCATGTGCACGAACAGGGAAAACTTCATATCGCTTACCTCGAACCTTTCTTGTATCCGGCGCGGCAGCCGGCGGGAGATGCGCAGGCACGCATCGCTGCTTTTCGGCGGTCAGGCGCGGCGGCGGGAGAGTGGCCGTTTTCCGCGCTAGGGAATCCGTTGCATATTGGTATACCATAATACGGGATGTCTGCAAGGCGTTTCTGCCGCGAGCAGACCAAGGGAGTAGGGATGAACCTCAAACAAAAACTGATCCTCGCCTTTTCCGCCATTGCCAGCCTGCCGGTGATCCTCGTCGCCGTGCTGGTGATCCTCAACCTGCGCGGCGAGGCGCGGGAAAGCTTCATCGATGGCAGCAGCCGGGAGATCCGCCAGGTCGAGAACGCCATGCAGATATTCTTCGACGGCATCACCCAGAACGTCGAATACCTCGCCGGCCATCCCCAGCTGACGGCCATCGACAGCAGTCTCAAGCAGTACATCGGTGCCGACGCCGCGCAGCACCCGACCGGGGAGCTGGACAAGCGCGTGTTCGACCTCTTCACCGGCCTGGCGCAGAGCCACCCGGACTACGCCTACGTCTCCCTGGGCACCCGCGAGGGCGGCTACAGCTTCTGGCCGGGCGACGCCAAGCTGGCCAACTACGACCCGCGCACCCGGCCCTGGTACCAGGCGGCTATGGCCCAGCCGGGCAAGACCCTGCGCACCAAAGCCTACTACTGGGCCGCGGACAAGGTGGTGCTGGTAAGCAGCGTGCGGACCTTTGCCAACCAGTTCGGCCCGCAGGGCGGGGTGGTCAATATCGACGTCTCGCTCAAGCGCCTGACCGATATCGTCAAGGCTATCCGCCTGGGCGAATCCGGCTACCTGATGCTGATGGAAGGCGACGGCACCATCCTGGTCGACCCGCACAACCCGGAGAACAACTTCAAACAGCTGGGCGAGCTGGGCGGCGATTTCCAGCGCCTGGCCAGTGCGCAGAAAGGGCTGGTGGAAGTGACTATCGGCGGCGAGCCCTACCTCGCCAACGTCTGGCCGTCCGAGACCTTGGGCTGGCGCTTCGTCGGGCTGATCAAGGAAAGCGAGGTGATGAGCAAGGCGACACGCCTGACCTGGGGCATCGCCCTGGTGGCGGTGATCATCGCGCTGGTTTTCGCCGGCCTCGGCTCGCTGTTCGCCGGGCTGGTGGTGCGCCCGGTGCGTGCCGTGGCAGCAGGCCTGGAAGGCATCGCCCAGGGGGACGGTGATCTCACGGGCCGTCTTGCCGTGCGTGGTCGCGACGAGACGGCGCAACTGGCGGGCTGGTTCAACCAGTTCCTCGATGCGATCCGCCGGTTGGTACAGAGCATCGGCACCGCCGCCGGCAGCATCCACCAGAGCTCGGGCAGCAGCCGCGAGACCTCCCAGGCGCTGGCCGATACCGCCGCGCGTCAGCGTGAGGCGGTGGACATGGTCTCCACCGCGTTCAACGAGATGGTGATGACCGCCAACGAGGTCGCGCGCTCCTGCAGCCAGGCGGCGGAATCCGCCGACAGCGGCCAGCGCCAGGCCCACGATGGCCAACTGCAGATCGACGAGGCGGTGGACAGCGTCGGTCGCCTGAGCGAGGAGATTGCCCACTCGGCCGACGCCATGCGCCAGTTGGAGCAGGACAGCAACGACATCCAGTCGATCCTCGGCACCATCCGCTCCATCGCCGAACAGACCAACCTGCTGGCGCTCAACGCGGCCATCGAGGCGGCGCGGGCGGGCGACCAGGGCCGTGGTTTCGCCGTGGTGGCCGACGAGGTGCGCGCGCTGGCACGGCGCACGGCGGAATCCACCGGCGAGATCGACAACCTGCTCGGCACCCTGGCCCGCCGCACCCATGACACCGGGCGACAGATGCAGTCGAGCCTGGAGGCGTCGCAGCGCACTGTCGGTTCGATCCGCGAGGCGCGCGCGTGCTTCGGGGCGATCCGCGAATCGGTGGACGTGATCCGCGACATGAACGCCCAGATCGCCACCGCTGCCGAGGAACAGCACCAGGTGGCGGAAGAGATCAACCGGCACATCAGCCAGATCCACCGCGACGCCCAGGAAGTCGCTAGCCTGGCGGACGCCACGCGGGGCGATGCGCAGACCCTGAGCGGGCTGTCGGACGAGCTGAACCGCCTGGTGTCGCGGTTCAGGACTTGATGGGGAAAAGGGGCTCGTGAAGGCGGGCCCTTTTTATTGGCCGAGTCGCTTTTCGTAGGGGCGAGCTTGCTCGCTCCTACAGGGAACCTGTGAGCGTGAGGTTCACCTGTTGCGCGGCAACGGCGGATAACCTGTTCCAGGTTATGCGCCCTACGTTGCTGCGAATCCCGTCGGTATCACCCTTTCGCGGACAAGGTCCGCTCATACGAAAACCGAGGCGTCCAGCTGGGTAGGGCGCATAACGCGCCAGCGTTATCCGCCTCCGCAATGGCATAGGCGCTGGGGTAGCGCGAAATCACCGGGGGCACGTTTGTAGGATGGGTGGAGCGCAGCGATACCCATGCTGCCAGTGCTCCGGGTTGATGGGTATCGCTGCGCTCCACGCCATCCTACGTTTACGTCACATGGCAGCTCCGCCGCGAGGGCGATACATCGAAGCAGGGTAGGGCGCATAACGCGCCAGCGTTATCCGCCGCTGGCGAGGGCAGGGCGCCTCGCCAATCAACAGACAAAAGAAAAGCCCCTTCTCACTCCCGCAAGAAGGGGCCTGCGCCGGACGGCGAAAGATCAGGCGGTCAGGCGAAAGCCTGCAGCGCGCCCATCTTTCCGCGGCAGTAAATCATCGGGGTGATCTGCTGGTCCGGCACGATCAGGTTCTTTACCGCGCCGACCAGGATGGCGTGGTCACCGCCTTCGTATTCGCGCCACAGTTCGCATTCGATGATGGCGGTGGCATTTTCCAGCAGCGGGTTGCCGCGTTCGCTCAGGGTCCATTCGATGCCCTGGGCCTTGTCCTTGCCCTTGCTGGCAAAGGCGTAGGCCTCGCCCTTCTGGTCCGCGGAGAGCAAGTGGATGGCGAAGTGCTTGCGACGGATCAGCACCGGGTAGGAGTCGGAGCTGTAGTTGGGGCAGAACAGCACCAGTGCCGGGTCCATCGACAGGGAACTGAAGGCACTCGCGGTGAGGCCGACCACCTGGCCATCGTCGTCCATCGTGGTGATGACGGTGACGCCGGACGGGAAGGAGCCCATGACTTGTTTGTAGGCAGCGTGGTCGATCATTGCGTGTACCTGTCTTGTGAGCCGGCCATCGGGAGTGGTCGTTTCGTCTGATGGTATACCGTAATACTTCGAAAGCAAGCCCTTTCTTTTCCCGATGGATGGACGGTGAAAGGTCGAATGTCGGCTGGAGGCTAGGGAATACGGGGCTTTCGCCGATAGGGTGAGTGTCCGCCAGACACCCCGTTGGCTACCATTCGACCAACGGTTACTCAGAAATACCTTGCTTGGTATTTGGAATACCATAATATTGCCGGCGTCACCGCAGCGCCGTTTCTGCCCGATTCAGGGCGCCGGATGACCTGACCTTACAAAGACAATAAGCAAGGCAAAAACGATGTCCGATACTCCGCTGATCGAGAACCATACCGTCGATTACGTGCCGCCGGCCGAGCGTCATGGGCGCTCCCGTGACCTGTTCACGCTATGGTTCAGCACCAACATCGCACCGCTGCCGGTGGTCACCGGCGCGATGGCGGTGCAGGTGTTCCATCTCGACCTGCTCTGGGGGCTGATCGCCATTGTCCTGGGGCACATGTTCGGCGGCGTGTTCCTCGCCCTGGCATCGGCGCAGGGCCCGCAGATGGGCATCCCGCAGATGGTCCAGAGCCGGGGCCAGTTCGGTCGTTACGGCGCCTTGCTGATCGTGTTCTTCACCGCGCTGATCTACGTCGGCTTCTTCATTTCCAACATCGTCCTGGCGGGCAAATCGATCCAGGGCCTGGTGCCGGCGACCCCGACGCCCGTGGCGATCATCCTCGGCGCACTCAGTGCCACCGCCATCGGCGTGATCGGCTATCGCTTCATCCACACCCTCAACCGTATCGGCACCTGGGTGATGGGTGGCGCGCTGCTGCTGGGCTTCGTCATCATGCTCGGCGGCGACCTGCCGGCGAACTTCCTCTCCCGCGGCGCCTTCAACCTGTCCGGCTTCCTGGCCACCCTGTGCCTGGGCATCATCTGGCAGATCAGCTTCGCGCCCTACACCTCGGACTACTCGCGCTACCTGCCGGCCAGCGTCGGTATCGGCAAGCCGTTCCTGGCGACCTTCGCCGGCGCGGTGGCGGGCACCAGCCTGTCGTTCAGCTTCGGTGCCGTCGCCGTGCTGGCGACCCCGGAGGGCACCGACGCGATGGTCGCGGTCAAGCAGGCCACCGGTATGTTCGGCCCGGTGCTGATGCTGCTGTTCCTGCTCAACATCATCAGCCACAACGCGCTGAATCTTTACGGCGCGGTGCTCTCCATCGTCACCTCGATCCAGACCTTCGCCGGCAGCTGGACGCCCAGCGTGCGGGTGCGCGTGGTGCTGTCTTCGGTGGTGCTGGCGGGCAGCTGCCTGATGGCGCTGGGCGCCTCGGCCAACTTCATCTCGCAGTTCATCGGCCTGATTCTGGCGATGCTGATCGTGTTGGTGCCCTGGGCCTCGATCAACCTGATCGACTTCTACCTGATCAAGCGCGGCCGCTACGACATCAACTCGATCTTCCGTCGTGACGGCGGCGTGTACGGGCGCTTCAATCCGCACGCGATCATTGCCTACTTCATCGGCATCATCGTGCAGCTGCCGTTCGCCAATACCTCGCTGTTCGTCGGCCCGTACGCCAACTACATCGACGGGGTGGACCTGTCGTGGCTGGTCGGCCTGCTGGTGACCGTCCCGCTGTACTACTGCCTGGCCACCCGCGGCCAGGCCCGCGAAGTCGGCCAGCCGGTGGCGCTGGGGATCGCGGAATAAGGTTTCGACCTGGGTTTTACACTCTCTGCCCTGCCGGGTTTCGGTGGGGCTTTTTTTTTGCCTGTGCGGCTTAGAGATTGGAGAGCTGTGGGTTGCCTGGAGCCCGGTGTCTCTGCGCCGCTTGTGAGTACGCGCAGATATTGGGTTTCGCCCCCTCGGGCGAGTCACTTCTTCCAAACGCCGAAGAAGTAACCAAGAAGGCTTGCCCCGGACATCCGGTTTTTCGCTTAGGCGAAAAATTCCCTCGTTGAAGCGCAGTTTCAGGGGCACGCGCTGACGGGCCATCCCTGGCCCGACAGCGCTCTCGCGACATCCATGTCGCTCAACCCCTGAAACTGCGCTTCAACGAGGCCTCCTGAACGGGGCAGTCGGCGCGTGTGGATACTTCTCTGGAAGCCTCATTAAAGCCAGAGCCAGAGCCAGAGCCAGAGCGGTACTGAGCGGGCCATGCCCGCGATCCGTCGGCAGGGCCGACGGCAATCCCGCTCGCCCATGGCTGGGGCCTTACCCCTCGAACCCCTCGACGATGACGATATCCGCCTTCGCCACGCCCTGCCGGTGCGCGCAGGCTTCCTGGTATTCCGCCGAGCGGTAGCAGGCCACCGCCTGCTCATAGGAATCGAACTCGATCACCACGCTACGCTGAGGAGTAGGGCGCCCCTCGAGGGCCTCTGAACGGCCGCCACGGGCGAGGAACTTGCCGCCGTACCTGGCGAAGGCCGCCGGGGCGCGGCGGGTGTATTCGCTGTATTGCTCCGGGTCGGTGATATCGACGTGAGCGATCCAGTAAGCCTTCATGTTCACCTCTGCTTGCTGCTGTTTCGGATAAGAAATGTATTATGGTATACCAGATTTTTTCATCCACGATCCAGCCGAGTACCGCACCATGCCGTTCGATCGCATCGAAGACATCATCGAAGACTACCGCCAGGGCAAGATGGTGCTCCTGGTCGACGACGAAGACCGTGAAAACGAGGGCGACCTGCTGCTCGCTGCCGAGCGCTGCACGCCCGAGGCGATCAACTTCATGGCCCGTGAGGCGCGTGGGCTGATCTGCCTGACGCTGACCGATGAGCACTGCGCCCGCCTGGGCCTGGAGCAGATGGTGCCGGCCAACGGCAGCGCCTATTCCACCGCCTTCACTGTGTCCATCGAGGCGGCCACCGGCGTTTCCACCGGCATCTCCGCCGCCGACCGCTCGCACACCGTGATCACCGCCGTGCAGCCGGGCGCCCGCGCCGAGGACCTGGTGCAGCCCGGCCACATCTTCCCCCTGCGCGCCCGCGAAGGCGGCGTGCTGACCCGCGCCGGCCACACCGAGGCGGGCTGTGACCTGGCGCGCCTGGCCGGGCTGACCCCGGCCTCGGTGATCGTCGAAGTCATGAACGACGATGGCAGCATGGCCCGGCGCCCGGACCTGGAAGCCTTCGCCAAGCGCCACGGCATCCGCATCGGCACCATTGCCGACCTGATCCACTACCGCCTGAGCAACGAGCACACCGTCGCGCGCATCGGCGAGAGCGAGTTGCCCACCGTGCACGGCACCTTCCGCCTGGTCACCTACGAGGACCGCATCGAAGGCGGCGTGCACATGGCCATGGTGATGGGCGACATCAAGCGCGACGAGCCAACCCTGGTGCGCGTGCACGTGATCGATCCGCTGCGCGACCTGGTCGGCGCCGAGTACACCGGGCCGAAGAACTGGACCCTCTGGGCTGCCCTGCAGAAGGTCGCCGAGGTCGGTCGCGGCGTGGTCGTGGTGCTGGCCAACAACGAATCCTCCCAGGCGCTACTGGCTCGCGTACCGCAGCTCACCCAGGCGCCGCGGCAGTTCACCCGCTCGCAGTCGCGCATCTATTCCGAGGTCGGCACTGGCGCGCAGATCCTGCAGGACATCGGCGTCGGCAAGATCCGCCACCTGGGTGCGCCGCTGAAGTACGCCGGGCTCACCGGCTACGACCTGGAAGTGGTGGAGACGCTGCCTTTCGAAGGCTGATCCGTTCGTCCGCTCGCCGTGCTGGCTTTTCGCCAGGAAATTTCAGCACGGCCAGTGGGAAAAAAGATTTCCTTTCCAATCAACAACCTGAGCAAAACGAGGAACGACGCGGTTTCCACGCAAGCTTCGCTGCCACGATGGCCGGTGTCGCCGAGGACTTGCGGAAAGTTTGGAATACCATAATATGACATTCCGTAGGCCTTGCATTTTCTACCAGTCAGCGTGCCAACCCACCGCTGCCTACAAGACGCTACGGCCACCTGCTCCAGACAGGCGATCCACGAAGGTCGCCGTGAACAATCACAACAATGAGGGCAAGCAAGATGGTGTTTAAGAAACGTGCGATCGCGGTCCTGGCCGCTGCAGTACTGGGCGCAACCGGCACCGCTGCCTTCGGCGCCGACAGCCTCAGCTTCGTCAGCTGGGGTGGCACCACCCAGGATGCGCAGAAGCAGGCCTGGGCCGAACCCTTCACCCAGTCCACCGGCATCCCCGTGGTGCAGGACGGCCCCACCGACTACGGCAAGCTCAAGGCCATGGTGGAGAGCGGCAACGTCCAGTGGGACGTGGTCGACGTCGAAGCCGACTTCGCCCTGCGCGCCGCCGCCGAAGGCCTGCTCGAGCCCTTGGACTTCAACACCATCAAGCGCGACCGCATCGACCCGCGCTTCGTTTCCGACCACGGCGTCGGCTCGTTCTACTTCTCCTTCGTGCTCGGCTACAACCAGGGCAAGGTCGGCGGCAAAGAGCCGCAGGACTGGTCGGCGCTGTTCGACACCGCCAACTACCCGGGCAAGCGCGCGCTGTACAAATGGCCGAGCCCCGGCGTGCTGGAACTGGCCCTGCTGGCCGACGGCGTCGCCAAGGACAAGCTCTACCCGCTGGACCTGGACCGCGCCTTCAAGAAGCTCGACACCATCAAGAAGGACATCGTCTGGTGGGGCGGCGGCGCACAGTCGCAGCAGCTGCTGGCCTCCGGCGAGGCAACCCTCGGCCAGTTCTGGAACGGCCGCATCTACGCCCTGCAGCAGGACGGCGCGCCGGTGGGCGTGAGCTGGAAGCAGAACCTGGTCATGGCCGATTTCCTCGTGGTGCCCAAGGGCGCCAAGAACAAGGACGCGGCGATGAAGTTCCTGGCCAACTCCAGCAGCGCCAAGGGCCAGGCCGACTTCGCCAACCTGACCGCCTACGCCCCGGTGAACCTGGACAGCGTCGGCCAGCTCAAGGGCGACCTCGCGCCTAACCTGCCCACCGCCTACGCGCAGGAGCAGATCACCCTCGACTACGCCTACTGGGCGAAGAACGGCCCGGCGATCGCCGCACGGTGGAACGAATGGCTGGTCAAGTGAAAATGGCTGTGATGCAGCCGGGCCAGGCAACCGGAGGCGCATCCCGCGCCGCCGGCACGCCGGCCCCGAAGGCAGAACCCATGCGACAGGATGAAGTGCTCACTCACCGCTGGCGCGGCTTCCGCAACCTGCTGCCGGCGCTGCTGTTCCTCGGCCTGTTCTTCCTCGCCCCGCTGATCGGCCTGCTGTTGCGCGGCGTGATGGAACCCACCCTGGGCCTGGACAACTACGCCCAGCTGTTCGCCAACTCGGCCTACTCGCGGGTGCTGTTCAACACCTTCGCGGTCGGCGCGCTGGTCACCGTGATCAGCCTGCTGCTGGGCTTCCCGCTGGCCTGGGCGATCACCCTGGTACCGCGTGGCTGGGGGCGCATGCTGCTGAACATCGTGCTGCTGTCGATGTGGACCAGCCTGCTGGCGCGCACCTACTCCTGGCTGGTGCTGTTGCAGGCCTCGGGGGTGATCAACAAGACCCTCATGGCACTGGGCATCATCGACCAGCCGCTGGAACTGGTGCACAACCTCACCGGCGTGGTGATCGGCATGAGCTACATCATGATCCCGTTCATCGTGCTGCCGCTGCAGGCGACCATGGCCGCCATCGACCCGATGGTGCTGCAGGCCGGTTCGATCTGCGGCGCCAGCCCCTGGACCAACTTCTTCCGGGTATTCATCCCGCTGTGTCGGCCGGGTCTGTTCTCCGGCGGCCTGATGGTCTTCGTCATGTCCCTGGGTTACTACGTCACCCCGGCGCTGCTGGGCGGGGCGCAGAACATGATGCTGCCGGAGTTCATCGTCCAGCAGGTGCAATCCTTCCTCAACTGGGGCCTGGCCAGCGCCGCCGCCGCGCTGCTGATCGCCATCACCCTGGTGCTGTTCTACCTCTACCTGAAGCTGCAGCCGGAATCCCCGGTGGCTTCCAGTAGCGCGAGGTAAGCCATGCTGCTCTCACCCAATGCCATGAGCCGGCGCATGCGCGTCGGCCTGTACCTCACGACCGGCACCATCGCGGCCTTCCTGCTGCTGCCCATCGTGTTCATCGTCCTGCTGTCGTTCGGCTCCTCGCAGTGGCTGGTGTTCCCGCCGCCGGGCTGGACGCTGAAGTGGTACGGCCAGTTCTTCTCCAACCCCGAGTGGATGAGCGCAGCGTTCGCCAGCCTGAAGGTGGCGATCCTCACCACCCTCTGCTCGGTCGCCCTGGGCCTGCCCACCGCCTTCGCCCTGGTGCGCGGCAAGTTCCCCGGCCGCGAGCTGCTCTACGGGCTGTTCACCCTGCCGATGATCGTGCCGCTGGTGATCATCGCGGTGGCGGTGTACGCGCTGTTCCTCAAGCTCGGCTACACCGGCACGCTGTTCTCCTTCGTGGTCAGCCACGTGATAGTCGCGCTGCCGTTCACCATCATCTCGATCATCAACTCGCTGAAGCTTTTCGACCAGTCCATCGAGGACGCCGCGGTTATCTGCGGGGCGTCGCGCCTGCAGGCGGTGATGAAGGTGACCTTCCCGGCGATTCGCCCCGGCATGGTCGCCGGTGCGCTGTTCGCCTTCCTGGTCTCCTGGGATGAAGTGGTGCTGAGCGTGATGATGGCCAGCCCGACCCTGCAGACCCTGCCCGTGAAAATGTGGACCACCCTGCGCCAGGACCTGACCCCGGTGATCGCCGTCGCTTCGACGCTGCTGATCGGCCTGTCGGTGCTGGTGATGGTGATCGCCGCCGCCCTGCGCCGGCGCAACGAAATCCGCGCCTGAGCGCCGAGGTAAATGCCATGAGTGCCGTGATCCAAGAATCCCGCGAGCAGAAGACCCTGGTCAGCCTGCGCAACCTGAACAAGTTCTATGGCGACTTCACCGCCGTGGACAACATTTCCCTCGACATCCAGGACGGCGAATTCCTCACCTTCCTCGGCTCCAGCGGCTCGGGCAAGAGCACCACGCTGTCGATGCTGGCCGGCTTCGAGACGCCCAGCAGCGGCGAAATCCTGGTCGAAGGCCGGTCGCTGGTGAACGTGCCGCCGCACAAGCGTGACATCGGCATGGTGTTCCAGCGTTATTCGCTGTTCCCGCACCTGTCCGTGCGCGACAACATCGGCTTCCCGCTGGACATCCGCAAGCAGAAGGGCGCCGAGCGCGACCGCCGCGTCGACGCCATGCTCAAGCTGGTTCAACTGGACAAGTTCGCCCACCGCCGCCCGGCGCAGCTTTCCGGCGGCCAGCAGCAGCGCGTCGCCATTGCCCGCGCGCTGGTCTACGAGCCGCGCATCCTGCTGATGGACGAACCCCTCGGCGCGCTGGACAAGAAACTGCGCGAAGACCTGCAGGACGAGCTGCGCCACCTGCACCGTCGCCTGGGCATCACCATCGTCTACGTCACCCACGATCAGGAAGAGGCGATGCGCCTTTCCCAGCGTATCGCCATCTTCAGCCACGGCAAGATCGTCGGCCTGGGCAGCGGCTACGACCTCTACCAGAACCCGCCGAATGCCTTCGTGGCCTCGTTCCTCGGCAATTCCAACTTCCTCCGCGCCCGTGCCCACGGCAACGCCGCGGCGGAGTTCGAAGGCCGCGCATTGGCCATCCGCCCGACCGCGAACCTGCGCGAAGGCCAGGACATCCTGCTGATGGTGCGCCCGGAAAAAGCCCAGGTGCTGAGCCCTGCTCAAGCCGCTGCCACACCGCTGGCGGCAGGCTGGAACGAAATCCCGGCGAAAGTGGCCGAGACGGTGTTCCTCGGCGAGAGCCTGACCTGCAGCGTGGTCACCGCCAGCGGTGCGACCCTGACGCTGAAGGAGCTTTCCGGCAACACCCAGCCGCTGGCCCCCGGCAGCGAAGTCCGCGTGCGCTGGGCCGCCGCCGATGCGTGCGTGTATGACCAGTGGAACGAGAGCGACCTGACCAAGGGCGCGCACTGATTCGGTTCTGACGTTTCATCCCTTGAACCCCCGGTTTCCCTCGTGGAGCCGGGGGCTTTTTTGCTTGGGTTTTTTGCGGGTGCCGATGGCGTCGGTATCGGCCGTCGGCCCTGCCGACGGATTGCGTGCGCGGCACGCTCCTACAGGTTTGTATCGAAGCTCGTGTAGGAGCGGGCCATGTCCGCGAACGCGCGAGTACGCGCGGTCAAATCCAGTCGGCGTTGTCGAAGGGAAACTCGCAGGTGCGCTTCAGCTGTCTGTGGGTGCCGATGGTGATCGGATCAACCGTCGGCCCTGCCGATGGATCGCGTGCGTGGCCCACTCCTACAGGTTTGTATCGAAGCTCGTGTAGGAGCGGGCCATGCCCGCGAACGCGCGAGCACGCGCGGTCAAATCCAGGCGGCGTTGTCGAAGGGAAACTCGCAGGTGCGCTTCAGCTGTCTGTGGGGGCCGATGGTGATCGGATCAACCGTCGGCCCGGCCGACGGATCGCGTGCGTGGCACGCTCCTACAAGTTGGCATCGATGCTCGTGTAGGAGCGGGCCATGCCTGTGAGCGCGCGAGTACGCGCGGTCAGATCCAGATGGCGTTCCAGAAGGGATAATCGCCGACTCGCCGAACCAGTCCTGCGCGTATCGGGTTTGCCACCAGATAGCGTGCGGCTTTGTGCAGATCATCCTCACGTCGCAGAGCTCGGTCATGGAAGCCTGGCGTCCATAACTCGCTGCGTCTGCCCATGGCCCGATTGGCCAGGCGCGCGCTGGCGGATTTCAGGTTCTTCACGGTGGCCTCCAGGCAGGGCTCTTCGCCTAACTGGAGCAGCCAGTGCACATGATCAGGCATCAGGATCCAGGCCAGCATGGTGCAGCCATTCAGCAGGTGCCGATCTTCGAAGCAGCGAGCCGCCGCGCAGCCTGCTGCGAAATTGGTGAAGAAAGATTGGCGCCGAAGCGTCGTGGTGGTGATCAGATAGACCGCATGGGGCAAAGCGATTCGGCCTTTGCGCAGCGCGGCGTGGCCGGGGGAGTGGAGGGCCATGGTCGATCCTCTTGATGACTGGATCGACTATCAGGTTCGCTGCTGTTCTCTACGAGAGGAAATACCCGGAAGCCGTCCGGCTGATTCGGTGTCACTTGTAGGAGCAGGCCATGCCCGCGACCGCACGGACACGCGCGGTCAGATCCAGTTGTCGGCCTAGAGGGGAAAATCGCGGGGGCGCTTTATTTCTCTGTTGGGGGCCAATGGTGTTCGGATCATCCGTCGGCCCTGCCGACGGATCGCGTGCATGGCACGCTCCTACAGGTTTGTATCGAAGCTCGTGTAGGAGCGGGCCATGCCCGCGAACGCGCGAGTACGCGCGGTCAGATCCAGCCGGCGTTGTCGAAGGGAAACTCGCAGGTGCGCTTCAGCTATCTGTGGGTGCCGATGGTGTTCGGATCAACCGTTGGCCGTGCCGACGGGTCGCGTGCATGGCACGCTCCTACAGGAGAGTTCGGCGTCAGCGGATGAAGTGCACCTTGCCGGTGTCGTCATTGCCCATGTAGATGCCGTAGACGCCGGCCTGGCGCTCCTCGATGTAGCGTTCGAGGATCTGCCGGATCGCCGGGTAGTAGATGCATTCCCAGGGGATATCTTCCGGGGCGAAGAATTTCACCTGCAGGGTCTCGGGGCCGTGCTCGCCGGTTTCCTCGATCACGCTGGCGCGGAAGATGATGTAGACCTCGCTTATCTTCGGCACGCTGAAGATGGAGTAGGGCGAGACGATGTCGGCGCGTACGCCGGTTTCTTCCCAGACTTCGCGCAGGGCTGCCTGTTCGGTGGTTTCGCCGTTCTCCATGAATCCGGCCGGCAGCGTCCAGGTGCCTGGGCGCGGCGGGATGCCGCGCTGGCAGAGCAGGTACTTGCCGTCGCGCTCGATGATGCAGCCGGCAATGACCTTGGGGTTCTCGTAGTGGATGTAACCGCAGCCCGCGCAGATCAGGCGCTCATGGGTATCCCCCGGCGGGCACTGGCGGCTGAGGCCGCCACTGCCGCAAGCGGGACAGAAGCGCGGGGCGGGCATGGCGTCAGCGGCCTATGCGCGGCTCTTTGAGCGCGATGGGGGTGGCGATGTCGCGCACGTTGCCGGCGCCGTCCTGCTTGGAGCGCAGGTAGTCCAGGGCGACCTTGGCGGCGGCGCGGACGTGGTCGACCGAGGCCTGGTGAGCCGCGACCGGGTCGCCGCTCTTGATCGCCTCGACCATGCGCTCCATTTCCTGGTTGCTGGCGGCGCGGCGGTTTTCCTGGGACACGGAGGTGGCCCGCAGGTAGCTGATGCGCGCCTGCAGCTGGCGCAGCTGGGTGGCGGCGGTGCGGTTGCCCGAGCCTTCGAGCAGCACGTCGTAGAAGCCCTGTACCGATTCGATCACCTGCTGCAGCTCGCCGTCTTCCAGCGCCTGGCGGTTCTCTTCCAGCGCGCGCTCCAGGTTGCGGATGTCGCGGGCCTTGGCGTTCAAGGTGAAGAGCTGGACGATCAGGCCTTCGAGCACGCAGCGCAGCTCGTAGATGTCGACCGCGTCTTCCAGGGTGATGATGGCGACGCGCGGACCCTTGGCATCGGCGAACTCCACCAGGCCCTCGGACTCCAGGTGGCGCAGGGCCTCGCGCACCGAAGTGCGGCTGACGCCCAGGCGATCGCACAGATCGCGCTCCACCAGGCGGTCGCCCGGCAGCAGCTGGAAGTTGAGGATGGCGCCGCGCAGCTTGTCGAGGACGATTTCGCGCAGGGTGACGGGGTTGCGATTGACCTTGAAGCTATCGTCGAGTGGCAAGCGTTTCATGGGGTCCGCTCTGTGTTCTGGCTGTCCATAGGAAGAACGATGGAGCACCTTCGGGCGCTCCATCGTCAAGTCGGGCCAGCAATCAACCACGTTCCTCGGCGTCGGCCTCGGCGAAGGCTTCGCGGGCGAGGCGGAAACTGTCCACCGCCGCGGGAACCCCGCAATAGATGCCGACCTGCAGGAGGATCTCGCGGATCTGCTCGCGGGATAACCCGTTACGCAGAGCGCCGCGCACGTGCAGCTTGAGTTCGTGGGGGCGGTTGAGTGCCGAAATCATCGCCAAGTTTATCATGCTGCGTTCCTTGAGCGATAAGCCGTCCCGGCCCCAGACGTGGCCCCAGCAGTACTCGGTGACCATCTCCTGGAGCGGGCGGGTGAAGTCGTCGGCGTTCTGGATCGACTTGTTCACGTAGGCCTCGCCCAGCACCTGGGTGCGGATCGCCAGGCCTTTCTCGTATTTGTCGTTGCTCATCGGTAGCTCCTTTCTATCCCTGTAGGAGCGAGCTTGCTCGCGACCCCGTCCAGCATCGGTGTCGCCGGGAAATCCGTTCGCGAGCAAGCTCGCTCCTACGAAAAGCACCAGCCCCTGGGCTGGAATAAAAAAGGCCGCTGCCGAGGGTGATGGCGAGCGGCCTTGGAAAGCGTCAGCTGGCTATCTCCGGCAGCGCGCCGAGCTTGCCGCGGTGATAGACCATCGGGGTGACCTCCTGCTCCGGCAGGATCAGGTTCTTCACCGCGCCGACGATGATCGCGTGATCACCGCCGTCGTACTCGCGCCACAGCTCGCATTCGATGATCGCGGTGGCTTTGGTCAGCAGCGGGTTGCCCAGCTCGCTCAGGCGCCACTCGATGCCCTTGGCCTTGTCCTGGCCCTTCTTGGCAAAGGCGTAGGCCTCGGCCTGCTGGTCGGAACACAGCAGGTGGATGGCGAACTGTTTGCTGTCACGCAGGACCGGGTAGGTGTCCGATTCGTAGTTGGGGCAGAACAGCACCAGCGCCGGGTCGATCGACAGCGCGCTGAACGCGCTGGCGGTGATGCCGACGATCTTGCCGTCGGCGTCCAGGGTAGTGACCACGGTGACGCCGGACGGGAAGGAGCCCATCACTTCTTTGTAGATGCCAGGTTCGATCATCTCGTCGCTCCTCTTAGCGCATCACGAAGGGATCGGGCATGGGCGCTGGCGAGAGGTTGATCCACACCGTCTTCAGCTCGGTGTAGGCCAGCACCGAATCGATGCCGCTCTCGCGGCCGTAGCCGCTGTTGTGGAAGCCGCCGATGGGCGCCATGGCGGACACCGCGCGGTAGGTGTTGACCCAGATGATCCCGCTGCGAACGCCACGGGCCATGCGGTGAGCGCGGCCCAGGTCGCGGGTCCAGATGCCGGCGGCGAGGCCGAATTGGGAGTCGTTGGCCATCGCCAGCGCTTGCGCCTCGTCCTTGAAACGAATGACCGAGGCAACGGGGCCGAAGACTTCTTCCTGCATGATCTTCATCGAGTTGCTGTCGCACTCGAACAGGGTCGGCTCGTAGAACCAGCCCTCGGAGTCGATCGACGGACGCTTGCCGCCCAGGCGCAGGCGGGCGCCTTCGGCAAGGGCGTCGGCCACCAGGCCTTCGACCACGGCGAGCTGCTGCGCGGTGGCCATGGGACCCATCTCGCTCTGCTCGTCCTGCGGGTTGCCGATGCGGATGCGCTGGGCGCGTTCCACCAGGCGGGCGACGAACTCGTCGTAGATCTCGTCCTGCACCAGCAGGCGCGAGCCGGCGACGCAGCTCTGTCCGGAGGCGGCGTAGATGCCGGCGACGGCGCCGTTGATGGCGCTGTCCAGGTCGGCGTCGGCGAAGATGATGTTGGGCGACTTGCCACCCAGCTCCAGCGACAGCTTGGCGAAGTTTTCCGCGCTGCTGCGCACCACGTGGCGCGCGGTGGCGGCGCCGCCGGTGAAGGCGATCTTGCGTACCAGCGGGTGGCGGGTGAGCGCAGCGCCAGTGGTCGGGCCGAAGCCGGTGACCACGTTGACCACACCGGCCGGGAAGCCGGCTTCGGTGGCCAGGCGGGCCAGTTCGAGGATGGTCGCCGAGGCGTGTTCCGAGGGCTTGAGCACGATGGTGTTGCCGGCGGCCAGGGCCGGGGCCAGCTTGATCGCGGTCAGGTACAGCGGACTGTTCCACGGGATGATCCCGGCGACCACGCCCAGCGGCTCGTGCACGGTGTAGGCGAACAGGTCGGGCTTATCCAGCGGCAGGGTGCCGCCTTCGAGCTTGTCGGCAAGGCCCGCGGTGTAGTGGAAGAACTCCGGCAGGTAGCCGACCTGGCCGCGGGTCTCGCGGATCAGCTTGCCGTTGTCGCGGCTTTCCAGCTGCGCCAGGTGTTCCTTGTTCTCGGCGATCAGATCGCCCAGGCGGCGCAGCAGCTTGCCGCGGGCGGTGGCGGTGAGGCCACGCCAGGCCGGGTCGTTGAAGGCGCGCTGGGCGGCCTGCACGGCGCGCTCGACGTCGGCTTCATCGGCATCGGGGAGTTCGGCCCAGGCTTGCGCGCGGGCGGGGTCGAGGCTCTCGAAGGTCTTGCCGGAAACAGCGTCGACCCACTGGCCATCGATGAACATCTGGAAGCGTGCGAGGGTCATGCGACATTCCCCTGTACGTGATTCTTGGAAACCTGCGCCTGTTGCAGGAAGTCGAGCAGCATCTGGTTGACCAGCCGCGGCGACTCCACCGGCATCATGTGGCGCTGTTCGTCGAGCACCGTCACCTTGGCGCCCGGAATGCGTTCGGCGAGCTCGGTGGCCATCTTCGGCGTCGAGCCCGGGTCCAGCTCCCCGGTGGCGACCAGGGTCGGCACCTTGATGCTGCCCAGATCGTCCACGCGGTACATGTCCTGCGTGGCGAACAGGGTATAGGTAGTCAGATAGCCCTGCGGATCGTTGCTGGCAAGGGTCTGGCGGATCGCGGCGATCTGCGCCGGATTGGCGGCCTGGTACTCGCGGCTGAACCAGCGCGACAGGGCGGCCTCAGCGTTGGCGTCCGGGCCGTGTTCGGCGGCCTGGCGGGTCCGCTCGATCACGCCGGCGCGCTGTTCGGCGCTGCGGTTGAACACGCTGTTCAACACCACAAGGCCGTCCAGGCGCTCGGGGTAGTGCAGGGCGAAGGCCCGCGCCACCAGACCACCCATGGAGAAGCCGATGACCGTGGCACTGGTCACGCCCAGGTGGTCGAGCAGCTCGCGCAGCTGGTCGGCGTAACCGACCAGTCCACAGTCCGGCTGCGGCAGCTGACTCGCGCCATGGCCAAGCATGTCATAGGCGATGACCTGGAAATGCGGGGCCAGACCGACGATCTGGCCGCCCCACATTTCCTTGTTCAGGCCGACGCCGTGGATCAGTACCACGGGGTGGCCCTGGCCGGTCGCCAGGTAACTGGTGCCGGCCGGTGTGCGTTCAGCGGTGAGCCGAATCATGGAGCGCTCCTGCACGGTGTGGATCACTGAGCCTGTTCGGCGGCCAGTTCTTCCAGGTCGATGTAACGGTTGCCGATGCGCGGGTGCAGACGGCCACCGTCGGCGGCGCCCAGGACCACGACGATCTCGTCGGCGCGCGGGGCGTCTTCGATCTGCATTTCCAGGGTGATGTAGTGCGAACGCAGACCTTCGTCGTCCTTGTGCATCATCGGGATCTGGATCGAGGTGCCCGGGCCGCCGCGCTTGTTGGTGAAGCTCAGGTAGCTCTTGGCGTCCACGGCCTGGCGGTAGTGGTTGCCGAAACGCAGGGTGTGGATGACGGCGGAGGCGTGCTCGATCTCGCCATCGGCGCCCACTACGGCAGCTTTGCCGTAGGCCTGGATCTTGTCAGCGCCACCGATGGCGGCGGTCAGGCGCTCGACCATCAGCGCGCCCAGCTCGGAGCAGTGGGCCTTGATCTCGGGCTTGAGGTCTTCGACGAAGCCGCGACCGGCCCACGGGTTCTTGATCACCACGGCCAGGCCGACCATGGTCACCGGGGTGTCGGTGGCCTTGCCGGCTTCGATGAAGGTCTGCTCGCTGTAGGTGACGATCTTGCGAATCTCGAAACTCATGGGTCGCTCCAGTTGTGACTTCGGCTGGGTTGGGGAAGGGATTCGGTATCATGGTATACCATAATACAGTTTGCGCAAGGCGTATTTGCCCTGGGGTCGGAGCGCCCGGAGCCAGCAGTGGCGGGCGGTGCGTGGAAGTGCGGGGAGGGCAGGCGACAGGCGGTCGCAGGGAAAAACCGCCGTTTCGGTGGCTTCGGCGGCGCGGTATCCTTGGCGCCATCAGCCGGCGCGCATGGCGCCGGAGCCTTGTTGGAGAGTCTTCGAGCATGAAACAGGAAATCGCCACCGTGACCGTCAGCGCCGAGCACTGGGGCCGCGAGGCCGAAGCGGTGGACAACGCCCGCGTGACGGTGACCCTCAGCGCGCCGCAGGAGGGTGTGATCGAGGTGAGCTTCAAGGGCCAGCTGGATGCGCCGGATGAGCCGACCCACGTCTGCGTGACGCTGGAGAACGGGCTTTCCTACTACGGCGAGATCCAGGGCGGCGAGGCGAATGCCGAGGGTGGGTCGATTCGCTTCGAAGGCGAGCTGATCGATCTGGAAGGGTTCTAATCCCGTCGTTTCGGCATTCGCGGGAGCGGGCCTGTCCGCGATCAGAGTTGCCACCCACACCGAAATCACACTGATGCACCAACGTAGGATGGCGTGGAGCGCAGCGATACCCATCGATTCTCGCGTGCCGCCAGCATGGGTATCGCAAGTTCCACCTGTCCTACGTAAGCGCTCACCGGGAGAAACGGCACCAAGCGGTTCGCGAGCAAGCTCGCTCCTACAGTGAGTGTGGTTCCGAGCCTGATCGGCTCGCCCAATAAAAAACCGGCCACATAGGCCGGTTTTTCATTGCCTGTGAATAGCCCTCACTGCTGCGGGACCATCCCCTCGATGCGCTTGGCAAAGGCGTTCGCCAGCGGGCCGTCGGCGAGCAGCAGCAGGTAGTCGTGCTCGGACTTGGCCGCCGGCGCGATCTGGTATTTCAGGGTGCCCGAGGCCACCTGGCCGACCACCGGCACGGTCAGGGTGCCGACGCATTCCAGCACGCCGCTGTCCGGGTCCTTGTCGATGATGGCCACGTCCTTCAGCTCAGCCTTGCTCAGCGCGTCGGACTGCGCGGAAAGTGCGCCGGACAGGAAGATCTTCACCAGCTGGTTCTTCACATCGTCCGAGCCGCAGACCTTGGCCTCGTTGCCACCGCAGGCGCTCAGCAGCGCGGCAGTGGCCAGCACGGCCGACAATTTCAATACGTTCATCTATCCACCCTGTGGCGTTCCATGATGGCCATTGGATAGGAAAAGGCCGGAAAAATTCCCTGCCGACAACTCCCGTTTCGCTATCAAGTTGGCGAAACGGGAGTAGGGCAGGACGTCGTCAGACCACAAAGCGCGCCACCATTCCGTTCAGGTCCACGGCCAGGCGCGACAGTTCCTGGCTCGCCGCGCTGGTCTGGGTAGCGCCGGCCGAGGTCTGGGTTGCCAGGTCGCGGATGTTCAGCAGGTTGCGGTCCACCTCGCGGGCGACCTGGGCCTGTTCCTCGGTAGCGCTGGCGATCACCAGGTTGCGCTCGTTGATCAGCGACATGCGCTCGAGGATCACCTGCAGCGACGCGCCGGCCTCGCCCGTGCGGCTGACGGTGCGCTCGGCGTGGGCGGTGCTGCTGAGCAGGGCGGCGACGGTGCGGTCGCTGCCGTTCTGGATGGCCGAGACCAGTTCCTCGATCTCGCGGGTCGAGCTCTGGGTGCGCTGCGCCAGCGAGCGAACCTCATCGGCGACCACCGCGAAGCCGCGCCCGGCCTCGCCGGCGCGGGCAGCTTCGATGGCAGCGTTGAGCGCCAGCAGGTTGGTCTGCTCGGCGACGCTGCGGATCACTTCCAGCACCTTGCCGATGTCCTGCGCCTGGTTCGCCAGCACTTCCGCCTGCTGCGAGGCCTGGCCCACTTCACCGGCCAGGGTACCGATGGCGTTGGAAGTCTCATCGACCCGCTCGCTGCCGCTGCGTGCGGCGTCGATGGCCTCGCGGGAGGCGGCGGAGGTCGAGGCGGCGTTGCTGGCCACTTCCTCCACCGCGCTGGTCATCTGGTTGACGGCGGTGGCGGCCATCTCGATCTGGTCGCTCTGCTGCTGCAGCGCGCGGCTGCTTTCCTCCGTCACGCTGTGCATTTCCTCGGCGGCGGAAGCCAGCTGGCTAGCCGAGTTGCCGATGCCGCGGATGGTCTCGCGCAGGCTGTGCTGCATGTCTGCCAGGGCATTGAGCAGTTGCGCCGGCTCGTCGCGGCCCTCGACCGTGAAGCGCTGGCTGAGGTCGCCACTGGCGATGGTCTGCGCTACGCGCACCGCCTGGTTGAGCGGTACGACGATGCTGCGGGTGAGCTGCCAGGCCAGCAGCAGGGTCAGGCCTACGCTCAGCAGCAGGACCGCGCTGACCACCAGCCGGCCGCCCTGGTATTGCTCCACGGCCCGCTGGGCGGCGGCCGCTGCACCATTGCGGTTGAGATCGATCAGCGCGGTAAGGCGCTTGTTCAGTTCGGCACCCTGTTGGGCGATGCTGCCATTGAGGATGTGCAGCGCGCCTTCGTCGTCGTTCTGGCGGACCTTCTCCACCAGTTGGTCGACGTAGCCCAGGTAGCCGTCCAGCGCCTGGCGCAGCTCGTCGGTGTGCTGCTGCTCCTCGGCGCTGAGGATCAGTCGGTGGTAGTCGGCGAGCACCTTGTCCTTGTCCTGCTGTGCCTCGGCGATCAGCCCCAGGCTGCGTTCGCGGGCGGCGCTGTCGTGGTTGACCAGCAGGCGCATGGATTCCAGGCGGATGCGGGCGATGTCGCCCGACAGCTGGTTCATGTGGTTGATGCTCAGCAGCCAGTTGCTGTCGATCTCTTCGGATGCGGCGCGCAGGGTCGAGAGCTTGTACAGGGAGAACAACCCGAGAAACACCAGGAGCAGGCCCATGACTGCGAAACCCAGGGACGCGCGGCGGCCAATACTCATGCTTCTGAACATCGTGAAATTCCCTTTTCTTCATCCAGTGTGTGGAGCTCTTGGGCTCCGCCATGCGCAGTGATGGCTCCGTGATATTACTGGGCGCCATTTTTTCGCGGCAGTGGCAAAACAGGACTAGCAGACGAAAAACCTGTCCGCTTTTGATGAGGGGATCATTCAGACGAGCGTCAGCCAGGCCAGCACCGCGTAGCGCCCGACCTTGGCGACGGTGACCAGCAGCAGGAAGCGCCACAGTGGCTCGCGCATGACGCCGGCGATCAGCGTCAGCGGGTCGCCGATCACCGGCGCCCAGCTCAGCAGCAACGACCAGCAGCCGAAGCGCCGGTAGTGGCGCTGGGCTTTCTCCAGCGCCGAATCGCTCACCGGGAACCAGCGGCTGCCGTGCCAGCGCTCTATTCCGCGCCCCAGCAGCCAGTTCACCAGGGAGCCGAGCACGTTGCCCAGGCTCGCCGCCAGCAGCAGTGACCACAGCGGGTACTGGTCGCCCAGCAGCAGGCCGACCAGCACGGCTTCCGACTGCAGCGGCAGCAGGGTGGCGGCGGCGAAGGCGGAGAGGAAGAGGCCGGCGTGGGCGGCCAGGGCGAGGCTGAGCATCGGGTCGATCGAGGGTGGTTAATGGGCTGGGAGAATGAGGAGGATCGGCGTACTAAAAATTCGGAATAAAGAGATGAGGTTCCGGTATGTCCAGATACTATATGTCCTATCTTGCTGAGGACTTGGTAGGAATTTACATTCGCGGCGACTACGCGCCCGAGTGAAAAGTCCGTCGGCACGCCACAACTCTTCTGGGGAACGCTGTGAAGAACTGGACTCTACGCCAACGCATCCTGGCCAGCTTTGCCGTCGTCGTCGCGATCATGCTGCTGATGGTGGTGATTTCCTACACCCGTCTTCTGCGGGTGGAGCACAGCACGCAGCGGGTCAGCGAAGATGCCATGCCCGGCACCTACGCCCTGACCACCGTGCGTTCGGCCTGGACCGACAGCATCCTGCTGACCCAGGTGCTGGTCGGCCTGAGCGACGGCAAGCCCTACGATGAAGCACGCCGGCAGGAGTTCCGCGTTATCCACGATGCGCTGATCGAACGCATCGCGCTCTACGAGCGGACCGTCAACGATTCCCGCGACAAGGAAATTCTCGGCCGCTTCAAGCAGCAGGCGACCGAATACGATGCCCTGCTGGGGCAGGTCCTGCAGCTTTACACCACCGACCGTGACGGCGCCCGGCGCCTGCTGCTGGAACGTCTCGAACCCCTGTGGGAAGACGGTCGCAAGACGCTCAACCAGCTGATTTCGCTGAACAAGGAAATCGCCGACGCGGCTGCCGCCGACATCGTCAGCGAGGTCGCCACCGCCAAGGCGATCATGCTCATCTCGCTGTTGCTGGCCATCGTCGCCGCGGCGGTCTGCGGGCTGCTGCTGATGCGCGCCATCACCGAGCCGGTGCGTCAGGTCGTGAAGGGCCTTCAGGTCATGGGCAGCGGTGATTTCACCACGCGCCTGGCAATGGAGCGCAACGACGAATTCGCGGTGATCGAGACCGGTTTCAACGGCATGGCCGAGGAACTCAAGGGCCTGGTGTCGCAGGCGCAGCGCTCGGCCATCCAGGTGACCACCTCGGTGACCGAGATTGCCGCCACTTCCAAGCAGCAACAGGCCACTGCCACCGAAACCGCCGCCACCACCACCGAGATCGGCGCCACCTCGCGGGAAATCGCCGCCACCTCGCGCGACCTGGTGCGCACCATGACCGAGGTGTCCTCGGCCGCCGAGCAGACTTCCACCCTGGCCGGCTCCGGCCAGCTGGGCCTGGCGCGCATGGAAGAGACCATGCACCACGTGATGGGCGCCGCCGAGCTGGTCAACGCGAAGCTGGCGATCCTCAACGAGCGCGCCGGCAACATCAACCAGGTGGTCACCACCATCGTCAAGGTGGCCGACCAGACCAACCTGCTCTCGCTCAACGCCGCCATCGAGGCGGAGAAGGCCGGCGAGTACGGCCGTGGCTTCGCCGTGGTCGCCACCGAAGTGCGCCGCCTGGCCGACCAGACTGCCGTGGCCACCTACGACATCGAGCAGATGGTCCGCGAGATCCAGTCCGCCGTGTCTGCCGGTGTGATGGGCATGGACAAGTTCTCCGAGGAGGTGCGTCGCGGCATCTCGGAAGTCGGCCAGGTCGGCGAGCAGCTCTCGCAGATCATCCAGCAGGTGCAGGCACTCGCGCCGCGCGTGCAGATGGTCAACGAAGGTATGCAGGCCCAGGCCACCGGCGCCGAGCAGATCAACCAGGCGCTGGTGCAGCTCGGCGAGGCCACCGGGCAGACGGTGGAATCCCTGCGCCAGGCCAGCTTCGCCATCGACGAGCTGAACCTCGTGGCCAACGGACTGCGCAATGGCGTCTCCCGCTTCAAGGTCTGACGCCGCCGCGGCGGGCAGGCTGTACCTGCAGTTCCGCCTGGGCGCGGACCGCTATGCGCTGGACGTCCATGACGTCATCGAGGTGCTGCCGGTGCCTGCGCTCAAGCGCGTGCCGGAAGCGCCGGCCTGGGTGGCCGGGCTGTTTCCGCACCGCGGCGAACTGCTGCCGGTGCTGGACATGAGCCAACTGGCCTTCGGGCACAGCGCGCCACGCCGCACCAGCACGCGCCTGGTGCTGGTGCATTACCGCGCCGCAGGCGAGGGCCCGGAGCAGCGCCTCGGGCTGATCCTCGAACAGGCGACTCACACCCTGCGCCGTGATCCGGCGGCCTTCCGCGACTACGAACTGGACAACGGCAGCGCCCGCTACCTCGGCCCCGTGCTGGAGGACGAGCAGGGCCTGCTGCAGCGGGTAGGCGTCGATCAGCTGCTCAGCGACGAAGCCCGCGCGCGTCTGCTGCGGGATGCGGGAGGAGCGCCGGCATGACCGATCCGCGCTTCGCCCAGTTGCTCAAGGAACGCATCGGCCTGGATGCCGAGTCGGTCGGCGACGCCGTGATCGAGCGCGCCGTGCGCCAGCGCTGCAACAAGGTCAGCGGCGGCAACGCCGAACATTACTGGATGCAGCTGCAAGGCTCCGCCGAGGAAGTGCAGGCGCTGATCGAGGCGGTGATAGTCCCGGAAACCTGGTTCTTCCGTTACCCCGAATCCTTCGGCGCGCTGGCGGACCTCGCGTCCCGGCGAGTGCTGGAGCTGGCCGGTACCCGGCCGCTGCGCATCCTCAGCCTGCCGTGCTCCACCGGCGAGGAACCGTACTCCATCATCATGGCGTTGCTGGATGCGGGGCTTGCGCCGGCCGCCTTCCAGGTCGACGCGCTGGACGTCAGCCGCGCGGTACTGGAGCGGGCGGAGGAGGGGCGCTACGGGCGCAATTCGTTCCGTGGCTCCAACCTGGCATTCCGTGACCGTTATTTCAGCGCCGACGGCAACGACTACCAATTGGCCGAGGCGGTGCGCCGCAAGGTCCGCTTCCGCGTCGGCAACCTGCTCGCGCCGGGCCTGCTGGCTGGCGAAGCGCCCTATGACTATGTGTTCTGCCGCAACCTGCTGATCTATTTCGACCGCCCGACCCAGGAGCAGGTGGTGGACGTGCTGCGCCGGCTCGCGCGGCCCGACGGCGTGCTGTTCATCGGCCCGGCCGAGGCCAGCCTGATGTCGCGTATCGGCCTGCGTCCGCTGGGTGTGCCGCAGTCCTTCGCCTTCCCATTGCAGGATGCCGAGCCGGCGCCGCGTGCGGCGCCGCTGAACTGGACGGCGCCCCCGCCGATTCCCCGCCCGGCTCCGCCCAAGCCCGCACCGGTGCGCCCGCGTCCGGCGAGCCAGCCCGGTCAGCCGCCCGCTGCTGCCGCCGGCAACGCGCTGGCGGAGATCGCCCGGCTGGCCAATTCCGGGCAGGCCGCCGAAGCGCGCCAACGCTGCGAGGCGCTGCTGGCCGAGAAGGGCCCGAACGCCGAAGCCTTCTACTGGCTCGGCCTGCTGGCCGACGCCCAGGGCCTGGGCAGCGAGGCCCAGGCGTACTACCGCAAGGCCCTGTACCTGCAACCCGATCACCAGGAAAGCCTGCAACACCTGGCCGCGCTGCTCGCGGCCCAGGGCGATGCAGCCGGCGCCCGCCGTCTGCAGGAGCGCGCCGCGCGAGGAGTGAAGCGCAATGGTTGAACGCGCCCCGCCATTCATTGATGGCTCATCCATCGACGATGACCTGCCGACGGTGGATGACTGCTGGAACCGCATCGGCGTGCGCGGTGACCGCAGCTGCCCGAAGCTGGCCGAGTACATCCATTGCCGTAACTGTCCGGTGCATGCCGCCGCGGCCATCAGCCTGCTGGATCGCTACGCTCTGGGCAGCGAAGGCGCGCACCTGGCGCCCGTCGAAGTCGACGAAGCGGCGGTCGAGGACGGCCGTCCGCACCTGATCTTCCGCCTTGGCGAGGAATGGCTGGGCTTGCCCACCCGCGCGCTGGCCGAGGTCGCTCCGGCCTGTGGGGTGCATTCATTGCCGCACCAGCGCTCGCCCGCGCTGCTGGGCGTGGCCAACGTGCGCGGCACGCTGGTGGCGTGCATTTCCCTGGGTGAACTGCTCGGCCTCGACAGCCGCGCGGCCGCCCGCGACGACGCCCGCATCGTGCCGCGCATGCTGATCCTGGCGGCGGTCGGCGGACCGATCATCTCGCCGGTGGACGAAGTGGACGGCATCCATGAGCTGGACGAGAAGGCCATCGTCGAAGCCTCGTCCCAGAGCCACGCCGCCAACGACCGCTTCACCCGTGGGGTGATGCAGTGGCGCAACCGCAGCATCCGCCTGCTCGACCAGGAAGCCCTGCTCGACGCCGCCACCCGGAGCCTCGCATGACCCCGGACCAGATGAAGGACGCGTCGATGCTGGAGCTGTTCCGCCTGGAGGCGGAGGCCCAGACGCAGGTGCTGGTTCACGGCCTGATGGCGCTGGAGCGCAACCCGACCCAGGCCGACCAGCTCGAAGCCTGCATGCGCGCCGCGCACTCGCTCAAGGGCGCCGCGCGGATCGTCGGCCTCGATGCCGGCGTGCAGGTCGCCCACGTCATGGAGGATTGCCTGGTTGGCGCCCAGGAAGGCCGGCTGCTGCTGACCTCCGGGCATATCGACGCGCTGCTGGCCGGCACCGATATCCTCCTGCATATCGCCGACGCCCAGCCCGAGCGCGCCGAACAGGCCCAGCAAGGCGTGCCGGCCATGGTCGAACGCCTGCAGGCGCTGGTTTCCGGAAAGGCCCCGGCGCAGCCGGCACCGTCTGTTCCGGTGCCCGCCGAGCCCGCACCGGTAGCTGTCGAACCACCCGCGCCGGCTCCCGCGGCTCCCGCCGAACGTCCCCAGCGCCGCCGCTCCAGCGACAGCGATGAAGCCGGCGAGCGCGTGCTGCGGGTGACCGCCGAGCGCCTCAACCAGTTGCTCGATTACTCCAGCAAGTCGCTGGTGGAATCCCAGCGCCTGAAGCCGCTGCTCGATTCGCTGCAGCGCCTCAAGCGCATCCAGGCCAGCGCCAGTCGTGTGCTCGACGGCGCTCGCGATGCCGCCAGCACGGCGAATCTCGACGCCGAGGCGCAGGCCTATCTGGCCGACGCTCGCCGTCTGGTCGGTGAGTGCCAGCAACTGCTCAGCGAGCAGATCGCCGAGCTCGACGAATTCAGTTTCAAGGCCGGCCAGCGCGCCCAGTCGCTTTACGACACCGCGCTGTCCTGCCGCATGCGGCCGTTCTCCGACGTGCTCTCCGGGCAGGCGCGGATGGTCCGCGACCTCGGTCGCTCGCTGGGCAAGACCGTGAGCCTGGACATCCAGGGCGCCACCACCCAGGTCGACCGCGACGTGCTGGAGAAGCTCGAGGCGCCGCTCACCCACCTGCTGCGCAATGCCGTCGACCACGGTATCGAGTCCGCTGAAGTGCGTGCCCGCAACGGCAAGCCGGAGGAGGGCACGATCCAGCTGCTGGCCCGCCATCACGCCGGCATGTTGGTGCTGGAACTGCAGGATGACGGCGGCGGTGTCGATCTCGACCGCCTGCGCTCGGCCATCGTGCGCCGCCAGCTGTCCACCGAGGAAACCGTGGCGCGCCTCACCGAGGAAGAGCTGCTGAGCTTCCTGTTCCTGCCCGGCTTCAGCATGCGCGAGCAGGTCACCGAAGTGTCCGGCCGTGGCGTCGGCCTGGACGCCGTGCAGCACATGGTGCGCCAGCTGCGCGGCGGCATCCGCATGGAACAGGTGCGCGGGCAGGGCGCGCGTTTCCACCTGGAAGTGCCGCTGACGCTGTCCGTGGTGCGCAGCCTGGTCGTCAGCATTGGCGGTGAAGCCTATGCCTTCCCACTGGCGCACATCGAGCGCATGCGCCGTCTGGCGCCGGACGAGATCGTCCAGCTCGAAGGCCGCCAGCAGTTCTGGCACGAGGGCCGGCATGTCGGCCTGGTGTCCGCCAGCCAGCTGTTGCAGCGCCCCGACGGCGAAGCCACGCCCGACGAGATTCCGGTAGTGGTCATCCGCGAACGGGAAAGCGCCTACGGCGTGGCGGTGGAGAAATTCATCGGCGAGCGCACCCTGGTGGTGGTGCCGCTGGATGCCCGGCTGGGCAAGGTGCAGGACGTCTCCGCAGGCGCGCTGCTGGACGACGGCACGCCGGTGCTGATCCTCGACGTCGAGGACATGCTGCGCTCGGTGGAAAAACTCCTGGCCACCGGTCGCCTGGAACGCATCGACCCCACCGGTCGCCTTACCGGCCCGGCGCGCAAGCGCGTGCTGGTGGTGGACGACTCGCTCACCGTGCGCGAGCTGGAACGCAAGCTGCTGCTGGGGCGCGGCTATGATGTCGCCGTGGCGGTCGATGGCATGGACGGCTGGAACGCGCTGCGCTCGGAGCATTTCGACCTGGTCATCACCGACATCGACATGCCGCGCATGGACGGTATCGAGCTGGTGACCCTGATCCGCCGCGACACCCGCCTGCAGTCGCTGCCGGTGATGGTGGTGTCCTACAAGGACCGCGAAGAAGACCGGCGGCGCGGGCTCGATGCCGGCGCCGACTATTATCTGGCCAAGGCCAGCTTCCACGACGAGGCCCTGCTGGATGCGGTGGTCGATCTGATCGGAGGAGCCCACGGGTGAAGATAGGGATAGTCAACGACATGCCCCTGGCGGTCGAGGCGATGCGCCGCGCACTGGCTTTCGAGCCGGCGCACCGCATCGTCTGGGTCGCCGCCAACGGCGCGGAGGCACTGGAGATGTGCGCCGCGCACAAGCCCGACGTGATCCTCATGGACCTGCTGATGCCGGTGATGGATGGCGTCGAGGCGACCCGCCGGATCATGGCCCAGAGCCCCTGCGCGATCATCGTCGTGACGGTGGACCTGGAGCGCAACATGAGCCGCGTGTTCGACGCCATGGGCAATGGCGCGGTGGACGCGGTGAACACGCCGGTCATGGGCACCGGCGACCCCGCTGAAGCGGCCCGCCCACTGCTGCGCAAGCTGCAGAACCTGGCCTGGCTCAACGCCCCGCGTGACAGCCGGCCTGCGATCAACGCAGTGCCGGCGCGCAAGGGCAGCGGCGCGCGCAAGCTGATCGCCATCGGCTCCTCGGCCGGCGGCCCGGCGGCGCTGGCCGATCTGTTCGCCCGCCTGCCGGAAGATTTCCCCGCTGCCATCGTGGTCGTTCAGCACGTCGACGAAGTCTTCGCCGCCGGCATGGCCGAATGGCTCTCGACCCAGTCGAAGATTCCCGTGCGCCTGGCGCGCAACGGCGAGCCGCCGCAGCCGGGCTGCGTGCTGCTGGCCGGCACCAACCACCATATCCGCCTGCTCAAGGGCGGCGAGCTGGCCTATACCGCCGAGCCCAGCAGCCACATCTACCGGCCCTCGATCGACGTGTTCTTCGACAGCGTGGTCGAGTACTGGGTCGGCGACGCCGTCGGCGTGCTGCTCACCGGCATGGGGCGGGACGGCGCCGAGGGCCTGAAACACATGCGCGAACGAGGTTACCTGACCCTGGCCCAGGATCAGGAAAGCAGTGCCGTGTACGGTATGCCCAAGGCTGCGGCGGCGATCGGCGCCGCAGTGGAGATTCGCGCGCTGGGCGACATCGCCCGACGACTCGCTGAGGTCTGCGCCTGAGCGCGGGCTACGGAGCTGATTGCATGAACCCCCTATCCATGAACTCAAGCCAGAGTGACTACCCCGTGACGACCCCAGGCGATACCGCAGTCATGGTGCTGCTGGTGGACGACCAGCCAATGATCGGCGAAGCCGTGCGCCGCGCGCTGGCGGACGACCCCAGCATCGACTTCCACTTCTGCTCCGATCCGCACCAGGCCATCGCCCTGGCGATCCAGATCAAGCCCACGGTGATCCTCCAGGACCTGGTGATGCCCGGTGCCGACGGTCTCTCACTGGTGCGCGAGTACCGTGCCAACCCGGCGACCCGCGACCTGCCGATCATCGTCCTGTCGACCAAGGAAGACCCGGCCGTGAAGAGCGCGGCGTTCAGCGCCGGCGCCAACGATTACCTGGTCAAGCTGCCCGACGCCATCGAACTGATCGCGCGGGTGCGCTACCACTCGCGCTCCTACCTCGCCCTGCAGCAGCGCGACGAGGCCTACCGCGCCCTGCGCGAGAGCCAGCAGCAGCTGCTGGAAACCAACCTGGTGCTGCAGCGCCTGATGAACTCCGACGGCCTCACCGGGCTGTCCAACCGCCGGCACTTCGACGAGTACCTGGAAATGGAGTGGCGCCGCGCCCTGCGCGAGCAGACCCAGCTGTCGATCCTGCTGATCGACGTGGACCACTTCAAGGCCTACAACGATACCTTCGGCCACGTACAGGGCGACGAGGCGCTGCGCCAGGTGGCCGGGGCCATCCGCGCCAGCGCCAGCCGCCCCTCTGACCTGCCGGCGCGCTACGGCGGCGAGGAGTTCGTCATGGTCCTGCCCAACACCTCGCCCGGCGGCGCGCGACTGCTGGCGGAGAAGCTGCGGCGCCTGGTGCAGGACCTGAACATCCGCCACGAGCTGCCGACACCGGGTTCGTCGCTGACCATCAGCATCGGCGTGGCGACCCTGATTCCCCAGGCCGGGCAGGCCTGCCGCCAGCTCATCGAACTGGCCGACCAGGCGCTCTACAACGCCAAGCACGGCGGGCGCAACCAGGTGGCCATCGCCGGCTGAACGGGCGGGGAGGGCGCGGAAACGGTGAGCGTGCTTTGTCGTAAAGCCTGAAAGGGCGCCGAAAAATCACGTATACTTGCCGGCTTTTCTACGCCCTTTACCCGTGAGAGATGCCCGCCATGGAAATCCAACCGATCCTCAACAGCATCAAGGACCTCTCCGACCGTACCCATTCGATTCGGGGGTATCTTTGACTACGATCTGAAACATGATCGTCTGATCGAAGTAAACCGCGAACTGGAAGACCCGGCGGTCTGGAACAAGCCCGAATACGCCCAGAACCTGGGCCGCGAGCGCGCCATGCTGGCGCAGATCGTCGAGACCCTCGACGAGCTCACCGGCGGTCTGGCCGACTCCCGCGACCTGCTCGACATGGCGGTCGAGGAGAATGACGAGGGCGCCGTCGGCGACGTCGAGGCCGAAGTCCAGCGCCTGCGCGAGATTCTCGAGAAGCTCGAGTTCCGCCGCATGTTCAGCGGCGAGATGGACCCCAACAACGCCTACCTGGACATCCAGGCCGGCTCCGGCGGCACCGAAGCCCAGGACTGGGCCAACATGCTGCTGCGCATGTACCTGCGCTGGGCGGACAAGAACGGCTTCAGCGCCGAGATCGTCGAGCTGTCCGAGGGCGAAGTCGCCGGCATCAAGGGCGCCACCGTGCACATCAAGGGCGAATACGCCTTCGGCTGGCTGCGCACCGAGATCGGCGTGCACCGCCTGGTGCGCAAGAGCCCGTTCGACTCCGGCAACCGTCGCCACACCTCGTTCACCGCGGTATTCGTGTCGCCGGAAATCGACGACAACATCGAGATCGAGATCAACCCGGCCGATCTGCGCATCGACACCTACCGCTCCTCCGGCGCGGGCGGTCAGCACGTGAACACCACCGACTCCGCGGTGCGTATCACCCACGTGCCGACCAACACCGTGGTGGCGTGCCAGAACGAACGCTCCCAGCACGCCAACAAGGACACCGCCATGAAGATGCTGCGGGCCCGGTTGTACGAGCAGGAGATGCAGAAGCGCACCGCCGCCTCGCAGGCGCTGGAAGACACCAAGTCCGATATCGGCTGGGGTCACCAGATCCGTTCCTACGTGCTCGACCAGTCGCGCATCAAGGACCTGCGTACCGGCGTGGAACGCAGCGATTGCGACAAGGTGCTCGACGGCGACCTGAACGAGTATCTGGAAGCCAGCCTGAAACAAGGCCTGTAACAGCACCCCCTGCGGGGCGGGCCGCGCGGCCCGCTCCCGCCAGTAACCCCTATTGATCAAGACGCCAGGCAGATAGACGACCATGAGCGACCAACAACTCGACGCTACCGAACTGCAACAGGAAGAAAACAAGCTGATCGCCCAGCGCAAGGAAAAGCTTGCCGCCGTGCGTGAAGCCAAGGCCATCGCCTTCCCCAACGACTTCCGCCGCGAGAACTACTTCGCGGACCTGCAGAAACAGTACGAAACCGCGACCAAGGAAGAGCTGGAAGCAGCTGCCATCCCGGTCAAGGTTGCCGGTCGCATCATGCTCAACCGCGGCTCCTTCATCGTCCTGCAGGACAGCAGCGGCCGTCTGCAGGTCTACGTGAACCGCAAGACCCTGCCCGAAGAGACCCTGGCCGAGATCAAGACCTGGGACCTGGGCGACATCATCGGCGCCGAAGGCACCCTGGCCCGTTCCGGCAAGGGCGACCTGTACGTCGAGATGACCAACGTGCGCCTGCTGACCAAGTCCCTGCGCCCGCTGCCGGACAAGCACCACGGCCTGACCGACACCGAGCAGCGCTACCGCCAGCGCTACGTCGACCTGATCGTCAACGAGGAAACCCGCCACACCTTCCGCGTGCGTTCCCAGGTCATCGCCCACATCCGTCGCTTCCTGTCCGATCGCGGCTTCCTCGAAGTGGAAACCCCGATGCTGCAGACCATTCCCGGCGGCGCGGCGGCCAAGCCCTTCGAAACCCACCACAACGCGCTGGACATGGCCATGTTCCTGCGTATCGCCCCGGAGCTTTACCTCAAGCGCCTGGTGGTCGGTGGCTTCGAGAAGGTCTTCGAGATCAACCGCAACTTCCGTAACGAAGGCGTCTCGACCCGGCACAACCCCGAGTTCACCATGCTCGAGTTCTACCAGGCCTACGCCGACTACGAAGACAACATGGACCTGACCGAAGAGCTGTTCCGCGAGCTGGCCCAGGCCGTGCTCGGCAGCACCGACGTGCCGTACGGCGACAAGGTCTTCCACTTCGGCGAGCCGTTCGCCCGCCTGTCCGTGTTCGACGCCATCCTCAAGTACAACCCGGAGCTCACCGCGGCTGACCTGACCGACCTGGAGAAGGCCCGCGCCATCGCCAAGAAGGCCGGCGCCAAGGTCCTCGGCCACGAAGGCCTGGGCAAGCTGCAGGTGATGATTTTCGAAGAACTGGTCGAGCACAAGCTGGAGCAGCCGCACTTCATCACCCAGTACCCGTTCGAAGTGTCCCCGCTGGCCCGCCGCAACGACAACGACCCGAGCGTCACCGACCGCTTCGAGCTGTTCATCGGTGGCCGCGAGATCGCCAACGCCTACTCCGAGCTCAACGACGCTGAAGACCAGGCCGAGCGCTTCATGCTGCAGGTCAAGGAGAAGGACGCCGGTGACGACGAGGCGATGCACTACGACGCCGACTTCGTCAACGCGCTCGAATACGGCATGCCGCCCACCGCCGGTGAAGGCATCGGCATCGACCGCCTGGTGATGCTGTTGACCAACTCGCCGTCGATCCGCGACGTCATCCTCTTCCCGCACATGCGCCCGCAGGCGTAAGCGCAGGAACAGGAGAGAAAGGCCGCCCTCGGGCGGCCTTTTTCGTTTCCGCGCTGTCTGGCGGCGCCGGAGTCAACCTGTAGGAGCGTGCCATGCGTGCGTTCGCGGACATGGCTCGCTCCTACAAACGGGTGGGAAACTTGCGGTATACCATCCGACGAAATGCATGCCTGCCGCCGTGGCTCGGCCACGCTGTGGCACGTCTCACTCCCAGGCCTGATTCCCAGCCGCCTGCTCTGCCTCGCGGCCCGTTCCGTGCGCCGGTGTCGCAGCTGCAAAGCGGCAATTGTTTTCCCACAGAAAAGCTCGAACAATGAGCCATCAGGTCGCGCCGCCGGAGGTAATGCCAGTGACCCAAGTGTCCCCGCGAGACAGCGCAGCGCAAGTCGCCAGCGCCATCGCAGAAAGTGTCAAATACCAGGGCCGCAAGGCCAGCCGCCAGGGCAGCGAGCAGCGCCGCCAGGCGATCCTCGACGCCGCCCTGCGGATCATCGTGCGTGATGGCGTCCGCGCCGTGCGCCACCGCGCCGTGGCCGCCGAGGCCGGTGTGCCGCTATCGGCCACCACCTACTACTTCAAGGACATCCAGGACCTCATCACCGACACCTTCGCGCTCTTCGTCGAACGCAGCGCCGAAGCCCTGTCGACCTTCTGGAGCAGCGTCGAGGGCGATCTCCAAGCCATGGCCGCCGGCCTCGGCCAGGACGACCCGCTGGCTCGCCGCGAGCTGACGGCCAATATCGTCGAGCTGGCGATCCAGTACGTCATGGTCCAGCTCAACGAGCGCCGCGAGCACCTGCTGGCCGAACAGGCCTTCCGCCAGGAAGCGCTGCTCAACCCCAGCCTCAGCGATCTGGCACAGCGTCACCGGCGGATTCTTTCCCTGGGCGTGGTGCATTTCTTCGAAGTGCTCGGTTCCAGACAGCCCGAACAGGATGCCCGGGTGTTGACGGCCATCATCCTGCAGATGGAGTATCAGGGCCTGCTGGACGGGGCCGACCACCTGCAGATCGAGGAAATGCGTGCCATCCTTAGCCGCTATCTCGATCTGGTGATGGGCCTGTAGCCCCGGCTGCTGCATTCCAACCCCGCCATCCGGCGGGGTTTTCGTATCGGAATTCCGGATGCCCGCGCCTGTCGCATGGGAAGGCATACGGATTTAAGGAGGGCGTGATGAAAGTCTGGCGTGCACTGCTGCTGTTGAGCATCGGCCTGCTCAGTGGCTGTCTGGTGACGTTCAAGGACCCGATTCCGGCCAACGAGCCCGCGCCGGCTCACTTGCTGGGCCAGTGGTCGCGTGTGGACGAGTACGGCGAGGAGCAGTTCCTCGAAGTCACCCGCTCCGGCTCCAACCTCTACCGCGCTCTGAGCTACGTCGACAGCAAGGACAACACCGACAGCGTCGAGGACTTCGGCTTTACCGTCGCCCACCACGGCAAGCGCTGGTACCTGTCTGCCGGCTTGCCGAAGAGCATGGGCGGCAACTTCGCCCTGGCCGGCTTCGAGATTACCGACAAGGACGAACTGGTGATCTATAACCTGGATGTCGAGCACATCCTGCAGGACATGAAGGAAGGCGCGCTCAAGGGCGAGAAGGTCGACACCGAACAGGGTGCAGGAGCGCTGGTGACCAGCCAGTTGCCCCAGGTCATCGCCTACCTCAACGATCCGGCCAACTCCGACGTGTTCGTCGAAGCGCTGCGCTTTTCGCGCGTGACCCCGGGAGAAAAGCAATGACCCCACGGCGCAAGAAGTCCACGCCCAACGAGTACCAGCAGATCATCCGCGGCCTGTCCGACCGCATCGTCGAGGCGCAGACGCCGATCCGCGTGCTCGACGCCATCAAGTGGGACGACGGCATCCGCGACGACTTCCTCAAGGGCCGGGGCAAGCACGCGCCCAAGGTCGACCGCGCCTACTACGACAGCCGCCCGCTGTCCTTCGACAGCAGCGCGAAAAAGCAGGAATTCCAGAACATCGAGCGCGACATCACCCGCCACCTGGGGCAGTTCAACCCGGTCGGGCAGATCATGCGGCGCATGTGCAAGGAATACCGCATGGTCATCCGCATGCTCGAAGCGCGCGGCACCCAGGACTTCGGCCTGATCTCCCAGGAGCTCTATGGCTCGGCCTCCGACGCCTTCCATGCCGGCGACCCGACCCTGGCCGACCTCGGCCTGATGCTCTCGGACTACCTGAACAACATCGCCGACCGTGGCGACCTCAAGGACGAACCCAAGACCCTTACCGCCAGCGACGCGGTGAAGATGCTGCAGGAACGCCTGAACAAGGTGTTCGACGGCAAGGAAGACACCATCCGCGTCTTCGAGTCCGACGGCATCGTCGCCGACGCTGCGGCCGGCGCCGACTACATCAAGGTGCGCGCCGACGCCATGTTCAACGAGCGCGACGTGCGCGCGCTGGAAGTCCATGAAGGCCTGGTGCATGTCGGCACCACGCTCAACGGCCTCAACCAGCCGATCTGCACCTTCCTCGCCAAGGGGCCGCCGTCCTCCACGGTGACCCAGGAAGGCCTGGCGATCCTGATGGAAGTGATCGCCTTCGCCTCCTACCCGACGCGCCTGCGCAAGCTCACCAACCGCACCCGCGCCATCCACATGGCCGAGGAGGGGGCGGATTTCCTCGAGGTGTTCCACTTCTACCGCGAGCAGAACTACAGCGTGGAGAGCAGCTACCAGAATGCCAGCCGCGTGTTCCGTGGCTCGACCCCGGTCGGCCTGCCGTTTACCAAGGACCTGTCGTACCTCAAGGGCTTCATCCTGATCTACAACTACATCCAGCTCGCCGTGCGCAAGGGCAAGCTGGAGCAGATCCCGCTGCTGTTCTGCGGCAAGGCCACCCTGGAAGACATGCGCACCCTGCGCCAGCTGGTGGACGAAGGCCTGGTGGTGCCGCCCAAGTACCTGCCGCCGCAGTTCCGCGACCTCAACGCACTGTCGGCGTGGATGTGCTTCTCCAACTTCCTCAACCACCTCAGCCTCGACCGCATCGAGGCGGATTACGCCAATATCCTTTGACCGCCATGCGTTCAAAACGGGCCTCGGTCGTAGGATGGCGTGGAGCGAAGCGATACCCATCGATATTTCGGCGCTGCCGGGTGATGGGTATCGCAAGCGCCACCCATCCTACGTAAGGTGCTTCCTTGCAATCAGGGTGCGACGTATTCCATGGATGAACTCATGCTGAACCGCTGTTTCCGCGCTGTTGCCGTCTCGCTGCTCCTCGCACTCGGCGGCTGCAGCTCGCTGCTGTTCTACCCCAGCGACGATGTCGCCATCACCCCCGCCCGCGCCAAGCTCGACTACCGTGACGTCACCCTGACCACCGCCGACGGCGTGAAGCTCGCCGGCTGGTGGTTGCCGGCGAAGGCGGGCGTGCCGGTGAAGGGCACCGTGCTGCACCTGCACGGCAACGGCGGCAACATGGCCTGGCACCTGGGCGGAGCCTACTGGCTGCCGGAGCAGGGCTACCAGGTGCTGATGGTGGATTACCGCGGCTACGGGCATTCCGAGGGCGAACCGAGCCTGCCGGCGATCTACCAGGACATCGACGCCGCCTTCGCCTGGCTGGACAAGGCGCCGGAAGTGCAGGGCAAGCCGGTGATCCTGCTCGGCCAGAGCCTGGGTGGCGCCATGGCCGTGCACTACCTGGGCCTGCACCCGGAGCGGCAGAAGCAGCTGCACGCGGTGGTGCTCGACGGCGTACCCGCCAGCTACCGCGATGTGGCGCAGTACACCCTGTCCACCAGCTGGCTGACCTGGCCGTTGCAGGTTCCGTTGTCCTGGCTGGTGCCCGACGGCGATAGCGCGATCCGCTCCATGCCGCGACTTTCTGGCGCACCCGTGCTGCTCTTCCACAGCATCGACGATACCATTGTGCCCCTGGACAACGGCCTGAGCCTCTACAAGGCCAAGCAGCCGCCGAAGGTCTTCCAGCTGACGCGCGGCAACCATGTGGAAACCTTCGGCGAACCCGTGTGGCGCGAAGTGATGCTGCGCTTCCTCGACGACCCGCAGCACTTCACCGGTTTGCGGCGCCTGGCTGAAGTCCCGAACTATCCCTCTCCGGCGAAGCCACAGGAATCGCAGGCGGACCCGAAACAACAAGGCAACCCATGAACGAGCGCAACCCGATCTCCTACATCCTCACCGTCATCGCCACCATCTTCGTCTCGGTCGGCACGCTCTGGTACTACGGCTACCTGCATTTCGCCAAGCCCGAGGACGCGCTGGAACTGACCCAGTTCACCATGCTGAAAAGCATCCCCGGCCAGGACAGCACCAAGCTTTCCCTGGACCCGGCCGACCAGCAGGCGCAGTGCATCGATGGCGTGCTGGTGATGTTCGACATGAGCCAGAAGGGCCTCACCGGCGTACTGGTCGACGGCCGCAAGCGCGCCGTGCGCTGCATGGGCGAGCAGACCCCGCAAGAGGTCAAGTGACGGCGAGCCCGCCGTCGCAGGCCAAGGGAGCAAGCACAGTGAGCCATCCCGAGATCCGCGTCTGGCAGGGCGACATCACCCGCCTCGACGTCGATGCCATCGTCAACGCAGCCAACAGCTCGCTGCTGGGCGGCGGTGGCGTCGATGGCGCCATCCACCGGGCCGCCGGCCCGGACCTGGTCCACGCCTGCCGCCCGCTGGGTGGCTGCAAGACCGGCCAGGCGAAGCTCACCGCCGGCTTTCGCCTGCCGGCGCGCTTCGTCATCCACACCGTCGGGCCGGTCTGGCGCGGCGGTGAGCACGGTGAGCCGGAGCTGCTCGCCCAGTGCTACCGCAACAGCCTGCAACTGGCCGAGGACAAGGGCCTCGCCAGCGTCGCATTCCCCGCTATCAGTACCGGCATCTACGGCTATCCCGCTGAAGCGGCAGCACAGGTCGCCGTGGACGAGCTGCGTCGTCCACGGGGGCAGGGAAGTTCGTTGAAGGAACTGGTGCTGGTGCCGTTCTCCGCCGAGATGGCGGAGCTGTATCGGCGTCTTCTGGCCTAGATCAAACGACGTATTCCGGGCGTCCGTCGTCAGTCCAGCGCTGATAACGCGCGTCGATGGCGGGGCTCAGCTTTGCGTAGTTGTCCCAGCTGTCGGTTACCGAATAGAGAGCCTCTTCATCCACGCCGAACGTCTCGAAGTAGTCATCGATATAGCGGCTGTCATGATCCAGGCCCCGGTAGTAGGCAATGGTGAACGCGTTGCCATGCGCAGCGAGGTCTTCGCCGATCAGCTTCTCGTCCAGCACCTCGATCAGGAACCGGGCCCCGGTCATGTCCTTGCGCTGCAGCGCCGCCACTGCTTCGGCGGCATCCTCGAGCAACTCGTCGCTGACCATTTCATTGAGGATCAGCCAGGCCAGGAACATACCGATGTGGGTGGCGGCGGCGGACGGCGGCAGGTCTTCGGGGAAGTCGCCTTCGTAGTGCCAGGAGGCGTCATCGTATTTCATGGGGGCTCCGACTGCAGTTGGGCCGCTGATTCTGCCAGATCGGTAAGCATATGGTTGGTGATGGGGCCCATCGTCGACGGGCCCCATGGGCGCGATCGCGCTCGATACGCTCTTCTAAAAGGCGGCCCGCTCCTACTGTGAAAGTAGGAGCGGGCGTTCTGCCGGATCAGTAGGCCCCACTCACCGAGGAGCGCGGCTGCACCGGATTGGCGTCGTTGGAAATGGTCACCTCGACGCGGCGGTTCATGGCCCGGCCGGCCGCAGTGCCGTTGCTCGATACCGGGTATTCCTTGCCGTAGCCACGGGCAACGACGCGGTCAGGCGTCACGCCCTGGCTGAGCAGCGCCAGGCGGATGGCGTCGGCGCGACGCTCCGACAGGCCCTGGTTGTAGGAGGATGAGCCGCTGCTGTCCGTGTAGCCCTCGACGATCACCTTGCGTTCCGGGTTCTGCTGCAGGTAACCCGCCAGGTTCTGCACGTTGCTCATCGCGCCCGGCTTGAGCTCGGCGCGATCGAGATCGAACAGCACGTCACCGAAGGACACCATGGTCCCGCGGGAAGTCTGCTTGGCGTTCAGCTCGCCCTTGAGCTTGTTCAGCTGTGCGGTACGGGCGTCGAGACGTGCCTGGGCGCGCTGGGCGGAGGTGTTCTTCAGCTGATCCTCGGCGTCGCGCAGGGCCACGGTCTGGTTGGCCAGTTCGATGCGCTGCTGAGTCAGGTAGGCCAGCTGGTCCACTTCCTTCTGGTTGGCGCCGTCGCGGTAGGCCTGGTCGGCCTTGGCCAGCCAGTCGCCGGCGTCCTTGGTTTCCAAGGCGGCCTGCTGGGTGGCCTGGGGCTCGGCCTGCAGGGCCTGGAAGTCGCCACGGGCTTTCTCCAGGTTGGCGTTGGGTGGCGTGGAGCAGGCGGCCAGGGCCAGGGCGAGAGTCGAGATGGCGGGCAGTACGATGAGTTTGTTCATGTCGAAATTCCTTATATGACCGGGCGTAGGGGCGGGATCACTGGGCCTGCTGCAGGCCTTCCTGACGCAACTCCATCACGCCCTGCTGGGCGTCCTTCACCGCGTTCTGGGCCTTCACGGCCTGGGACTTGCGCTCGGCCACGCGGGCGTCCCACTCGGCCTGCTGGGCCAGGTTGCGGGCCTGGTCGTATTCCTTGTCGTTCAGGGCGATACGCGCCTGGGCGAGCTTGTCCTGGGCGTTCTTGGTTTCCACCGGGGCGAACTCGGGGCCGCCGTTGCTGACGGCAGCATTCACCGCGGATTCGGTGACGGCCATCTGTTCGCTGGGCGGGTTACCGGCGCAGCCGGCCAGCAGCACGGCGCTGCCGAGGGCGAGCAACCCCAGGCGCCAGCTGCGCAGCGAGACACGGGTGGAAAGAGCAGGGACGGTTCGAGCGCTCTGAGATTTCAGTTCCATTGGGCGAATCCTCTGACGTTGGTAAGGGGTTCCCTCGGCGTTTCGATTGCCGGCGGATGCGGGCCGCTCTCCGGCGCAGTTCTGCCGTTCGGATAGCGAGCATCTGTTTAGGGGGCTATCTGTTTAGATGACTGGGGGTCTTGTCAGGGGGTTCAAAAAAAATGCCCGCCGTACAGGCGGGCATTCTTCGGTCATCGGCGTCGATCAGCCGCGATAGCGCAACAACCGCAGGCCGTTGAAGACCACCAGCAGGCTGGCGCCCATGTCGGCGAACACTGCCATCCACAGGGTGCCTTCGCCGGTCAGGGTGAGGGCGAGGAACACCGCCTTGATGCCCAGCGCCAGCGTGATGTTCTGGATCAGCACCCGGTGGGTCTGGCGCGACAGGCGAATGAAGGACGGCAGTTTGCGCAGGTCGTCGTCCATCAGCGCGACACCGGCGGTTTCGATGGCCGTGTCGGTACCCGCTGCGCCCATGGCGAAGCCGATGTCGGCGCGGGCCAGGGCCGGGGCGTCGTTGATGCCATCGCCTACCATGCCGACGCGCTTGCCGCCTTCCTGGCGCTGCTTCACTTCGCGCAGCTTGTCCTCGGGCAGCAGATTGCCCAGCGCCTCGTCGATACCGACCTGGGCGCCGATGGCGTTGGCGGTGTGGGGGTTGTCGCCGGTCAGCATCAGTGTCTTCACGCCCAGGTCGTGCAATTGGGCGACGGCTTCACGGCTGGTTTCCTTGACGCCATCGGCCACGGCGAACAGCGCCAGCGGGCCTTGCGCGTCGAGCAGCACGATGACCGTCTTGCCCTGCTGTTCGAGCGCGTCGAGGCGGGCTTCCAGCTCCTTCGAGCACAGCTCCAGCTCCTCCACCAGGCGGTGGTTGCCCAGGTGATAGGTGCGGCCGTCGATCTCGCCCTTCACGCCGCGGCCGGGCAGGGCGGTCAGCTCGCCGACGCTGTACAGCGCTATGTTGTCGGCCTCGGCGGCCTGGGCCACGGCGTGGGACACCGGGTGATCCGAGCGCGCAGCAAGGCTGGCGGCCAGGGTGCGCACGTCGCCGGCAGCGGATTCCCGCAGGGCGGTGAAGTCGGTCTGGCGCGGGCGGCCTTCGGTGAGGGTGCCGGTCTTGTCCAGGGCGATCCACTCCAGCGAACGGCCCATCTCCAGGAACACCCCGCCCTTGATCAGGATGCCCAGGCGAGCCGCCGCCGACAGGCCGCTGACGATGGTCACCGGCGTGGAAATCACCAGCGCGCAGGGGCAGGCGATCACCAGCAGCACCAGCGCGCGGTACACCCAGTCCAGCCAGGCGCCGCCGAAGAACAGCGGCGGCAGCAGCGCGGTGGCGATGGCGATGAGGAACACGACCGGGGTGTAGATGCGCGAGAACTGGTCGACGAAGCGCTGGGTCGGTGCGCGCGAGCCCTGGGCCTCTTCCACGGCGTGGATGATGCGTGCCAGGGTGCTGTCGTCGGCTACGCGGGTGACACGGTACTCCAGCGCACTTTCGCCGTTGATGGTGCCGGCGAACAGGGTGTCGCCGACCTGTTTTTCCACCGGCAGGCTCTCGCCGGTGATGGGCGCCTGGTTGACGCTGGAGCGGCCGTCGAGCACTTCGCCGTCCAGTGCGATGCGCTCGCCGGGGCGCACGCGCACCCGTGCGCCGAGGGCGACGGACTTGGCGGAGACTTCCTGCCACTGCCCATCCACCTGCACGGTGGCCTGCTCCGGGGCCAGCTGCAGCAGGCCGCGAATGGCGTTGCGCGCGCGCTCCAGCGACTTGGCTTCGATCAGCTCGGCGATGGCGAACAGTACCGCCACCATGGCCGCTTCCGGCCACTGGCCGATCAGCATGGCGCCGGTAACGGCAATGCTCATCAGGGCGTTGATGTTGAGGTTGCGGTTCTTCAGGGCGATCCAGCCCTTGCGGTAGGTCGGCAGGCCTGCACCGAGGATGGCAGCGACGGCCAGTGCGGCCACCAGCCATTGCGGGCCGATGGCGAACCACTCGAAGAACTCCGACGCAGCGGCGGCAACGGCGCCCAGGGCCAGCGGCCACCAGGGTTTCGGCCTGGCAGGCGGTGCGGACGCGGGGGCGTTTTCATCCACCGGTTCGGCCTGCATGCCGAGGGAGGCCACCAGCTTCTGCAGCGGTTCGATGCTGTCGAAGCGGTGCTGTACGCGCAGCAGGCGCTGCATCAGGTTGAAGTCCAGGTCCTCCACGGCGGACACGCGGCCCAGCGCGTCGCGCAGCAGGCGTTCCTCGGTGGGACAGTCCATGGCCTCGATGCGCAGGCTGGTCCAGCGCAGCTCGCCGCTGGCCGAGCCGGCCGCGGCCGTGGCGGCACTTTCGGCACGCGCACTGCGATCTTCGCCCTGATCATGGGTGTGATCGTGATCGTGATCGTGATCGTGATCGTGATCGTGATCGTGAGCATGGCCGTGGTCATGCTTGCGCGGGGCAGGTTCGGCAGCCGGGGCGCGCAGCAGCGCGCCTTTGTCGCAGCCGCAGCAATCGGTGGCATCATGTTCACGGTCCTGTACAGGGCCGTGAATGGTCGGCCCCTGGCGATTGGCAGTCATGTCGTCCGTTCCTGTTTGACGAGTTGCTGCCGATTGCACACCCTGTAGCAACTACAGAGTCAAGTGTCCCTTGGCGAGGAGTCGAAAATGAAGATCGGTGAACTGACGAAACTGACCGGCTGCCCGGTGGAGACCATCCGCTACTACGAGCGCGAAGGACTGCTGCCCGCGCCATCGCGCAGCGAAGGCAACTACCGGCAGTACGACGCCAGCCACGTCGAGCGGCTGTCGTTCATCCGCCATTGCCGTTCGCTGGACATGACCCAGGACGAGATCCGCATTCTCCTCGGCCTGCGCGACCGCCCCGAATCCGACTGCGGCACCGCCAACCGGCTGATCGACGAGCACCTGCACCACGTCGAGGTGCGCATCGCCGAGCTGCAGTCGCTCAGCCAGCAACTGCGCGACCTGCGCGCGCAGTGCCAGGGAGAGGGCAGCAGCGAGGATTGCGGCATCCTGCGCGAGCTGGAGCAGCCGGCGGAGCCGTCGGTGATTCCGGAGGCCTGCGCGGAGGCGGGGCATTTGCATGTGCCCGGCGTTCACGGCCGGCATTGATCCCATCCGTTGGGACCGCGCTATGGGCCCGTTCCTACCGGATAGATCTGTGCTCGGATCGGCCCTCACCCTAACCCTGGCTGCGCGCCCCGCTCAGAGGGAGAGGGGACCGTTCGGTGCCGGATGAAATCACAGCGTCAGCCGGCACGATTTGCTCCCTCTCCCTGAGGGAGAGGGCTGGGGTGAGGGGGAAAGCACAAACACGGAACTACCAGTCGTAGGGCGCATAACGCGCCAGCGTTATCCGCCGATTGAGTAGCCGGCGGATAACCTGTTCCAGGTTATCCGCCCTACGAAAAACCAAACGCCCCGGCATCTGCCGGGGCGTTTGCATTCAGGAGTGCTCGGCCTCCGTCAGCTCATGCAGGTACTTGCGCGATAGCGCGAGGAAACGCGGCGTAGGGCCGATGTCCTCGTAGATCGGGTCGCCCTGTTCGTCCTGGGCCACTACCTTGGTCCCCTGCACGTAGGGGAAGCTCGCCTCCAGCTCTTCCAGCGCCGCACTGACCAGTTCTCCCAGCAGTTCCTCGACGCTGCGCTTGGGGTACATGTCATGCAGCGCGGCCAGACGCGCGGCCGTCTCGACGTCCAGCGGAATGCTGTACTGGTGGTTGGTCATGCGCCCCCTGGCGTTCTTTTCCCAATGGCGTACCAGCTCGCGGATTTTCATGTTCACCTCTAGGGTCGTTACGTGGCGGTCGGCCCTCGTGAGGTCGCCGCAGGTTTTCCCATCGATGGGGATAACTTTCAGCCTAGACGTTGTCCGAGCAGGATTGCGGGCGTTCGTCGAGCGCTTGCCTGCCGGCTGCGCCGGCGGCACTGTAAACCCTGCGACGCCCTTTCTCTCTCTGATCCAGGAGACTGCGATGCCGGATATCGATGCGCGCCTGCGCGAGGACGTTCACCTGCTCGGCGAGCTGCTCGGGCAGACCATTCGCGCCCAGTACGGGCAGGGCTTTCTCGACAAGATCGAGCTGATCCGCACTGGCGCCAAGGCCGCCCGGCGCGGCTCCGCCGAAGGCGCCAAGCAGCTCACCGCGACCCTCGACGGCCTGGGCGAAGATGAACTGCTGCCGGTGGCGCGCGCCTTCAACCAGTTCCTCAACCTGGCCAACATCGCCGAGCAGTACCACCGTATCCGCCGGCGCACGCCTAAGGAGCCGGAGCCCTTCGAGAATCGTGTGCTCGCCGAACTGCTGGGCCGCCTGCGCAAGTCCGGCCTGGGCGCCGAGGGCCTGGCGCGTCAGGTGGCGGACCTGGAGATCGAGCTGGTGCTCACCGCGCACCCCACCGAGGTGGCGCGCCGCACGCTGATCCAGAAGTACGACGCCATTGCCGGGCAACTGGCCGCCGGCGACCATTCCGACCTGCTGCCCGAAGAGCGCCAGGCGGTGCAGGAAAAACTCCAGCGCCTGATCGCTGAAGCCTGGCACACCGACGAGATCCGCCGTACCCGTCCGACCCCGGTGGACGAGGCGAAATGGGGGTTCGCGGTGATCGAGCATTCCCTCTGGCACGCCTTGCCGGCCTTCCTCCGCCATGTCGATCGAACCCTGCAGGCAACCCTGGGCGAGCGCCTGCCACTGGGCGCCGCGCCGATCCGCTTCGCCTCCTGGATGGGCGGCGACCGCGACGGCAACCCCAACGTCACCGCCGCCATCACCCGTGAGGTGCTGCTGCTGGCGCGCTGGATGGCGGCCGACCTCTATCTGCGCGACGTCGACAGCCTGGCCGCCGAGCTCTCCATGCAGCAGGCCAGCGATGAGCTGCGCGGCGAGGTCGGCGACCTTGCCGAGCCCTATCGCGCACTGCTCAAGCAACTGCGCGAACGCCTGCGCGCCACCCGCGCCTGGGCCGAGCGCGCCATCCACAGCGGCGAGGAGCCGGGCGCCGAGGTGCTGCAGGACAACCGTGAACTGCTGGAGCCGCTGCAACTCTGCTATCGCTCGTTGCAGGCCTGCGGCATGGGCGTGATCGCCGATGGCGACCTGCTCGATACCCTGCGCCGCGCCGCCACTTTCGGGCTGTTCCTGGCGCGGCTGGACGTGCGTCAGGACTCCACGCGCCACGCCAATGCCATGGCCGAGATCACCGAGCACCTGGGCCTGGGCAACTACACCGAGTGGGACGAAAGCGTGCGCCAGGAATTCCTCCTGGAAGAACTGGCCAGCCGCCGCCCGCTGTTGCCGGCCAATTACCAGGCCTCGGCCGAGACCGCCGAAGTCCTCGCCACCTGCCGTGTGGTGGCGCAGGCGCCGGCCGCCTCGTTGGGTTCCTACGTCATCTCCATGGCCGGGCAGCCGTCCGACGTGCTCGCCGTGCAACTGCTGCTCAAGGAATGCGGGCTGGAGCGGCCGATGCGCGTGGTGCCGCTGTTCGAGACCCTGGATGACCTGGACAACGCCGGCCCCTGCATCGACCGCCTGCTCAGCCTGGACAGCTACCGAACCCGCCTGGCCGGGCCGCAGGAAGTGATGATCGGCTACTCCGACTCGGCCAAGGACGCCGGCACCCTGGCCGCGGCCTGGGCGCAGTACCGCGCGCAGGAGGCGCTGGTGGACATCTGTCGCAACCATGGTGTCGAGCTGCTGCTGTTCCACGGCCGTGGCGGCACCGTCGGGCGTGGCGGCGGCCCGGCCCACGCGGCGATCCTCTCGCAGCCGCCGGGCTCGGTGGCCGGGCGTTTCCGCACCACCGAGCAGGGCGAGATGATCCGCTTCAAGTTCGGCCTGCCGGACATCGCCGAGCAGAACCTCAACCTCTACCTGGCCGCCGTGCTGGAGGCCACCCTGCAGCCGCCGCCGGTGCCCGAGCCAGCCTGGCGCGAGGAGATGGACCGCCTGGCCGCCGATGGCGTACTCGCCTACCGTGCGGTGGTGCGGGAGAACCCGCAGTTCGTCGATTACTTCCGCGAGGCCACGCCGGAGCAGGAGCTGGGCCGCCTGCCGCTGGGCAGCCGCCCGGCCAAGCGCCGCGAGGGCGGGGTGGAAAGCTTGCGCGCGATCCCCTGGATCTTCGCCTGGACCCAGACGCGCCTGATGCTGCCGGCCTGGCTGGGCTGGGAAGATGCCCTGTTCAAGGCCATCGAGCGCGGTGAAGGCGCACTGCTGGGGCGCATGCGCAAGGAGTGGCCGTTCTTCACCACGCGCATCGACATGCTGGAGATGGTGCTGGCCAAGGCTGACCGGGAAATTGCCCAACTCTACGACGAGCGACTGGTGCAATCGGAACTGCGACCATTAGGTGCGCATTTACGCGACCTATTGTCGCAGTCGGTGCGAGTGGTGCTGGGGCTTACAGGGCAATCGCAGCTGCTCGCCCACGCCGCCGAGACGCGCGAATCCATCGGCGTGCGCAACACCTACCTGGACCCGCTGCACCTGCTCCAGGCCGAGCTGCTGGCGCGCTCGCGGCGCTGCACGGGCGATGCCTGCGGCGGTCTGGAGCAAGCCATGCTGGTGACAGTGGCCGGTATTGCGGCGGGGCTGCGAAATACCGGCTGAGGGTCGGCAACCCCCCACCAAAGGTGGATTGCCGCGCCGCCAATTGAGATTAATTTGATGGCTGATCCCGGGTGCGGAAACGGCCCGGGATCGGCGTGCGCAGTCCCCATGGCCGGCTTGTGTGGTGTGGGACCGCTGTGTATCGTGAGCAACCTTTCGGCGCACCTCTGCGCCATTCCAAGCATGATGAGATTGGCCCCACGAGGCGGATCCGTGATTTCGCTTAACAAGTATTAAGGAGCATATCGATGCGTGTGATTCTGCTCGGGGCGCCCGGTGCCGGCAAAGGTACCCAGGCTCGCTTCATCACTGAGAAGTTTGGCATTCCGCAGATTTCCACCGGCGACATGCTGCGTGCAGCGGTCAAGGCTGGCACCGAGCTCGGCCTGCAGGCCAAGAGCGTAATGGACGCCGGCGGCCTGGTTTCCGATGACCTGATCATCAACCTGGTCAAGGAGCGTATCGCCCAGCCCGACTGCGCCAAGGGTTTCCTGTTCGACGGCTTCCCGCGCACCATTCCCCAGGCCGAGGCCATGAAGGAAGCGGGCGTCTCCATCGACCACGTGGTCGAGATCGCCGTGGACGACGAGGAAATCGTCGGCCGTATCGCCGGTCGCCGCGTTCACCCGGCCTCGGGTCGCGTCTACCACGTCGAGCACAACCCGCCGAAAGTGGCTGGCAAGGACGATGAGACCGGCGAAGAGCTGATCCAGCGCGAAGACGACAAGGAAGCCACCGTGCGTCACCGCCTGTCGGTCTACCACTCGCAGACCAAGCCGCTGGTCGACTTCTACCAGAAGCTGGCGGATGCGCAGGGCACTCCGAAGTACACCCGCGTCGAGGGTGTCGGTTCGGTCGAGCAGATCACCTCCAAGGTGCTCGGCGCTCTGAACTGATCCATCGCCGTATCAGCCAAAGGCCCGCACATGCGGGCCTTTGGCGTTTATAATGCCCGCCCGTTTTTATCGCCCTGTTCTCAACGTCCTATGGAAAACACCATGCCCACGCTGCTGGCCCTGGATACCTCGACCGAAGCCTGTTCCGTCGCCCTGCTGCATGACGGCCGCCGGTTCGTACGCCACGAGGTGATCCCGCGCCTGCATGCCCAGCGTCTGCTGCCCATGGTGCAGGACATCCTCGCCGAGGCCGGCATCGCGCTCTCCGCCGTCGACGCCATCGCCTTCGGTCGCGGCCCCGGCGCCTTCACCGGCGTGCGGATCGCCATCGGCGTGGTGCAGGGCCTGGCGTTCGCGCTGCAGAAACCGGTGCTGCCGATCTCCGACCTGGCCGTGCTCGCCCAGCGCGCCTACCGTGAGCACGGCGCCCATCAGGTGGCTGCGGCCATCGATGCGCGCATGGACGAGGTGTACTGGGGCTGCTACCGCCTGGAGCAGGGCGAGATGCGCCTGGCCGGCGCCGAGGCGGTACTGCCGCCCGAGCGTGTCGAGCTGCCGCGCGATGCCCAGGGCGACTGGTTCGGCTCCGGCACCGGCTGGGGCTTCGAAGAGCGCCTGGCGGTGAAGGTTGCCGCCTGTGATTCCAGCCTGCTGCCGCACTCCGAAGACCTGCTGACCCTGGCCGAATTCGCCTGGACCCGCGGCGATGCGGTTGACGCAGAGCAGGCCCAGCCGGTCTACCTGCGCGACAACGTGGCGACCCCCAAGCAAGCCTGACATGTGCCAATTGACCGCAGTCGCGCGCGGTCGCTAGAGTGATGGGCATTCCCACCGAGTTTTCGCCATGCGTATCGACGGCTTTACCTCCACATCCCAGACCACGGAGCGCAGTTCCCGCACGGGCACTGCTGTCACTCCGTTCCGGGAAGTGCAGCGTGACGTCGAGACCCGCCGCGAGCAGCCCGCGCCGACCTCGGCCAGCCAGGGGCTCGACTCGCAATCGCAGACCCGCCGTGTGGAGTCCTCCAACGCCAGCAGCTACAGCTTGCCGGCGACCCTGCGCGACAACCTCGACTACCAGCGCCCGCTGACCTCCCGCGCGGCCCAGGCGCTCGCCAGCTACACCAGCACCGCCAGCATGGTCAGCCAGTACGAAGGCCAGGAAGTCGTCGGTCTCGACCTCTACGCCTGATGCAACTGCCGTATTTCCTGGGCTGCCCTTCGTGGAACGAGCCCGCCTGGCGCGGCACTTTCTATCCCGCCGACCTGCGCCCCGCCGAAACACTGTCCTTCTACGCCCAGGTGTTCAACGCCGTGGAAGGCAACACCACCTTCTACGCCCGCCCCAACGCCGACACCCTCGCGCGCTGGGCGCAAACCATGCCTGAGACCTTCCGCTTCTGCGCCAAGCTGCCGCGCGACATCAGTCACGAAGGCGACCTGCGCGGCCAGCTGGAAAACACCCGGGACTTCCTCGCGCTGCTGGCGCCGCTGGGCCAGCGCGTGGCGCCGCTGTGGCTGCAGGTTTCCGCGAGCTTCGGCCCGGATCGCCTGGGCGAGCTGGCTGCCTGGCTGGATGAGTTCTCCGAGCGGCGCATCGCCGTGGAGGTGCGCCACCCGGCGTTCTTCGCCAAGGGCGACGAGGAGCGGGCGTTGAACCGCCTGCTGCTGGACCGTGGCGTCGAACGCATCTGCCTGGACTCGCGGGCGTTGTTCGCCGTGCAGTCCGATGATCCGGCCGTGCTCCATGCCCAGTCGAAGAAGCCCAAGGTGCCGGTGCGCCCGGCAGCCTTCAGCGACAGCCCGCAGGTGCGCTTCATCGGCGGCCCCGATCTGGACGCCAATCTCGTCCATCTCGCGCCCTGGGTTGGCAAGGTTGCCGAGTGGATCGAACAGGGCCTGACGCCCTACGTCTTCCTCCACACTCCGGACAACCACCGCGCCGCCGAACAGGCGCAGCGCTTCCACGCCTTGCTGCGAGAGCGCCTGCCGGGGCTGCCACCGCTGTTCGAGCCCAAGCCGGAAGTGGAACAGCTCGGCCTGCTCTGAGCCGCCAACTGTGCATGGCGCCCTGCAGGCGAGGGGACTAACCTGCTCCTTCCCTCGTTCGGCACGGAGACAGCCATGACCAACCAACAGCAACGCGGCGAAGCCTTCCGCGCGCTGCACCAGCGCGACGGCCTGTTCGTCCTGCCCAATCCCTGGGATGCCGGCTCGGCGAAGATGCTCGCCCACCTGAGCTTTGAAGCCCTGGCGACCACCAGCGCAGGGTTGGCCTTCGCGCTCGGCCGGCGCGACGCCGAAGGTACGGTGAGCCGTGACGAAGCGCTGGCCAATGCCCGCGCGATAGTCGAAGCGACGCCGCTGCCGGTCGCTGCCGACCTGGAGAACGGCTACGGCGATGCAGCGGAAGACTGCGCTGAAACCATCCGTCTGGCCGCTGCTTGCGGGCTGGTTGGCGGTTCCATCGAAGACGCCACCGGCCGCCCGGATGCGCCGATCTACCCGCTGGAGCTGGCAGTCGAGCGCGTCGCTGCCGCCGTGCAGGCCGCCCGCGCGTTGCCGTTCACCTTCACCCTGGCGGCGCGGGCGGAGAATTTCCTGCACGGCCGCGTCGACCTGGACGACACCATCCGCCGTCTGGTGGCCTTCGCTGAAGCCGGCGCCGACGTGCTCTATGCGCCGGGCCTGAAGACCCGCGAGGAAATCGCCGCCGTCGTCAGCGCCGTGGCGCCGCGCCCGGTCAACGTGCTGGTGGGCTCGCCGGCGCTGCAGCTGAATCTGGAGGAACTGGCCGAGTTGGGTGTAAAGCGCGTCAGCGTCGGCTCTTGTCTGGCGCGGGCGGCCTACGGTGCGTTCTTCAGCGCCTCCGAAGCCCTGGCCAAAGGCGACCTGACGCCGATGCACGGCGCCATGCCGTTCGACCGGATCAACGGGTTGTTCCGGGGCTGAGCCTTGCGCTGGTGGTTGCTCGGATTCGTCGTCATATGCGCCGGCATGGCGTTGGCGCTGCAGCAGCGCTGGATCGAGGTGCCAGGCCGTTGGAATCCCTGGGTGCCGCTGGATGTGCGCGACGAGCCGAACCTGCTGACGCGCTACAAGCTCTGGCGCCTGCGTGATGATGCGCAGTTGTGCCAGTTGGCGCTGCAAAGCTCCGACCTCAAGGCGCAGGCCATGGCCGACAGCGAACCCGTGGCCGGCTGCCCGTTGCACAACGTCTGGCGCGTGCAGGCTGCCGGGGTGAAGCTGAGCAGCAGCTTCCTCGCCAGTTGCCCGCTGGCGGTGAGTTTTGCGCTGTTCGAGCGCCATTCCCTGCAACCGGCCGCGCGGGAAATCTACGGCCAGCCGGTGGTGGCAGTGGAGCACCTGGGCAGCTTCGCCTGCCGCAATATCTACGGCCGCGCCGACGCTCGGCGCAGCCAGCATGCCACGGCCAACGCGCTGGACGTTGCCGCCTTCCGCCTGGCCGATGGCCGGCGCATCGTGGTAGCGAAAGACTGGAGCGGAGATGGCGACGCCGCGCGCTTCCTGCGTGCCGTGCGCGACCGCGCGTGCGGCAACTTCGACGGCGTGCTCGGGCCGGACTACAACCGCGCGCACCACGATCACTTCCACCTCGACCTGGGCGGCTGGCAGATCTGCCGTTGAGCCTGCCCGCTGCGTGCTGCGGTAGAATGGCGGCTTTTCCCAGGATCGCCCCGTCATGACCGAAGTCCTCACCCCGCCGCGCATCGTCGTCCAGGCGCTGGCGCCTGCCTGGCAGGCCGCCGCCGAGCAGTGGGCGCAGCGGCTCGGTCTGTCGATGGGCGAGGGCGATGCCGATTTCGCCCTGCAGTTGGGTGATGACGGCTTGCAGCTGCTGCAGCTGGGGCCGGATTCGCCCGGCCCGGTGCGGGTGGATTTCCTCGAAGGGTCTGCTGCGCATCGCCGGCAGTTCGGCGGCGGCGCCGGGCAGATGATCGCCAAGGCCGTCGGCATCCAGCAGGGCGTGCGTCCTCGTGTGCTGGACGCCACCGCTGGCCTGGGCAAGGACGCCTTCGTACTGGCGACCCTGGGGTGCGAGATGGACCTGACCGAGCGCCAGCCGATCATCGCCGCGCTGCTGGAAGACGGCCTGGCCCGTGCGGCGGGGGATTTCGAGGTGGGCGCCATCGTCGCGCGCATGCGCCTGCTGCAGGGCAACTCCATCGAGCGCATGACCGCGTGGGAAGGGGAGGCGCCGCAGGTGATCTACCTCGACCCGATGTTCCCGCACCGCGACAAGAGCGCACTGGTGAAGAAGGAAATGCGTCTGTTCCGTCCGCTGGTGGGCGATGACCTCGACGCTCCGGCGCTGCTGGAGGCGGCACTGAAACTGGCCAGCCACCGGGTGGTGGTCAAGCGCCCGCGCAAGGCGCCGATCATCGAGGGCGGCAAGCCCAGCTACAGCCTGGAAGGCAAGTCCAGCCGCTATGACATCTATCCGCTGAAAAGCCTGAAGGGCTGAGTTTTCTTTTCCCGGCCGAGCGATCCGTGCTTGCGCTTCCCCCTCACCCCAGCCCTCTCCCTCAGGGAGAGGGAGTCGCCCGCGCCGGCTGACACTATGGTTTCATCCTGTGCCGAACGGTCCCCTCTCCCGCTTGCGGGAGAGGGTTAGGGTGAGGGGCTTTTGATCTCGACGCGTTTTCTCGCGATTAGCCGATTACGGCTGTTCAGCCCGTAGGGCGCATAACGCGCCAGCGTTATCCGCCGCCATGGCATCGGCGGATAACCCGTTCCGGGTTATGCGCCCTACGGTGAGCATCAGGGCGCAAAGGCCCTGAGGAATAACGCCACCACTTCCTGCACATGCGCCTCGGCTTCTTCCGCGGTCGGCGGATTCTCGCAGCCGATCATCAGGCGGAAGTGCACGCAGCCCTGCACCAGCATCAGGAAATGCTCGGCGGCTCGACGCGGGCAGTCCATCTTCATCTTGCCCTGCTGGCGGGCCTGCTCCAGCAGGCGCTCCATCTGGTCCAGCACGCGCTGCGGACCGGCCTCGAAGAACAGCTGCGAGAGATGCGGGTTGCCCGCGCCCTGGGCCACCATCAGCCGGCTCAGGGCAATCGCCTCGGGGCTGTTGATCAACTGATTGAAGCCGCGACCCAGGTTCAGCAGCAGGCTTTCCAGCGGCGCGTCGGCCGGCGGCTCGGCGAACAGCTCGGGCATGCGCTCGGCGCACTTGGCCTGCACCGCCTCGACGAACAACGTCTCCTTGTCCGTGAAGTGGCTGTACACGGTGAGCTTGGACACCCCGGCCTCGGCGGCGATGGCCTCCATGCTGCTGCCGTCGTAGCCGTAGCGGACGAACAGCTCCTTGGCGGCTTCGAGAATGGCCTTGCGCTTGGCCGGATCCTTGGGGCGACCCGGTCCGTTCGATGAGTTCGTTGGTGACATGTCTTTACATTTCTAATACTGGACTGATGGGTTCTGTATTTTTACTATACCGGCGAGTATAAGAATTCCAACCGCGTTTTGCGAAAGGTCACACATCATGTTCCGCCATGCTCTGTCTGTCGCGCTGCCTGCTGCCTTCATCCTGTCCCTTTCCGCCTGCGGTAACGGCGAGCCGCCGAAGCCCGCGGTACGCCCTGCCATCGTGGTGCAGCCGCTGCCGGCGCGGGATATCACCGAGGCCTATCCCGGTGAAGTGCATGCGCGCCATGAGCCGGAACTGGCCTTCCGCATCGGCGGAAAAGTCAGCAAGCGTCTGGTGGAAACCGGCGAACGGGTGAAGAAGGACCAGCCGCTGGCGGAACTCGATCCTGAAGACGTCCGCCTGCAGCTCGAAGCCACGCGCGCCCAGGTGGCCGCAGCCGAAGCCAACCTGCAGACGGTGCGCTCCGAATACGCCCGCTACAAGACCCTGCTGGAGCGCCAGCTGGTCAGCCAGTCGCAGTTCGACAACATCGAGAACACCTACCGCGCCGGCGAGGCGCGGGTTAAGCAGATTCGCGCCGAGTACGACGTGGCCAGCAACCAGGCCGGCTACGCGGTGCTGCGCTCGCCCCAGGATGGCGTGATCGCCACCCGCCGGGTGGAAGTGGGGCAGGTGGTCGCCGCCGGGCAGACCGTCTTCACCCTGGCCGCCGATGGTGATCGCGAAGTGCTGATCAGCTTCCCCGAACATGCCTTCGAACGCTTCCGCGTCGGCGAGGCGGTGAGCGTCGAACTCTGGTCGCAGCGCGACAAGCGCTTCAGCGGCAAGATCCGTGAACTGTCGCCGGCGGCCGATCCGCAGTCGCGCACCTTTGCCGCGCGGGTGGCGTTCGACGATGCCAAGGTGCCGGCCGAGCTGGGCCAGAGCGCCCGCGTCTACATCCATGCCGAGGGCACCGTGCCGCTCGCCGTGCCGCTCGCCGCGCTGACGTCCGAAGCCGGCCAGCCGTTCGTCTGGGTAGTCGATCCGAAAACTTCCACCCTGCATCGCCGCCCGGTGCGCATCGGCCCCTACGCCGAAGACCGCGTGCCAGTGCTCGAAGGCCTGAAGGATGGCGACTGGGTGGTGGCGGCGGGTGTGCAGGTGCTGCGTGAAGGTCAGGAGGTACGGCCTGTCGACCGGGAGAACCGGTCGGTCAAGCTGGTGGCGAAGGAGTAACGCCCGATGCAATTCAACCTTTCCGCCTGGGCGCTGCACAACCGCTCCATCGTCCTGTACCTCATGCTCCTGCTGGGCATTGTCGGGGCGCTGTCCTACTCCAAGCTGGGGCAGAGCGAGGACCCGCCGTTCACCTTCAAGGCCATGGTGGTGAAGACCAACTGGCCGGGCGCGACCGCCGAGGAAGTCTCGCGCCAGGTCACCGAGCGCATCGAGAAGAAGCTGATGGAGACCGGTGATTTCGACCGCATCATCTCCTTCTCCCGCCCCGGCGAATCCCAGGTGACCTTCGTCGCCCGCGAGGACTTCCACTCCCGCGACATTCCCGAGCTCTGGTACCAGATCCGCAAGAAGGTCAACGACATCCGCTACACCCTGCCGCAGGGCATCCAGGGGCCGTTCTTCAACGACGAGTTCGGCACCACCTTCGGCAATATCTACGCGCTGTCGGGCAAGGGCTTCGACTACGCGGTGCTCAAGGACTACGCCGACCGTCTGCAATTGCAACTGCAGCGGATCAAGGACGTCGGCAAGGTCGAGCTGGTCGGCCTGCAGGACGAGAAGATCTGGATCGACCTGTCCAACACCAAGCTCGCGACCCTCGGCCTGCCGTTGGCGGCGGTGCAGAAGGCGCTGGAAGAACAGAACGCGGTGACCGCCACCGGCTTCTTCGAGACCGCGACCGACCGCGTGCAACTGCGCGTCTCCGGACGTTTCGATTCGGTGGAGGACATCCGCTCCTTCCCGATCCGCGTCGGCGATCGCACCTTCCGCATCGGCGACGTCGCCGAGGTCCATCGCGGCTTCAACGATCCGCCCGCTCCGCGCATGCGCTTCATGGGCGAGGACGCCATCGGCATCGCCGTGGCCATGAAGGACGGCGGCGACATCCTGGTGCTGGGCAAGAAGCTCGACGCCGAGTTCGAACGCCTGCAGCAGACGCTGCCGGCGGGTATGGAGCTGCGCAAGGTATCCGACCAGCCGGCAGCGGTGCGCGAAGGCGTAGGCGAGTTCGTCCGCGTGCTGGCCGAGGCGCTGATCATCGTGCTGCTGGTGAGCTTCTTCTCCCTCGGCCTGCGCACCGGCCTGGTGGTGGCGCTGTCGATCCCGCTGGTACTGGCGATGACCTTCGCCTGCATGTACTACTTCGGCATCGGCCTGCACAAGATATCCCTCGGCGCGCTGGTGCTGGCGCTGGGCCTGCTGGTGGACGACGCGATCATTGCCGTGGAGATGATGGCGGTGAAGATGGAGCAGGGCTACGACCGGCTCAAGGCGGCGAGCTACGCCTGGACCAGCACGGCCTTCCCGATGCTCACCGGCACCCTGGTCACCGCCGCCGGCTTCCTGCCCATCGCTACCGCGCAGTCGGGCACCGGCGAATACACCCGCTCGCTGTTCCAGGTGGTGACCATCGCGTTGCTGGTCTCCTGGATCGCCGCCGTGGTCTTCGTGCCCTACCTGGGTGAGAAGCTGTTGCCCGACCTCGCCAAGCGCCATGCGGAAAAACATGGCGGCAGCGACAAGGGCCATGACCCGTATTCGACGCCTTTCTACCAGCGCTTCCGCCGTGTGGTGGAGTGGTGTGTGCGCTACCGCAAGACGGTGATCCTGCTCACCGTGGCGGCCTTCATCGGCTCGATCATGCTGTTCCGCCTGGTGCCGCAGCAATTCTTCCCGCCCTCGGCGCGCCTGGAACTGCTGGTGGACCTGAAGCTGGCCGAGGGTGACTCGCTGACCGCCACCACCGAGCAGGTCAACCGACTGGAAAAAATGCTCGCCGAGCATCCGGGCATCGACAACTACGTAGCCTATATCGGCACCGGTTCGCCGCGCTTCTACCTGCCGCTGGACCAGCAACTGCCGGCGGCGAGCTTTGCGCAGTTCGTGGTCCTGGCCAAGAGCCTGGAGTCCCGTGAAGAGATTCGTCAGTGGCTGATCAAGCACATGAACGAAGACTTCCCGACCCTGCGTACCCGTATCAGCCGCCTGGAGAACGGCCCGCCGGTGGGCTACCCGGTGCAGTTCCGCGTCTCCGGCGAGCACATCCCGAAGGTCCGCGAACTGGCGCGCAAGGTCGCCGACAAGATGCGCGAGAACCCCCACGTGGTGAACGTGCACCTGGACTGGGAAGAGCCGAGCAAGGCGATCTTCCTCGACATCGACCAGGAACGCGCCCGCGCCCTCGGCGTGAGCACTTCGGACATCTCGCAGTTCCTGCAGAGCTCGCTGACCGGCTCCACCGTCAGCTACTACCGCGAGGACAACGAGCTGATCGAGATCCTCCTGCGTGGCGACGAGCGTGGCCGGCATGACCTCTCGCAATTGCCCAGCCTGTCGATGCAGACCAGCAGTGGCCGCAGCGTGGCGCTGTCGCAGGTGGCGACGCTGGAGTACGGCTTCGAGGAAGGCATCATCTGGCGGCGCAACCGCCTGCCCACGGTGACCATCCGTGCCGACATCTACGACGACTCGCTGCCAGCGACCCTGGTGAAGCAGATCTCGCCGACGCTGGACCCGATCCGCGCCGAGCTGCCCGACGGCTACCTGCTGGACGTCGGCGGCACCGTGGAGGATTCGGCCAAGGGGCAGAACTCGGTGAACGCCGGCGTACCGCTGTTCATCGTGGTGGTGCTCAGCCTGCTGATGATCCAGCTGCGCAGCTTCTCGCGGATGATCATGGTGTTCCTCACCGCGCCCCTGGGGCTGATCGGCGTGACCCTGTTCCTGCTGGTGTTCCAGAAGCCCTTCGGCTTCGTCGCCATGCTCGGCACCATCGCCCTGGCGGGGATGATCATGCGCAACTCGGTGATCCTCGTGGACCAGATCGAACAGGACCGCGCCCACGGCCTGGACACCTGGCACGCCATCATCGAGGCCACGGTGCGGCGCTTCCGCCCCATCGTGCTGACTGCCCTGGCCGCCGTGCTGGCGATGATCCCGCTGTCGCGCAGCGTGTTCTTCGGGCCGATGGCGGTGGCGATCATGGGCGGCCTGATCGTTGCCACGGCGCTGACGTTGCTGTTCCTGCCGGCGCTCTATGCGGCCTGGTTCCGCGTGAAGAAAGAGGCCTAGCTTCAGTACCTCCCTGTAGGAGCGGTCCATGCCCGCGAATCGCGCGCATGGCGCGCTCCTACAGGTCGAACCCCGATATAGGGCGAATAACGCGCAGCGTTATCCACCGTCCGACGCTCTGAGGCGAATAACCCGACAGACGCGAACCCTTCGACCTGTCACCCTCGCTGTCCTTTCCTGAGCACGATTCCCAAGCCCGGATCACTCCGTCAGGCTCGGGACATTCATTCGGGAACCGCCTGACTCATCAACGGCGTTGCGGTCCTACAAAGCCACTGCTTAGCGTTCTCTCCGCCACGGAACAGCCGTGGTCAGGTGTGGAAACCTGTGAGCTTTAAGCATTCGCCATAGCAGGGAATGGCCCGGCCTTTTCAAAGGCCGGGCCGACTCTGGCTGTCCATGGCGGACCGTGCGAGGCGGGCTTCGGCCCGGCCGGTCTTTGGCTTAAAGCTCCCGGTTTTCCACCCTTGCACGGTCCGCCTCCCTTTCCGGGATGGCGGCTTTCCAGCTGTAGCCAACTGAGCTGTACAGGGAGAGACCGCATGAACCCTTCGACGATGTTCCCAGCCGACAACGGCCTGAGCTTCCACACCTTCCAGCGCTACGATCGCCCGTTGCGCGGTCTGATGATTGATCGGCAGGCCTGGTTCTCCGCCCGCGACCTCGCGCGCCTGACCAATACCCACTTCGCCGCCCGCGTACCGCGCAAGCTAGACGCCGACCAGTACCGCTGGGTACGGCTCGAAGGCGGGAGAGAGGACGAGCTACTGGTCAGCGAAAGCGGCCTCTACACCCTGCTGCTGGTGTACTTCTACCACCCGGAAAACCGCAACCTGCGCCAGTGGCTGAGCAACGAAGTCGTGCCGGCCCTGCGTGACGCGCAGTTGCCACCGGGGTTCGTCCCCCGCCACGCCGTGCGCGAGGTGCAGGGTTACCCGCTGGCGGTACTGGAGTGGCAAGGCGGCGTCTGGCTGCGCTTCGGCGATGCCGCCCGCCTGCTGGGCTGAGAGACGGACGTAGCCATCACGGCGGGTAACCCGTTCCGGGTTATGCGCCCTACGGAAAGGGGAGCTCTTCGTAGGATGGTGTGGAGCGAAGCGATATCCATCGCTTACGTCCCGGCGCGCTGTTACAGGGGAGAGATAAGCAGGCACGAAAAAGCCCGGCAGTTGCCGGGCTTTCCCTTGTCTCGTTCGGATCGAAGTCAGAGCACCCCGAACACCTTCTTCGCCAGCCCGGTGGCCGCTGCAGTCGGGTTCTGGCGGATGGTTTTTTCCTGCTCGGCGATGAGCTTGAACAGGCCGTCCAGCGCTTCCTCGGTCACGTAGTTCTCGATGTTCGCGTTCTTCGCATCGACCACGCCGAAGGCGGCGGCCTGGCTGGCGAAGGCGTTGTACTGCTTGGCCACGCCCACCTGGTCGGTGGCCTGCTTGATGATGGGCAGGAACTTGGCGCGCAGTTGATCGCGGCTGCTGCGGTTCAGGTAGTCGGTGGCGGAGTGGTCGCCGCCCTGGAGGATGCCCTTGGCGTCGGTCACGCTCATCTTCTTCACCGCATCGACCAGCAGCGCCTGTGCTTGCGGCATGGCGGCCTCGGCTGCCTTGTTCATGCTCGCCTCGAGCTGGTCGACCTGGGCCCCCATGCCGAACTGCTTCATGGTCTTGGCGGCCTTGCCCAGCTTGCCGGGCAGCTCGATGCGCACGGCGGGGTCATTGCTGAAACCGCCGGGCTGGCTGAGCTGCTTCACGGCTACCTGTGCACCCTGGGTCAGCGCATCCTTCAGGCCGCCGGTGGCGTCGCTCTGGCTGAGGTCGGAGAGGGACAGGGCGAAGGCATTGACGGACAGCAGGGCGCCGGCCAGCAGAACGGGGAATCGCAGCATCGGTACTTCCTTGGCGAAACCCGGCGGTTTGCGAACCGCCGAGGTGGAGAATGGAGGGGGGAGATTAACGGAGGATGGCCGCCGGGGAAAACCCGGCGGCGCGGTGAATCAGCGCACAGGGTCGACGCGGACGCGCAGCGGCTGCGGATCGCTGCCATCGAGTTTCACGCTGTGGCGCTCGGTGGTGATGAACAGCAGGCGGCCGCTGTCCTCGATACGCGCGCTGACGGCGTAGGTGTGGCCCGGTTTGACCTGGTTGCGGTCGTAATCCAGATGGAACGCCAGCGGCACCTGACGCCCGGGCTCCAGTTGCTGCTGGGCCAGATCGACCGCCGGGGCATCGGCCAGCGATACGTCCTGCAGGCTGACGGTGACCTGGGCGGTCGGCGGCAGGGCGATGCGTTGCAGGTAGACGACTTCGCCATCCAGCGACGCCTTGTCGCCGGAGAAGTTGGAACTACAGGCGGTGAGCAGGCCGGTCATCAGCAGCAGGGGAAGGGTTTTCTTCATGGAGCTCTCCTTTGAACCAAGGGGCGTCAGACCATTGTGGGGGACTTTGGTTTCCGCGCCATGATCCAAGTGAGCGTCGAGTTATTTCACGATACGTCCGAAGAGGTTCTGGAACATCGTCTGGTCGCGCCCGTCCGTGAGGTCATACAACGAGTAGTAGTGGTTGAGCCTTGCGCCGCCATCGCGGGTCAGCGGGTCCCAGGAGAGATTGGCGCGGCGCATGGTGGAGCTGCTCATCAGCTCATCGAAGGGGATCGATACGTACATGCCCTTGTCGAAGCTGCCTTCGCCGTATTCGTCTTTGCTGGCGGTGGTCAGCGTCACCCAGGCGCCGAAGCGGACGCCGTTGCGGAACTGCCGTGAAAGGTCCAGGGTGCCACCCCAGTCCCGTGCGAGATAGCGGCCGGCGCTTGCGGTGGCGAGGATGTCTTCGAAGCCGGTCTGCCAGTAGAGGGTGACGAAGCCGGTCGCCGTCTGGTAGTCACGCAAGCCCAAGTGCTGGTCGAAATCGCGCTGGCGCACCAGGTCAAGGTTGGCGCCCAGCGCCCAGTCCTGATTCATTGGGCGGTACAGCAATTCGCCGCCAGCGCCGGCGTACATGCTTTCCAGGTAGCCGCCGTAGACCATGCCGTAGAGGTCCTGGTCCAGCCGTGCGGTCTTGTTCAGCTGGAAGGTCGGCAGGGTGACGTTGGAGGTCGTCATGTACTGACGGATGTCCGTGCGCACTCGCGGCAGCCCGCTGGGGGCGTCGTACTTGAAGTCGTCGTAGTTGTTGATCAGGTTGACGCTGAGCAGGCCGTTCGCCCACAGGCTCGGCGTGAAGCGGTATTCGCTGTCGAGATCGGCGGTGAATTGGTAGAGGAGGAAGTTGTCCGGCCCGCCGATGCTCTGGTTGTAGCCCAGCCCGACGTTGTAGCTGAACGGGTCGGGTTGCTGTGCGTAGAGCAGCTCTTCCTGCTGCGGCAGCGGTACGTTCTGTTCGGTGCTGCGGCGCAGGTCTTCCAGCGGGCGTTCCTGGTTGGCCACGTCACGGAATACTTTGCGCGGTACGCTGGTTTCGACCATGGGTTGGCCATAGCGGGTATCGACGACGGTGAACCACTGGACATCGTCATCGGCGCTGTTGTCGAGGATGCGCGCGGCACGGCCGACGGCTTCGGGCGGGTAGAGGTAGCGGGTCTGCTCGCCATAGACCACCACTTCGCTGTTCTTGCGGGTGATGCGTTCGACCTTGTAGCCGGCATTTTCCTCAACGCGGCGGGAGACGTCTGCCCAATCCGCTGAGCTGGTACCGGGCTCGGACGTGCGCTCCACCAGGGGTTCGGGGGCCGGGTCGCTGACCTTGGCCGGTGCCGTGCGCGTGGCGAAGTTGGTGTGCAAGGTGATGCCGAACATTGCCGTGTTGCCGCGCTCGAAGGCGGCAGTCAGGTCGATCGCGTCGTTGGCCTTGAAAACCATGCCGATGTTGAAGGGCGAACTCTGCTTCTGGTTGTTGTTCAGCGGCTCGTGCTGGTAGTCGTTGCCGTCGTATTCCAGCTTGAGCGAGAGCGGCTCCCAGGGGGTTTGCCAGTTGATGCCGCCGAAGGGGGAGGGGCGGCCGCGGAAGTAGCTATTGGAGCTCAGCTCTCCGGTGCCCTCGGAAGTAGGCCGCGTGTTGAATCTGTCATCGATCCACCCCAGCGGGTTATCCAGTTCGCCACGGTTGCCGATGTAACCCCAGGCCAGCCCAAGACTGAAATCCAGATCACCCACACGCTTGTTCCCCACGAGATACTCGCTGGAGAACAATCCAGTGCCGCCAACGTCGCGCCCGCCCAAGGCGATTTCCGGTACCCAGCGACTTTCCTGCAGGAGACGGAATTTGACGTCGAAGGCCTTGTCCTTGTAGCTCTGGTCGCCACTCAGATCATCGGGCCCGTACTTGCGGTTGCTGATGGACGTGTAACGGAAGGTGCCCTCCATCCAGTCGAACGGCTGCAACGAGAAGCTGTAGCGTGAGTAGGGATCGGTGCGGTTGGCGTTGATGCTGATTTCCCCGGCCGGCGCCATGCGCGCAGTGGGGGTTTGCAGCAGGCCGACGCCGCCGAAATCATTCTGGGTATAGCGGGGTTCGGCGCTCGCCAGGCTGGCAACGACCAGCAGGGGGTAAAGACCGTAGCGAAGGTTCATGGTGCGTCCGCCGGCAAGGGCTGGGTGGCGAGAAACTCGGCCAGCTCGCGGTTCAGGTCCGGGGCGATGGCATTGATATCGCTGGCGTTCAGTGGAACCAGCAACACGGCACCGGGAGCCGGCGGAACCGCTTCTTCACGGTTCCACAGGGCAATGCCCAGGCGCGTCACCTGGCCGTCGGGCTGGATCAGGTAGAGGTAGTCCGGGTCTGCGTCGGCCAATGCGGGGCACTGTTGTGCGTAGCGATAGGCCTGCTGCAACGGAACGAATGGGAGTGCGCAGTCCTGCGATACCGCGCCGACGATGCGAAGGTAGTCCGGGCGGGGCGGAAAGATCAGGCGGTCGCCGCCCAGCAGTTTCGGCGAGTGTGCTGCGTTCAACTCCACGGCGAGCGGGTCAAGCGGGTAGATCTTTCGACCGGTCACCGGAAGTGCGCTTACCTGCTCGTTCAACTGCCGCGCGGCGTTCGCCAGGCTGGGGTTGTCCTGCAGTCGGGCCAGACGTTGCAACTGGATCAGATCGAACAGGATGCCGGCCTTCAGCCGCTGTTGTTCCTGCTTCAGGCTTTGCCGTTGCCAGGATGCACCGAGCCAGTAACCGAGAGGGTCCACCTGCAACTGCCCGAGCAACTGCCCCAGGCGCAGGCCTTCGGCGATCTGCTTTTCCCCGGGGGAGGGCAGGGAGCCCAGTACTTCGATACGGGAAGCGGCGAGGAGCGTGGTGCTGGCCAGGAAGCAGGCGGCCAGGCAGCAGAGTCGAGCGAACTTCATGGTTGCCCCCGGAGTGGGCGCAGTTGGGTAATGGTGACGTTCAACCCCGGTGCGACCTGCTGCTGGCTCTGCAGGATGAAACCGTCCTTGGGATCGACCCAGTAGCGATTGGTCGACGACATTCCGTCGATGGGCGCACTCAACTGCTCGTCGATGCGCAGGAGAGCCAGGTCTTGATCGAGAACACGTATGGTCTCGGTGCCGCCGTGGGAGAGATTGCCGTTGACGAGGACGCCCAGCTGATAATCAGGTCCGAGATCGACGCTGCGTTGGCTCTGCTGGCCGTCGGTGATCTGGTGCAACCCCCGGTGGAAGGGCGAATCAGCGCTGAGCCTTGTGCTCAACAGGTCATTCGGGAAGCCCAGGGTGCGCACCACGACGCCATCCTGCAGCAGCAGAAATTGGCCTGAAGAAGTGCGCCAGTACTGCAGGTCGCCCTGGATGCGTACCAGGGCCATCACCGCCGAGCCGTACTCGGTGGTGACCTGAATCTGGTAATAGGGCAGGGCTTCGACCTGAGCGCGGGTCAGCTCCAGCGGCGCTGGGCGGCTGAGGCTGGCGCCGAGGGTGTTCAGGGAGCCTTGCATCAGGGGATTGCAGGCGCACAGCGAGGCGGCCAGAGAGGCCAGCAGCGGCAAGCGAAGGGCGTTCATGGCTAGGGGTCAGTTGTTGTTGAGGTTGCGCTGCACGGTCGAACCGGTGCCCAGGATGCCGGCGGACGGCACCAACTGGCTGATCAGGCGGTTCCAGCGCGTCACGCCGGCCGGGCCAACGTAGACCACGTCCTGCGGCTGCAGCTGGAACTGCTGGGCCAGGATGAACGCGGTGGGCGAGTTGGCGTCGAGCTGGAAGACCGTGGCGCGTTCCTGTTCGAGGTTCTCGACCCCGCGGATGACATAAACCGCCTTGCCGCTGGCCGTGGTCTGGTTCAAGCCGCCGACACTGCCCAGCGCATCGGCCAGGTTCATGTCGCGAGTCTTGAAGGTCAGAGCGCGCGGGGCGTTGACCTCGCGCATCAGGTAGACCTTCTTGCGGTCGTTGTAGGGCAGGTAAATGCGATCGCCGTCCTTCAGATAAAGGCCGTACAGGTCGGAGCCCTGCGCTGTATTCAGGGCATCCAGGTTCAAGGGGTAGACCTGGTTGTCGCGCTGTAGGGTCAGGCCGGAGAGGTCGGCATTGACGGTGTCGAGCTGGGCGGCACCGATGGCTTCCATCAGGGTCAGCGGCGTCGTGGTGATCGCTTGTGGCCCGGCCTTGATGAAGGCGCCATTGAGCAGCACGCGCTGGCTGGCGAAGCGCAGGATGGCGATATCGACCTGCGGCTCTTCCACATAGGCCGAGAGCGCCAGGCTGATGGTCTTGCGGACGTCTTCGATGGTGTGACCGGCGACCTGCAAGGTGCCAATGTAGGGGTAGAACAGCGTGCCGTCGGGCCGGACCAGTCGCCCGTTGGCGTCGGTCTGTTGTTGCTGGCCAGCCGGAGAGGTGAGCTCGGGGTGGTCCCACACGGTGATGTAAAGCAGGTCACCAGCGCCGATCTGATAGCTCTCGGGGTGGAAGCTGGTCAGCTCCGTCGGGATCGACTCCGTCTTCTGTGTCGCGGCTTCGATCGTGAGCAGTTTGGGAGTGATCTGCACCAGTTGGACGCGGCTGGATTCAGCCGAGTCTTCCTGCGTCAGTCGCCCGGTATCCAGGTACTGGCCGGGGGAGAACATGCAGCCTTGCAAGGCGAGGGCGGTAAGGATAGCGACGGACAATGGACGAATCATGACGAAGCCAGGATAGGAAATGGAATGGACAGTGAGGCTTCCTCAGCGGCGTTTGGCAGCGGGAGCCTGGGAGGTGGCGCAGGTTAGCAACCGACTTGGAAGGTGGCTGTCAGAAAAGAGAGAGGCTGGTGAAGGGGATATCTGGTTAAGGCGTGCTGGCGGTGGTTCAGTAGGCGTTCTGGTGAACGAAGCCCTTGAACAGGGTCAGGAAGACGATCTTCAGGTCCCACCAGAGTGACCAGTTATTGATGTAGGCGAGGTCGAACTCCACCCGCTTTTGCATCTTCTCCAGGGTGTCGGTCTCCCCGCGCCAGCCATTCACCTGCGCCCACCCGGTGATGCCCGGCTTGACCTTGTGACGCAGCATGTAACTGCTGATCTGCCCGCGGTATTCCTCGTTGTGGGCGATTGCATGGGGGCGTGGACCAACGATGGACATGTCGCCGAGCAGCACGTTGATGAACTGCGGCAACTCATCCAGCGACGTGCGGCGCAGGAAGGCACCGACCGGGGTGATGCGGCTGTCGTTGCGAGTCGCTTGCGTCACCTTCGCGCCGTTTTCCATTACCCGCATGCTGCGGAACTTCCAGACTTCGATGGAGCGGCCATCGATGCCATAGCGCTTCTGCTTGAAGAACACCGGGCCCGGCGAGGTGAACTTCACCGCCGCAGAGATCAGCAGCATCGGTATGGCGATCAGGCAGAGGATCAGTGTGGACAGCACGATATCTTCCAGGCGCTTGACCAGCGCGCCAGCGCCAACCATGGGGCTGTCGAAGATACTGATGGTGGGGATGCCGTCGATGTTCTGTGCGCGGGCGTGGAGCAGGTCGAAGACGAAAACATCGGGCACGATGTGCACTGAGACGGTGGTATCGCTCAATTGCCCGACCAGCCACTTGATGCGCTCTTCGCTGCGCATGGGCAGGGTGATGTAGACACGATCCAGCTTGCCGGCGCGCGCTTGCTCGACCAGCTTCTCCAGATCACCGGAAATGGGGAGCTGGACCTTTCCCTTGCCCAGGCTGACCGGCTCACAGCGAACATCGTCGTAGAAGCCGGCGAGCTCCAAGCCCATCCACGGAGCGCCGGCAATGTTGCTGGCCAGGCGTTGCCCCAGTGAGCCGGCCCCGGCAATGGCGATCGAGCGGGTATTGAAGCCGCGACGCCGCAGCGCATGCAGGCCGGAGCGCAACAGAATGCGGTAGCCTCCGAGGCTGATCAGTACCAGAGAAAACCACTGAACCTGACCTTTTGCATCGAGCAGGGTGATTTCAGGAATCAGATAATCCGCGACAGCCACTCCCGCGAAGCTGACTGCCCAGATGCCGGCCACCTTGCGGAGTTCTTCGCGCGTTCGCTCACCTCGCCAGGAGGTGTACAGCTGACCGAAGTCGCTGAGCAGATAGAAGATAACCAGGGCAAACAGCGTTGCGATGACCGCTGAATAGTCCCAGTGGTCTTTGTTGGCAATGAGCACCAGTTCCATACTGAAGCAGATGACACAAAGATCGAGCATCTTCTGCAGGACGGAGATAGTGGCTTGATGGGGGCGGAGAATTCCGCGGTCCCTGGTATTCATTTTAGTATTCTCTCTAGATATATCGGTGAACTCTGGGAAAGTAGAACTTCTTTCGGGAACGGGGAGCCCCATGATACTAATGGCGGTGCTTAGGTTGGGCCTAGCGGATCCCGGATCTATCGGGAAACTGTAGTTATTGAAAAATTAACAGTGTTGGATGTATTATTAATTATGAGTTGTGGTTAATTATTAGTTTAGGTCCAGATCAAGCGCGCCCGTATTTGTCGCCAAGGCGAACTATATCATCCTCTCCGAGATAGGTTCCGGACTGTACCTCGATTAACTCAAGAGGAATGACTCCTGGGTTCTCTAATGCGTGAATCTGGCCGACCGGAATATAAGTTGATTGATTCTCTGTGACTAGATAAGTCTCGCTACCATTAGTAACCTTAGCCGTACCGCTGACAACTATCCAATGCTCTGCACGATGGTGGTGCATTTGTACTGAAAGCTTAGCTCCTGGCTGAACAGTTATTCGCTTAACCTGATAGCGAGTGCCTGTATCAATAGAGTCGTAGTGCCCCCAAGGGCGAGAAACCTCTCTGTGATTTATATGCTCATGCCGGTTGCTGCTCTTCATTCCTTTGATAATTTCCTTTACATCCTGAGCCTTGTCTTTGTTTGCAACTAGGATGGCATCCTTTGTCTCTATAATAACTAAATTTTCAACTCCTAATGTGGCTATTAAGCGGCTATTAGAATGGACGTAAGAGTTTTTGGTTTCATGGGTTATTACATCTCCAATCGACACATTTCCCTCTAAATTCTTTTCACTGATATCCCAGAGTGCAGACCAAGATCCAATGTCACTCCAACCTGCGTCCATCGGAACCATTGCAGCTGAAGATGTTCTTTCCATAACGGCGTAATCAATCGAGCTTTCAGGACACTCAGAAAATGTGCCAAGATCAAATCGTGTGAAATTCATATCTTGACTTGATCGGCTTAACGCTTCGCGACAAACCCTAAGAATGTCCGGGTGGAATTTTTCTAGCTCCTCCAAGTAGCGGGTTGCTTTAAACATGAACATTCCGCTGTTCCAAAAGAAATTTCCGCTCGCAATGTAGCCCGCTGCTTCTGCTTGGCTCGGTTTTTCTACAAAACGGCGGACGGAAAAGCCTAAGTTACAAATGCTCTCCCCTCTTTCTATGTACCCATAACCAGACTCTGGTGAGGTTGGAACTATCCCAAAAGTCACGAGTTTTCCATCATTCGCTAAGGGGATTGCATCGCGGACGCTTGAGTGGAAGGTTTCAACATCCTTTAGCATATGGTCTGCTGCAAGAACTAGTAAGTTAGCATCTTCGAACTCTGAAACTATCTGCAGAGCAGCGAGTGCAATGGCCGGTGCGGTACTTCTACTAGTAGGCTCCAACAATATTCGTGCACCGACAAGGTCTAATTGGCGTAGCTGCTCCGCTGCAATAAATCGGTGCTGCTCATTGCAAATCAGGTAAGGGTCTTTAATGTTTAGTCCTCGAAGCCTGTTTATAGTTGATTGAAGCATTGAAAGACTGCTATCTGTCATTCGAAGAAACTGCTTTGGGTTTAGCTGACGTGACATAGGCCATAAGCGAGAGCCGGATCCGCCGGCCATTACAATTGGAATTAGCATTTGTGGTAGTCGATCCGTGGTAGATGTTGGTGTGTAATTACGAAAGTGCTACTTCAAGAATTTTTAATTCATGGCTTTTTGAGAAATTATTCTTAAGTGTTTTTTGTTGCTCTGTTATCCATTGGGACAAAAAGAATTCGTCTGTAGTCATACGTCTGGCTATTCTTGCCATCTCTTCTATATCTTCTATGGGTTTGAATAAGTTATTCTTGTCATATGGTATTCCTTGAAATCCTATGTTATTGGTGATTACTGCTACATCGTAGGAAAGTGCCTCTAGCAGCTTTATTTTTATTCCTGTTCCAAATAAAAATGGCGCAATCAAAATGCTGCCTCTTTTGTATATATATTTTATTGAGTCCACATATCCAAGAAATTCAATGTTACTTCCATATTTCGGATTTAAACTATCGTTGTCTAGCTTTCCTGCTACCTTTAGCTTGAACTCCGGGAGTCTTGGTAATATTTCTTTTATGATTAAATCAAGAGCGGCGGAATTGTGTGGGATGGTATTGTTTCCGATCCAGATAATCTCTTTCTCATTGCTCGAATAGATAATATCCGTAGCCTTTTCTATGATTGGGAAGTTAGGTAGAACCAAGATATTTTGTTTAACTCTTTCTCTATAGCTTAGAACTTCAGTAGGAGAGGTTAATAACACAACTTTACTTATTTCTGAAACCTCACTTTCGCGCCTAAATGCAGCATGAGCTTCATAGGAAAGAATTGGCTTAGTTAGAGCCCTGAAAGTAAATTTGAAAACCTTTGAGTTGAATATTTTGGCGTAGCTGCCAAGAGGGTTTTTAAGTGATTTATTATTTTTCAAGAAATAAATATATCTATCTGATATAAGGTCGTCTAAGTCATAAATTATGTTTACGTCACCACGGGAGTACAGCTTTTTTGCATATCGGAATAGCCTAATCATGTCGAAGTATATGCACTTAATCTCAAGGGTTGAAATGATTTTTTGTATTTCCTCAAGATTTCTTTTTTTGAAGAATAAGCTCTCTTGTATTGTTCCTATTGAGGAGATTAGGTTTCCGAGTGTTTCTAATTTAGTTGGCTGGGAAAGTATTGTTAAAGACGATATTCCCAGTGTTGTATATGGCAAGCTTTCTAAATTTCCCGGTGTGCTCTTGTTTGGGAAAATCGCGAGGTGGATTTCTACGTGTGGGGAGAGTCGCTTTATTAGATCAACAAGTAAGAATTCTCTCCCCCCATCAATAGGAAAAAGCTCTCGTGCCAGTACCATTAATAATCTGTGTTTCATATGAACCTACGAATTTCGGCTAGAATCTCATCGGCGTCGGGGTAGTTAGGCTTTGAAATTACTTCGCGCGATTTTGTCATCTCAATCAATAGAGAAACCCATTGGGTTGAATTCAAATCAGCAGTAATAGCTCCGCTTAGATTTTTTTGTGCTATTCCTTTGAATGCCAATGCCGTCCCGATAACTGGGATATTATTGTATAGGCTTTCAGCAACTTTTATATTGACCCCAGATCCCGAGATTATTGGAGCGATAGAGCAAATCGCGTCCTTCCATATGCTATATATATCTGGGGCAAATCCATGATGAGCAATATTTGTTGTGTCTTGATAGCGAAGACTCCCATTGCCATATATATGTATTTTTATGTTTTTTGGTAACGATTTGGAAAGTGAGTCTCGAATCCAGTTGTATGCCTGTATGTTTGGCCACCAGTTTAAATTGGCTAGGAATACAACTTTGTAATTAATTGCGTTTGCGTCGATGTTAATTATGCTGCGCGGATATGAAAATATAGGTGGGATAGTGATTACAGGCGGAGGGATAGTAGGCTTTTGAGACTTTAATAGCTCAGTGTAGAAGCGTGTTTCATCCTCAGAAATAGAAAGAATGACGTTGCTTTCCATTATTGCATCACGTTCGAAGTCGGAATACTCTCTGAAATACTCTGAGAACCGATATATTAAGTTTGAAGAAAATCTTTGCTGAAATAGAGATGATTCATGGTTGTGGCTAATATGTATTATTGTTATTAATGAGCTGTATCTTGACTTAAGTATAGGTATGAGGTAGCAAAGCTCCAGGTGATCGATAATGACAATTATTTTTTCAGGTGGAGTGGTGCTTTCTACAACTTTCTGGATATGATTAAGTAAATTCTTTATAAGTGCGCGGCTATAAAAGTAGGCAACCGGGAGGGGCAGTTTTTTTATTGCGCAGATTATAGCGGCGATGAGTTTTCGAATTTTTCTATTTCTAATTCTTGTATTGTCGTAAAAATTATACGTTGTGATGTTTTTGTATATTTTATTTAAGCTTTCGAGTATTCCATTTGAAAATTTACTACCGCCATCGGACAGGTTCGCAAAATCTCCAAAGGTGACAAATATTATGTGGTTATTCATTTTTTAATCGGTGGCGGGTTAGTGTCAATCTTACAAATATAGTTATTGGGACTAGCATTGCCATTAAGAAGTACGCGAAAGCGAAGTTCGCTTCTGCTGCAACGCGGAATCCAAGCGTTGTTCTTATAAATAAAAATATCATTAAGACTCTCGTCCAGTTGCAAGACGCAAGTCTAAGATATAGGCTTGCCAGCCAAATAAATACAAGTGAAGAGATAAATACGCCTATATATCCAAGATCGGCATATCCGGACATTGGGACTGTGTATGTGAGTGTGGATCCTTCTGCGTAAATCGAGTTGTCTAATCCAAATTTCCCAAATATAAGATCTGTTAGTTGCGCATCCTTGTCCATTGCTGGCTTCCATGGGAATATTGCAGACGGTATTGCGATAAGTGGTGTTAAAGCAGGAAGTAGTTGAGAAAAGTAGAACCACTCATGGGATTTAAGTTTTTGTATTAGTAGTATTGAATTTTCAAATTGAAGGAAATTTATATATAGACTGCTATATGAGTTGTAAAGGGTTTCAGACCAGTCAATAGGTATGTTTTGGCGGAGTTGATTGAATATATATAGTATTATAGGGAGTAGCGGAAGTGTTAGAAGACATGGCGCTAATGTTTTAAATCCTAAGCGAGTATGGTTGCTGAATATTATTGTGGCCAATATTATTATTGCCCATGATCTAGTGGAGGGTGCCCCAATAAATACGTAGATGGTGCATGTTATTAATAAGTATGTCGCAAGTTTAATTTTGTTGTTTGATCTTGATGCTCGTCCTAGCCCCAATAAGATTGGTATGAGCAGTGCTTCGGATAGATAGTTTAAATAATAGCTTGAGCCCGCGAGATCCATCATTGCAGCAAAGTGATTGTGGGATTCAAGGGGGTAGGTAAATGAATGGAATCTGAGGGTGTTTGCTATGTAAGAAATGGTGGAGAAAAATAGAATTAAGATCAATGGTTTAAATGATGAAGAATTACCGAATACACGTTCGGCTGACTTTGACTCAAAGAGTCTTTCATAAGGTATTTTATAAAATCTAGGGAAAAATATAATTGCTGTTACGCAAAAAATCACACCTGAAATTTGATACGTAAATAGATCTGTCCCACTAATCTGATGTACGTATGGTGCTTTGAATCCTGATATTAAATAGAGTAAGGGTCTTAAGCAAAAAAATACAATAACGGGTATAAAAAAAACTATAGAAACTGCTTCTTTTGTGGATTTGTATATTCTTACGGATCCTGTGATTGAAAGAAGGATAGTGATAGCTATGAGGATTTCTGACATTGTTGAACTATCCGGCTAGCGCATTTTTAATATGCGGTAGCGCATTTCGGAAGTTGAGTAGGTTTTCTGATTTTAGTTCTTTTATATAGTTTTCTGTTACCCCGACTTTATCTATGTAGTCCTCCGCATCGCTAGCAATTATTAGCCTTGGTATATTAAGGTCTTTGCAGTCGTAATATATGCTGGAGTAATCTGTTATTATTAGGCTGTACTTCTTTATTGAGTCGTATAAATCGTCACTAAAGTCAAGTCTGTAGCTTTCTGATTCTATGGATTTTATATTGTCTTTATCTACGGGGTGTGGCCGAATTACTATTGTGATTTCATTTGATTTTAGAAATTCACGCACCTCGTTGCTGAATAATTCAGATTCCTCAATGACTTTATTTATGTCGCTCCCCGCTATTTGCATTCTATGAGTCGGGGCAAATAGAATTTCTTTTGTACTAATGTGGGGTGTGCAGTAAGTGTTCCTAGGCTGAGGTTGAATTATTATTTTGGGGCGGCTTACACTAAAGAAACGCTCGTAATCTCTTATGAGGGATTCTTGAGGGCACAAAATATAATCACAGTGCATGTAATAGCAATGTTTAAAAATCCTGTAGTAGGCGGTGAGAAGTTTTTTCTTTAAAGTGCTCTTATTTTTCCAGTCAGATGGTGGGCCGATCTCTTTTAATGGCACGCCATGCCAGAGATTGAATTTCTCTGAGCCCATTATTAATGGTGCTGCGAAATCAAATATTGAATGCGAGTAGTAAGCCCGGCAGGCGCGTAACTGGATAATTATGCCTTTTATAGAGTAGGCATAAAGGATCTCGGGATGATGCTTTCTGAGTAATGATTTATTTTTTGTGATCCAGTATTTTGATTTGTTTTTACTATGCAGGAAAGCATATTTTGAATTGTCGGATATCCTATATCCGTTCATGGAGGAATATATTTCTATTTCATTGTTTTTGGGTATTATCTGTGATGCCCAGGCTAGGGGCGATAGCAACAGAAGAGAGAGCTTCTGGAAGTTGCTCTTTCTATAGAATTTTTCATATTTCATTTAGTATGCTTACGGATTTTTTAGCTCTTATGGCTAGCACTGTAATTTCCACTGTAAGTATGGATAGGCACACATAAGAAGCTGAGGTTAAATTAAATTTTGTGATGCATAGGAGTAGAATTAGCTGAAGCACGCCGGCTAGGATTACACTTAGGTTTGCAGTTCTGGAGAATCCTAGTGCTCCTAAGAAAGGGTACCCTAAAAGAATTGAAGGGGTAGTTACGCAAAATGTTATGAGGAATATTAATAGAGAGCTTTTGCTTTCGGAGTACTCGTTTCCAAAAATTAACTCAATAACCTCTTTGCTAAATAGTGCGCCGAGGCATGCTCCTATAATGCTTAGAGTTGTAAGTGCTATTAGGATTTTTTTGAAAAGCTCGATATTTTTGTTCTTTATCATGTAAGGGTAAAGTGCTTGAGATACTGGTTGTATAAGAGACTGAGCACCTTTGTATATTTGCTCTGCTGCTGAGTAATAAGCAACTTGAAGTGGAGTAGATGCTATTCCGAGAAAAAATGCCCCCCCAGCTGTGTATGTGGCTACTGCAGCTCTGGCCCAAAAGAATTGAGTGGAATGGCTAAATGTATGCTTGATCTTCTTCCAGCTGCATCTTACCGGGCTGTAGCCAATTCTCCATAATAATACGAATGCTAGAGCAGTAGCTAGAACGGTGCTAATTCCATTCGTGATCGCGACAAGATAATAATCCGACGCTGATTTTACGAATAGAACTGTAGTTAGTAAATATGCTGCTCGAGAAGTCGTGCTATATATGGTTATAAAGCCCATTCTCTCGATTCCCTGAAATAGCCAAATTGGTTGAAATGTTTGTCCGGCTATGGGGATAAGTAATAACCAGAAATAAATTTGGTATTTTGAATATTGCTCGTTTAGCTCTATGAAAAGGGAGAGTGCTATAAATACTGGTATTAATATCAGTATTTTGCATATGATTACTGCGTAAAAAGTTTCTCTAATGTGTTGCTTGCTATTTGATTCAGCAATCTGCTGTGTTGCGGATAAGTTAAATCCGTAGTCTGTAATCGTGCAGGCTATCTGGACTATTGAAATACCAATAGCGGTTACACCAAATATCTCAGCTCCGAGAGTACGGGTTAGATAAGGGATAAGTAGAAGTGGGGAGATATAATTTATTAACTGTATTAGTAGTAGTGCGCTAGTGTTTTTAAGTAGCCTGGGTTTTTCTTTGTTCACCATTGTTGTTGTCTCTGGGGTAGTGCTGTTTCCTTTATCTTTTGATTAGGCTTGGGTGGTTGGATGTTTTTAATTTATTCTTTAGTTGTGTTGTTGATATCCCTTCTGTTCTTGGTAGATATATTACTTGGCAATATTCTTTTAGGTGGTCGAATTTTCCAGCCCAATCGTCACCAATTGCAAAAGTCGATACGCTATACTCAAATATGTCACTCTTTTTTTGATCCCAGGTGCTCTCGGGAATCGCTATGTCTACATACTTTATACTTTTAATTATTTCAATCCTCTCGTGGAAAGGTATTGCTGTTTTTTTTCCCTTTTGTAAGTTGAATTCATCAGTGGAAACGCCAACAATAAGTATGTCTCCCAATGCTTTTAGATTTCTTAGGATGTTGAGGTGTCCGATGTGGAAGAGATCAAATGTTCCGTAAGTAAGTATGGTTTTTTTCATAATTTAAAATTTTTGTAGCATGGGGTCTCTACTGGGATTTTCGAAACGCTACCGCCCTAGGATTTTTCGTTTACTCCTAAGACGTAGATGAATTACTTGAGAGAATTATCTGTGTGGCGCCGGTTAAGTTGGATTTTTGATCGAGTGACGAAGTTAACTAACAGGCTCTTATTAGGCAGTTAATCGGGGAGCTGACTTTGACTTCGCGATGAAGGATATTCAGCAAAAGTATTACCCGTTGCATTCCGTCCTTGACGAGGTAGATTGCTTCGATACCACTGGTCCCTGCCCAGTTGATAATTACCTTGTCTCCGGACTGGAGTTCGTGCTCCATGGGAACATTTCTCTGCCGCAAGTAATCGATGATGTTGTTCGAAACCGGCAACGGGTTTTCGCCAAATCGCACGATTTGGCTGACGCCTCGTGTCGAGCGAATTGGCATCCAGTTGTCCTGCTGGGTGTCCAGTTCGATGAACAGGTAACCAGGGAATAATGCTTCTTCCTGGCGCAGCCACTGGCCATTGCGCAAGCGCTCGACTTGATGTGTCGGCAACAGGCACTCGAACCCCTGGTTCTCCAGATGCTCGAGTGCACGAAAATCCTGCCTGGGCTTGCACTGGAGCAAATACCAGCGCTTATCCGTTGTTGCTTGCATATGTCCTCCATGCGGGGTGCCCCGCAGGAAAGCGTGTTCAGCTCTTGTCCGAGACGTATTCGTACTGGTAGGCATAGGCCCCGGCGCCGTAGTAATCCGCTGCGCGTCGCTCGACGCCGTTGAAGATGGCGCCCTTCAGTTCGATGCCGTTCTGTTCGAAGCGGCGGATGGTCAGCTCGATTTCTCGCTGGGCGTTCTTGGCGAAGCGGGTGACGATCAGGCTGGTGCCGGCCTGCCGGCCGACGATGGCGGCATCGGTCACCGCCAGCAGAGGGGGGGTGTCGAGGATGACCAGGTCGAATTCGGCGCTGGCCCGTTCCAGCATGTCGGTGAAGTTGGGGTGCATCAGCAGTTCCGACGGGTTGGGCGGAATCTGCCCACGGGAGATGAAGCTGAGGTTCTGCACGCTCGTGGCTTGAATGGCGCTGTCGAAGCCACAGCGGCGGATCAGCAGGTCGGAAAGGCCGCTTTGCTCACGTGCGTTGAGGATCTTGTGCAGGTAGCCCTTGCGCATATCGACATCGACCAGCAAAACGCGTTGGCCGGTTTGTGCGATCACGGCCGCCAGGTTGGCGCTGACGAAGGATTTACCCACCGAGGGGCTTGGCCCGGAGATCATCAGGCGGTTGTCGCCGGACTCCAGCATGGCGAAGTGCAGGCTGGTGCGCAGGCTGCGCAGGGACTCGACAGCAAGGTCCGTGGGGTGGCTGGTGGCCAGCAGCGGGGCGGGCTGGAACGAGCCCTTGTTGCTCTTGTTGCGCCGGTCTTCTTCGGCCTTCTGCAATGCGCTGTAAGGAATCGAGGCATACACCGGCAGGCCGAGCTGCTCGATGGCTTCAGGGGTTTCGATGCCACGGTTCATGGCCTTGCGCAGCAGCACCAGGGCGATGGCGAAGAACAGGCCCAGCAGCGTCGCAATGGCAACGATCAAGGGTTTCTTGGGTTTCACCGGTTTGGTGATATCGACATCGGCGGGGTCGATGACGCGAACGTTGCCGACGGCGCCGGCGCGCATGACGTCCAGTTCCTGGGCCTTGTTCAGCATCTGCGTATAGATAGCGGTGCTGACCTGTACGTCGCGGGTCAGGCGCAGCAGGTCCTGCTGGGTTTCCGGCAGGGCTTCGACGCGTTTGGAGAGGCCGGCCTGTTTGCTGGTCAGTTCGCCGATCTGCCGCATCAGGGCCTGGTAGGCCGGGTGCTGGCGGGTGAACTTGTGGTCCATCTCGGCCTGCTGCAGCTTCAGCTGGGAGATGCTGGTGTCCAGCGCGACGATCTGGTCCAGCAGGGCCTTGGTTTCCAGGCTGATGTCCGCCGACTTGGCGCGGGACTGGTAGCCGCTCAGGGCGTTTTCCGATTGCTCCAGGTCCTTGCGGACTTCCGGCAGTTGGCCGCGCAGGAACTCCAGGCTGGAGGCGGCTTCGGCGGAGGCTCGTTCGACGTTCTGCAGCACGTACTGCTGGCTGATGGCATCGAGTACGGCGAGGGCCTGTTCGGGCTGCTCGTCGTCCAGGGCCAGGGTGAGGATGCCGGATTCCTTGCCGGTTTCGCTGACGTTGAGGTTCTGCTGGTAGTCGAGAATCGCGCTCAGCCGCCGTTCGCGGGTGACCTTGAAGCGGGTGCCGGGATTGGCGGCCAGGGCCTCTACCTGCACCTTCACGCCGTTCTGCTCGGCGGGCTGGCCAACAGTGCCTTCCACCAGCAGGTTGTTGTCGTCGTCGAACAGGCTGTAGCGCTCGTTCTCACCGGCGATGAGCGTCAATTGCTTTTCCAGCAGTACGTCGGGTACATCGAGCTGGAAGATCTTCAGGCTTTCGCCGCCCCAGGCGAAACGGCTCATCCCCAGCAGCGCGGGCGAGATATCGCCAGGGTGCTCCGGGCTGTAGTGGCGATGAAGGAAGTTGCCGAACACCGGGAACAGCGAGGGCTGGACATCGATATCCAGTTTGAGGCTGTCCACGGCTTTGCCGATCACGCTGCGCGAGGTCAGTAGCTGGATCTCGGTGACCGCTTGCGATTGCGCACCCAGCAGGTCGCTCATGTCCGACAGGCCCGGAATGCCGGGCTTCTTCTGTTCCACCTGGAGGGTGGCGCTGGCGCGGTACACCGGCGGTGCGAGCAGGGCATAGGCTACGCCCATCACCATGAAGCCGGCGGTGATGCTGGCAATCATCCATTTGCGGTCCAGCAGGGTGCCGAAGAGGGCGAGCAGGTCGATCTCGTCATCGTCGTGCGAGGCTTGCAGCACGGGAGCTTGGGGCTTGGGCGTGTGTGGGTGTTGCATGGTGGCGGGGTCTCGGAATGTCTTAGCGGGCAGGGCGAATGCGTTTCGCCCAGGCAGCGGCGTCTTGGGCGATCAGCGCGTAGGCGTGCTCGAAGGCGGCGTCGCTCTGTCGGTAGGGGTCTGGAATTTCGCGGTCGTGCTGCCACTTTCCGAGCAGGAAGGTCTTGCCGCGAGACTCGGGAAACTGACGGAAGATGTCTTGCAGGTGGCGCTGCTCCATGGCCAGCACCAGATCGGCGGCCTGCAGCAGTTCGGCTGTCAGTTGCCGGGCGTGGTGCTCCTGAGGCTGCTGGCCATGGCGCTGGAGCGTGGCAAGGGCGCGCGGCTCGAGCGGGCGGCCGACCAGAGCCGTCAGCCCGGCGGAGGAGACATGAACGCCGGAGTCTGTCAGTTCACACTGAAGGAGATGTTCTGCTGTAGGACTGCGGCAGATGTTGCCAGCACAGACCATCAGTACCCTGTTGAACACGGTTGTCACCGCTGCATGAATCAATGAGGCCGCGAAATTAAGCCTCGCGGCCGGTCGATTCAATGCACTCCTCCCCCGGTTTCAGGGGTTTAAGAATTCTCTGAGGAGGGTTAAAGGGAATCCTGTCAAAACAATGAAAGTGCCGGACAATTCTGGTCGTTTTCTGAGCGCCTCGAACGACTGGGCAGCGCTTTCGAAAAGGGCATTTTCGAGGAGGAAGGGGTCAGCCCTGGGCGAGTTCGTTTTGGGCCGTTTCTGAGGGGAAGCGAGAGTAAAGCGCGCTCAGTGAACTGCGTAAGTGTTCACCGCAGTGCAGTTGCCGAATGCTGTGAGTATTGTGACGCAGGCGGGAAAGCGTTCCGGGGTCGCCCTTGATGAAAGCGTGAATTTCCTGGCGCGCGTGGCCGAGGTCCTGCAGGGTGGAAAGCCCCTCCGCGCTGAAAGGACCGATGCGCCGCAGTGCGATGGGAAGATCGAGCTTCGCCGCCTCCAGCACCGAGATGGGGAAGCCGTCCCACGCTGCCGTGTGGAAGTAGAGGTCGAGCCCCTTCATGTGGGCGATGACCTCGCCGCGCGGGCGCCAACCGGTCACTTCGATGCCGGCCTGGATCATCTCGGCCGTGACTTGGGCGTCCCCGCCACCGATCCACTTGAAGTGCGCAACGTCCGCGCAGCCCTCTGCCAGCGCGCGGAAATACTCGTGGCCCTTCTGCCGACTGATGCGCCCGACCATGCCGATCACCGGCTTGCTGGTAAGGCTGTGGATCGCCGGCACTTCCGGGAGGTCGTCGCAGATGTTCACCAGGCCCAGGGTATGCCCCGGCTCGATCAGTTCCCCGGCGATGCGCTGTTCGTCCAGGCCGCAGCCGGCAATCACCGCCGTGCGCTTCGCCAGCAGCGATTCGATGGCCCGGTAGGCCTTGAGCATCATGGGGTGGTCGCCGCGCAGGAAGGCGAAGCCGTGGGGGGTGTAGACGATCTTCTTTGCGGGAATGAAGGGCAGGGCGCGGATCAGGGCGCCGGCATAGGTGCTGTGCAGATGGATGACATCCGGCTGCACACGATCGATGTACGGCTTCACCCGGGCGAGGCTGGAAAGACGGCGGGGCACCAGTTCCATGTGCTTGAACAGGCCCTGGCTTTCCTCTCCCGTGGTGTCGCCCTTGCGCACTGAGGCCAGCAGGTAGTGTTCATGCTGCTGGGAGTTGAGGATGTAGGAGTTGATGGCCGAGGTGACGCCGCCGCCAAAGGACTCGGTGATGTGCAGGATCTTCATAAAGCGATGTAGGCCCCTGGAAAATTACTTGTCGTAACTGGGAGACCAAACAGCTGAATATGGTCTTGCTGGGCTAGAGCGTAGCCTTTTTTATCATCGGTTTGTAAGGTTTTCTGACGCTTTTGTCGGGAAGACAGTTATTCGTCAAATTACCGGCGAATTCGCAGTCGATCGCCCCAGGGAGCTACCGCGGACTCGATCAGCGCATACGCGCGCTCGAAGGCATCTGGGCCTTTGCGATAAGGGTCCGGAATCTCCTGGTCGGTCTGCCACTTGCCCAGCAGGAAGGTCTTGCCGCGAGCCTCGGGGGCCAGGCGGATAACGCTCTGGATCTGCGATTGCTCCATCACCAGGACGAGGTTGGCCTCGTGGACCAGTTCGGCGGTGAGCTGGCGGGCGCGGTGCGGTTGGGGGTGGTGGCCGTGACGGCGAAGGGTGGCGAGGGCGGTGTTGTCGATGGAGTGGCCGACCAGCGCGCTGAGCCCGGCGGAGGCCACGGCGATGTCGCTGCCCTGCAGGGACTCGCGCAGCAGGTGTTCGGCGATGGGGCTGCGGCAGATGTTGCCGACGCAGACGATCAGAATCCTGTTGAACACGGGGAGCGTCCCTGACCGCGACCGAGGGTAGATCGTCAGAAATCTATCGGTCGCGGTGCGGGGGCGTCAAGCAGCCGGCAGGAGGGCGGATCAGCCCTGGCTGGCAGCCGGGGGCTCGGTGGGGGAGCTTTCTTCCTGGGGTGGTCGCTCCAGGGCAACCTGGCGGATGGACAGTCGGATCTCCGCCGGCAGCACGCGCTTGGCGGCACCTTCGGCCAGTTCGCCGAGCAGCTCGTGGTAGCTCAGCTTGCCGTGCTCGTCCTTGCGCAGCACGCCTTCGTCCAGCAGGGTCTGGATGAAGTGGCGGAACAGGCTCTTGTCGAAGAATTCCGGGGCGTTGAGACCGTGGAGGACTGACAGGCGCTGGGCCATCACGGTGCAGAGGTTCTCCAGTTCCTCGGCGGTGAGCTGCTTCTGCCCGGCGTTGAGCACCAGCGAGATGGACATGTAGAAGCGTTGCAGGGTCTGTGCGATAGCGCGGGCCAGCAGGGTCAGCAGCACGTACTGGCGCGAGCTGGGCGGCGGGCGGATGAAGGTGTCGTTCTCCTGCCTGAGCAGTTCGCTGGTGACCATGGCTTGCAGCCACTGATCGACCACGGCGTCCAGCTCGTCCAGGCTCCAGCGGATGAACAGTTCGGCCTGCAGGTACGGGTACAGCGCGCGGGTGTAGCGCAGCAGTTGCTCGCGACTGATCCGCCCGCTGTTCTGGAAGAAGCTGGCGATCAGCGCCGGCAGGGCGAAGATGTGCAGCACGTTGTTGCGGTAGTAGGTCATCAGCACCGCGTTCTGCTCGTCGAGGTAGCAGATGCGGCCGAGGGCGTCCTTCTGCTCGCTGAGCAGGTTCATGCTCTTCACGTACTCGATCAGCTCGTGGCCGTCGCCCTCGGGCAGCGTGGCGCTGGGCGAGTAGGGCACCTTGCGCAGCAGGTCGAGGTAGAGGTCGATCACCCGAGCCAGGGCGGTTTCGTCCAGGGCCAGGCGGGTGGTGGAGAGCAGCGCCAGGGCGACCAGGTTCACCGGGTTGATCGCTGCAGCGTCGTTGAGATGACGGGCGACGTCGCGGGCCAGGTGGTTGGTGGTTTCCGACAGCCACGCCGGACGGTATTCCGGCCCCAGTTCCTGCTGGCGCCAGTCCGGCTGCTGCTGGTCGAGGAAGTCGTCGAGGTGGATCGGCTCGCCGAAGTTCACCCAGACCTGGCCGAAGCGCTGCTTCAGTGCGCCGACGACCTTGAAGATGTCGAAGATAGACTCCTTCTTCTTCGTCGCGCCGCGCAGTTCGCCCAGGTAGGTGCGGCCTTCGAGCACGCGCTCGTAGCCGATGTACACGGGGACGAAGACGATGGGCCGGCGCGAGTCGCGCAGGAAGCTGCGCAGGGTGATCGCCAGCATCCCGGTGCGCGGGTGCAGCATGCGCCCAGTGCGGGAGCGGCCGCCTTCCACGAAGTACTCGGTGGAGAAACCGCGGCTGAACAGCGTGTGCAGGTATTCGTTGAATACCGCGGTGTACAGCTGGTTGCCCTTGAAGCTGCGGCGCATGAAGAAGGCACCGCCACGACGCAGGATCGAGCCCACCACCGGCATGTTGAGGTTGATGCCGGCGGCGATGTGCGGCGGGGTCAGGCCGTTGCGGAATAGCAGGTAGGACAGCAGCAGGTAGTCGATGTGGCTGCGGTGGCAGGGCACGTAGACGATCTCGTGGCCCTGGGCGACTTCCTGCACGCGCTCGATGTGGTTGACCTTCACGCCCTCGTAGAGCTTGTTCCAGAACCAGGTCAGGGTCACTTCGAGGAAGCGGATCACCGGGTAGGAAACATCCGCGGCGATTTCGTTGGCGTAGCGCAGGGCAGCGGCCTCGGCCTTGTCCTGGGAGATCTTCTGGGTATCGCATTCTTCCTGGATCGCCTGCCGCACCAGCGGCGCGCGCAGCAGGCCCTTGACCAGGGTGCGGCGGTGGGAGAGGTCCGGGCCGATTACCGCGGTCTTCTGGTTGCGGAAGTGCACCCGCAGGATGCGCTGGACCATGCGCAGGGTGCGCTCGTGGCCCTTGTTTTGTTCTACCAGTTCGCGCAGGTGGATGGGCGCGGAGAACTGAACGCGGGTCTTGCGGCCGAGGATGAGGATGCGCGCCAGTTTGCGCAGGCGGCCGGTGACGGCCCAGTTGTCGGCGAACAGCAGCTTCCAGGCGCTCTTCTCGCTGTCCGGGGATTGCCCCCAGAACACGCTGACCGGAACGATCTGCGCATCGTCGATGCCGTTCTGGCCGATGGCGCCGAGCATGCGCACCAGCGCTGGCGGCGCGCCGCGCTTGTCCTGGCGGCCGAGCCAGTCGGGCTCGGGCGTCAGGTAGAAGAAGGCCGCCGGCTCGATGGATTCCCCCACTGCCACCGGCATCACCGGACGCGGCAGGCCGGCCTTGCGGCACTCGGTATCGACCACGGCAAGGTCGGTCACCGAGGGCTGCTGCAGGACGTAGAGGACCGGTTTGCTGCGGTCGATCTTCAGGCTGAAGGCCGACTGGTTGATGGTTTCCGAGCGCACCCAGAGGTACAGCAGGCGGCGCAGGGCACCAAAACCGAAGCGGCGGAACGGGTAACGAGGCATACAGGCCCTATGGCTGGCGTAGGTAAAACGAGCGATTGCTCAGGCCGGCTAGTTTGCCGGATTAGACCCCCGCCAGCAAAGTCACGAGCGCTTGGTCGGCGCGGGCGGACACCCCGTGGACTGCGGCTATCCTGCCATTTAGGGGATGACATTCTATGGAGGTTCCGCGATGCGTACGTTCACCTGGGGATGCCTGCTCGCCTTGTCGGTTGTGCTGCCCGTCGCGGCCCAGACCGTTGTCCCGCTCAAGGGCCAGAGCAGCCAGCAGATGCAGCAGGACATGACTGAGTGCAACAGCGTCGCCGCCAACGCGGCGAGCAGCGCCACCAGCAGTTCCGATCCGAATGTCGGCGGCCGGGTTCGCGGCGCGGCAAGGGGTGCGGCGGCCGGCGCTGTGGCGGCGGAAGTGCGTGGGCAGCGGCATGATGAGGTTTACGATCGCGCCAGTGACGATGCCAAGCAGCAGTACCGGCAGAACCGTGCTGGCGACGTGGCGGCGGCGGGTGCCGTAGTGGGCGCTTCGCGCCAGCGCCAGGACCGCCGGGAGGACCGCCGCACCCAGAGCGAGGCGCAGAACACTGCCAGTGCCAGCGCCTACAGTGGTTGCCTGCAGGGGCGGGGCTACCAGGTCAGCCCCTGAGCGCGCGAGTCCTCTGATGGTGCACGACTGACCGCGCATGAGTGCGGTCAGTGGGGTATTTCATGGCCGTTATTCATCGGGCCCAATGGATTGGCGGACTGCCAATTCAGCAGATAAATGATTGGGCATATTGCCGCGGCAGAAACTGCAGGGCGCACTCCGACTGCTTCTGAAAGACATTTCCGTAGGTTGCCGAAAACGGATCAACGGGAACGAAACTACCCGCCGTAAATGCGCGAAAGTGCGAAAGGGTCCACGTTCGAAACACTTTCGTTACGCAGGGTAACGAGCACCAAAATGGCTCTGCAGGCCCCGAAAAATGGCACTTTGGCCTGATTGGTCATAGGCTCGGGAAGCTGATGAAAAAGTGCTTTTCAGCTGTAACTTTTGATTTATATACTCGGGAGCGCTGTCGCCCTTGGGCGTTATTCGAATTACCTTCCTACGTGCCTTTCGGCGCGGGTTGGATGATAAGGAAAGCGTTCAGCCGGCGACTGCCGAAGTCCTCATTCCCGGGGGCCATCCAAAAATAATAGGCAAGTTGGAGAGTGTGGTAATGGCTGATCGTGAGGTCGGAACCGTCAAGTGGTTCAATGACGCCAAAGGTTATGGATTCATTCAACGCGATAGCGGTCCGGACGTATTCGTTCACTACCGTGCCATTCGTGGCGATGGTCACCGCTCCCTGGTCGAAGGCCAGAAAGTGGAGTTCTCGGTGATCCAGGGTCAGAAAGGCCTCCAGGCAGAAGACGTGTCGAAGGTCTGAGCCCCCGAAATCAAAGGCCCGTCCAATGGACGGGCCTTTGATTTTCACTCTCTGCCGGCACGGTTTCAGCCCGTGCGCCAGGTAATCTCTTCGACGCCCGCGGCGGTCACTTTCAGCCAGCGGTCGGCGTCTTCCTCGCCCTGATCCTCGCTCCAGCTACCCGGTGCGCAGCGCACCTCCACTTCCAGAGCAGCGCAGGCATCGCGGGCGCAGGCGACATCGTCGTCCCACGGGGTCTTGTCGCTGTCCAGGAACAGGCTGTTCCACTTGCCCACGGCCTTGGGCAGCCAGGTGGCGGGAATGCTGCCGGCGGTGCACTTGAAGGTCTCACCCTGGGCGCGCCATTCGGAGCAGGGGCCAAGAGCCTTCTCCAGCCAGGCGCCGACGGCGGCCTGGTCGGCATCCTTGATGTAGATCTCGATATCCGGTTGGCGCATGGCGTCCTCGTCAGGGTTCTTGGCGTTCCAGCCAATCGTAGCGTACCGCGACCGTCACCTCGAAGGGCTCGGCAAGGATGCGCTCGCGCCGCTCGGGGTTGACCCGCCAGCCGTGGGGCGTCATCGCCAGCAAGTGCTCGCGGGCTTCGCGGGTGTGCAGCGGCAGCTTGAAGCTCAGTTGTTCGCTGTGCGCCAGTTTCAGCTCTTCGGGCAGGTCGGCGAGGTGCTTGTCCTCGACGTACTCGCGAACTTCGTCGTACAGGCGCTGGCGCAGTTCCAGCAGGTGGTCGCGCGCCGGGCCCAGGCGCAGCACGCCGCCGCCGGGAGTGAGCAGGCGAGCCGCTTCCTTCCAGTCGATCGGGCTGAACACGCTGGCCAGCAGCTGGCAGGAAGCCTCGGCCAGCGGCACGCGGGCCATGCTGGCGACCATCCAGGTCAGCTGCGGAGCGCGCTTGCAGGCGCGTTTGACAGCCTCGCGGGAGATATCCAGCGCATAGCCGTCGGCCTGCGGCAGGGCTTCACCCAGTTGCGCGGTGTAGTAACCCTCGCCGCAACCGATATCCAGCCAGCGCCCCGGAGCGCGCTCAGCGGCCAGCTCTGCCAGGCGTCTGGCCAGCGGAGCATAGTGGCCGGCACCGAGGAAGTGCCGGCGCGCCTCGACCATGGCGGCGTTGTCGCCCGGATCGAGGCTCTTTTTATGCTGCACCGGCAGCAGGTTCAGGTAACCCTGGCGGGCGCGGTCGAAGCGATGGCCAGCGGAGCAGGCGACACCGTTGTCGACCTCGGTCAGCGCCTCGCGGCACAGCGGACAGATCAGCATCCTTTCTTCCCTTGCGGCGGCGGCACCAGCGGCTGCGGCAAGTCATTACGCAGCACGGTGGGCAGGGAACGGCGGCGCTGGGCGATCTGGTACACGCGCAGGGAATAACGACGCTCGGCGGCTGGCGCGGGCGGCGGGGTGTCGGGCTGTACGGCGCCCAGGCAGAAGCCTTTGTTCGGTCCACTCATGCCAGCAGTCGCACCAGGGTCTGGTAATAGATTTCGGTCAGTACATCGAGGTCGCTGGCCAGCACGCGTTCGTCCACCTGGTGGATGGTGGCGTTCACTGGGCCGAGCTCGACCACCTGGGTACCCATGGTGGCGATGAAGCGGCCGTCGGAGGTGCCGCCGGAGGTCGACGGCGTGGTCTCGCGGCCGGTGACCGCGCGGATCGCCGCCGCCACGCCATCGAGCAGCTCACCCGGTTGGGTGAGGAACGGCAGGCCGGACAGCGCCCAGTCGATGTGCCAGTCCAGGCCGTGCTTGTCGAGGATCGCAGCGACGCGTTGCTGCAGGCCTTCGACGGTGGATTCGGTGGAGAAGCGGAAGTTGAAGATCACCTTCAGCTCGCCGGGGATCACGTTGGTCGCGCCGGTGCCGCCATTGATGTTGGAGATCTGGAAGCTGGTCGGCGGGAAGTAGTCGTTGCCGTTGTCCCAGTGCTCGGTGGCCAGTTCGGCCAGGGCCGGGGCGGCGAGGTGGATCGGGTTCTTCGCCAGGTGCGGGTAGGCCACGTGGCCTTGCTTGCCGCGCACGCTGAGGGTGGCGCCGAGGGAGCCGCGACGACCGTTCTTGACGATGTCACCGACCAGGGTGGTGCTCGACGGTTCGCCGACGATGCACCAGTCCAGGCGCTCGTTACGGGCCTTCAGGCGCTCGACCACGGCCTTGGTACCATGATGGGCCGGGCCTTCCTCGTCGCTGGTGATCAGGTAGGCGATGCTGCCGCGGTGGTCCGGATGGTCGGCGACGAAGCGCTCGGTGGCGACGATCATCGACGCCAGGCTGCCTTTCATGTCTGCCGCACCACGGCCGCAGAGCATGCCGTCGGCGTCGATCAGGGCGTCGAACGGCTGGTGCTGCCAGGCCTGCTCGGGGCCGGTGGGGACCACGTCGGTGTGGCCGGCGAAGCACAGCACGGGGCCGTTGGCGCCGTCGCGCCCCTGGCGCAGGGCCCAGAAGTTATCCACCTCTTCGATGCGCATGGGCTCCAGGGCGAAGCCGCAGGCGTCCAGGCGCTGCATCATCATCTGCTGGCAGTCGGCATCGACCGGTGTGACGGAGGGACGGCGAATCAGCTCGCAGGCGAGGGCCAGTGTCGGCGAGAGGGGCATTGAGGGCATCCTGGGGGTGGAACGGAAAAAGGCGCCCATCTTAAAGCAAAAACGCCGGCGCATGGCCGGCGTTCTTGGTAGCGGATAAGCGGTGCAGCTCAACCTGTAGAAGCACGCTCGCTCCTGCAGGCCTCGGTCTTTCTTAGGATGGGTATCGCTTCGCTCCACGCCATCCTACGTTCGAGTTCAGCTGGCTGGTGCGGCGTCGGCTACCGGTGCTTCCTGGGCCTTGGGTGCGGCGGACAGCAGCGCCATCACCAGGGCGGCGAGGTAGGGCAGCGACTGCACCAGCAGCATGGCTACCCAGAACATCATGTCGCGGCTCGGCACGCCCTGCACCAGCACGATGCCCAGCGCCGCGCCCCACAGCAGCAGCATGATGAATACCTCCTCACGGGCTTCGGCCAGTGCGACCAGCAGGCCGTGGTTGGAGGCCATCTTCGGCGTGCGGAAGAACGGGATGGTCTTGGTGAACGTCCCGTAGAGCACCGCCTTGGCGATAGTGTGGGACAGCGCAAGGCCGGCCACCGCCGCCTGGAACGAGCGCAACAGGTCGACGCCCACCGCGCGGCGGTAGAGGAACATGATCTTGCCGAACTTGAAGAAGAACAGCGCCAGCGGCGGGATGGCGAAGATCAGCAGCGGCGGGTCGACCCGCTTGGGTACGATGATCATCGCCGAGGACCAGAGCAGCGCGCCGACGGTGAAGAAGATGTTCATGCCATCGGCGATCCACGGCAGCCAGCCGGCGATGAAGTGGTAGCGCTGGCCGAGGGTGAGCTTGCTGTCCTTGCCCTGGAACAGCGCGCGGGCGTGGCCCTTCATGATCTGGATGGCGCCGTAGGCCCAGCGGAAGCGCTGCTTCTTGTAGTCGATGAAGGTGTCGGGCATTACGCCCTTGCCGAAGCTCTGGTGCGAGTAGGCGGCCGAATAGCCTTTCTCGAACACCCGCAGGCCCAGTTCGGCGTCCTCGCAGATGGTCCAGTCGGCCCACTTCAGCTCGTCCATCACGGTCCGCCGGATCATCGTCATGGTGCCGTGCTGGATGATCGCGTCGCGGTCGTTGCGGGTGACCATGCCGATGTGGAAGAAGCCCTTGTACTCGGCGTAGCAGAGCTTCTTGAAGACGTTTTCCTCGCCGTCGTGGTAGTCCTGCGGGGACTGCACCACGGCGATCTTCGGATCACTGAAGTGCGGCACCATCTGCTTGAGCCAGTTCGGCTCGACGCAGTAGTCGGCGTCGATCACCGCCACGACTTCGACGTCCGGTGCGGTGTGCGGCAGGATGTAGTTCAGCGCGCCGCCCTTGAAGCCGGCCAGCGGTGCGACGTGGAAGAAGCGGAAGCGCGGGCCGAGGACTTCGCAGTAGTCGCGCACCGGTTCCCAGACCGCCGGGTCCTTGGTGTTGTTGTCGATGATCAGGACTTCGAAGTCCGGATAGTCGAGCCTGGACAGCGCATCCAGGGTCTTCTTCATCATTTCAGGTGGTTCGTTGTAGCAGGGCACGTGCACCGAGACCTTGGGCCGGTAGCCGGTATCGGTGAGGACCGGATCGAACGGCCGGCGGCGCTTGCGTACCCAAACGGTCTCGGCGAGTTCGTGGGCCTCGGTCAGCAGGACGATGAACACGCCCAGCGCGCCGATGCCCAGCAGGCCGCCGACGGTCATGCTGAACCAGGTGCTGTACTGCTGGCTGTAGTCGTAGGCGATCCACACCAGCACCGAACCGCCGGCGAAGGCGACCACGGTGAGGAAGGTCCGCCCGCGCTGGCGCAGGGCGCTGCCGTCGATCATCAGCAGGGTCAGGGCGAGCAGCGCCATCACCACCGAGGCGACTGCCAGGGCGCGCCACTGCGGGATGTTGACTACCGGTCCGTCGAAGTTGAACTTCGGTTGGCGCTGGGCGTTGTAGACGCCCCAGTAGGCGCCCACCGAGCCTTCGTCGCCGACTTTCCACGGCTGGTCGAAGGCCTCGACGACGAAGTAGTTGTAGCCGCGCTTGTTCAGTGCGTTGGTCAGCGTGCGCAGGTAGATGGCCTGGTCCGCCTGGGTGGCGTCGGCGCCGCCGCGCATGCGGCCGTTGCTCGGCCAGCCGACTTCGGCCAGCAGCAGCGGCTTGCGCGGGAACTTGGCGCGCAGTTCCTTGGCGCGTTCGAGGACGAACGGGATGGCATCGTTCATCGCCGTGTATTCCCAGTAGGGCAGCACGTGGGCGGCGATCAGGTCGACGTGCTTGGCCATCTCCGGGTACTTCTCGTAGATGTGCCACTGCTCGGCGGTGGTCACCGGCACCTTCACCGCCTTGCGCACGCGGTCCAGGTAGGCCGTCAGTTGCTCGACCGTGACCTCGCGGCGGAACAGCGCTTCGTTGCCGACTATCACCCGCACCACGCTGCGCGAGTTGTTGGCGATCTCGATGCCGCGTTCGATCTCGGCCTCGTTCTCGGCCTCGTCCGGGCCGATCCAGATGCCGAGGCTGACGCGCATGCCCAGTTCTTCGGCCAGGCGCGGGATGTCGGCCAGCGAGCCCTTCACCGAGTAGGTGCGGATGTTGTCAGTGCTCTTGGAGACCAGTTCCAGGTCCGAACGGATCTCGTCGTCGCTGGGGAACTGGTTCTTCTGCGGATTCTGGTTCAGGCGGAAGGGCGAGAAGGAGAATCCGGAAATGCTTTCCGGCCAGTCGGGAACGCTGACGGGGCGGTTGTAGAGGGCCCAGAAGCCGGTGAAGAGTGCCGCGAGGGCAACGAACACCACCAGGTTGAGGCCGAACTTGCGTGCAGGCATGGTGCGATCGGGTTCCAAAGGGTGGAACGGGGAGGGGCCGGGACAATCTCTGTACGGGACAGCTCGGTCGGGGCGCATCCTACCCCGCACTCCGGGGGCTGTACAGGTTGCCGGCGCCGTCCGCCGCGTGGGCGTTCGTGGGCATTTTCCGACAGTTTAGAATGTGTGGCAGGCGCGTGACTGAGACTGCGGCAATCCGGCTTTGTTGCAGGACGGCCCTGGCCGATTGTTATAGGGGCGCGGTCGTTACAGGGGCCCGGTCGTTATAGAATGCCGGCCGTTTCGAGATGAGGTGTGGGCGATGCAACTGGATGAACAGCGTTTCGGCGGAATCGCGCGGCTTTACGGCCGTGAGGGCCTGGAGCGACTGGCGGCCAGCCATGTGGCGGTGGTCGGGATCGGCGGCGTGGGCTCCTGGGCGGCTGAGGCCCTGGCGCGCAGCGGCGTGGGCGAGATTTCGCTGTTCGACCTGGACGACGTCTGCGTCACCAACACCAACCGCCAGGTGCATGCCATCCAGGGCGCCGTGGGCAAGCCCAAGGTCGAGGTCATGGCCGAGCGCCTGAAGGCGATCAACCCGGGCATCGTCGTGCACGCCGTAGCCGATTTCGTCACCCGCGAGACCATGGCGGACTACATCACCCCCGAACTGGACTGCGTGATCGACTGCATCGACAGCGTCGCCGCCAAGGCCGCGCTGATTGCCTGGTGCAAGCGCCGCAAGCTGCAGATCATCACCACCGGTGGCGCGGGCGGGCAGGTGGACCCGACGCAGATCCAGGTCGCCGACCTGAACAAGACCTTCAACGACCCGCTGGCCGCCAAGGTTCGCTCGACACTGCGTCGCGACTACAACTTCTCGCGCACGCCGGGCCGGCATTACAGCGTGCAATGCGTGTTTTCCACCGAACAGCTGCGCTATCCGAAGCCGGACGGCACCGTGTGCCAGTCCAAGAGCTTTGTCGGCGAGGGCGTGAAGCTGGACTGCGCCGGTGGTTTCGGCGCAGTGATGATGGTGACCGCGACCTTCGGCATGGTCGCGGCGGCGCGGGCCGTGGACAAGATTGTCGCGGGTGCGCGGCGGCCTTCGGAGCGCGTTGCGGGCTGACCGTTACCTTGTAGGAGTGGGCCATGCCCACGATCGCGCGCATGGCGCGCTCCTACAGGCGGGTGATCAGTTCCTGCATCCGTTTCAGCACGGCATTCAGGCCGTTGCTGCGCGACGGTGACAGTTGCCGGCCCAGCCCCAATTGCTCGAACCAGCCCGGCAGATCGATGGCGGACAGCTCGTCCGCCGGCAGGCCGTCCACCCGCACCAGCAGCAACGCCAGCAGCCCGCGCAGCAGGCGCGCATCGCTGTAGGCGCGGAAGTGCCAGCGCTCATCACGCCGATCCGCCACCAGCCAGACGTTGCTCTCGCAGCCCTGTACGCGCTGCTCGTCACCCAGTTCGGCTTCGCTCAGCGGCTCCAGGCGCTCGCCCCACTGCATCAGCAGGCGGGCGCGTTGCTCCCAGCCCTGCAGGGCGGTAAAGGTCTCCAATGCCTCGGCGGCAGCGACGGGGAGGCTCATCGCAGCAATTCCAGGGCGCTGTCCAGCGCGCCGAAGAAGCGCTCGATATCCGCACTGTCGTTGTACAGGCCGAGGGAGACGCGCAGGGCGCCGGCGACATCCAGGGTCTTCATCAGCGGCATGGCGCAGTGGTGCCCGGCGCGCACGGCGATGCCCTGCTCGGTGAGCAGGTGGCCGAGGTCGGAGACGTGCACGCCCTCGACCACGAAGCTGACCAGCGCCACTTCCGGCTCGCCCAGCACGCGCACGCCGTCACGGGCGCGCAGGCCGGCCAGCAGGCGGGCGTGGAGGAAGTCCTCGTGGGCGCTGACTTCGGCGCTGTCCAGGCTGGCCAGCCATTCCAGCGTGGCGCCCAGGGCGATCACCGGGCCGATAGGCGGGGTGCCGGCCTCGAAGCCCATGGGCGCGCTGTGGAACTGCGAGTCGAAGTAGTCCGCCACGCGCACCATCTCGCCGCCGAACTGCCAGTGCGCCAGGCGCTCCAGTGCTTCCGGGCGGCCCCAGAGCAGGCCGAGGCCTTCCGGGCCGTAGAGTTTGTGGCTGGAGCAGACGTAGAAGTCGCAGCCCAGCGCCGACAGGTTGTGCCGGCCGTGGACCACGCCCTGGGCGCCATCGACCACGCTTAATGCGCCGCGCTGGCGGGCCATCTGCAGCAGTTCCGGCAGCGGCTGCCAGGTGCCGAGCACGTTGGACAGCTGGCTGACAGCGAGCAGGCGGGTGCGCGGGCCGATCAGGCCGGCGGCGCGGTTCAGGTCGATACGCCCGTCAGCGTCCAGCGGCAGCACTACCAGGCTCAGGCTGCGACGCTTGGCCAGTTGCTGCCAGGGCAACAGGTTGGCGTGGTGTTCCAGCGCACTGACGACGATCTCGTCGCCCGCCTGGAACTGGCCTTCCAGCCCGTAGGCCAGCAGGTTCAGCGCTTCGGTGGCGCCGCGGGTGAAGATGATCTGCGCCGGGCTGCCGCCATGGAGCCAGTGGGCGGCCAGGCTGCGGGTCGACTCGAAGGCTCGAGTGGCGCGCTCGCCGGGCAGGTGCTGGGCGCGGTGCACGTTGGCGGCGCCGCTGGCGTAGTAGCCGGCGAGGGCGTCGATCATGGCGCGCGGTTTCTGCGCGGTGGCGGCGCTGTCGAGGTAGGTCTGGTCTTCGGCCTCGAAGGCGGCGAGGGCCGGGAAGTCGGTGCGCCAGGGCGAGGGAATGGACATGGGCGTGCGGCCGGTTGTGGCGAATGGAAAACGGGGGCCGCAGCCCCCGCTTCTCAAAGCTTAGTGCGTACCCCGCGCGAGCGGGGCGCCCAGCTTAGTTGTGCGCGTGCAGCGCCTCGTTCAGCTCGATGGCAGTCTTGTTGGTCTTGCACTCGACTGCGCCGGTCTGGGAGTTGCGACGGAACAGCAGGTCAGCCTGGCCGGCGAGGTCGCGGCCCTTGACCACTTTCACCAGGTTGTTCTGGTCGTCCAGCACGGCGATCTTGGTGCCGGCGGTGACGTACAGGCCCGCCTCGACGATGTTGCGGTCGCCCAGCGGAATGCCGATGCCGGCGTTGGCGCCGATCAGGCAGCCTTCGCCGACGCTGATGACGATGTTGCCGCCGCCGGACAGGGTGCCCATGGTGGAGCAGCCGCCGCCCAGGTCCGAACCCTTGCCGACGAACACGCCAGCGGAGACGCGGCCTTCGATCATGCCCGGGCCTTCGGTGCCGCCGTTGAAGTTGACGAAGCCTTCGTGCATCACGGTGGTGCCTTCACCGACGTAGGCGCCCAGGCGCACACGGGCGGTGTCGGCGATGCGCACGCCGGCCGGGACCACGTAGTCGGTCATCTTCGGGAATTTGTCGACGGAGAAGACTTCCAGCAGCTTGCCCTTCAGGCGCGCTTCCAGTTGCAGTTCGGCCAGTTCGGCCAGGTCGACGGCGCCCTGGTTGGTCCAGGCGACGTTGGGCAGCAGCGGGAAGATGCCGGTCAGGTTCAGGCCGTGGGGCTTGACCAGACGGTGCGACAGCAGGTGCAGCTTCAGGTACGCCTCCGGGGTGGAGCTGGGGGCGGCGTCTTCGGCCAGCAGGGTGGCGACCAGCGGCTTCTGGCTCTCGGCCAGGCGGTTGAGCAGGGCTGCCTGGGCGGCGTCGACGGTCTCGACGGCGTCGGCCAGCTGGTAGGCCTGGTGAGCGGTGAAGGCGATCGCCTGGTTGCCGCCTTCGTAGGCCAGCAGCGGGGCGATGGCAGCGACCAGTTCGGCGCTGGGGTTGAGCAGCGGCTGCGCGTAGAAGACTTCCAGCCAGTTGCCCTGGCGGTTCTGGGTGCCGACACCGAAAGCGATGCTGAACAGGGATTTCGACATGTGGGTATTTCCTTGCAAAGAGGTACTTGGCGAATGAAGTCGGTCAGGCCGGACGGCGGCTGAGCAGCAGGCCCAGCCCGGCGCTGCCCAGCAGCGCGGCACAACCACGGTTGAACAGGCGCCGGGCGCGTGCGCCGGCGAGCAGCTTGCCGAGGCGGACCCCGGCGAGCCCGTAAAGGGCGATGGCCAGCCATTCCAGAAGCAGGAAGGCTGCGCCGAGTTGGGCGAACTGGGCGCCCACGGCCTGACGCGGATCGACGAACTGCGGCAGGAAAGCGGTGAAGATGAGGATTGCCTTGGGATTGCCGGCGGCCACCCAGAACTCCTGGCGAGCCAGGCGCCACAGGCTGGTGGCGGGAGCCGGGGTGCCGTCCACCGACAGGTTCGCCGTCGGGGCACGCCACAGCTGTACGGCCAGCCACAACAGGTAACCGGCGCCCACCAGCTTGATCGCCAGGAACAGCCAGGCCGATGCCTGCAGCACCAGCGCCAGGCCGGAGGCGGCCAGGGCCAGCATGCCGGCGAAGGCGACCAGCCGGCCGCCGCCCGCGACGGTGGCGCGCAGCAGGCCGAAGCGTGCGGCGTTGTTCAGCGACAGCAGGTTGTTCGGTCCCGGCGCCAGGTTCAGGGCGAAGCAGGCGGGAAGGAACAGGGCCCAGGCGATGCTCATCGTGGTGCTGCTCAGGCCAGCGCGGCGGCGTAGGCGTCGGGCTTGAAGCCGACCAGGGTGCGGTCACCCAGGTCCAGCACCGGACGCTTGATCATCGACGGCTGGGCGACCATCAGTTCGATGGCCTTGTCCTGGTCGAGATCGGCCTTCTGCGCGTCGTCGAGCTTGCGGAAGGTGGTGCCGGCGCGGTTCAGGACGGTTTCCCAGCCATGCTCGGTGCACCACTGGCGCAGGTGTTCGCGGTCGATGCCGCTACTCTTGTAGTCGTGGAAGGCGTAGTCGACGCCATGCTCTTCCAGCCACACGCGGGCTTTCTTCATGGTGTCGCAAGCTTTGATTCCATACAGCGTCCGCTCACTCACGGGGCGCTACTCCTTTTCGATGCATTTTTCAGGCGCGGGATTATGCCATTTCCGCAGCGCTTGCGGGACGCCGCCGGGAGGTCGGTCGTTTGCAACAGTTTTTTGCCCATTGCGGGGCTGATCCGCCGCGCTACGGGTGCTTCAATGGAGAGCTGTGCTGGGAGTTCGTCGATGCAAACCGTTTACACCGTACTCATCCTGCTGCTGGTCGTGGGGGGAACGCGGCTTGCGGCGCAGCTGATCCCGCTGCCGCTGCCGCTGATCCAGATCGCCGCCGGAGCGATGCTGGCCTGGCCGAGCCTGGGGCTGCATGTGGGGCTGGACCCGGAACTGTTCATGTTCCTTTTCATCCCGCCGCTGCTGTTCGCTGATGGTTGGCGCATGCCCAAGGGCGAGTTCTGGAAGATGCGCTGGCCGATCCTCACCCTGGCCTTCGCCCTGGTGCTGTTTACCGTGGTCGGCGGCGGCGTGTTCATCCACCTGCTGATCCCCGAGATTCCCTGGGCCGCGGCCTTTGCCCTCGCGGCGGTACTGTCACCGACCGATGCGCTGGCGGTCTCGGCGATCGCCCAGAACCGTCTGCCCAAGCGCCTGATGCACGTGCTGCAGGGCGAGGCGCTGATGAACGACGCTTCCGGCCTGGTGGCGTTCAAGTTCGCCATCGCCGCGGCCCTGACCGGCACCTTCTCGCTGATGGACGCCAGCCTGAACTTCCTCCTGGTGGCAGTCGGCGGCCTTGCCAGCGGCGTGTTCCTCAGCTGGCTGCTGGGGCGCATCCGCGCCTGGATGATCCGCCGCGGCTGGGATGACCCGGCCACCCATGTGGTGCTGATGCTGCTGTTGCCCTTCGCCTGCTACATGATCGCCGAGGAGTTGGGCGTCTCCGGCATCCTCGCGGCGGTGGCGGCCGGCATGATGCAGAGCTGGGTCGACCTGCTGCCCCGGCAGACCAACACCCGCCTGCTTAACCGCAGCGTCTGGTCGATGCTGGAGTTCACCTTCAACGGCGTGGTGTTCCTGCTGCTGGGGCTGCAACTGCCGGACATCCTCAAGTCCGTCGCGCATCACGCCGACGACGTGATGTGGCGCTCGTCGCTGCTGGCCTTCTACGTGTTCGCGGTATTTGCCGTGCTGCTCGCGCTGCGCTTTGGCTGGGTCTGGTGCTACTGGAAGATTTCCGTGCGCTTCGAGCAGTGGTGGGGCATCGAGCTGGGCGGCAAGCCGGGCGAGCCAGTGCTGCGGCTGTCGGCGATCTCCGCGCTGAGCGGAGTGCGCGGGGCGGTGACCCTGGCCGGCGTGCTGTCGGTTCCTTTGCTGTTGCTGGACGGTTCGGCCTTCCCGCAGCGTGACCTGATCATCTTCATCGCTGCCGGGGTGATCCTGGTGTCGCTGATTGCGGCCACCATTGGCCTGCCGATCCTGTTGCGTGGCTTGCCGGCGGCCAGCAACGACCAGCGCGAGCTGGAGGTGCAGGGGGTCTGGCGCAAGACCGCGGCAGCGGCCATTCACATGCTGGAGAGCGAGGAGGTGCCTGCCAGCGAGGGTGGCGGTGATGCCGACGAGACGGCGCGGCTGGCGGAGATGAAGGCCAGGCTGATGGCCGAATATCGCCACGAGCTGGACCCGGCGCCGGACAGCAAGGAGGCCCGCGAGCGCGCCCGCGCCCTGGAGCTGGCTGACCAGGCGCTGCGCATCAAGGCACTGCGCGCGCAGCGGCTGGAGCTTTACCGGATGCGCCGCGAGCACGAGATCGACGACGAGACCATGCGCGAGGTGCTGGGCGAGCTGGATAACCAGGAGGCCTGGGTGACCAGCAAGGCGGGGCGCTGGGTGTAGCGGCTCTCCTGTAGGAGCGCCCGGTCGGCGCGATCGCGGGCATGGCCCGCTCCTACCGGATAGATCTGTGCTCGGATCGGCCCTCACCCTAACCCTCTCCCAGAGGGAGAGGGGACCGTTCGGTGCCGGATGAAACCACAGCGTCAGCCGGCACGATTTGCTCCCTCTCCCTGAGGGAGAGGGCTGGGGTGAGGGGGAAAGCACAAACACGGAACTACCAGGGAAAGACAGTTGCTCCTACAAGGGGCGGTGCAGCGTCAGAGGCTTTTCACGTACTGCTTGATGCGCTCGGCTGCTTCCACGCATTCCGCCAGCGGGGCCACCAGCGCCATGCGCACGCGGTTGGCGCCGGGGTTCTCGCCGTTCACTTCGCGGGACAGGTAGGAGCCCGGCACCACGGTGACGTGCTGCTGGTCGAACAGGCCGCGGCAGAACTCGGTGTCGGCCACCGGAGTTTTCGCCCACAGGTAGAAACTGCCGTCCGGGCGCTGCACGTCGAGCACGCCGCCGAGGATGTCCAGCACGGCGTCGAACTTCTCGCGGTACAGGTCGCGGTTTGCGCGCACGTGGTCCTCGTCGTTCCAGGCCGCGACGCTGGCCAGCTGGGTCTGAACCGGCATGGCGCAGCCGTGGTAGGTGCGGTACAGGAGGAATTTCTTCAGTACTTCGGCATCACCGGCGACGAAGCCCGAGCGCAGGCCCGGCAGGTTCGAGCGCTTGGACAGGCTGTGGAACACCACGCAGCGCGCAAAATCCGAGCGGCCCAGTTCGGCGCAGGCGGTCAGCAGGCCGGCCGGAGGGTTCTGTTCGTCGAAGTACAGCTCGCTGTAGCACTCGTCGGCGGCGATCACGAAATCATGCTCGTCGGCCAGGGCGATCAGCTTCTTCAGGGTTTCCAGCGGAACCAGCGCGCCGGTGGGGTTGCCCGGCGAGCAGAGGAAGAGGATCTCGCAGCGCGCCCAGACGTCCGCCGGGACGGCGTCGAAGTCCGGGTTGAAGCCGTTGTCTTCCAGGCAGGGCAGGTAGTGCGGCTCGGCGCCGGCCAGCAGGGCTGCGCCTTCGTAGATCTGGTAGAACGGGTTCGGGCTGATCACCAGGCCCTTGGCGTTGCGGTCCACCACGGTCTGGGTGAAGGCGAACAGCGCTTCACGGGTGCCGTTCACCGGCAGCACGTGGCGCGCGGCGTCCAGCCAGCCGGCCGGCACCTTGAAGCGGCGCTCGCACCAGGCAGCGATGGCTTCGCGCAGGGCGGGGATGCCCAGGGTGGTCGGGTAGACGGCCAGCTGGTCGAGGCTGTCGGCCAGGGCCTTGGCGACGAAGTCCGGTGAGCGGTGCTTGGGTTCGCCGATGGACAGCGCGATGGGCTTCAGCTCAGCCGGCGGCTGGGCGCCGGCCAGCAGGGCGCGGAGCTTCTCGAAGGGGTAGGGCTGGAGCGAGTCGAGGGCAGGGTTCATGGCAAGGCTCTTTCTTTCTGATTCTGACGACTGATTCTGACTGAATGGGGGCTAGATGCTGATGCGCACCGGCATGCTCGGCTGGCCGCCATCCGAGAGGATGTCCACCAGGGCCGTCTGGATGCGCTTGCACAGCTCCGGGTCGGAGAGCGGCTGGTTGTGCGCATCGGTGACGAAGAACACGTCCTCCACGCGCTCGCCCAGGGTGGCGATCTTGGCGTTCTGTACCGACAGGTCGAAGTCCAGGAACAGCCCTCCGATGCGCGCCAGCAGGCCGGGGCGATCGGGCGCGGTGACTTCCAGCACGCTGACCTGGCGGGCCGCGTCGGTGGAGATGGTCACCTGCGGGTTGAAGGCAAAGTGCTTGAGCTGGCGCGGCACGCGGCGCTGGATGATGGTCGGGTACTCGTCCGGGTCCTTCAGGGCGTTGACCAGACCCTCGCGAATTTCCTCGACCCGGCTGGGATTATTGCCTATCGAGCCGCCATCGGCATCGAGCACTATGTAGGTGTCGAGGGTGAACAGGCTGGTGGAAGTGATGATCCGCGCGTCCTGAATGTTCAGGTTGAGCTGGTCCATCGCCGCCACGGTCACGGCGAAGAAGTCGTGCTGGTCACCGGCGTAGATGAATATCTGCGTGCCGCCCTCGAATTCGCGCTGGGCGGTTTCCTTGATCAGCACCAGCGGGGTGCCGTCGTCCGGGTGCTGGAGGATGGCTTCGGTGTGCCACGCCACGTCGGCGGCGCTGTGGCGCAGGAAGTAGTCGTCGCCCAGCTGGCTCCAGAGCTGCTCGGCGTCGTCCTGGTCGATGCCGCTGCGCACCAGGATGTCGATGGCCGCGCTCTGTGTCTGGCGAATCTGCTCCTCGCGGTCCACTGGGTTCTCCAGGCCGCGCCGCAGTGCGCGCTTGGTCTCGGTGTAGAGCTGGCGCAGCAGGCTGGCGCGCCAGGAGTTCCACAGCGTCGGGTTGGTGGCGTTGATGTCGGCCACGGTGAGCACGTAGAGGTAGTCCAGGTAGGTCTGGTTGCCCATCAGCTGGGCGAAGTCGTAGATCACCTGCGGGTCGGACAGGTCCTTGCGTTGGGCCGTGGTCGACATGATCAGGTGGTTCTGCACCAGCCAGGACACCAGGTTGGTGTCCCACGGCGGCAGCTGGTGGCGCTGGCAGAAGTGCTCGGCGTCCACCGCGCCCAGTTCCGAGTGGTCGCCGCCGCGGCCCTTGGCGATGTCGTGGTAGAGGCCGGCGATGTAGATCAGCTCCGGCTTGGGCAGGCGCTCCATGATCTTGCTGGCCAGCGGATATTTCTCCGCCATGTCCGGGCGGCGCAGCTTGCGCAGGTGCTTGATCAGGTTGAGGGTGTGCGCGTCGACCGTATAGATGTGGAACAGGTCGTGCTGCATCTGCCCGACGATCAGGCCGAATTCCGGCAGGTAGCGGCCAAGAATGCCGTAGCGGTTCATTCGCCGCAGGTTGCGGTGGATGCCTTCCTGACACTTGAACAGCTCGATGAACAGGCTGGTGTTGCGGATGTCGTGGCGGAAGTCGTCGTCGATCAGGTGCCGGCTGTCGCGCAGCAGGCGGATGGTATCGGCGCGCACGCCCTTGATCTCCGGGTGCTGGGCCAGCAGGACGAAGATTTCCAGGAGGGCGAACGGGGTGCGCTTGAAGACGTTGGCGTGAGTGACCTCCAGGTAGCCGTCGCGCAGCTGGAAACGGCTGTTGAGCGACTGGATCTGGCCGTTCTCGCCGGCCCGCAGGATCACTTCCTCGAAGTGCTGGGTGATCAGGTCGTTCAGTTCGGAAACGGCCATCACCACGCGGTAATACTTCTGCATGAAGCGCTCGACGGCCAGCTTGGCGTCGTTGCCTTCATAGCCGAGCATTCCGGCGATGCGCCGCTGGTGATCGAACAGGAGGCGGTCTTCGGCGCGGCCAGCGAGCATGTGCAGGGCGTAGCGGACCTTCCAGAGGAATTCCTGGCTGGAGGCCAGCACCGCGCATTCGCTTTCCACCAGGAAGCCTTCGCGGACTAGGGCATGCAGGTTGAGGCTGCCGAAGTGGCGGCGGGCGACCCAGAGCAAAGTCTGGATGTCGCGCAGGCCGCCGGGCGAGCCCTTCACGTTGGGCTCGAGGTTGTATTCGGTGTCGTTGTATTTGGTGTGGCGGTGGATCTGTTCCTTGCGCTTGGCCAGGTAGAACTGCCCGCTGGGCCACATCTGTTTCGTGCTGGTGGCTTCGAGCATGCGCAGGCGCAGGCTGTCCGGGCCGGAGATGGTCCGGCATTCCATCAGGTTGGTGACCACCGTCAGGTCGGCGCGCGCTTCCTCGGCGCACTCGGCCACCGAGCGCACGCTCTGGCCGACTTCCAGGCCGATGTCCCAGAGCAGGGTGAGGAAGCCCTCGATGGGCTCGCGGAAGCTTTCCTGGTCCTCGCTGTCGAGCAGGACCAGCAGGTCGATGTCCGAATGCGGGTGCAATTCGCCGCGCCCGTAGCCGCCCACGGCAACCAGCGCGATGTCGGCGTCGTCGCCCCAGTCGAAGCGGTTCCAGGCCTGCTGCAGGATCTGGTCGACGAACCAGGCGCGGTCCTCGATCAGACGGCGGATGTCGCGGCCGCCATTGAAGCGGGCGTCGAGCACCTCGTTGGCCTGACGAATGGCCTTCTTGAAGGCGGCGATGGGGCTGGATTTGAGGGCCAGTTCCGCCTGGAACTGCCCACGGTCGAACAACTCGGGATCCACCTGCGGCATGGCGGCCTTCCTGATCAATGGCTTAGGGGAGGGCAGGGGCAAGAGGGCAACCGGGCCTGTGCGCATGGCGCAAGGCCCGATGGCTGTGCCGGGCCGGGATTTCTATGTTCTACCCAGCCGTCGGCGAGATTGCAAACCGCGCCTCAGGCCGAGGTGCGCGGGAAGCTTTCGTCGTTACGCAGGGTCAGGATCTCGTAGCCGTCGGCGGTGACCAGCACGGTGTGCTCCCACTGTGCGGACAGCTTGCGGTCCTTGGTGATGGCGGTCCAGCCGTCGCCCAGCAAACGGGTTTCCGGGCGGCCCTGGTTGATCATCGGCTCGATGGTGAAGATCATGCCTTCCTTGAGCTCCAGGCCGGTGCCGGCGCGGCCGTAATGCAGCACCTGAGGCTCTTCGTGGAACACCTGGCCGATGCCGTGGCCGCAGTACTCGCGCACCACGGAGAAGCCGTTCTTCTCGGCGTACTTCTGGATCACTTCGCCGATGTCACCCAGGCGCGCGCCCGGCTTGACCACGTCGATGCCCTTGTACATGCATTCCTGGGTGATCTGGCACAGGCGATCTGCCCATTCCGGGGTCTTGCCCACGGAGAACATCTTGCTGGTGTCGCCGTGGTAGCCGTCCTTGATCACAGTGACGTCGATATTGACGATGTCACCTTCCTTGAGCGGCTTCTCGTTGGGGATGCCGTGGCACACCACGTGGTTGATCGAGGTGCAGATGGACTTGGGGAAGCCCTTGTAGTTCAGCGGCGCGGGAATGGCCTTCTGCACATTGACGATGTAGTCGTGGCAGATGCGGTCCAGTTCGTCGGTGGTGACGCCGGGCTTGACGTGTTCGCCGATCATTTCCAGCACTTCGGCGGCCAGACGGCCGGCGACGCGCATTTTCTCGATGTCTTCGGGCGTCTTGATGGTGACGGTCATGCGACTTCTCTTCAGGCGCTGCGTACGCGCGGGTAAATGAGAGGAATACGCAAGTCTATCAGATTTGGCGCCTTTCTATTAAGGGCAGGCGGCCGAGGGGCTGCTCAGGCGAGGCGGCGGGAGAGGTGCCGGGCGTCCTTTCGGGTTTTGTTCTGGCCATGGTTGTGGTATAAAGCGCCCCGCTCTGAAGGCTACGGCCATTTCGGGGCATTAACCCACACATGCATCGACACGATGGCCTGGGTGCCTTTCGACACAGTCGGACGGTTGGCCGTTGGGATGCATGGAGGCCTAACCCGACTTATCGAGGAACTATCATGTCCCAAGTCAATATGCGCGATATGCTGAAGGCCGGTGTGCACTTCGGCCACCAGACCCGTTACTGGAACCCGAAAATGGGCAAGTTCATTTTCGGCGCGCGTAACAAGATCCACATCATCAACCTCGAAAAAACCCTGCCGATGTTCAACGAGGCCCTGACCTTCGTTGAGCGCCTGGCCCAGGGCAAGAACAAGATCCTGTTCGTCGGCACCAAGCGTTCCGCCGGCAAGATCGTTCGCGAAGAAGCTGCCCGTTGCGGCATGCCGTACGTCGACCACCGTTGGCTGGGCGGCATGCTCACCAACTACAAGACCATCCGTCAGTCGATCAAGCGTCTGCGCGAGCTGGAAGTGCAGTCCCAGGACGGCACCTTCGCCAAACTGACCAAGAAAGAAGCTCTGATGCGCTCCCGTGATCTGGAAAAACTGGATCGCAGCCTGGGCGGCATCAAGGACATGGGCGGCCTGCCGGACGCTCTGTTCGTGATCGACGTTGACCACGAGCGCATTGCTATCACCGAAGCCAACAAGCTGGGCATCCCGGTTATCGGCATCGTCGATACCAACAGCAGCCCGGAAGGCGTTGACTATGTTATCCCGGGTAACGACGACGCCATCCGCGCCGTGCAGCTGTACCTGGGCTCGATGGCTGAAGCCGTCCTGCGCGGCAAGAATGCCGGCGGCGTGACTGCTGACGAGTTCGTCGAAGAAGCACCGGCCGAATCCGCCGAAGGCTGATTCCAGGACGTCCAGACGTCCTACGGTGAGCAGGAAGGGGGCTAGGCCCCCTTTTTGCCACCCTGAGAATTCCGCCCGGGTATCCGGGCGATCTGGTTTTGAGAACAACTCAAGAGGATTTCGAAATGGCAGAAATTACTGCAGCACTGGTCAAGGAACTGCGTGAGCGTACCGGCCAGGGCATGATGGAGTGCAAGAAGGCACTGGTAGCCGCCGAAGGCGATATCGAGAAGGCCATCGACGACATGCGCGCTTCGGGCGCCATCAAGGCTGCCAAGAAGGCTGGCAACATCGCCGCCGAAGGCGCCATCGCCGCCAAAGTGGCTGACGACGGCAAATCGGCCACCATCATCGAAGTCAACTCGCAGACCGACTTCCTGGCCCTGCAGGACGACTTCAAGAACTTCGTCGCTGCCAGCCTGGACAAGGCGGTTGCCCAGAAGCTGACCGATGCTGCTCCGCTGATCGCGGAACAAGAGCCGGCCCGTGAAGCTCTGGTCGCCAAGTGCGGCGAGAACGTCAACATCCGTCGCCTGGCTCGTACCGAAGGCGAAGTGGTTGGCGCCTACCTGCACGGCCACCGCATCGGCGTTCTGGTCACCCTGAAGGGCGGCAACGCTGAACTGGCTCGCGACATCGCCATGCACGTCGCTGCCAGCAACCCGCAGTTCCTCGATCCGTCGCAGGTTTCCGAAGAAGCCGTGGCCAAAGAGAAGGAAATCTTCCTCGCTCTGAACGCCGACAAGATCGCTGGCAAGCCGGAAAACATCGTCGAGAACATGGTCAAAGGCCGTATCTCGAAGTTCCTGGCCGAAGCCAGCTTGGTCGAACAAGCGTTCGTCAAGGATCCGGAAGTCAAGGTTGGTGACCTGGCCAAGAAAGCCGGCGCCGAAATCGTTTCCTTCGTTCGCTTCGAAGTAGGCGAAGGCATCGAGAAAGTCGAAGCTGACTTTGCTGCCGAGGTTGCTGCTCAAGTAGCCGCTTCCAAGCAGTAATAGACAGTCTCACGACTGTCGCCCCGCAAGAGGCTGCCCGCTAACGCGCGCGGCCTCTTTGCCAAACTGGGGAAACCAAAAGGGGCGGTTTCCACGGCGCGGGCCCGCAAGGCGGGTTTAAGAGCGCCGTAAGGCTGGCTGGTCCAAGCTTTCCGCCAAGCGCCCACAAGGCGCACAGCATTCAATCGCCGCAGGAGAAAAAGGTCATGGCTCAGCAGCTGAGCGCTCGTCAACCTCGCTATAAACGCATTCTTCTAAAACTGAGCGGCGAAGCCCTGATGGGCTCCGAGGAGTTCGGCATCGATCCCAAGGTGCTGGACCGCATGGCGCTGGAGATCGGCCAGCTCGTCGGTATCGGCGTGCAGGTCGGCCTGGTGATCGGTGGTGGCAACCTGTTCCGTGGCGCGGCGCTGTCCGCGGCCGGCATGGATCGCGTCACCGGCGACCACATGGGCATGCTCGCCACCGTGATGAACGGCCTGGCCATGCGTGATGCCCTGGAGCGCTCCAACATCACCGCCATCGTCATGTCCGCCATTTCCATGGTCGGCGTGACCGATCACTACGACCGCCGCAAGGCCATGCGTCACCTGAAGAGTGGCGAAGTGGTGATCTTCTCCGCCGGTACCGGCAACCCGTTCTTCACCACCGATTCCGCCGCCTGCCTGCGTGCCATCGAAATAGATGCTGACGTAGTACTCAAGGCGACCAAGGTGGACGGCGTGTACACTGCCGACCCGTTCAAGGACCCGAATGCCGAGAAGTTCGAACGTCTGACGTACGATGAAGTGCTCGATCGCAAGCTGGGTGTGATGGACCTCACCGCCATCTGCCTGTGCCGGGACCAGAAAATGCCGCTGCGCGTGTTCAACATGAACAAGCCCGGCGCGCTGCTGAATATTGTTGTAGGTGGTGCTGAAGGCACCCTGATCGAGGAGGATTGAGATGATCAACGAGATCAAGAAGGAAGCGCAGGATCGTATGGGCAAAACCCTGGAAGCCCTGGGCCATGCCTTCGCCAAGATTCGTACCGGCCGTGCGCACCCGAGCATCCTGGATAGCGTGATGGTGTCCTACTACGGTTCCGACACTCCGCTGCGCCAAGTGGCCAACGTCACCGTGGAAGACTCCCGTACCCTGGCTCTGAGCGTGTTCGACAAGAGCATGATCCAGGCGGTCGAGAAGGCCATCATGACCTCCGACCTGGGCCTGAACCCCGCGACCGCCGGTACCACCATTCGCGTACCGATGCCGGCGCTGACCGAGGAGACCCGCAAGGGCTTCACCAAGCAGGCTCGCGCCGAGGCCGAGCAGGCGCGTGTTTCCGTGCGCAACATCCGTCGCGACGCACTGGCACAGCTGAAGGATCTGCAGAAAGAGAAGGAAATCAGCGAGGACGAAGAGCGCCGCGCTGGTGACGATGTGCAGAAGATCACCGACAAGTTCGTCGCCGACATCGAAAAGGCCCTCGAGGCCAAGGAAGCGGACCTGATGGCCGTTTGACGGCCGGGCTCTCGTCATGGAAAAGACCAAGCAGGTGACGCCCGTGCCTCGGCACGTGGCGATCATCATGGACGGCAACAACCGCTGGGCAAAGAAACGTTTCATGCCCGGCGTTGCCGGGCACAAAGCTGGCGTGGATGCCGTTCGTGCAGTCATCAAGACCTGCGCCGAGGCGGGCGTCGAGGTGCTGACGCTGTTCGCCTTCTCCAGCGAGAACTGGCAGCGCCCGGCGGAAGAGGTTGGCGCGCTGATGGAGCTGTTCCTCATGGCCCTGCGCCGTGAGGTACGCAAGCTCAGTGCCAACGGCATCCGCCTGCGCATCATCGGCGACCGCAGTCGCTTTGCTCCTGAATTGCAGGCGGCGATGCGCGAGGCTGAGGCGCTCACCGCCAATGGCGGCAGCATGCTCCTGCAGGTGGCAGCAAACTATGGCGGCCAGTGGGACATCACCCAGGCTGCGCAGCGTCTCGCCCGTGAAGTGCAAGCCGGTCATCTGGCGGCGGAAGAGATCACCCCGGAGCTGATCCAGGGTTGTCTCACCACGGGCGACCAGCCTCTACCCGACCTGTGCATCCGCACCGGCGGCGAGCACCGCATCAGCAACTTCCTCCTCTGGCAGCTGGCTTATGCCGAGCTGTATTTCTCCGATCTCTACTGGCCCGACTTCAAGCACGAAGCCATGCAGGCTGCGTTGCAGGACTACGCCTCTCGTCAGCGCCGTTTCGGCAAGACCAGTGAGCAGGTCGAGGCCGAGGCGCCCCCGAAATGTTGAAACAACGAATCATCACGGCGCTGATCCTGTTGCCGATCGCGCTGGGTGGTTTCTTCCTGCTCGATGGTGCGGCCTTCTCGCTGTTCATCGGTCTGGTGGTCAGCCTGGGTGCCTGGGAATGGGCGCGGCTGGCGGGCTACAACGAACAACCCGCCCGCGTCGGCTATGCCGCCGTGGTGGCCGTTCTGATGCTGGTATTGGCCTGGTTGCCGCAGCTGGCAGGTGCAGTCCTGGTACTGGCACTGCTCTGGTGGGCGCTCGCGACCGTCATGGTGCTGACCTATCCGGATAGCGCGTCGAGCTGGGGCGGCCGTTGGCGCCGCCTGCTGATCGGCCTGCTGATCCTGCTGCCGGCCTGGCAAGGGCTGGTGTTGCTCAAGCAATGGCCGCTGTCCAACTGGCTGATCGTTGCCGTGATGGTGCTGGTCTGGGCTGCCGACATCGGCGCCTACTTCTCCGGCAAGGCCTTCGGCAAGCGCAAGCTCGCCCCCCGCGTCAGCCCGGGCAAGAGCTGGGAAGGCTTCTTCGGCGGCATGGCGCTGTGCCTGGTGATCACCGTTGCTGTCGCTATCTACCGTGACTGGACTGTGCGTGAACTGCTGCTGGCGCTGCCGTGTGCGGCCATCGTGGTGGCCTTGTCGGTCATCGGTGACCTGACCGAAAGCATGTTCAAGCGCCAGTCCGGGCTCAAGGACAGCAGCAACCTGCTGCCGGGGCATGGTGGCGTGCTGGACCGCATCGACAGCCTGACCGCAGCCATCCCGGTGTTCACTGCGCTGCTCTGGGCCGTGGGCTGGGGTACGCCGTGAGTCATCCGCAGTGGATTACCGTGCTGGGGGCGACCGGGTCGATCGGCCTCAGTACCCTCGACGTCATCGGGCGTCATCCTGATCGTTACCGCGTCTTCGCGCTCAGCGGCTTTTCCCGCCTGGCTGAGCTCGAGGCGCTTTGCCTGCGCCACCAGCCGCGCTTCGTCGTCGTGCCGGAGGCTGAGCAGGCGCGTGCCTTGCAGGATCGCCTGGGCTCTGCGGGGCTCGAGGTCCGGGTGCTGGTCGGCGAGGCCGGTCTTTGCGAGATTTCCGCTCATCCGGAAGTGGACGCGGTGATGGCGGCCATCGTTGGCGCTGCGGGTCTGAAACCTACTCTGGCAGCCGTCGAGGCTGGCAAGCGGGTCTTGCTGGCCAATAAAGAAGCGTTGGTGATGTCCGGCGCCCTGTTCATGGATGCGGTGCGAGCCAGCGGCGCCGTCCTGCTGCCCATCGACAGCGAGCACAATGCGATCTTCCAGTGCATGCCGGCGGACTACGCTCGCGGCCTGGGTGAGGTCGGTGTTCGTCGTATCCTGCTGACGGCCTCGGGTGGCCCGTTCCGCGAAACGCCGCTGGAGCAGTTGGCCCGGGTTTCCCCGGAGCAGGCTTGCGCACACCCCAACTGGTCGATGGGGCGGAAGATTTCCGTCGATTCGGCCAGCATGATGAATAAGGGCCTGGAGCTGATCGAGGCTTGCTGGCTGTTCGATGCCGCGCCGTCAAAGGTCGAGGTGGTTATCCACCCTCAGAGCGTGATCCACTCCCTGGTGGACTACGTCGATGGCTCGGTGCTCGCACAGTTGGGCAATCCGGATATGCGGACCCCCATCGCCCACGCCCTGGCCTGGCCGCAGCGAATCGACTCCGGTGTCTCGCCGCTGGACCTGTTCTCCATCGCTCGCCTGGACTTCAGTGCGCCCGATGAGCAGCGTTTCCCCTGTCTGCGCCTGGCGCGGCAGGCCGCCGAGGCGGGTGGTAGCGTGCCGGCGATGCTCAATGCGGCGAACGAGGTGGCCGTCGCGGCGTTCCTCGAGCGGCGCATCCGCTTCACGGATATCCCGGTTATCATCGACGAAGTGCTGAACCGCGAGGCGCACACACCGGTCGAATCGCTCGATGCGGTGCTGGCGGCCGACCAGCGTGCACGCGGCGCCGCACAGGCGTGGTTGCAGGAGCGCGGGCATTGAGCCCGAGGAGGTAGCGATGAGCGCCCTTTATATGGTGGTGGGACTGATTGTCGCCCTGGGCGTACTGGTCACCTTCCACGAGTTCGGACACTTCTGGGTCGCCCGCCGCTGCGGGGTCAAGGTCCTGCGCTTCTCCGTGGGCTTCGGCACGCCGCTGGTGCGCTGGCAAGATCGCCAGGGCACCGAGTTCGTTGTCGCTGCCATTCCGCTGGGCGGCTACGTGAAGATGCTCGATGAGCGGGAAGGCGATGTTCCCGCCGAGCTGCTCGACCGCGCCTTCAATCGCAAGACCGTATTCCAGCGCATCGCCATCGTTGCGGCGGGGCCGATTGCCAACTTCCTGCTGGCCATCCTGTTCTTCTGGGTCCTGGCCATGCTGGGCAGTCAGCAGATCAAGCCGATCATCGGTTCCGTGGTGGCGAACAGTCCCGCGGCCATCGCCGGTCTGGCGTCCGGCCAGGAAGTCGTTGCGGTGGACGGTGAGGCCGTCGATGGCTGGAGCGGCGTCAACCTGCAGCTGGTGCGCCGTCTCGGTGAAACCGGCGAGCTGAGCGTTTCGGTGCTGGAGCAGGGTTCGAGTGCTCCGGCCGTGCACCAGGTGCGCATCAGTTCCTGGCTGAAGAACGAAGACAATCCCGACCCCATCGGTGGTTTGGGAATCCAGCCCTGGCGACCCGCTGTCGCACCGGTGATCGCTGAACTGGATGAAAAAGGACCTGCCAAGGCTGCCGGCCTGCAGATTGGTGACCGGCTCGTCAGTCTGGATGGTCAGTCGGTCACGGATTGGCAGGAAGTGGTCTCGCGTGTCCGCGCCATGCCTGAAAGCAAGGTGACGCTCGGCATCGAGCGCGCAGGCCAGCGCGAGGAGCTTGCCCTGACCCTGGCGGCCAAAGGGGAGGGCAAGGCCCGTACCGGCTACCTGGGCGCGGGTGTCGCCGGTGGTCAGTGGCCGCCGGAAATGCTCCGCGAAGTGAGCTATGGGCCGGTGGCTGCGGTGGGGCAGGCGCTCTCCCGAACCTGGTCCATGAGCCTGCTAACTCTGGATTCTCTAAAGAAAATGGTGCTCGGGCAGCTCTCGGTAAAAAACTTGAGCGGGCCGATAACCATTGCTAAAGTGGCGGGCGCTTCAGCCCAGTCCGGCGTAGGGGATTTTCTGCATTTCCTCGCCTATCTGAGCATCAGCTTGGGGGTTCTCAACCTGTTGCCGATTCCCGTCCTCGATGGCGGGCATCTGCTGTTCTACATGGTCGAGTGGGTGCGAGGTCGCCCACTGTCGGAGCGGGTCCAGGCTTGGGGGATGCAGATTGGCATCAGCCTGGTAGTCGGGGTCATGTTGTTGGCCCTGGTCAACGATCTGAGTCGACTGTAACCGCCCGTTGGTTTTCGGATCTGCCGCCCTTTGCGGCAGATTCTCTATTTGTCAGTTGGAATAAAAGGACTCCATGAAACGCTTTCTGCTTCCCGCGGCCCTTTCCGCGCTGATGATCGCCCAGGTTCACGCCGAGTCCTTCACTGTTTCCGATATCCGGGTCAACGGCCTGCAGCGCGTGTCTGCCGGCAGCGTGTTCGCGGCCCTGCCGCTGAACGTCGGCGAGCAGATCGACGATCGCCGCCTGGTCGAAGCGACCCGCTCGCTGTTCAAGACCGGCTTCTTCCAGGACATTCAGCTCAGCCGTGATGGCAATGTGCTGATCGTCAATGTGGTCGAGCGTCCGTCCATCTCCAGCATCGAGATCGAGGGCAACAAGGCCATCACCACCGAAGACCTGATGAAGGGTCTGAAGCAGTCCGGCCTCTCCGAAGGCGAAATCTTCCAGCGTGCGACCCTCGAGGGCGTGCGCAACGAGCTGCAGCGCCAGTACGTGGCCCAGGGCCGCTACTCCGCCGAGATCGAGACCGAAGTCGTGCCGCAGCCGCGCAACCGCGTCGCGCTGAAGATCAACATCAACGAAGGCACCGTGGCGGCCATCGCCCATGTCAACGTGGTGGGCAACACCGTCTTCTCCGAGGAAGACCTGACCGACCTGTTCGAGCTGAAGACCACCAACTGGCTGTCCTTCTTCAAGAACGACGACAAGTACTCCCGCGAGAAGCTCTCCGGCGACCTGGAGCGTCTGCGCTCCTACTACCTGGACCGCGGCTACATCCACATGGATATCGCCTCCACCCAGGTGTCCATCACCCCGGACAAGAAGCACGTCTATATCACCGTCAACGTCAACGAAGGCGAGAAGTACACCGTCAGCGACGTGAAGCTCTCCGGCGACCTGAAAGTGCCGGAAGACGAAGTGAAGAAGCTCCTGCTGGTGAAGAAGGGCCAGGTGTTCTCCCGCAAGGTGATGACCACCACCTCCGACCTGATCACCCGTCGCCTGGGTAACGAGGGTTACACCTTCGCCAACGTCAACGGCGTTCCCGAGCCGAACGACGAGAACAAGACCGTATCGATCACCTACGTGGTCGATCCGGGCAAGCGCGCCTACGTCAACCGCATCAACTTCCGTGGCAACACCAAGACCGAGGACGAAGTACTCCGTCGCGAAATGCGCCAGATGGAAGGCGGCTGGGCCTCGACCTACCTGATCGACCAGTCCAAGCAGCGTCTCGAGCGCCTGGGCTACTTCAAGGAAGTCAACGTCGAAACCCCGGCCGTTCCGGGCACCGACGACCAGGTCGACGTCAACTACAGCGTGGAAGAGCAACCGTCCGGCTCGATCACCGCGAGCGTGGGCTTCGCCCAGAGCGCCGGTCTGATCCTCGGCGGCTCGATCAGCCAGAACAACTTCCTGGGTACCGGTAACAAGGTCAGCATCGGCCTGACCAAGTCCGACTACCAGACCCGCTACAACTTCGGCTTCGTCGACCCCTACTGGACCGTCGACGGCGTGAGCCTGGGTTACAACGCCTTCTACCGCAAGACCGACTACGACGAGCTCGATGTCGACGTTTCCAGCTACTCGGTGAACAGCCTGGGTGCCGGCGTCAGCATCGGCTACCCGATCAGTGAGACCTCGCGCCTGACCTACGGCCTGACCGTGCAGCGCGACGACATCGACACTGGCGCCTATACCGTCGACGAGATCTTCGACTTCATCGAGAAGGAAGGCGACAGCTTCACCAACTTCAAGGCGTCCATCGGCTGGTCCGAGTCGACCCTGAACAAGGGCGTGCTGGCGAACCGCGGTCACTCGCAGAGCCTGGTGCTGGAAACCACTATTCCGGGCAGCGACCTGTCGTTCTACAAGCTCGACTACCGTGGCCAGATTTTCGCGCCGCTCACCGAAAACTACACCATGCGCTTCCATACCGAACTCGGTTACGGCGGCGCTTACGGCGACACCGATCGCCTGCCGTTCTACGAGAACTACTACGCCGGTGGCTTCAACTCGGTGCGTGGCTTCAAGGACAGCTCCCTTGGTCCGCGCAGTACTCCGAGCAAGGCGCGCAGCAACGGCGACGGTCCTGACGCGGATGGCCGCTACACCGACCCGGATCAGGATCCGGAAGCCTTCGGTGGTAACATCCTGATCACCGGTGGCGCCGAACTGCTGTTCCCGCTGCCGTTCGTGAAGGATCAGCGCCAACTGCGTACCGTGCTGTTCTATGACATCGGTAACGTGTTCGACACCGATTGCCCGATCTCCACCACCCAGGGCTGTGACGGCGTCAAGTTCCAGGACATGGCGATGTCCGCGGGTGTCGGTCTGACCTGGATCACCGCTCTGGGCCCGCTGAGCTTCAGTCTGGCGACTCCGATCAAGAAACCGGATAACGCCGAAACCCAGATCTTCCAGTTCTCCCTCGGGCAGACCTTCTAATTGGCCGTATCGTTGTAATGACAACCATGCTTTGTGCAGGAGTGCATTGTGCGTAAGTTGACCCAGTTCGTCCTGATCACCGCCGCCCTGGCAGCGAGCCCCGCGTTCGCCGACATGAAGATCGCGGTGCTCAACTATCAGATGGCACTCCTCGAGTCGGATGCGGCCAAGCAGTACGCCGTGGATGCCGAGAAGAAGTTCGGTCCCCAGCTGACCAAGCTCAAGGCCCTGGAAACCGATGCCAAGGCCCTGCAGGACAAGCTGGTCAACGGCGGCAGCAAGATGTCCGCTTCCGAGCGCGACAAGGCCGAAGGTGACTTCAAGCAGAAGGCCCGTGACTTCCAGTTCCAGTCCAAGGAGCTGAACGAAGCCAAGGCCGTCGCCGACCGCGACATGCTGAAGAAGCTCAAGCCGAAGCTGGACCAGGCCGTCGAGGAAACCATCAAAAAAGGTGGTTATGACCTCGTGGTCGAGCGTGGTGCCGTGGTCGACGTCAAGCCGCAGTACGACATCACCCGCCAAGTCATCGAGCGCATGAACCAACTGCGCTGATGATGACCGAGCTGTCCTTTACCCTCGCCGAACTGGCTGCGCAACTCGATGCCGAGTTGCGCGGCGATCCCGCTCAGGTGATCAGCGGGCTGGCTACCCTGCAGGACGCAGGCGCCGGTCAGCTGAGCTTCCTGGCCAATCCGCAGTACCGCAAGTTCCTCGAAGGCAGCCAGGCCAGCGCCATTTTGCTGACTGCTGCTGACGCCGAGGGCTTTACCGGCAACGCGCTGATCGTCCCCAATCCCTACCTGGCCTATGCCGGCCTTTCCCACCAGTTCGACCGCAAGCCCAAGGCGCCGGTCGGCATTCATCCCACTGCGGTGGTCGATGAAGGTGCGCAGGTCGACGCGAGCGCCAGTGTCGGCCCCTATGCCGTGATCGAGGCCGGTGCGCAGATCGGTGCCAACGTCACCATCGGTGCCCACTGCTTCGTCGGTGCGCGCAGCGTGGTTGGCGACGGTGGTTGGCTTGCGCCCCGCGTGACGCTCTACCACGACGTGCGCATTGGCAAGCGCGTGGTGATCCAGTCCGGCGCCGTGCTGGGGGGTGAGGGCTTCGGCTTCGCCAACCACAAGGGCATCTGGCAGAAGATCGCCCAGATTGGCGGCGTGACCCTGGGTGACGACGTCGAGATCGGCGCCAACACCACCATCGACCGTGGTGCGCTGTCCGATACCCTGGTGGGCAATGGCGTGAAGCTGGACAACCAGATCATGATCGCCCACAACGTGCAGATCGGTGATCACACTGCCATGGCCGGCTGCTGCGGGATTTCCGGCAGCGCCAAGATCGGCAAGCACTGCATGCTTGCTGGCGGTGTCGGCCTGGTCGGCCACATCGAGATTTGTGACAACGTCTTCGTCACCGGGATGACCATGGTGACCCGTTCGATCACCGAACCGGGCTCCTACTCGTCCGGTACCGCCATGCAGCCTGCGGCTGAATGGAAGAAGAGTGCCGCGCGCATTCGTCAGCTGGATGACATGGCCCGTCGTCTGCAGCAGCTGGAAAAGCGCGTGGCCGCCGTGACCCCAAGCGGAGACGCTCCATCAGATGCGTGATCCACGCATTTTTTGGCGTTTCCCTTTTCTGAACAGGCTCCCCTGAACATGATGGACATCAACGAGATTCGCGAATACCTGCCTCATCGCTACCCCTTCCTGCTGGTGGATCGGGTGGTCGAGCTGGACATCGAAGGCAAGCGCATTCGCGCCTACAAGAATGTCAGCATCAACGAGCCGTTCTTCAATGGCCACTTCCCGCAGCATCCGATCATGCCGGGCGTGCTGATCATCGAGGCCATGGCCCAGGCGGCCGGCATCCTCGGTTTCAAGATGCTCGACGTGAAGCCGGCCGACGGCACCCTGTATTACTTCGTCGGCTCCGACAAGCTGCGCTTCCGCCAGCCGGTGCTGCCGGGCGACCAGTTGCAGCTCAACGCCCAGTTCCTGAGCGTCAAGCGTGGCATCTGGAAGTTCGATTGCCATGCCACCGTCGATGACAAGCCGGTATGCTCGGCCGAAATCATCTGTGCGGAACGCAAACTATGAGTTTGATCGATCCTCGCGCCATCATCGACCCGCGCGCAAAGCTGGCTGACGACGTAGAAGTGGGCCCCTGGTCCATGGTCGGGCCGGATGTGGAGATCGGCGAAGGTACGGTGATCGGTCCGCACGTGGTGGTCAAAGGCCCCACGAAGATCGGTAAGCACAATCGGATTTTCCAGTTCTCCAGCGTGGGTGAAGATACCCCCGACCTGAAGTACAAGGGCGAACCGACTCGCCTGGTGATCGGTGACAACAATGTGATCCGCGAAGGTGTGACCATTCATCGCGGCACCATCCAGGATCGCTCGGAAACCACCATCGGCGATCACAACCTGCTCATGGCCTATGTGCACATCGGCCACGACAGTGTGATCGGCAACCATTGCATCCTCGTGAACAACACCGCGCTGGCGGGGCATGTGCATGTGGATGACTGGGCGATCCTCTCCGGCTACACCCTGGTGCATCAGTTCTGCCGCATTGGCGCGCACGCCTTCTCCGGCATGGGCACCACCATCGGTAAGGACGTTCCGGCCTATGTCACGGTCTTCGGCAACCCCGCCGAGGCCCGCAGCATGAACTTCGAGGGCCTGCGCCGTCGTGGTTTCAGCGCCGAATCGATCCAGGCGCTGCGCCGTGCCTACAAGGTGGTCTACCGCCAGGGCCTGACGGTGGACGAGGCGCTGGCCGAACTGGCCGAAGTCTCCGAGCAGTTCCCGGAAGTCGCGGTGTTCCGCGACTCCATCCAGAGCTCCACCCGCGGCATCACCCGCTGACCATGCAATCGACCGCACGCAAGCTGCGCGTCGCCCTGGTCGCGGGCGAGGCGTCCGGCGATATCCTCGGCTCCGGCCTCATGCAGGCGCTCAAGCAGCGCCACCCCGACATCGAGTTCATCGGCGTCGGAGGCCCGCGCATGCAGGCCGAAGGGCTGCGGTCGCATTTCCCGATGGAGCGCCTGGCCGTCATGGGCCTGGTTGAGGTGCTGGGTCGCCTGCGCGAACTGCTGCGCCGGCGCAAGGACCTGCTGAAGATGCTGATCGCGGCCAAACCGGACGTGTTCATCGGCATCGACGCGCCGGACTTCAACCTGACTCTTGAATTGAAGCTGCGCCGCGCGGGCATCCGTACGGTGCACTACGTCAGCCCCTCGGTCTGGGCCTGGCGGCAGAAGCGTGTACTGAAGATCAAGGAAGCCTGCGACCTGATGCTCGCGCTTTTCCCCTTCGAGGCGCGTTTCTACGAAGAACATGCGGTGCCGGTGCGTTTCGTCGGGCATCCGCTGGCCAATACCATTCCGCTGGAAGCCGACCGCGCCGGTGCGCGCGAGCGTCTGGGGCTGCCGCAGGAAGCCAGCGTCGTCGCGCTCCTGCCCGGTAGCCGGGGAGGGGAGGTCGGCAAGCTCGGCGCGTTGTTCCTCGATACCGCCCAGCGCCTGCTCCAGGATCGCCCTGGCCTGCGCTTCGTGCTGCCTTGCGCGAGCCCCGAACGCCGCGTGCAGATCGAAGAAATGCTTGCGGGTCGCGATCTGCCGGTGCAATTGCTCGACGGAGCTTCCCACGAAGCGTTCGCCGCCTGCGACGCCGTACTGATCGCCTCCGGCACCGCCACGCTGGAAGCTCTGCTGTACAAGCGGCCGATGGTCGTCGCCTACAAGGTGGCGCCGATGACCTACCGCATCCTCAAGCGCCTGGTGAAGAGTCCGTACATCTCGCTGCCGAACCTGATGGCCGGCCGCCTGCTGGTGCCCGAGCTGATCCAGGATGCGGCGACTCCAGAGGCGCTGGCCATGACCTTGTTGCCCCTGCTCGACGACGGCAGTGTGCAGACCGAATCCTTCGACGCCATCCATCGCGCCCTGCGCCAGGATGCGTCCGCGCAGGCCGCCGAAGCGGTGCTCGCCCTGGTGGAGAAACGCTGATGCAGATGGGCCTGGACTTCACCCTGGTGGAAGAACTGGTGGCCGGTGTCGACGAAGTCGGTCGTGGTCCGCTGTGCGGCCCCGTGGTCACCGCGGCGGTGATCCTCGATCCGGCTCGTCCGATCAAGGGCCTCAACGACTCGAAGAAGCTCAGCGAAGCGCGCCGCGAAGCGCTGTTCGACGAGATCCGCGAGAAGGCCCTGGCCTGGTGCATCGCCCGTGCCGATGTGCACGAGATCGACCAGCTGAACATCCTTCACGCCACCATGCTCGCCATGCAGCGCGCGGTGGAAGGCCTCAGCGTCACGCCGAAACTGGCGCTGATCGACGGCAACCGCTGCCCGAAACTGAAGGTGCCTTCCGCGCCAGTCGTGCAGGGCGACGCCAAGGTGCCGGCCATCGCTGCCGCGTCGATCCTGGCCAAGGTCAGCCGCGACCGCGAGATGCAGGAAATGGAAGCGCAGTACCCCGGCTACGGCATCGGCGGCCACAAGGGCTACCCGACGCCAGTGCACCTGGAGGCGCTAAAGCGTCTGGGCCCGACGCCCATCCACCGTCGCTCCTTCGGGCCGGTGCGCGCGTTGCTGGAAAACCCTGCCGGCATCCTGTAACACCCTGTTATTACTCTGGAATTCCTCGCGGCCAGCGGCCCGCCGGTGACTTCAAACACCCGGCGCGACGGCTGGCCCATTGATCCCTGTAGCTTTGCGGACAGCCCCGGTACAATCCGGGGCTTGCCGTTTTTCGCGTTTGCCAAGGACCACCATGACCGCCACCTTCGTTCACCTGCGTCTGCACACCGAATTCTCCCTGGTCGACGGCCTGGTACGGGTCAAGCCGCTGATCAAGGCGGTGGGTGGGGCGGGCATGCCGGCGGTGGCGGTGACCGACCTGAGCAACATGTGCTCGCTGGTGAAGTTCTACAAGACGGCCATGGGTGGCGGGATCAAGCCGATCTGCGGCGCCGACATCTGGCTGGCCAACCGCGACGAGGACGGCCCTCTGACCCGCCTGACCCTGCTGGCGATGAACGCCAAGGGCTACCGCAACCTCACTGAGCTGATTTCCCGTGGCTGGCAGGAAGGCCAGCGCAACGGCGAGATCATCATCGAGCGGCAGTGGGTCAAGGACGCCGCCGAAGGCCTGATCGCGCTGTCCGGCTCCAAGGAAGGCGAGATCGGCATGGCGTTGCTGGAGGGTGACGACGCCCTGGCGGACTCGCTGTTGGCTGAGTGGCTGGAGGTCTTCCCGGACCGCTTCTACCTGGATATCCAGCGCACCAGTCGCGTCAACGACGAAGAACACGTGCATGCCGCCGTGGCCCTGTCCGCGCGCAGCGGCGCTCCGCTGGTGGCGACCAACGACGTGCGCTTCATCAAGGAAGCGGATTTCGAGGCCCACGAGACCCGCGTATGCATCGGCGAAGGCCGTGCCCTGGATGACCCGCGCCGTTCGCGCAGCTATTCCGACCAGCAGTACCTGAAGAGCCCGGAAGAAATGGCCGAGCTGTTCAGCGACATTCCCGAGGCTCTGGAAAACTCCGTCGAGATCGCCAAGCGCTGCAATATCGACGTGCAGCTGGGCAAGTACTTCCTGCCCAACTTCCCGATTCCCTTTGATGACATGGACATCAACGACTACCTGCGCCATGTCTCCTACGAGGGTCTGGAGGAGCGCCTGGCGGTGCTTTGGCCGAAGGACACCACGCCGAACTACGAAGAGAAGCGGCAGCTCTACGTCGATCGCCTGGAGTTCGAGCTGGGCACCATCATCCAGATGGGCTTCCCCGGCTACTTCCTGATCGTGATGGACTTCATCAAGTGGGCCAAGAACAACGGCGTGCCGGTAGGCCCTGGCCGGGGCTCGGGTGCCGGTTCGCTGGTCGCCTATGTGCTGAAGATCACCGACCTCGACCCGCTGGCCTATGACCTGCTGTTCGAACGCTTCCTGAACCCCGAACGTATTTCCATGCCCGACTTCGACGTCGACTTCTGCATGGAGGGCCGCGACCGGGTGATCGACTACGTGGCCGGCGCCTACGGCCGCAACGCGGTGAGCCAGATCATCACCTTCGGTTCCATGGCCGCGAAGGCGGTGGTGCGCGACGTGGCGCGGGTGCAGGGCAAGTCCTACGGCCTGGCCGACAAGCTGTCGAAGATGATTCCCTTCGAAGTGGGCATGACCCTGGAGAAGGCCTTCGAGCAGGAGGAAATGCTCCGCGACTTCCTCAAGACCGACGAGGAAGCCCAGGAAATCTGGGACATGGCGCTCAAGCTGGAAGGTGTGACCCGTGGTACCGGCAAACACGCCGGTGGTGTGGTGATCGCGCCGACCAAGCTGACCGACTTTGCCCCCATCGCCTGTGACGAAGAGGGCGCCGGTCTGGTGACCCAGTTCGACAAGGACGACGTGGAGGCCGCCGGTCTGGTGAAGTTCGACTTCCTCGGCCTGCGCACCCTGACCATCATCAAATGGGCGATGGAAATCATCCATCGCATCCAGCAGAAGGCTGGCGAGACCGATCTGGTCGACATCGATCGCATTCCGCTGGACGACAAGAAGACCTACGACCTGCTGCAGAAGGCGGAAACCACTGCGGTCTTCCAGCTTGAATCGCGCGGTATGAAGGAGCTGATCAAGAAGCTCAAGCCGGACTGCCTGGAAGACCTTATCGCACTGGTGGCGCTGTTCCGTCCCGGTCCGCTGCAGTCGGGCATGGTGGACGACTTCATCAACCGTAAGCACGGTCGTGAGGAAATCTCCTACCCGCACCCGGATTACCAGTACGCCGGCCTCGAACCGGTGCTCAAGCCGACCTACGGCATCATCCTGTACCAGGAACAGGTGATGCAGATCGCCCAGGTGATGGCGGGCTACAGCCTCGGTGGCGCGGACATGCTGCGCCGCGCCATGGGCAAGAAGAAGCCCGAGGAAATGGCCAAGCAGCGCGGCGGCTTCATCGAAGGCTGCTCCAGCAATGGCATCGACGAAAACCTCTCGGGCAACATCTTCGACCTGGTGGAAAAATTCGCCGGCTACGGCTTCAACAAGTCGCACTCGGCCGCCTACGGTCTGGTGTCGTACCAGACCGCCTGGCTGAAGACCCACTGGAAAGCCCCGTTCATGGCCGCGGTACTCACCGCGGATATGCAGAACACCGACAAGGTGGTGACGCTCATCGAAGAGTGCCGCCACATGAAGCTGCGCATCCTGGCGCCGGACGTGAACAACTCCGAGTTCCGCTTCACCGTCGACGAGGACAACCAGATCGTCTACGGCCTGGGCGCGATCAAGGGGGTGGGCGAAGGCCCGGTGGAAGCTATCACCGAGTGCCGCAACGAAGGCGGGCCATTCAAGACCCTGTTCGACTTCTGCGATCGCATCGACCTCAAGCGCGTCAACAAGCGCACCCTGGAGGCGCTGATCCGCGCCGGCGCGCTGGATCGCCTCGGCCCGCACTTCCATGAAGAGCAGAAGGCCTACCACGCCCACGTCGACATCAACCGCGCCGTGCTGCTGGCGTCCATGGAAGAAGCCGTCAAGGCCGCCGAGCAGACCTCGCGCAGCCACGACAGCGGCCACATGGACCTGTTCGGCGGCGTGTTCGCCGAGCCTGAGGCCGATGTCTATGCCAACCACCGCAAGGTCAAGGAGCTCAACCTCAAGGAGCGCCTGAAGGGCGAGAAAGACACCCTCGGCCTGTACCTGACCGGTCACCCCATCGACGAGTACGAAGGCGAAGTGCGACGTTTTGCCCGCCAGCGCATCGTCGAGCTGAAGCCCGCGCGTGATACCCAGACCGTTGCCGGCCTGATCGTCAACCTGCGGGTGATGAAGAACAAGCGTGGCGACAAGATGGGCTTCGTGACCCTGGACGATCGCTCCGGCCGCATCGAAGCCTCGTTGTTCGCCGAAGCCTTCGCCGCCAACCAGGCGCTGCTGCAGACCGACGCGCTGGTGGTGATCGAGGGCGAAGTCAGCCAGGACGATTTCTCCGGCGGCCTGCGCCTGCGCGCCAAGCGCGTGATGGGCCTGGAAGAGGCGCGCACCTCGCTGGCGGAAAGCCTGCGCGTGCGCGTCCACGCCGACGCGCTCAAGGGCGACCGTCTGCGCTGGCTGGCCGACCTGTGCACCCGTCACCGCGGCAGCTGCCCGGTCACCGTCGACTACAGTGGCGAGCAGGCGCGCGCCCTGTTGCAGTTCGGCGAGCAGTGGCGGATCGACCCGGCAGACAACCTGATTCAAGCGTTGCGTGACCAGTTCGGCCGCGACAACGTCTTCCTCAACTACCGCTAGTGAAGCCCGCTAGTGAAGCCGGTGGCCAAAGGCCGCCCGCCAGTCTCGACCCTTGGCGCCCGATACCGTAAGGTAGGGCGCCTACGGACCAGGCCCAGCCGCCAACAGAACGACGGATAGCCCATGAACCCGAATTTTCTCGATTTCGAACAGCCCATTGCCGACCTGCACGCCAAGATTGAAGAGCTGCGGTTGGTCGGTAACGACAACGCCCTGAACATCACCGACGAAATCTCCCGTCTGCAGGAGAAGAGCAAGGCGCTGACCGAGAATATCTTCGGCAACCTGTCCAGCTGGCAGATCGCCCAGCTCGCGCGCCATCCGCGTCGCCCCTATACGCTGGACTACATCGAGCACATCTTCACCGAGTTCGAAGAGCTGCACGGTGACCGCCACTTCTCCGACGACGCCGCGATTGTCGGTGGCGTTGCCCGCCTGGAAGACCAGCCGGTGATGATCATCGGCCACCAGAAGGGCCGCGAAGTGCGCGAGAAGGTGCGCCGCAACTTCGGCATGCCGCGTCCGGAAGGCTACCGCAAGGCCTGCCGCCTGATGGAAATGGCCGAACGCTTCAAGATGCCGATCCTGACCTTCATCGACACTCCCGGCGCCTACCCGGGCATCGACGCCGAAGAACGCGGCCAGAGCGAGGCGATCGCCTGGAACCTGCGCGTCATGGCGCGTCTGAAGACCCCGATCATCGCCACCGTGATCGGCGAGGGTGGCTCCGGCGGTGCACTGGCCATCGGCGTGTGCGACCAGCTGAACATGCTGCAGTACTCCACCTACGCGGTGATCTCGCCCGAAGGTTGCGCTTCGATCCTCTGGCGTACTGCCGAGAAGGCGCCGGAAGCGGCCGAAGCCATGGGCATCACCGCCAACCGCCTGAAGGAACTGGGTATCGTCGACAGCGTCATCCCCGAGCCGCTGGGCAGCGCCCACCGCGACCCGGCCGCGATGGCCGAGACCATCCGCAAGTCCCTGCTCGGCCAGCTCGACACGCTGAACCAGCTGAGCAGCGAAGAGCTCCTGGCGCGCCGTTACGAGCGCCTGATGAGCTACGGCGTCGCCTGATCGACGCCTTCGGCGCAGCGCGGGTGACGAGGTATCCTTGCCTCGTCCCCGACCCTGCCGATCTGCGCCATGTCTGCTGATTTCCAATCCCGATTGCTGACTTTTCTCGCGCCCTGGCGCAACGCGCCGGCGTGGCGTGTCGCCTTGTCCGGCGGGCTCGATTCCACCGTTCTCCTGCATCTCCTGGCGCAACTCGCTGCCTGCGAGGTCTTGCCGCCGATTTCCGCCATTCACGTGCACCACGGCCTGCAGGCTGTCGCTGATGCCTGGCCGGAACATTGCCAGCGTTTCTGCGACTCCCTTGGCGTGCCAATGCAGGTGGCGCGCGTGCAAGTCGATGACGGCGCCAGCCAGGAGCGCGCGGCGCGCGAGGCGCGGTATGCGGCTTTCGCCGCAGCGCTAGGGGAGGGCGAATGCCTGTTGACCGGCCAGCACCGTGACGATCAGGCGGAAACCGTCCTGTTCCGGCTGTTCCGCGGCGCCGGGGTGCGGGGCCTGTCCGCCATGGCGGCCAGTCGTCCGTTTGGCGCTGGAATGCTGCTGCGTCCGTTGCTGGGTTTCAGTCGCGCGGAGCTGGAGCGGTACGCCCGCAGTCATGGGCTGACCTGGGTGGAGGACCCGTCCAATGCCGGCGACGATTACGACCGCAACTACCTGCGCAACCGGGTGTTGCCGGGCATCGTCGAGCGCTGGCCTGCGGCCGTCGAAACCATCAGCCGCAGCGCCGAGCACCTGGCGGAAGCCGACGGGCTGCTGGGCGAGCTGGCACAAAGCGACCTGATTTCCGCTGGGGCGCGCAACGAATACATCGGCATGCAATTGCCCTCGCTGGCCATCGCCGCGCTGGCGGAGCTGAGTGAGCCGCGCCAGCGCAATGCATTGCGTCACTGGCTGGCACCGTTGGCTCGTCTGCCCGACCGCGCGCACTGGGCTGGCTGGCAGGACCTGCGTGACGCCCGCGAGGATGCCGAACCGATCTGGCGCCTCGCCGATGGTGAACTGCGCCGCGCTCATGGCCGGCTCTGGTGGTTGGCCAACCCCTGGCTCGGCTTCGTACCGGCGAATCAGGCCTGGCGTGATCCGGCGCAGCCGCTTTCGCTGCCGGACAACGGCTCGCTGCGTTTCGAGGGCGAACCGCCGAACGGGCCGCTGGAGGTTCGCTACCGGCAGGGTGGGGAGGTCATGCTGCTGGCCGGTCGAGGCTCCCGCGACCTCAAACGCCTGCTCAATGAAGCGGCCGTGCCGGCCTTCCTGCGTGGTCGTCTGCCGCTGCTCTGGCGAGCCGACGAACTGCTTGGCGTAGCCCTGCTGCCGGACCTGCGGGGGGAGGCGGGGCAGGGCTGGACTCTGCGCTGGACACCTCCGACGAATGACTCGGGTTTGAGCTGATAGCGGCTTTCCGGTAGACTACGCTCCCGTCTTGTACCGCTCCTGTTGATTCGCCTTCGAATCAGTGGGAGTTCGCTATTTTCACGACGAAGTCGTGAGCCGGGTCTTGTACCCGACACCTTCGCTTCCCCGGCGGCCGAGCCGCCTAAACGCTGACATTCAGGGCTTTTCATGACGCGCTACATCTTCGTCACGGGTGGTGTTGTTTCTTCATTGGGGAAAGGCATCGCCTCGGCTTCCTTGGCTGCCATTCTGGAAGCGCGTGGCCTGAAGATCACGATGCTCAAGCTGGACCCCTACATCAACGTCGATCCGGGCACCATGAGCCCGTTCCAGCACGGTGAGGTGTTCGTCACCCACGACGGCGCTGAGACCGACCTCGATCTGGGCCACTACGAGCGTTTCGTTCGTACCACGATGACCCAGAACAACAACTTCACCACCGGCCGCGTCTACATGGACGTGCTGCGCAAGGAGCGCCGTGGTGACTATCTGGGCGCCACCGTGCAGGTCATCCCGCACATCACCGACGAGATCAAGCGTCGCATCATCAAGGGCGCCGGCGATGCCGACGTGGCCCTGGTTGAAGTCGGCGGCACCGTCGGTGACATCGAGTCGCAACCCTTCCTTGAGGCTATCCGCCAGCTGCGCGTGGAGATCGGTTCGCGCCGCGCCATGCTGATGCACCTGACGCTGGTCCCGTACATCGCCACCGCTGGCGAGACCAAGACCAAGCCGACCCAGCACTCGGTCAAGGAACTGCGCTCCATCGGCCTGCAGCCTGACATCCTGATCTGCCGTTCCGACCATCCGGTGGACGTGTCCTCCCGCCGCAAGATCGCCCTCTTCACCAACGTGGAAGAGCGCGCGGTCATCTCGCTGGAAGACGTCGACACCATCTACCGCATTCCGTCCGTCCTGCACGCCCAGGGCGTCGACGACCTGGTCGTCGAGCGCTTCGGCCTGGAGTGCGGCCCCGCCGACCTGTCCGAATGGGACCGCGTGGTCGACGCCAAGCTCAACCCCGAGCGTGAAGTCACCATCGCCATGGTCGGTAAGTACATGGAACTGCTCGACGCCTACAAGTCGCTGATCGAAGCCATGACCCATGCCGGCATCCAGAGCCGCACCAAGGTCAACCTGCGCTACATCGACTCCGAGGACATCGAGCAGCAGGGCACCAGCCTGCTCGAAGGCGCCGACGCCATCCTGGTTCCGGGCGGCTTCGGCCTGCGCGGCGTGGAAGGCAAGATCACCGCCGTGCAGTACGCTCGCGAGAACAAGGTTCCGTACCTGGGCATCTGCCTGGGCATGCAGGTGGCCGTCATCGAATACGCCCGCAACGTGCTGGGCTGGACCGATGCCAACTCCACCGAGTTCGACAAGTCCAGCGGCCACCCGGTCGTCGGCCTGATCACCGAATGGCAGGACGCTACCGGCGCCACCGAAGTGCGCACCGAAGCCTCCGACCTGGGCGGCACCATGCGCCTGGGCGCCCAGGAATGCCTGCTGTCCGCCGGCACCCTGGTGCACGACTGCTACGGCAAGGAAGTGATCGTCGAGCGTCACCGTCACCGCTACGAAGTGAACAACAACCTGCGTCCGCAACTGGAAGCCGCTGGTCTGAAGATTTCCGGCCGCTCCGGCGACGGTGCGCTGGTGGAAGTCGTGGAAGCGCCGGACCATCCGTGGTTCGTGGCTTGCCAGTTCCACCCGGAATTCACCTCCACCCCGCGTGATGGTCACCCGCTGTTCAGCGGCTTCGTCAACGCCGCCCTGAAGCAAGCCGGGAAAGCCTGAACATGACCCAGAAGATCATCCGCGTCGGTGATATCCAGATCGGTAACGACCTGCCGTTCGTGCTGTTTGGCGGCATGAACGTGCTGGAGTCGCGCGACCTGGCGATGCAGGTCTGCGAAGAGTACGTCAAGGTCACCGAGAAGCTCGGTATCCCCTACGTGTTCAAGGCCAGCTTCGACAAGGCCAACCGTTCCTCGATCACCTCGTTCCGTGGTCCGGGCATGGAAGAAGGGCTGAAGATCTTCGAAGAGATCAAGAAGACCTTCAACGTGCCGGTCATCACTGATGTGCACGAGCCTTACCAGGCTGCTCCGGTGGCCGAGGTCTGCGACATCATCCAGTTGCCGGCCTTCCTGTCTCGGCAGACCGACCTGGTCGTGGCCATGGCCCGGACCAAAGCGGTGATCAATATCAAGAAGGCCCAATTCCTCGCGCCGCAGGAGATGAAACACATCCTGCGCAAATGCGAGGAGGCGGGTAACGACCAGCTGATCCTCTGCGAGCGTGGTTCCTCCTTCGGGTACAACAACCTGGTGGTGGACATGCTCGGCTTCGGCATCATGAAGCAGTTCGAGTACCCGGTGTTCTTCGACGTGACCCACGCCCTGCAGATGCCGGGCGGCCGCGCTGATTCCGCCGGCGGCCGCCGCGCCCAGGTCACCGACCTGGCCAAGGCCGGTATGAGCCAGGGCCTCGCCGGCCTGTTCCTGGAGGCCCACCCGGACCCTGAGAACGCCAAGTGCGACGGTCCGTGCGCCCTGCGTCTGAACAAGCTCGAGCCTTTCCTGTCCCAGCTCAAGCAGCTGGACGACCTGGTCAAGAATTTCCCCATTATCGAGACTGCCTGAGAATCCGCCCGATGTGCCCCGTAGCGTCAAGCTCGGCGGGGCATCGGGCAGGTTCTGATGTCTCACCAGCCGCCCCGTTTATCTCTATCTTCGGAGTGTTATCAAGAATGGCAAAGATCGTCGACATCAAGGGCCGTGAGGTCCTGGACTCCCGCGGCAACCCGACCGTTGAAGCGGACGTGATCCTGGACAACGGCATCGTCGGCAGCGCTTGCGCCCCGTCCGGTGCATCCACCGGTTCCCGCGAGGCTCTCGAACTGCGCGATGGCGACAAGAGCCGTTACCTGGGCAAGGGCGTGCTGAAAGCCGTGGCCAACATCAATGGCCCGATCCGCGACCTGCTGCTGGGCAAGGACGCGGCTGACCAGAAAGGTCTGGATCACGCGATGATCGACCTCGACGGTACCGAGAACAAGGGCAAGCTGGGCGCCAACGCCATCCTGGCCGTCTCCCTGGCTGCCGCCAAGGCTGCCGCTCAGGCCAAGGGCGTACCGCTGTACGCGCACATCGCCGACCTGAACGGCACCCCTGGCCAGTACTCCATGCCGGTTCCGATGATGAACATCATCAACGGCGGCGAGCACGCCGATAACAACGTCGACATCCAGGAGTTCATGGTTCAGCCGGTTGGCGCCAAGAACTTCGCCGACGCGCTGCGCATGGGCGCCGAGATCTTCCATCACCTCAAGGCCGTGCTGAAGGCCCGTGGCCTGAACACTGCCGTAGGTGACGAAGGTGGCTTCGCGCCGAACCTGGCTTCCAACGAAGACGCCCTGGCCGCCATCGCCGAAGCTGTCGCCAACGCCGGCTACAAGCTGGGCGACGACGTCACCCTGGCCCTGGACTGCGCCTCCTCCGAGTTCTTCAAGGACGGCCAGTACGACCTGGAAGGCGAAGGCAAGGTGTTCAGCGCCGAAGGTTTCGCCGACTACCTGGCCGGCCTGACCCAGCGCTACCCGATCATCTCCATCGAAGACGGCATGGACGAGTCCGACTGGGCTGGCTGGAAAGTCCTGACCGACAAGATCGGCGAGAAGGTACAGCTGGTCGGTGACGACCTGTTCGTCACCAACACCAAGATCCTCAAGCGCGGCATCGACGAGCAGATTGGCAACTCGATCCTGATCAAGTTCAACCAGATCGGCTCGCTGACCGAGACCCTGGAAGCCATCCAGATGGCCAAGGCCGCTGGCTTCACCGCGGTGATCTCGCACCGTTCGGGCGAAACCGAGGACAGCACCATCGCTGACCTGGCTGTCGGCACTGCCGCTGGTCAGATCAAGACCGGTTCCCTCTGCCGCTCCGACCGCGTTTCCAAGTACAACCAACTGCTGCGCATCGAAGAGCAACTGGGCGCCAAGGCGCCGTACCGTGGTCGCGCGGAATTCCGCGGCTGATCCTGATACTAGTCTGGTACGGTAAAGGGGTGGCACGAGCCACCCCTTTGCGTATGGAGCTGATGGTTTGAGGTTACGTAGCCCTTACTGGCTGTTCGTCGTGCTGATCCTGGCGCTGGCCGGCCTGCAGTATCGCCTGTGGATTGGTGATGGCAGCCTGGCGCAGGTGCGTGACCTGCAGAAGCAGATCGCCGACCAGCAGGGCGAGAACGAGCGCCTGCTCGAGCGTAACCGCATCCTCGAGGCGGAAGTCGCCGAGCTCAAGAAAGGCACCGAGACCGTCGAGGAGCGTGCGCGCCACGAACTCGGCATGGTCAAGGACAAGGAAACCCTCTACCAGCTCGCGCAATGACCACACCCGCCTTCTGGGCCGTGATCCCGGCCGCCGGCATCGGTTCGCGGATGCGCGCCGACCGCCCCAAGCAATACCTCGACCTTGCCGGTCGCAGCATTCTCGAACGCACCCTCGACTGCTTCCTCGGCCATCCCCGGCTGAAGGGTCTGGTGGTGTGCCTGGCCGCCGACGATCCCTGGTGGCCGACCTTGCCGAGTGCTTCCAACGAACTGATCCAGCGTGCCGACGGTGGCCGCGAGCGCGCCGATTCCGTGCTCAATGGCCTGCTGCGCCTGACCGAGCTGGGCGCTGGCAGTGACGACTGGGTGCTGGTGCACGACGCCGCCCGGCCGAACCTGGCTCGCGCTGATCTGGATCGCCTGTTGGGCGAGCTGGAGTTCGACGCCGTGGGTGGCCTGCTCGGGGTCCCCGCGCGGGATACCCTGAAACGCGTTGGCGCTGACGGCCGCGTGGTGGAAACCATCGACCGCAGCGTGGTCTGGCAGGCCTATACCCCGCAGATGTTCCGCCTCGGCGCGCTGCACCGCGCGCTCGCCGATGCGCTGGTGGCCGATGCGGCCATCACCGACGAGGCCTCTGCCATGGAGTGGGCGGGCTATGCGCCGCGCATGGTGGAAGGGCGGGTGGACAACATCAAGGTCACCACCCCGGAAGACCTGCAGCGCCTGCAGCGCAATTTCGCCAAGCACTGAATCCCGCCGGCGCCGCTGCTCCGGCATATCCGGTCCCTGTAGGAGCGAGGGGGACGCCATCGTTTTGCTCGCGAACCCGCCCGGCACCGAAGCTGTAGGGCGAATAATCTGGAACAGATTATCCGCCGGCGTTGTGCGGCGGATAACGCTGGCGCGTTATGCAGCCCTACGACTGCAGGAGTGCGCCATGTGCACGATCGCGGGCACGGCCCGCTCCTACAGATTGAGCGCCGGGCATCAGCCCAGCAGCGGCACCTCGATCAGGAAGCGAAACAGCGCCCCGTGCTGTTCCACCGCCAGACAGTGATAGCCATGGCGCTTCGTGTCTTCCGGAATGCCGTGCACCGACTGCGAACAGTCGGTGATCACCTCCAGCAGATCGCCTGGCTTGAGCGTCTCCAGGGTTTCCAGGGTGGCGATGGCGTTGTAGGGGCAGTGTTCGCCGCGCAGATCAAGCGACAGCGTCGGCGTCTTGGTGTCGGGCATCGGACGGTTTCCGTTTACGGGTGAAGCGTTGCGCGTTGAGTTGTACCAGCAGCATGCACAGGGCGAGGCCGGCGAAGGTGATCAGCAGGCCGCCGCCAGGGCCGAACTCCTGCAACAGGTTGAGCTTGGGATAGGGCAGGGCAAGGCTGGTGCCGAGCGGGTCCCAGTACACCGCGACCAGGGTGCCGCCGATGACGTTGCCGACGCCTACCACCCAGAAGTGCACCTGGCCTTCCATCGAGCGATACATCCAGCCCGTTTCGCAGCCGCCGGCCAGCACGATGCCGATGCCGAACAGCACACCACCGATCACGGCATTCGGACCCATCCAGAAGATCTTCGGCGGCAGGCCGTTGTGGATCGCCGCGAAGGTGCCGACGCAGGCGGCTGCCATGCCCAGCAGGATACCCAGTGCGGCCTGGGTTCGGCCGGTGGTCCAGAGGTCACGGGCGGCGCTGGTGAAGCAGATCTGTGCGCGTTCGATCAGGCCGCCGAATAGCAGGCCGAACAGGCAGGCCATGCCCAGCACCAGCGAGACTTCGAAGCGCCAGGCAGCGAACAGCGCAGCGATCGCCAGCACGCCCATGCCCAGGCGCCATTGCAGCTTGGCACGGCGAGCGAGCGCTTCGGCAGTTGGCAGGGCGGCGGCCTTGCCTCCGACTTTGAGCGGAATGCGCAGGAAGGGCAGCAGGCTGATCTTCACGCCGAACCAGGCACCGAGCACCGTGGAGAACATGAAGGCCCAGGCGTGCACGGAGAACATCGGGATGCCGGTGAAGAAGGCCGCCAGGTTGCAGCCCATCGCCAGGCGCGCGCCGAATCCGGCGATCACTCCGCCGACCAGGCCCTGCAGCAGGCGGCGCTTGCTGGTCGGCCAGCGCAGGCTGACGTTGCCGGCCCAGAGCGCGCAGGCCAGCGCGCCGAGGAACATGCCGATGATCATCACGCCATCGATGCGGTCGAGCGGCGTGCCTTGGAGGCCGATGATCTTGAAGTAGCTCCATTCCTGGGGCTGCAGGCCGAACCAGGACAGCACGTGACCGCCCCAGCGGGTGAACTCGCCGGTGACTGCCCAGAAGGTGCCGGTCATGGCGAAGTAGTAGGCGGAGATGACGCCCAGGGCAACCAGGGTTGGCAGGGGCGACCAGAAGCGCAGCAGATAGCGCTCCCGGAAAGAAGTAAGGGCTGACATCTCGTCGTCCTTGATCCGAAGGGTGGGAAACCGCCCATTCTAGCCAACGCGTCTTTCAGGCGCTTGTTTCAGGGCAACGGAGTGGGTTGAAGATGCTGCAGGCCTTCCTTCAGATGATCCACCAGCTGCCGCACCTTGGGCGACAGGTGCCGTTGCTGTGGATAAAGCGCCCAGACCCCCGTGTTGGGCGGCTGGTGCGCATCCAGTAGGGACACCAGGCGGCCGCTGCGCAGGTGTTCCAGTACGTAGTAGTCCGGCAACTGGCACAGTCCGAAGCCGCGCAATGCCGCATCGAGCACCGCCTGGCCGCTGTTGCAGCGCCAGTTGCCCTGTACCCGGTGCTGGGTTTCGCGGCCGTCCTCGAGGAAGCTCCACTGGTCGCTGCTGCCCACCAGGCAGTTGTGTTGCGCCAGTTCCGCGACGCTCTGTGGTGCGCCGTGACGCGCCAGATAGTCCGGGGTAGCGCAGAGATACATCACGCGCGGCGCCAGGCGAGTCGCCACGAGCCGCGAATCGCTCAGGCGGCCGAGGCGGATCGCCAGGTCGAAGCCTTCGTGGAGCAGATCAAGCTGACGGTTGGACAGCTCGATCTCCACCCGCAGTTGCGGAAACTGCGCCATGAATTCGTTCACCAGCGGCACCACGAAGCGCTCGCCGTAGGCCACGGCGCAGGTCATGCGCAGCAGGCCCTTGGGCTCGGCGGACAGATCGCTGACCGCACGCAGTGCCTCCTCGCGGGCATCCTGCAGGCGTCGGCAGTGCTGCAGGAAGGTCTGCCCGGCTTCGCTCAGCGTCACCTTTCGCGTGCTGCGGTAGAGCAGGCGCGTCTGCAGTCGCTCTTCCAGTCGCGCGACCTGGCGGCTGACGTGCGACGAAGAAACCCCTAGGCGTTCGGCGGCGGCGGTGAATTGGCCGGTTTCGGCGACGGCGACGAATTCGTCCAGTCCTTCCCAGCGGTGCATCTGGATTATCCCTGTATGGCAATAATGTTTTGATTATTGCCTGATTATTCCCTGAAACGGGGTTTTCTACACTTCCAAGGCTTTGGGGCGTGCTTTTGCCGCGCTGCCCCGAACGCTCCCCGACGTGGCCCAGGCCCGTCCCGGTTTCTCGGCCACCGCGCCGAACCCGTCCGCCCCAGGCGGGCGTTGTCGTTTCCTTCGTTCAGGAGTTTCCCGATGATCAAGTCCCGTGCCGCCGTCGCCTTCGCCCCCAACAAGCCGTTGGAAATCGTCGAAGTGGATGTTGCGCCGCCGCAGAAGGGCGAAGTGCTGGTGCGCATCGTCGCCTCCGGAGTCTGCCACACTGACGCGTACACCCTGTCCGGCCAGGATTCCGAAGGCGTGTTCCCGTGCATCCTGGGCCACGAGGGTGGCGGCATTGTTGAAGCGGTGGGCGAGGGCGTGACCTCGCTGAAAGTGGGCGACCACGTGATCCCGCTGTACACCGCCGAATGCCGCGAGTGCAAATTCTGCAAATCCGGCAAGACCAACCTCTGCCAGGCCGTGCGCGCCACCCAGGGCAAGGGCCTGATGCCCGACGGCACCAGCCGCTTCTCCTACAAGGGAGAGCCGATCTTCCACTACATGGGCTGCTCGACCTTCTCCGAGTACACCGTGCTGCCGGAAATCTCCCTGGCGAAGATCCCCGAGGAGGCGCCGCTGGAGAAGGTCTGCCTGCTCGGTTGCGGTGTGACCACCGGCATCGGCGCCGTGCTGAACACTGCCAAGGTGGAAGAGGGCGCTACCGTCGCCATCTTCGGCCTGGGCGGCATCGGCCTGGCGGCGATCATCGGCGCGAAGATGGCCAAGGCCTCGCGCATCATCGCGGTGGACATCAACCCGGCGAAGTTCGATATCGCCAAGGAACTGGGTGCCACCGATTTCGTCAATCCGAAGGATCATCAGAAGCCGATTCAGGAAGTCATCGTCGAAATGACGGATGGCGGCGTGGACTATTCCTTCGAGTGCGTGGGCAACGTCCAGCTGATGCGTGCGGCGCTGGAGTGCTGCCACAAGGGCTGGGGCGAATCCACCATCATCGGCGTCGCCGGTGCCGGCCAGGAAATCAGCACCCGTCCGTTCCAGCTGGTCACCGGTCGTGTCTGGCGCGGTTCCGCCTTCGGCGGCGTGAAGGGCCGCACCGAGCTGCCGACCTACGTGGAAAAGGCGCAGAAGGGCGAAATCCCGCTGGATACCTTCATCACCCACACCATGGGCCTGGAGAAGATCAACGAGGCCTTCGACCTGATGCACGAAGGCAAGAGCATCCGCTCCGTCATCCATTACTGATCGAACCGCCGGGCGCGCCACGCGCCCGGCCTCACAGGAGGCTCCATGACGGATTCCATCGAACTCATCAGCACCCAGAAGAGCTTCGGCGGCTGGCATCAGCGCTACCGCCACCGTTCCGCCACCCTCGGCTGCGACATGGTCTTCGCGGTGTATCTGCCGCCCCAGGCCGAGCCCGAGGCGGGCTTGCCGGTGCTGTACTGGCTGTCCGGCCTGACCTGCACCGACGAGAACTTCATGCAGAAGGCCGGCGCGCAGCGCATGGCTGCTGAGCTGGGGATTGTCATCGTCGCGCCGGACACCAGCCCGCGCGGGCCGGAAGTGCCGGGCGATCCAGATGGCGCCTGGGACTTCGGCCTTGGTGCCGGCTTCTACGTCAATGCCACCCAGGAACCCTGGGCGCGCCACTACCGGATGCACGATTACGTGGTGCAGGAGCTGCCTGCGCTGATCGAGGCGAACTTCCCGGTTTCCCAGAAGCGCGGCATCAGCGGCCACTCCATGGGGGGCCATGGCGCGCTGATCTGCGCCCTGCGCAACCCGGGCCGCTACCTGTCGCTGTCGGCCTTTGCGCCCATCACCCATCCCAGCGATTGCCCATGGGGTCAGAAGGCCCTGGGCCGCTTCCTCGGTGAAGATCCGGCGGCCTGGCGTGAGTGGGATGCCGTGGAACTGCTGGCGAATGCCAGTGAGCGCCTGCCGATCCTGGTGGACCAGGGCGAGCGCGACGACTTCCTCGCCGTGCAGCTCAAGCCCGAAGCCCTGCGCGAAGCTGCCGCTGCGGTCGGCCATCCGCTGGACCTGCGCCTGCAGCCCGGCTACGACCACAGCTACTACTTCATTGCGAGCTTCATCGATGATCACCTGCGCCACCACGCTGCGGCGCTCTGTGGCTGACACCCTCGGGGCAGTGATCCGGTAGAATCGACGCCCTGACATCTACAGGGCGTTATTTCATGCGTATCGGACATGGCTACGACGTGCACCGCTTCGGCGAGGGCGACTTCATCACCCTCGGCGGCGTGCGTATTCCCCACAAGTTCGGGCTCGTCGCCCACTCCGACGGCGACGTGCTGTTGCACGCGCTCTCCGATGCCCTGCTGGGCGCCTGCGCGCTGGGCGATATCGGCAAGCACTTCCCCGACACCGACCCGCAGTTCAAGGGTGCCGACAGCCGCGCGCTGCTGCGCCACGTGCTGAGCCTGGTGGAAGCCAAGGGCTGGAAGGTGGAAAACGTCGACACCACCATCATCGCCCAGGCGCCGAAGATGGCGCCGCACATCCAGAGCATGCGCGAGAGCATCGCCGCCGACCTGAAGGTCGAACTGGACCAGGTCAACGTCAAGGCCACCACCACCGAGAAACTCGGCTTCACCGGCCGAGAAGAGGGCATCGCGGTCCACGCTGTCGCCTTGCTGGTTCGCGCATGACGGAGCTGGAACTGCTGGGCCCGCGCGCCCATGGCGATGCCTGCGGAAGCGCCGTGCTCAAGGCCGTGGCGGAAGATTTCCAGGTCGACGAAGTGCTGGACATCCCGCTCTCCGGCGACGGCGAACACCTCTGGCTGTGGGTCGAGAAGCGCGGCCTGAACACCGAAGAAGCCGCCCGTCGCCTGGCCCGTGCCGCCGGCGTACCGGTGAAGATGATCAGCTACGCCGGCCTCAAGGATCGCCAGGCGCTGACCCGCCAGTGGTTCAGCCTGCACCTGCCGGGCAAGTCCGATCCGGACCTGGCCGCCGCCGAGGACGACAGCCTGCGCATCCTCGAGCGCAACCGCCATCGCCGCAAACTGCAACGCGGCGCGCATTCGGCCAACGGCTTCACCCTGCGCCTGACCGAGTTGCAGGCCGATCGCGAACAACTCGAAGCGCGCCTGAAGGCCCTGGTCGCCCAGGGCGTGCCGAACTACTTCGGTACCCAGCGTTTCGGCCATGACGGCGGCAACGTCTTCGACGCCCGTGGCTTCGCCGAGCGTGGCAAGTTGCCGGAACATCGCAACATGCGCTCGCGGATGCTCTCGGCGGCCCGCAGCTTCATCTTCAACCAGGTGCTGGCCCGCCGCGTCGCGGAAGGCACCTGGAACCAGGCGCGGGTCGGCGACCTGCTGGCGTTCACCGACAGCCGCAGCTTCTTCCCCGCTGGCGAAGCGGAGTGCTCCGACCCGCGCCTCGCCGCGCTCGACCTGCACCCCACCGGTCCGATGTGGGGCGAGGGCGATTCACCGGCGACGAACCAGCCCGGAGAGATCGAAAGCAGCGTACAGCAGGCGGAGATGGCGCTTTGCCAGTGGCTCGCCAGTGCGGACATGGCGCACGAACGGCGCATTCTGCGCCTCCCCATCCCGGGTCTTACATGGCATTATCCCGCCCCTGACATTCTGCAACTGGAATTCGTCCTGCCGGCTGGCTGCTTCGCCACCGTGGTAGTGCGCGAGCTGATCGACCTCGTGCCGGCAGGGCAGACGGAAAGCCCATGCGCATATTGATTGCCAACGACGACGGGGTCACTGCACCCGGTATCGCCGCGCTTCACGACGCGCTGTCCGACTATGCGGACTGCATCGTGATCGCCCCGGAAGCCGATCGTAGCGGAGCGAGTAGTTCGCTGACGCTGGATCGGCCGCTGCATCCCCATCGCCTGGGCAATGGTTTCATCAGCCTCAACGGCACCCCGACCGACTGCGTGCACCTGGGCCTCAACGGCCTGCTCGAAGAAGTGCCGGAAATGGTCGTCTCGGGCATCAACCTGGGCGCCAACCTGGGCGACGACGTACTCTATTCGGGCACCGTGGCAGCGGCCCTGGAGGGGCGTTTCCTGTCCCGCCCGGCCTTTGCCTTCTCGCTGTGCTCGCGCCTGACCGACAACCTGCCGGCCGCCATGCACTTCGCCCGCCTGCTGGTGGAGTCCCACGAGAAGCTCGAGCTGCCGCCGCGCACCGTGCTCAACGTGAATATTCCCAACCTGCCGCTGGAGCGCATCAAGGGCATCCAGCTGACCCGCCTGGGGCATCGTGCCCGCGCCAAGCCGCCGGTCAAGGTGGTCAATCCGCGTGGCAAGGAAGGCTACTGGATCGCCGCTGCCGGCGATGCCGAGGATGGCGGCGAGGGCACCGATTTCCACGCGGTCATGCAGGGTTACGTGTCGATCACGCCGCTGCAGATGGACCGGACCTTCCGGGAGGCGTTCAATGTCCTTGGCGACTGGCTCGGAGGGCTCGACCATGGCCAATGAATTGTCGCGTCGCGGCGGGATCGGCATGACGTCCCAGCGCACCCGCGAGCGTCTGATCCAGCGTCTCTACGAAGAGGGCCTGTCCAACGCCCGCGTGCTGGAAGTGATCCGTCGTACGCCGCGCCACCTGTTCGTCGACGAGGCGCTGTCGCACCGCGCCTACGAAGACACCGCTCTGCCCATCGGGCACAACCAGACCATCTCGCAGCCCTTCATGGTGGCGCGGATGACCGAGTTGCTGCTGGCCGCCGGCCCGCTGGACAAGGTGCTGGAGATCGGCACCGGCTCCGGCTACCAGACCGCCGTGCTGTCGCAACTGGTGGAGCGGGTGTTCTCCGTCGAGCGCATCCAGGCCCTGCAGGATCGCGCCAAGGAGCGACTTGCGGAGCTAAACCTGAGAAATGTTGTCTTTCGTTGGGGCGATGGCTGGGAAGGCTGGCCCGCCCTTGCGCCTTACAACGGCATCATTGTCACCGCGGCAGCGGCCGAGGTCCCGCAGGCGCTGCTGGACCAGCTGGCGCCTGGGGGGCGGCTGGTGATTCCGGTCGGCGGCGGCGAGGTGCAGCAACTGATGCTGATCGTCCGCACCGAGGACGGCTTCCAGCGCCAGGTGCTGGATTCCGTACGCTTCGTCCCGCTGCTCAACGGTCCGCTAGGCTGAGAGCAAGCCGGTCAAGTCTGCGGTAACTGCCGGCCAGTGAGGCTGGACGTCAATTCATGGATAAGGGGGATGGGTGAGCTTGACAGCGACCCTGTGTCAACGGAACTGGATCAAGGGCCTGGGCCACGCTGTGGTGGCCATTGCCGTCTGCTCTCTGCTGGCGGCCTGTTCTTCGACTTCGCGCAGCACCACGACCGTGGTGGACCGCAATGCCCAGCAGAAGCCGGCTGTCACCAGCGGGCAGTATCTGGTGCGCCGCGGTGACACGCTGTACTCCATCGCCTTCCGTTACGGCTGGGACTGGAAAGCCCTGGCCGCGCGCAACAACATCTCCGCGCCGTACACCATTCGCCCCGGCCAAACCATCCGCTTCGATGGTGGCTCGTCGACAGCACCGTCTGTCGCAAAAAATACGACGCCTGTCGCTCCAGTCGTAGTCAACAAACCGACATCCACACCGGCAACCGCCAGCAAACCGACCACGCCTGCTGTCACGACTCCGGCGCAGCCCCCCGCCAGCGGCGGAACTCCGGCGGTTGCAGGGGGGGCTCCGGGGGGCTGGATATGGCCGACCAATGGCACTCTCATTGGGCGTTTTGCATCAAACGGCAGTTTGAATAAAGGGATTGATATAGGCGGGCAATTGGGCCAGCCTGTCCTGGCTGCGTCTAATGGCACGGTGGTGTACGCCGGTAGTGGTTTGCGGGGCTACGGCGAACTCGTGATCATCAAGCACAGCGATACCTACGTGAGCGCCTACGGTCACAACCGTAGGTTGCTGGTGCGGGAAGGGCAACAGGTCAAAGTCGGGCAGAACATTGCCGAGATGGGCTCCACAGGGACCGACCGGGTGAAGCTGCACTTCGAGATTCGCCGCCAGGGTAAACCTGTAGATCCGCTGCAATACCTGCCAAGTCGTTGACGCTTGCTGTTCCCCTGCGTGGGTGAGCGGGCCTAGGTGTCCTAAGGATAAGGAAGCACCTGGGCTTGTTGTCGAACTCAGCAAGGGATAACGACATGGCACTTAAAAAAGAAGGGCCGGAGTTTGACGTCGATGATGAAGTGCTCCTGCTGGAGCCTGGCATCATCCTCGAAGAGTCATTTGCCGAAGAGCAGGTATCGCTTCGAGTCACTCCTAAAGCCACCTCACTCTCGTCTCTCAAGCAACACAAGCACATCGACTACAGCCGCGCGCTCGACGCGACCCAGCTGTATCTGAATGAAATCGGTTTCTCGCCGCTCCTGACTCCGGAAGAGGAAGTCCATTTCGCGCGTCTCGCGCAGAAGGGCGACCCGGCCGGTCGGCGGCGAATGATCGAAAGCAACCTGCGTCTGGTGGTGAAGATCGCGCGACGTTACGTCAACCGCGGCCTTTCCCTGCTCGACCTGATCGAAGAGGGCAACCTCGGGCTGATCCGCGCGGTGGAGAAATTCGACCCCGAACGTGGCTTCCGCTTCTCCACCTATGCAACCTGGTGGATTCGTCAGACCATCGAACGGGCCATCATGAATCAGACCCGCACCATTCGTTTGCCGATCCATGTGGTGAAGGAACTCAATGTCTACCTGCGGGCCGCTCGCGAGCTGACCCACAAGCTGGACCACGAGCCGTCGCCCGAGGAAATCGCCAACCTGCTCGAGAAGCCGGTGGAAGAGGTCAAGCGGATGCTTGGTCTGAACGAGCGGGTCACTTCGGTGGATGTTTCCCTCGGCCCGGATTCGGACAAGACCCTGCTCGATACCCTGACCGACGACCGTCCCACTGATCCCTGCGAACTGCTGCAGGACGACGACCTCAGCGAGAGCATCGACCTTTGGCTGTCGGAGTTGACCGACAAGCAGCGCGAGGTGGTGATTCGCCGCTTTGGCCTGCGTGGCCATGAAAGCAGTACCCTGGAGGAAGTCGGCCAGGAAATCGGCCTGACTCGCGAGCGTGTCCGGCAGATCCAGGTTGAGGCCCTCAAGCGTCTGCGCGAGATTCTCGAGAAGAACGGCCTGTCGAGCGACGCACTGTTCCAGTAGCGTTCAGGTCGACAACGAAGAAGCCCGGATGATTCCGGGCTTTTTTATGCGTCGCGATGTAAGCATTCGCTTACATAGTGTGTGAGTGTTCCGCTTGAAGTGTCGCCAGCCTTGACGTCTAATTTTCTTATCTTGTTGTTTTGTAAGCATTTTATTTCAATGATGGGGCGCTGGCGGTGGTGGATGCGCGGAAGTGTCCCAGTTGCCGTGTTCCGGCAGGCGGGTAATATCACTCCTGCGTACACGGAAAGGCGCAGGCCGGTAAGGATGTCGGTCAGGACCCACCGCAGGATGCGGTTCATCAGGATGATGAAGAAGGGAAGAAAGAGTGGGCGGGTTATCCCGCCCCTTTTTTTGCCTGCAGAAAAGTGAAGCATCCAGATGCAGAAAGGCCCGCACCAGGCGGGCCTTTTCTATTTCCGGAGGTGCTGGAAATCAGCGCTCCAGATACTGCATCTTGTTCGGCTTGCCGTCCCACTCTTCGGCGTCCGGCAGGGAGTCCTTCTTCTCGGTGATGTTCGGCCATACATCGGCCAGATCCTTGTTCAGCTCGATGAACTCCTGCATGCCATCCGGGACCTCGTCCTCGGAGAAGATCGCCTGTGCCGGGCACTCCGGTTCGCACAGGGCGCAGTCAATGCACTCATCCGGGTGGATGACCAGGAAGTTCGGGCCTTCGTAGAAGCAGTCCACCGGGCATACTTCCACGCAGTCGGTGTATTTGCACTTGATGCAGTTGTCGGTGACGACGAAGGTCATTTCTAATTTTCTCCTCAGGCGGGCGGCTAAGCGCGCGCGATTCTAGCAGCTTGTCCAGCGGTCCGTCAGACCCGCATCTTCCATGCATATAACAATTCGAGAGCTTGACGCGGAGTCAGGTCATCGGGGCTGACACGCATCAGCTCTTCGACGATCGGGTGCGGCAGGCTGGCGAACAGGTCGCTTTGCAGTGGTGCCGGGCTTTTCGGGTCGGTCGAACGCGGTGCTTCATGGGGCAGGCTGGTGGTTTCCAGGCGCGACAGATGCTCGCGGGCGCGCTGAATTACCGCACCCGGCACACCGGCCAATTGTGCAACCGCAAGACCATAACTCTGGCTGGCGGGACCGGGCAGTACGTGGTGCAGGAACACGATGCGCTCGTTGTGTTCGGTGGCGTTCAGGTGAACGTTGGCCACCGCCGGTTCGCTTTCGGGCAGCACGGTCAGCTCGAAATAGTGCGTCGCGAACAGGGTAAAGGCGCGAAGTTTGGCCAGGTGTTCGGCGGCCGACCAGGCCAGCGACAGGCCGTCGAAGGTGCTGGTACCGCGGCCCACTTCGTCCATCAGCACCAGGCTGCGGTCGCTGGCGTTGTGCAGGATGTTCGCGGTTTCGCTCATCTCCACCATGAAGGTGGAGCGGCCACCGGCGAGGTCGTCGGAGGAGCCGATACGGGTGAAAATTCGGTCCACGAGGGACAGTTCACAACGCGCAGCCGGGACGAAACTGCCGATGTGCGCTAGCAGCACGATCAGCGCTGTTTGTCGCATATAGGTCGATTTACCGCCCATGTTCGGGCCGGTAATCACCAGCATGCGGGTGTCTTCGTCGAGGTTCAGGTCGTTGGCGACGAAGGGCGTATCCAGCACCTGCTCGACCACCGGGTGGCGGCCTTGCTCGATCAGGATGCCGGACTCTTCGACGAAGCGCGGGCGGTTCAGGTCGAGGTTCAGTGCACGCTCGGCGAGGTTGGACAGCACGTCCAGTTCGGCCAGGGCGGCAGCGGTGTCCTGCAGTGGCGCCAGTTGGCCGATCAGAAGTTCCAGCAGTTCTTCGTAGAGTTGCTTCTCGCGAGCCAGGGCACGGCTTTGAGCTGACAGCGCCTTGTCTTCGAAGGCCTTCAGTTCCGGCGTGATGAAGCGCTCGGCGCCTTTCAGGGTCTGGCGGCGGATGTAGTCGGCGGGTGCCTGTTCGGCCTGCACACGGGGCAGTTCGATGTAGTAGCCGTGGATGCGGTTGTAGCCGACCTTCAGGTTTGGCAGGCCGGTGCGGGCCTTCTCGCGAGTCTCCAGATCCATCAGGTACTGGCCGGCGTTCTCGCTGAGCATCTGCAGTTCGTCCAACTCGGCGTCGTAGCCGCGGGCGATGACGCCGCCGTCGCGGATCACGGCCGGCGGGTTCTCGATCACTGCGCGGGCCAGCAGGTCGGCCAGTTCCGGGTAGGTGCGGATGCTGACGGCCAATTCGCCCAGGTGCGGGGCTTCCAGCTCGGTCATGCCACTCTGCAGTTGCGGCAGGGCGGCGAGGGCGTCGCGCAGGCGCGCGAGGTCGCGCGGGCGGGCGTTGCGCAGGCCGATTCGGGCGAGAATTCGTTCAACGTCACCGATTTCCTTCAGCTGCGGCTGGAGGACTTCGAAGCGATAGCGTTCCAGCAGGCAGGCAATGGACTCCTGGCGAGCTTCGAGCACGGCACGGTCGCGCAGCGGGCGGTTCAGCCAGCGGGTCAGCAGACGGCTGCCCATGGCAGTCTGGCAACGGTCGACTACCGACTGCAGCGTGTTGTCGCGACCGCCGGCGAGGTTGGTGTCCAGCTCCAGGTTGCGGCGGCTGGCGCCATCGAGGATCACGGTGTCATCGATCCGCTCGTGACGCAGACTACGCAGGTGCGGCAAGGCGGTGCGCTGGGTTTCCTTGGCGTAGGTCAGCAGGCAGCCGGCCGCACCGATAGCCAGGGTGAGTTCCTGGCAGCCGAAGCCCTTGAGGTCCTGCACGCCGAACTGCTGGCACAGGCCCTTCTTCGCCGAGTCACGATCGAAGTCCCAGGGGGCGCGGCGGTGTGCGCCACGGCGCTTTTCCGCCGGCAGGCCCTGGGGCCAGTCGTCGGGGATCAGCAGCTCGGCGGGGTTCAAGCGCTCCAGTTCGGCCAGCAGGGTTTCCCAGCCTTTTATTTCCTGGACGTTGAAGCGGCCGCTGGTGATGTCCAGCACGGCCAGGCCGAACAGGCGCTCGTCGCCCAGCACGGCGGCGATCAGGTTGTCGCGGCGCTCGTCGAGCAGCGCTTCGTCGCTGACGGTGCCGGGGGTCAGGATGCGTACAACCTGGCGTTCAACCGGTCCCTTGCTGGTGGCCGGGTCGCCGATCTGTTCGCAGATCACCACCGATTCGCCGAGCTTCACCAGCTTGGCCAGGTAGCCTTCGGCGGAGTGGAAGGGAATGCCGGCCATGGGAATGGAGTTGCCGGCGGACTGGCCGCGTGCGGTCAGTGTGATGTCCAGCAGTTTGGCGGCCTTCTTGGCGTCCTCGTAGAACAGCTCGTAGAAGTCGCCCATGCGGTAGAACATCAGTTGGTCCGGGTGCTGGTTCTTCAGCCTCCAGTACTGCTGCATCATCGGTGTGTGGGCGGAGAGGTCGCTCTGACTCATGGCTTCTGGCTGTCCGGCTTCAACATGCAAAAGCGCCTAGTGTACGGTATCCGCCTGGCCTTCTTTAACCCCGGAGCGCACTGTGCCCGTTACCGATTCCTTTATTACTGAACTCTCCTCCCGGCTTGGCGCGCGGCTGGCTGCCAACAAATTGCGCGTCACCACCGCCGAATCCTGCACAGGTGGCGGCATTGCCGAGGCGATCACCCGTATATCCGGAAGCTCCGCCTGGTTCGAGGCAGGCTACGTTACCTACTCCAACAGCCAGAAGACGCGTCAGTTGGATGTGCCGGCCGAGCTGTTCCCGCAAGTCGGCGCGGTGAGCCGTGAGGTGGTCGAGGCCATGGTGGACGGTGCGTTGCCGCGCAGTGGCGCGGATATCGCCGTAGCGGTCAGCGGTATTGCCGGACCGGATGGTGGTTCTGCCGAGAAACCCGTGGGCACCGTCTGGCTGGCCTGGAGGAAAGGCGCACAGGTGTTCAGTGAACGCCGTCTGTATGCCGGTGATCGGGAAGCTGTTCGCCGGCAGACCGTGGCGACCGCTCTGGAAGGGCTATTGCGACTGGCGGACGGGGAAAATCCGATTCAGGGGTAGGCGAGCGGCTTGCCCTGTGGAATAATACTGTCTACTTATACAGTTGTTCGTGGCCGCCCGGCCGCCTGACTTCGCGAGGACTTCAATGGACGACAACAAGAAGCGCGCCCTGGCCGCGGCCCTGGGACAGATCGAACGCCAATTCGGCAAAGGCGCGGTCATGCGCATGGGCGACCATGAGCGCCAGGCAATCCCCGCCATCTCCACCGGCTCGCTGGGCCTGGACATCGCGCTGGGCATCGGCGGTCTGCCGCGCGGCCGTATCGTCGAGATCTACGGCCCGGAATCCTCGGGTAAGACCACGCTGACCCTGTCGGTCATCGCCCAGGCGCAGAAAATCGGCGCCACCTGCGCCTTCGTCGACGCCGAACACGCCCTGGACCCGGACTACGCCGGCAAGCTGGGCGTCAACGTCGACGACCTGCTGGTTTCCCAGCCGGACACCGGCGAACAGGCCCTGGAAATCACCGACATGCTGGTGCGCTCCAATGCCGTTGACGTGATCATCGTCGACTCCGTAGCGGCCCTGGTACCCAAGGCCGAAATCGAAGGCGAGATGGGCGATCAGCACGTCGGCCTGCAGGCCCGCCTGATGTCCCAGGCGCTGCGCAAGATCACCGGCAACATCAAGAACGCCAACTGCCTGGTCATCTTCATCAACCAGATCCGCATGAAGATCGGCGTGATGTTCGGCAACCCGGAAACTACCACCGGTGGTAACGCGCTGAAGTTCTACTCCTCCGTCCGTCTCGACATCCGCCGTACCGGTGCGGTGAAGGAAGGCGACGAAGTGGTCGGCAGCGAAACCCGCGTCAAGGTCGTGAAGAACAAGGTTGCTCCGCCGTTCCGTCAGGCCGAGTTCCAGATCATGTACGGCCGCGGCATCTACCGCACCGGCGAGATCATCGACCTGGGCGTACAGCTGGGCCTGATCGAGAAGTCCGGCGCCTGGTACAGCTACCAGGGCAGCAAGATCGGCCAGGGCAAGGCGAATGCCGCCAAGTTCCTGGAAGACAACGCCGAGGTCTGCACCACCCTGGACAAGGCTATCCGTGACCAGCTGCTGTCCAAGCAGACTCCGCCGACCAAGGCCGAGCTCGCTGCGGCGGAAGCCGAAGCAGAAGCTGAAGCCGACTACTGATAGCGATGGCCGTCGAGCTCGATAGCCCCGTCGCGGTGCGGCGGGTCGCCATGGACCTGCTGGCAAGACGCGAGCATGGCCGGGCCGAGCTCTCACGCAAGCTGCGGCAACGCGGCGCCACGCAGGACCTGATCGATCCCGCCCTCGACCGTCTGGCCGAGGAAGGGCTGCTCAACGAAAGCCGCTACCTGGAAAGCTACATCGCCAGCCGTGCGCGGGCCGGTTACGGTCCGGTGCGGATTCGCGAGGAGCTGTCGCAACGTGGTTTGCCCCGTAGCGAGATCGACGGTGCGCTGAGCGAGTCGGATGTCGACTGGAGTGAAAACCTGCGTGAAGTATGGCGCCGCAAGTTCGCCCGACTGCCGCAGGACGCTCGCGAGCGAGCCCAGCAGGGCCGGTTCCTGAGCTATCGGGGCTACTCGATGGAAGCCATCAGCCGGCTTCTGAGCGGTCGACGATCAGATGATTGAACGAAAAAGGCACCCACCGGGTGCCTTTTTTGTTTTCTTGTTCTGGAAGTTGCCCAGGAAATCAGCGCTCCCAGTTCTCCGGCTGGTTGATGAAGTTCAGCAGTTCTCTCAGGCGACCTTGGTCACGGCCGTTGAAGGCGAAGGCCAGGCGGGTCAGGTGGGAGAACTCCGGCTCGTCCAGTTCCGATTCGCTGTAGGGCTGCTGGTGGAAGCCATCAGTGACGCACAGGCTGCCGAACTCGCGCTCCAGCAACTGCAGTGCGCGCACGCTCAGCGGGTGGTTCAGGCGGATCACGAAGCGATCTTTGAGCCAGCGGCTGGAGTGGAAGTTGCTGTAGAACTGGGCGATTTCCTCGGCGGCTTCCTCGGCGGTGTGAACAAGTTTCATCAGGTTCATGTCGCTGGGCAGGATATAGCCGTTGTCTTCCAGCTGTTCCTTGATGAATTCCAGGGCGTGGTCCCAGTAGTGCCCACCCGGTTGGTCCAGCAGCACGATCGGTACCAGCGGGCTCTTGCCGGTCTGGATCAGCGTCAGTACTTCCAGTGCTTCGTCCAGCGTGCCGAAGCCGCCAGGGCAGAGCACCAGGGCATCGGCCTCCTTGACGAAGAACAGCTTGCGCAGGAAGAAGAAGTGGAAGGACAGCAGGTTGCTGGTGCCGTCCACGGTGCGGTTGGCGTGCTGTTCGAAGGGCAACGTGATATTGAAGCCAAGGCTGTTTTCCAGCCCGGCGCCTTCGTGGGCCGCGGCCATGATGCCGCCGCCGGCGCCGGTGATGACCATCAGGTCGTAGCGGGCGAGGGTTTCGCCCAGCTCGCGGGCCAGGGCGTAGACGGGGTGGTCGGCCGGTGTACGGGCCGAGCCGAACACCGTGACTTTGCGGCGACGCTTGAACTGCTCCAGGGTGCTGAAGGCGTGCTCCATCTCGCGCAGGGTCTGCAGCATGATCTTGGCGTCCCAGCGGTTGCGGTCGGCCTGGGCCATGCGGGCCACGGTGGTGAGCATCTCGCGGTACAGCGGCAGGTTCTGGCTGTTTCCGGGGGCGGCCAGTTCGGCCAGTTCCTCGATCTTCTGTGCGAGGTCGGTGCCGCTGGTCTGGAAGTGTCTGGAGAGGTAGTCGTCGGGCTCATAGGGCATGTTGATACTCCTTGTTCATCAACCCCTGATCGCCTGTCCATGGGCGGCGCCGGCCACGCAAGGTGGCTCTGGTGTTGACGCATTGGCGCTTCGCCGCACGCACAGGGTTCAGCAGGAGGCCTGCCCAGTCTGGCACGCGGGGTGTGACAGTCGGTGAGGCCCCGATTTCAGATGGCGATCCGGTCTCCGGGCTCCGGAATGTTGGCCGTCCAGTTCAGGCGATCCTGGAGTGCACCCTTGAGTACATCCATCTTTTCCCGCTCGCCATGTATCAGGTATAGCTCGGGTTTGTTCTCGAAGTGGCCAACCCACTGAATTAATTGTGATTGTCCCGCGTGAGCGGAGAACCCGCCGAGGGTATGGATCTGCGCTTTCACGCTGATGCGCTGCCGCAGGATGCGTACCGTCTGGGCGCCGTCGACGATGGCGCGGCCCAGCGTGCCCTTGGCCTGGAAGCCAGGGAAGACGATATGGCATTCCTCGCGCCAGAGGTTGTGCTTGAGGTGGTGGACGATGCGCCCTCCGGTGCACATGCCGCTGCCGGCGATGATGATAGCCCCGCTCTTGATCCGGTTCAGCGCCATGGATTCATCGGCGCTCTGGGTGGTGCGCAGGATCGGCAGCCACTCGCCGACCTTGGCCGTGCCGGTACCGCGCATGTACTCGCGGTCGACGTCGGCGATCTCGCCGATGTGTTGCAGGTAGATGTTGTTGGCCCGGGCGGCCATGGGACTGTCGAGGTAGACCACCTGCTGCGGCAGGCGACCTTCCTGGTAGAAGCGCCCGAGGTAGTAGATCAGGTCCTGGGTGCGGCCGACGGCGAACGACGGGATCAGCACGTTGCCGCCTTCGTTCTGCGCGCGTTGCAGGATGCCGGCCAGTTCCAGCAGGGTTTCGTTGGCGTCGCGGTGGTCGCGGTCGCCGTAGGTGGATTCCAGTAGCACCACGTCGGCGCGGGTCAGCGGGGTCGGCGTGCGCATCAGTGGCGAGCAGGTGCTGCCCAGGTCGCCGGAGAACACCAGGCGGCGGGTCGAGCCGAACTCATGGATTTCCAGTTCGACGATGGCCGAGCCGAGGATGTGCCCGGCGTTGTGGAAGGTCACGCGGATGCCGCGCGCTACGTCTACCGTGCTGCCATAGCTGACGCGGCGGCGCTGGTTCAGGGCGCGGGAAGCGTCTTCGACGGTGTATAGAGGCTTGACGGGCGGCTTGCCCAGGCGCGCGCGCCACTTGTTCTCCCATTCGGCGTCCTTCTCCTGGAGGTGCGCCGAGTCCATCAGCATCAGCTCCAGCAGGTCGCAGCAGGATTCGGTGGCGTAGATCGGACCCTTGTAGCCTTCCTTCGCCAGGCGCGGCAGCAGGCCGCTGTGGTCCAGGTGGGCGTGGGACAGGACGACGGCATCGAGCTCCTTCGGGTCGAAAGGGAAGGGCGTGCGGTTGGTCGCTTCGTTTTCGCGGGTACCCTTGTTGCCGCCGCGCCCCTGGCGCATCCCGCATTCGAGCAGCACGCGGACGCCGTCGCGGGTTTCCAGGAGGTAGCAGGAACCGGTGACTTCCTGGATCGCGCCGATGAAAGTGAGAAGCGCCATGTCGTCTCCTTGTGGGAATTCTCTTTCAGCCTTGCTCGAATGGTCGGGGCGCTCGTTGATACATGTCAGCGCCGGTCCGATCCGTAGCGACCTAGACTTTCCTGCAAAGCCAAGGGAGAGCCGAGATGCCACAGATACTGCCCAGTCCCGAGGAACTCGACAGCCACGCGGCAGCCGAGCCGGAATTTGCCCGTTGGCGGCAAGGCCGTGGACCGCTTCAGCATAGCCCGCAGACCCAGGCGGCGGTCTTTCGTGTTGCTCATCAATTGGTCCAGTACGGTCTGCAGCCTGATCTGGCCAGCGTCTACCGACTGTTTGGCGCGCTGGACCGGCTGAGCTGCGCCGGGCTCTGGCTGGTGGCGCACATGACCTACGCCAGGCGCGTCCGCCTTGATGGCGCTCCCTTGCAGGCCGAGGATTTCAAGGCGCAGCCCGAAGGGCACACCGGCGGTGCGCTGAACATGGTGCCGGCCTATGCCGGTTACCTCGCCCTGAATGCCCTGAGCGGCAAGACCCGCGGCTGGCTGATGGGGCAGGGGCACTGTGTGGCGGCGATCGACGCGCTCAACGTGCTCACCGGTAACCTGCATCCGGAACAGGCTGCCGCCTACGGAAGCGGCGCGGCAGGGCTGGATCGGCTGGTGCAGGACTTCTACAGCTACGCGCAGCAGCCGGACGGTAAGGTCGCCGCGCCGCTGGGCAGCCACGTCAACCCGCATACCGCTGGTGGCATTGCCGAAGGCGGCTACCTCGGCTTCGCCGAGCTGATGTATGCGCACATGCCGCTACCGGGCGAAACCCTGGTGGCGTTTCTTTCCGACGGCGCCGCCGAGGAGCAGCGCGGCAGCGACTGGATTCCCCGCTGGTGGCGCGCCGAAGATTGCGGCACGGCGCTGCCGGTGATGATCGCCAACGGCCGGCGCATCGAGCAGCGTACCGACCTGGGCACCCACGAGGGACTGGAAGGCTTCAAGCTGCACCTGCGGCGCTGTGGCTTCGACCCGATCAGCTTCGATGGACGTGACCCGGCGGCATTCGTCTGCGCCCTGTGGGAAATGGAAGAACGCCTGCAACATCGCGTCGACGAGAAGGAGCGCGGCATCCTGCGCTATCCGCTGCCGATTCCCTATGGCATTGCCGAGACGACCAAGGGTTACGGCTTCTACGGGGCCGGCAGCAACGCCGCGCACAACCTGCCACTCCCGGGTAACCCCGGCGTGGACGCCGAGGCGCGCGAGCTGTTCAACCAGCATGCGGCGCCGCTGTGGGTGGAGCCGGAAGAGCTCGCCGAGGCCTGCGGCCTGTTCACTGCCTCGCGCAGCGGCCGGGTGTTGGAGCGGGACAACCCGTTGGCCGTGCGTCGGCCTATCGAACCTTCGATTCCGCCGCTGCATTACCGCAACGACGAATGCTCGCCCATGGCCGCGCTGGATCGCTTTTTCGTTGACCTGTGCGGCGCCAACCCGGACCTGCGCGCCCGCGTCGGCAACCCGGACGAGCTGGCGAGCAACCGCCTGGGCGGCGTGCTCAAGGCGCTCCGGCACCGGGTGAGTGAGCCGGAAAGCGATCTGGAGGCCGTGGATGGCCGGATCATCACCGCGCTCAACGAGGAAGCGGTGGTTTCCGCCTGCCTGGCCAACCAGGGCGGACTGAACCTGGTGGCCAGCTACGAAGCCTTCTGCGTGAAGATGCTCGGGGCCGTGCGCCAGACGCTGATTTTTGCCCGCCAGCAGAAGGAAGCCGGGCGTTCGGCGGGCTGGCTCGGCTGGCCGCTGGTGGCGACTTCGCATACGTGGGAGAACGGCAAGAACCAGCAGTCGCACCAGGACACCACCTTCTGCGAGGCGCTGCTGGGCGAGATGAGCGACATGGTTCGGGTGGTTTTCCCGGTCGACCACAACAGTCACCTGGCCCTGCTGCCAGACATCTACCGTAGTCGCGGGCAACTGGCCTGCATCGTGGCACCCAAGCGCGAGCGTCCGGCCGTATTCAACCAGGCCCAGGCGGAACAGCTGGCCCGCGATGGCGCGATCCTGATGGACGAACATCCCGGCGCCGAGCCACTGCTGCTGATCGCCAACGGCAGCTACCAACTGGCCGAGATGCGTCGCGCCGCGTTGCGGCTGGAGGAGGCCGGTTATCCGTATCGGTTGGTCTATCTGCAGGAGCCGGGGCGCTTCCGCGCGCCGCGTGACAACTGGGAGTTGCAGGCGCTGACGGATGAGTCCGTGGCCATGCGTTTGTTCCCAGACCATTACCAGCGCCGCGTGCTGCTCACTCACATGCGTCCGGAAGTGGCGCGCGGGCACCTCTGGCCGATCCTGCCGGACGCCTTGAAGACGGCGGTGCTGGGCTATCGCAACCAGGGCGGTACGCTGGACGAGGCGGGCATGCTGTTCGCCAACCGCTGCAGCTGGGCCCACGTGCTGGCGGCCTGCGCGCGGTTGCTGGATGTGCCGCGCAGCGCCTTGCTGGCGCCGGACGAAGCAGCGGCGGTGGCCGGCAAGGAGAACCCCGCCGTGCTGCGCTGACGAGCGCTGGCGCAACCGCCACAGGGCGGTTGCGCGGGCCTCAGCGCTTGAGCGCTTTGATCAGGTCGTCCAGGCCATCGATCTTCAGTTCCAGGGTCAGCTGCATCAGCCGGCCCAATTCGCCGGCCGGAAACTGCCCCTTTTTGTGGAACCACAGCAGGTACTCGTCAGGCAGGTCCACCAGCATGCGACCCTGGTACTTGCCGAAGGGCATCGGCGTACGCGCGATCTTCAGCAGCATTTCCTTGTCGAGCATGGGTGCGGCTTACTTCTTCAGCTTGATCTTGCAGCTGCCAGCGTCGAAGCGCTCGGTGGCGACCGGGGCGTTGGTCTTGTACTCGGTGAAGCTGTAAGTGAGGATCGCGCCCTCGGCCAGCAACTGGCGGTAGGCGGTGTTGCTGCAGACGCTGTCGCCCAGCTGGCTGCGCACGCTGTCGGGGTTCTCGCGCATGCGCTCGGCATGGCTGGCGCGCACGCTCAGGTGGTTGATCAACTGCGGGCCGTCGACGGTGTAGCCCTGGTCGAGGATGTCCTCGTTGATGGCGCGCGGGGTGCCTTCGCTGCTTTCCTTGGCGACCTTTTCCAGGGTCTGGGTCAGTTCGAAGTCCTTCTTCGACGCGGCGTGCGCGACGGGAATGACGAGGCAGAGGGCGAGGGCGGTGAGGCGCAGCATGGGCATCTCCTGACAATGGTGCCGATTCGACCGTGGCGAGCCTTCCGGGTTCGACGGTCATTCAAGCCGCCTATTGTCCCTTAAAACGGCGCGCCTGCCGAGGAACTGTTACCTCAGACCCCAGACCGCGCCGCCGGGTGGCCAACCCCGTCAAAGGATGGGGGGAGGATGGCGCCGCTCTCCGGTCACAACCTCTGCCCTCCGAGCGGGAGGGTCGACCATCGGGAGGTCCAGCCGCCGCGCAAGGCGGTGCCATTTTCATGCTGCTTCTGCGGTAGGGCGGACTCTTGTCGATGCGTCGGGCGAATCATCCCATCGCAGGAGAAGAACAATGACAAGAGTATTGCGCCCCTGGCCGCTTGCCCTGGGCTCCTGGTGCCTGATCGCAGTCCCCGCGCAGCAGGCCGAGGCGTCCGGTTATCACTTCGGCTCACAGTCGGTGTCCGCCCAGGGCACCGCCCACGCCAACGGCGCCGAAGCGGCCGACGCCTCGACCATCTTCTACAACCCCGCCGGCATGGCCCGCCTGCCCGGCAACCAGGTCACCGGCGGCCTAACCATCCTGCTGCCCAAGGGCGAGTACGATGACGACGGCTCCACCGACGTGTTCGGCAACCGCACCGGTGAGGGCGACGGCGACGCCGGCTCCTACCTGCCGGACGCGGCCGCCGCGCCGAACTTCTACTTCTCCCACCAGGTGAACGACACCATCAACATCGGCCTGGGCATCTTCACGCCCTATGGCGCCAAGCTCGACTACGAGAAGGACTGGAGCGGCCGCTACGGCATCCAGTCGGCCTCGCTGGAAACCGTCACCTTCAACCCGAGCATTTCCTTCCGCCTCAACGAGCACCATAGCGTCGGTTTCGGCGTCTCGGCTCAGTACATCCGCTCCATCCAGCGCGGCGCGGCCGACGTGAAGGGCGCCTCGCGGCAACTGGCCGGGCAGTTCGTCAAGGAGAATCAGGACGTCACCGAACTGGCCGCCTCGCCCCTGGGGCAGGCGGTGATCCCGCTGGTCTACGGCGTGCAGGTGCCGGAGGAGGTGACCAGTTGTAACGGCCAGAACGGTGATGCCTTCGTCGACTGCGTGGCGAAAAACTTTTCCGACAACGTCCAGGGCGACGGTTACTTCCGCGTGAAGGGTGACGACTGGGGCTACGGCTGGAACTTCGGCTACCTGTGGGAACCCACGGAGCGCACGCGCTTTGGTATCGCCTATCGTTCGCGGATCAAGCATGAGCTGGAAGGCAAGACCAAGTGGAGCTTCTCCGACGTGCAGGGCACGGTGCCCTCGCCGGATACCGACCTCAGCGGCGGCCTGGACCTGGGCATCATCGAACTGCCGCCCAAGGACGCCATCCAGCAATTGTTCGACCCGGACCAGTGGGTCAACCCCGGCCAGTTCGCCGCCACCCGGCTGCACCCCAACTCCAAGGCCAAGGTCACCATCGACACGCCCGAATCTCTGTCCATCAACGGCTTCCACCAACTCAACGACAAGGTCGCGCTGATGGCCGACGTGACCTGGACGCGGCACTCGCGGCTGGACTCGGTGGATATCGGCATCGACCAGGTGCAGGGCTACCCGTACTTCAATGGCGTCAACGAGGGGGACCTGAGCGTCAAGCAGGACTGGAAGAACACCTACAAGGTCTCGCTTGGGATGAACTACCAGTTCAACGACGACCTGCTGCTGCGCAGCGGCATCGCCTACGACAAGACCCCGGTCAGCGGCGACGGGCTACGCCACCCGGCCTTCCCCGACGCCAATCGCAAGTGGCTGTCGCTGGGGGCCAACTACCACTTCACCAAGGACACCTCGGTGGACCTGGCCTACAGCTTCGTGAAGTTCGACAGCGGCAAGATGGACTACGCCGACGGCTGCTCGCCGGCTGGCTGGGCGCCCGGTTCCGGAGGGCTCTACGTCGATAGCGGCGTGCGCTGCACCGGCAACGGCGGCAACTACAAGGGCGAATACAAGCAGCAGATCCAGTTCATCGGCCTGGCGCTCAACCACAGCTTCTGAAGGCCGCTTATCTCCAAGCTACTTGCCTTGAAAGCCACCGCGCCGCTCGCAGGGAGGCGGGCGGCCGCTCTGGTACAATCGGCGGTCCGCAACCGTCGTCCCGTTCGAGCCTTCGATGTCCCGTTCGCTTTTCCTCATCCCGGTGGCTGCAGCATGAGCCACGCCGTCGCCCGCCTTCGCGATGAACGCCTGGCCCGCTGCATCAAGCCGTTCTTCGCCCGTGGCTCACGCTCGCCGCGCTGCCCCGGTTGCCGCCTGCGGCCGAACTACTGCATGTGCAGCCTGCGCCCGCAGGTCGAGTCCAACTCGGCGATGTGCCTGGTGATGTTCGACACCGAACCGCTCAAGCCCAGCAACACCGGCTGGCTGATCGCCGAGACCGTGCCCGAGACCTGGGCCTTCGGCTGGTCGCGCATCGAGGTCGACCCTGCGCTGCTGGCGCTGCTCGACGATCCGCAGTGGCAGCCGTATGTGGTGTTCCCTGGCGAGTTCGTCCAGCCCGAGCGCGTGGTCACCACGGTGGAGCCGCAGGACGGCAAGCGCCCGTTGTTCATCCTGCTCGATGCCACCTGGAACGAGGCGCGCAAGATGTTCCGCAAGAGCCCGTACCTGGACCGCTTCCCGGTGCTGAGCATCACCCCCGATGCGCTGTCGCGCTATCGCCTGCGCCGCTCCAAGTTCGACGAACACCTGTGCACCGCCGAGGTTGCCGCGCTGTGCCTGGGGCTGGCCGGCGACCGCCGCGCCGGCGATGCGCTGGATGCCTACCTGGATGTGTTCAGCGAACGCTACCTGGGCTCCAAGCGCCAGCAGCCGCTGGACGAGCAGAGCCCGGCGCATCAGGCGTTGATGCCGTTTACCCAGCGATAACCTGCCTCGCCAACGCAACCTTTACAGACGCGGGTCATGCGCGCGCCTGCAGGCTTATTGGGTGTTTCAAGCCGCCTTGGCGTCAGCCTTCTTCGGCCACAGCTGAGCGACCAGCATGCCGGCGAGCATCAGCGCGCAGCCGAAGTAGCCGCGCACGTGCAGAGTTTCGTTGAGGAACAGCGCGCCGGCGATGGCGGCAAACACGGCTTCCAGCGAGAGGATGATCGCCGCGTGGGAGGCGATGGCGTGCTTCTGCGCGATGACCTGCAGGGTGAAGCCGGTGGCGACGCCGAACAGGCCGCCGTAGAGCAGGGCAGGGCCGGCCTGGAGGATGGCGTCGAGGTGAATCTCCTCGAACACCAGCGCCAGGATCATGCTCACCACCGCGCAGGTGGCGAACTGCAGGAAGGCCAGGCGGATCGGGTCGTAGCGGCTGGCGAACAGGCCCACCAGCAGGACGTGGCCGCCCCAGACGAAGGCGCCGGTCAGTTGCAGCCAGTCACCGGAAGCGACGTGGAAGTCCGGGCCGATGCTCAGCATCGCCATGCCGGTCACCGCCAGCGCAGCACCGATCCAGGTGCCCGTGCCGGCGCGATGACCGATCAGCAGGCCGAGCAGCGGCACGATGATGACGTACAGGCCGGTGATGAAGCCGGAGTTGGTCACGCTGGTGAACATCAGGCCGACCTGCTGCAGGTTGATCCCCATGGTCAGCGCGGTGCCGATGGCCAGACCGGCCAGGATCAGGCCGCGGTTGAACGGCTGGGCGCCGCGCTTGCTCGACCAGGCCAGCAGCGGCAGCAGTGCCATGGCGCCGAGGGTGAAGCGCAGGCCGGTATAGAGGAAGGGACCGATGGCATCCATCCCGAGGCGTTGCGCGACGAAGGAGACCCCCCAGATCATCGCGGTGAACAGCATCAGGAAATCGGCGCGCAGCGCATGGCTTTTCATCTTGTTCTCGTAACGGGCAGGAAAAAAAGCGGAACTCTGCCGTAACGCCGGGCCTTTGGAAAGGGGACAGGGTTCCCGGCGGGCACAGTGGCAGGGGCTTTCAGGCCATTGTGCATGTACTGCGAGGGACGTATTCGCGGCGGACAGCGAAGCCGCTCTTTGCGTACAATGTGACAAGTAGTGCTCTATCCGTGCTCCGACCTTTCCTGCGCAAGTCTGGCTGTTATCCACGGCGGGACTTCGGCGCGGCCTTCAAGGAAAATTCATGGCTTCCTACGAGATCCTGATCGCTGACGATCACCCGCTGTTCCGCAGTGCCCTGCACCAGGCCCTGACCATCGGTCTCGGCCCCGAGGCGCGGCTGTCGGAGGCGGCGAGTATCGCGGAGCTGGAGACGCGCCTGAACGAGAAGGCCGACTGGGACCTGGTCCTGCTGGACCTGAACATGCCCGGCGCCTATGGCTTCTCCGGCCTGGTGCTGCTGCGCGGGCAGTACCCGCAGATTCCGGTGGTGATGGTCTCGGCCCAGGAAGATGCCGCCGTGGTGCAGCGCTCCCGCGAGTTCGGTGCCAGCGGCTTCATCCCCAAGTCCAGCGAGCTGAGCGTGCTGCAGCAGGCCGTGCGTGCGGTGCTCGATGGTGATGTCTGGTGGCCGCCGCAGGTGGACGCCGTGACCGAGATGAGCGACGACGTGCGCGCCGCCAGCGCCGGTCTGGCCAGCCTCACCCCGCAGCAGTTCCGCGTGCTGACCATGGTCTGCGAAGGCCTGCTGAACAAGCAGATCGCCTTCGAGCTGAGTGTCTCCGAAGCCACGGTGAAGGCTCACGTGACGGCGATCTTCCGCAAGCTGAACGTGCGCACCCGCACCCAGGCGGCGTTGCTGCTGGCGCAAATGGAATCGGTGCCGGGGGCCTGAGGCCCGTCACATTCAGCCCCTGAGGCCGTCACATTCTGTAATGGCCTTGACCCCATTTTGACGATCGCTGGTATAGAGTGCCGCGACCTTTGCCTGTGAGAACCACACGTGTCCGCTTCCCCCTTCAAGGGCCAGACTGGCCTGAAACGCATCTTCAACGCCGCCGGCTACTCCCTGGCCGGCTTTGCCACCGCCTTCAAGGGTGAAGCGGCTTTCCGCCAGCTGGTGCTGATCAACGTCATCCTGATCCCGCTGTCGTTCTTCTGCGACGTGACCCGCGGCGAACGCGCGCTGATGATCGCCGTGTGCCTGCTGGCGCTGATCGTCGAGCTGCTCAACTCCGCCATCGAGGCGGTGGTGGACCGGGTTTCCCTGGAGCGCCACCCGCTGTCGAAGAACGCCAAGGACATGGGCAGCGCCGCCCAGTTCGTCGCGCTGACCATCATCACCGTGACCTGGGCGGGCATCCTGCTCGGCTAAACGGTTTTCTGCTGGGGCTTTCGCAGGGCGGATAACGCGCCGGCGTTATCCGCCAGCAAGAGCCGGCGGATAACCTGTTCCAGGTTATTCGCCCTGCGCAGCGTTCGGTTTCGCGTCAGGGGATCATCGGCAGGACGATGTCGTCGCTGCGCGTCACCCCGGCGGTTTCGCTGCGGCACAGTTCGAGGAACTCGCGCATGGTCGCGGTCTGGTACTTCTGCCGGTGCCAGATGAAGTAGAACTGCCGGCGCAGGTCCAGGTCCGGCGTTTCCACCGGCACCAGGCTGCCACGGCGGAAGGCGTCGCGCAGGGCCAGGCGCGAGATGCAGCCGATGCCCAGCCCCGACTCCACCGCACGCTTGATCGCCTCGGTGTGTTCCAGCTCCAGTCGCACGTTCAAAGGCTCCACGTGATGGCGCATGGCCTGGTCGAAGGTCAGCCGTGTGCCCGAGCCCTGTTCCCGCAGAATCCACGCTTCCTCCGTCAGTCGCTCCAGGCTCGCGCGGCCTTCACGGGCGAGCGGGTGCTGCGGCGCGCAGAAGACCACCAGTTCATCTTCCATCCATGGCTGCACCTCGATGTCCGGGTGCTGGCAGTCGCCTTCGATCAGGCCCAGGTCCAGTTCGTAGTGGGCCACGCGCTGCACCACGTGGGCGGTGTTGTGCACATGCAGACGCACCCGGCAATCGGGCTGACGCTGCATGAAGGTGCCGATCAGCAGGGTCGCCAGGTAGTTGCCGATGGTCAGGGTGGCGCCCAGGTCCAGCGAGCCGAAGGCGCTCTTGCCGTTGAGCATGTTCTCGATCTCGCTGCCGCGGTCGAGCAGGGCCACTGCCTGGGGCAGCAACTGGCGGCCGAGGGCGTTGAGTGTCAGGCGTTTGCCGGAGCGGTCGAACAATTTGCAGTCGAACTGTCGCTCCAGCTCGCCCAGCGAGGTACTGGTGGCCGACTGCGACATGGACAGGGCTTCGGCCGCGCGGGAGACGCTTTCCTGCTGGGCGACGGCGACGAAGACTTCGAGCTGGCGCAGGGTGAACTTCATGCTGTGGGGCTCCGGAGAAGGCTGCGCGACATTTCGTCACCCCGGCGTAGGAAGCACCTGACGGTATCCTTTCGCGGCGACCGGGCGGCCTTATCTGCGTTTTGGATTAGCAATATCCAGATAATTTATTTTGCGGATATTGTCGCCGCCTATAAAATGTCGCGCAATTGCGCTACGTCCGGGATCTGCTGGGGTGCGCCACGTTTCTCCTAGGAGTCCTTGATGAGCAACCTGTACACCGAGCGCGTTCTCAGCGTGCACCACTGGAACGACACCCTCTTCAGCTTCAAGACCACCCGTAACCCGGGTCTGCGCTTCAAGACCGGTCAGTTCGTGATGATCGGCCTGGAAGTCAACGGTCGTCCGCTGATGCGCGCGTACAGTATCGCCAGCCCGAACTACGAAGAGCACCTGGAGTTCTTCAGCATCAAGGTCCCGGACGGCCCGCTGACTTCGCGTCTGCAGCACCTGAAGGAAGGCGACGAGCTGATGGTCAGCCGCAAGCCCACCGGCACCCTGGTGCTGGACGACCTCAAGCCCGGCCGGCACCTGTACCTGCTGAGCACCGGCACCGGCATGGCGCCGTTCCTGTCGGTCATCCAGGACCCGGAAGTCTACGAGCGCTTCGAGAAGGTCATCCTGGTCCACGGCGTACGCTGGGTCAGCGAGCTGGCTTACTCCGACTTCATCACCAAGGTCCTGCCGGAGCACGAGTACTTCGGCGACATGGTGAAAGAGAAGCTGATCTATTGCCCGCTGGTTACCCGTGAAGAGTTCCACAGCATGGGCCGCCAGACCGACCTGATGCGCAGCGGCAAGCTGTTCGCCGACATCGGCCTGCCGCCGATGAACCCGCAGGACGACCGCGCGATGATCTGCGGCAGCCCGAGCATGCTCGACGAGACCAGCGAAGTGCTGAACGGCTTCGGCCTGCAGATCTCCCCGCGCATGGGCGAGCCGGGCGACTACCTGATCGAGCGCGCCTTCGTAGAAAAGTAAGCCGAGAAGTAAGAAGCGCACGACGCTTCAGTCGAAAGAACGCCGCGACTCCTTTGGGATCGCGGCGTTTTTTTATCGCTGGTCTTTTCTCCGCAATGTTATGCCTCTGTTCGAGGACGCATCAGCGCGGGAGATTGCCCTCACCCTAACCCTCTCCCGGAGGGAGAGGGGACCGTTCGGTGCAGGATGAAGGTTGAGGTGTCATCCGGCTCGGATCGCCCCCTCTCCCATTGGGAGAGGGTTGGGGTGAGGGGAAAGCACGGGCACGGCCTTTCCAGAGCGCGTGTGCTTTTCAGGCCAGGCGCTGGCCGGAAACCGCCGGGTGATACAGCGGCTGCACCTTGTTCCCCGCCGGGTCGAGCAGGTGGAAGCTGCGCGCGCCGTCGCCATGGTCGAAAGGGCGGTCCAGCAGGGTCACGCCGCGCGCCTTGAAATACTGGTACCAGGCCTCCAGCTCTTCCACGCTGTCGACGACAAAGCCGTAGTGGTCCATGGTCTGCAGGCCGTTGGCCGCGCCGAAGCCGCGCCCCAGGGAGAGGTTGTCGTTGCCGCAGGTGAGGTAGACCAGGTCTTCGTTGGCGCGGTTGAGCACCTGCATGCCGAGTACCTCGACGTAGAAACGCTCGCACTCCTCGAGGTTCGGTACCAGCAGGGCGAGGTGGCGCAGGCCGTTGAGGCGGCCGGGGCGGGCAGGGAGATCGGACATGGACGCGGTTCCTTTTTTGTATACAATTTGATTTCAAATTTAAAACAAAAGGAACGTCCTGTGTACAGTCTGTTCATCAAGACCCGCGTGAAGCCCGGCAGCGCCGAGGATTTCCTCCACGCCATCAAGGCCAACGCCGCCGCTTCCGTGTCCAGCGAGCCCGGCTGCCTGGTCTTCGATGTGTCCCAGGATCGCCTCGATCCGGACGTGATCTACCTCTACGAGATCTACCGCGACGACGCGGCCTACGAGGCGCACACGCAAACCGCGCACTTCCGCGACAGCCGCCCGCTGGTGGAACCGCTGATCCTCGAGCAGGAGTGCTTCGAGAGCGACGTGATCGCCCTCAATCCGGTGGACTGACGCAGGCTTCAGTCGGCGGCGGGTTGCAGGTCCAGCACGCGGATTTCGCCGTCGCTGGGGTAGTGCCAGTGCACGTCGAGGTCCCACAGGCGCACGCCATAGCGGCGCTCGGGCGGCGGCCTCTGGTAGGCCGGGCGTGGGTCCTGGGCGAGGCACTGCTCGACCAGTTCGCGCACCGGCTGGCCGAGGCGCAGGCCGTGCTCATGGGCCTGGCGCAGGGCTTCGTCGCTCCAGTGCACGGCGATGGGTGCGGGCGGAGCGTCGGCGATGGCGTTGTGTGCGTCCGGCACGCTATCGGCGTAGGGCACGTAGGGCTTGATGTCGATGACCGGGGTGCCGTCCAGCAGGTCGATGCCGGATAGCCAGAGGCGGCCGGGCTCGACCTTCTCCAGCTTCACCACCGACTGGCCAAGACCATTGGGGCGGTGGGTGGCGCGGGTGGCGAACACGCCCATCGACTGGTTGCCGCCCAGGCGCGGCGGGCGCACCTTCAGCCGCGGCTTGTCTTCCAGCGCCTGGTGGAAGAGGAAGATCAGCCAGACGTGGCTGACCTGCTCCAGGCCTGCCACCGCGTCGCCGGTATCGAATGGCGGCAGCAGTTCCAGCACGCCGGTCGCGGCCGGGGCCAGTTGCGGCTGGCGCGGGATGGCGAACTTCTCCTTGAAGCAGGAGCGGACGTGGCCGATCGGCGAGATGCTGTGGGACATGGCGGCACGGGCTGTTGCTGGGGCCGCCATGGTACCCGATTCCCCTCGTAGCGGGGCTCAGCCGAGGTGGAAGCCGCCATCGATGGGGATGATATTGCCGGTCATGTAGGCGCCGGCGGCGCTCGCCAGGCTGATTGCCAGGGCGGACATCTCTTCCTCGCGGCCCCAGCGGCGCATGGGGATGACGGCGGTGTCCTCGGCCATGGCCTGTTCGTCGTTGGCGATGTGGCGGGTCATCTTGCTGGGGAAGCGGCCGGGGGCGATGACGTTGACGTTGATGTGGTCCTTCACCAGTTCGCGGGCGAGCATGCGCGATAGCTGGTGCAGCGCGGCCTTGCTCGGGCCATAGGCGTAGGCGCTTTCGCCGTGGGAGGTGAGGCCGGCCACCGAGCCGATGTTGATCACCCGGGCCGGGTTCTGCGCGCTGCCGCCTTTCTTCAGCAGCGGCAGCAGTTGCTGGATGCAGCTGAACACGGCGGTGACGTTGAGCTGCATGACCTTCTCCCAGCCCGAGGCCGGATAGCTTTCCAGCGGTGCGCCCCAGGTGGTGCCGGCGTTGTTCACCAGGATGTCGAGTTGGTCCAGGCGCTCGTTCAGCTCGGCGGCCAGGGCGCGCGCACCTTCCTCGGTGGCGAGGTTGGCCGGCAGGCCGATGCACTCGCCGTACTGCGACAGCTCAGTGGCGGTGTCGGCGCAGGCGGCGCCATCACGGGCGCAGATGATTACCTTGGCGCCGGCTTCGAGCAGGCCCTGGGCGATCATCCGGCCGATGCCGCGGGTGCCGCCGGTGACCAGAGCGGTCCGTCCGGCGAGGGAAAAGTACGGGTGCATGAGCCTCTCCTGGCTGGGTTTTCGCCTCACCCTAGCGGTATCGCCGGGGCGCTCCGAGCACTATCCAATCGGCAAATGCCGACGCATTACGCGATGGCTGCATTTTCTTAACCTGCGCATAACCATCGCAGCCCTAGTGTCCGGCGCACGTTCGAGAGGCCGGGGGCCGGGTGATGCAGGGTTGGAGTAACGATCGCAAGGCGCTGGCACTATTGCTGGGCGCCACGCTGGTGCTGCTGGTGTTCGGGCTGGGCTCGCGCGAGGTCTGGGGGCCGGAAGTGCGCTGGGCGGACATTTCATTGCAGATGCTGCAGTCGGGCGACTACTTCGATCCCTACCTGCGTGGCGCGCCTTACTACGACAAGCCACTGCTGTCCTACTGGCTGATCACCGCGCCCGCCAGCCTGTTCGGCCTCAACCACTGGACGCTGCGTCTGAGCACCGTACTGGCCGGGCTGGGCAGCGTCTGGCTGACCTGGTGGCTGGGTGAGCGCCTGTTGCGCAAGGGAACTGGAGTGCTGGCTGGCTGGCTGCTGGCGACCACCTTCTACTTCCTGTTCTGGGCGCGGGTGGCGACGGCGGACATGCTCACGGTGTTCGGCGTGCTGGCGGCGCTGGCCTGGTACTGGCGTGATCCGGAGGACACACGGTTCTCGGGCTACCTGGGCTTCTTCCTGATCCTGTCGCTGACCTCGCTGTGCAAGGGCCTGATCGGCTTCGTCCTGCCGGGGCTGGTGCTGCTGCCGCACCTGTTCAGCGAGGGGCGCTGGCGCCGGCACCTGAACCTGCGGCTGATGGCGGCGCTGGCGGTGGCCGGTGCCGCCTACGCGATCCCCTTCGCGCTGTCGCACTTCTACGGCCAGCCCAGCTACGGTGAGAGCGGCCTGGCGCTGGTGTTCCGCGAGAACGTCGTGCGCTTCTTCCAGCCCTTTGATCATGAGGGGCCGATCTACACCTATCTGCTGTACCTGCCGGCCTACACGCTGCCCTGGGCGCCGTTGTGGATACTCGGCCTGTGGTTCGCCGCGCACCGCTGGCAGCAACTGCAACCCAACGCCCGCTGGCTGGTCTGGGCACTGGTGCTGCTGTTCGCCTTCTTCACCGCCAGCGGCGGCCGGCGCAGCTACTACGTGCTGCCGCTGGTGCCGTTCGCCCAGTTGCTGGCTGCCTGGTGGGTGGTCGAATCGCGGCACGAGCGCGGGCTCGCCGGGCTGGGCCGCATCTGGCCTCGGGTGGTGGGCGCGGGAGCGGTGCTGATGCTGCTGGTGGTTGGCGTGGCTTATCCGTGGAGCAACGGCGGTGGCGGGGTTCCGCTGTTCGCCAAGGAGGTGCGCGCCGTGGCGGAGCAGGCCGCGCCCTGGTCGCAGTGGCGGGTACTGATCCTCGGCGATGACGATGCACGCCTGCCGATGTACCTGGAGCAGCGCGGCGAACGCCAGGCGCATCCGTTCCTCTACATCCACTCCGGTTATCCACAGGGCGACAGCGCCGCGCTGTTCGACTGGCTGCGCAAGACTACCGGCGAGGACTGGGGCCCGGCGCGTACCCTGATCATTTCCCAGGTGACGCACGACGGAAAGCAGCCGCTGAACTGGCTGACGGCGGATCACCGGCTGATCGAGTCGAAGCTCAACAATGGCCAGCGCCTGGGCCATGCGAAGAACAAGGAGGCCAGCCTGGCGTATCTGCCCATGACCAATCCGCTCAGCGCGAACGCAGTGCCCGGTGCAGCAGAAGCAGGTAAGGCGGCAGATTGACCGCGACCACCACGAGGCCGAGCACGACCTGGGTCGCCTCGGTCAGGCCGGCGGGGTAGATCAGCGGGATCAGGTAGTGTTCGATGAAGCCGCCGCTGTAGCCACTGTCGCCGGCCAGCGCGCGGAAGTGGTTTTCCAGCGGGGTGAGCGGGCAGTAGAGGTGGAGGAACTCCACCGCCATGCCCCAGGCCGCCGCCGGCACGTGCAGCCAGGCCAGGCGCGGCCAGCGCAGCACCAGCAGGCCGCCGAGCAGCACGAAGAGGATGAACCCCAGGTGCAGCAGGACGACGGCGTCGGCGGCCAGGCGATAGAGCACGTTGGCCTCAGCGCTGCTGGCGCTGGGTCAGGCCCTTGAGGAAGTTGCGTAGCAACTGGTCGCCGCAGGGGCGGTAGTTGTTGTGGCCGGGTTTGCGGAACAGTGCACCCAGTTCGGTCTTGGTGACGATGAAGCTGACGCTGTCGAGGATCGCGAGGATGTCGTCATCGCGCAGCTCGAAGGCGACGCGCAGCTTCTTCAGGGTGATGTTGTTGGTCAGTGGCAGTTCCACCGGCGGCAGCGGGCGCGATTCGTCGCGGCCACGGCGATGCACGATCAGGCCGTCGAGAAAGTGCGCCAGCACGCGGTCGCTGCACGGCTTGAAGTCCGGCTCGTCGTCGCGGGCGAGGTAGGCGCCGATTTCCTCGGCACTGACGTTGAACCCGGCCAGCGCGGTGATCTCGGCCACCTGGGCATCGCGGATGTCCAGCAGGTAGCGCAGGCTGCGCAGCACGTCGTTGTTGGTCATGTTCTTACCCTTGAAATGAAAAGCCCCGCTTCAGCGGGGCTTTTGCGGATCAGACCAGTTCGGCCCAGAGGTCGTACTCGTCGGCGTCGGTGATGCGTACACGCACCTTGTCGCCCGGCTTCACGTCGAAGCTGTCGATGTACACGGCGCCGTCGATTTCCGGGGCGTCGGCGTAGGAGCGGCCGACCGCGCCTTCATCGTCCACTTCGTCGATCAGCACGTCGATTTCCTTGCCGATCTTCAGTTGCAGGCGGGCGGCGGAGATCGCCTGCTGGTGCGCCATGAAGCGCTCCCAGCGGTCCTGCTTGACGTCATCGGGTACGACGTCCAGGCCCAGGTCGTTGGCCGGAGCGCCTTCCACCGGGGAGTACTGGAAGCAGCCGACGCGGTCGAGCTGGGCTTCGGTCAGCCAGTCCAGCAGGTACTGGAAGTCTTCCTCGGTCTCGCCGGGGAAGCCGACGATGAAGGTGGAGCGGATGGTCAGCTCGGGGCAGATCTCGCGCCACTTCTTGATGCGCGCCAGGGTCTTGTCCTCGAAGGCGGGGCGCTTCATGGACTTGAGCACTTTCGGGCTGGCGTGCTGGAAGGGGATGTCCAGGTAGGGCAGCAGCTTGCCCTGGGCCATCAGCGGGATCACGTCGTCGACGTTGGGGTACGGGTAGACGTAGTGCAGGCGCACCCACACGCCCATCGAGGAAAGCGCCTCGCACAGCTCCAGCATGCGGGTCTTCACCGGCTGGCCGTCCCAGAAGTCCAGCTTGTACTTCAGGTCCACGCCGTAGGCGCTGGTGTCCTGGGAGATGACCAGCAGTTCCTTCACGCCGGCCTTGACCAGGCGCTGGGCTTCGCTGAGCACGTCGCCGACCGGGCGGCTGACCAGCTTGCCGCGCATCGACGGGATGATGCAGAAGCTGCAGCTGTGGTTGCAGCCTTCGGAAATCTTCAGGTAGGCATAGTGACGCGGGGTCAGCTTGATGCCTTGCGGCGGCACCAGGTCGATCAGCGGGTTGTGCTCGGCCTTGGGCGGGATCACCTCGTGGACGGCATTGACCACCTGCTCGTACTGCTGCGGGCCGGTCACGGCCAGCACGCTGGGGTGCACGTCACGGATGCTGTCTTCGGCGACGCCCATGCAGCCGGTGACGATCACCTTGCCGTTCTCGGCGATGGCTTCGCCGATGGCGTCCAGGGATTCGGCCTTGGCGCTGTCGATGAAGCCGCAGGTGTTCACCACCACCACGTCTGCGTCCTGGTAGGTGGGAACGATTTCGTACCCTTCCATGCGCAGCTGGGTGAGGATGCGTTCGGAGTCGACGGTCGCTTTCGGGCATCCGAGCGAGACGAATCCGACTTTGGGTGTGGCGGTGGACATGTGCGGCTAACCTCGAAGGGCGCGCTGGCGGCGCCTCTGATCAAAAAGTGCGCAATTCTAGCGGCGTCCCGCGCACTTGACCAGCCTCTCTGGGACAAGCTGTCGCACGCCGCCTGACAGCCCCGTTCGCCCGGTAATTCCGGGCAACACGCTCTATAGTCATTCAGAACCTTCGTACCCGGCTCTTGCATCGACGAAAGGGTCGGAGCAGGATGCGCCGAATTTTTTTGAGGAATTTTGTTACATGTCCGATGCAAGCGCCGGCACCGTTGAGCATGAGCAGCCCCATTCGAGCTCCGCGATCGGCCTGATGGTCGGCGCCGTGGGCGTCTGCTACGGCGATATCGGCACCAGCCCGCTGTACACCCTCAAGGAAGTCTTCGTCGGCGGATATGGCGTACAGGCCAACCACGACGGCGTTCTCGGCGTGTTGTCGCTGATCTTCTGGTCGCTGATCTGGGTGGTGTCGATCAAGTACGTGATCTTCGTACTGCGCGCCGACAACCAGGGCGAGGGCGGGGTGATGGCGCTGTCCGCGCTGGCTCGCCGCGCCGCCGCCGGGAAGCATCGGTTGCAGGCAATGGTGGTGATCGCCGGCCTGATCGGTGCGGCACTCTTCTATGGCGACAGCATGATTACCCCGGCGATCTCGGTCCTCTCTGCCATCGAGGGCCTGGAGATCGCCTTCGACGGCCTGGAGCACTGGGTGGTGCCGCTGTCGCTGATCGTGCTGGTCGGCCTGTTCCTCATCCAGAAGCACGGCACCGCGCGCATCGGCATTCTGTTCGGCCCGGTGATGGTGGCGTGGTTCCTCGCGCTGGCGGCGCTGGGCGCCTACGGCGTGTCGCGGCAGCCGGAAGTGCTGAAGGCGATGAACCCGGCCTGGGCCTTCAACTTCTTCGTTTCCCATCCGGGCATCGGCGTGGCCATCCTCGGCGCCACCGTGCTGGCGCTGACCGGCGCCGAAGCGCTGTACGCGGACATGGGCCACTTCGGCCGCAAGCCCATCGCCCGTGCCTGGTTCGCCCTGGTGCTGCCGGCGCTGGTGCTGAACTATTTCGGCCAGGGCGCGACCATCCTGGTCAACCCGGAAGCCGCGCGGAACCCCTTCTACCTGACCGCGCCGGGCTGGGCGCTGGTGCCGATGGTGGCGCTGTCCACTGCGGCGACGGTGATTGCATCGCAAGCCGTAATTTCCGGCGCCTTCTCGCTGACCCGCCAGGCCATCCAGCTCGGCTTCGTGCCGCGCATGTCGATCCAGCACACCTCCAGCCACGAGCAGGGGCAGATCTACATTCCGGGCGTGAACTGGGCGCTGATGGTCGGCGTGGTCCTGCTGGTGCTGGGCTTCGAATCCTCCGCCGCCCTGGCCTCGGCCTATGGCGTGGCGGTGACCGGGACCATGCTGATGACCACCCTGCTGATGGGCGTGGTGGTCTGGCTGCTGTGGAAGTGGCCGCTGTGGCTGGCGATTCCGTTCTTCCTGATGATGCTGTTCGTCGACACCCTGTTCTTCGCCGCGAACCTGCCCAAGGTCGTTCAGGGCGGTGCCTTCCCGGTGATCGCCGGTATCGGTCTGTTCATCCTGATGACCACCTGGAAGCGCGGCCGCCAACTGCTGGTGGACCGCCTCGACGAGGGCTCGCTGCCGCTGCCGCTGTTCATTTCCAGCATCCGCTCGCAGCCGCCGCACCGTGTGCAGGGCACCGCCGTGTTCCTCACTGCCCGCACCGACGCCGTGCCCCATGCGCTGTTGCACAACCTGCTGCATAACCAGGTGCTGCATGAGCAGGTCGTGCTGCTCACCGTGGTCAACGAAGACAGCCCGCGCGTGCCGCCGGACCGTCGCTTCGAGGTGGATGCCTACGGCGAGGGCTTCTTCCGCGTGGTGCTGCACTTCGGCTTCATGGAAGACCCGGACATCCCGCAGGCGCTCAAACTGTGCCACCTCAACGAGCTGGACTTCAGTCCGATGCGCACCACCTACTTCCTCAGTCGCGAGACGGTGATCCCGTCCAAGCTGATCGGCATGGCGCGCTGGCGCGAGGCGCTGTTCGCCTTCCTGCTGAAGAACGCCAATGGCAACCTGCGTTACTTCAACCTGCCGCTGAACCGGGTGATCGAGCTGGGGACGCAGGTGGAAATCTGAGTTTTCGCTGTATGAAAAAACGCGCCCAATGGCGCGTTTTTTCATTGTGGGTGCAGCCCCGTGCTGATGGCTCTTCGCAGGGGCGAACTGCATCGCTGTGCAGGAAGTCAGGATCGCCCCCCGACCGCCACCACAGGCTCGCGGGGTTGGGCCAAGACGGCCGGAGGACGATGTTCGCGAAAGGCTCAGCCCTGGCTGGTGCTGCCGCCCCATTCGAGGAAGCGGACCTTGTGGGTCTCGCCGTTGTGATCCTGGTAGACCATGTAGGCGGGCACGATGCCGACCTTGCCGGAGTTGTCGGTGCGGTGCAGAACCTTGTCGACGTCCAGGGACATGCCGTAGTGGTATTCGGTAACCGGCAGCTCGGCGCCGGGGTTCTTGATTGCGTCCTGGGCAAAAGCCATCGGGGCGAGGCTGGAGATGACAGCCGACACGACAGAGGCAAGCTTCATTCTTTATTCCCTCGATAAAACGCTCGGTGAGGGCCCGCTGGGGCCCTGAATGGGTTTGAAAGCCCCACCGGGGAGCACTGGCATCGATGATGTCTGTCCTGGGGTCCAGACAGGACAGGGGACGATGCTTCAGGCGTCCATCAGGTGGCGGGGCACGGGAGTGATATTCCTCCTCGGGCTGCCCGCCGGGAAATTGATGTGCTTGCTAATGAAAATTGATGGAGGTGATGCGGCGCTCTGTCGCAGGTACGCGCCCGAGGTGGCGCGCTAGGGCTGCCAGTCGCGCCAGTGCTCGCAGTCGCCCTGGCAGCGGCCGGGGCAGGCGCAGCCGGTGCGGCTGCGGCCCGTGGCTTTCTCCATGCGCTGGGCGGCTTCTTCGTCATCGGCGAAGGGCAGCATGCTGGCCTCCTCGATGCCCCGCTCGCGGTGCGCCCGCAGGCACCAGCCGACGCCGAAGTACAGCGCCAGCAGGCTGACCAGCCCCAGCCAGAGCGTCATCTCAGGCCATCCGCTCGGCGATGCGCAGGGCTTCCGGGCGCGCCTGGCGCACGGTCATCCAGGTGTTCCAGGCCATCAGCAGCATGCCGCCGAGGAACAGCATGCCGCCGCTCATGCGCACCACGAAGCCGGGGTGGCTGGCCTGCAGCGCTTCGACGAAGGAATAGGTGAGCGTGCCGTCGGCGTTCACCGCGCGCCACATCAGGCCCTGGGTGATGCCGTTGACCCACATCGAGGCGATGTAGAGGACCGTGCCGATGGTGGCTAGCCAGAAGTGTGCGTTGATCAGACCGATGCTGTGCATCTGTTCGCGACCGAAGACCTTGGGAATCAGGTGGTAGAGCGAGCCGATGGAAATCATCGCCACCCAGCCCAGTGCGCCGGCATGGACGTGGCCGATGGTCCAGTCAGTGTAGTGAGACAGGGCGTTGACGGTCTTGATCGCCATCATCGGACCTTCGAAGGTCGACATGCCGTAGAACGCCAGGGAAACCACGAGGAAGCGCAGGATCGGGTCGGTGCGCAACTTATGCCAGGCACCGGAGAGGGTCATCATGCCGTTGATCATGCCGCCCCAGCTGGGCGCCAGGAGGATCAGCGACATCACCATGCCCAGGCTCTGCGCCCAGTCGGGCAGCGCGGTGTAGTGCAGGTGGTGCGGGCCGGCCCAGATGTACAGGGTGATCAGCGCCCAGAAGTGCACGATGGACAGCCGGTAGGAGTACACCGGTCGTCCGGCCTGCTTGGGCACGAAGTAATACATCATCCCGAGGAAGCCGGTGGTGAGGAAGAAGCCTACTGCGTTGTGTCCGTACCACCACTGCACCATGGCATCGGTGGCGCCGGAGTACACCGGGTAGGACTTGAACCAGTCCACCGGAATGGCCAGGTGGTTGACGATGTGCAGCATTGCCGTAACGAGGATGAAGGCGGCGAAGAACCAGTTGCCCACATAGATGTGCGGAGTCTTGCGCTTCATCAGCGTGCCGAAGAACACCACGGCGTAGGCGACCCAGACGATGGCCATCCATACCGCGCCGGTGAACTCGATCTCGGCGTATTCCTTGGTGGTGGTGTAGCCCAGCGGCAGGGTGATCATCATGGTCACGATCAGCGCCTGCCAGCCCCAGAAGGTAAAGGCGGCGAGGCTGTCGGAGAACAGCCGCGTCTGGCAGGTGCGCTGCACCGTGTAGTAACTGGTGGCGAACAGTGCGCAACCGCCGAAGGCGAAGATCACCAGGCTGGTATGCAGCGGGCGCAGGCGCCCGAAACTGGTCCAGGGCAGGTCCAGGTTCAGTTGCGGCCAGACCAGCTGGGAGGCGATCAGAACCCCCATGGCCATGCCGATGACGCCCCAGACCACCGTCATGATGGCGAACTGGCGGACCACCTTGTAGTTGTACGCCTGCTCCGTGCTTCTCGTGTTCATGCTCGATTCCCGCTTGTGTCAGAACGTCCGGGCGCGCCATGGACTGCGAGTCCGACACGCTTCGGTGAGCGGGCAATCTAGGAAAATGCGCGGGCAGGAAACAGATTCAGATAGGCCGCGCAAATACGGATCAGCGGCCTGCGCTGCGGAATCAGGCGATGTCCCGCCGCCCTGCGAGGAAATGCCGCAGGCGTTCCTGCAGATAATCCACTGCCTCGTCATGGGCGAGGTATTCGCTGACCCGCATCAGGCGCCAGTACTGGCCTTCGTCGCCAAAGCGGATGGCCTCGAACTCGGCTTGCTCCAGGCGCGCCACCAGGAACCACGCCCAGGGCGCCGGGCCATGGGTGGCCGGGTAGCGGCGCTGCCATTCGATGCGCTGCTCGTCCAGGCGCAGGGCGAATTCTTCCTCCAGTTCGCGCAGCGCGCATTGCGCCGGCGTTTCGCCGCCTTCGCGGCCGCCGCCAGGGAAATCCCAGCAGCCGGGGTAGGGGATGCCGGGCTTCTCGTCGCGCTTGTAGACCACCAACTGGCCGGCGTGGAACAGCGCGAGCTTGGCGCCGGTGAAGTCGTCTTCTGGCTGCATGGCTTTCTTCCCCCTGTAAGTCGACTAGTCTTTCCCGACTGCGGACGGTGCTTTGCTGCCCGCAAGCGCGTATGATGCGCGACCTTTTTTATTCGTTGCATGCCACACCGGGAGGTGCCCAGATGACCGACACGCACGAAAACCTTGAAGAACTTACCCCAGCCCCGGCCGGCGAGAAACTGCAGAAAGTCCTCGCCCGCATGGGCGTCGGCTCGCGCCGCGACGTCGAAGCCTGGATCGAAGAAGGCCGCGTCAAGGTCAATGGCGCCGTGGCCACCCTCGGCCAGCGCGTAGGCGACCGCGATGCCATCGCCGTCGATGACCGCCTGCTCAAGCGCGAGAAGATCGAAGAGCACGTCCGTCGCGTGCTGATCTACAACAAGCCCGAAGGCGAAGTCTGCACCCGCGACGATCCGGAAGGCCGCCCGACCGTATTCGACCGCCTGCCGCGCCTGCGCAGTGGTCGCTGGATCAACGTCGGTCGCCTGGACATCAACACCACCGGCCTGCTGATGTTCACCACCGACGGTGAGCTGGCCAACCGCCTGATGCACCCGTCGTACGAGATGGACCGCGAGTACGCCGTACGCGTGCGTGGCGAAGTCGACGAAGAGATGATCGAGCGCCTGAAAGCCGGCGTGATGCTCGAAGACGGCCCGGCCAAGTTCAGCGACATCCAGGAAGCGCCGGGTGGCGAAGGCTTCAACCACTGGTACCACGTGGTGGTGATGGAAGGCCGTAACCGCGAAGTCCGCCGCCTGTGGGAATCCCAGGGCGTGGTGGTCAGCCGCCTGAAGCGCGTGCGCTTCGGACCGGTCTTCCTGACCTCCGAGCTGACCATGGGCCGCTACCGCGAGATGGGCCAGCGCGAGCTGGACATCCTCAGCGAGGAAGTCGGCCTGACGCCGATCGCCCTGCCGGCGGTCTCCACCAAGACCAAGGAAAAGGTCGAGCGCCAGGAGCGCAAGCTCGGCAAGAAGCTGGCGCCCAGCGAGCGTCCGGGCCGTGGCTCGCGTACCCGCACCGAGCGCGCCGAAGGCGAGCGTCCGCAGCGTGCTCCGCGTCCGGCTGCTGGTGAGCGTCCGGCCCGTGCTCCGCGCGATTCCGACGAGCGTCCGGCTCGCGCTCCGCGTGATGCAGGCGACCGTCCGGCGCGCGCCCCGCGTGGTGATTCCGCCGACAGCCGCGCCCCGCGCAAGCCGCGTGACGCCGGTGGCGATCGTCCTGCTCGTGCTCCGCGCGATGCGGGTGATCGCCCGGCTCGTGGCCCGCGCAGCGATGCTGGTGAAGGCCGCGCTCCGCGCAAGCCGCGTGACGGCGCCGATCGTCCGGCCCGTGGTCCGCGCAGCGATGCCGGCGAAGGCCGCGCACCGCGCAAGGCGCCGAGCGACCGCCCGGCTCGCGAGAAAGGCGCCCCGCTGGCCGAGCGTCCCGGCAAGCCGGTCGCCCGCAAGCCGATCGCCAAGCGTCGTCCGCAAGCTGCCGGTGACGGCATGCGTCCGGGCTTCAAGCGCTAAGCGACAGCAGTAAATGAAGAAGGGCTCCTCGGAGCCCTTTTTTATTGCCTGCGAATTACCCGGATGGGCTCTTCGTAGGAGCGAGGCAGGCGTCAGCTGGCGCAGGCCAGCCGGTTGCGACCGTCGCGCTTGGCCTCGTAGAGGGCGTTGTCTGCCCGACGCAGGAGATCGTCCACCGACTCGCCGCCATTGAGTGTCGCGCAGCCCAGGCTGATGGACAGCGGCAAGTGCTTGCCGTCGGCGGCCAGGTTCAGCTCCTCCACGGCAGCGCGAAGCCGTTCGCCCACCTGCACGGCGGAGACGCCGGGGGTGTTGGAGAGCAGTACGAGGAACTCCTCGCCGCCGAAGCGGAACACCATGTCGACGTTGCGCAGGCTGTTCTTCAGTGCCGTGGCCACGGCGCGCAAGGCGTCGTCGCCGACGCTGTGGCCGTGCTCGTCGTTGATCTGCTTGAAGTGGTCAAGGTCGAGCATGAGGATCGACAGCGGCAGCAGGTGCCGCCGCGCCACCTCGACCTCGCGGCCCAGGGTCTGGTCCATGGCGATGCGGTTGCCGGTGCCGGTCAGCGCATCACGCAGTGCCGACTGCACGGCGGCGCGGTAGAGCAGGGCGTTGCGCAGCGGGTAGAGCAGGCAGGCCATCAGCGATTCCAGCTGCGACAGCTCGGCCTCGGAGAAGCGCCGGGCGCGGCGGAAGCTGATCTCGCCGAGGTATTCGCTACCGTGGGTCAGGCGGTAGTCGGCGCTGTGCCGGGCCGCCTCGCCGAACTCCAGGCGCAGGTCGGCGCCGGCGTGGTAGTAGGCCATGTATTCCACCGGCAGCATCTGCTGGATCTCGCGGAAGAACACCGCCAGGATGCGCTCGGCCTCCAGGCTCACCTGCAATTGCAGGTTCAATTGCTGGCGCAATTCCAGCAGGTCCAGCGGACGCCGCGAGAGAGGGCGGGTGTCCTGGCTGGCTGCGCGCTGGAGCTTGGCAGCATCGAAATCGATGGTGTTGGACTGCTTGGGAGGAACCATGGCGGTGACCATTTTTACGGCGTTTGCGAAGGACGGAGCGATTTCCGTGCCAGGGCGCGGAAAGGCCTGAAAAGACGCCGTATTGACCGACCGATGGCGGTCAGGGTTCCCGAGGGGAGGAAGGTTTCGCCAGAAGTCTGGCGAAATAGTGGCACTTTGCCGGAGGGCGGTGAGCGATGGAGCCGGAAAATTGGCGGAAAGCGGCGTGGTTGCTGGGCTGCAGGCCGACGCCGCTGGTACGTCCGTGCCGGATCTTCAGGGGCGGAATCAGTCCTGGGCGTTGAAGGCCTGGCCGTTCACACCCTGGCTGTCCGGGCCCATGAGGTACAGGTAGACCGGCATGATCTCTTCCGGCGCCGGGTTGTTGTAGGCGTTCTCGCCCGGATAGGCGTGGGCGCGCATGGCGGTCCGGGTGGCGCCGGGGTTGACGCTGTTGGCGCGCACGCGGGTGATGTCCTCGCACTCGTCCGCCAGCACCTGCATCAGGCCCTCGGTGGCGAACTTCGATACCGCGTAGGCGCCCCAGTAGGCCCGACCCTTGCGGCCAACGCTGCTGGAGGTGAAGACCACCGAGGCGTCCTCGGAGAGCTTGAGCAGCGGCAACAGGGTGTGGGTGAGGCTGAACATGGCGTTGACGTTCACCTGCATGACGCGAGTGAAGTTGTCCGTGGATATCTGCTCGATGGGCGAGCGCAGGCCGAGGATCGAGGCGTTGTGCAGCAGGCCGTCGAGCTTGCCGAATTCTTTCTCGATCATCGCCGCCAGTTCGTCGTACTGGTGCGACAGGGTGGTTTCCAGGTTCAGCGGGATCACCACCGGTTCCGGATGGCCCGCGGCGACGATCAGGTCGTAGACCTCGTTGAGGTAGTCCTCGGTCTTGCCCAGCAGCAGCACGGTGGCACCGTGGGCGGCGAAGGCGAGCGAGGCGGCCCGGCCGATACCGCGGCCGGCGCCGGTCACCAGGATCACGCGGCCCTTGAGCAGGTCGGGGCGGGCGGAATAGTCGAACATGGTTTCTCCTTGGCGGAGCCCGTCAGCGCGACGGACAACGGGCTCGCGGGGATGGGGCTCAGCAGGAGCAGAGGGCGCGGTCGAGGACGGCGAGCAGGTCGCGGGGTGCGTCGACGATGACGTCGGCGCCCCAGTGCGCGGGGTTGTCGTCCGGGTGGATATAGCCGTAGCGCACGGCCGCGGTCTTGGTCCCGGCGGCGCGGCCCGACTCGATGTCGCGCAGGTCGTCACCGATGAACAGCACTTCGGACGGGTCGACCTTCAGCTGGCTGCAGGCCAGCAGGAGCATTTCCGGGTCCGGCTTGCTCCTGGTCACGTGGTCCGGGCAGACCAGCACGGCGGAGCGCTCGGCCAGGCCGAGCTGCTCCATGATCGGCGCGGCGAAGCGCACCGGCTTGTTGGTCACCACCCCCCAGATCAGGCGCGACTGTTCGATGCTCTCCAGCAGCTCGGTCATGCCGTCGTACGGGCGGGTGAAGACGGCGCAATGCTCCTGGTAGCGGTCGAGGAACTCCTGGCGCAGGGCCTCGAAGCCGGGGGCCTCCGGGTCCATGTCGAAGGTCGCGGCGACCATGGCGCGGGCGCCGCCGGAAACCACGTCCTGGATGCGCTGGTCATCGATTGGCGCACGGCCATGGGCGGCAAGCATCGCCTGGCACACGGCGATGAAGTCCGGCGCGGTGTCCAGCAGCGTGCCGTCCATGTCGAAGAGAACCGCTCTGAGCATGCGACTCACTCCTCGCGCAGGGTCTGGATCATGTAGTTGACGTCGACGTCGCCCGCCAGCTTGTAGTGCTTGGTCAGCGGGTTGTAGGTCAGGCCGATGATGTCCTTGACCGCCAGGCCCGCGTCACGCGACCAGGCGCCCAGCTCGGAGGGGCGGATGAACTTCTTGAAGTCGTGGGTGCCGCGCGGCAGCAGGCGCATCACGTACTCCGCACCGACGATGGCGAACAGGTAGGCCTTCGGGTTGCGGTTGATGGTGGAGAAGAACACCTGGCCGCCGGGCTTGACCATTCGGTAGCAGGCGCGGATGACCGAGGCCGGGTCCGGCACGTGCTCGAGCATCTCCAGGCAGGTCACCACGTCGAACTGCTCGGGCATCTCTTCGGCCAGGTCTTCGGCGGTGATGCGGCGGTATTCCACCGGCACGCCGGATTCCAGCTGGTGCAATTGGGCGACCGCCAGGGGCGCTTCGCCCATGTCGATGCCGGTGACGGTGGCGCCGCGCTGGGCCATGGCTTCGCTGAGGATGCCGCCGCCGCAGCCGACGTCGAGCACCTTCTTGCCGGCGAGGCTGACGCGCTCGTCGATCCAGTTGACCCGCAGCGGGTTGATGTCGTGCAGGGGCTTGAACTCGCTTTCGCGGTCCCACCAGCGGTGGGCGAGGGCCTCGAATTTGGCGATCTCGGCGTGGTCGACGTTGCTCATGGTGTCCCTATTGATCAAAAAGCTGGAAACGAAGGCTGACTATGATGCCAGCTTCGTTCACTGGATGGGGCGCGGCATGACAGATTGTCGCAGCGCCAGGGGCGTCGGGGCTCAGGCGCCGGCGATCCTGCGGCCCCACTCGCCGGCGACGGCGATCAGGCGTTCTTCGTCCTGGCGGGTGAGCTTGCCGTTGTCCAGCAGTTGCTTGCCGCCGACCCAGACATGCCGCACGCAGTCGCGGCCGCTGGCATAGATGACCTGCGAGACCGGCTCGTACACCGGCTGCTGGGCCAGTCCCGAGAGGTCGAAGGCAGTGAGGTCGGCGGACTTGCCCAGCTCCAGACTGCCGGTTTCCTGCTCCATGCCCAGCGCGCGGGCGCCGTTCAGGGTGGCCATGCGCAGCGCACGGTGGGCGTCCAGCGCGGTGGCCTGGCCGGCCACGGCCTTGGCCAGCAGCGCGGCGGTGCGGGTTTCGCCGAGCAGGTCGAGGTCATTGTTGCTGGCGGCGCCGTCGGTGCCGATGGCGATGTTGACGCCGGCCTGCCACAACCGCTCCACCGGGCAGAAGCCGCTGGCCAGCTTTAGGTTGGATTCTGGGCAATGCACCACCGAGCTGTTGGTTTCCACCAGCATGACCAGGTCCTCGTCGCTCACCTGGGTCATGTGTACCGCCTGGAAGCGCGGGCCGAGCAGGCCGAGACGGTGCAGGCGGGCCAGCGGCCGTTCGCCGTGCTTTTCCACTGCCTGCTGGACCTCGAAGGCCGTCTCGTGGACGTGCATGTGGATGCCGGCGTCGAGCTCCTCGGCGAGCATCAGGATGTTTTCCAGCTTGTCGTCGCTGACCGTGTAGGGCGCGTGCGGGCCGAAGGCGACCTTGATGCGCGGGTGGTGCTTGAGGTCGTCGCGCAGCGCCAGGCCCTGGCGGATCGCCTCGTCGGCGTCGCGGGCGCCGGGGATCGGGAAGTCCAGCACCGGCACGCTGATCTGCGCGCGTACGCCGGCCTTGTGCACCACCTCGCAGGCGACCTGCGGAAAGAAGTACATGTCCGAGAAGCAGGTGATGCCGCCCTTGAGCTGCTCGGCGATGGCCAGTTCGGTGCCGTCGCGGACGAAGTCCTCGCTGACCCACTTGGCTTCCGCCGGCCAGATGTGCTCCTGCAGCCAGGTCATCAGCGCCAGGTCGTCCGCCAGGCCGCGGAACAGGCTCATCGCCGCGTGGCCGTGGGCGTTGATCAGGCCGGGGGAGAGCAGCATGCCCGGCAGCTCGCGGGTTTCCGTGGCCGGATGGCGCAGCGCTTCGGCGCGCGGGGCGAGCAGGGCGATGCGGCCGTCGCGGATGCCCAGGCCGTGATCGCGCAGGACGACGCCAGCGGGCTCGACGGGGACGATCCAGGTGGGGAAGAGCAGCAGGTCGAGCGGGACTTTTTCGGTCGGCATGAAGCGCATCCTGGGCGCGTGGATAAAGGCGCCGAGTATAGCCGAGCACCAGGGCTTCAGGCTCGGTATACTCGGCCGCTTCCCGGTGTTTCCGGGTGATTCCCGTGGCGCCGGAGCGGCCCGCGATTCCATTGAAATGAAGAGGTGTTCCATGCGTGAGCGACTGTTGGCGGCCGAACGGGTCACGGCCATTGATTGGCGCAAGGGCACACTCCGTCTGCTGGACCAGCGCCTGCTGCCGCTGGAGGAAACCTGGCTGTCGTACGAGACCGCCGAAGGCGTAGCCGACGCCATTCGCCAGATGGTCGTGCGCGGCGCGCCGGCGATTGGCATCGCCGCTGCCTATGGCCTGGTGCTGGGCCTGCGTGCCCGTGTGGCCGCTGGTGGCGACTGGCGCGCGGCACTGGAAGATGATTTCACGGTGCTGGCCGAGTCGCGTCCGACCGCAGTCAACCTGTTCTGGGCGCTGAACCGCATGCGCGACCGCCTGGAGCGCCTGAAGCCGGGCGAGGACCCGCTGCCGCTGCTGGAAGCCGAGGCCGTGGCGATCCACGAGAGCGACCGCGAGGCGAACCTGACCATGGCTCAACTGGGCGTGGATCTGATCCGCAAGCACCATGGCGGCCCGCAGAAGATTCTCACCCACTGCAACACCGGCGCCCTGGCCACCGGCGGCTTCGGCACCGCACTGGGCGTGCTGCGCGCGGCGCACCTGGAAGGGCTGATCGAGCGTGTCTACGCCGACGAGACCCGCCCCTGGCTGCAGGGCGCTCGCCTCACCGCCTGGGAGCTGGCCAACGAAGGCGTGCCGGTCACCCTGAACGTGGACGCGGCCGCCGCGCACCTGATGAAGACCGAAAGCATCACCTGGGTCATCGTCGGCGCCGACCGCATCACCGCCAACGGCGACGTCGCCAACAAGATCGGCACCTACCAGCTGGCGGTCACCGCCATGCACCACGGTGTGCGTTTCATGGTGGTTGCGCCCAGTTCGACCATCGACATGGGGCTGGAAAGTGGCGAAGACATTCCGATCGAGGAGCGCGACGGTCGCGAACTCCTGGAAATCGGCGGTAAACGTGTCGCGGCTGACGTCGAAGCCTTCAATCCGGTTTTCGATGTGACTCCGGCCGACCTGATCGACGCCATTGTGACCGAGCGCGGCGTCGTCGAGCGTCCGGACACCGAGCGGATGGCCCAGCTGATGAGCCGCAAGCGCCTGCACTGACGGGGCCTGCGGCAATTCATCGAGGGGCTTGGCCGAGGGTAGGGTTTGACCCTGGCTTGTGGTAAGCTCCGACGGTTCTTGATGGGGCATTTTTTCGGCCCCCACAGCATCGCGGATCAACGGCCAAGTCGTTGATTTGTAGAGAGTCGGTGGCGCTTTGATGGCGCACCGCGCTCCGCCGGGCTCAGGACGGGCTTGGCGGAGTCCCATTTGAAAAAGGAACCAGGCTTCTCATGGGCGAACTGGCCAAAGAAATCCTCCCGGTCAACATCGAAGACGAACTCCGACAGTCCTACCTCGATTACGCCATGAGCGTGATCGTCGGTCGTGCCCTGCCCGATGCGCGCGACGGCTTGAAGCCCGTGCATCGCCGCGTCCTGTACGCCATGAGCGAGCTGGGCAACGACTGGAACAAGCCCTACAAGAAGTCCGCCCGTGTGGTCGGCGACGTGATCGGTAAGTACCACCCGCACGGCGACACCGCGGTGTACGACACCATCGTCCGCATGGCCCAGCCGTTCTCGCTGCGCTACATGCTGGTCGACGGCCAGGGCAACTTCGGTTCGGTGGACGGCGACAACGCCGCAGCCATGCGATACACCGAAGTGCGCATGTCCAAGCTCGCCCATGAGCTGCTGGCGGACCTGGACAAGGAAACCGTCGACTGGGTGCCCAACTACGACGGCACCGAGCAGATCCCGGCGGTCATGCCGACCAAGATCCCGAACCTGCTGGTCAACGGCTCCAGCGGTATCGCCGTGGGCATGGCGACCAACATTCCGCCGCACAACCTCACCGAGGTGATCGACGGCTGTCTGGCGCTGATGGACAACCCCGAGCTGTCCATCGATGACCTGATGCAGTACATCCCCGGCCCGGACTTCCCGACCGCGGGCATCATCAACGGCCGTGCGGGCATCATCGAGGCCTATCGCACCGGTCGTGGCCGCGTCTATATCCGTGCCCGCGCCACCATCGAGGACATGGAGAAGGGCGGCAACCGCCAGCAGATCATCATCACCGAGCTGCCCTACCAGCTGAACAAGGCCCGTCTGATCGAGAAGATCGCCGAGCTGGTGAAAGAGAAGAAGATCGAAGGCATCACCGAGCTGCGCGACGAGTCCGACAAGGACGGCATGCGTGTGGTCATCGAGCTGCGTCGCGGGGAAGTGGGCGAGGTCGTGCTGAACAACCTCTACGCCCAGACCCAGCTGCAGAGCGTCTTCGGTATCAACGTGGTGGCCCTGGTCGATGGCCAGCCGCGCACGATGAACCTCAAGGACATGCTCGAGGTGTTCATCCGTCACCGCCGTGAAGTGGTGACCCGCCGGACCGTCTACGAGCTGCGCAAGGCGCGCGAGCGTGGCCACATCCTCGAAGGTCAGGCCGTTGCCCTGTCGAACATCGACCCGGTGATCGAACTGATCAAGACCTCGCCGACCCCGGCCGAGGCCAAGGAGCGCCTGATCGCCACTGGCTGGGAATCCAGCGCCGTGGAAGCGATGGTCGAGCGCGCCGGCGCCGATGCCTGCCGTCCGGAAGACCTGGACCCGCAGTACGGCCTGCGTGACGGCAAGTACTTCCTGTCGCCGGAACAGGCCCAGGCCATCCTGGAATTGCGCCTGCACCGCCTGACTGGCCTGGAGCACGAGAAGCTCCTGTCCGAGTATCAGGAAATCCTCACCCTGATCGGCGAGCTGATCCGTATCCTGACCAGCCCCGAGCGCCTGATGGAAGTCATCCGCGAGGAACTGGAGAAGGTCAAGGCCGAGTTCGGCGACGCCCGCCGCACCGAGATCGTCGCCTCGCAGATGGACCTGACCATCGCCGACCTGATCACCGAAGAAGAGCGCGTGGTGACCATCTCCCATGGCGGCTACGCCAAGTCCCAGCCGCTGGCCGCCTACGAGGCCCAGCGTCGCGGTGGCAAGGGCAAGTCCGCCAGTGGCGTGAAGGACGAGGACTACATCGAGCACCTGCTGGTCGCCAACAGCCACGCCACCCTGCTGCTGTTCTCCAGCAAGGGCAAGGTCTACTGGCTGCGCACCTTCGAGATCCCGGAAGCCTCGCGTACCGCCCGTGGCCGTCCGCTGGTGAACCTGCTGCCGCTGGACGAGGGCGAGCGCATCACCGCGATGCTGCAGATCGACCTGGAAGCCGTGCGCGCCCAGTTCGCCGGCGACGAGAACGATGACGACGACGTGGTCGCCGAGCAGGTCGCCGAAGTAGTGGAAGCCGAAGAGGCCGAAGAGGGCGACGACGCCGACTTCAGCCAGGACGAGCCGACCGGCGCGTACATCTTCATGGCCACCATGAAAGGCACCGTGAAGAAGACCCCGCTGATCCAGTTCACCAAGCCGCGCTCCAACGGCCTGATCGCCCTGAAGCTGGAAGAGGGTGACTCGCTGATCGCCGCCGCCATCACCGACGGTTCGAAGGACGTGATGATGTTCTCCGACGCCGGCAAGGTCATCCGCTTCAAGGAAAGCAAGGTGCGCATCATGGGCCGTAACGCCCGTGGCGTGCGCGGCATGCGCCTGGCCGAAGGCCAGCGCATCATCTCCATGCTGATCCCCGAGTGCCGCGAAGCGCAGATCCTCAGCGCCTCCGAGCGTGGCTACGGCAAGCGCACCCCGCTGGCCGACTACCCGCGTCGCGGTCGTGGTGGCCAGGGCGTGATCGCCATGGTGATCAACGAGCGTAACGGTAACCTGGTGGGCGCCGTACAGGTGCTGGACGGCGAGGAGATCATGCTGATTTCCGACCAGGGCACCCTGGTGCGTACCCGTGTCGACGAAGTCCGCGGCGCTGGCCGTAACACCCAGGGCGTGATCCTCATCAAGCTGGCCGCCGACGAGACCGTCGTGGGTCTGGAGCGGGTGCAGGAGCCGACGGTGGTGGAAGACGAAGACGACGTCATCGACGGCGAGATCGTCGAGGGCGAAGTGTCGGAAGAGAACCCAGAAGCAGGCGAAGCTGCGGCTGAAGAAGCCCCGCAGGCCAGCGAAGACTGATAGCGAGAGTGGATGTGAGCAAGCGAGCCTTTAACTTCTGCGCCGGTCCTGCGGCGCTTCCCACCGAGGTGCTGGAGCGCGCCCGCGCCGAACTGCTGGATTGGCAGGGCAAGGGCCTGTCGGTCATGGAGATGAGCCACCGTAGCGACGACTACGTGGCCATCGCCGAGAAGGCCGAACAGGACCTGCGCGACCTGATGGGCGTGCCGTCGAACTACAAGGTGCTGTTCCTGCAGGGCGGCGCCAGCCAGCAGTTCGCCGAGATCCCGCTGAACCTGCTGCCCGAAGACGGCGTGGCGGACTACGTGGAAACCGGCATCTGGTCGAAGAAGGCCATCGAAGAGGCTCGCCGCTACGGCAACGTCAACGTGGTTGCCAGTGCGTCCAAGTACGACTACTTCGCCATCCCCGGGCAGAACGAGTGGAACCTGTCCAAGGACGCCGCCTACCTGCACTACGCGTCCAACGAGACCATCGGCGGCCTGGAATTTGACTGGATTCCGGAAGTCGGCGACGTCCCGCTGGTGGTGGACATGTCCTCGGACATCCTCTCCCGCCCGACCGACGTGTCGAAGTTCGGCCTGATCTACGCCGGCGCGCAGAAGAACATCGGACCAAGCGGCCTGGTCGTCGTCATCGTTCGCGAAGACCTGCTGGGCCGCGCCCGCAGCATCTGCCCGACCATGCTCAACTACAAGGTCGCCGCCGATAACGGCTCCATGTACAACACCCCGGCTACCTACTCCTGGTACCTCTCCGGCCTGGTCTTCGAGTGGCTGAAGGAGCAGGGCGGCGTCGATGCCATGGAGCAGCGCAACCGCGCCAAGAAGGACATGCTGTACGGCTTCATCGACAACAGCGACTTCTACACCAACCCGATCCAGCCCAGCGCCCGCTCCTGGATGAACGTGCCATTCCGCCTGGCCGACGAGAAGCTCGACAAGGCCTTCCTCGAAGGCGCCGATGCGCGCGGCCTGCTCAACCTGAAGGGCCACCGTTCGGTGGGCGGCATGCGTGCCTCCATCTATAACGCCCTGGGCCTGGACGCCATCGAAGCCCTGGTTGGCTACATGGCCGAGTTCGAGAAGGAGCACGGCTGATGAGCGACGCTGACCAGCTCAAGGCTTTGCGCGTACGCATCGACAGCCTCGACGAGAAGATCCTCGAGCTGATCAGCGAACGCGCCCGCTGCGCCACCGATGTGGCGCGCGTGAAGATGGCCGCCCTGCCCGAAGGCGAGAAGCCGGTGTTCTACCGGCCCGAGCGCGAGGCGTGGGTGCTCAAGCACATCATGGAGCTGAACAAGGGCCCGCTGGACAACGAGGAAGTCGCTCGTCTGTTCCGCGAGATCATGTCCTCCTGCCTGGCCCTGGAACAGCCGCTGAAAGTGGCCTACCTCGGCCCGGAAGGCACCTTCACCCAGGCCGCGGCGCTCAAGCACTTCGGCCATGCGGTGATCAGCACGCCGATGGCGGCTATTGACGAAGTGTTCCGCGAAGTCGCCGCCGGTGCGGTGAACTTCGGCGTGGTGCCGGTGGAAAACTCCACCGAGGGTGCGGTCAACCACACCCTCGACAGCTTCCTCGAGCACGACATGGTGATCTGCGGCGAGGTGGAGCTGCGCATCCACCACCACCTGCTGGTGGGCGAGAACACCAAGACCAGCAACATCACCCGCATTTACTCCCACGCCCAGTCCCTGGCCCAGTGCCGCAAGTGGCTGGACGCGCACTACCCGAACGTCGAGCGCGTGGCGGTTTCCAGCAACGCCGACGCTGCCAAGCGGGTAAAGAGCGAGTGGAACAGCGCCGCGATTGCCGGCGACATGGCCGCCAGCCTGTATGGCCTGGACAAGCTGCACGAGAAGATCGAGGACCGCCCGGACAACTCCACGCGCTTCCTCATGATCGGCAACCAGGAAGTGCCGCCCACCGGCGACGACAAGACCTCCATCATCGTCTCCATGCGCAACAAGCCGGGCGCGCTGCACGAGCTGCTGGTCCCGTTCCACAACAACGGCATCGACCTGACCCGCATCGAGACCCGCCCGTCGCGCAGCGGCAAGTGGACCTACGTGTTCTTCATCGACTTCGTCGGCCACCACAAGGATCCGCTGATCAAGGATGTGCTGGAGAAGATCAACAGCGAAGCCGTTGCCCTGAAGGTGCTGGGCTCGTACCCCAAGGCCGTGCTTTGACATGGAGCGAAACGCCCGTCGGCGGTCGCCAATGGTCGACTGTACGGGGCGCGCAAGGCTGATGGCCCAGCGCCCTGGCATGGTATGGCTGACAGGGCTGAGCGGCTCCGGCAAGTCGACGCTGGCCGAAGCTCTCGAACAGCGACTGCACGCCGCCGGGCGGCATACCTACCTGCTGGATGGCGACATCCTCCGTCAGGGGCTGAATCGGGATCTGGGGTTCAGTGCCGAAGACCGCAGCGAAAATATTCGCCGGGTTGGCGAGGTGGGTGCGCTGATGGTGGATGCCGGGCTTATCACCATCGCTGCATTCATCTCACCGTTCCGTGCGGACCGCGATCGAGTCCGCCAGCTGTTGCCGGAGCGCTTTATCGAGGTTCATGTCTCCACGCCGCTGGAAGTGTGTGAGGAGCGGGATCCCAAAGGGCTCTACCGCAAGGCGCGAGCCGGTGAACTCAAGGGGTTCACCGGCATCGATGCTCCGTTTGAGGCGCCGCTGGCCGCCGAAGTGAGCATCGATACCTCCGTGCTGTCGGTAGAGGAATCTGTCCACCGTATCTGCGATTACATGGCTGCCGCCGGTTACATCGGGTAAATCTGCGCGGTCCCAGTCGAGAGAGATGTTCATGAGCTGTGATTTCCTTGCCCTGGCCCAACCGGGCGTGCAGAAGCTTTCCCCCTACGTCCCCGGCAAGCCGGTCGATGAACTGGCCCGCGAGCTTAAGCTCGACCCCGCCGGCATCGTCAAGCTGGCCAGCAACGAGAATCCGCTGGGCCCGAGCCCGAAGGTTCTCGAGGCCATCCGTGCCGAACTCGCCGAACTGACCCGCTATCCCGACGGTAACGGCTTCGAGCTGAAGTCCCGCCTCGCCGCTCGCTGCGGCGTAGAGACTGCGCAGGTCACCCTGGGCAACGGCTCCAACGACATTCTCGACCTGGTGGCCCGCGCCTACCTCGCGCCCGGCCTGAACGCCGTGTTCAGCCAGTACGCCTTCGCCGTCTACCCGATCTCCACCCAGGCCGTCGGTGCCCAGGGCAAGGTCGTGCCGGCGAAAGACTGGGGTCATGACCTGGAAGCCATGCTGGCGGCCATCGACGCCAACACCCGCGTGGTCTTCATCGCCAACCCGAACAACCCCACCGGTACCTGGTTCGGCCCGGACGCGCTGGAGCGCTTCCTGTCGCAGGTTCCGGAAAGCGTCCTGGTGGTGCTCGACGAGGCGTACATCGAGTACGCCGAAGGCGAGGAACTGCCGGACGGCCTGAAGTACCTGGCCCGCTACCCGAACCTGCTGGTCTCGCGTACCTTCTCCAAGGCCTACGGCCTGGCGTCGCTGCGCGTCGGCTACGCGATCTCCTCGGCGCAGGTCGCCGACGTGCTCAACCGCGTGCGCCAGCCGTTCAACGTCAACAGCCTGGCTCTGGCCGCCGCCTGCGCCGCGCTGGATGACGCGCAGTACCTGGCCGAAGGCAAGCGCATCAACGACGAAGGCATGGCTCAACTGGAAAGCGGCCTGCGCGCGCTGGACCTGCAATGGATCCCCTCCAAGGGCAACTTCATCGCCGTGGACCTCAAGCGCGATGCGGGCCCGGTCTACCAGGCCCTGCTCGCCGAGGGCGTGATCGTCCGTCCGGTGGGCGGCTACGGCATGCCGCAGCACCTGCGCATCTCCATCGGCCTGCCGACCGAGAACGCCCGCTTCCTTGACGCGCTGGCCAAGGTGCTCGCCCGTGCCTGATGTCCAGTCGCACAAGCTGCGCCGCCTGGTGGTGGTGGGGCTCGGCCTGATCGGTGGCTCCTTCGCCAAGGGTATCCGCGAGAAAGGCCTGTTCGAGGAAGTGGTCGGTGTCGACCGTGACCCGCAGACCCGTCGCCTGGCGGTGGAGCTGGGCGTGGTTGATCGCTGCGAGGAAAGTCTTGCCGTCGGTTGCCGCGACGCCGACGTGATCCAGCTCGCCGTGCCGATCCTGGCCATGGAGAAGGTCCTCGGCGAACTCGCGGGCCTCGACATCGGCAACGCGATTCTTACCGACGTCGGCAGCGCCAAGGGCAACGTGGTGCGCGCCGCGAAAGCAGTGTTCGGTGGCATGCCGGCGCGCTTCGTCCCTGGCCATCCCATCGCCGGTTCCGAGCAGAGCGGTGTGGAGGCGGCCAACGCGAAACTGTTCCGCCGTCATAAAGTCATCCTCACTCCACTGGATAATGCCGACGCGGATGCGATCCAGTGCGTCGAGAGCCTCTGGCGCGAGCTGGGTGCGGATGTCGAGCAGATGGCCGTCGAGCACCACGACGAAGTCCTCGCTGCCACCAGCCACCTGCCGCACCTGCTGGCTTTCACGCTGGTCGACTCGCTGGCCAAACGCAGCGAGAATCTGGAAATCTTCCGCTACGCCGCTGGCGGCTTCCGCGACTTCACGCGGATTGCCGGCAGCGACCCGGTGATGTGGCACGACATCTTCCTCGCCAACCGCGAGGCGGTGCTGCGCATCCTCGACGTATTCCGTGACGACCTCGATGATCTGCGCGAGGCCGTCGACAAAGGGGACGGGCAACAACTGATGGGCGTCTTTACCCGCGCCCGCGTTGCCCGCGAGCATTTCAGCAAAATCCTGGCCCGTCGGGCCTATGTGGACGCCATGCACAACAATGACCTGATTTTCCTGGCCCAGCCGGGTGGCCGCCTTTCCGGACGTGTTCGCGTACCGGGCGACAAGTCCATTTCCCACCGCTCGATCATGCTCGGCTCCCTCGCCGAAGGCACGACCGAGGTGCAAGGCTTCCTCGAGGGTGAAGATGCCCTCGCCACCATCCAGGCGTTCCGCGACATGGGCGTGGTCATCGAAGGCCCGCACCACGGCCGCGTGACCGTTCACGGCGTTGGCCTGCACGGCCTGAAGACTCCGCCCGGCCCGATCTACCTGGGCAACTCCGGCACCTCGATGCGTCTGCTCAGTGGCCTGCTCGCCGCCCAGCCGTTCGACACCACCCTGACCGGTGATGCCTCGCTGTCCAAGCGCCCGATGAACCGCGTCGCCAAACCGCTGCGTGAAATGGGGGCGGTGATCGAGACCGGCCCCGAAGGCCGTCCGCCGCTGACCATCCGCGGCGGCCAGAAACTCACCGGCATGCACTACGACATGCCGATGGCCAGCGCCCAGGTGAAGTCCTGCCTGCTGCTCGCCGGCCTCTATGCCGCTGGCGAAACCTCCACCACCGAGCCGGCCCCGACCCGCGACCATACCGAGCGCATGCTGCGCGGCTTCGGCTACCCGGTCGACGTCGAAGGCGCCACCGCCCGCGTCGAGTCCGGCCACAAGCTCAGCGCCACCTCCATCGAAGTGCCGGCCGACATTTCCTCGGCGGCCTTCTTCCTGGTCGCCGCGAGCATCGCCGAAGGTTCCGACCTGACCCTGGAGCACGTCGGTATCAACCCGACCCGCACCGGCGTCATCGACATCCTCAAGCTCATGGGCGCCGACATCACCCTGGAAAACCAGCGTGAAGTGGGCGGCGAGCCGGTTGCCGACATTCGCGTGCGTTCGGCGCAGCTTAAAGGCATCGATATCCCCGAAGACCTGGTGCCGCTGGCTATCGACGAATTCCCGGTACTCTTCGTTGCCGCCGCCAACGCGGAAGGCCGAACCGTGCTGCGCGGCGCGGAAGAGCTGCGGGTGAAGGAGTCCGACCGCATCCAGGTCATGGCCGACGGCCTGCTGGCCCTGGGCGTGAAGTGCGAGCCGACCCCGGACGGCATCATCATCGACGGCGGCAGCTACGGCGGCGGCGAAGTCTGGAGCCACGGCGACCATCGCATCGCCATGTCCTTCAGCGTGGCCTCCCTGCGCGCCGGCGCGCCGATCCGCATCCACGACTGTGCCAACGTCGCGACTTCCTTCCCGAACTTCCTCGGGCTGGCGTCCGGTGCAGGCATCCGTGTCGCCGAGGAGAAGAACTGATGAACGGCGAATGGCCGGTCCTCGCCATCGACGGCCCCAGCGGCTCGGGCAAGGGCACCGTCGCTGGTCTGCTGGCCAAGCGTCTGGGCTGGAACCTGCTGGACTCCGGTGCACTGTATCGCCTGCTGGCGTTCGCCGCCGGTAATCACGGCATCGACCTGACCAATGAGGAAGCCCTCAAGGTCCTCGCCGCGCACCTGGACGTGCAGTTCACCCACGCCAAGGGCGGGCAGGGCCAGTACATCATCCTCGAAGGCGAAGACGTCACCGACGTGATCCGTACCGAACAGGTCGGCGCCGGCGCCTCGCAGGTTGCCGCGCTGCCGGCGGTCCGCGATGCGCTGCTGCAACGCCAGCGTGCTTTCCTCGAAGCGCCAGGGCTGGTGGCCGATGGTCGCGACATGGGCACCGTGGTCTTCCCCAGCGCTCCGCTGAAGATCTTCCTCACCGCTTCCGCCGAGGAGCGCGCCCGTCGCCGCTACCTGCAACTCAAGGGCAAGGGCATCGACAGCGATCAGGCGCAACTGGCCGAGGAAATCAGCGCCCGTGACGAGCGCGACAGCCAGCGTGCCGTCGCCCCGCTCAAGCCTGCCGAGGGCGCCATCCTGGTGGACTCCACCTCGATGAGTATCGACGAGGTGGTGGAGAGCATCCTCGCCGAGGTATCGCGGCTGGGTCTGGCCGACTAGTCGATCGGGAAACGAAAATCCCCGGCCATGCCGGGGATTTTTCTTTTCGGGTAAGGACGTCCGCAGGAGGGATCTGACGGGCGGTTCTCCCAATTCCCGAGGCTGGGCGAAAATGAAGAGGTGAGGCTGGAGCCGCGAAGAGCGTTGGAAACCGGGAGCGCCGATTGACGCAATCGGGATCCGTTGCTACCATTCCAGACCTTATATCGGGAGGGTTTCGCCCATATCGAGCGAAACGTTCCCTTAAAATCTGAATGTGGAGCATCCGTTTCGGCGGGTGCAACAGGGGGCCGGCGGGATACCAGTCTTGATCCCGCTGGCTTCTTTTTCATCACTTGACCGTGTCTGCTGGTGGCGCGGAATCGGGCTTACAAGCCTTTGACTACAGGTATAGACATGAGCGAAAGCTTCGCAGAACTCTTTGAAGAAAGTCTGAAATCCCTCGACATGCAGCCGGGTGCAATCATCACCGGCATCGTGGTCGACATCGATGGTGACTGGGTCACCGTCCATGCCGGTCTGAAATCCGAGGGCGTCATCCCGGTCGAGCAGTTCTACAACGAACAGGGCGAGCTGACCATCAATGTGGGTGACGAAGTCCACGTTGCGCTGGACGCGGTAGAAGATGGCTTTGGTGAAACCAAGCTGTCCCGCGAAAAAGCCAAGCGTGCCGAGAGCTGGATCGTTCTGGAAGCTGCTTTCTCTGCCGACGAAGTGGTCAAAGGCGTCATCAACGGCAAGGTCAAGGGTGGCTTCACCGTCGACGTCAACGGCATCCGTGCGTTCCTGCCGGGTTCGCTGGTCGACGTGCGTCCGGTGCGTGACACCACTCACCTGGAAGGCAAAGAGCTCGAGTTCAAGGTCATCAAGCTGGACCAGAAGCGCAACAACGTTGTCGTTTCCCGTCGCAGCGTCCTGGAAGCCGAAAACAGCGCCGAGCGCGAAGCTCTGCTGGAATCGCTGCAGGAAGGCCAGCAGGTCAAAGGTATCGTCAAGAACCTCACCGACTACGGTGCGTTCGTTGACCTGGGCGGCGTCGATGGTCTGCTGCACATCACCGACATGGCCTGGAAGCGTATCAAGCATCCGTCGGAAATCGTCAACGTTGGCGACGAGATCGATGTCAAGGTTCTGAAGTTCGACCGCGAGCGCAACCGCGTATCCCTGGGCCTGAAGCAACTGGGCGAAGACCCATGGGTTGCCATCAAAGCCCGTTACCCGGAAGGCACCCGCGTTACCGCGCGCGTTACCAACCTCACCGACTACGGCTGCTTCGCCGAGCTGGAAGAGGGCGTGGAAGGCCTGGTACACGTCTCCGAAATGGACTGGACCAACAAGAACATCCACCCGTCGAAAGTCGTTCAGGTTGGCGACGAAGTGGAAGTTCAGGTTCTGGACATCGACGAAGAGCGTCGTCGTATCTCCCTGGGCATCAAGCAGTGCAAGTCCAACCCGTGGGAAGACTTCTCTGGCCGCTTCAACAAGGGCGACAAGATCTCCGGCACCATCAAGTCGATCACCGATTTCGGTATCTTCATCGGCCTGGAAGGCGGCATCGACGGTCTGGTTCACTTGTCCGACATCTCCTGGAACGAAGTTGGCGAAGAAGCCGTTCGCCGCTTCAAGAAGGGCGACGAGCTGGAAACCGTCATCCTCTCCGTTGATCCGGAGCGTGAGCGCATCTCCCTGGGCATCAAGCAGCTGGAAGACGATCCGTTCTCCAACTACGCCTCGCTCAACGAGAAAGGCACCATCGTTCGCGGCACCGTGAAAGAAGTCGATGCCAAAGGCGCTGTCATCAGCCTGGGCGGCGAAATCGAAGGCGTTCTGAAAGCCTCCGAAATCAGCCGTGACCGCGTTGAAGACGCTCGCAACGTTCTGAAAGAAGGCGAAGAAGTCGAAGCCAAGATCATCAGCATCGACCGTAAGAGCCGCGTCATCTCCCTCTCCATCAAGTCGAAAGACGTTGATGACGAGAAAGATGCGATGAAAGAACTGCGCACCAAGCAAGACGTAGAAAACACTGGTCCGACCACCATCGGTGATCTGATCCGTGCTCAGATGGAGAACCAGGGCTAATCCCTGATTCACCATCCAAGGAAAAGGGCGACTTCGGTCGCCCTTTTTCGTTTCTGCCTTTCCTGGGGCGCGGGCGCGCAGTGCTTTCTCTACGTTGAGACTGGCGCTATGTTGCCTGCCCCGTTCCGGTCGCCTTTTCCATGCCTTACCTGCTATTTGTCACCGTCCTCTGGGCGTTCTCCTTCAGCCTGATCGGCGAGTACCTTGCCGGGCAGGTCGACAGCTATTTCGCCGTGCTGACCCGCGTGGTTCTGGCCGGCCTGGTGTTCCTGCCGCTGACCCGCTGGCGCGGCGTCGAACCGCGCTTCATCGCCGGCGTGATGCTGGCGGGCGCGCTGCAGTTCGGCATTACCTACGTCTGCCTGTACCAGAGCTTCCGCGTGCTGACGGTGCCGGAAGTGCTCCTGTTCACTGTGCTGACCCCGCTGCACGTGGCGCTGATCGATGACGCACTGAACCGCCGCTTCAACGCCTGGGCGCTGCTGGCAGCCGCCGTGGCGGTGCTCGGCGCCGGGATCATTCGCTACGACGGCGTCAGCGGCGACTACATCCAGGGCTTCCTGCTGCTGCAACTGGCCAACGCGACTTTTGCCGCGGGGCAGGTGTTCTACAAGCACCTGGTGCAGCGCTATCCCTCGGATATCCCGCAGTACCGCCGCTTCGGTTACTTCTTCGTCGGCGCGCTGCTGATTGCGCTGCCGGGCTGGCTGCTCTTCGGCAACCCACAGAAGTTGCCAACCACCGACCTGCAATGGGGCGTGCTGGTGTGGATGGGCCTGCTGGCCACTGCGCTGGGGCAGTTCTGGTGGAACAAGGGCGGCACGCTGGTGGATGCCGGTACGCTCGCGGTGATGAACAATCTGCACGTACCGGTGGGGCTGCTGATCAACCTGCTGATCTGGAACGAAGCCGCCGACCTGCCGCGCCTGGCGCTGGGTGGTGTGGTGATCGTCGCGTCGCTGGGCGTCAACCGTTTCGGTCTGCGTCGTCAGAAGGAGCGCTTCGCATGAACATATCCGGACGTGGCGTAGCGCTGTCCCTGGCGTCTTCCGTGCTGTTCGTGACCCTGCCGGGTTACATCCACTCGCTGGAGCCGCTGACCAGCATCCAGGTGATCGCACACCGGGTCGTCTGGTCGATTCCCATGGTCCTGCTCCTGGTGCTGTTCACCCGTCAGGGTGGCGTGCTGCGCGACGCGGGCCGGCGCCTGCTGCGCGAGCCGTGGCTGCTGGCGTGCTTCCCGCTGACGGCGGCGATGATGCTGATCCAGTGGGGCGTGTTCATCTGGGCGCCCATGGTCGGGCGTACGCTGGAGCTGTCGCTGGGCTATTTCCTGCTGCCGCTGACCATGGTGCTGTGCGGTCGGGTGTTCTACGGCGAGCGCCTGACCACGCTGCAGGCCATCGCCGTTGCCTTCGCGCTGGCGGGCGTGCTGCACGAACTCTGGCTGACCCGCGCATTCTCCTGGTTCACCCTGATCACTGCGCTGGGCTATCCGCCGTACTTCATGCTGCGCCGCAAGATGGCGGTGGATTCGCTGTCGGGCTTCGTCTTCGAGATGATCGTGCTGCTGCCGTTCGCCCTGGCGGCCCTGTGGATAACCGATAGCGGCAAGGTGCTGGAGGAGGTGCCGCGCCTGTGGGCGCTGTTGCCGCTGCTGGGACTGATCAGCGCGCTGGCGTTCGGCGCGATGATGGCCGCCAGCCGGCTGCTGCCCATGGGGCTGTTCGGGATTCTGAGCTACGTCGAGCCGGTGCTGCTGTTTGCCATTGCCGTGCTGTTCCTGGGCGAGGCGTTCAACCCGGCGCAGATCTGGACCTACGGGCCGATCTGGATCGCCGTGCTGCTGACCGGTTGGGATAGCGCGCGACTGCTGCGCCGACAGGCGCGTCGCGGCCTGTAAGCGCAGGGAGAGAGAGGAGGAGCGAGCGCTCTACCGCAAGGGGAGAGCGCTCGGCGTCAGTCGAAGCGACCGCCGACGTCAGCCTTGGCCAGGGTTTCCGGCAGGATGCGGCGGGCAGCGGTGTAGTGCTTCTTCCAGTAGTCGCCACCGAGGTCGGAAACGCGGACCTTCTGGCCGCGACGCGGCGCGTGGACGAACTGGTTGTCGCCGACGTAGATGCCGACATGGTCGACATTGCGGCGGTTGTGGATGCGGAAGAACACCAGGTCGCCGGGCTGCAGATCATCACGCGCCACTTTGGAGTTGCCGCGCATGCTGAACATCTGCTGCGCGGTACGCGGCAGGTCGACTTCGTCGACGTTCTGGAACACGTAGTTCACCAGGCCGCTGCAATCGAAGCCGCGCTTGGGCGACGTGCCGCCCCAGCGGTAAGGCGTACCGATCATGCTGTAGGCACGCTGGGTAACCTGGTGCGCCTCGCTCTTGGTCTGTTTGACCGGCTTGGCGTTGAAGGTCAGCAGGGCGCTGCCCTGGACCGGGACACGGAGATCAACCGGGGCGGGTTGATAGGTGCGCGTGATCTTGTAGGAGGCGGTAGCCTCGGTAGCGGCCAAAAAGGTCGCCAAGCCTATGGAAAGGCATGTCAAAAGGGTACTTCGCATTCGGCATGTCTTCTTGCTGGTTGATATCGCCCAGACTCCGCTGGATCGCCATTGTTGTCGGCGTGGTTTCCTTTGGTCCGCTCAAAAATTCCACGCATTCTGAACGACTTTTCATGACAGTTCGTACCGTCTGTCGATTCTGACTTTTCCCTTGTGACTTGCAGGGCGCTGCGTGACATGTGCTCCGACGCATCAGTCATGGCCTGACCTTATAGCCGGAAGCCCTATAAAACGGGGCTTTCCGCCTGGCGGCAGAAAACTGGCGGGGTACTAGCCAGAAGCCAGTCGCTTAAGGCTTCTTAAGGAAAAACCCGACGAAATGCAGGTATTTGAGCTGAACGAATCAGCCCAGATGGGCAAGCAGAGCGGGAAGCACCTGCTCGCGCAGCAGCGGGGCGAGGTTGTGCGGGTAGTCGCCAGCTGGGTCCAGCCAGGCGAGCTCTTCCAGCTCGGCGGCGGGCTGGACGGGGTGGGGCAGGGCGGCGAGGTAGACCTGCGCGTCCACGCGCATGTCCGGCTCGTTGGCGGCATTGGCCTGGAAGTGGCCGAGCGGCGTCAGTGCGGAGGCCGCCAGGTGCAGGTCGAGCTCTTCGCCCAGTTCGCGCAGCAGCGCCTGGACTGAAGTCTCGCCGGGCTCGTGCTTGCCGCCAGGCAGCATGAAGGCCTGGGTGCCACGCTTGCGTACCAGCAGCAGGCGTCCGGCTTCATCCAGCAGGCAGGCGGCGGCGATATGAATGGTCATGGCGAGGGCGTTTCCTTCAGAACCTGATAGCGCATCTGCACGATGCCGCTGGGGAAGCTGCGCTGCTCCAGCAGCTGCAGGCGTTGCTCGAGGCCGATGCTGAACAGGGGAATGCCAGCGCCGAGCAGGTGCGGAATGATGCTGACGATCACTTCGTCGAGCAAGCCTGCGGCGAGGAAATTGCCCGCCAGGCTGCCGCCACCCACCAGCCAGATGTGCTCGCAGCCGCGCTGTTCCAGTGAGGCGAGCGCGTCCACTGGTGTGTAGTGCTCCAGTTCCACCTGCGGCGCGGCCTTGGGCAGATGGTTGGAGCGGGTCATGACCAGCGCGGGCTTGTCCGGGTAGGGCCATTGGTCCTGCTTCAGGCAGAAAAGGTAGGTGGCGCGACCCATGAGCAGCCCGTCGATGCCGGCATAGAAGGCGTTGTAGCCGTGGTCGTCGGCTTCGCTGCCGTAGCCTTCGAGCCAGTCCACGCTGCCGTCGGGGCGGGCGATGTAGCCGTCGAGGCTGGCCGCCACGTAATAAATGAGAGTCGATGGCACCTGTATTCTCCTTTTTGTCAGGCCCATCAGAGCATGGCATCGCCTTAGGCGGGGCGCCGGTACGTTTGTCGGGTTATTGACGCGGCGGGTCGCGCACAGGGGCCATCGGCAATAATTCCAGCGCGCCGGCTCGGCAAACATTAAGCTATGCAGCTATTTGGTCTTTACGTGATATCGAGGTCTGCCTTGTTCTCCCAATTCGCCCTCCACGAACGCCTGCTCAAGGCGCTCGATTCGTTGTCCTTCACCGAGCCGACCCCGGTCCAGGCCGCGGCCATTCCGAAGGCCCTGGAGGGACGCGACCTGCGGGTGACGGCGCAGACCGGCAGCGGCAAGACCGCCGCCTTCCTGCTGCCGCTGCTGCATCGCCTGCTCGCCGAGGAGAAGCCCAAGAGCGGCGCCCGCGCGCTGATCCTGCTGCCGACCCGCGAGCTGGCCCAGCAGACCCTCAAGGAAGTCGAGCGCTTCGCCCAGTTCACCTACATCAAGGCCTGCCTGATCACCGGCGGCGAGGACTTCAAGGTGCAGGGTGCGCGTCTGCGCAAGAACCCGGAGATCATCATCGGCACCCCGGGTCGCCTGAACGAGCAGTTCAACGCCGGCAACCTGCCGCTGGGCGACGTTGAAGTGCTGATCCTCGACGAAGCCGACCGCATGCTCGACATGGGCTTCTCCGAGGACGTGCTCAAGCTCGCCGCACAGTGCCCGACCGAGCGCCAGACCCTGCTGTTCTCCGCCACCAGCGGCAGCGGCCTGCACGAGATGGTCGAGAAGGTCCTGCGCGAGCCTGAGGTTCTGCAGCTCAACCGCGTCAGCGAGCTGAACGAGGACGTCAGCCAGCAGGTGATCCTGACCGACCACGTTGGCCACAAGGAGCAACTGCTGCAGTGGTTGCTGACCAACGAGACCTACGAGAAGGCCATCGTCTTCACCAACACCCGCGTTGCCGCCGACCGTCTGACCGGCCGCCTGATCGCCGCTGGCCACAAGGTCTTCGTGCTGCACGGCGAGAAGGACCAGAAGGATCGCAAGCTGGCCATCGAGCGACTGAAGCAGGGTGCGGTGAAGATCCTCGTCGCCACTGATGTGGCCGCACGCGGCCTGGACGTCGACGGCCTGGATCTGGTGATCAACTTCGACATCCCGCGTCGCGGCGATGAGTACGTGCACCGCATCGGCCGTACCGGGCGTGCAGGCGCCGCGGGTGCGGCGATCTCGCTGGTGGGCCATGGCGACTGGAACCTGATGTCGAGCATCGAGCGCTACCTCAAGCTGCGCTTCGAACTGCGTGTCATCAATGAGCTGAAGGCCACCTACAAGGGGCCGAAGAAGGTCAAGGCTTCCGGCAAGGCCGCTGGCACCAAGAAGAAAAAGGACGATGCGAAGAAGGCCGGTGGCAAGGCGGCGGCGAAGAAGAAGCCCGCTGCCAAGCGCAAGGCTGGCCCGTCGAAGGTCGTGAGCCAGGACGGCCTGGCGCCGCTCAAGCGCAAGAAGCCGGCTGCGGAATAAGTCTTTCGCGTCACCCCAAACGCCTCCCCTGACCGGGAGGCGTTTTTGTTTGTGCGCCGCTAGCCCAGCGTCTCCGGCGGCGGCTCATAGCTGCCCGACTCGTAGCTCACCCCGTGCCGGATCACCGGCGGCGCGTCGCCCACGTGCAGGCTGGTGACATTGTCGATGATGGTCTTGTCCTCCAGGGTCAGGCGATCGAGCATGCGCAGGTGGCCGATCCAGTTGTCCACCAGAAACAGCTCCTGCCAGACCTCGGGGTTGCTGACGTCCCGGTACAGCGCCCAGCGCTCCGCGCCGTTGCGCAGGCGCAGGCGACGCAGGGGTTTGGCGGAGCGGACGAAGTCACGGGTGCGCTCGGCGGGAATCCGATACTCGATGGAGACCAGCACCGAGCCGCGCTCGGGGTTGAACACGAAAGTCGGCTGTCCTGGCACGCCGCCCGGTGCGCGGGCAATGCTGGTCGAATCGAGCTCCGGCAGCCGGGAGTTGTAGAGCAGCGCCACCGAAACCAGCAGCAGGCAGCCGGCGGCGATCAGCGCGCCCTGCACGCCCATGGTCTCGGCGAAGTGCCCCCAGAGGAAGGAGCCTGCCGCCAGGCCGCCGTAGATCGCGGTCTGGTACAGCGCCAGGGCGCGGGCCTTGACCCAGTCGGGCACGAGGATCTGCACGGCGGAGTTGTACGTGGCCACTGCCGCGATCCAGCAGGCGCCGCCCAGCACCAGCGCGGGGAAGATCACCCAGAGGTTGTCGACCCAGCCGAGAATGAGCATGACCACGGCGAGCGTGGCGGCGGCGAAGCTGATCAACCGGCTGCTGCCCAGCCACTGCCGCGCCTTGCTCACCATGGTGCTGGCGACGATGGCGCCCAGGCCAAGGGCGCCGAGCATGTAGCCGTACACCGAGGCGCTGCCGTCCGGGTTGCGGTGCGCCAGCAGCGGCAGCAATGCCCAGACGGCGCTGGCGGAGAGACCGAACACCGCCGAACGCAGCATCACCAGGCGGGTGACGCTGGAGTACTGGGTGAAGCGCAGCGCAGCGATCACGCCTTCGAAGATGTGCTCGGGCGGCAGGGTGCGCTTGGGCACGTCGCGGCGCCATTGCCAGATCGCCCAGATCAGCGCGGCGTAGCACAGGCAGTTGAACAGGAATACCCAGGAGGCCCCGGTGGCCGACAGCAGCAGGCCCCCGATGGCCGGGCCGACGGCGCGGGCGACGTTGTAGTTGACGCTGTTGAGCAACACCGCATCGCCGAGCATGCGCGGCGGCACCTGCTCGTTCACCGCCGCCTGCCAGGCCGGAATGGTGATCGAGCTGCCCAGTGACAGCCAGAGGATCGACACGATCAGCATCAGCGGGTCGAGGTAGCCCATGAACGCCAGCACCGTCACCAGCGCGGCGCCGGAGAGTTCCACCGTCAGGCCGACCAGCATGATCTTGCGGCGGTCGTGGTTGTCGGCCAGCACGCCGGACATGATCGACAGCAGCACCAGCGGCAGCGCCGAGGCGACCTGGATCATCGCCACCATCAGCGGGCTGGCATGGGCCTCCGTGACCACCCAGGCGGCGGCAACCGATTGCGCCCAGGTGCCCAGGTTGGCGAACAGGTTGCAGATCCAGATGATGCGGAACGCGGCGATGCTGAAGGGGGCGAGGACGCCGCTGCGGGGTTCGGCTGGATCGGGCTTGAGGGGAAGGTCTTGCTTGGGTGAAACGGACTGCAGCATGGGGACGCCCTTATTTCGAGTGGCCGGCACGCGCGCGCAACCGGTGCCTTTCCATGCCGGGCAAGTGTAGTGGCTGGGACGGTTCGTGCCATTGATGATGGTCAGCGATGGCGTTATCGGTGACACGCGCTGGCAAGCTTCGACAGTGCCGGAGTGGCTCTGGATTGTTAGGCTGCGTCGGAATTTTCCGCATTGCACTGGCAAATAACTGCACTGGCAAATAAGAGCGAAGAGCCGATGAAGCGACTTTCCATCTGTCTGCCCACCTGCCTGCTGGCGGGCCTGCTGGCCCTGCCGCAAAGCCTCTGGGCCTGGTCCAATCACACCCTGGGCAGCTACATCGCCCTGCAACAATTGCCGGCGCTCGCCCAGGCGCCGGATGTCGAGGTCGAGCCGCTGGAGAGCTTCGTCAGCCAGCAGCGCGCCGGCCTGGTGCAACTGCTGGACGAGCAGGAGGCCTATGCCCGCGAGCGCTTCCGCCAGTACCCGCCGCGCCCGGACGATCTGCGCCTGACCGAGGACAGTCGCGACGACCTGCGCAAGGCCTTCCTCATGGCGCTGCGCCTGAACCCCGAGATCAAGCTGGCCACCGCCGTGCAGCCACCGCCGGGGGGCGAGCCGCCGAGCGATTTGTTGCAGAAGCATGCGGCCCTGCAGCCGGCGGACGTGCTGGTGTTCCGCAACCTGTCGGGCTGGAACCAATGGCGCTTCGTGCAGTTGCAGGCGGGGGAGAAGATTCCTGCGCTGGACGTGCTGGCCAGCGCCGCCGATGAGCCGGACTTCGGCCACGACATCAACCTGTTCAGCGACAACCCTGGCGAGGCCGGCCAGCGTTACGGTTTCGGCACCCAGCCGTTCGGCGACCCGCGTTACGAGTTCAGCTCCCAGGCGCCGTTCCACATGGGCTTCTACCACGAGGACGCGGTCATCTACGCCGGTGCACCGTACCTGGAGCGCAACTGGCCGGAGTGGCGTGCCTACCAGTTCTACGGCCTGGCGCGCTTCGCCTTCGACAAGGGCCATCCGTACTGGGGCTACCGTTTCCTCGGCTGGGCGATGCACTACATCCAGGACATGACCCAGCCCTACCACTCGACGCCGCTGCCGGGCGAGACCACCACCAGCATGCTGTGGACGGCGGGCAAGTCCATCGCCGGTTTCGATGCCGACAAGCAGGCGGCGATCCAGCGCGTGGCGGACCGGCATACGGGGGTGGAGCGTTATCAGGTGGACTGGCTGCGCGAGACGCTGCGCCTGGGTGGGCAGTCGCCGTTGTTGGCGGCCTATGCGGATGTCAGCACGGATGGCACTTATCCGCCGTATTCGACCCAGTACCTGCGCGAGGTCGTGGCGAGCGAGTCCCATGCCCATGCGGCGGCGTTCGATGCGGCGATCGGCCATTGGCTGGAAAACGAGAAGGCGCCGGCGGGGGATTTCAGCGCGGGGAACTCACCGGAACCGTTCCGCCACGATGAGGCGTTGGATGAGCAGATTCTGCAGTTGATCCGGCACTTCGGAGCGCACAGTCGCAACATCGCGAAGGCGGTCCTGCAGCCGTAAAGAGGGGTTGGCATTCCCGCCGGGGCTGCGTGGGCCGCGGCGGGAGTGCGCAAATCGCTTAGCCGCCGGAGCAGCCGTTGCCCCACACCTGGTATTCGACGGTGTGGCGCTGACCGTTGGAGTCGTCGTAGGTCATGCGTGCCGGCACGATGCCGCATTCGTTGGATACGTCGGTGGTCGAGATGACGTGGGCGACGTCCAGTTTCATGTCGTAGGTGTACTGCTCCACGGCCGCGCTTGGCGCCTGGTCGGCGGCGTTCACCTGCTCGGCGAGGGCGAGCGAAGAGAAGCCCAGCATGGCCAGGATGACTACAGCTTTCATGAATTTACCTGCCTTGTTCCCGGAGTCCGGACGTGACGGGTCCGTGACGTTCAGCTCATGGCTGCATCGGGAAGCGTTGGGGAATGATGATGGGTCTTGGGTGGTGTTGCGGCGCGCGCTGTAACAGCACGGAAATAATAGGATTTGCCTGACCTGAGTCATATATCCAGGCGCCAACAAGACTTCGTACTCAGAGGCAACAATCCAGGCGTGACGCGGGTTTCGGGGGTGGTCTTGCGGCGGGCTGTCGCAGGTCTGGCGGATTCGCGGCGGGGTTGCAGGATGCGTGGGAGCGGGATAGCGAGACATGACGCTGTTGTAGGAGCGGGCCATGCCCGCGATCGCGCGCATGGCGCGCTCCTGCAGGGGAGTGCCGCAGCGTGCCGTGTAGTTCGCGAGCAAGCTCGCTCCTGCAGGTCCCGCATGCAGCTTGGGGTCTTCGTAGGAGCGAGCTTGCTCGCGAACATGGGCGCCCTCAATCGCGCAGCGGCGACTGCGGGTCGAGCAGCGAAGTGCGGATGAAGTGCAGGTAGCTGCACACCCGGCGCAGGGGCGATGAGTCGAAGTGCGGCGGGCGGCGATCATCCGTGGTGCGCGTGGCATGGATGGCGTGTTCCACTGCCGCCAGGGCGCGCTGGCGGTTGCTCTCGCTGGGCTGGATGAACAGCCGGATCAGCGCCCGGCCCAGCGCGCGGATCGCCCGGCGCCAGGGCATGCGCTCGGCGTACCAGGGCTCCTTCGGCAGGGCCGCCTGCTCGCGGCGCAGCTCGATGATCGACAGGCCGATCTCCTGCACCTGGAAGGTCCAGCGCAGCAGCCGGCGCTGCACGTCCGGGCGGCCTGTGGATAACCCGTAAGCCTGGTTCAGCAGGTCGCGGGTACCGCTTTCGAAATTCGACGACAGCCCCTTCAGCGGCTCGCTGATCACCTGCACCACGCGCAGGCGCAGCTCGGCTTCCAGGCGCTCCCACAGCCACGGCCGGTTCGGCGGCAGGATGACGATGGCCGCGACCACGGCCATGCCCATGGACAGCAGCATCGCCAGGTATTCATTGATGAAGGTGTAGGCGTCGTAACGCGCCACGTTGGCCGGCAGCGAGGCGATGCAGAACCACACCAGCAGGCCCACGCCGTAGCCGCTCCACTTGGGCCGGGTGATCAGGAAGGCGCCCAGGGCGAATACCGGCGAGAGTACGAAGCACAGCAGCGGGAAGCCGTCGATGTGCGGCAGCACGCGGAAGGTCAGGATGAAGCCGAGCGTGGCGCCGAGCAGCGTGCCAAGGGTCAGTTGCAGCGATAGCCGCTTGGGATTCGGCGAGGCGGAGGAGAGCGCGGCGATCAGCACCGAGGTCAGCGCGAAGGTGGCTCCGCTCAGCCAGGAGGTCTCGATCCAGAACACCCCGCCGACTATCACCAGCAGCGCACAACGGAACCCTGCGACGGCGGCGGCGAGGGCGTTGGCCTTGGGTGTGAAGCGCTCCTTCCACTGCTCACGTTCGTGCTTGTGCGCGGCGAGCGAGGCGTGGGTCTGGGCGTAGTTGTGCATATCGTCGGCGAAGCGGTAGAGCAGTTCGGCAGCCGTCTCGAAATCCAGCTGGTCGGCTTCCCGCGGGCAGGTGTGGCCGAGGTTGGCGCGGGCTTCGCGGATGCGGGGCATGAGGTGATGCTTGCAGAGTTCGAGTTGCACGCTCAGGCGCTCGGCATCCGCTTCGCTGAGCGGCCGGCCGTGCCAGCTGGCGAGCAGCTCGCTGACATCGATCAGGCACGGCATCAGCACTTCCAGCACGTTGCTGGCCTGGCGTTCGCGCAGGCGGTCGAGCAGCCGCTGCAGCGCGTGGAAGCGTGTGGTCAGTTGCATGAACTCGCTGTTCAGCCGCGCCAGGCGGCCGCTGCGCAGACGCATGTGCGGGTCTTCGAAGGCAGTGACGTTGCGCAGGCTTTCCAGACCCACCACTTCGGCGGCGATGCGCGCACTGGCCTGCTCGAAGCGCTCGCGCTCCAGCGTGCCGTTGAGGCCCGCGCTGGCGAGGCCGGCGAAGTCGCCGAAGCGGGTGTTCAGCGCGTTGCGCAGGGCGGCGGTGCTGGTCTGCGGCAGGACCACGGCGCTGATCACGCCGGTGCAGAGAATCCCCAGGGTGATCTCGATCACCCGCCACAGCGCCTGCATGAAGGCACCCTCGGGGTGCAGGGTGGCGGGGATGCCGATCATCACCGCGGTGTAGCCGGCAAGCAGGCAGGCATAGGCGCGGAAGTCGCGGTAACGCGCCGCGCCCGCAGTGCACAGGCCGACCCAGATCGCCACGCAGAGCAGGAACAGCACGCGCTCCTGGGCGAACAGGGCAATGAAGGTAACCATCACCGTGAGCCCGGCCAGCGTACCGAGGATGCGGTAGAAACTCTTCGCCAGCACCTGGCCGCTCTGCGGCTGCAGCACGATGAAGGCGCTCACCAGCACGGTGTTGGGCTGCGGCAGCTCCAGGCGGTAGGCCAGCCATAGCGCGGTGAAGGCGGTGATCAGCGTCTTGAGGATGAACATCCAGGTAACGCCGTCGGTGTGCGCCCAGTCGGACAGGGCGAAGCGCACCGCGGCGGCCTTGGGCAGGCGCACGGACAGACTGCTCATCGGGGTTATCTCGGCAGGCGGTGGTCGGGCTTTTCTTGGCAGGCGGCGGACGGGTTTGGACAACCCTGTAGTTCTGAGGCCGAGCGAAGGGGTGGCAGCACGTTGCACGAAAGGCGGAGCACGGGTGCGAATCCTGGGGTGTCGCGGCGGGCCGCGTTGGGGAGGGCGATTCTAGAAGTGCGCCGGGGGGCAGGATAAGCTGACGGTTGGATGAATTATTGTTGCCTGAAAGGACAATAATCCCGTCGCGACAGGTGTGCGACAATTCGCCGCCTGTCATGAGTCTGTAACAAGGCGTTGCTCGCCCGAGCGCCGTTGCAGAGGCCGCCCGCCGTGGCGTGGACAGGCTCTTTTGGAGAAATGATGGACCTGCTGCACAACATGCGTGCCTTTGTCTGTGTCGCCGAGACCGGCAGCTTCACCGCCGCTGCCCAGCGCATGGACCTCACCACCGCCTACGTCTCGCGGACGGTTGCCAAGCTCGAAGCACACCTGCGCACCCGCCTGCTGCACCGAACCACCCGCCGCATCGCCCTCACCGAAGCCGGCCAGCGCTACCTGCAGCGCTGCCAACAGATCCTCGGCTACATCGAGGAAGCCGAGGCCGAGGCCGGCGATGCCCACGCCCGGCCGCACGGCAAGGTGAAGGTGCACGCCATGACCGGCATCGGTCAGCACTACCTGATCCGCGCGATCTCGCAGTACTGCGAGATCTACCCGGAGGTCACCTTCGACCTGACCCTGGCCAACCGCATCACCGACATCCTCGACGAGGGCTACGACATCTCCGTGGTCATCGCCCAGGAGTTGCCTGATTCGGGCTTCGTCTCCAAGCGCATCGGCAAGACCTACAGCGTGCTCTGCGCGTCGCCCGACTATGTGGCGCGCCATGGCCTGCCCAAGCAACTCGGCGAGCTGACCGATCACCGTTGCCTGCGCCTGGTGAACTCGGTGATGTCGCTGGACAAGTGGCTGTTCGACGGCCCCGACGGCCAGGAAATGGTCGGCATCAACCAGACGCATTTCCAGGTCAACACCGCTGACGCCATGACCGAGGCGGTACGTGCCGGCATGGGTATCGGCGCGCTGCCGGTGTACTCCGCTGTGCAGGGCCTGAAGGACGGCAGCCTGGTGCGCGTGCTGCCCGATTACAGCCTGTTCCACCTCAACGTCTATGCGCTGTACCCGTCGCGCCAGTACCTCGACGCGAAGATCCGCACCTGGGTGGAGTTCCTCCGTGATTGTGTGCCCGGCATGCTTGAGGAGCACGAACGGATGATGCTCGAGCATCGCACCCAAGTGCCCGGCTGACGCGCCATTCTTCTGTCTTGAGCCTATGAACCTCACCGCGCCCGGCATCTGCCGGGCGTGTTTTTTCGTACCTTGCGTTCCGCTGTGTCGAACGCCGCTTTGGGAAAAGACGAATTCTCCGAACGCGACTATTTGCGTCAGTCTCGTTGCGAGCCTGTCGCCAGGCTCACCTCGCAAGCACAAGAACAAATTGAGGGTGACGCGATGTTTACAACCATGGGGCGGGCGTTGCTCGCCGTCCTGGCGTTGGCCTGCGCTTCTGCCATTCAGGCTGCCGATGAACCCCGGCCTTCCAGCGAACCGATAGTGATCAAGTTCGCTCACGTGGTTGCGGAGAACACGCCCAAGGGGCAGGGCGCGCTGATGTTCAAGCGCCTGGCCGAAGAGCGCCTGCCCGGCCGGGTGCGCGTGGAGGTCTACCCGAACTCCTCGCTGTACGGCGACGGCAAGGAAATGGAAGCGCTGCTGCTGGGGGACGTGCAGATGCTCGCGCCGTCCCTGGCCAAGTTCGAGCAGTACACCCGCAAGGTGCAGATCTTCGACCTGCCGTTCCTCTTCGACGATATCGACGCCGTCGACAACTTCCAGCGCAGCCCGCAGGGCCAGAGCCTGCTGACCAGCATGCAGGGCAAGGGCATCCTCGGCCTCGCCTACTGGCACAACGGGATGAAGCAGCTGTCCGCCAACCGCCTGCTGCTCGAGCCGGGCGATGCGCGCGGACTGAAGTTCCGCGTGCAGGCCTCCGACGTGCTCAACGAACAGTTCCGCGAGCTGCGTGCGATCTCCCGCAAGATGTCCTTCGCCGAGGTCTACCAGGGCCTGCAGACCGGCGTGGTGAATGGCACCGAGAACACCTGGTCGAACTACGAGAGCCAGAAGGTCAACGAGGTGCAGAAGTACTTCACCGAGTCCAACCACGGCCTGGTGGACTACATGGTGATCACCAATGCGAAGTTCTGGAACGGCCTGCCGCCGGACCTGCGCACCGAGCTGGAAAGGATCATGGCCGAGGTCACCGTGAAGGTGAACCAGGAAGCCGAGCGGCTGAACCGCGACGCCCGCCAGCGCATCCTCGCCAGCGGCACCAGCGAGATCCACCCGCTCACCGCGCAGCAGCGCGCCGACTGGCGCGAGGCGATGCAGCCGGTGTGGCAGAAATTCCGCGACAACGTCGGCGCCGATTTCCTCCAGGCCGCCGAAGCCTCCAACCGTCCCCATTGATCCACCCGGCCCCGCCGGCTGGCGGGGCTGTGTGCGGATGTTCCGTTGTGGAGAACTTTCGATGAACCGACTCGTGCGCGTCTGGAACCACTTCGAGGAAGGCGCCATCGCCTTCCTGCTGGCGGCCATGACGCTGGTGACCTTCGTCTACGTGGTGATGACCAACGTCTTCACCCTGTTCTATGACCTGGGCGACCGCCTGCCACCGTTACAGGGGCCGCTCTACGCCATCGGCGATGCGATCCTCGGCGTCGCCCAGGACATGTCCTGGAGCAACGCGCTGACCAAGGCGCTGTTCGGCTGGCTGATCTTCCTCGGCATCGCCTATGGCGTGCGCACCGCCGGCCACCTGGGCGTGGACGCGCTGGTGCGGCTGGCGCCGCGCCCGGTACAGCGCTGCATCGGCGTGCTCGCCTGCCTCTGCTGCCTGGGCTACGCCGGGCTGTTCATGGTCGCCAGTTTCGACTGGGTGAAGACCTTGTTCATCGCCGGCATCGGTGCGGAAGACCTCGACCATTTCGGCATCCTCCAGGCCTACATCGCGGTGATCGTGCCCATCGGCTTCGGCCTGGTGGTCCTGCGCTACCTGGAAATCCTCGTCAACCTGTTGCGCGGCCGCCAGCTCGGCCTGGGCCTCGCCGACGAGGCCGCGGAAGCCTCGAAGCTGGCCGGTGAAGAAGCCGCGGAGAGCCGTCCATGACCGTGATGATCCTGTTCCTCCTGCTCTTCGTCTTCATGTTCATCGGCGTGCCCATCGCCATTTCCCTGGGCCTGTCCGGTGCGTTGACGATCCTGCTGTTCAGCCCTGACTCGGTACGTTCGCTGGCGATCAAGCTGTTCGAGACCTCCGAGGCCTACACGCTGCTGGCGATCCCGTTCTTCCTGCTTTCCGGCGCCTTCATGACCACCGGCGGCGTGGCCCGCCGGCTGATCGACTTCGCCAATGCCTGCGTCGGCCATATCCGTGGCGGCCTGGCGATCGCGGCGGTGCTGGCCTGCATGCTGTTCGCCGCGCTGTCGGGTTCCTCGCCGGCGACCGTGGCGGCGGTGGGCTCGATTGCCGTGGCCGGCATGGTGCGTTCGGGCTACCCGCGCGAGTTCGGCGCCGGAATCATCTGCAACGCCGGCACCCTGGGCATCCTGATCCCGCCGTCGATCGTCATGGTGGTGTACTCGGCTGCCACCGAGACCTCGGTGGGCAAGCTGTTCGTCGCCGGCGTGGTGCCGGGCCTGCTGCTGGGCGTGATCCTGATGGTGGTGATCTACATCGTCGCGCGGGTGAAGAAGCTGCCGGCGCAACCGCGCGCCAGCCTGCGCGAATGGCTGGCCGCCGCACGCCGGGCGATCTGGGGCCTGTTGCTGCTGGTGATCATCCTCGGCGGCATCTACTCCGGGCTGTTCACGCCTACCGAGGCGGCGGCGGTGGCGGCCGTCTACTCGGCCTTCGTCGCGCTGTTCGTCTACAAGGACATGCGCCTGCGCGACTGCCCCAAGGTGCTGGTGGACTCCGGGCGGCTGAGCATCATGCTGATGTTCATCATCGCCAACGCCATGCTCTTCGCCCACGTGCTGACCACCGAGCAGATTCCCCAGCAGATCACCGAGTGGGTGATGCAGGAGGGGCTGACGCCGATCGGCTTCCTGCTGATGGTCAACGTGGTGCTGCTGGTGGCCGGCAGCTTCATGGAGCCCTCGGCCATCGTGCTGATCCTGGCGCCGATCTTCTTCCCCATCGCCATGCGCCTGGGGATCGACCCGATCCACCTCGGCATCGTCATGGTGGTGAACATGGAGATCGGTCTGGTGCACCCGCCGGTGGGGCTCAACCTGTTCGTCACCTCGGCGGTCACCGGCCTGCCGCTGGGCTCGACCATCCGCGCGGCGCTGCCGTGGCTGATGATCCTGCTGCTGTTCCTGATCCTGGTGACCTACGTGCCCTACATCTCGCTGGCGCTGCCCCACGCCCTTGGCATGTGACAGGTTGTCGCGGCTCCATGAGTCCGTTGCCAAAACAACGGCTTATGGGGCTCATCACTAAGACTAAGGATTGGTAAGACCATGGTCGTATGGTTCGGGAGAGGGTGTCGCCGTTACAACTTAGGGCAACAAAAACAACACTCTTCACCGAGGTAGAACGCCATGACAGCGGCATCCGTGTACCCCGTGCGTCCCGAAGTGGCCGCGACCACTCTGACCGACGAGGCCACCTACAAGAAGCTGTACCAGCAGTCGGTGGTCAACCCCGACGGCTTCTGGCGCGAACAGGCCCAGCGCATCGACTGGATCAAGCCGTTCACCAAGGTCAAGCAGACCTCCTTCGACGATCACCACGTGGACATCAAGTGGTTCGCCGATGGCACCCTGAACCTCTCCTACAACTGCCTCGACCGCCACCTGGCCGAGCGCGGCGACCAGCTCGCCATCATCTGGGAAGGCGACGATCCTTCCGAGCACCGTGAAATCACCTACCGCGAGCTGCACGAGCAGGTCTGCAAGTTCGCTAACGCCCTGCGCGGCCAGGACGTGCACCGTGGCGACGTGGTGACCATCTACATGCCGATGATCCCGGAAGCCGTGGTCGCCATGCTGGCCTGCGCCCGCATCGGTGCGATCCATTCCGTTGTGTTCGGCGGCTTCTCCCCCGAAGCCCTGGCCGGCCGCATCATCGACTGCCGTTCCAAGGTGGTGATCACCGCCGACGAAGGTCTGCGTGGCGGCAAGAAGACCCCGCTCAAGGCCAACGTCGACGACGCCCTGACCAACCCGGAAACCAACAGTGTGCAGAAGATCATCGTCTGCAAGCGCACGGGTTCGGACATCAAGTGGAACCAGCACCGCGACGTGTGGTTCGAGGACCTGATGAAGGTCGCCGGCTCCACCTGCGCACCGAAGGAAATGGGCGCCGAGGACCCGCTGTTCATCCTCTACACCTCCGGCTCCACCGGCAAACCCAAGGGCGTGCTGCACACCACCGGCGGCTACCTGGTGTACGCCTCGCTGACCCATGAGCGGGTGTTCGACTACCGTCCGGGTGAAGTCTTCTGGTGCACCGCCGACATCGGCTGGGTCACCGGTCACACCTACGTCGTCTACGGCCCGTTGGCCAACGGCGCGACCACCGTGCTGTTCGAGGGCGTGCCGAACTACCCGGACATCTCCCGCGTCGCGAAGATCGTCGACAAGCACAAGGTCAACATCCTCTACACCGCCCCGACCGCCATCCGCGCCATGATGGCCGAGGGCAAGGCAGCGGTCGCAGGCGCCGACGGCTCCAGCCTGCGCCTGCTGGGTTCGGTGGGCGAGCCGATCAATCCGGAAGCCTGGCAGTGGTACTACGAGACCGTCGGCCAGTCGCGCTGCCCGATCGTCGACACCTGGTGGCAAACCGAAACCGGCGCCTGCCTGATGACCCCACTGCCGGGCGCCCACGGCCTGAAGCCGGGCTCCGCTGCCAAGCCGTTCTTCGGCGTGGTGCCGGCGCTGGTGGACAACCTGGGCAACATCCTGGAAGGGGCCACCGAGGGCAACCTGGTGATCCTGGATTCCTGGCCGGGCCAGGCGCGCACCCTGTACGGCGACCACGACCGCTACGTGGACACCTACTTCAAGACCTTCAAGGGCATGTACTTCACCGGTGACGGCGCCCGCCGCGACGAAGACGGCTACTACTGGATCACCGGCCGCGTCGATGACGTGCTCAACGTCTCCGGCCACCGCATGGGTACCGCCGAGATCGAGAGCGCCCTGGTCGCCCACCCGAAAGTGGCCGAGGCCGCAGTGGTTGGCGTACCGCACGACATCAAGGGGCAGGGCATCTATGTCTACGTCACCCTGAATGCCGGCGAGGAAAGCAACGAGCAACTGCGCCAGGAACTGCGTGCCTGGGTGCGCAAGGAAATCGGCCCGATCGCCACGCCGGATGTGATCCAGTGGGCGCCGGGCCTGCCGAAGACCCGCTCGGGCAAGATCATGCGCCGCATCCTGCGCAAGATCGCCACGGCCGAGTACGACACCCTGGGTGATATCTCCACCCTGGCCGATCCGGGTGTGGTGCAGCACCTGATCGATACGCACCAGGCCATGCGCGCGGCCTGATCCGCCGCCCGATGAAAAACGCCCCGCTTGCCGGGGCGTTTTTCATTTCTGCGCTTTTGTGCCGGCGGCCCACAATCCACAATCGCCGAAGCTCTCCTGGAGCATCAACGTAGGATGGCGTGGAGCGCCGCGATACCCATCAATCCCGGCACTGACCGGATGCGGTTCGCGAGCAAGCTCGCTCCTACAGTGTGCGTCCCTCCCACCGGTAACATTTCCCTGCGACAAAATGAGGCGCCAGGAAACATTTCGCACAGCTTCGGTGCGTCTTTTCTGTCCGCGCGGAATGAGTCAATATCGCGCACCCCGCGCAGGGACTGAGGTCTGGTATTTGTGGCCCAATTACTGCAAGTAAATTGGGTTTTACTACTCGCTTTCAGATCACGTAAAATCCACGCCGTCAAGCCGCCGGGGCTCTGTCTCCGGCGCTTCTATAATTACTTGTCGCATTGAAGAAATAACCGCTCCGGGGCTGTCGCTAGAATGCCGCTCACCCCGGTAGGCGCGCTTTTCACAAGAATCGCGCCGGCAATGCGCAGACGAACAATAACCTTCACTTCTGCACGGGCAGCCTGGGCCAACCCCTTTCTCCTGCCAATCGAAGCCCTACCCTCGAAGGAGTTACTGATGAAGAAGTTTGCACTTCTCGGTGCGCTGGCCCTGTCCGCGCTTTCCCTGGTTGCCCACGCTGACGACAAGCCGGTCCGCATCGGCATCGAAGCCGGCTATCCGCCTTTCTCCTTCAAGACTCCCGACGGCAAGCTCGCCGGTTTCGACGTGGATATCGGCAACGCCCTGTGCGAAGAGATGAAGGTCAAATGTACCTGGGTCGAGCAGGAGTTCGACGGCCTGATCCCGGCACTGAAGGTTCGCAAGATCGACGCCATCCTCTCGTCCATGACCATCACCGACGAGCGCAAGAAGTCCGTGGACTTCACCAACAAGTACTACCACACCCCCGCGCGCTTCGTGATGAAGGAAGGCGTGACCCTGAGCGATCCGCTGGCGGACCTGAAGGGCAAGAAGGTCGGTGTGCTGCGCGCCTCCACCCATGACCGCTACGCCACCGACGTCCTGGCCCCGGCCGGCATCGAAGTCGTGCGTTACAACTCGCAGAACGAAGCCAACATGGACCTGGTCTCCGGCCGCATCGACGCGACCATGGCTGACTCGGTCAACCTCGACGACGGCTTCCTGAAAACCGATGCCGGCAAGGGCTACGCCTTCGTAGGTCCGGAATACAACGATCCGAAGTACTTCGGTGGTGGCGCCGGCATCGCTGTGCGCAAGGGCGATACCGCCCTGACCGAGAAATTCAACGCGGCCATCGCCGGCATCCGTGCCAACGGCAAGTACAAGGAAGTACAGGACAAGTACTTCAAGTTCGACGTCTACGGCGAGAACTGATCCACGTCCAGAAGTGGCACAGACCCAGGCCTGATCCTGAAGTTTGTGCCACTTTTTTATTGGGGGTGAGCCTGCAGTCGCGCTCGCCCTGAGCGTCCGTGTCGTTGCGGGCGGCGTCCGGTTTCACGAGGTACGAAATTATGCTCAATGGCTACGGAGCCACCATCGTCGATGGTGCCTGGCTGACGCTTCAGCTGTCCCTGCTGTCGATGGCCCTGGCGATCGCGCTGGGTCTGCTCGGCGCGGCCATCCGCCTGTCGCCGGTGAAGTGGCTGGCCTGGTGCGGCGACCTCTATTCCACCGTGATCCGCGGCGTACCGGACCTCGTGCTGATCCTGCTGATCTTCTACGGCGGCCAGGCTGCGGTGAACTGGATCGCGCCCATGGTCGGCTATGACGACTACATCGACCTCAACCCCTTCGCCTCCGGCGTCGGCACTCTGGGCTTCATCTTCGGTGCTTACCTGTCAGAGACTTTCCGTGGCGCCTTCATGGCCATCCCGAAAGGGCAGGGCGAGGCCGGCTTCGCCTACGGCATGAGCCCGCTTCAGGTGTTCTTCCGCATCCAGGTGCCGCAGATGATCCGCCTGGCCATCCCCGGCTTCACCAACAACTGGCTGGTGCTGGTCAAGGCCACCGCGCTGATCTCCGTGGTCGGCCTGCAGGACATGATGTTCAAGGCCAAGCAGGCCTCGGACGCCACCCGCGAACCCTTCACCTATTTCCTCGCCGTGGCGGCGCTTTACCTGGTGGTCACCAGCGTTTCCCTGGTGCTGCTGCGCATGCTCGAACGCCGCTATTCGGTCGGCGTGAAAGTCGCCGAGCTTTGAGACCGGGAGCCTGATCATGATTTTCGACTTCTCCGTCATCTGGGACAGCCTGCCGCTCTACTTCAGCGGTCTGCTGGTGACCCTCAAGCTGCTGGCGATCTCGCTGTTCTTCGGCCTGCTGGCGGCAGTGCCGCTGGCGCTGATGCGCTGCTCGAAGAACCCGGCGGTGAACCTGCCGGCCTGGCTCTACACCTATGTGATCCGCGGCACCCCGATGCTGGTGCAGCTGTTCCTCATCTATTACGGCCTGGCACAGTTCGAGGCGGTACGCGAGAGCGCGATGTGGCCGCTGCTGTCCAACGCCACCTTCTGCGCCTGCGCAGCCTTTGCCATCAATACCAGCGCCTACACCGCCGAGATCCTCGCCGGCAGCATCCGCGCCACTCCGCATGGCGAGATCGAAGCCGCCAAGGCCATGGGCATGTCGCGGCTCAAGCTGTACCGCCGCATCCTGCTGCCCTCGGCCCTGCGCCGCGCGCTGCCGCAGTACAGCAACGAAGTGATCATGATGCTGCAGACCACGAGCCTTGCGTCCATCGTGACCCTGGTGGACATCACCGGCGCCGCGCGCACCGTGTACTCGCAGTACTACCTGCCGTTCGAGGCGTTCATCACCGCCGGCATCTTCTACCTGATCATGACCTTCACCCTGGTGCGCCTGTTCAAGCTGGCCGAGCGCCGCTGGCTGGCCTATCTCGCGCCGCGCAAGCACTGAGGAATACACCGTGGAACGTATCGATCATCTGCTGCCGTGGAGCAGCCTGGGTAGCGAGCGCCGCCTGAGCGTTTTCCGCTACGGCACGGGCCCGCGCAAGGTCTACATCCAGTCCAGCCTGCACGCCGACGAGCTGCCGGGCATGCGCACCGCCTGGGAGCTCAAGCAGCGCCTGGCCGACCTCGAGTCGCGCGGGCAACTGAACTGCATCGTCGAGCTGGTGCCGGTGGCCAACCCCATCGGCCTGGGCCAGACCCTGCAGGCCAGCCATCTGGGCCGTTTCGAGTTTGGCAGCGGGAAGAACTTCAACCGCGATTTCGTCGAGCTGAGCGCTCTGGTTGCCGAACGTGTCGGCGACCAGTTGGGCGCCGATGAAGCTGCCAACGTCGAGCTGATCCGCCAGGCCATGCGAGATGGCCTCGACGCGCTGCCGTCGGGCTCGTCCGAGCTGCAGGGCATGCAGCGCATCCTGCTGCGCCACGCCTGCGACGCCGAAGTGGTGCTTGACCTGCACTGCGACTTCGACGCCGCCATCCACGTCTACGCGATCCCGCAGCACTGGCCGCGCTGGAAGTCGCTGGCAGCGCGTCTGAAAGCCGGCGTCGCTCTGCTTGCCGAAGATTCCGGCGGCAGTTCCTTCGACGAATCCTGTTCGCTGCCCTGGCTGCGCCTGGCGCAGGCCTTCCCGCAGGCGGCGATTCCGCTCGCGTGCCTGGCGACCACCGTCGAACTGGGCGGCGTGGGCGATACCCGCGTCGACCAGGGGCAGGCCAATGCCGAGGCCATTCTCGGCTTCCTCGCCGAGCAGGGCCTGATCGCCGGCGACTGGCCGGCGGCACCGGCCGAATGCTGCGAGGGCATGCCCTTCGAAGGCACCGAATATCTCTACGCACCTCACGTTGGCGTGGTGAGTTTCCTGCGCAAGGCGGGGGAGTGGGTGGAGAAGGGCGACGCACTGTTCGAGGTGGTCGACCCACTGAACGACCAGGTCAGCATTGTTCGCGCCGGGACTTCCGGCGTGCTGTTCGCCATCGAGCGTGGGCGCTACGCCCAGCCGGGGCTTTGGCTGGCCAAGGTGGCCGGGCGTGAGCCGTTCCGCAAGGGCCGGCTGATCAACGACTGAATTCGAGAACCGACACCATGTACAAACTGGAAATCCAGGACCTGCACAAGCGCTACGGCACCCACGAGGTGCTCAAGGGCGTCTCCCTGGCGGCGAAAGCGGGCGACGTGATCAGCATCATCGGCTCCTCCGGCTCGGGCAAGAGCACCTTCCTGCGGTGCATCAACCTGCTCGAACAGCCCCATGCGGGCAAGATCCTGCTCAACGGCGAAGAGCTCAAGCTCGTGCCGAACAAGGACGGCGCGCTCAAGGCTGCCGACGCCAAGCAGCTGCAGCGCATGCGCTCGCGCCTGTCGATGGTGTTCCAGCACTTCAACCTGTGGTCGCACATGAGCGCCCTGGAAAACGTCATCGAAGCGCCGGTCCATGTGCTGGGCGTATCGAAGAAAGAGGCACTGGAAAAGGCCGAGCACTACCTGGCGAAAGTCGGCGTGGCGCACCGCAAGGATGCCTACCCGGCCCACATGTCCGGCGGTGAGCAGCAGCGCGTGGCCATCGCCCGTGCCCTGGCGGTCGAGCCGGAAGTCATGCTGTTCGACGAACCGACCTCGGCGCTCGACCCCGAGCTGGTCGGCGAAGTCCTGCGCGTGATGCAGGACCTGGCCCAGGAAGGCCGCACCATGGTGGTAGTGACCCATGAGATGGGCTTCGCCCGCGAGGTCTCCAACCAACTGGTGTTCCTGCACAAGGGCCTGGTGGAAGAGGCGGGCTGCCCGAAGGAAGTCCTGGCCAATCCGCAATCCGAACGCCTCAAGCAGTTCCTTTCCGGCAGCTTGAAGTAAGCTGTCCGTTACAGTCGCCTGGTGACCTGATCGCATGACCGCACAACGCATCGGATTCCTCCTCTGGCCGCACACGCGGGCGCTGACCCTCGGTCTGGCCGAGGAGGCCCTGCGGGTCGCCCGCCGACTGCATCCCGAAGCGCTCTACGAGCCGGTGTTCATGAGCGCCGAGCCAGTGGCCGAGGCCGATGGCTGGCGCTTGCCGGGGCAGGCCTGGAACGGTGTGCTGGAGCAGTGCCAGCGGATATTCCTGGTCGCCGACGAGATTCCGCAGACGGTCCCCGCGCCACTGGCTGCCGTACTCAAGCAGCTGTCGCGCAGCGGTGTGAGCATCGGAGCATTGTCCGCCGGTATCTACCCGCTGGCGCAGCTGGGTCTGCTCGACGGTTACCGCGCCGCTGTGCACTGGCGCTGGCACGACGATTTCACCGAGCGTTACCCCAAGGTCATCGCCACCAACCACCTGTTCGAGTGGGACCGTGATCGACTCAGTGCTTGCGGCGGCATGGCGGTGCTCGATCTGCTGCTGGCCGTGCTGTCCCGCGACCATGGTGCGGAGCTGGCGGGCGCAGTCTCCGAAGAGCTGGTGGTGGAGCGCATCCGCGAAGGTTCCGAACGCCAGCGCATCCCGCTGAAGAACCGCCTGGGCTCCAGTCACCCGAAGCTCACCCAGGCGGTGCTGCTGATGGAGGCAAACATCGAGGAGCCGCTGACCACCGACGAGATCGCCCAGCACGTGTGCGTCTCGCGCCGCCAGCTGGAGCGCATCTTCAAGCAGTACCTGACCCGCGTGCCCAGCCAGTACTACCTGGAGCTGCGCCTGAATCGCGCGCGGCAGATGCTCATGCAGACCAGCAAGTCGATCATCCAGATCGGCCTGTCCTGCGGCTTCTCCAGCGGTCCGCACTTCTCCAGCGCCTACCGCAACTTCTTTGGCGTGACCCCGCGCGAAGATCGCAACCAGCGCCGCGGCCAGGGCGCCGCCGAAGCCGCGCCGGTCGCCACCGAGCGCGGCTGACTGCTCTTGTGTAAGAGCGAGCAAGCTCGCTCCTGCGAAAGCCCCCCTCTGCTCAACTTCCTGTCGTTTGTCAGCGCAATGCCGTAGGGCGAGTAACCTGGAACAGGTTATCCGTCGATGCGGTCATGGCGGATAACGCTGGCGCGTTATGCGCCCTACAGCACGGTCGTTTGCAGGCGCTTGCTTGCTCGCGAATGCATCCTGACGGATGCAACGCTGTAAAGCAGTTCGCGAACAAGGCCTAGGCGCCTCGTTCCTGCATAAAAGCCCCTTCCTGCCTTATTCCTTTTTCCCCCGTTCGCGCAGCGAACAAATTCCACGCCTCCTTGTACCCGCAGCAGGCCGCAGGCCTTACACTGCGCCTTCCCGACGCTTTCTGTCGCATTTCCGTAAGCCTCGGCAATTCGCGGGTTGGCGCTATAACAAGTTGTCGCATGGCGGCAATGACGGCCCGCTGTTCGTCCCTACAATCCATTCATCGATAGCCGCCTCAACCAGGCAGGAGAACACCGATGTCCGCTCCGCAAGCTCAGGTCCAACGCTCCGACTTCGACCAGGTCATGGTTCCCAACTATTCGCCGGCTGCCTTCATTCCGGTGCGTGGCGAGGGTTCCCGAGTCTGGGATCAGAGCGGCCGAGAGCTGGTGGACTTCGCTGGCGGCATCGCGGTCAGCTCCCTGGGCCACACCCATCCGGCGCTGATGCAGGCGCTGACCGAGCAGGCCGGCAAGATCTGGCACGTCTCCAACGTCTTCACCAACGAGCCGGCCTTGCGCCTGGCCAAGAAGCTGATCGACGCCACCTTCGCTGAGCGCGTGTTCTTCGCCAACTCCGGCGCCGAGGCCAACGAAGCTGCGCTGAAGCTGGCGCGCCGCTATGCCCACGACGTCTACGGCCCCGAGAAGTACGAGATCATCTCGATGGTCAACAGCTTCCACGGGCGTACCCTGTTCACCGTCAATGTCGGTGGCCAGGCCAAGTACTCCGATGGTTTCGGCCCGAAGGTCGAAGGCATCACCCACATCCCGTTCAACGACCTGGAAGCCCTGAAGGCGGCCATCTCCGACAAGACCTGCGCCGTGATCATCGAACCGGTGCAGGGCGAGAGCGGCGTGCTGCCGGCCGACCAGGCCTACCTGGAAGGCGTGCGCAAGCTGTGCGACGAGAACAACGCGCTGCTGATCTTCGATGAAGTGCAGAGCGGCTTCGGTCGTATCGGCTACCTCTACGCCCACCAGTACTACGGCGTGAATCCGGACATCCTCTCCAGCGCCAAGGGACTGGGTGGCGGCTTCCCGATCGGCGCCATGCTGACCACCGCGAAGATCGCCGAGCACCTGGTCGTCGGCACCCACGGCACCACCTACGGCGGCAACCCGCTGGCGTGCGCGGTCGCCGGCGCGGCCTTCGACGTGATCAATACCCCGGAAGTGCTCGAAGGCGTGAAGGCCAAGCATGAGCGCTTCAAGGTCCGCCTGGAAAAGATCGCCGCCGAGTACGGCATCTTCACCCAGGTCCGCGGCATGGGCATGCTGATCGGCGCGGTGCTCAACGATGCCTTCAAGGGCAAGGCCAAGGACGTGCTCAACGCTGCCGAGAAGGAAGGCGTGATGGTCCTGCAGGCCGGCCCGGACGTGGTGCGCTTCGCCCCCAGCCTGGTGATCCCGGACGCGGACATCGACGAAGGCCTGGATCGCCTCGAGCGCGCCATCGCCAAGCTGACCCGCGGCTGATCCCCCGGCTACGCTGAACCGGCGGGGCCCGCGCCTCGCCGCTCAACCGGTCGGATCGTCCCGGCCGGTTCTTCGAATGCCCCTATGTGCGCGGCACAGGCCGTGTCGCGCCCATGATTCATCAACCAAGAATCACAATTTTTGTCTGGTTAGAGGAGTGACGCCATGCTGGTGATGCGCCCCGCCCAAGTGGCCGACCTGCAGCAAGTGCAGCGTCTCGCCGCGGACAGCCCGGTCGGCGTCACGTCGCTGCCGGACGACGCGGAACGCCTGCGCGAGAAGATACTTGCCTCGGAGGCTTCGTTTACCGCCGAAGTGAGCTTCAACGGTGAAGAGAGCTACTTCTTCGTGCTCGAGGACAGTGAGACCGGCCGCCTCGTCGGCTGCTCGGCCATTGTCGCCTCGGCCGGTTTCTCCGAGCCGTTCTACAGCTTCCGCAACGAGACCTTCGTGCACGCTTCCCGCGAGCTGAAGATCCACAACAAGATCCATGTCCTCTCGCTGTGCCATGACCTCACCGGCAACAGCCTGCTGACCAGCTTCTACGTCGAGCGCGACCTGGTGAACACGCCGATCGCCGAGCTCAACTCCCGTGGCCGCCTGCTGTTCATGGCCAGCCATCCGGAGCGCTTCGCCGATGCGGTGGTCGTGGAGATCGTCGGCTACAGCGACGATCAGGGCCAGTCGCCGTTCTGGAACGCCATCGGTCGCAACTTCTTCGACCTCGACTACACCGAGGCCGAGAAGCTTTCCGGGCTGAAGAGCCGCACCTTCCTCGCCGAGCTGATGCCGCACTACCCGATCTATGTGCCGCTGCTGCCAGACGAGGCGCAGGAGGCGATGGGCCAGGTGCATCCGCGTGCGCAGATCACCTTCGACATCCTGATGCGCGACGGCTTCGAGTCCGAGAACTACGTGGACATCTTCGATGGCGGCCCGGCGCTGCATGCGCGCACCTCGAACATCCGCTCCATCGCGCAGAGCCGGCAGGTGCCGGTGCGTATTGGCGAGGGCGGCAAGGGTAACCGTGGTTACCTCGTCACCAACGGCCAGTTGCAGGATTTCCGCGCCATTGTCGCCGAACTCGACTGGGTGCCGGGCAAGCCCGTCACCCTGAATCAGGAAACCGCCGATGCCCTGGGCATCGGCGAGGGCGCCAGCGTGCGCCTGGTTGCGATCTGAGGGGAGAGAGCATGATCGTCCGTCCCGTAACCAGTGCCGACCTGCCGGCTCTGTTTGACCTGGCGCGCAGCACCGGCACCGGCCTGACCACGCTGCCGGCCAACGAGCAGCGCCTGCAGCACCGTGTGAGCTGGGCCGAGAAGGCCTTCCGCGGCGAAGCCGAGCGCGCCGATGCCGACTACCTGTTCGTGCTGGAGAACGACGAAGGCAAGGTCGTCGGCATCTCCGCCGTGGCCGGCGCAGTCGGCCTGCGCGAGCCCTGGTACAACTACCGTGTCGGCCTCACCGTCAGCGCCTCCCAGGAGCTGGGTATCCACCGCGAGATTCCCACGCTGTTCCTGGCCAACGACCTCACCGGGCAGTCCGAACTGTGCTCGCTGTTCCTGCATGCCGATCATCGCGCCGGCCTGAACGGTCGCCTGCTGTCCAAGGCGCGCTTCCTGTTCATCGCCGAGTTCCGCGAACTGTTCGGTGACAAGGTGATCGCCGAGATGCGCGGCATGTCCGATGCCGCCGGGCGTTCGCCGTTCTGGGAAAGCCTGGGCCGGCACTTCTTCAAGATGGAATTCAGCCAGGCCGACTACCTGACCGGCGTGGGCAACAAGGCCTTCATCGCCGAACTGATGCCCAAGTTCCCGCTCTACACCTGCTTCCTCTCGGAAGAGGCACGCTCGGTGATCGGCCGCGTGCACTCCGATACCGAGCCGGCGCTGGCCATGCTCAAGGCCGAGGGCTTCAGCTATCAGGGCTACGTCGACATCTTCGACGCCGGTCCGGCCATCGAGGCGCCGACCGAGAAGGTCCGCGCCATTGCCGACAGCCAGAACCTGGTGCTGGCGATCGGCACGCCGGGCGACGACGCCGAGCCTTACCTGATCCACAACCGCAAGCGCGAGGAGTGCCGTATCACCGCGGCCCCGGCGCGCGTGGCCGCCGGCTCGCTGGTGGTCGATGCGCAGACCGCCAAGCGCCTGCGCCTGTCCGCCGGGGCCTCGGTCCGCGCGGTGCCCCTCTCCGGAAAACGCAACTGACGCCGCCCGGCGTCAGGGGAGCCTGATGATGAATACCCACTACATTGCCGGCCAGTGGCTGGCGGGCGAAGGCGAGCCTCTGGAATCGCTGTGTCCGGTCAGCCAGAACGTAGTCTGGTCCGGCCGCGCCGCTTCCGAGTCGCAAGTCGCTGCCGCCGTCGCCGCCGCGCGCAGTGCCTTCCCGGCCTGGGCCCGTCGCCCGGTGGAAGAGCGCATCGCCGTGCTGGAGCGCTTTGCCGCTGCCCTCAAGGGCCGTTCCGAGGAGCTGGCCCGTGCCATCGGCGAGGAAACCGGCAAGCCGTTGTGGGAAGCTGCCACCGAGGTGACCAGCATGGTCAACAAGGTCGCCATCTCGGTCCAGGCCTTCCGTGAGCGTACCGGCGAGAAGAGCGGCCCGCTGGCCGACGCCACCGCCGTGCTGCGCCACAAGCCTCATGGCGTGGTCGCCGTGTTCGGCCCGTACAACTTCCCCGGCCACCTGCCCAACGGCCACATCGTGCCGGCCCTGCTGGCCGGCAATGCCGTGGTGTTCAAGCCCAGCGAGCTGACTCCCAAGGTCGCCGAGCTGACCCTGCAGGCCTGGATCGAGTCGGGCATTCCCTCTGGTGTGATCAACCTGGTGCAGGGCGCCCGCGATACCGGCGTGGCTCTGGCGGGCAATGACGACATCGATGGCCTGTTCTTCACCGGCTCCAGCCGCACCGGCAACCTGCTGCACAGCCAGTTCGGCGGTCGCCCGCAGAAAATCCTGGCGCTGGAAATGGGCGGCAATAACCCGTTGATCGTCGACGAAGTGAAGGACGTGGATGCTGCCGTCTATACCATCATCCAGTCCGCCTTCATTTCCGCCGGCCAGCGCTGCACCTGCGCCCGTCGCCTGCTGGTCCCGCAGGGCGCCTGGGGCGACGCGCTGATCGAGCGCCTGGTGGCCGTGGCCGCGACCATCAAGGTCGGCGCCTTCGACGAGCAGCCGGCGCCCTTCATGGGCTCGGTGATCTCGCTGGCCGCCGCGCAGCACCTGATCAAGGCCCAGGAACAACTGCTGGCCAAGGGCGCCAAGCCGCTGCTGGCGATGACCCAGCCGCTGGCCACCGCCGCGCTGCTGACTCCCGGCATCCTCGACGTGAGCGCCGTCAGCGAGCGCCCGGACGAAGAGTTCTTCGGCCCGCTGCTGCAAGTGATCCGCTATGCCGATTTCGACGCCGCCGTGCGTGAAGCCAACGCCACCCAGTACGGCCTCGCCGCCGGCCTGCTGTCGGATTCCCGCGAGCGCTACGAGGACTTCCTCATCGAGAGCCGCGCCGGCATCGTCAACTGGAACAAGCAACTGACCGGCGCCGCCAGCAGCGCGCCGTTCGGCGGCATCGGCGCCTCCGGCAACCACCGCCCGAGCGCCTACTACGCAGCCGACTACTGCGCGTACCCGGTCGCCTCGCTGGAAAGCGACAGCCTGAGCCTGCCTGCAACCCTGACTCCGGGAGTGAGCCTGTGATGACCGCCTATGAAATGCCCGCTGTTGAATTGAATGTCGATGGTCTGGTCGGGCCGACGCACAACTACGGCGGCCTGTCCTACGGCAACGTCGCCTCGCAGAGCAATAGCCAGGCCGCGTCCAACCCGCGCGAAGCGGCGAAGCAGGGCCTGTCGAAGATGAAGGCGCTGATGGAGATGGGCTTCAAGCAGGGCGTGTTCGCCCCGCAGGAGCGTCCGGCCGTTGCCTCGCTGCGCGCCCTGGGCTTCTCCGGCAGCGACGCCGAAGTGATCGCCAGGGCGGCGAAAGAGGCCATGCCGCTGCTCGCCGCCGTCAGCTCGGCGTCCTGCATGTGGACCGCCAACGCCGCCACCGTCAGCCCCGGTGCCGACACGGCCGATGGCCGCGTGCACTTCACCGCCGCCAACCTGAACTGCAAGTTCCACCGCTCCATCGAACATCCGCAGACCAGCCGTATCCTCGCGGCGATGTTCAATGATGAGCAGCACTTCGCCCACCACGCCGCGCTGCCGGCAGTCGCCCAGTTCGGCGACGAGGGCGCGGCCAACCACACGCGCTTCTGCAAGTCCTATGGCGAGGCCGGCGTCGAGTTCTTCGTGTTCGGTCGCAGCGCCTTCGACAGCCGCTTCCCGGCGCCGCAGCGCTACCCGGCGCGGCAGACCCTGGAAGCCTGCCAGGCGGTTGCCCGCCTGCACGGCCTGAGCGATGACGGCGTGGTCTACGCCCAGCAGAACCCGGCGGTGATCGACCAGGGCGTGTTCCACAACGACGTGATTGCGGTCGGTAATGGCGAAGTGCTGTTCCACCACGAAGACGCCTTCCTCGACACCGAGCGCGTGCTTGCCGAGCTGCACGACAAGCTGGGGCGCCGTGGCGGTCGCTTCCGCGCCGTGTGCGTGCCGCGCGATCAGGTCACCGTCGAGGACGCGGTGAAGTCCTACCTGTTCAACAGCCAGCTGCTCACCCGTGCCGACGGCAACATGCTGCTGATCGTCCCGGAGGAGTGCCGCAAGAACGAGCGCGTGTGGCAATACCTCTCGCGTCTGACCGCCGAGGACGGCCCGATCCGCGAGGTGAAGGTGTTTGACCTCAAGCAGAGCATGCAGAACGGCGGCGGCCCCGCCTGCCTGCGCCTGCGCGTGGCGCTCAGCGACGCCGAGCTGGCTGCGGTCAATCCGGGCGTGATCATGACGCCGACCCTGCACGACACCCTGGTCACCTGGGTCGACAAGCATTACCGCGATCGCCTGGCCGAAACCGACCTGGCCGATCCGCAACTGCTCGTCGAGTGCCGGACGGCGTTGGATGAATTGAGCCAGATCCTTAAACTGGGCTCGGTTTATCCCTTCCAGCAGATTTGAGTAACTGACATGACCGAAAGCCTCCCGCTGATTCTCGAAGACAACAAGGGCGAGCGCCGCGAGACCCACACCGCGCGCCTGGCCATCCGCCTGGAAGGGCGCGAGCTGTGGCTGGAGGCCGACGGCAAGGGCGGCCTTACGATCTACGCCGACTCCCATGAGGACGACGCCGAGATCCCGCTGCTGGTGGTGCGCCCGCAGGCGGTGAACCAGTTGGGCCTGAGCCTCGAGCTGGAAGCCGCCGAAGTCCACGAACATGGTCCAGACTGTGGATGTGACCATCACCACTGATCGCGGAGTCCGTGGCCGCTCCGGCCGCGGGGAATGATGGAGGCGTCCGCATGCTAGCTCTGGGCAAACTGCTCGAACTGACCCTCGCCGGCCGTGAGCCGACGGAAAAGATTCAGCTCACCGCGGACGGCACCCGTCTGCACTGGCTGGCTGAAGGCGCCCTCGAAGTCACTCCGCCGGTGGCGCGCGACAATGGCCGCGACCTGCTGCTCTCGGCAGGTATCCACGGCAACGAGACGGCCCCCATCGAACTGCTCGACCGACTGGTGCACCGCATCGCCCGTGGCGAGCTGAAGCCGGCGTCGCGGGTGCTGTTCCTGCTCGGCAATCCCGAGGCCATGCGCCGTGGCGAGCGTTACCTGGAACAGGACATCAACCGCCTGTTCTGCGGTCGCCACGAGGAGGGCAGCGGCAACGAGGCCTTGCGTGCGTCGGAGCTGGAGCGTCTGGCTGCCGCGTTCTTCGCCCGTGAGGGCCGCCCGCGCCTGCACTACGACCTGCACACGGCCATCCGGGGTTCGAAGATCGAGCAGTTCGCGCTCTACCCCTGGGCCAGCGGTCGCGAGCACTCCCGCGACGAGCTGGCGCGCCTGCGCAGCGCCGGCATCGATGCGGTGCTGCTGCAAAGCAAGCCGGGCATCACCTTCAGCGCCTACACCTACAGCCAGCTCGGCGCCGAGGCGTTCACCCTGGAACTGGGCAAGGCGCGGCCGTTCGGGCAGAACCAGGCGGTGAACCTGGATCGCCTCGAAGCGATGCTGCAGGGCGTGATCAGCGGCCAGGAAGCGGACGGCGCACAGCTCGACGGCCTGCAACTGTTCGCGGTCTCCCGCGAAGTGATCAAGCACAGCGACCACTTCCGCCTGCACCTGGACGACGCGGTGGACAATTTCACCGAGCTGGACCACGGCTTCCTGCTCGCCGAGGACATCGGCGGCACCCGCTGGATCGTGGAAGAGCAGGGCGCGCGGATCATCTTCCCCAACCCGCGGGTGAAGAACGGCCTGCGCGCCGGCATCCTGGTCATTCCCACCGAGCTCTGATCTCCCCGGCGCGCGCCCATCGCGCGCCTTGTTTCCCCTCTGGCGAGCGCTTAGCATCGGCCCTTTGAGCCTGATGCCCGAGGAGCCTTGCCATGTCCATCATCGACCTTCGCAGCGACACCGTGACCCTGCCCACCGCCGGCATGCGCGAGGCGATGGCGCGGGCCGAGCTGGGCGATGACGTCTACGGCGAAGACCCGACGGTGAACCGCCTGGAAGCGACCCTGGCCGAGCGCCTGGGCTTCGCCGCCGCGCTGTTCGTGCCCACTGGCACCATGAGTAACCTGCTCGGCCTGATGGCCCATTGCGGCCGGGGCGACGAGTACATCGTCGGCCAGCAGGCGCACACCTATAAATATGAAGGCGGTGGTGCCGCGGTCCTGGGCTCGATCCAGCCGCAACCCATCGATGGCGAAGCCGACGGCTCGCTGGACCTGGCCAAGGTCGAGGCGGCAATAAAGCAGGACGATTTCCACTTCGCCCGCACTCGCCTGCTGGCGCTGGAAAACACCATGCAGGGCAAGGTCCTGCCGCTGACCTATCTGGCCGCTGCACGGGAAATGACCCGCCGCCGTGGCCTGGCGCTGCACCTGGACGGCGCGCGCCTGTACAACGCGGCAGTGAAGCTGGGCGTTGATGCCAGCGAGATCACCCGCCACTTCGACTCCGTCTCTGTTTGCTTGTCCAAGGGCCTTGGCGCGCCGGTGGGGTCGGTGCTCTGCGGCGATGCCGAGCTGATCGGTCGCGCGCGTCGCCTGCGCAAGATGGTCGGCGGCGGCATGCGTCAGGCCGGTGGCCTCGCGGCGGCGGCGCTGTATGCGCTGGACCATCAGGTCGAGCGCCTGGCCGAGGACCACGCCAACGCTGAAGCGCTGGGCCGTGGCCTGGCTGAACTGGGCTACGCCATCGAGCCGGTGCAGACCAACATGGTCTACGTCGGCATCGGCGAGCAGGCCGGCGCGCTGGGCGAGCACCTGGCCGAACGCGGCATTCGCGTCAGCCCCGCGGCGCGCCTGCGGCTGGTCACCCACCTGGATGTGAAAAACGCCGATATCCCGCGTATCGTCGAAGCTTTTGCCGCCTTTCGTCGTTCCTGACAGAAATTATTGCGCGATAGGGGTTAACTATCGCGCAAAGACACTACAACCTTGATGCGGGGCCGATATAATGCGGCCCTTTGCCGGCGATTCGTGGCCGCATTTTTCCGTGGAAGAACCTATGAAAAGCGCTGAAATCCGTGAAGCCTTCCTCCGCTTCTTCGAAGAGAAGGGGCACACCCGCGTAGCGTCCAGTTCGCTGATCCCGGCGAACGACCCGACCCTGCTGTTCACCAACGCAGGCATGAACCAGTTCAAGGATTGCTTCCTGGGCCTGGAAAAGCGCGCCTACACCCGCGCCACCACCAGCCAGAAGTGCGTGCGTGCCGGCGGCAAGCACAACGACCTGGAAAACGTCGGTTACACCGCGCGCCACCACACCTTCTTCGAAATGCTGGGCAACTTCAGCTTCGGCGACTATTTCAAGCGTGACGCCATCACCTACGCCTGGGAATTCCTGACCTCGGACAAGTGGCTGAACCTGCCCAAGGAAAAGCTCTGGGTCACCGTCTATGCCAGCGATGACGAGGCGTACGACATCTGGACCCAGGAAGTCGGCATTCCCGCCGAGCGCATGGTCCGCATCGGCGACAACAAGGGCGCTCCCTACGCTTCGGACAACTTCTGGGCGATGGGCGACACCGGTCCGTGCGGTCCGTGCACCGAGATCTTCTTCGACCACGGCGCCGACATCTGGGGCGGCCCGCCCGGCTCGCCGGAAGAAGACGGCGACCGCTACATCGAGATCTGGAACAACGTCTTCATGCAGTTCAACCGCACCGCGGACGGCGTCATGCACCCGCTGCCGGCGCCGAGCGTGGACACCGGCATGGGCCTTGAGCGGATCAGCGCCGTGCTGCAGCACGTCCACTCGAACTACGAGATCGACCTGTTCCAGAGCCTGCTGAAGGCTTCGGCCGACGCCATCGGCTGCGCCAACGACGACGCACCGTCGCTGAAAGTCGTTGCCGACCACATCCGTTCCTGCGGCTTCCTGATCGCCGACGGCGTGCTGCCGTCCAACGAAGGCCGTGGCTACGTGCTGCGCCGCATCATCCGTCGCGCCTGCCGCCACGGTAACAAGCTGGGCGCCAAGGGCACCTTCTTCCACAAGATCGTCTCCGCCCTCGTCGGCGAGATGGGCGAAGCCTTCGTCGAGCTCAAGCAGCAGCAGGCGCACATCGAGCGCGTGCTCAAGACCGAGGAAGAGCAGTTCGCCAAGACCCTGGAGCAGGGCCTGAAGATCCTCGAGCAGGACCTGTCCGAGCTCAAGGGCAGCGTCATCCCCGGCAACGTGGTGTTCAAGCTGTACGACACCTATGGCTTCCCGGTGGACCTGACCAACGACATCGCCCGCGAGCGCAGCCTGACCCTCGACGAGGAAGGCTTCGAGCGCGAGATGGAGGCCCAGCGCGAGCGTGCCCGCTCCGCCAGCGCCTTCGGCATGGACTACAACAGCCTGGTGAAAGTGGATGGCGACACCCGCTTCCTCGGCTACCAGGGCGTTTCCGGCGCCGGCCAGATCATCGCCCTGTTCAAGGACGGCAAGGCCGTCGAGCAGTTGGGCGAAGGCGAGGAGGGCGTGGTCGTCCTCGACCAGACTCCGTTCTACGCCGAATCGGGCGGCCAGGTTGGCGACAGCGGTTTCCTTGAGGCTGCCGGCGTGCGCTTCGACGTGCGCGACACCACCAAGGCTGGCGGCGCTCACCTGCACCACGGTGTGGTTGCCCAGGGCAGCCTGACCGTTGGCGCTGCCGTGAAGGCCGAGGTCGCGCCTGGCGTGCGCCAGGCCACTGCGCTGAACCACTCCGCTACCCACCTGCTGCACGCCGCGCTGCGCCAGGTGCTGGGCGATCATGTCCAGCAGAAGGGCTCGCTGGTCGACAGCCAGCGCCTGCGTTTCGACTTCAGCCACTTCGAGGCGATCAAGCCCGAGCAACTGAAGCAGCTGGAAGACATCGTCAACAGCGAAATCCGCAAGAACTCCGAGGTCGAGACCGAAGAGACCGACATCGAGTCCGCCAAGAACAAGGGCGCCATGGCGCTGTTCGGCGAGAAGTACGGTGATCAGGTCCGCGTGCTGAGCATGGGCGGCAAGTTCTCCGTCGAGCTGTGCGGCGGCACCCACGTGTCCCGCACCGGTGACATCGGCCTGTTCAAGATCACCAGCGAAGGCGGTGTGGCTTCCGGCGTGCGCCGTATCGAAGCAGTCACTGGCGGTGCTGCACTGGCCTACCTCAACGGCGCCGAAGAGCAGCTCAAGGAAGCGGCCGGCCTGGTCAAGGGCAGCCGCGACAACCTGCTGGACAAGCTCTCCGGCCTGATCGAGCGCAACCGTCAGCTGGAGAAAGAGCTGGAACAGCTGAAGGCCAAGGCTGCCAGCGCTGCCGGCGACGATCTGGCGGGCTCTGCCGTGGACGTCGGTGGCGTGAAGGTGCTGTCCTCGCGCCTTGATGGCCTGGACGGCAAGGCGCTGCTGGCGCTGGTCGACCAGCTGAAGAACAAGCTGGGCAGCGGCGTGATCCTGCTGGGCGGCGTGTTCGAAGAGAAGGTCGTGCTGGTTGCCGGCGTGACCCAGGACCTGACCGCCAGGCTGAAAGCGGGCGATCTGATGAAGCAGGCCGCGGCGGCCGTGGGCGGGAAGGGCGGTGGTCGCCCGGACATGGCCCAGGGCGGTGGCGTCGATGCCGGCAAGCTGGACGAAGCTCTGGCGCTGGCAGTGAAATTTGTCGAACAGGGCCTCTAAAGGCCCTGAAATACGGGGCCCGCAGCGCGTCCGGCGGGCCTTGGCAGCATGCGGTGATGCATGTTTAATGGGCGCCCTTCAGGAATCAGGCGGCTTTTGAAATGGCTTTGATCGTACAGAAGTTTGGAGGGACCTCCGTCGGCACCGTCGAGAGAATCGAGCAGGTAGCCGAGAAGGTGAAGAAATTCCGTGAAGCGGGCGACGACATCGTCGTGGTGGTGTCCGCCATGAGCGGCGAGACCAACCGCCTGATTGGTCTGGCGAAACAGATCATGGACCAGCCCATTCCGCGCGAGCTGGATGTGATGGTCTCCACCGGCGAGCAAGTGACCATCGCCCTGCTGAGCATGGCGCTGATGAAGCGCGGCGTGCCGGCGGTTTCCTACACCGGTAACCAGGTCCGTATCCTGACCGACAGTTCCCACACCAAGGCGCGTATCCTGAGCATCGACGATGCGAACATTCGCGCAGATCTGAAAGCAGGCCGCGTAGTCGTGGTCGCCGGCTTCCAGGGTGTGGACGAGCAGGGCAACATCACCACCCTCGGCCGTGGCGGTTCCGACACTACCGGCGTAGCTTTGGCGGCGGCACTGAAGGCCGACGAGTGCCAGATCTACACCGACGTCGATGGCGTCTACACCACCGACCCGCGCGTCGTGCCGCAGGCGCGTCGCCTGGACAAGATCACCTTCGAAGAGATGCTGGAAATGGCCAGCCTCGGTTCCAAGGTGCTACAGATCCGCTCGGTGGAATTCGCCGGCAAGTACAACGTCCCGCTGCGCGTGCTGCACAGCTTCCAGGAGGGTCCGGGCACCCTCATTACCCTTGATGAAGAGGAATCCATGGAACAGCCGATCATCTCCGGCATCGCCTTCAACCGCGACGAAGCCAAGCTGACCATCCGTGGCGTACCGGATACCCCCGGCGTTGCTTTCAAGATTCTCGGCCCGATCAGTGCCGCCAATGTAGAAGTCGACATGATCGTGCAGAACGTCGCGCACGATAACACCACCGACTTCACCTTCACCGTGCACCGCAACGACTACCAGGCTGCCCTGGAAATCCTCAAGCAGACCGCCACCACCATCGGTGCGCGCGAAGCCACTGGCGACACCAACATCGCCAAGGTTTCCATCGTCGGTGTCGGCATGCGGTCCCACGCCGGTGTCGCCAGCCGCATGTTCGAAGCCCTGGCCAAGGAGACCATCAACATCCAGATGATCTCCACCTCGGAAATCAAGGTTTCCGTGGTCATCGAAGAGAAATACCTCGAGTTGGCGGTCCGTGCCCTGCACACCGCTTTCGAACTCGACGCCCCGGCCCGACAGGGCGAGTAAGGCGGGATATACCGAAAGGCGCGGCTACCCCGCGCCTTTTGTCGTTTTTGACTGTCTGACAGGAACTTTCTTTCCGGCAGGACTGGTCAATACTTGGGTGAAGGATTCGCGCACTTGATCTATACGAATCTGCCACCATTTCTTTTTTTGCAGACTGCTTATCCCGTAACACGTAAGGAGAAAGGAATGCTGATTCTGACACGCCGGGTCGGAGAGACCCTGATGGTCGGTGATGACGTCACCGTGACTGTACTGGGCGTCAAAGGCAATCAGGTGCGTATCGGTGTGAATGCGCCGAAGGAAGTTGCCGTGCACCGTGAGGAAATCTACCAGCGCATCCAGAAAGAGAAAGACCAAGAACCAAACCATTAATTTTTCTAAAATTTTTCTTTGCAAACGGGGAAAACATGGATATCATGCGCCCCGTGTTGCGGAGAGGTGGCCGAGTGGCCGAAGGCGCTCCCCTGCTAAGGGAGTACACCTCAAAAGGGTGTCGGGGGTTCGAATCCCCCCCTCTCCGCCATTGCATCCTCTGGTGCGATGAGTTGTCCGGTTACGTAAGTGACTGAAAAGATTGAAAAATCTTGTTGACAGGTCAGAAAAATCGCCCTAGAATTTGCGCCCTCATCAGCGCACTCATAGCTCAGCTGGATAGAGTACTCGGCTACGAACCGAGCGGTCGGAGGTTCGAATCCTCCTGAGTGCGCCATATACGAGGCAACGCGAGAGCGGGGCTTCAGTGGCGAAAGGGCTGAAAAGCCATTAGCTGCAACCAGTTGGTGAATCTGGTTAAACTTTGCCAACGACGCACTCATAGCTCAGCTGGATAGAGTACTCGGCTACGAACCGAGCGGTCGGAGGTTCGAATCCTCCTGAGTGCGCCATATACAAAAGGGCCTGCAGTAATGCAGGCCCTTTTTCTTTGCCTTCAAAAAACTTTCCATTCGAAAAATATGGGCAGCGTAATCAGCGCTTCGCCTTGCCCATCACGCAACCATCCTCATCGAAGGTCACGGTGCGTGCACCGTGCTTCTTGTCCGCCTCGTAGTGATAGCGCAGCGTCTCGTTGTGCTGGCTGGTCCTGTCCGGCCGCCCGAGGGCGCTCTCCACGTCGCCGCGCGTCATTCCCGTCCTCACGCGCCCCTCGATGATCGCCTTGCGTCGTGCGCTGCCGGTGACGCGGTTGCCGCAGCCGTTCTGCTGTTCACCAACGACCACGACGGACTCGCGCTCGGCTTCCTTGCCCTGGCCTTTGCTGCGCACCAGCGGCTTCTGTGGGGTGGACTCCTGCGGGATCGCCATCGGCACCGGCTCGCCGCTGCCGGGCGTGGGGTTGTTCGCTTCCTGGATTTCCTGCTGCCTTTCCGCGGGGCAGCCATACTGACTGAACAGCACGCTGCCGTCGGCCGCAGTGCAGCGGAACACCGAGGCCGCCTCACTGGTCGGAACCAGTGGAATCAGGAGTGAGCAGAGCAGGGCGGACAGGCGCATGGTTTCCTCCGTGATGGCGGGCCTGCCTGCAGCCTAGGAGTGGAAATTGTCAGTCGGAGCCGGGTGTCCTGTGGGAGCTTTCGGGCGTCGAACCGGGCAGTGATTCGCCAGTGAACTTTCGCCCGCAAGCGATTGTTCTGGCCGCCATTTTGTAACGCCTAATACACCCCGGAGTGTTATCATTTCCCGCATCTGCCCTCGATGGGCGCATGGGACACCACCATGGACTTACCCAGTAGTTACTCAGAACCCCGATTGCGTACACACGACCTGATGTATTGATCCCCTCTGGCCCGTTCTGCCACTGGGGGTGGAGCGTGCTATGACCGAAGTAGAAGCCAAGAAGCCGCAGGAAAGCCTGCAGGACCGCCTCAACCAGGTGGTCGACCTGCTGCACAAGCACAAGCTGGTGGAAGACCTGACGCATCGTCAGGAAGGCCAGCATCAAGACCTCGTCGAAAACTTCGTGCACCGCCAGAACCTGGCGGAACTCCAGCGCAAGCTGGAAGAGCTGCACCCGGCCGACATCGCCCACATTCTCGAATCCCTTCCGCTGGATGACCGCCTGACGGTCTGGCAGCTGGTCAAGGCCGAGCGCGACGGCGACATCCTCCTCGAAGTCTCCGACTCCGTACGAGAGACCCTGATCGCCGACATGGACGATCACGAGATCCTCGCTGCGGCCAGGGACATGGACGCCGACGAACTCGCGGACCTCGCGCCGGAACTGCCGCGCGATGTGGTCCACGAGCTGATGGAAAGCCTCGACCAGCAGCAACGCGAGCGTGTGCGTTCGGCGCTGTCCTACGAGGAAGACCAGGTCGGCGCGCTGATGGACTTCGAGATGGTCACCATCCGCGACGACGTCAGCCTGGAAGTGGTGCTGCGCTACCTGCGTCGACTGAAGGAGCTGCCGGGCCATACCGACAAGCTCTTCGTGGTCGACTACGACGGCGTGCTCAAGGGCGTGCTGCCGATCAAGCGCCTGCTGGTGAACGATCCGGACAAGGACGTGGCTGAAGTCATGGCCACCGATCCGGTGACTTTCACCCCCGACGAGGACGGCTATGACGCCGCCCAGGCGTTCGAACGTTACGACCTGATTTCCGCCCCTGTGGTGGACAAGAACGGTAAGCTCATCGGCCGTCTGACCATCGACGAGATGGTCGACCTGATCCGTGAGGAAAGCGAAAGCGAAGTCCTGAACATGGCCGGTCTGCGCGAGGAAGAAGACATCTTCGCCTCGGTCTGGAAGTCGGTCGGCAACCGCTGGGCGTGGCTGGCCACCAACCTGGTCACCGCCTTCATCGCCTCGCGGGTGATCGGCCTGTTCGAAGGCTCCATCGAGAAGCTGGTGGCGCTGGCCGCGCTGATGCCCATCGTGGCCGGCATCGGTGGCAACTCCGGCAACCAGACCATCACCATGATTGTCCGCGCCATGGCACTGGATCAGATCCAGACCAGCAGTGCCAACCGCCTGCTGCGCAAGGAGCTGGGCGTAGCGCTGGTGAACGGCCTGGTATGGGGTGGAGTGATCGGTCTGGTCGCCTTCTACCTGTACGGCAACTGGGAGCTGGGCGCGGTCATGACCGGCGCCATGACGCTCAACCTGCTGCTCGCCGCGCTGATGGGCGTGTTGATCCCGATGACGCTGCTGCGCCTGGGGCGCGACCCGGCCATGGGCTCCAGCGTGATGATCACCGCCATGACCGACAGCGGCGGCTTCTTCATCTTCCTCGGACTGGCCACGCTGTTCCTGATGTAACGCCAGCCCTGCCGAAAAGGCCGCCCGCGAGGCGGCTTTTTTGTGCCTGTGGTTATGCGGCACCGGTGAGTCGCGGGCAAGAAAAAGCCGGCTCAAGGCCGGCTGTTTCGGGTGGCGCGAACGAATCAGGCGTCGTTCTGTGCCATCTCGGCATCGTGCGCGATCAGGGCGATCAGGGCGTTCTGCTGACGATGGGTCAGCTGGCGGAAGCGCTGCAGCAGTTCGCGTTCGTGCAGGCTGAGTTCCGGGCTGTCCAGGCGGATGCCCAGGTTGTCCTGCAGCGCACCTTCCTGCAGCAGGCTCTGTTCGAGACGCGCGATGATCTCGGAGTTCATGCTGCGATGGTGGCTGCGAGCGACGTCGGCGATACGCTCACGCATGCCTTCGGGCAGACGTACGACGAACTTGTCAGCGGTACGGCTGGAGTAGGTGGGGGTTGCCTGTTTCAATGGGCGCATACTTTAAACCTGTAAGTCAGGGAGGCCGATGCCATGGGTCAGCGTTCGTTCAGGCCCTTTGACAGCGATTTCCAGTGGCCGTTCAGCGCGTCGTCAAAGCTTTTGAAAAAATATCCAATAACTTGACGTCAAACCTTCGGCATATTGTGTCTCGGGTGAAGGCTAAATGCCAGCACCAATCGTCCGAAATGAGACCGCCTAGGCAGACCCTTCTTTGGATGGGAATTGAAGGGAAAGCTGGCGAAGTGCCCGTTCCAGTCAGCGTAGTCGATGTGTACCGTGCGCCTGCCTGCCGTTGGGCAGCCTGATGAGGGCACTTCGTCGCGGATTGCCATGATGGCACAGCGCTGGGTGGAGAGTCAGGAGCGGTGGCGGAGGGCAGGCATCGATATCGGGATTTCACTGATATCGCACAAGGCTCGGAGTATTATCCGCCCCGCGGATCAGAATTGAAGTAGCGCCGAGCCGCCGGCGCACCGAGAGTTTCATGACCCCAGGCAGACTGATTTTCCTGATGGGCCCTTCGGGTTCCGGCAAGGACAGCGTATTGCAGGCCGCCAGCGTTCCGCTGGCCGCGATGGATTGCCGGATCGTCCGGCGCGTCATCACCCGTTCTGCAGAGGCACGCGGTGAAGAAGCGCATTCGGTGAGCGTCGACGAATTCACCGAGCTGGAGCGCTCCGGCGCCTTCGCCATGAGCTGGCGCGCCAATGGCCTGCACTACGGCATTCCCCGCGAGATAGACGCCTGGCTTGCCACCGGCCATGACGTGCTGGTCAATGGCTCGCGCAAGTACCTGCCCGAGGCCCGTCGTCGCTATCCGCGACTGATCGCAGTGCTGCTGAAGGTCGATTCCGAGGTGCTGCGCCAGCGCCTGCTCCAGCGTGGGCGGGAGACGCTGGCGGAAATCGAGGAGCGCCTGGCGCGCAATGCGCACTTCGCCGATGGCCTGCCCGGGCCGCTGGTGGAACTGGACAACTCGGTGTCCCTGGATGTCACGGTGGGCCACCTGCTGGACCTGCTCGCCCCGCCGGATGCCCAGGCCAGCTGAGGTCAGTCCAGGCTCAGCGACAGGCTGACGCCGTGGGGCGCGAAGCCCATCGCGGCATAGAAGCGGTGCGCCATTTCCCGGTCCTGGTGGCTGGAGAGCGCCAGCTTGTAGCACTTCCAGTCCCGCGCCCATTCCACGGCCCGGCCGATCAGCGCCTGGCCGATGCCCTGGCCGCGTGCGCGGCTGTCCACCACCATGTCCTCGAGGATTGCAGAGCGGGCGAAGCCGTGGGCGATGTGTTCGATCAGGTGCAGCGTGCAGGTGCCGAGTAAGGCTCCGTCGCGCTCGGCGATCAGTGTCACTCGTGACGGTTGCCGGTCGCTCAGGGCGAGGGCGAGCAAAGCGGTGTCGGGCAGTGGGTCACGTGCACCCAGTTGCTGCAGCAGCGGAGCAAGCGCCGCCGCATCATCGGCCGTGGCGACGCGCACATCGAAGGTAGCGAAAGGGGAATCGGGCAGGGCGCCGTCGTCTGTGGTCATGGTGATTCTCCGGCTGACGGCGAAATTATGGACCGCGACGGTGGCGGCGGCATGACAAATCGCTTGTCGGTGGTTAACATGCCGACCCGATTGTCCCGGTAGCTCAATTGGATAGAGCGTCCCCCTCCTAAGGGGAAGGTTGGAGGTTCGACCCCTCTCCGGGACACCAGTACGCCAAGGCCCGCATCTGCGGGCCTTTTTCGTTTCTGCCCGGGGTGGTCATCAGGGCGAATAGGTCACCCGGTTGCGCCCGTTGTGCTTGGCGTCGTACAGGGCCTGGTCGGCCTTGATCAGCGCCTGGCTGAGGGTGCCATCGGCGGAGAGATGGGCCAGCCCCAGGCTGATGGTGACGCCGGGCGTGCCGGGCAGCTCGGCGGTCACGCGGCGCAACTGCTCGACCCGTGACTGAGCCTCCTCCACGCTGATCCCCCACAGGTACAGGCCGAACTCTTCGCCGCCCAGGCGGGCGAATTCGAAGTCCTGCATTTCATGCTGGATGGCACGCGCGACGCGGGTCAGCACTTCGTCGCCGATGTCATGCCCGTAGGTGTCGTTGACCCGCTTGAAGTGATCGATGTCGATCATCACCAGGTAGCGCTGCTCGCCGTCGCCTCCCAGGCGCTGGCCGACGCGGGTCATGAAGGAGCGTCGGTTGGGGATGCCGGTGAGCACGTCGAGATAGGCCTGGTCCAGCAGCAGCCGGGCCATGGCGTAGTTGTACAGCTTGGCCTTGCTCAGGTGGTGGAAGATGTAGACCGAGAGCGCGCTGATGAACAGCGGGTAGCAGACCAGCATGCTGCGCCGCGCGTCCAGGGCCGGCACATCGCCCAGCAACGGGTTGAGGAAGGTCCAGGTCACTACCAGCACGGAATAGAAGGCGAGATTGTTCAGCGGCATCGCGGTGGCACTGTAGAGCACCGTGGCGGCCGCGATCACCAGCCAGGCAGGGCGCAGTGGCTCCGGCAAGCCGTCGATCACCAGGCGGGCGCCGAGGCTGAAGGTGATGACGAAGGCCAGGTTGAGCCAGTAGAAGTGCACCGCCTTGCGTACGAAGCTGGCCACCACGGTGATGAGGAAGAACACACCGAGGAAGAGCACCGAGACGTAGGTGAAACCCTGGCCGGCCTGGAAGCTGACGATGAGGTCGAAGAGCAGCCACATGGCGGCGCTCACGGCAAAGATCAGCAGGCTGAGCCCGTGGAGTCGCTCGAAATCGTGCTGGAGGAATTCGGCCCTGATCCCGGCCGGGACGCTTTGCTTGAGTATCTCGGACTCGATGGTCTTGAACATGAACCGCCCTGTGCGCGTGTGGGATCGCTCGCGCGAGAATAGCCGAACCCGATGCCCACCGCGCTAGCGTGCGGCGGGCATCGGGTGGGGGATGTTTCAGGGCGTTGCGGAGGTGCTGGGATGCGCGCGCTGGTTGTCCAGCAGCGCCTTGCCCCAGGGTCGGTAGCGCACCTCGAACACGGCGCTGGCGTGACAGCCGGTGGACGCGCTGGAAGGCGCGGCAGGTTCGGCGTGGAAAGGCTGGCCGGCGGCACTGGTCTGGCGGAAGGCTTCGCGGACGATGCCGACCGGGCAGGGCAGGGCGGCGGCGTAAGCCTGGCGCACGCGCTCGGGTAGCGCACCGGTGCCGGCGCCGTCCTGCCACCAGACCTGCACGCCGAGCCCGGCAATCTGCCCCAGCCAGTCGCCATACACTTGCGGTGCCAGCTTGCCGCCGGAGAAGGCGCTCAGCTGCAGCGGCGCCTTCAACTGGCCGGCGAAGTCCTTGAGCTGATGCTGCAGCGCCTGGCGGCGCTCGGCGGCCTGGAAGTGCCAGTCGTCCAGTTCCATCGGCAGGTACCAGGCGGCGACGGGCAGTTTCCACTGCTCGCTCACCTGCCGTTGCTGCGCCAGGGAGCGGCCCAGCTGATGCTGCCAGTAGGCCTCCAGGCCGGGCGTGTCCAGCTCGCTCTGGCGCTGGTAGTAGGCCGGGTCCATGTACAGCCCGAGGACCAGTTGCAGGCCGTTGTCGTGGGCGCTTTTCAAGGAGCGTGCGAGCCAGCCGTTGGCACCGCCGAAGTCGGAGTCGCCATAGGCTGTCCACTGCACGATCAGGGTCTTCGCACCCTGGGCCGCACTGGCGCGCCAGACCTGCTGCCACTGCGCGTCGCTCAGTGCAGCATCGACATTCAGCGGCTGGTAGAACAAACGGTCATCGGCGTGCGCCGTGGCGGCGGAGCACAGCAGGGCCAGGGCGAAAATCAGACGTCGCATCAGAAGTTCACCTCGAGTCCCACCAGCCAGCCGTTGGCCTGTTCGTAGAGATTGCCCGCCATGCCCAGTTGGTACTCGGTGCGCACGGTGACGTGGGCGCGGTAGGCGTTGTAGCGGTCCTCGCCGTACCAGTACTGCCAGCGCAGGCCGACGCCGCTGCGCAGGTCCTGGCGCCAGTCGTTGCTCGGGTCCTGCGCGGAGAACTCGGCAAAGCCGTACGGCATGATCGTCTGCGGCGAGTCCACCGGCAGCTTCCAGGTGTGGCCCTGCTGGTAGCGCGAGACCCACTGGTGATCGCCGGCGTGGGTCCACCAGGCGAAGTCGGTGTAGAGGAAGCGCTCGTCCCAGTCACTCTCGTCGACGCGCCAGTCGTTGCGGTACTCGCCCTGGTCGAGGAAGGAGGCGGTGGCGCGCAGCAGGAAATCGGTGGAGGTCTGGCCGTACTTGTCGCGCTGGCGCACATAGCGCTCGAACTTCTCGGGGGTGCCGATCTCGTGCAGGCGGATGCCGTCGAAGGCGTAGTCGGAATCGCCGTCGTCGTTCACGGTGTTCTGCTTGTACAGCTCGCTGTAGAGGTTGAGGTTGTAGTCGCCGAAGGGCTTGTAGCGCAGGCCGAAGCCCGCGGCGAGGGTCTGGGTGTACTGCTTGCGTCCTTCGTTGCCGGCGATCGCCCGGCCATAGACCGAGAGGGTGCTGCCGTTGCGGGTCGGCTCCTCGCCCAGGGCGTGGTCCCAGATGAAGGTCTGCAGGTTCTGCGATTGCGCGCGGCGGCGGTCGCCGGTCTGAGTGTCGCCATTGAGGATCGGCACCGTGGTGACGCCTGCGGGGGACCAGGTGCTGGCGATGGTCAGGTTGTCGCGCTGGGACATGACCTGGTGCGCGCGGCGCTGGCGGAAGCGGCGGGCTTCCAGGCTGCCGTACTCGTCATCGGCGGCTACCGGGTCCTGTTCCAGATCGATCACCCGGCGCAGCTCGCGGCGGGCGGCGAAGCTGTCTTCGGCTTCGTCATAGCGCCAGGCGAGGGTTTCGCCCAGGCGGAAGTCCTCGGGGTAATCGCGGGTGGCACGCTCCAGGTAGGGGATCGCGGTGCGGCGTTCTTCCGGGGTGTCGGTGCCGGCCAGGCGCATGCCGTAGTCGGCGCGGAAGCGCGGATTGTCCGGTTCGCGGCGTACCGCCTCGGCCAGCCAGAGTTTGCTCTGCTGCGTGTCCCCGGCCTTCTGTGCACTGCCGGCGGCGTTGTAGAAGTGCTGGCCGTTGGGCTGGTGCTGCAGGGCCTCGCGGTGCCGCGAAAGGGCTTCGGGGTAATCGCCGCGGGCGTCGGCAATGTTGGCGCCCAGTGCCCAGTCGTCCGCGCTGCTTTTCTTCGCCTGCTGCCAGTAGCGTTCGGCACCGGCATTGTCGTTGGTGAGCAACGCGGCGCGGCTGGCGGTGAGACGGGCGTTGTCGTTGAGTTCGCTGGTGGGCAGGGCGTTGAAGATGCGCAGCGCGCCGGCCGGGTCGCCGGCGGCTTCCAGCGCATAGGCCAGTGGCAGCTGGCTTTGCTTGTCGCCGTGGGCGATCGCGGCCTGGTAGTAGACCACCGCCTCGCCGGGCCGCGCGGGCATGGAACAGCGGCCGAGGGCGCGTAGCTCGCCGGGGGTGTTGGAGTCCGGGCTCAGGTAGCGTTGCAGGGCGTCGCAGCGCCCGGCTTCGGCGAGACGGCCCAGCAGGTAGCCGCGCGAGACCGGATCGGCCTTGGGCAGCAGGGCTTCGATGCGCGCGACATCCAGAGGCGTGTCGCTGCGCGCGTGAATGCCGGCCAGGCGCTGAAGCAGCGCAGGAGGCAGGTTGCCCCCGCGGCGGTCGTAGGCGCTCTCCAGCAGTTGCTTGGCGCGTTCGGTGCGCCCGGCGTTGAGGGCGAGGTAGCTGGCCTGATCCAGCGCCTTGAGGTCGCCGGTCTGGCGGTAGCGTTGTTCCCACAGTGCCGCCGCTTCGCCCGTGCGGCCGCGGGCCTGCAGAAGCTCGGCGCGCTGGCGCACGGTGTCGGGAGTCTGCTGCTGGCGCGACAGCCAGGCCAGCGCCAGGTCGGTGCGCCCCTGGCGTCGCCAGGTGTCCACCAACTGGTCGCGCCGGGCGGTGTCCCAGGGTTCGGGCAGCCGGGTGTTTTCCAGCAGGTCGGTGGCGTCCAGGCGCTGGGCCAGCACCAGCCAGGTCTTCGGATCGTCAGCGGGCTTGCACTGCTGCAGCTTCGCCAGTGCCTGCGCCTGGTCGTGGCGCGACAGCCATTCGGTGGTTTCCAGGCACGGGCGGTTCTGCTGGTCACTGAGCTTGCTCACCAGCGAGGTGTCGGCGCTGTCGCGGGCGACCTCCAGCAGTTGCGCCTGGCGTGTCGGGTCGTTGCGGTCCTGCTCCGGCAGGGTGAGCAACCAGCGCTTGGCCACCTCGGTCTGATCGACGGCGATGGCACGGTCGATGATCGCCAGTCTTGCCTGGCGCGCGGCGTTGGCGTCGGGGGCCTGCTGGATCAACTGCTCCAGCGGCTTTTCTTCCAGGCGCTGGGCGTAGGCGTTGGCCAGGCGGCGCCAGTCATCGGCGGAGAGCTGGTGAGCGGTGGCCAGCGGAGCCAGCTGGGCGATGGTGGTGTCCCAGTCGCGCAGTTGTTCGGCCCAGTTGGCGCGGGCCTCGCGCAGCACGCGGCCATCGTTGCCCGGTGGCAGGCTGCCGAGCCAGTCCAGCGCCTTGGCGGCCCCCTGGGTCTGGCCGAGCTTGAGGCTGTAGGCTTGCCACAGGCGTACGCGCTCGTTGGCGTTGCTGGTGTGGGCCAGCCACTGGTTGATCTGGGCTTCGGGTGGCGGGCCGTTCTCGATCAGGTCCAGGCGCAGTTCGGTCAGGGCCTGCGCGCCGGCATCGGTGCCGGCCAGTGCCTGGGCTTCCTTCTCGGCATCGTCGAAACGCCGCTGCTTGGCCAGGGACTGGATCAGCAGGGAGCGTGCCTCGGTGTTGTTCGGCACGCGGCCCAGCAGGTGGCGCATCAGGCGTTCGACTTCCGCCCAGTTGCTCTTCTTCGCTTCCTTGTAGCCCTTGTCGAGGTAGGGGAAGCTGCGGAAGCGCTGGAACTCCGTGAGCTGGTCATCGGCGGCCTGCGCCAGCGGGGCGGCGAAGCTCGCCAGGATCAGGCCGTAAAGCAGGGGTTGTTGCGGTTTCACACGGCCTCCCGGGCAATGCGATAGGCCTCGTGCTGTTCGCTGGCCTGTTCCTTGAGGGCTTCCTCGAGCACCTGCTGGGTGATCATGCCGCGCTTGATCAGGTGTTCGCCGAGGGAGTCCTGCTCCGGGTCGAAATCGATCAGGGCCTGGTTGAACAGGCTCGGCGGGACCATCCCACGAACCTGCAGCAGGGTGCCGAACAGCACCAGGTGGCTGCAGATCCTCTCCATCAGTGCCTCATCGCCCTGATGCTGCTGCAGCACATCGAGGATGGACCGGGTCTCCTCGTTCTGGTGACGGCCGCCATACCAGTAGCGCAGGCCGATGGTCACCCGGCCCTGCGGCGCCAGGACGCCACGCACCGGGCGCTTGAGCTGGCGGCTGATGGCGCCGAGGGAAACCTGGCTGATCTGCTGCTCGCTGGCCAGGACCAGGGTGTTGCCGTCGATGGCCACCGGCAGCACTGCATAGCGCAGCGCCAGCTTGCGCGGCAGGGCTTCGATCAGCTTCTCGTCGAGGGTGAAGGGGTTGAGCGGCGCCCATTCCTCACCCAGTTCCTCGGCCAGGGTGGTGACCAGCTGGGTGCTGGTGATCAGCTCGCGCAGCAGCAGCTCGCGGCCCAGGCGGCGACGGACCGGGCTGGTCAGTGCCGATTGCAACTGTTCTTCGGTGATCAGGCCCTGCGCGACCAGGCGCTGGCCCAGCGGCGTGCGCTGCGGGCCGGCGAGGGCGGGGAATTCATGGGTGGTCTTGTCCCAGGCGACCCGGCGCGAATCGCCCATCTCCATCACCTGCTTGAGTGCGCGCAGGTTGGCGAAGAAGTTGACGAAGTTGCTCCACATCATCCGCGGCGCCGACAGCAGCCCCTCGAAGATGCCGTAGAAGCGAGTGACGAACCAGAAGCGCTGGAACAGCCGGTTGAGCAGCATCAAGCCGTTGAGGAACAGCAGCACCACCAGCAACTGGCTGCCTTCGAGGATCGACGGGAAGCGCCAGGCGTTGGGCGACAGGCTGGTGATCAGCCACATGGTGATCAGCACCAGGAACAGCAGGTTGACCAGGAAGCTCAGCAGGTAGGCGATCAGCCCCCGGCGGTCGCGCCAGAGGAAGTAGTTGAGCATGCCCTTGCTGCTCCAGCCCAGGTTGCGCGTACCCTGGAAGACGATCCCGGTGATCCACCGGGACTTCTGCCGGATGGCGTGCTGCCAGGTGCGCGGGAAGTGTTCGCGCACGCAGATGACCTGGGAGAAGCGCCGGTCCATGCCCGGCACCCAGTCGCTCTTGAGCGCCAGCTGCGGGTCGGTGATGGAGTAGCGGGCGAAGATGCACTTCATGCCCTTCTGCTTGAGGCGGAAGCCGATGTCGTAGTCCTCGGTGAGACTCTGCACATCGAAGGCGATGCCGTCGCCGTCTTCGAGCAGCGCGGCGATGGCGCGGCGGCTGAAGCAGGTGCCGACGCCGGCGCTGGGCACCTGGCCGGTCAGCGCCTCGCGCACCGGCACATCCTTGCCGTGGTTCTCGGCGAACTCGTCGACGTAGTGGCCGGCGGTGAAGCCGGTCCATTCCGGGGCGTAGGGGTAGACGGGGATCTGGATCAGGTCCTTGGCCGGCAGCAGGTAGTTGAACAGGCGCAGTTCCAGCGGCGAGATGACGTCTTCGGCGTCATGCAGGATGAAGCCGGAGAATTCGATGCGGGCGTCGGCCTCGAAGCGCAGGATCGCGTCGATGATGTTGTTCAGGCAGTCGGCCTTGCTGGTCGGGCCGGGGCGCGCGCAGACCACCTTGTGCACGTTGGGGTAGTGCAGGCACACCGCATCGACGTCCGCCTGGGTCTGCGGATCGTTCGGATAGGTGCCGACGAAGATCTGGTAGTTCTCGTAGTCCAGGGTGGAGGCCGCCAGGCGGGCCATCTCGCCCACCACGCCGACCTCGTTCCAGGCCGGCACCATTATCGCCAGCGGCTTTTCCGGGGCGGCGAAGAGGCGTTCCTCGTCGGCCCGGTCGAAGCGGTTGTAGATACGGAAGCGGCGCACCAGCACCCGGCCCCAGTACACCAGGTCGATGAACAGGTCATCCAGGCCGAGCAGGAACATCAGCGCGGCGAGGATGATCGCCAGGTACTTCAGGGCATAGAGAACGTAGGTGAGGATATCGACCAGTTCGAGGCTCATTCGAACTCGCTTGTCGTGCGTGTTTCACCGAACCAGGACAGCAGCCGGGCGACGATCTTCTCGCTGGCATGGCCGTCGCCGTAGGGGCTGAATACCCGGCTCATCTGCTCGTAGACTTCCTCGTCGCGCAGCAGATGGCTGGCTTCGCTGACGATGCGTCCGGTGTTGGTCCCCACCAGCACCACGGTGCCGCCTTCCAGCACGGCCGGGCGCTCGGTGACGCGGCGCAGCACCAGCAGTGGTTTACCCAGCGCCGGCGCTTCCTCCTGGATGCCGCCCGAGTCGGTGAGGATGATGTACGCGCGGTCCATCAGCCAGACGAAGTGCTGGTAGTCCTGCGGGGCGATCAGGTGGATGTTCGGCTTGTCCGAGAGCAGGCCGTAGACGGCTTTCTGCACCTGCGGGTTGAGGTGCACCGGGTAGACGAAGTCCACCTCGGGGAAGCGCTGGGCCAGCTCGGCCAGGGCCTGGCAGATGCGCTCGAAGCCCTTGCCGAAGTTCTCCCGGCGGTGGCCGGTGATCAGCACCAGGCGGCGGTCCCCGGTGAACTTGGCCAGGGGCGAGTCGATGGCGGGTTTCCAGCCGGTCTCGTGCAGGTGCTCGCGCATCCACAGCAGGGCGTCGATCACCGTGTTGCCGGTGACCTCGATCTGGTCGATGTTCACCCCTTCGCGCAGCAGGTTGTCGCGCGAGGCCTTGGTCGGCGGGAAGTGCAGGTCGGCGATCACCGCGGTGAGGCGGCGGTTGGCTTCCTCCGGCCAGGGCTGGTGGATGTTGCCGGTGCGCAGGCCGGCCTCGACGTGGCCCACCGGGATCTGCCGGTGGAAGGCGGTCAGAGCGGCGATGAAGCTGGTGGTGGTATCCCCGTGGACCAGCACGATGTCCGGACGATGGCGGTCGTAGCTGTCGTCCAGTTTGCCCATCATCTGCAGGGACAGGCTGTTCAGCGTCTGGCCCTGGGTCATGACGTCGAGGTCTTCATCCACCTCGAGTTCGAAGGAGTCCAGCACTTGCTGTAGCATCTCGCGATGCTGGCCGGTGGAGCAGATGCGCAGCTCGATTTCCGGGGTACGGCGGAGGACGCGGGCGAGGGGGGCCATCTTGATGGCTTCCGGGCGGGTTCCGAAAACCATGGTGACTTTGTACTTCATCAATTGCTCCTTGGGCGCACCCTTGTGGGGCCGCCTTCGGTTTTCCGTGTGGGATTTTTCCAAGGGCAATGAAAGTCGCTCAAGTCCGGGCTGTCCAGCGACAACTGGTGTTGCCAGTGATACAGGTCAGGTACATTGACCTTTTTGGGTGTTTTGTCGCCTGGCTGCAGGCCGCGTCGTCAGTGGGCTGGCGCCGGTTTGCCGGCAGCGCCGAGAAAAACTGTTGATGAATTTTTCGAAAAGGCGGATCGGTCGATGCTGAGCGCGGAATTGAAGGCGTTCTACCGGGTAGCGAAGCTGGGCAGCATCACCCAGGCGGCGAAGAAGCTCGGCCTCAGCCAGCCGACCGTGACCACGCAGATCCGCAACCTGGAGAGCCAGTATGCGGTGGAGCTGTTCTATCGCGGCGGCCGTCGCCTGACCCTGAGCGACGAGGGCGCGCGTCTGCTGCCGATGGTCGAGACGCTGTTACAGCAGGAAGCCGACATCGAGTTCTACCTGCGCAACTGCGGGCAGATGCAGGGCGCGCTGCGCATCGGCGCCACCTCTCCTTATTACGTGCTCGGGCTGATCAAGAACTTTCGCGAGCGCTTCCCGCAGATCGAAGTGTCGGTGGAGATCGGCAACTCCCAGCAGGTGCTCGAATCGCTGATCGAATGCCGGGTGGACCTGGCGGCCTCCTCGCAGCAGGTGGACGACGCGCGCCTGACCCGCGTGGTGCTGGGCAGCGATCCGCTGGTGCTGGCGGTACACCGCAGCCACCCGCTGGCGGCGCTGCAGTCGGTGAGCCTGGGCGACTTGCGCAGCCATTGCCTGCTGATGCGCGAGGCGGGCTCCACCACCCGCCAGTTGACCGAAGCGATGTTGCAGCAGGCGGGGGTGACACCCGCCTCGATGCTGGAGATCGGCAGCCGCGAATCGATCCGCGAGGCAGTGATCCGCAACCTGGGCGTGAGCATCATCGCCCGCCAGGAAGTGCCGGATAACCCGCAGTTGTGCGTGCTTGAGATCAAGGGCGCCAGCCTGATCGACGAGTACCTGTATTGCCTGAAGGACCGGCGGCAGGCGCGCCTGCCGAGCGCGTTTCTGGCGTTGGCGCAGGTGTAGAACCGATTCCCGTGTAGGAGCGGGCCATGCCCGGGATCAGAGTTTCCCTCCCCACCGAAGTCAGAGCGACGCACGAACGTAGGATGGTGTGGAGCGAAGCGATACCCATCAATTTCCGTGTGCCGTCAGCATGGGTATCGCTGCGCTCCACACCATCCTACTAAGCGTTCACCGGCAGGGACGGCAGGGCGCCGGGCAAGGTGGCAGTTCGTAGGGCGAATAACGCGCCAGCGTTATCCGCCACATGGGTATTGGCGGATAACCCGTTGCGGGTTATGCGCCCTACGTTTGCCCGCTCTACACCGCCACTTCCAAAAAATTTTCGCCCCCATACCCAAATCTGCCTATGGATCTATCGGCGCACTTGGCCCTTTAGCAATAGTGCCGTCGCAATCGCTCCCTAGCATGGACCTCGTTCCTTCACGCCGCGGCTCACCCGGCGTGGACCACAAGAATACGAGGTACCGCCATGCATCCCACCGTTGCCGGCACGCCGCTCAGCGTGCGCCACATCCGCAAACGCTTCGGCCAGTTCGTCGCCCTCGACGACGTGTCGCTGGACGTCAAGGCCGGTGAGCTGGTGTGCCTGCTCGGCCCTTCCGGCTGCGGCAAGACCACCCTGCTGCGCTGCATTGCCGGGCTGGAGCAGCAGGACGAAGGCACCTTGCACCTGGGCCTGCGCGATGTCTCGAACCTGCCGCCGCAGGCGCGGGACTACGGCATCCTGTTCCAGTCCTACGCGCTGTTTCCCAACCTCACGGTCGAGCAGAACATCTCCTATGGCCTGGCCAACGCTTCGAAGGATGAAGCCCGCCGCCGCGTCGCCGAGATGCTCGAGCTGGTCGGCCTCAGCGGCAGTGAGAAGAAGTACCCCGGCCAGCTCTCCGGTGGCCAGCAGCAGCGCGTCGCCATGGCTCGCGCGCTGGCGCCGAGCCCGTCGCTGCTGCTGCTCGACGAGCCGATGTCGGCGCTGGACGCCCGCGTCCGCGAACACCTGTGCGGCGAGCTGCGCCAGCTGCAGAAGAGCCTGGGCATCACCACCGTGATGGTCACCCACAACCAGGACGAGGCCATGTTGATGGCCGACCGCATCGCGGTGATGAACCACGGGCGCATCGAGCAGTACGGCACGGCGCAGGATATCTACAGCAGCCCGAGCACGCCCTTCGTCGCCGAGTTCGTCGGCCAGGGCAACTGGCTGCCCTTTGAGCGCGGCAGTGACGGTCACGCGCGGGTCGGCAGCCTCAATCTGCGCCTGCACTGCCAGGCACCGAGCGCCTCGGGCCGGTTGTTCTGCCGCCCGGAAGCGATCAGCGTGAACCCCGCCGTGCACCAGGAAAACCTGTTCCGCGCGCAGGTCCGCGAGATCACCTTCCTCGGCAACCGCTGCCGCATGAGCTTCGAGCTCGAACAGCTGCCGGGCCACGCGCTGCTCGCCGAGCTGGCGCCCGAGGACATGCCGCGCCTGGGCACCCCGGACATCTGGGTGTCGCTGCCGCCCCGCAGCCTGCAGGTGTTCGCCTGAGATGGAAGCCGTGGTGAAACACAGCCCGGCGCTGTCCGCCGGCAAGATTCGCGGCGATCTGGGTGATCGCCTGTTCGTCCGCGGCGGCAAGTACCTGCTGCTGCTCCTGCTCACTCTCGCGGTGCTGATGCCGCTGCTGGCCATCTTCTGGCGCGGCTTCAGCGGCGAAGCAGGGCAGGGCGGCGGCCTGGCAGCCATGGGCGAGCTGCTGCGCAGCGACAACTTCCACTGGCTGCTGGGCAACAGTCTGAAGGTTTCGTTGAGCGTGGCGTGCATCGTCGTGCCGGCGGCCTACCTGTTTGCCTACGCGCTGCAACGCACGCTGATCCCGGCCAAGGGCCTGTGGCGCGGGATTTCCCTGCTGCCGCTGCTGGCGCCGTCGATGCTGCCGGGCATCGCGCTGATTTACCTGTTCGGCAACCAGGGCCTGCTGCGCCACCTGCTGCCGGACAACATCTACGGCTTCTGGGGCATCGTCCTCGGCGAGGCCATCTACACCTTCCCCCATGCGCTGATGATCCTGCTGTCGGCGCTGTCGCTGGCCGATGCGCGCCTGTTCGACGCCGCCTCGAGCATGGGCGCCGGGCCCTGGAAGGCCTTCCGCAGCATTACCTGGCCGGCCTCGCGCCAGGGTGTGTTCGCCGCCTTCTGCCTGGTGTTCACCCTGACCATCACCGACTTCGGCGTGCCGGTCGTGGTGGGCGGCGACTACCAGGTGCTGGCGCTGGAAGCGTACAAGGCGGTGGTCGGCCAGCAGCAGTTCGGCCGTGGCGCGCAGATCGGCATGATCCTGCTGCTGCCGGCACTGCTCAGTTTCGCCGTCGACACCTGGCTGCGCCGTCGCCAGGGCGACGCCATGAGCGGCCGCGCACAGGTCTACCATCCCAAGCCGTCGCGTCGCCGCGACGGTGCCTTCCTCGCCATCGTCGTGCTGATCAGCGCGGTGCTGCTGGGCGTGCTGGGCATGGCCGTGTATTCCTCGCTGGTGAAGTTCTGGCCCTATAACCTCTCGCTGTCGCTGAACCACTACGACTTCAACACCACCGCCGGTGGAGGCTGGCTGGCCTACCGCAACAGCCTGACCATGGCCGCGTGCACCGCGATCATCGGCAGCGCGCTGATCTTCACCGGCGCCTTCCTGATCGAGAAGACCCGCGAGCAGCGCTGGCTGAGCCAACTGCTGCGCATGCTGTGCTTCGTGCCGATGGCCGTGCCGGGCCTCGTGCTGGGTCTGGGCTACGTGTTCTTCTTCAACCTGCCGGGTAACCCGCTGCACGTGTTCTACGGCAGCATGGCGCTGCTGGTGGTGTGCACCATTGCCCACTACCTGACCACCGCGCAGATGACCGCCACCGCCGCGCTGCGCCAGCTCGACGGCGAGTTCGAGGCTGCCGCGCTGTCGCTGAAGATGCCGCTGTGGCGCCACTACCTGCGCGTCACCGTGCCGATCTGCCTGCCGGCGCTGCTGGACATCACCCGCTACCTGTTCGTCTCGGCAATGACCACCGTCTCGGCGGCGATCTTCCTCTACAACCCGGACACCATTCTCGCCGCCGTCGCCGTGCTGAACATGGACGACTCCGGCAACGTCGGCGGCGCTGCTGCCATGTCGACCCTGATCCTGCTCACTTCCGCGGCCGTGTCGCTGCTGCTGGCCGGCGCCTCGCGCGGCCTGCTGCGCCGCTCGCAGGCCTGGAGGACGGGCGCGAACCCTTAACACCGCTGGACGCTGTCGCCCGGCGCCTGTGCGCCGGGCTCAACCCCTGACAAACCCGCCCCGAGCGGGAGACCAACACTGCCAAGGAGCTCCACATGTTCAAACGTCTTGCCCTCGCCGCCGCCGTGGTTGCCGGTTTCGCTGCACAGGTCCACGCCGCCGACACCGAGCTGACCGTCTACACCGCCCTGGAACCGGAACAGCTGACCGCCTACAAGCAGGCCTTCGAAGCCGAGAACCCGGACATCAAGATCAAGTGGGTGCGCGACTCCACCGGCATCGTCACCGCCAAGCTGCTGGCCGAGAAGGATCGCCCGCAGGCTGACGCCGTGTGGGGCCTGGCCGCCTCCAGCCTGGCCATCCTCGACCAGCAGGGCATGCTGGAGAAGTACGCGCCCAAGCACCTGGGCGCCATCGGCAAGAACTACCGCGACCCGGCCAACCCGCCGGCGTGGGTCGGCATGGACGTCTGGGCCGCCACCATCTGCTTCAACACCGTCGAGGCGCAGAAGCTGGGCCTGGAGAAACCGGTGAGCTGGCAGGACCTGACCAAGCCCGAGTACAAGGGCAAGATCGTCATGCCGAACCCGGCTTCCTCGGGCACCGGCTTCCTCGACGTCTCCGCCTGGCTGCAGACCTTCGGCGAGAAGCAGGGCTGGGCCTATATGGACGCGCTGCACGAGAACATCGGCCAGTACGTCCACTCCGGCTCCAAGCCGTGCAAGCTGGCCGCCGCCGGCGAGTTCCCGATCGGCATCTCCTTCGAGTACCCGGCCGTGCAGCTCAAGCGCCAGGGCGCGCCGCTGGACATCGTCCTGCCGAAGGAAGGCCTGGGCTGGGAAATCGAAGCCACCGGCATCGTCAAGGGCACCCAGCACGAAGCCGCCGCGAAGAAACTCGCCGACTTCTCCGCCAGCCCCAAGGCCATGGAGCTGTACAAGGAAAACTTCGCCGTGCTGGCCCAGCCGGGCATCGCCAAGCCGCAGACCGAACTGCCGGCCGACTACGAGCAGCGCCTGATCAAGAACGACTTCGCCTGGGCCTCGAAGAACCGCGACGAGATCCTTGCCGAGTGGCGCAAGCGCTATGACGGCAAGTCGGAGAAGGTCGCGCAGAAGTAAGGTTCGACTGAGATTCGGCACTGGCGGCTCCCTCTCCCCAACCCTGGCTGCGCGCCCCGCTCCGAGGGGAGAGGGGGCTGTCCGGTGTGCTGGTTCGAGGTTGGCGCAGTCCTGTTAGCCAGCGAAGCGTGACAGGGCGGCGCGACCGACGTGTCATTTGCTTGCCGACCCAGGCAGCGGGTTGCTGAAGGCAGTTGCCTGAATGCCCTGAGGCAGCAGGATGAGCTCGGAATTCTTCTCGGCAGAGGAGGGTTCCCTCTCCCTTCGGAGCAAGGCGCGTAGCCAGTGCTGGGAGAGGCGCTTTTCTGCTTGTTTTATACGCAAGGAACTTATCCCCATGACCCAGCCCCACTGCGACGTCGCCATCGTCGGCGCCGGAATCCTCGGCCTTTCCCACGCCTACGCCGCCGCTCGCCGCGGCCTCTCCGTGCGCGTCTTCGAGCGCACCGCCACGCCCCTGGGCGCCTCGGTGCGCAACTTCGGCCAGGCGCTGGTCACCGGCCAGCCGCCGGGCGTGATGTCGGAACTGGCCCGCGCCAGCCGGCCGATCTGGGCGCAATGGGCGGAAGGCGCCGGGTTCTCCCTGCGGCGCAATGGCTCGCTGCTGTTCGCCCGCACCGAAGCCGAAGAGCACCTGCTGGAAGCCTTCTGCGCCGGCCGCGCCAGGGAGCTGGACTACCGCGTGGGCCTGCTGCGCGGCAGCGAACTGAACGACCTCTACCAGGGCCACTTCCGTCATCATCGCGCGGCGTTGCTGGGCTTCGACGACCAGCAACTGTATTCCCGCGAGGCACTGCCGAGCCTGATCGACTACCTGCGCCGCGAGCACGGCGTGGGGTTCCACTTCTCCACCCTGGTGCGTGACGTCGACACCGGCGTGCTGCGCACCACGGCGGGCACCTTCACCGCCGGGCAGGTGATCGTCTGCTCCGGCCACGATTACCAGACGCTGCTGGCCGAGGTCATCGCGCCGCTGGAGCCGCAGGTATGCCGGCTGCAGATGCTGCGCGCCCGCCCGCAGGTCGACATCGGTCTTTCCCATTCGATCCTCACCGGCCTGAGCTGCGTGCATTACGGCGCCTTCTCCGACCTGCCCGAGGCCGAAGCGGTGCGCGAGCAGATCCGCCGCGAAACGCCGGAGCTGGAAGAGCAGGGCATCCATTTGCTGGTCAGCCCGACGCCCCATGGCGAGCTGATCATCGGCGATTCCCACCATTACGGCAGCGACGCCGCGCCGTTCAACGCCGAATTCGTCGACCGGCTGATGCTGGAGCTGGCCGAGGACACGCTGGGCATGCGCGTCGAGGTTGTCGAACGCTGGCAGGGCGTCTACGGCTCGCGTGGGCCAGGACCGTTCTCGGTGCTGCAGGCCGCCGACGGCATCAGCGCCGTGCTGATGCACACCGGCGTGGGCATGAGCATCGGCCCGGCGCTGGGTGAACGCACTGTTGCCACACTGTTCGGCTGACACGGGGCTGTCATCTGCCGTTCACCCGGTTCTGATAACACCGGAAGGGCGACGCGGCTTTCGTAGGGCGCATGAAGCGGAACGCTTCATCCGCCATGGCGGATGACCGCAAGCGGTCATTCGCCCTACGTCAGATATCCCAGGTTCAGCGGGGTCCCATGAACCACAGCATCGTCCAGAACCATCAGGATTCCGACCTGTTCGGCCTGCTGTATGGTTTCAGCTTTCGCCCCGGTCAGCCAGGGCTCGAGATCGATTCGCCCACCGCCCTGCAGCGTCTGCAGGAGCCGCGAGCGGCGGACGAGTTCCTCTGGCTGCACCTGAACCTGGCGCACGCGGCCTGCGAGCGCTGGATGAAGTCGCACCTGGAGCTGCCCGACTACTTCTTCGAGACCCTGCGCGAAGGCTCGCGCTCCACCCGCATCGAGCATGTGGACGGTGCGCTGCTGGCGGTGGTCAACGACGTGGTATTCGACTTCGGCAGTCGCATGTCCTCGGATGTTGCCACCCTCTGGGTCTGCGCCCGTGGGCGCCTGCTGGTCACCGCCCGTGCGCAGCCGCTGCGCTCGGTGGACACGCTGCGTTCTTCGGTGAAGCACGGCGAGAGCTTCAACTCGCCACTGGAGCTGCTGATCCACCTGCTGCGCGACCAGGGTGAAATCCTCACCCGCATCGTTCGCGAGACCAGCATCAGCGTGGACCGCATCGAGGACCAGCTGCTGTCCTCGCGCCTCTCCGCCAGCCGCGCCGACCTGGGTGCCATGCGCCGCGTGCTGGTGCGTTTGCAGCGCCTGCTGGCGCTGGAACCGGGCTCGCTGATGCGCCTGCTCAACCGCCCACCGATGTGGCTGACGGAGGACGACGTGCGCGTGCTGCGCGAGGCTACCGAGGAGTTCTCCCTGGTGATCAACGACCTCACCGCGCTGGGCGAACGCATCAAGCTGCTGCAGGAAGAGATCGCCGCGAAGATCAACGAGCAGAGCAACCGCACGCTGTTCACCCTCACCGTGGTCACGGTGCTGGCGCTGCCGATCAACATCATCGCCGGCTTCTTCGGCATGAACGTCGGTGGCATTCCCTTTTCCGGCGACCCGGAAGGTTTCTGGATCCTGGTGGTGCTGGTGGCCAGCTTCACCGGCCTGGCCGGGCGCTGGGCGTTCCGCAAGCGCGACGATTACTGACGGGATTTCCCTGTAGGAGCGCGCCATGCGCGCGATCGCGGGCATGGCGCGCTCCTACAGTCAGATTCCGGCGTCTGGGCAAAAAAAGACCGGCGCAAAGGCCGGTCGAGGGGGAAGAATTCGTTGTCAGCGGCAGACCCGGGCGATGGCCGCCGCCAGGTGGTCGAGGCGCTCGCCGTCGAGCCCGGCGATGTTCGCGCGGCCGCTGCTCACCAGGTAAATGCTGTGCTCCTCGCGCAGGATGCGCACCTGGTCGGCCTGCAGGCCGGTGTAGGAGAACATGCCGCGCTGGATGGCGATGTGTGCGAAGCGATCCGCCAGCCCGTGGGGGCGCAAGGCTTCCACCAGGCCGACACGCAGCTCGGCGATGCGCCCGCGCATGCCGTCCAGTTCGTCCAGCCAGAGGTTCTTCAGTTCCGGGTCGCCGAGGATGGTGGCGACCACTTCCGCGCCATGGGCTGGCGGGGTGGACCACAGGTTGCGGGCGAACAGCGCCAGCTGGCTGCGGATGTCGGTGAGCTTGTCGGCGTTCTCGGCGCAGACGATCAGCGCGCCGACGCGGTCGCGGTAGAGGCCGAAGTTCTTCGAGCAGGAACTGGTGATCAGCACTTCCGGCAGGCTCTGGGCGAGCAGGCGCACGGAGTAGGCGTCCTCTTCCAGCCCGTCGCCCAGGCCCTGGTAGGCGAAGTCCAGCAGCGGCAGCAGTTCGCGGCGACGGACGATTTCCAGTACGCGCTGCCATTGCCCGTGATCCAGGTCGAAACCAGTGGGGTTGTGGCAGCAGGCGTGCAGCAGCACCACGTCGCCCTGGGGGATTTTCTCCAGCTTGGCGAACATGGCTTCGGCGTCGAGGCGGTTGTCTGCGCCAACGTAGGGGTAGTGCTTGATCGGCACGCCAGCGGCGGCGAACAGGGTCTCGTGGATCGGCCAGGTCGGGTCGCTCAGCCAGATGCTCTTGCCCGGCAGGCAGTGCGCGATGAACTCCGCCGCCAGACGCAGGGCACCGGTGCCGCCGGGTGTCTGGGTGGCGTCGGCGCGCGAATCGGCCAGCAGCGGCGAGGTGACGCCCAGCACCAGCTCGCACAGGCGCGCGGCGAACAGGGCATCACCGTGGCTGCCGACGTAGCTCTTGGTGGTTTCGCTATCCACCAGGCGCTGTTCGGCGAGCTTCACCGCGCGGGGGATCGGGGTGAGGCCCTGGGCGTCCTTGTAGACGCCCACGCCAAGGTCGAGCCGCGCGGGATTGGGGTCCGCCCGGTAGGCTTCGAGCAGGCCCAGGATCGGGTCGCCCGGTACGCGGGTGACCTTGGCGAAATGGTTCATTTGCGTCCCTCTGCTGTCGCGGCCAGCTCGTCGGTGCGCGCGGCCATGATGAAGTCGTTGCGGTGCAGGCCCTTCAGCTCGTGGCTCCACCAGGTGACGGTGACCTTGCCCCACTGGGTCAGCAGGTCGGGGTGGTGGCCTTCTTCCTCGGCGATGGCGCCTACGGCGTTGGTGAAGGCCAGGGCGTGCCTGAAGTTCTTGAACAGGAAGACCCGCTCCAGTTCCATGTGATCGTCACGGACCTCGATGTTCCAGTCCGGAATCTGCTTGATCAGCACCGCCAGTTCTTCGTCGGACACCTTCGGGGCGTCGGCGCGGCAGGCTTCGCAATGGGCTTGGGTGAGTGCGGTCATGAAAGGTTCTCCTTGTCGTGGGGTGGCATAGGAGTGCGCTCGCGAACCATCTTAGGCTCGCGAGCACGTCTCATCCTAGGCACAGATGGGCTCGATTGCAGCGGATCAGGCGGCCTGTTTCGGCGGAAACTTCGGCGCGTGCAGGCCCAGGCGCATGGCTTCGCGCACCAGCGCCATGATGTCCTCATGGGCCAGCTCGAACAGCCGCTTGAGTTCGGGAAGCACGAAATACAGGGGCTGCAGAATGTCGATGCGGTACGGCGTACGCATGCATTCCAGCGGGCTGAAGGCCTGGTGCTCGGGCTCGCCGGAGAGGCTGTAGACCGTCTCCCTGGGTGACGAGAGAATGCCGCCGCCGTAGATGCGCAAGCCCTGCGAGGTATCCAGCAGGCCGAACTCGATGGTCATCCAGTAGAGGCGGGCGAGGTACACGCGCTCTTCCTTGCTGGCGGCGAGGCCGAGCTTGCCGTAGGTGTGGGTGAATTCGGCGAACCAGGGATTGGTGAGCAGCGGGCAGTGGCCGAAGATCTCGTGGAAGATGTCCGGCTCCTGCAGGTAGTCCAGCTCTTCCGGGGTGCGGATGAAGGTGGCGACGGGGAATTGCTGGCTGGCCAGCAGCTCGAAGAAGGTCTGGAACGGGATCAGCGCCGGCACCCGCGCCACGCGCCAGCCGGTGGCGGCCTGGAGCACCTGGTTGACCTCGCCCAGCTGCGGAATGCGCTCATGGGGCAGGCCGAGCTGCTCGATGCCGTCCAGGTATTCCTGACAAGCGCGGCCCTCGATCACTTTCAGCTGGCGGGTGATCAGGGTATTCCAGACCTGATGTTCGGTTTCCGGGTAGTGGATGAAACCGTCTTCGTCAGGTTGGCGGGCCACGTACTGCGTTGTCTTCATGGAGCCTCCGGCGTCGAGCTGCCTGTTCTTGTGATGACTCACAAATAGCGCGATGCGTGCCGGCGAACAGCCCCCTTGGCGCTACCCTGGCAGGTCGGTGGTCCGTCAATCCGTAAAGAAAACATTACGATCGTCGGCGCCAGCATCCGGCCATGGCTTGAAGGTGCGGTGATCTGTCACATATTCTTGACGGTAATTTCCGGCCGCCTTGCGAATACCCGTGCCGGAGCGCCCACCACAACGACAACCACGGGCCCGCCATGCGCATCAAAGTGCACTGCCAGAACCGCGTCGGCATCCTGCGCGACATCCTCAACCTGCTGGTCGACTACGGCATCAACGTCAACCGCGGCGAAGTCGGTGGCGAGCAGGGCAACGCCATCTACCTGCTCTGCCCGAACCTCATCAACCTGCAGTTCCAGTCGCTCAAGCCCAAGCTTGAAGCGGTGCCCGGCGTGTTCGGCGTCAAGCGCGTCGGCCTGATGCCCAGCGAACGCCGTCACCTGGAGCTGAACGCGCTGCTGGCGGCGCTGGAGTTCCCGGTGCTGTCCATCGACATGGCCGGGCAGATCGTCGCGGGCAACCGCGCCGCTGCTCAGCTGCTGGGTGTGCGCGTCGACGAAGTGCCGGGCATCCCGCTGTCGCGCTACGTCGAGGACCTCGACCTGCCCGAGCTGGTGCGGGCCAACAAGGCGCGCATCAACGGCCTGCGGGTGAAGGTGAAGGGCGACGTGTTCCTCGCCGACATCGCGCCGCTGCAGACCGAGCACGACGAAAGCGAAGCACTGGCTGGCGCTGTGCTCACCTTGCACCGCGCCGACCGCGTCGGCGAGCGCATCTACAACGTGCGTCGCCTGGAGCTGCGCGGCTTCGACAGCATCTTCCAGAGCTCGCGGGTGATGGCCGCCGTGGTGCGCGAAGCGCGGCGCATGGCGCCGCTGGACGCGCCACTGCTGATCGAAGGCGAGACCGGCACCGGCAAGGAGCTGCTGGCCCGCGCCTGCCACCTCGCCAGCCCGCGCGGGCAGTCGCCGTTCATGGCGCTGAACTGCGCCGGCCTGCCCGAATCCATGGCCGAGACCGAACTGTTCGGCTACGGCCCCGGTGCCTTCGAGGGCGCACGCCCGGAAGGCAAGCTCGGCCTGCTGGAGCTGACCGCCGGCGGCACGCTGTTCCTCGACGGCGTCGGCGAAATGAGCCCGCGCCTGCAGGCCAAACTGCTGCGCTTCCTGCAGGACGGCTGCTTCCGCCGCGTCGGCAGCGACGAGGAGGTGTACCTGGACGTGCGGGTGATCTGCGCGACCCAGGTCGACCTGTCCGAACTGTGTACCAAGGGCGAATTTCGTCAGGACCTCTACCACCGCCTCAACGTGCTGTCGCTGCACATCCCGCCGCTGCGCGAATGCCTGGACGGCCTGGAGCCGCTGGTGGAGCACTTCCTCGACCAGGCCAGCCGGCAGATCGGCTGCTCGCTGCCCAGGCTGTCGCCGCAGGCACTGGATCGCCTCGGTCGCTACCACTGGCCCGGCAACGTGCGGCAGCTGGAGAACGCGCTGTTCCAGGCGGTTTCGTTGTGCGAAGGCGGCACCATCCGCCCCGAGCACATCCGCCTGCCGGACTACGGCGCGCCGCACCCACTGGGGGATTTCTCCCTGGAAGGCGGGCTCGACGCCATCGTCGGCCGGTTCGAACGGGCGGTGCTGGAGCGGCTCTACCGCGAGCACCCGAGCAGCCGGCAGTTGGGCAAGCGGCTCGGGGTGTCGCACACCACCATCGCCAACAAGCTGCGGATGCATGGGCTGGGGCAGAACGACGAATCCTGATGAGGGCGTGGGACCTGCTCGCGGTCGCGGGTGGGGGACGTTCCGGTGTGCAGGATTTCGCGGACAAGGCCCGTTCCTTCCCGAGCAGTTCGTAGGGCGTTCCGGGTTATCCGCCCTACGTAAACGGGGGAGCGCGCGTTGCAGGAGCAGGCCATGCCCGCGATCCGTCGGCAGGGCCGGCGCCAGCCAATCACCAGGTCTTCGGCCGATACCCCTTCACGCAGGCCCGCACCTCGTCGTCGATCACGTTGCCCGGCTTGATGCAGTCGGACAGCCTGCGCGGGCTATCGCTGTAGGGAGAGGCCGCTGGAGTCGCCTGTGGGCCGGCAGGGGAAATACCCAGGCGGCTTTGCAGCACCACCCAGCGCTCCTGAAGCCAGGCATGGCTGGTGGGGTTGCGCCACAGGGCAGTACCGGCGGCGAGGAGCAGCAGCGGGATGAGGAACCACAGCAGCGGCTTCACCAGCAGCCGCCAGTTGCGTTTCGGGTCTTCGGGCGGCTTCTGCTTGTTCCGCTGCCTGACCTGCTCCCAGTAATAGTCGCGATCACGCTCGCTCATCGGTGTACTTCCGCCGGGTGGATGCGTGAAGAGTAACGGCTGGCGCGACCTGCGGCGAGGCGCGATCAGTGGTCCTTGTGACGGGCTTCGCGCACCACCATATTGGTCTGCATGACTGCTCCTCGAACTTCCTCCCGCGCCAGGCGCGCCGATGTGCTGTCCGCTTTCCACCCGGCGGTGGCCGGCTGGTTCCGTGCGCACTTCGCGGCACCGACGCAGGCGCAGGTCGAGGCGTGGCCGGCAATCCAGGCAGGCGAATCGACCCTGGTGGCGGCGCCCACCGGTTCGGGCAAGACGCTCACGGCCTTTCTCTCGGCCATCGATGCACTGGTCCGCGAGGGGCTGGCGAACGGCGGTACGCTGCCGGATCGCACCTCGGTGGTCTACGTTTCGCCGCTCAAGGCGCTGTCCAACGACATCCGCATCAACCTCGAGGAGCCCCTGGCCGGCATCCGCTCGGCGCTGCTGGAAATGGGCCTGCCGGAGGTGGATATCCGCACGGCGGTGCGCACCGGCGACACCACTTCCAGCGAGCGCGAGGCCATGCGCCGGCAGGTGCCGCACATCCTCGTCACCACACCCGAATCGCTCTACGTGCTGCTCGGCTCGGATTCCGGCCGCGCCATGCTCGCCGGCGCGCGCAGCGTGATAGTCGATGAAATCCACGCACTGGCCGCGAGCAAGCGTGGCAGCCATCTGGCGCTGTCACTGGAGCGTTTGCAGGCTTTGTGCGAAGCGCCGTTGGTGCGCATCGGCCTGTCCGCCACGCAGAAGCCCATCGAGGCAGTGGCGGGCTTCCTGGTCGGGCGCCACCAGACCTGCTGCATCGTCGACATCGGCTACAGCCGCGAGCGCGACCTGAACCTGGAAGTGCCCGCAGCGCCGCTGGAGGCGGTGATGTCCCACGATGTCTGGGACAAGGTCTACGACCGCCTCGCCGAGCTGGCCAGCGAGCACCGCACCACGCTGGTGTTCGTCAACACCCGGCGGCTGTCCGAGCGCATCACCCGGCACCTCGCCGAGCGCATCGGCGCCGGTTGGGTGGCGGCGCACCACGGCAGCCTGTCCAAGGAACTTCGCCTGGGCGCCGAACGGCGGCTCAAGGCCGGGCAACTGAAGGTGCTGGTGGCCACCGCGTCGCTGGAGCTGGGCATCGATATTGGCGACGTCGAGCTGGTCTGCCAGATCGGCTCGCCGCGTTCCATCGCCGCCTTCCTGCAGCGGGTCGGCCGCTCCGGCCACAGCGTTGGCGGCACGCCCAAGGGGCGGCTGTTCCCCACTTCGCGGGATGACCTGATCGAATGCGTAGCGTTGCTCGACAGCGTGCGGCAGAACGAGCTGGATGCCCTGAGCATCCCCCACGCTCCGCTGGACGTGTTGGCCCAGCAGATAGTCGCCGAAGTCGCTTGCCAGGAATGGCGCGAGGACGCGCTGTTCGAACTGTTCACTGCCGCACAACCTTACGCCGACCTCAGCCGCAAGCACTTCGACGCCATGCTGCGTACCCTCGCCGAGGGCTACACCAGCCGCAACGGTCAGCGCGGCGCTTACCTGCACCGTGATGCCGTGCACCAGCGCCTGCGTGGCCGGCGCGGAGCCAAGCTCACCGCCGTGACCTCCGGTGGCACCATTCCCGATACCGGCGACTACGCCGTGCTGCTGGAGCCGCAGGGCCTCAGCGTGGGTACGGTGAACGAGGACTTCGCGGTGGAGAGCCTGGCCGGCGATGTGTTCCAGCTGGGCAATATCTCCTACCGCATCCTGCGCGTGGAGCCAGGCCGCGTGCGCGTCGAAGACGCCCAGGGCCAGCCACCGAACATCCCCTTCTGGCTCGGCGAGGCGCCAGGGCGCACCGACGAGCTGTCCACCAGTGTCGCTCGCCTGCGCGGGCAGCTGGACGAGTTGCTCGCCCAGGGCGAGAACGACCCTGAACCGCTGGCACGGGCCATCGACTGGCTGCAGGGCCTGCTCGGCCTGAACGATGCAGCGGCGCGGCAACTGGTGGAGTACCTGGCCCGCGCACGCCACGCGCTCGGTGCGTTGCCGACGCAGAAGACGCTGATCCTCGAACGCTTCTTCGACGAATCCGGCGGCATGCAACTGGTCATCCATTCGCCTTACGGCAGCCGTATCAACCGCGCCTGGGGCCTGGCCTTGCGCAAGCGCTTCTGCCGCACCTTCAACTTCGAGCTGCAGGCTGCGGCCACGGAAGACGCGATCATCCTCTCGCTGTCCACCAGCCACAGCTTCCCGCTGGACGAGGTGTGGCGCTACCTGCACTCCAACAGCGGCGAACATGTGCTGATCCAGGCGCTGCTTGACGCGCCGCTGTTCGGCGTGCGCTGGCGCTGGAACGCCACCACCGCGCTGGCCTTGCCGCGCTACAGCGGCGGGCGGAAAGTCGCGCCGCAGTTGCAGCGCATGCGCAGCGAGGACCTGCTGGCCTCGGTGTTCCCCGACCAGGTCGCGTGCCTGGAGAGCATCGTCGGCGAGCGCGAGATCCCCGATCATCCGCTGGTGGCTCAGACCCTCGACGACTGCCTGCACGAGGCGATGGACTGTGAAGGCTGGCTGGACCTGCTGCGGCGCATGGAACGCGGAGCGGTGACCCTGCTGGCGCGTGACCTGCCAGCACCATCGCCGCTGGCGGCGGAGGTGCTGTCCGTCAGCCCTTATTCCTTCCTCGATGACGCACCGCTGGAAGAGCGCCGCACCCAGGCCGTGCAGAGCCGCCGCTGGACCGACCCGGAAAGCGCCGACGACCTCGGCGCGCTGGATGCCGATGCCATCGACGCGGTCCGCGCCGAGGCCTGGCCCGAAGCCCGCGACGCCGACGAGATGCACGAGGCATTGACCGGTCTGGGTGGCATCCGCGAAAGCGAGGCGCAGGCCAACGAGGGCTGGCCATTCCTGCTCAAGTCACTGGCCAAAGCGGGGAGGGCAACGCGTCTGGAGCTGCCCGCAGGCGCCGTCTGGGTGGCGGCGGAACGGCTCAGCCAATGGCTCTCGCTGCATCCGCAGGTCGCGATGAAGCCTTCGCTCGATCTGCCTGCGGCGCTCTGCGAGCCCTGTGCGGTGGACGAAGCGCAGGTCGAACTGGTGCGGGCGCGCCTGACCGGCTTCGGCCCGCGCCTGCTGCGCGAGCTGGCGGATGACCTGGGCATTTCCTCCGGCGATACTGGCTTCGCCCTGGCCAGCCTGGAGCGCGAGGGCTACGTGCTGCGCGGTCGCTTCACGCCGGGCGCGAGCGAGGAGGAATGGTGCGAGCGCCACCTGCTGGCGCGTATCCACCGTTACACGGTCAAGCGCCTGCGCCGGGAGATCGAACCGGTGGCGCGGGCGGATTTCATGCGCTTCCTGTTCGACTGGCAGCGAGTGTCCGCTGGATCGAGGGTGCGCGGTGCTGAATCCCTGGCCGGCGTACTTAGCCAGCTGGAAGGCTTCCAGGCTGCTGCCAGTGCCTGGGAAAGCGACATCCTGCCCAGCCGCGTGGCCGACTACGGCATCAACTGGCTGGATGACCTGTGCCGCGCCGGTCGCATCGTCTGGGCGCGCTTGCCGGGCCGCGCCGCTGTAAAGGGGCGCGGCGGCCCGCTGAAGAGCACTCCCATTGTGCTGCTGCCCCGCACGCAGATGGCGCAGTGGAGCGCGTTGAGCGCGGGGCAGGCGGGTGCCGAGCTGTCCGCCAAGGCCAGCAAGGTGCTGGAGGTGCTCAAGGAGCACGGCGCGTCCTTCTTCGAGGAACTGGCCAGCGACAGCCACCTGCTGCGCACCGAGCTGGAAACCGTGCTGGGCGAGCTGGTGGCTGCCGGGCGGGTGAATGCCGACAGCTTCGCCGGCCTGCGCGCCCTGCTGATGCCGGCGGCTCGGCGGCACCCGCAGCGTCGTTCGCGCACGCCGCTGTTCGGCATGGCCGATGCCGGGCGCTGGGCGCTGCTGCGCCGCGCCACGCTGGAACCAGGAACGCGGTTGCCGGCGGAGGTGCTCGAGCACGTCGCCATGACCCTGCTGCGCCGCTACGGCGTGGTCTGCTGGCGCCTGCTCGACCGCGAAGCCGACTGGCTGCCGCCGTGGCGCGACCTGCTGCGGGTCTACCACCGCCTGGAAGCGCGCGGGGAAATCCGCGGCGGGCGCTTCGTTGCCGGGCTGACCGGTGAGCAGTTCGCCTTGCCTGAAGCCGTCGGCCTGTTGCGTGAAGTGCGTCGCCGGGAAGCAAGCGGCGAATGGGTGGTGGTGTCGGCGGTCGACCCGCTGAACCTGGCTGGCACCCTGCTGCCGGGGCGCAAGGTGCCGGCCGTGAGCGGCAACCGCGTGCTCTATCGCGATGGCGTGCCGGTGGGCGCGCTGATCGCCGGCGAGGTGGAGCTGCTCGCGGAGCTGCCGCCAGACGACCAGGCCCGCGCGCGGGAGCTGCTGATCCGCCGGTAAGCCGGGCGCGCCTGACGTACACTCAGCGGCACGGAAGTTTGTCCCTGCGAGGCCGTGATGTCTTCCCGCGAGTCCCCGAGCCTGCCTGAGCTGTTGCGCCAGTGGTGGTTCCTGCCGTTGCTGACCCTCGCGCTGTGCCTGCGCCTGTATGAGCTGACCGGCTCGGCTATCTGGGGCGACGAAGGCTCCAGCTTGTTCCTCGCCCGCTATTCGCCTTTGCAACTCTGGCAGCATGCTGCCCACGACGTGCATCCGCCGCTGTACTTCTATCTGCTGCACCTGTGGACCGGACTGCTGGGCGAGGGCGTGCTGTCGCTGCGCCTGTTCAGTGCGGTGTTCGGCACGCTCGCGGTGTTCCTCGGCGGCTGGCTGGCCTGGCGCCTCGCCAGTCGCCGCGCGGCCTTGCTCGCTGTCGTGTTGCTGGCGCTGCTGCCCACGGCGGTGCGCTACAGCCAGGAAGTGCGCATGTATTCGTTGCTCGGCTGCTGGCTGCTGGCGGCGACATTGGCCTTGCTCTACTGGCGGGAGAAGGGCAAACGGCGCCATCTGCTGGCTTACGTCCTGCTGATGGCGGCGGCGTTCTACACCCATTACTTCAGCCTGTTCGGCCTGCTGGTGCATTGGGCCTGGCTGGCGTCGCTGCCGAACGCTCCCCTGTGTCGCCGCGACTGGTGGCTGGCCAACCTGGCCATCGCCATGCTGTTCCTGCCCTGGTTGCCCGGCCTGCTGGACCTGGTTCGCCACATGGCGGTGCTGGTCGCTGGCGGAGACGTGGGCTGGGCGCCGCCGGTGGATGGCCGTTCCGTCCCGTCGATGCTCTGGCAATGGCTCGCGCAGTCCGATGGCAACGAGCTGGCGTGGCCCCTGCTGGTGGGCGTGCCGTTGCTGGTGGTGGGGGCGATGTTGCTGGTGCTGCGTCATGATCGCAGCCGCCAGCGCGCGGGCGTGTTGCTCTCGCTGTACGTCGGCCTGCCGCTGCTGGGGTTGTATGGCGTGTCTTTTGTTTCGCCGGTGTTCGTCGAGCGCTACCTGACAGCCTTTGCGTTGGGGCTGCCGCTGCTGTTCGCGCTGGCGCTGGACCGCCTGCCGGAGGCGCGGCGGGCACTGGGAGTGGTGACCCTGGCGACGCTGCTCGGCCTGCAGGCCATGGGGCTGGCGCGCGCCTACGAGACGGACCCGGACGAGCAGTTCGACGGCATGGTCGCTTACGTCAACGCCCATTACCGTGCCGGCGACCGGGTGGTGGTGGACGATATCCTCTGGTACCTGGCGTTCCGTTACTACAACCGCACCGGCAGCGAACCGCTGCTGTACACCGCGCCGGCTGCGGATGGTTCGTCCGGGCGGCCGGGGCTCTACGGTTTCGGCTCGCTGATCGATGATCGCCAGCACAGCTTCGTCGACCGCCTGGCCGACCTGCCGCCAGGCGATGGCCGTGTCTGGCTGGTGATGAGTCGCTACAACGACCAGGAGATTCCCGATGTGCCGGCCAACTGGCGGCGCATCGCCCAGCATGCCGGCGGGGAAGTGCAGGCGCTGCTGTTCGAGCGCGCGTCGCTGCGTAACGCCGCGCGCTGACCGCTCAATGGCTCAGAAACGGATGCGCCCGGTGAAGGCGTCCTTGAGCATCACCCAGTCGCCCATCAGCGACCACAGCGGGTACTTGAAGGTGGCGGGGCGGTTCTTCTCGAACACGAAGTGGCCGACCCAGGCGAAGCCGTAGCCGGCCAGCGGCATGGCCAGCAACCACAGCCAGTGCCCGCTGACGAGGGCGTAGGCGAGGATCGACAGCACCAGCAGGCTGCCCACGTAGTGCAGGCGACGGCACACGGCGTTGCTGTGTTCCTGCAGGTAGTACGGGTAGAACTCGGCGAAGCTCTGGAATCGATCGGCGGTCTGGGTGCTCATGGCGCACCTCCTGTTGTTGTGATGGCGCCAGTGTAGGCCGGTGCCTTCAGACTTGCGGATGACATAGGGGGCCAGTTTAGTATCCCCCTGTGCCGCCGGCTTCTCCGGCCGTTCGGCGCGGATCACCACCATAACCAGAAGAAATTGCATGCCTGAGCGTACAACCCTGTCGAGCTGGGTGCGGGGGATCGTCCAGTCGCTGGAGCTGGAAGGCCTCGACTGCCGCGCGCTGTTCACTGAACTGCAGCTGGATTTCGCCGCCCTCGACGACCCCGATGCGCGCTTCCCGCAGGACGCCATGAGCCGCCTGTGGAACCGCGCCGTGGAGCTGTCCGGCAACCCGGCCATCGGCCTGAACATTGCCCGCGTGCACACGCCGGCGTTCCCCGTGGTGGGTTATGCGCTGATGTCCAGCCGCAACCTGGGCGAGGGCTTCGAGCGCCTGGAGCGCTACCAGCGGATCATCGCCGAGGGCGCCGACCTGACCTTCCGCCGCCTGCCCGAGGGCTGCCTGTATCGCATCGTGGTCCACGGTGATCGTCTGCCGGTGCCGCGCCAGAGTGCAGAGTGCTCACTGGCGAGCCTGATCGCCATGCTGCGCTGGATCACCGGGCGGGCGATCAAGCCGCTGGAGGTGCGCCTGGCGGGCGAGGCACCGCCGGACATTGAGCCCTACCGCGAGTTGTTCCAGGCGCCGCTGAGCTTTGGCCATGCCGACTGCGCGATGCTGTTCTCCCACGAGGACATGAGCGCGCCGCTGCCCACTGCCAACGAGGAGCTGGCGCGCCTGCACGACCGTTTCGCCGGGGAGTACCTGGCACGCTTCGTCAGCAGCCGCTTCAGCCACCAGACTCGCCAGGTGCTGTGCCGCCTGCTGCCTCAGGGCGAGCCCAAGCGCGAAAGCGTGGCCCAGGCGCTGAACCTGTCCGAGCGCACCCTGCAGCGCCGCCTGCAGGAAGAGGGCACCAGCTACCAGCAACTGCTCGACGACACCCGCCGCGAACTGGCCCAGCAGTACCTCGCCACGCCGCGCATGACGCTGCTGGAGATCGCCTACCTGCTGGGGTTCTCGGAGCCGAGCAACTTCTTCCGCGCCTTCCGCCGCTGGTTCGGCAAGACGCCGGGGGAGTACCGCGAGGACTTGTGAGTCGTTGTGTAGAAGCGCCGTGTGCCGGCGTTCCCGGTATATCGATTTGTAGGATGGGTGGAGCGCAGCGATACCCATGCTGTCGGTGCGCGGATTCGATGGGTATCGCTGCGCTCCACGCCATCCTACGGCCTGTTCATTCGGCCCATTAAGCGGCTGTTGGAGCGATCAGTGGCGCCAGAACGCCGGGGTGAACAGCACCAGCACGGTGATGATCTCCAGGCGCCCGAGCAGCATGCCGCCGCAGAGCAGCCACTTGGCCGCGTCCGGCAGTGAGGCGAAGTTGCCCGACGGGCCGATGATCGGGCCCATGCCCGGACCGACGCCGGCTACCGTGCTGGCCGCGCCGGTGAGCGAGGTCATCCAGTCCAGGCCGAGGAACGACAGGCCCAGCGCCAGGCCGCCGACGGTGGCGCCGAAGAAGAACGAGAAGGTCAGGATCGAACGCACGATCTCTTCGTCCAGGCGGTGGCCGTTGTAGCTCTGCTTGATCACCGCGCGCGGGTGGATCAGCTGGTACAGGCTGGCGCGCAGCAGGGTGTAGGCCACCTGGAAGCGGAAGATCTTGATGCCGCCGGCGGTGGAGCCGGAGCAGCCGCCGATGAAGCCCAGGTAGAAGAACAGCATGATCGAGAAGTGCCCCCACAGACCGTAGTCGCCCAGGGCGAAGCCGGTGGTGGTCATCACCGAGGTCACGTTCACCGCGACGATGCGGAAGGCGTCGAACCAGGGCAGGCCCGAGTTCACCGAATACCAGGTGCCCATCACCAGCCAGGTGAATACCAGCAGACCGAGGAAACCGTGCACCTGGTGGTCGCGGATCAACGCCTTGCGGTTGCCGCGCAGGGTGGCGACGTAGAGCACGAAGGGGATGCTGCCCAGGATCATCACCGCCACCGCGACCCAGTGCACCGCCGGCTGGTGCCACTTGGCCAGGGACTGGTCGGAGGTGGAGAAGCCGCCGGTGGAGATTGCCGACATGGCGTGGTTGAGCGAGTCGAACAGCCCCATGCCAGCCCACCAGAAGGCCAGGGTGCCGGCGATGGTGATGGCCACGTAGACCCCGACTATGTACTTGGCCACCATGTGCGAGCGCGGCATGACCTTGTCGGAGCGGTCCGAGGATTCGGTCTGGAACAGGCGCATGCCACCGATGCGCAGCATCGGCAGGATCGCCACCGCCATCGCGATGAAGCCGATGCCGCCCAGCCAGTGCAGCAGCGAGCGCCAGATGAGGATGCCCGGGGACATCTTGTCCAGCCCCGACAGCACGGTCGACCCGGTGGCAGTGATGCCCGACATGCTCTCGAAGATCGCGTCGGTGAAGCTGATGTGCCGCGCGAACATGAACGGCAGGGAGGAGAAGAAGCAGACGATCACCCAGCTCGACACGGTGAGCATGTACATGTCCCGCGGGCGCATGTGTACCTGCTCCGGGCGGCCGGGAATGACCATGCCCAGCCCGCAGGTGAAGGTGATGATCGCCGACCAGATGAACGGGTGCAGCTCGTTGGCACGGCCGTAATACAGCAGCGTGGCCATGGGGACCAGCATGGCGACCGCCAGCGTGATCACGAAGATGCCGATGATGAATCCGAGGGTGCGTAGTGTCGGCAGGGCCATGCGCTGAGGTCTGAATCCAGGAGGAATCGGCCATTTTACCTGCCGCCTGCCGAGAGTAAACCGCGTGACACCGTTCCCCTTTACAAGTTGGGCGGAGAAGGAGTGCGCCGTCTTTCCCGGACAAATGCGAACCCTTTGCGTCTACAATGGCGGCTTTCGAGATTAACTGGAGGCAGCCCATGGAGGCTCTCGACGCGTTGCTCAACCGTGTGTCCCATGCCCGCCTGAGCGAGCCGGCACCGTCTGCCGAGCAGCTGGACCGCCTGTTCCGCAGCGCCTTGCGCGCCCCGGATCACGGGCAACTGCGCCCGTGGCGCTTCCTCACCGTGGAAGGCGAGGCGCGCAAGGAGCTGGGTGAGCTGTTCGCCCGTGCCGTGGCGGCCAATGAGCCGGATGGCAAGCCCGAGGCGCTGGACAAGGCTCGCGCCATGCCGCTGCGCGCGCCGCTGCTGGTGGTCGCCGTGGCCCGTCTGCAGGATCACCCCAAGGTGCCGGAGATCGAGCAGTGGCTGGCGGCGGGTTGCGCCGCCCACGGCATCATCCAGGCGGCCTACGTCGAAGGATTGGGAGCGATGTGGCGCACTGGCGCCATGGCGTTCGATCCGCTGGTGCGCGAAGGCCTGGGCCTGGCCGAGAACGAGCGCATCGTCGGCTTCATCTACCTAGGCACGCCGATTGGCGAGCTGCGTCGCCCGGCGCCGCTGGACCCGGCCGGGTTCGTCAGCGCCTGGCGGGGCTGAGCGGCAGTTCTAGACGTACCTTCCAGCCACCGTCGCGGGCGCGCCAGAGCAGGTGTCCGCCCTGCCAGGCGGCCAGGCGCCGCGCCGGGGGCAGGGCCTCCGGCAGCCAGGCCCTTGCCTGCGGGTCGTAGCCTTGCAGATCCAGACGCAGCTCACCGTGTGCTGAACTGAGCGACAGCTCCAGCGCCGCATGTGGATGACGCGTCAGCGCCCCTTCCAGCAAGGCATCCAGTGCTTCGCCCAACGCATCCGGCCAACTTTCCAGCGGCCAGGTACCGCTTTGCGGCAGGCTCAGGCGCAGGCCTGGCCAACGTTCGCGCCATTGCGCCGCATGGCGCGCCAGTTCTACCGCCAGCACCAGGTACTGCGGGTCGTCGTAGGGGTCGTGGCTCAGCAGGGCTGCCGGCGGCAGCGGCTGTTGCAGGGCGGGGATCGGGGTAGCGAAGGCGGGCAGGCTCATGGTTGCTCTCCGAAAATGCGCTCGGTTCAGGCGCCCTGGCGGCGCAGCGGCAGGTCGATGCTGGCCAGGAAACCGCCATCGGGATGGTTTGCCAGGCGCAGCCGTCCGTGATGGCGCTCGATGGCGCGGCGGGCGATGGCCAGGCCCAGGCCATGGCCGGGGCTGCTCTGGTTGGGAGCGCGGAAGAAGGGTTCGCCCAATTGCGTCAAGTGTTCCTCGCTGGCGCCGGGACCGTGGTCGCGCACGCTGATGTGCAGGCGCTCGTCATCGATCCGTGCCTGGACCTCCAGCGGTTGCTCGGCCGGGTTGAAGCGCGAGGCGTTGCGCAGCAGGTTGTCGAGGGCGCGTTCGAGCATGTCGGGCCAGCCGTCGACAGCCAGTTGCGGCGAGACGTCGAGCTGGATGTTCTGTTCCGGGTAAAGCACTTGCGCGTCGTTGCGCAGGCGTTCGAACAGCGGCAGCAGGTCGATGCGGCTGGTCGGGCCGGGTTCGGCGTCGAGGCGGGCGAGGGCGAGGATCTCGCTGATCAGCGCTTCCAGGCGGTCGCATTCCTGTTCCAGACGCGGCCACATGGCGGCGCGCTGTTCGGGCTCGGCGCGTTCGGCCAGGGCCAGGGCAATACGCAGGCGCGCCAGCGGTGAACGCAGCTCGTGGGACACATCGCGCAGGAGCTGGCGTTGGCTGCCGATCAGCCCCTGCAGGCGGGCGCCCATGCGGTTGAAATCACGGGCCAGCACGCCTAGTTCGTCGCCACGGCGGGAGAGGCGGGCAAGGCTGTCCTGTTGATAACTGGTCTGGCCGAGGTCATGCACAGCGCGGCGCAGGCGGTTCAGCGGGCGGGTGATGGACAGCGTCAGCAGCAGGCTGAACACGGTCAGCACAACCAGCGCGATGCCCAGCGCACTCAGCGGCCAGAGCAGGCTGCTGCGGTGCCAGGCCTGCAGTGTCGGGTGCGGAATGCGGTAGATGAACAGGTAGGTCTGGTCGGTACGGCTGCTGGTGTATTCCTGGCTCAACTGGCGCCAGGGGAAGCGCGGCAGGTTTTCCCGGTCGAAGTTGTTGTCGCGCGGGCGTGGCGGGCGCGGCAGGTAGGTACCGTTGACCAGGCGCTGGCCAGTCTCGTCGAGCACCTGCACCGAGAGTTCGTATTGCTTGCGGCGGCTTTCCAGCAGTTCCTGCGCGGCATCCGGGCCTTGCGTCTCGTAAAGCAGGGTCCATTGCTTGGCGATGTCATGCAGGCCGGGATAGCGGGCGATCACCCAGGTGTCCTGGTTCAGGGCGCGGCCCAGCAGGATCGACAGTCCGGCCACCAGCAGCAGGGCGAGCCAGAAGGCGGCGAGGATCCGCCAGAAGAGTGAACGCATGGTCTTCCTGTTCAGCCGCATGGTCTATCCGTTGTCGGGGGCTCCACGGCAAGGCGCCGGGTAGAACCCGGCGCCTGCGTTTGCTGGAGCGAATCAGTTGGTCTTGGCGCCGTCCTTCTGGGCCTTCCAGGTCTGGAATTCAGCCCATTCGGCCTTGCGCTGTTCGCGCTGCTTCTTCATCTCGTCGAACTTCTTCTGCTGCTCGGGCGTGAGGATGCCGCGGATGCCGGCGTCGGCCTTGTCACGGTTGGCCTTCAGTTCTTCCTGCATGGCCTTGCGGTCGGCCTCGGGCAGCTTGTTCCAGTACTTCTCGGTGATCGCGCGGCGATCCTTCATCGAGTCGCCCATCAACTTGCCGACTTGCTGGCGCTGGTCCTGGGTCAGGTTCAGTTCGCGGAACGCACCGCCGTGTTCGCCGCGGTGCATGCCCGGGCCGTGGTCCTTCATGAACGGGGCCGGCGGCGGAGCGTCGGTCGGCGCGGGAGTGGCCGCCAGCGCGACGGTCGGCAGGGCGGCAGCGATCAGCAGGGCGGTCAGGGTCTTGCGCATGGTGTTTCTCCTTTCAGGGGCCGGTCGTTACCGGATGAGCCCAGTCTAGGGTCGGCAAGGTCAAGGGCGGTCAGTCCCACGTAAAGCTTCGGTAAAGATTACGTGAAGCCCGGCTGGAAACTTTACGAAGCCCGGGCCAGAGCGGCCCGGGCCCTCCGCAGGGCGAGATTTCAGGCTGCGTAGAAGTAGCCGCGCCCGCGCAGGGCGAGGATGCGCGGGCGGCCGTCGGGGTGGCTGCCGAGCTTCTTGCGCAGGTTGCTGACGTGCATGTCCAGGCTGCGGTCGTACAGGGTCAGCTTGCGGCCCAGCGCGAGCTGCGCCAGCGCCTGCTTGTCCAGTGGTTCGCCCGGCTGGCGCAGCAGGGCTTCGAGGATGCGGCTCTCGGAGAGGGTCAGGCTGATTTCTTCGGCACCGATGGTGGCCACGCCGCGCGACAGGTTCAGCGCCAGGTCGCCCAGTTCCAGTTGCGCGGCGGGTTGTGCCGGGTGGCTGCGGCGCAGTACGGCGCGCAGGCGGGCGGTCAGCTCGCGGGGGTCGCAGGGCTTGGCCAGGTAGTCGTCGGCGCCCAGCTCCAGGCCGAGGATGCGGTCCAGCGGCTCGCCGCGGGCGGAGAGCATCAGCACCGGCAGGTCCGGATGGTCGCTGCGCAGCGACTTGAGCAGTTCCAGGCCGCTGCCGTCGGGCAGCATGACATCGAGCACGACCGCGTCCGGCGCACGGCTGCCCAGCGCGGCGCGGGCCTGCGCGCCATCGTGGGCGGCGCGGATGCTGAAACCTTCCTGGGTCAACCAGGTGGTCAGCAGTTCGCAGAGTTCGACGTCGTCGTCGATCAGCAGCAGTTCACTCATGAAGAGGCTTCTTTCAGTTGATCCATTCGCGGCGCGAGCGGCGGCGGCCACGGCTCAGCATGCCCAGGATGAACGCCAGCAGGGCGGTGCCGGCACCGGCCACGTACCAGGTCTGCTGCTCGCTGAGCAGGCGCGGCGGCTGGTTGGCCTGGGCCTCGCGCAGTTGCAGCTTCAGGCGCTGGTTTTCCTGGGTGAGGCGGGCGATGCGGGCTTCATCCTGGCTGTTATCCTGCTGTGCCGGTTGCGCGGCCAGTTGCGCGGCCAGTTCGGCGCGCTGCCGTTCACTGTCGGCCAGGCGCTGCTCCAGTTCAGGATTGGCGGCCGGCGGTTGAGCTGTTGCCTGGACAGCGCCTTGCGCCGGTTGCTCCGTGACGGGCTCTTCGGCGAGGGCGGGCAGCGGCAGGGCGAGGCAGGCGAGCAGGGGCAAACGGCGCATCGGGACTCCTTGTTCGATGATGTGCCGCCGTCCATGGCCATCCCGGCGCAGTCCGGCTGCGATGCCCCGTGGCGCTCCGTGCCTCGGGGTGCAACGCTCGCGCGCTGTTAGGGCAGGACTTTCTTGAACGGCTTGACCACGACTTCGGCGTAGACGCCGGCGGCGCGGTACGGATCGGCGTCGGCCCAGGTCTGGGCGGCGGTCAGCGAGTCGAACTCGGCGACGATCAGGCTGCCGGTGAAGCCGGCGGCGCCCGGGTCGTTGCTGTCGATGGCCGGGTGCGGGCCGGCCAGCACCAGGCGGCCTTCTTCCTTCAGCTGCTCCAGGCGTGCGATGTGCGCGGGACGGGCGGCCAGGCGGCGTTCTTGGGAAGCGGTGATATCACGGGCAATGATCGCGTAGAGCATGTCAGTCCTTGGGTTTTTCGCCGGTAGGTTCATCGTGCATGTGGCGGGCCAGGAATACGCCCTGGCCGATCAGGAACAGCAGGGTCATGCCCAGGCTGCCGAACACCTTGAAGTCCACCCAGTAGTCCTGGAAGGTGAAGGCGACGAACAGCTGGACACAGCCGCAGATCAGGAAGAACAGCACCCAGGCGACGTTCAGTTTCGCCCAGAGGGTATCGGTCAGGTGTACCGCATGGCCCATGATGCGCTGGATCAGCGGCTGGCCGCCAATGAAGTGACTGCCGGCGAAAGCCAGGGCGAACAGCCAGTTCACCACCGGCGCCTTCCACTTGAGGAAGGTTTCGCTGTGGAAGGCCAGGGTCATGCCGCCGAACACCAGGCAGGCGGCGAGCGTCACCCACTGGCCCTTGTCCAGCTTGCGCTGCTTGATCAGCAGGGCGCCGTAGACCACCACGGAGGCGACGATCAGCACGGCCGTGGCGCTGTAGATCCCGCCGACCGAGAAGCTCTGGCCGGCGAGTTCGACGTTGCGCGGGTCGAGCTTGTAAACGATGAAGAAGAGGATGAGGGGAATGAAATCGATGAATTGCTTCATTACGGCAGCCAGAGCCCAGTAGAGCCGGCATAATACCAACCTGCGGATGAACTGAAAGAGCCATCCGCCCAACGCTGCGTCAGATCATGGTTTCAATGCGTTGCCGCGGGAGCGTTGGCACAGAAGCGTCTATACAGAAAGCTATCCCGACACAAAGCTGTCCTGACACAAAGCCACCCCCTGCATTCCCTGGAAGCCCCATGCGAGTCGATCTGCACTGCCACAGCACCGCGTCCGACGGACAGCTCAGCCCGACGGCCCTGGTCGAGCGTGCCCATGGGCGCGGCGTGCGCGTACTGGCGCTGACCGACCACGATACCCTCGACGGCCTGCCCGAGGCGCGCCGCGCCGCGCAGGCGCTGGGCATGGAGCTGGTGGACGGCGTCGAAGTGTCCTGCACCTGGGGCGGGGCGACCATTCACGTGCTCGGCTACGGCTTCGATGTGACGGCCGAGCCGCTGGTGCAGGCGCTGGACGACCTGCACCGCGCCCGCTGGACCCGCGCCGAGGAAATCGGTCGGCGCCTGGAGGTCAAGGGCATGCCCGGTGCCTTCGAGGGCGCGCGGGCGATTCAGGCCGAACTGGGCGACAGCGAGAACGCCCCGGCACGCCCGCATTTCGCCGAGTTCCTGCTGCGCCAGGGCTACGTCAAGGACCGCGCCGAGGCCTTCCGCAAGTGGCTGGGCGCCGGCAAGCTGGGCGACGTCAAGCAGCACTGGCCGAGCCTCGCCGACGCCGTCGGCACGCTGCGCGCGGCGGGCGCCTGGATCAGCCTGGCGCACCCCTACCAGTACGATTTCACCCGCACCAAGCGGCGCAAGCTGGTGGCCGACTTCATCGCCGCCGGCGGTCATGCGCTGGAAGTCTGCAACGGCCCGCAGCCGGCCGAGCAGGTCGGCGTGCTGAGCATCCTCGCCCGCGAATTCGGCTTGATGGTCACCGCCGGCAGCGACTTCCACGGCCCCAGCGACTGGTCGGAGCTGGGCCTTTACCGGAGCGTGCCGGAAGACCTGGTGCCGCTCTGGCCGCGCTTTGCCAGCGCCGAGAACGCCATCGGGATCAAGGAGACTCCATGAGCCAGTTCTTTCAGATCCATCCGGAAAATCCCCAGGCGCGCCTGATCAAGCAGGCGGTGGAGATCGTCCGGCAGGGGGGGGTGATCGCCTATCCCACCGACTCCTCCTACGCGCTGGGCTGCCGCATCGGTGAGAAATCCGCGGTGGAGCGCATCCGCCACATCCGCCGGCTCGACGACAAGCACAACTTCACCCTGGTCTGCCGCGACCTGTCCGAGCTGGGCCTCTACGCGAAGGTCGACACCGGCCTGTTCCGCCTGCTCAAGGCGCACACGCCCGGCCCCTACACCTTCATCCTCAACGCCACCCGCGAAGTGCCGCGCATGCTGCTGCATCCCAAACGCCGCACCATCGGCCTGCGCGTGCCGGCCTGCCCAATCGCCCTGGCGCTGCTGGAGGAACTGGGTGAGCCGCTGATGAGCGTCAGCCTGATCCTGCCCGGTGAGAGCGAGCCGCTGAACGATCCGTACGAGATGCGCGATTCGCTGGAGCACCTGGTCGACCTGATCATCGACGGCGGTTTCGGCGGCGGCGAGGCCTCCACCGTGATCGCCCTGACCGACGAAGACCCGGTGGTCGTGCGCGTCGGCTGCGGCGACCCGGAACCCTTCATGGTCAACGCCTGAACACGCCCTGCGTGCTGGCTATACTCCCTCGTCCCATCGCCGAACCCGCGAGGTTGACCGCTTGACCAGCGTCGAATCCCTGCGCCGTGTGCTGTCCGGCATGCGCCCCACCGGGCGCCTGCACCTGGGGCATTACCACGGTGTGCTGCAGAGCTGGGTGAAACTGCAGCACGAGTACGAATGCTTCTTCTCCATCGTCGACTGGCATGCGCTGACCACCGAGTACGACGAGACCGCCAGCATCCGCCAGCACGTGCGCGACATGGCCATCGACTGGCTGGCAGTGGGCGTCAGCCCCAGCGCCGCGACTATGTTCATCCAGTCCCAGGTGCCCGAGCACGCCGAGCTGAACCTGCTGCTGTCGATGATCTGCCCGCTGTCCTGGCTGGAACGTGTGCCGACCTACAAGGAGCTGCAGGAAAAGCTGGTCCACAAGGACCTCTCCACCTTCGGCTTCCTCGGCTACCCGCTGTTGCAGGCCGCTGACATCCTGATCTACCGCGCCGGCCTGGTGCCGGTGGGCTCGGATCAGTTTGCCCACGTCGAGTTCACCCGCGAGATCGCCCGCCGCTTCAACCATCTTTATGGCGGCGAGGTGGACTTCGAAGACCGCGCCCAGACTGCCATCGCTCGCCTGGGCAAGAAGACCGGCAAGCTCTACAGCAGCCTGCGCCGCGCCTGGCAGGAACAGGGTGACGCCGAGGCGCTGGAGACCGCCCGTGCGCTGCTCATGGAGCAGCAGAGCCTGACCCTGGGCGACCGTGACCGGCTGTTCGGTTACCTCGAAGGCACCAGTCGCATGCTGCTGCCCGAGCCGCAGACCCTCACCAGCCACGCGCCGAAGATGCCGGGGCTGGACGGCCAGAAGATGTCCAAGTCGCACCACAACACCATTGCCCTGCGCGACAGCCCGGCGGTGGTCGAGGAAAAGATCGCGCGCATGCCCACCGACCCCGCGCGCGTGCACCGCCGCGATCCGGGCGACCCGGAGCGCTGCCCGGTATGGCAGTGGCACCTGATCTACTCCGACGAGAGTTGCCGCCAGTGGGTGCAGGAAGGTTGCCGCAGCGCCGGGATCGGCTGCCTGGACTGCAAGCGGCCGGTGATCGAGTCGATCCTCCACGAACTGGCGCCGATCCAGGAGCGCGCGCTGGACTACGAGGACAATCCCGAACTGGTGCGCAGCATCCTCGCCGAAGGCGCCGAGCGCGCCCGCGAGGCCGCGCGGGAGACGCTGGTGGAAGTGCGGCATGCGATGGGGCTGTCCTACCGCTGACGCGCCATTGCTCTTCGGGTAGTTGGTGCTCGCGGCTCCCTCACCCCAGCCCTCTCCCAGAGGGAGAGGGGGCCGTCCGTGCCGGCTGACTCCGTGGCTTCAGCCGGCTCCGATCTGTCCCCTCTCCCGCTTGCGGGAGAGGGTTAGGGTGAGGGGCCTTCGCTCTTTGTAGGGGCGGACGTTGTCCGTGATAGGCCCGCATCGCGCCGAAGCCAAGCGCAGACCCCATCTCGGACAGAGCCCGCTCCTACGCGCAGGCAAACCGCACAGGCCGCAAATCCGCCAAAAGCCCCTCGCGCCGCCGGCAAAAGCAGGGATAATGCCGCCTTCGAACCCCAGCGCCTGACGAGTGGCCGATGAGTGACCTGACCGAGCCGGAAGCCCCCGCCGCCGCCCCTGAATACCAGGTGCCGGTGCAGCTGGCGCTCGTCTACGGCGAGGCCCTGACGGAGATGCCGCAGGACCTGTACATCCCGCCGGACGCCCTGGAGGTCTTCCTCGAAGCCTTCGAAGGCCCGCTCGACCTGCTGCTCTACCTGATCCGCAAGCAGAACATCAACATCCTCGACATCCCCGTGGCGGAAATCACCCGCCAGTACATGGGCTACGTCGAACTGATGAAATCGGTGCGCCTGGAGCTGGCTGCCGAGTACCTGGTGATGGCCGCCATGCTCGCCGAGATCAAGTCGCGCATGCTGCTGCCGCGCTCGGCCGAGGCCGAGGAAGAAGAGGAAGACCCGCGCGCCGAACTGATTCGCCGCCTGCAGGAGTACGAACGCTTCAAGAAGGCCGCCGAGGACCTCGACGACCTGCCGCGCCTGGGCCGCGACTACGTGGTGCCCACTGTCGCCGCGCCGGATGCGCGGGCGCGCCGGCTGCTGCCGGAAGTGGACATGCAGGAACTGATGCTGTGCATGGCCGAGGTGCTGCGCCGCGCCGACCTGTTCGAAAGCCACCAGGTCACCCGCGAGATGCTCTCCACCCGCGAGCGCATGACCGAAATCCTCGAACGCCTGAAGGGCGAGGGCTTCGTGCCCTTCATCAGCCTGTTCCGTGTCGAGGAGGGCAAGCTCGGCGTGGTGGTGACCTTCATGGCGGTGCTGGAGCTGGTCAAGGAACAGCTGGTGGAACTGGTGCAGAACGAAGCTTTCGCGCCCATCCACGTCCGCGCCCGCACCGAGGTACAGGAAGGCGCCGCGCGCTTCGGGGAAGTGCCGGAAGATGTACTGGAAGAGGGCGACGAAGACGTCTTCGAACCGCGCGAAGAGCCGCCGGCCGAGCTGACCTTCGAGGACGGCCACTTCGACGGCCCCGAAGGCGAGTCGGCGCTCGACCAGGCCCTGGACGGCGAGCCGGAAGACGAGCCGCTCTGATCCGCCAGCGTTGCCCTGGCGCCGCGCTTTGAGTAGCTTTCCCGCCTGAACGGCGAAACCTTCAACCCCCGACCCGAGCCCCCGATGAATCTCTCCGACCCGCAAGAACTGGCGACCCTGCTCGAAGGCATCCTCCTGGCTGCCGGCAAGCCCATGTCGCTGGAGCGCCTCGGCGAGCTGTTCGAAGAGGCGGAGCGCCCCGAGCCGCAGCAGTTCCGCGATGCGCTGGCGGTGCTGGGCCTGTCCTGTTCCGGGCGGGCCTTCGAGCTGAAGGAAGTCGCCACCGGTTACCGCCTGCAGGTGCGCGAGAAGTTCGCTTCCTGGGTCGGCCGGCTCTGGGAGGAACGTCCGCAGCGCTACTCCCGTGCGCTGCTGGAAACCCTGGCGCTGATCGCCTATCGCCAGCCCATCACCCGTGGCGAGATCGAGGAAATCCGTGGCGTCGCGGTGAACACCCAGATCGTCAAGACGCTGATGGAGCGCGAGTGGATCCGCATCGTCGGCTACCGCGAAGTCCCCGGCCGCCCGGCCATGCTCGCCACCACCCGCACCTTCCTCGACTACTTCAACCTCAGGAGCCTGGAAGACCTGCCGCCGCTGGCCGAGCTGAAACTGATGGAGCCCGAGCCGCAGCCGATCCTCGAGGACATGGCGCCGGTGGCCAGCCTGCCGAGCCCCGAGGAATACGACGAGGACTACGTGCCGCCGTCGCTGCAGGCCCTGGCCGACCAGGCCGTGCGCGATGCCGGCGAAGAGCCGGAGCCCGCGCCGCCGGAGGAGCCGAAGGAGGAGACCAGCTTCCGCAGCCTGCTCGCCGAGCTGGACGAGATGGAACAGGGCCTGAAGACCGACTTCGACGACCTGATCGACCGTCCACCGAGCGACGACGAAGACACCGGCGTGGATGCCGACTTCAGCGGCGTGCACGCGCTGCCGGAGGTCGAGCCGCAGGACGAAGCCCAAGCGGATGTCCCGCCCGAAACACAAGGCCAGCCCGAAGCGGCAGCCGAGCCTGAAGCGCCCGTGCCGCCGCCGGCCCCCGCGCCGTCCGCGCCCGCGGAAGACGAATGGGACGAAGAGCGCGCCCTGCGCGAAGCCATGCTCGAGGAAATGGAGTTCAACGCGCGCAATCGCGACCATTGAGCCCGGCCTTTGGCACATCTGACCGAGGCTTTCCAGCCGTTCGGTGATTGACTTCCGCCCTCGGCGCGACGACCTTATGTGCCGCGTTCGCAAGGCGCTGGCGGCAACACCCGGGGATGCCGCCCGATCGACCGCCCTGACGACGTCTCTCGACAACAATCCACAGTGGCCTGGCGCTGCGCGCAGGCTGCTGAGTACCCATATGAAAAGAACTCCAATCAGCCGTATCTGCTGGCTCGGCCTCCTGCTGGGCCTTGGCAGCGCTTCGCTTTCCGCCGCCCAGGCACCTGCCGCTGCACCCGCCGTGCCGCTGGCCGGGCAGTCGAAGGACGCCTTCATCGACAGCCTGATGCAGCGCATGACGCTGGAAGAGAAGATCGGCCAGCTGCGCCTGGTCAGTGTCGGGCCGGACCATCCCAAGCCGGTACTGCTGAAGGAAATCGCCGAGGGCACCACCGGCGCGGTGTTCAACACCGTGGTCCGTCCGGGCATCCGCGACCTGCAGGACGCGGCCATGAAAAGCCGGCTGAAGATCCCACTGTTCTTCGCCTATGACGTGGTCCACGGCCACCGGACCGTGTTCCCCATCGGCCTGGGCCTGGCGGCGAGCTGGGACATGGCATCCATCGAGCGCAGCGCCCGCGTCGCGGCCATCGAGGCCAGCGCCGACGGCCTCAACCTGACCTATTCGCCCACCGTCGACATCGCCCGCGATCCGCGCTGGGGCCGTGTTTCCGAAGGCTTCGGCGAAGACGCCTGGCTGACCAGCAAGGTCGCCGCCGCGGTGGTCAAGGGCTACCAGGGCCAGGGCCTGAACCAGCCGCAAACCATCATGGCCGGGGTCAAGCACTTCGCCCTGTACGGCGCCGGCGAAGGCGGCCGCGACTACAACACCGTGGACATGAGCCCGCAGCGCATGTTCCAGGACTACCTGCCGCCGTACCGCGCGGCCATCGACGCCGGCGCCGGCGCGGTGATGGTCTCGCTGAACAGCATCAACGGCGTGCCGGCCACCGCCAACAAGTGGCTGCTGCAGGACCTGCTGCGCGGCCAGTGGGGCTACAAGGGCCTGACCCTGAGCGACCATGGCGCGGTGCTGGAGCTGATCAAGCACGGCGTGGCCGCCACCGAGCGTGACGCCACCCAGGCGGCGATCAACGCCGGCGTCGAAATGAACATGAACGACGATCTCTACGGCAAGCACATGCCCGAGCTGCTCAAGGCCGGGCTGATCAGCCAGGACGAGATCGACCGTGCCTGCCGCGACGTGCTCGCCGCCAAGTGGGACATGGGCCTGTTCCACGACCCGTACCGCTACCTGCAGGGCAAGGACCCGGTCGACACAGACGCCGAGGACCGCCTGCACCGTGCCGACGCTCGCGAGATCGCGCGCAAGGGCATGGTCCTGCTGAAGAACGAAGGCGGCGTGCTGCCGCTCAAGCGCGACGGCGTGATCGCCCTGATCGGCCCGCTGGCCGACAGCAAGCGCGACGTGATGGGCAGTTGGTCCGCCGCTGGCAAGGCCTTCCAGGCCGTGACCGTGCTCGAGGGCATGGGCGCCGCCACCCGTGGCCATGCCGCGCTGCTCTACGCCAAGGGCGCCAACGTCACCGACGATCCGGAGATCGTCAAATACCTCAACGAGTACAGCGAAGACGTGAAGGTCGACTCGCGCAGCCCGAAAGCCATGATCGACGAAGCCGTCGAGAAGGCGAAACAGGCTGACGTGGTGGTGGCTGTGGTCGGCGAATCCCAGGGCATGGCCCACGAGGCGTCGAGCAAGACCAACCTGCACATCGCGCAGAGCCAGATCGAGCTGCTCAAGGCCCTCAAGGCCACCGGCAAGCCGCTGGTGCTGGTGCTGATGAACGGCCGGCCGATGGACCTGCGCTGGGAAAGCGCCAACGCCGACGCCGTGCTGGAAACCTGGTTCAGCGGCACCGAGGGCGGCAACGCCATCGCCGACGTGCTGTTCGGCGACTACAACCCGTCGGGCAAGCTGACCATGACCTTCCCGCGCTCGGTGGGCCAGGTGCCGATCTACTACAACCACCTGAACACCGGCCGCCCGTTCGACCACGAGCACCCGAACAAGTACACCTCGCGCTACTTCGACTCGCAGAACGGCCCGCTATACCCCTTCGGCTACGGCCTGAGCTACACCGACTTCAGCGTCTCGAACGTGAAGATGTCGGGCAGCAAGCTGAAGAAGGGTGACCAGCTGACCGCCAGCGTGACCGTGAAGAACACCGGCAAGGTTGCCGGCGAGACCACCGTGCAGCTCTACCTGCGCGACGTCGCCGCGTCCATCAGCCGCCCGGTCAAGGAGCTCAAGGGCTTCAGCAAGATCCTGCTGCAGCCGGGCGAGTCGAAGGTGGTGCAGTTCCCGATCCGCGAGGAGGACCTGCGCTTCTACGACAGCCAGCTGCGCTACGCCTCGGAGCCGGGCGAGTTCAAGGTCTACGTCGGCCTGGATTCGGACAACGTGAAAGAGCAGAGCTTCACGCTGCTCTAAGCGTCACTCGCTGCTGCAAACTAGAACGCCACGGCTGACCCAGCCGTGGCGTTTTGCTTTCAGGCAGCTTTGGCTGCCTTGCGGGAGCGGAGCCCGATCAGCCAGCGCACCGCGCCTTGCACCAGCACGGCCAGTAGCGCCGCCTCGGCGAAGCTCGGCAGGGTGTCGTTGGCCGGCAGGCGCAACGCCAGCCACAGGCAGAACGCTGCGAAGGCCGGGCGCCCGCTGACCATGCCGCGCAGCAGGGCGATGACGAAGCCCGCGCCGTGCAAGCGCTGCGATGACACGCAGAGCACGATGGAGAGCAGCGGAAAGACCGCCAGCAGGCCGCTCCAGCGCGGCCCGGCCCAGCCGGCGAGGGCGGTGACGGCCAGGGTCAGCAACGCACCGGCGAGCATGCGCAGGCCCAGCTCGAAGCGGCCCAACGCGGCGACCGTGCCCGGCAACTCGGCGCGGGGCATGAACAGCTGGCTGGTCAGCGCGCCCAGTGCTGCGGCGATCAGCGCCCAGGCGGGCGCGGCTGGAAGTTGCGTCAGGGCCCAGGCAGCCACCAGCCAGGCGAGCATCGCGCCGCTCAGGGCCAGCGTCCAACGGTGCTTCCGGCACAACCAGGCATAGGCGAAGTTGAACGCTTCCGAAGCGAAGATCGCCGCCAGCGCCAGCAGCGCGGCCTGGGCGCCGAAGTCGCGGCCGTGCTCCACGGTGATCAGGTACAGGATGGGACCGGCGATGGCGGGCAGGGCGGCGAGGCAGCCGGCAACGGTCGGCCCCCACCAGCGCCCGGAAAGGGATACCAGCAGCAGGAACAACGGAACCAGGGTGAGCTTGAGGGCGAGCATGGGCGAGGCCGGAAGGCGTGGAGGGCGGATTCTAGCAAGGCGCGCAGACTTCGATTGCCCGCTTCGATAACCCGCGTCGATGGCGCCGATGGGGAAATCGAGTTGGACCTTGGCGCCGCGCGGGTGTCCATTGTGCAGGCCCACTGACGTTCACCCATCGAATCGAGAGGAAGTCCGTGAAGAGTCCGTGCATCAAGGTCTGCGAGTTCGAAGAGGGCATCTGCCTGGGCTGCGGCCGCAGCCGTGAGGAAATCAAGGCGTGGAAGCGTGTCGACCACCTGGGCCAGGAGGCGATCCTGGCCGAGGCGGACATGCGTCTGCTGGTGCTGGAGGCGCAGGGCAAGCGGCTATACCGCTGAGAGGCGTTAGACGCAGGGCGAATAACCCGGAACGGGTTATCCGCCGCATCCTCCACGGCGGATAACGCTGGCGCGTTATGCGCCCTACAGAATGTCAGCCGCGTGCCGCAGCCATCGCCCGCGCCGTATCCAGCATGCGGTTGGAGAAGCCCCATTCGTTGTCGTACCAGGCCATCACCTTCACCAGCCGGCCATTCACCCGCGTGTGGCTGGCGTCGAAGATGGCCGAGCGCGGGTCGTGGTTGAAGTCCACCGAGACCAGCGGCTGGCGGTTGAAGCCGAGGATCGCCGAGCCTTCGCTGGCACGCTCCAGCAGCGCGTTGACCTCCTGCGCGCTGGTGTCACGGGCGACCTGCAGCGTGAGGTCCACTAGCGACACGTTGATCACCGGCACCCGCACCGCCAGGCCCGTCAGCTTGCCCGCCAGTTCCGGCAGCACCAGGCCAACGGCTTCGGCGGCGCCGGTCCTGGTCGGGATCATCGACTGGGTGGCCGAGCGCGCGCGGTACGGGTCGCTGTGATAGACGTCGGAGAGATTCTGGTCGTTGGTATAGGCGTGGATGGTGGTCATCAGCCCGTGTTCGATGCCCAGCTCGCGGTGCAGCACCTGGGCCACCGGCGCCAGGCAGTTGGTGGTGCAGGAGGCGTTGGAGACGATGCGGTGTTCCGCGCGCAGGATGTCTTCGTTGACGCCGAACACCACCGTGGCGTCCACGTCCTGGCCGGGCGCGGAGATCAGCACCTGGTGCGCGCCGGCCTGCAGGTGAGCCGCAGCCTTGTCGCGGGAGGTGAAAAGGCCGGTGCACTCCAGCACGATATCCACCCCCAGGGCCTTCCACGGCAACTCGGCCGGATGGCGGATCGCCGTGACGGCAATGCGGTCGCCCTCTACCCTGAGGCTTTCGGCGTCGTGCTCGACGTGGCCGGCGAAGCGCCCATGCACGCTGTCGTACTGGAACAGGTGGGCGTTGATCGCGGCGTCGCCCAGGTCGTTGATCGCCACCACTTGCAGGTGCTGGCGGTAGGGGCCCGAGTAGAGCGCGCGGAGTACGTTCCGACCGATGCGGCCAAATCCGTTGATTGCCAGGCGTATAGTCATGAAGGTCGTCTCTTTTCTTTTGTTGTGGTAAAAACAATTAAATTTCCACGTTGATGAAAAGTAAACACCGAGTAATCAACGATAATGTTGTAAAAACAACAACCGATAGTCTGTAGGAGAATGCTGCCATGCACCCTCGTGTGCTTGAAGTCACCCAGCGCATCCAGGCCCGCAGCGCGGCCACGCGTCAGCGCTACCTCGATCTGGTCAAGGCAGCCGCCACCAAGGGTCCGCACCGCGGCACGCTGCCCTGCGGCAACCTCGCCCACGGCGTCGCGGCTTGTGGTGATTCCGACAAACAGGCGCTGCGGCTGATGAACCAGGCCAACGTCGCCATCGTCTCCGCCTATAACGACATGCTTTCCGCGCACCAGCCGCTGGAGCGCTTCCCGGAACTGATCAAGGACGCCCTGCGGCAGATCGGCTCGGTCGGCCAGTTCGCCGGCGGCGTGCCCGCCATGTGCGACGGCGTGACCCAGGGCGAGCCGGGGATGGAACTGTCCCTGGCCAGCCGCGACGTGATCGCCATGGGCACCGCCATCGCGCTGTCGCACAACATGTTCGACGCCGCGCTGTGCCTGGGCGTGTGCGACAAGATCGTCCCCGGTCTGCTGATCGGCTCGCTGCGCTTCGGCCACCTGCCGGTGGTGTTCGTGCCCGCCGGCCCCATGCCCACCGGCATCTCCAACAAGGAGAAGGCCGCGGTGCGCCAGCTGTTCGCCGAAGGCAAGGCCACCCGCGAGGAGCTGCTGGCCTCGGAGATGGCCTCCTACCACGCGCCGGGCACCTGCACCTTCTACGGCACCGCCAACACCAACCAGTTGCTGGTGGAAGTGATGGGCCTGCACCTGCCGGGCGCCTCCTTCGTCAACCCGAACACCCCGCTGCGCGACGAGCTGACCCGCGAAGCCGCGCGCCAGGCCGCGCGCCTGGCGCCGGAGAACGGCCAGTTCGTGCCCATGGCGGAGATCGTCGACGAGAAGGCCATGGTCAACTCGGTGGTGGCGCTGCTGGCCACCGGCGGCTCGACCAACCATACCCTGCACCTGCTGGCCATCGCCCAGGCCGCCGGCATCCAGCTGACCTGGCAGGACATGGCCGACCTCTCCGAAATCGTGCCGACCCTGGCGCGCATCTATCCCAACGGCCAGGCCGACATCAACCACTTCCAGGCGGCGGGCGGCATGTCCTTCCTGATCCGTCAGCTGCTCGATGGCGGCCTGCTGCATGAAGACGTGCAGACGGTGGTCGGCAAGGGCCTGCGTCGCTACATCCAGGAGCCTTTCCTCGACGACGGCAAGCTGGTCTGGCGCGAAGGCCCGGCGGCGAGCCTGGACGAGAACATCCTGCGCCCCATCGACAAGCCGTTCTCGGCCGAAGGCGGCCTGCGCCTGATGGAAGGCAACCTCGGGCGCGGCGTGATGAAGGTCTCCGCCGTGGCGCTGGAGCACCAGATCGTCGAAGCCCCGGTGCGCATCTTCCACGACCAGTCGAGCCTGGCCGCCGCCTTCAAGGCCGGCGAGCTGGAGCGAGACCTGGTGGCCGTGGTGCGCTTCCAGGGCCCGCGCGCCAATGGCATGCCGGAGCTGCACAAGCTCACGCCGTTCCTTGGCGTGCTGCAGGACCGTGGCTTCAAGGTGGCGCTGGTCACCGATGGGCGCATGTCCGGCGCTTCCGGCAAGGTGCCGGCGGCGATCCATGTGTCTCCGGAGGCGCTCAACGGCGGCCCGCTGGCCAAACTGCGCGACGGCGATGTGGTGCGCGTCGACGGTACTACCGGCGAGCTGCGCGTGCTGGTGGATGCGGCGGAGTGGGATGCCCGTCCGCTCGTGGAAACCCCCGCGCTGGATAACATGGGCATGGGCCGCGAGCTGTTCGCCTTCATGCGCAATGCCTTCAGTTCGGCCGAGCAGGGCGCCTGCAGCTTTACCGCCGAGCTCGACGGCTTGCGCTGAGACGCTCACCTGATGGAATCTTCTGCGCGGCGTTGACTGCCTGTCCGCCGCGCGGGAGAGCCTCCGGTGCTGTCCTACGCTGAATCTTTCCCCCCACTTCCAGGCCCGAGCCCACAATGATTTCCAACAACGCTCAGCCCGCCCCGAACGGCTTCGCCCTGGTCGGCGACATCGGCGGCACCAACGCCCGCTTCGCCCTGTGGCGCGGTGAAGTCCTCGAGTGCATCGAGGTTCTGGCCTGCGCCGACTACCCGCGCCCGGAAGATGCCGTGCGCGACTACCTGCAGCGCGTCGGCCAGCCGCTGTCGGCCGTCGACAACGTCTGCCTGGCCTGCGCCGGCCCCGTTGGCGCAGGCGACTTCAAGTTCACCAACAACCACTGGGTGATCAAACGCGACGCCTTCCGTGCCGAACTGGGCCTGAGTCACCTGCTGCTGGTGAACGACTTCAGCACCATGGCCTGGGCGGCTTCGCGGCTGTCGGAGGAACACCTGGTGCAGGTGCGTCCCGGCAAGGCGCTCGAAGGCCGCGCCAAGCTGATCATCGGTCCGGGCACCGGCCTGGGTGTCGGCAGCCTGATGCCGCTGCCGGGTGGCGGCTGGGAAGTGCTGCCCTGCGAAGGCGGCCACGTCGACCTGCCGGTGACCTCCGAACGTGACTTCGCCCTCTGGCAACTGCTGCGCGAGAAGTACGGCCATGTCTCGGCCGAGCGCGTGCTCTCCGGCAGCGGCCTGGAAAACCTCTACCGCATGAGCTGTCAGCTCGATGGCGTGGAGCCGAAATGCGCGACTGCCGCCGAGATCGGCGAGCGCGCCATGGCCGGCGACGCCTATGCCGACGCGGTGCTGGAGCACTTCTTCGTCTGGCTGGCGCGCGTCGCCGGCAATGCCGTGCTGACGGTCGGCGCGCTGGGTGGCGTGTACATCACCGGTGGCATCGTCCCGCGCTTCCTCGAGCGCTTCCAGCACAGCGGCTTCGCCGAGGCCTTCCGCAGCCGTGGCAAGACCAGCGGGCCGTACCTCGACCAGGTTCCTGTGTGGGTCATGACGGCGGATCATCCGGGCCTGTTCGGCGCCGGCGTGGCCCTGGAGCAGGCGCTGCGCAACGAAGGCTGACACCCCGCTTCATCCCTGAAGAACAACAAGAACAAAGGACGCCCGAAGTGAACCAGCCTGCCCGATCCATCCTGCTGGTGGACGACGACCAGGAAATCCGCGAGCTGCTGGAAACCTACCTCAGCCGCGCCGGCTTCCAGGTGCGCAGCGTCGCCGATGGCGAGAGCTTCCGCCGCGCGCTGTGCGACGAGGACGCCGCCCTGGCGATCCTCGACGTGATGCTGCCCGACGAGGACGGCTTCAGCCTGTGCCGCTGGATTCGCTCACACCAGCGCCACGCCTGCATGCCGGTGATCATGCTCACCGCCAGCTCCGACGAGGCCGACCGCGTGGTGGGGCTGGAACTGGGCGCCGACGACTACCTCGGCAAACCCTTCAGCCCCCGCGAACTGCTGGCGCGGATCAAGGCGCTGCTGCGCCGCGCGCAGTTCACCCAGGTGCGCGGCGGCGAGGTCATCGCGTTCGACGACTGGCGGCTGGATACCATCAGCCACCGGCTGTTCCACGAGGACGGCGAGGAGCACTTCCTCAGCGGCGCCGACTTCGCCCTGCTCAAGCTGTTCCTCGACAATCCCCGGCAGATTCTCGACCGTGACACCATCGCCAGCGCCACCCGTGGCCGCGAGGTGATGCCGCTGGAGCGCATCGTCGACATGGCCGTGTCGCGCCTGCGCCAGCGTCTGCGCGACACCGAGAAACCGGCGCGGCTGATCCAGACCGTGCGCGGCAGCGGCTACCTGCTGGCCGCCCAGGTTCGTCCGCACCTCGCCGGCCATGAGTGAACGCCGCCGCTGGGCCCTGGTGCCGCGCTCGCTGCTCGGCCGCATGCTGCTGCTCACCCTGCTGGCGGTGCTGATCGCCCAGGGTCTGTCGAGCCTGTTCTGGATATCCCACCTGCGCACCAGCCAGCGCGACGGCCTGCTCACCAGCTCGCGCAGCCTGGCTTACTCCATGGCTGCCAGCGTCAGCTACTTTCGCTCGCTGCCCATCGGTTACCGTCCGCTGGTGCTCGACCAGCTGCGCAGCATGGGCGGTACGCGCTTCTTCGTCTCGCTCAACGAACGCCCGCTGAACCTGCGCGCGCTGCCGGATACCACCAACAAGCAGGCGGTGATCGACATCGTGCAGGACGTCCTGCACCAGAAGCTGGGCAAGGACGTCGAGCTGCAGGTGGAGTTCGTCAGCCCGGACGACCTGCGGCTGTTCAACGGCGAGCTGAAGCTGGAGGAACTGCCGCGTTCCTGGGCGCACTACGCGCTGACCCTGGAGCCGGTGAACCCACCGGTGCTGGTCACGCAGATCCGCATCGGCGAAAGCGAATGGCTGTACATCGCCAGCCTGATGCCGGCGCCCTACGTCACCCTGGAACCCGAAGGCCTGCCGCCGCAGCAGGTCATCTCCATCGTCTTCACCAGCCTCCTGCTGCTGCTGTTCACCGGCCTGCTGGTGCACTGGCAGAGCCGCCCGCTCAAGCGCCTGGCCCGCGCCGCCCGCGACATCGCCCTGGGCGGCGAGGAACAGCCGTTGGAGGAGAGCGGCGCGAGTGAGCTGGTGGAGGTCTCCCGCGCCTTCAACACCATGCGCGAACGCATTGACCGCTACGTCAACGAACGCGCGCAGCTGTTCAGCGGCATCTCCCACGACCTGCGCACGCCGATCACCCGCCTGCGCCTGCGCGTGGAGCTGCTGGAGGATGAACAGGCGCAGGACAAGTTCAGCCACGACCTCGATGAACTGGAGCTGCTGGTGAAGGGCGCGCTGCAATGCGTGAAGGACACCGACATCCACGAAAACGTCGAGTCGGTGGACCTCAACCAGTTGCTGCAATACGTCGCCGGGCCCTACATCGCCGACGGCCGTGTCGAAGTGCTGGGCGCGGCGCTCGAGCCCTATCCGGGCAAGCCGCTGGCGCTCAAGCGCTGCATCGGCAACCTGCTGGACAACGCCCTGAAGTACGGCGGCCGCGCCCAGCTGAGCATCGAGGATGATCCCGACGCGGTGGTTCTGCACGTCGACGACCAGGGCCCCGGCGTGCCGGAACAACGCCTGGAGAAAGTCTTCGAACCGCGCTTCCGGTTGTCCGAACGGGGGCAGGGCTACGGCTTGGGCCTGGGCATTGCGCGCAACATTGCGCATACCCATGGTGGGGAAGTGACCTTGCAGAATCGCCGTGAGGGTGGACTGCGGGTGACGTTGAGGTTGCCGCGGTTGGAGGTGGAGTAGGGCGCTTCGCGCTTCCGTCATCTTTCGCCATGAACATTCGCCCAATGTCACCGGCCGGTGACAATCGAAGATCGCTTCGTTACCCGGAGACCAGAATGCCTTGGATAGACTCGGACCATCGCAAGCGAAGACTTGCCTCCAATAACAAGAACAAGGTGCTCCCCATGAATGCGATCCGTCGCCTGTCGGCCGCCATCTGCCTTTCCTCCCTCTGTCTCTCCCCCCTGCTGGCCCACGCCGGTGAAGTCGAAGTGCTGCACTGGTGGACCTCCCCCGGTGAGAAGCGCGCTGCCGAAACCCTGAAGAAACTCGTCGAAGCCAAGGGGCACACCTGGAAGGACTTCGCCGTCGCCGGTGGCGGTGGTGAAGCGGCCATGACCGTGCTGAAGACCCGCGCCGTCTCCGGCAATCCGCCGGCCGCCGCGCAGATCAAGGGGCCGGACATCCAGGAGTGGGGCGAGCTGGGGCTGCTCGCCGACCTCAACGACGTCGCCGCCGAAGGCAAGTGGGACCAGCTGCTGCCGCCGCAGGTGGCGCAGATCATGAAGTACAAGGGCGACTACGTGGCCGTGCCGGTCAACGTGCACCGGGTGAACTGGCTGTACATCAACCCGGAAGTCTTCAAGAAGGCCGGCGCCACGCCGCCGACCACCCTCGATGAATTCTTCGCCGCCGCCGACAAGCTCAAGGCCGCCGGCTTCACGGCGCTGGCCCACGGCAGCCAGCCCTGGCAGGACGGCACCCTGTTCGAGAACCTGGTGCTCAGCAAGATGGGCCCGGAGGGCTATCGCAAGGCCTTCGTCGAACTGGACAAGGAAACCCTCACCGGCGCGCCGATGGCCGACGTCTTCGCCGCGCTGAAGAAGCTGCACGGCTACGTTGACGCCGACGCCGCCGGCCGCGAGTGGAACGTCGCCACCGGCATGGTCATCAATGGCAAGGCCGGCATGCAGATCATGGGCGACTGGGCCAAGAGCGAGTTCACCGCCGCCGGCAAGGTGGCGGGCAAGGACTACCAGTGCCTGCCGTTCCCCGGCACGCAGAAGGCCTTCGACTACAACATCGACTCCCTGGTGATGTTCAAGCTGAGCAACGAGGAGAACCGCAAGGCCCAGGAAGACCTGGCGCGCGCGGTGCTCGACCCGTCCTTCCAGAAGGACTTCAGCCTGAACAAGGGCTCGATCCCGGTGCGCCTGGACGTCGACATGACGCCCTTCGACAGCTGCGCCCAGCAGTCGATGAAGGACTTCAAGGCAGCCTCCGCCAGCGGCAACCTGGTGCCAAGCATGGCCCACAGCATGGCCGCCTCCAGCTATGTGCAGGGCGCGATCTTCGACGTGGTCACCAACTTCTTCAACGACCCCGCCGCCGACCCGCAGAAGGCCGCGCAGCAACTGGGCGCCGCCATCCAGGCCGCCGCGCAGTAAGGCGCTCGCCGGCTCCGTCGCGGAGCCGGCCTCTCTCCCCAACTGAACGACTCCGGGCCGCCATGGCAGCCCGGGTGGGCTCACTCATCCTCGAGAAAGCAGATGGCGACCCGATCTCCGACTTTCACTCCCGCCGCCGCGCCCCGCGCTTCGCTGCTCGATGGCCTGCAGGCCTGGCTGCCGAAGCTGGTGCTGGCCCCGAGCATGCTCGTGGTGCTGGTCTGCGTTTACGGCTACATCGGCTGGACGCTGCTGCTGTCCTTCACCAACTCACGCTTCATGCCCGCCTACAGCTGGGCCGGGCTGACCCAGTACCTGCGCCTGTGGGACAACGACCGCTGGTGGGTGGCGAGCAAGAACCTGCTGCTGTTCGGCGGCCTGTTCATCGGCGTCTGCCTGGTGCTCGGGGTGTTCCTCGCGGTGCTGCTGGACCAGCGTATCCGCCGCGAAGGCTTCATCCGCACGGTGTACCTGTACCCCATGGCGCTGTCCATGATCGTCACCGGCACCGCCTGGAAGTGGCTGCTCAACCCCGGCCTGGGCCTGGACAAGCTGCTGCGCGACTGGGGCTGGAGCGGCTTTCGCTTCGACTGGCTGGTGGACCCGGAGCGGGTCGTCTACTGCCTGGTGATTGCCGCCGTGTGGCAGGCCTCGGGCTTTGTCATGGCGCTGTTCCTCGCCGGTCTGCGCGGGGTCGACCCGGCCCTCGTGCGTGCCGCCCAGGTGGACGGCGCGAGCCTGCCGACCATCTACCTGCGCATCGTCCTGCCGAGCCTGCGCCCGGTGTTCTTCAGCGCACTGATGATCCTCGCGCACATCGCCATCAAGAGCTTCGACCTGGTCGCCGCGATGACCGCCGGCGGCCCCGGCTACTCCTCCGACCTGCCGGCGATGTTCATGTATGCCCACACCTTCACCCGTGGCCAGATGGGCCTGGGCGCGGCCAGCGCGATGCTGATGCTGGGCGCCGTGCTGGCCATCGTCGTGCCGTACCTGTACTCCGAACTGCGAGGCAAGCGCCATGCATGACTCGACCCTGAAACCGTCGTTCAGCCTGAGCCGCCTGGCGGTGCACGCGACCCTCTGGGGCGCCGTGGCGCTGTACGTGATCCCGCTGCTGGTGATGCTGCTGACCAGCTTCAAGTCGCCCGAGGACATCCGTAACAGCAACCTGCTGGCGCTGCCGGATGTGTTCACCGCGATCGGCTGGGTGAAAGCCTGGGGCGCAGTGGGCGACTACTTCTGGAACTCGGTGAAGATCACCGTGCCGGGCGTGCTGATCTCCACCTTCATCGGCGCCATGAACGGCTACGTGCTGTCGATGTGGCGCTTCCGCGGTTCGCAGCTGTTCTTCGGCGCGCTGCTGTTCGGCTGCTTCCTGCCGTTCCAGGTGATCCTTCTGCCGATGTCCTTCACCCTCGGCAAGCTCGGCCTGGCCAACACCACCACCGGCCTGGTGATGGTGCACTGCATCTACGGCCTGGCCTTCACCACGCTGTTCTTCCGCAACTACTTCGTGGCGATCCCGGATGCGCTGGTGAAGGCCGCGCGCCTGGACGGCGCGGGGTTCTTCACCATCTTCCTGCGCATTCTGATGCCGATGTCCACCCCCATCGTGATGGTCTGCCTGATCTGGCAGTTCACCCAGATCTGGAATGATTTCCTCTTCGGTGTGGTGTTCGCCAGTGGCGATGCGCAACCGATCACGGTGGCTCTGAACAACCTGGTGAACATCAGCACGGGCGTGAAGGAATACAACGTCGACATGGCGGCCGCGATGATCGCGGCGCTGCCCACGCTGGTGGTCTACGTACTGGCCGGCAAGTACTTCGTGCGCGGGCTCACTGCCGGCGCCGTCAAAGGTTGAGGTAAGCACCGATGTCCACCCTTGAACTGCACAACCTGCACAAGTCCTACGGCGCAGGCCTGGCGGACACCCTGAAGTCGATCAACCTGTCGATCGAGTCGGGCGAGTTCCTGATCCTGGTCGGCCCTTCCGGCTGCGGCAAATCCACCCTGATGAACTGCATCGCCGGGCTGGAGAACGTCACCGGCGGCGCCATCCTGGTGGACGGCCAGGACATCAGCGGCATGAGCCCGAAGGATCGCGACATCGCCATGGTGTTCCAGTCCTACGCGCTGTACCCGACCATGAGCGTGCGCGAGAACATCGCCTTCGGCCTGAAGATCCGCAAGCTGCCGAAAACCGAGATCGATGCCGAGGTGGCTCGCGTGGCCAAGCTCTTGCAGATCGAGCACCTGCTCGAGCGCAAGCCCTCGCAGCTCTCCGGCGGCCAGCAGCAGCGCGTGGCCATGGGCCGGGCGCTGGCGCGGCGGCCGAAGATCTACCTGTTCGACGAACCGCTGTCGAACCTCGACGCCAAGTTGCGCGTGGAGATGCGCACCGAAATCAAGCTGATGCACCAGCGCCTGAAGACCACCACGGTGTACGTGACCCATGACCAGATCGAGGCCATGACCCTGGGTGACAAGGTGGCGGTGATGAAGGACGGCATCGTCCAGCAATTCGGCACACCGCAGCAGATCTACAACGACCCGGCGAACCTGTTCGTCGCCAGCTTCATCGGTTCGCCGCCGATGAACTTCATCCCGCTCAAGGTGCAGCAGCAGGGCGGCCGGCTGGTCGGCCTGCTGGACAGCGGCCAGGACCGCTGCGAGCTGCCGCTGCAACTGGAGGCCGGGCTGATCGAGGGCCGCGAGCTGATCCTCGGCGTGCGCCCGGAACAGGTGCAGCTGGCCAGCGATGGCGCCAACGGTCCCAGCGACCTGCGCGCCGAGGTCGAGGTGGTCGAGCCCACCGGCCCGGACACCCTGGCCTTCGTCACGCTCAATGGTGCCAAGGTCTGCTGCCGCCTCGCGCCGGACCAGGCGCCCCAGCCGGGCTCGTCACTGCAGCTGCGCTTCGATCCTTCCCGCGCGCTGCTGTTCGACGCGCAGAGCGGCGAGCGCCTGCGCGCCGAGCCGCGCGGCGACGGCGCGAACAAGGTGACGCCGCTGGCCCGCCAGAAGCATTCCTGAAACACCCCTGCCTGTAACTACGCTAGAAACCAAGACAACGAGGACGCTGGAGATGCACAAGAACAACAAGAACCGGCCTGCAGCACGAACCCTGGGCTGCCTGCTCGCACTGGGTTGCGCGGGCAACGTCGCGCATGCCGCCGATGCCTTCTCATCCGAGTCCAAGTGGGGCCTGGGTGACTGGGGCGGCAAGCGCACCGAGCTGCTGGAGAAGGGCTACGACTTCAAGCTCGACTACGTCGGCGAGGCCGCCAGCAACCTGGGCGGCGGCTACGACCAGCACACCACGGCACGCTACTCCGACCAGTTCGCCCTCGGCACCCACCTGGATCTGCAGAAGATCCTCGGCTGGGACGCCACCGAGTTCCAGCTGACGGTCACCGAGCGTAGCGGCCGCAACCTCTCCAACGACCGCATCAGCGACCCGCGCGCCGGGCAGTTCAGCTCCGTGCAGGAAGTCTGGGGCCGTGGCCAGACCTGGCGCCTGACGCAGATGTGGATCAAGCAGCAGTACTTCGATGGCGCGCTGGACGTGAAAGTCGGCCGCTTCGGCGAGGGCGAGGACTTCAACAGCTTCCCCTGCGACTTCCAGAACCTGGCCTTCTGCGGCTCGCAGGTGGGCAACTGGGTCGGCGGCATCTGGTACAACTGGCCGGTCAGCCAGTGGGCGGCCCGCGTGAAGTGGAACTTCAACGACGAGTGGTACGCCCAGGTCGGCGCGTACAACCAGAACCCGTCGAACCTGGAAACCGGCAACGGCTTCAAGCTCAACGGCAGCGGCACCAAGGGCACCATCCTGCCGGTGGAGCTGGTGTGGATGCCCAAGGTCGGCGCCCAGCAACTGCCCGGCGAGTACCGCCTGGGCTACTACTACAGCACGGCCGAGGCCGACGACGTGTACGACGACGTCAACGGCAACCCGCAGGCGCTCACCGGCGAGCCGGCCAAGACCCACAGCGGCAAGCACGGCTGGTGGGTGGTGGCGCAGCAGCAGGTCACCGCCCATGACGGCGACACTTCGCGCGGCCTGAGCCTGTTCGCCAACTTCACCGTGCACGACAAGGCCACCAACACCGTCGACAACTACCAGCAGCTCGGCGTGGTCTACAAGGGCCCGTTCGACGCGCGGCCCAAGGACGACATCGGCTTCGGCGTGGCGCGCATCCACGTCAACGACGACGTGCAGGATCGCCAGCGCCTGGTGAACCAGGTCAACGGCATCGACGACTACGACAACCCGCTGTACCAGCCCATCCAGGACACCGAGTACAACGCCGAGCTGTACTACGGCGTGCATGTGACCAATTGGCTCACCGTGCGGCCGAACCTGCAGTACATCCGCCATCCGGGCGGCGTGGACGAGGTCAACAACGCCGTGGTGGCCGGCCTGAAGATCCAGTCCAGTTTCTGATTGCTCCCTGGTGCGAACCTGGCCCGTCCTTGCGACGGGCCTTTTTTCATTGGCGCGGGCGCTGCGCGTGACTAGGCTTTGCGGTTAGAATCGCCGCCTTTTCTGTAAGATGTAGTGAAACTACAGAGATCTTCACGCCCCGGAATGTCCGGGCAGGGATTGGATCAGGACATCCGGACAATGCTCGAGCATCCGCTGCAGCGCTTTTTTCATTCCATGCGGGGCAAGCGCCCCTTCGACTGGGTGCGCTTCCAGCGTCGCGACCTGCTGCTCATCGATCACCCGCAATGCCAGGCGGTGTTCAGCCGCCAGGGCGCGCAGCTGCTGCACTTCCAGCCGCGCGGCGCGCGCCCGCTGCTGTGGTGTTCGAGCCAGTGGCCGAGCCTGAGCACGGCACCGATCCGCGGAGGTATTCCGGTCTGCTGGCCCTGGTTCGGCAGCCACCCGGTGGAAGCCGACTGGCCGCAGCACGGCTGGGCGCGCCAGCGCGAGTGGCGCATGCTCGATGCCTGGGCCGACGACAGCAAGGTGGTGGTCAGCTGGCAGCTGGATATCGAGGACTGGCACGTGCGCCTGGAAGCGCGCCTGGGCCAGGACCTGGACATCGAACTCTCCAGCTACCACGAGGATGACAGCGACTGTCTCTTCAGCTTCGCCCTGCAGCCTTATTGGCGCGTGGGTTCGCTGCGCCGCTCGGTGGTCCATGGGATGGAGCTGGACGGCAAGGCCAGCGGCCTGCCCAACACCTGGGCTCCCCGTGGCGCGGTCAAGCAGGTGCTCTACAACACCGGTTCCCTGGTGCTGGAGGATGCCGGCTGGCAGCGGCGCCTGCGCATCGACAAGAACACCAGCGCCGGCAGTGTCATCTGGCACCCCGGCAGCCGCGCGGTGGAACAGGTGGAGCCGGGTGAAGCGGAGCGCTTCCTGTGCATCGGCGCCGCCGGCTATCGCGCTGGCGGGCTGATTCTCGCCCAGGGCGAGCGGATGCTGCTGAATCTGCGCGCGGGATTGATCTGATCAGGATTGGTGTCGCGCCCCCTACCTGGGGAGCGTAGGAACACACTTGTAGGAGCGGGCCATGCCCGCGATCGCGCGCATGGCGCGCTCCTGCAGAGTCTCGGGGAGAGAGGTGAGCGGACAGCCTCACCGAGGCCATCCGCAGGACGAGGGGCGCGCCCTCAGGACGGTTGCTGCGGAGTACCCAGCAGCGACTTGCCGGTTTTCTTCTGCCGCTTGGCCATGCGTTTTTCGTGCGCGGTTTTCAGCGGCTTCTTCTTCGCCTGTTTCTTCGCGTCGAGACCTTTCACGAGCCTGTCCTCCAACGGGACGCCCTCGGGCCGAGAGCTGACTGCTTCAGCATAGTCCCGTGGCAGGCGGCTGTTCAGCCGGCGGTCAGGCGCTCCAGCTCGCGGCGCACCATGTTGGCGTAGTGCGGCGGGCTCAGCCGGTACAGCTCGCCGGCCACCCAGGGCAGCCAGCGGGCGCCGAGCTGGTCGCGTTCGGCCAGCAGGCGCCGGGCTTCGGCTTCGGCGCGCTGGGCGTTTTCCTGGTGGTAGTCGGCACGGCTCATCGGCGGTTCTTCGGTGCAACGTCAGGTCTTGGCGCAGCTCAGAGTCTGCGGATCAATGGTGATGCTGGCCAGCGGCTTGGCGTCGCTGCCGGCGTACTCGTGGGTGACGCTCAGGTGGTGCTCGCGGAAGCGCTGCAGCAGGTCGGGCTGCTCGCAGGTGGTGCCTTCGAGCTGCTTCTTCAGCCCGTTCTCGAACTTGGCGCGGGCACCCAGGTCCATGGCGTCCAGGCGCAGGTTGGAGATGGCGTAGCGGTAATACAGCATCTTCTTCGCCGGGTCGAGCTGCACGCTGTTGAGGGTGGTCACCTTGTCTACCTGGCGTGGCAGGTTGGACTTGGTCACCTGGTCGAAATAGTCCGCCGATTCCTTGAGGAATTTCGCTTCTTCGGGAGTGTCTTCGGCGTGGACGGCAAGGCTGGTGAGCAACAGGAAGGGCAGGGCGAGACGGGCAAACGGCATGGGAGATTCCTGTACGGCTGATGGGGTTGGCTCAGTAGGTGCGACCGCCGGAAAGCGGGCTGGGTTCGGCCGGGAGTGTCGTGACGGCACGCATGGTCAGTGAGTGTAGAGCACCACCAGCGGCTGGCTTCTCGCAGGGCGATTCTTTTGCGAGTAGGCTTGCCCCCGTTCTCCCCCCCACCTTTTCCGCAGGTCCGCAGTCCCGCCATGATCGAACTGACCCAGGTCGACCTCCGCACCGATCCCGCCGCGCAGCGCGTGGTAAAGGACGAAACCGTCACCGTCGAATTCGCTGTGGTGGCCGGCGCATTGATGAGCCTCGAAGGCCCGAACCGTTATGCCGTCGGCGACGCGATCATCAGCGGCGCGACCGGCGAGCGCTGGGTCGTTTCCCGCGAGCGCTTCGATCCGAAGTACCGGCCCGCCGAAGCCGCGCTCACCCACGGCGAGCCGGGTGCCTACCGCAACATCCCCAGCCCGGTGCTGGCCCGGCGCATGGACGAACCCTTCACCCTGCTGCGCTCGGCCGGTGGCGACCGCCTCACCGGTGCCCCTGGCGACTGGGTCATGCAATACGCCCCCGGCGACTACGGCGTGGTGAAGGCCGAGCGCTTCGCCAAGGTCTATCGCCTGGCCGACTGAAACCGCCTCCGCACTGGCTTCCACGCCCCGCCAGCGGCTATGGTCTGTGCTGGCGGGTGCTCTGCGTCGCGCTTTTGTTGCAACTTTGCCGGCGTTGCGCAGGTCCACCCTGCAGCCCGCCGGCGAGCGGGACGCTCATCGGGAGGACGGTGCGGGATGCGATTCATGGACATGCGCGGGCTCAGTCTGGGGCCCTGGAAGCTGATCAGCCTGACGGTGAAGGAGTTCCTCGACGACGAGATGCCCACCTATGCCGCCGCGCTGGCGTACCAGGGGCTGTTCTCGCTGTTTCCCTTCCTGCTGTTCCTCATCGCGCTGCTGGGCTTCCTGCACCTGCCGGAGTTCTTCGACTTCCTCCGCCAGCAGGCCGACTATGTGCTGCCGGCGCAGGCGCTGGATCAGGTCAACCCGGTCATCGACCAGTTGCAGCAGCGCCAGGGCGGGCTGCTGTCCATCGGTATCGTGGTGGCGCTGTGGTCGTCCTCGGCGGCGGTGCGTTCGCTGATGATCGCGCTCAACGCCGCCTACGACGTGCGCGAAGCACGCCCGGCGTGGAAGCGCATCCCGCTGTCGCTGTTCTACACCTTCGGCCTGGTGGCGATGCTGATGCTGATCGCCGCGCTGATGATCCTCGGGCCCCAGGTGATGGGCTGGATCGCCGCCAAGGTGGGCCTGGAGGACTTCGTGGTGATCCTCTGGAGCATCCTGCGCTGGCCGGTGATCGTGCTGCTGATGATGATGGCGGTGGCGATCATCTACTACGTCACGCCCAACGTGCAGCAGAGATTCCGCTTCATCACCCCCGGCTCGGTGCTCGCCGTGGTGCTGTGGATTTCCGCCTCGCTGGGCTTTGGCTACTACGTGAAGAACTTCGCTGACTACAACGCCATGTACGGCAGCGTCGGGGCGATCATCGTGCTGCTGCTGTACTTCTACATCTCGTCGGCGGTGCTGCTGCTGGGCGCGGAACTCAATGCGGTGATCGAGCACCATCTGCCCCACGGCAAGGACGCGGGCGAGAAGACCTTCGAGCAGGCCGCTCCGGCGCCCGATGAGGGCTAGGGCTGGGCCGGCTGGTCGGCGACGGCGGGCGGCTCGCTGAGCAGCGCGTTGACCAGCGCGGTGGCTTTCTCGAAGGAGGGGTAGCCGCTCCGGGCGACGTCCAGGCTGCCATAGGCTTTCTGGTAGCGCTGGGCCTTGGCCGGGTCAGCCTGCTTGACCAGGAAGGGCTCGGACCAGATCTTGTAGAGCAGCGCCACGGCGTAGGGCTGGCCGGCGTCGGCGGCCTTCTCCAGCAGCGGCAGCACCTCGTCCACCTGCGGGCCTTCCTTGATCTTCAGCAGCGCCAGGTAGAAGCTCGCCTCGCCGCGCACGTCCTTTTCCATGGAACGGGCGAGCAGCGCCTCGGCCAGCTCGTAGTTGGCCAGGTCGCCGCTGGCGATCAGCAGCTTCGCCTGCAGCATGTCGTTCTGGTAGAGCAGGTGCTCCTGCCGGCAGGCCTCTCCGCTCAGTGGCTCGTCGCAGGGGTTGCTGGCGTTCGTCGAGCAACCGGCGAGCAGCAGCGGCAGGGCCAGGGCGGCCAGCAGGTAAGGTATGTGTTGCTTGCCCATGCAAGTCCCTCGGGAGCGGATGTCAGGGTTCGACCGGTCGGTGGGCGCGCCGGTTCTGCTCATTGGCGAAAAGCATAGCCGCTGCCCGTCAGAGAGCTTCGAAACCAGGCAGGCGCGGCAGGCGCTCGATGAGGAAATCGATCAGCGCACGGGTCCGGGCCGGCAGAAAAAGCCGCGAAGGATACAGCAGACTGGCCTCCTGGGTAGGCCCGCGCCACTCCGGAAGGAGGCGTTGCAGGCTGCCGTCGGCCAGCAGGTCGGCCACCAGCCAGGCCGGCGTCAGACCGAAGCCGGCGCCCAGGCAGTAGCTCTCGCGGATCGCCAGGGAGCTGTTCACCGTGTAGCGGCTGCGTGTGGCGAGGTTCAGCGCGCGCCCATCGGCGTGACGCAGCAACAGGTTCTGCCCGGCGTCGAGCCAGGCGAAGCGCAGGTAGTCGGCCAGCGGCAGGTCGTCGGGAGCCTGCAGCCCGGGCTGCCGCGCAAGCCATGCCGGGGCAGCCACCAGATAGCGCGGCGAGCGCGCCAGCGGGCGGGCGATCAGTTGGTCCGGCAGTTCGCCGCCCAGGCGCAGGGCGAGGTCGATGCCTTCTTCGGCGAGGTCGACGAAGCGGTCGTTGAGCAGCAATTCCACCTCGACCTCCGGGTGCAACTGCATGAACTCCAGCAGCAGCGCATTCAGGCGCAGCACGCCCAGGCTCACCGGTGCGCTGACCCGCAGGCGGCCGCGCACCTGCTCGGTCTCGCCACGGGCCTCGCTGACGCCTTCGCCGTAGCTTTCCAGCGTCTGCCGGGCATGCTCGTAGAAGCGCCGGCCCTGTTCGGTGGGCTGCACGCGGGTGGTGCTGCGGATCAGCAGTTGCGCGCCGACCTGCCGCTCCAGCGCTGCCATGGTCTTGCTCACCGTCGGCTGGCTGCTGCCGGACTCGCGGGCCACGGCGGATAGGCTGCCCAGCTCCACGGCGCGGACGAAACAGTGCAACGCCTTGAGAGTATCCATGTCCTATTCGTTTATCGAATGACGGGTCTGCAAATATGCCGTCTACCGCCGTGATTGGGAATGGCCGAGCCTGTGGTCATCCCATCACCGATCTCGAGGAATGCCATGAAACGACTGCTGCTCGCCGCCCTGATCACCCTGGCCCTGCCGCTGGCGCAGGCCGAAGAAGGACACTGGCAGGCGACCTGGAGCGCCAGCCCGCAACGCACCTGGGGCAAGGAAGTACCGCTGCCGCTGGGTGTGCCGTCGGTGATCGGCAACCACACACTGCGGCAGAGCGTGAAGCTCAGCCTGGGTGGCCAGCGCGTGCGCATCGCGCTGTCCAACGCCTATGGCAGCCAGCCGGTGGCCATCGGTGGTGTCGCGGTCGCACGCGCCGCGCCCGCCGGCCAGCTCGATGGCCCGAGCCGCCGCCTCACCTTCGCCGGTCAGCCCACGGCGTACATCGCACCGGGCGCCGAGCTGCTGAGCGATCCGCTGGACCTCGCCGTTCCGCCGCTGGGCGAGCTGGCCGTGTCGATCTATCTGCCGCAGCCAACCGCCATCGAAAGCTTCCACTGGGACGGCAAGCAGCGCGTCTACGGTGGTCCGGGCGAACAGCTCGACGCCGTGCGCCTGCCGGCGGACGGCAAGATGGAAGCGCGACTGTTCCTCGCCGACGTGCTGGTGGAAAGCTCCGCAGCGCGCCCGGTGGTAGCGGTGCTCGGCGACTCGATCACCGATGGTCGTGGTGCCGGCCTCGATGGCAACCAGCGCTGGCCGGACCTGCTGGCGCAGCGGCTGGCGTCGCGTGACGTGGGTGTGATCAATGCCGGCATCTCCGGCGCGCGCCTGCTCTCCGACGGCATGGGGCAGAGCGCCCTGGTGCGCTTCCAGCGCGACGTGCTGGGCAAGCCGGGTGTGAAGGCGGCCATCGTGGCGCTGGGGATCAATGACATCTCCTGGCCCGGCAGTACCTTCGCGCCGAACAACCCGCTGGTGCAGTACGAGGACCTGGTCGCCGGTTACCGCCAGCTGATCGCCCAGGCCCATGTGCGTGGTGTGCGTCTCATCGGCGCGACCCTTCTGCCGTTCGAGCGTGCGCTCAGCGGGTCGCCCATCGAGAACTATCACGCCGCCAACAAGGAAGCGCTGCGCCAGCGGGTTAACCAGTGGATTCGCGAGAGCGGCGAGTTCGATGCGGTGGTGGACCTGGATGCGCACCTGCGCGATCCCGCCCATCCGCTGCGCCTGCTGCCGGCCTACGACAGCGGCGACCACCTGCACCCCAACGATGCGGGAAACCGGGCGATGGCCCAGAGCGTGGATATCGATGCGTTGCTCAAGGGCATCCTGTAGGAGCGCCCTGCGGGCGCTGATCGCGGGCATGGCCCGCTCCTGCAAGTTCCACGCACCACACCTGTAGGAGCGAGCCGGGTCAACTCAACTGCCGAACACCGGCCCGACGCTGTCGTCGTCCATGCCGCGCTCCAGCTTGATCTTCAGCGCCAGGTCGGTGCGCGAGTCGGCGAACTTCAGCGCATCGCTCACGCTCACGCGGCCTTCCTCGAGCAATTTGTAGAGGCTCTGGTCGAAGCTCTGCATGCCGCTTTCCAGCGCGCGCTCCACCGCGCCCTTGAGCTCGGGCAGTTCATCGCGCTGGATGATGCCGCGGATGTGTGGCGTGCCGAGCACCAGCTCTACCGCTACGGCGCGGCGCTGGTGGGTGCCGGGCACCAGGCGCTGGCCGACCAGCGCGAGGATGTTCTGCGACAGGTCGGCCAGCACCTGCGGGCGCGCCTCGTCGGGGAAGAAGCGGGTGATGCGCTCGATGGCGTGGCGGCAACTGGTGCCGTGCAGGGTGGCGACGCACAGGTGGCCGGTCTCGGCGTAGTGCAGGGCGTGCTGCATGGTGGCGGCATCGCGGATCTCGCCGAGCATGATCACGTCCGGCGCCTCGCGCAGCACGTTGCGCAGGGCGTCCTCGTAGCTGTGGGTGTCCAGGCCCACCTCGCGCTGGTCGATGATCGACTTCTTGTGCGTGTGGAGGAACTCGATGGGGTCCTCGATGCAGACGATGTGCCCGGAACGGTGGCGGTTGCGGAAGTCCAGCATGCTCGCCAGGGTCGTCGACTTGCCCGCGCCGGCCGCGCCGATCACCAGGATCAGCCCGCGATCCTGCATGGCCAGCTTGTCGAGGATCGACGGCAGGCCGAGGGAGGTGACGTCGGGGATCACCTGCTTGATCAGGCGTACCACCATGGCCACTTCGCCACGCTGGTAGTAGATGTTCGCGCGGAAGCGCCCGACGTCCGGCACGCTCAGCGCCAGGTTCATCTCCAGGTCGCGCTCGAAATCCTGGGCCTGCGCCGGCGACATGAGTTGCCAGGCCAGGGTCTTCACTTCGCCGTTCTGTAGTACGCGGTCATCCGCCGGCTGGCTGTGGCCTTCGGCCTTCAGGTGCGGCGGCGCGCCGACACTGAAGAACATGTCCGAGCCGCCACGCTCGGGCAGCAGGCGCAGGTACTGGATGACGTCGGGGAGGGGAGTGTCGCTCATGGGATCGTCCTTCGATGGCGAGGGTGCGCATCTGCATTGAGCCTAGCTGCAATGCCGGACGGGAGCCTAGGGGAGGCTGCGACACGCCGTGTTGACGTGCCGCAGGGAAGCACCTCAGGTCGACAGCTGGTTGGCGAACTGGCCGACGGCGTTGACCACGCGCTGGGCGCTGTCCTGGATCTCGATGATCACCGTACCGGCCTGCCCGGACAGCTCCAGGCCCAGCTCGGCCTGCTGCTTGCCGCGGTCGATCATGGCCACGGCCTGACCCGCCAGGTGCTGGTTCTGCTCCACCACGCGGGTGATTTCCTCGGTGGCAGCGCTGGTGCGCGAGGCGAGCTGGCGCACCTCGTCGGCGACCACCGCGAAGCCGCGTCCCTGGTCGCCCGCGCGGGCGGCTTCGATGGCGGCGTTGAGGGCCAGCAGGTTGGTCTGGTCGGCGATGCTGCGGATGCTCTGCACCAGCGCGCCGATGGCCTGGGACTGGCGGTCCAGTGCCTCGATGCCCTGGGCGGCCTCCTGCATGCGGTCCGCCAGCTCGCGCATCACATCCACGGTCTGCTGCACCACGGCCGCACCCTTGGTGGCGCTGTCGTCGGTCGTCTGCGAGGTGTCGAAGGCAATGGTCGCCGCCTGCGCGACGGCGTTCTCGCGGTGCACCTGTTCGGTGATCACGGTGGCGAACTTCACCACTTTGTAGAGGCGGTCGTGGGCGTCGATGATCGGGTTGTACGAGGCCTCCAGCCAGACCTCGTGGCCGCGGCTGTCGAGGCGCTTGAAGCGGCCGGTGACGAATTCGCCACGGCGCAGCTTGGCCCAGAAGGCGTCGTAGTTCGACGAGTTGTATTCGGCCGGCTCGCAGAACATCCGGTGATGCTTGCCCTGGATCTGCGTCAGGCTGTAGCCCATGGCGTTGAGGAAGCGGTCGTTGGCGGCGAGCACTTCGCCCTGCAGGTTGAATTCGATCACCGCGGTGGAACGTTGCAGCGCCTCGATCAGGTTCTCGTGCTCGCGGGAGTTCTCGATGGTGCGGGTCAGGTCGCTGGCGTAGATCGAAAAGCGCTGAATCTTCCCGGCGCTGTCGTGCACCGGCTGCAGGATCGAGCGCAGCCAGGCTTCCTCGCCGTCGCCGCGCAGCAGGCGAATGACTCCGGCCAGGTGCTCGCCGCGTTCGATGGCGTGCTTCACCTTCAGGTGGAAGTCCAGCCCGCGTACATGGTCGGGAATCAGGTCGAGTAGCGGGCGGCCCTTGAGCTGTTCGCCGCGGTGGAGCATTTCCTTCTCGAAGTTGGCATTCACCGACTCGATGCGCCCTCGGGGGTCGAGGAACAGCACGAGCATTTCCTCGTCGAGGCTGGCGCGGATCTCTTCGATGGAAGCGAGTTCTTCACGCAGGGTGGCGATTTCCTGCTTCAGACGCGAGTTGAACATGCGAGGGCTTTCTCTAGTGGTGAGGCACGAAGGCTGCTGCCGATTCGTTTCACCCATTGCATCGGCCGATCCAGCCGCGACTTTAGCCCCGGATGAATCGGCGTAGCCCCCATGCCACAAGGCCTGGCGCCAGTTTTCAGGCGGTACTGGTCACATCCTGACTGCTGGCGATGGCGGCGCGCAGCTGGTCGGTGTCCAGCGGCTTGTGCAACAGCCGGCTGCCGCTGGCGGCGGCCTCGCGCAGGCGCTCGGGGGAGGTGTCGCCGGTGATGATCAGCGCCGGCACCTCTCCCAATTGCCCGCGCGACAGGTAGCTGCGGATACGGCGGACGGCGTCGGCGCCGGTCTGGCCCTCACCCAGGCGGTAGTCGCTGAGGATCAGGTCCACGGGCGCGCGGCCAGTGTGGCTGGCCTCGATATGCCGCTGGCAGGCGAGCAGGGCGCTGGTGCCGGGATAGACGCGATGGCCCCAGACCTCCAGCAGGCTGCACAGCGCGTGCAGCACGTCGACTTCGTCCTCCACCACCATGATGCCCAGGCCGGGCCCGCGGGCGGCCGTCGGCAGTGGCAGGGGCGGAGCCTGCAACGGCGCTTCGGCCACTGGCACGCGCAGGCTGAAGCAGGTGCCCCGGCCGGCCTCGGAGGTCAGCGCCAGCGGATGCCCGAGCAGCCGCGCGGTGTGGCGCACGATGGCCAGGCCCAGGCCGAGCCCCTGCTTGCGGTCGCGCTCGGCGTTATGCAGCTGGACGAACTCGTCGAAGATCACTTCCTGCTGGCTGGCATGGATGCCGACGCCGGTGTCGATCACCTGGATCTCCAGTTCGTCGCCGCGGCGCCGGCAGCCCAGCAGCACACTGCCCTTGGGCGTATAGCGGAAGGCGTTGCTCAGCAGGTTGTCGAGGATGCGCTTGAGCAGCAGCGGGTCGCTATCCACCCACAGCCGGCTGTCCTGCACCCGCCAGCGCAGGTTGTGCTCGCTGGCGGTGCCGGCGAATGCCTCGCGCAGGTCGGCGAACAGCTTGTGCAGCGAGATCGGCTCGCGCGCCACCGGCACCACGCCGGCGTCCAGGCGCGAGATATCCAGCAGGCCGTTGAGCAGGTCGCTCAGGTTGCCGAGCATGGCGCGCAGGCGCGAGGCGATATCGCGCGCCTGGCGGGCATCGACGGGGCCGCGCTCGGCGAGGGCGGAGAGCGCTCCGACGAACAGCCCGAGGGCGTGGATCGGCTGGCGCAGGTCGTGGCTGGCGGCGGCGAGGAAGCGCGTCTTGGCCTGGTCGGCAGCGCGGGCGCGGTCGCGCTGCTCGCGCAGATCGTGCACCAGCTCGGAGTTTTCCTGACGCAGGCGGATGGTCTCGCACAGGCTGCGGTAGGTCACCCGGCTGTAGTACAGGTTGACCGCGGCCAGGCAGACGATGAAGAAGCTGTAGGTGGTGTGCTGTTCATCGGCAATGCTCAGGCAGCGTACCAGCATGGGCAGCAGCATCGCGGTGAGCGAGCCGATGTAGGCCGGCGGAAAGGCCGACAGCGAGGGCACCGCGCCGCACACCAGGCCCGTGAGCACGATGCAGGTGAAGGCGAACAGCTGCGGATCGCCATGGGCGAAGCCGGCCCAGCCCAGCCATCCCCAGAGCAGGCTGCTGGCCCAGGACAGCAGCGTATTGCTCCACAACCATTTTTCTTCCCGCGTGCGCGCCGGGGCTTGCCGGAAGTACGTGCGTGCCAGGACAATCCGCCCCAGCGTGAGCGCGTAGAGCGCGACCAACCAGAAGACCATCGTCGTCGGCGACAGGGCGTTGCGGAAGATGTACAGCACCGGCAGGGGTATCACCAGGTTGGCAAAGAGCACGGCGTAGGACTGGCGGAACAAGAGATCGACCAGATCGCGCTGCTGCAGGCTGTTGTGCATATCCGGAATGCCTCAGGGAGACGAAAGATGGACGGGAAGCGCGAAATGCGGGTGGTCATCGCCGATGACCACGGCATCGTAAGGGACGGCTTGCACCTGCTGCTGTCGACCCAGGACGGCATCCAGGTGGTGGGCGAGGCGGGGGACGGCATGCGCCTGCACGCCCTGCTGGAAGAACAGGGCGCGGACCTGCTCCTGCTCGACCTGAACATGCCCGGCCTCAACCGGCTGCAGTTCATCCACGAACTGCGCCAGCGTCACCCCCGGCTGAAGATACTGGTGCTCACCGCCAACACGGAAACGGCCACGGTGCGCTCGGTGCTCGACGCCGGCGTACATGGCTACCTGAGCAAGAACGATGATACCGGCGAGCTGCTCGAAGCCATCGATGCCCTGCGCGGCGGCCGGCACTTCCTGGCGCACAGCCTGCGCGTCCTGCTGGACAGCCCGAACGCGCGCGCCCCGGTTGATTCCAGCCTGCTGTCGGCCGTGGAACTGACCAGGCGCGAGCGGCAGATTCTCATCCTCGCCGCCCAGGGGCACAGCGCGCGGGAAATCGCCGAGCACTTCAGCATCAGCCCGCTGACCGTGCGCAAGCACCGCGAAAACCTCATGCGCAAGCTCGACTTGCACAGCCCTGCGGAGCTGGCTGCCTTCGCCGTGCGCCTGGGCCTGCCCAGCGCCTGAGTCGAACCTGTGCCTTGCCTGCGTGCGCATGCGGAGCGTCCCCGTCCCATGGATGAGTCGTCCGGCAGAGACTAGCGTCCCGCACGCCGGGAAAAAATACGGCAACTGCCGTATGTGCCCGGCCGCCCGCGCTGCTTAACCTTTCCCGTCACGGACCAGACGCCGCCTCGATGAGCGCCGGCCGACACCCGATCAAGGGAAGGATCACACCATGACACTGCCTGCCTACTGGGCCTCGTTCGCCGTGGCGACGCTGGCCTTCGCCTGCATGCCGGGCCCGGCCATCCTCTACATGACCTCGCAGACCCTCGCCCACGGCCGCCGCGCCGGCCTGCACGCCGCGCTGGGCATTCACCTGGGTTGCTACGCACACATCCTCGCCGCCAGCGCCGGCCTCGCCGCACTGCTGCACCACGCGCCGAACTTGTACCTCACGCTGAAGCTGGCCGGCGCGGCCTACCTGATCTGGCTTGGCGGCACGATGATCTTCGGCGGGCGCCGCCTGCTCGGGAACGAGCAGGGCGCAGGTGAGGCTCGGCCGAAGGTGCTGCGCGACAGCATCATCGTCGAGGTGCTCAACCCCAAGACGGCGCTGTTCTTCCTGACCTTCCTGCCGCAGTTCGTCGACCCGACCGCGAGCCTGCCGGTGGGCCTGCAGTTCTTCATCCTCGGAATGATCGTCAACCTGGTGTTTTCCACCGCCGACGTGCTCGCCGTGCTGTTCGCCTCGCTGTTGCTGGGCGCACTGGGCAAGGGACGCGGACAACGGCTGATGCCGCGGGTGTGCGGGTCGATCCTGGTAGGGCTGGGCGTGATGCTGGTGGCGCGGGGCGGGCCGGTGTGACGCGGGGATCTGGAGCGCAAAGCAGAGCAGGCGCCGCCCCCGGAAAAGGGCGCGGCGCGGGCGAAGCGGATCAGTCCTCGCGGCTGGTCACTTCCACCAGGTGGTAGCCGAACTGGGTCTTCACCGGACCCTGGACGACGTTCAGCGGGGCGCTGAACACGACCTGGTCGAACTCGCGAACCATCTGGCCCGGGCGGAAGGTGCCCAGGTCGCCGCCGCTGCGGCCGGACGGGCAGGTGGAGTTGTCGCGCGCCACCTGGGCGAAGTCGGCGCCGCCTTCGATGGCGGTTTTCAGTTCATTGCACTTGGCTTCGCTGGAAACCAGGATGTGACGGGCGGATGCACGGGCCATGGGATAACTCCTGAACAGGCAGTAGGAAAGGGCGAAGCCTAGCCGATTCCAGGCTCGAACCCAATGCTGTTGGCCAAGCGGTACGGCGTTCCCCTGCAGGAGCAGGCAACGCCCGCGATCGCGCGGGTGGCGCGCTCCTACAGGTTAAGCCCGGCGCCCGCGCTTCGGGATATCAGGCCTTGCCGCCCAGCACTTCGCTCAGGTGCTGCTGATAACGCACCACATCATTCTCGATGTTCGGGCGCTTCATCACGTCCACGCAGAGGAAGGTCGGCAGCGGGCTCATGCCGAGGAACTGGTTGGCCTTGTGGAAGGGGAAGTACACCGCGTCCACGCCCTTGCCCTCGAAGAAATCGGTCGGGTCGTCGAAGGCCTGCTGCGGTGCGTTCCAGGTGGCCGAGATCATGTACTGCTTGCCCTGCAGCAGGCCGCCGCTGCCGTACTTCTGCGAAGCGTCGGAGCGGGTACGGCCGTCGTTGGCGTAGAGGCTGCCGTGGCCGGCGGTGAACACCTCGTCGAGGTACTGCTTGACGGTCCAGGGCGCGCCCATCCACCAGCCGGGCATCTGGTACACGATGACGTCGGCCCAGAGCATCTTCTGCACTTCTTCCTGAATGTCGTAGCCGCCGTCGATGAAGGTTTCCTTCACGTCGAAACCGGCGTGGTCCAGATGCGCGATGGCGGCTTCATGCAGGGTCGCGTTGTAGCGGCCATCGGAGTGGGCGAACTGCTTGCCGCCATTGATCAGCAGGATCTTTTTCATGGTGTGGGCCCTGAGGTGAGAAATTGGATGGCGGCAGAATATCGAGCGCAGCGGGGCGGAAAAACCCGTTCTCGGACAAATGATCCGTGCGTGAGAATCAAGAATGAAGAGGATTGATTTGCGTCAGGATTAGGCAATCTTTTCGCCCCTCAGGAGCCAATCCGATGTACGCCTTCACCCTCCAGGCCCACACCCTTCCGGAAAAATCCCAGGCCTTCGAAGACCTGTTCCGTACCTACCTCATCCCCAGCCGCGCCGAGGAAGGCTGCATCCAGTACCACATGCTGCGCGACGCCAGCGACCCGACCCTGTTCACCTTCTTCGAGGTCTGGCAGAGCCGCGAGCACCTGGCCATCCACTCCTCGCTACCGCACATGCGCGAGTTCCACGAGCGGCGCATGGAATACCTGCGCCGCGATTTCGATATTCAGGAAGTCGAGGTCATGCAGCCGCGCTGACCGGCGCTCAGGCCACCACCTGGTTACGCCCGGCCTCCTTGGCCTTGTAGAGGTTGGCGTCCGCCGCATCGATCAGCGCCTGCAGGCTGTCCGCCGGTGTGTCCGAGGTGCTGGCCACACCGATGCTGATAGTCACCACGCCGCGCTGGCTCTTTTCGTGGGGCAGCGCGGTTTCCTCCACGTCGCGGCGGATCGATTCGGCGACCTGGGCGGCGGCGGCGCTGTCGCAGCCGGGGAGGATCATCACGAACTCCTCGCCGCCGTAGCGCGCCGCGCCGTCGTCCTCGCGGCGGCAGCCCTTGCGCACCAGGTGCGCGACATTGATCAGCGCCAGGTCGCCGCGCGGGTGGCCGTAGTGGTCGTTGTAGGCCTTGAACTGGTCGATATCCATCATCAGCACCGCCAGATGGCCATCCCCGGCACGGCGGCGCTGCCATTCGTGCTGCGCCTTCTCATCGAACCAGCGACGGTTGTGCAGGCCGGTCAGCGGGTCGGTGTCGGCCTGGATGCGCAGCTTGTTCTCCTTGGCATTGCGGCGCTTCAGGTGGCGGGTCAGGCGGTAGGCGAAACAGATGGTCGCGGCATTGATCGCCAGCAGCAGGCCCGCGGTGATCCAGGTGCGCCCGGTCCAGGTGTGGAAGATTTCCTCGCGGCACAACTCCACCGAGACCACCGCCGGGTAATCGCCGATACGCCGGTAGCCGCGCCAGTGGGCGCTGGCGCCGCCGATGCTCTCGTCGATCGCTTCGGCGCGGCCGGACGCGACAAAGTCATGGAAGGTGCCGCTCTCGTCCTCGTGCATGGGGTGCTGCGGCGGCCATTGCGTCAGCGGTGTGCCGTCCAGCAGGCGAATGGCGACCACGCCGCGTTGGCCCAGGTCAAGGCCGTGGACGAAGGCGTCCAGGTGATGCAGGTCCTTGATCGCCACGGCCACGCCCTGGAACTGACCGTCCTTGCCGACGATGGCGCGGCTGAGCGCGATGCTCGGCCCCGAGCCGGGATAGGACGGCAGGAACGGATGGCTGAGGTAGAGATGCCCCGGGTTGGCGCGCTGCGCGGTGAAGTACTCGCGGGCCGACAGGTCGCGGCGGGTTTCGCCGGCATGGTTGAGGTCCACCAGCAACTGCCCCTTGGCGTCGGTCACCACCAGGGTGCCGGACTGCAGCGCGCCCGCCGCGTGCCCCTGTACCAGTTCCTGCAGCACCTGCTGGGTCATGGCCGGTGTGCTGGGGCCGGTGATGACATTGGCGAGGGTCTGCAACGTCTGCGCGTGGACGTCGAGGTCGCGGTGGAATTCCCGCTCCACCAGCAGCAGGGTGTTGGTGCCGCTGGCGCGGGCGTACATCAGCGCGTCCTGCTTCATCTGCAGCATGTGCCAGCCGGCCAGCAGCGTGGCGAGCACGGCCAGGAGGAAGGTCAGGGCGAAGACATGCAGCGGTTTGAGCACGATGCCCACCTCCCGGGCGATTCAGGATTCATTCAGGTACCTGAATTGTCCGTGCTGGCGCGCGGCCTTCAATCGCAGTCCCGGACTCCCTTGTCCTATGTCAGGCGCGTCACGATTTCTTTTGCGGCGGGGTGGTGGCAAAGGTTGCCGGGTTTTTCCGCAAAGGGAACCGGAACGTCCCGGCCGCAGCCAAACGCCGAGAAATCACGCATCATTGAGCCCTTTTCGACCATCGGAGCCATCCATGCCCAGCCAGTCGTTCCTTCCGCGTAGCCTGTTGTTGTCGCTCGGCCTGCTGGCCGCCGCCAATGCCGGCGCGGCCGACCAGGATCAACTGCTCGAAGCCATCAACGCCTACCGTGGCGACGTGCAGTCCTGCGGTGGCCAGGCCTCCCAGGTGCTGCCGCCACTGTCGCCGGACCCGCGCCTGGCGCTGCCCGCTTCTGCGGGGGAGTGGAAGGCCGCGCTGAACCAGGCCGGCTACCCGATGAGCAGCGTGCGCATGCTCAGCCTCACCGGCCCGCGCGACGTGACGGCGGCCATGAAGGCGCTGCAGGAGAGTTTCTGCCAGGTGCTGCTGGACCCGCAGTTCGTCGATGTCGGCATCGTCCGCGAGGGTGATGACTGGCGCGTGCTGCTCGGTCGCCCGCTGCTGCAGGGCAAGCTGGGCACCTGGGAAGCCGAAGGCCAGCAACTGTTGCAGGCGATCAACGCGGCACGCGGCAAGGGCCGTCAGTGCGGCGGCCAGGCCTTCGGCCCGGCTGCTGCGCTGAGCTGGAACGCCACCCTGGGCGGCACCGCCGAAGCCCACAGTCGCGACATGGCCAACAACAACTATTTCGACCACAAGGGCCGCGACGGCAGCACGCCGGGCGACCGCGCGGAACTGGACGGCTACGCCGGCCAGCGCATCGGCGAGAACATCGCCGCCGGCCAGGGCAACGCGCAGAAGGTGGTGGACAGCTGGCTGGCCAGCCCCGGCCATTGCGCCAACCTGATGAACCCGCAGTACAGCGAACTGGGCGCAGCCTACGCGGCGGACCCGAAGAGCGACGCGGGCATCTACTGGACGGCCATGTTCGGCTCGCCCTGAGCCGTCATCGACCGCCGCTGACGGCGTCAGCCTCGCCGCCCTGGCGCTTCACCTTCGCCGCGAGGATGGCCGACTCGACCGCCGCCAGCGTGCCCGAGGCCGCGGGAAGTTCGAGCACGCGGCTCTCGGCGAGGGTGGAGACGCGCTCGCCGCTGTCCAGGGTGAATTCCACGAACGCCAGGTGCTCGGACCAGGAGCGATAGCGCCGCACCATGAACAGGCTGTGGCGGCTGCGTACCGAGCTGATCTTCTCCAGGGCGATCTTCCGGTGGCTTTCCTGGCCGCAGAGCACCAGTTCACCCTTGTCGATGAAGGCCGGTTCTGCCTTCGACACCCGCCGCCACTCCACGGCGAAGCGCCCGCCGAGCAGCAGCAGGCAGAGGGGCAGGGCGGAGAACAGGGGAACGACGCCGCTGAACATCTTGATCAGCGTGAAGGCGGCCATCGCCAGCAGGATCAGCAGCGTGGCGGCGCGGTAGAAATGGACGTTGTCGAACTCGGTCTGCGGCAAGAACCGGACTTCCATGTACCTGTTTCCTCGGCGACTGCAAAACATTTCCCAGCCAGACGTTTTAGCAGACCAGGCCATGCTTGCCACGCGAGACCGGTCACGCTACGGGCGACGCGCAAAAGAAAAACCGGCGCCTGGGCGCCGGTCTTTCGGGTGTCGCTGCGGAAACCTGGGTCAGTTCCCGGCTGAGCCTGCCACTCAGTGCGGCTGGTTCAAGGTCAGGCGCATGTGACGGTTCACATCCTTGTACAGCAGGTAGCGGAAGCGACCGGGGCCACCGGAGTAGCAGGCCTGCGGGCAGAAGGCGCGCAGCCACATGAAGTCGCCGGCTTCCACCTCGACCCAGTCCTGGTTCAGGCGGTACACCGCCTTGCCTTCCAGCACGTACAGGCCATGTTCCATCACGTGGGTCTCGGCGAACGGAATCACGCCGCCCGGCTCGAAGTTCACGATGTTCACGTGCATGTCATGGCGCATGTCCGCCATGTCGACGAAGCGGGTGGTGCTCCAGCGGCCTTCGGTGTCCGGCATCACCTTCGGCTCGATGTCCTGCTCGTTGGTGACGAAGGCCTCGGGCAGCGGTACGCCGTCGACTTTCTGGTAGTGCTTGCGGATCCAGTGGAAGCGGGTGTGCTGGCCGCTGGTGTTGCGCACCTTGTAGTCGGCGCCCGGCGGAATGAACGCATAGCCGCCCGGCTGCATCTTGTGCACTTCACCCTGCAGGGTCAGGGTCAGCTCGCCTTCGACGATGAACAGCACCGCTTCGGCGTTGATGTCCTGCTCGGGCTTGTCGCTGCCGCCCTGGGGCGCCAGCTCGACGATGTACTGCGCGAAGGTCTCGGCGAAGCCCGACAGCGGGCGGGCGATGACCCACATGCGCATGTTGTCCCAGAAGGGCAGGTGGCTGGTGACGATGTCACGCATCACGCCCTTGGGGATCACGGCATAGGCTTCGGTGAACATGGCGCGGTCGGTGAGCAGCTCGGTCTGTGCCGGGTGCCCGCCGTGCGGCGCGTAATAAGTGGATTTGGCCATGGGGTAATTCCTCATTGTTGTCTTGCTGCCCGGCGCGTGCGGCGCCGTGGTGAGCAATTGGTGCAGAGCGGCGCGCTGTCGGTGCGCTGGCCGTCGCTGGAAACCACGATATCCAGCGGCGTGTTCATGCACAAATTAAATGTTGGAATCCGCTGTATTCAATTTCTGAATGCTGCGGTGGTGGCGCTCAGCCTTTCGTGTCCTGCGCCAGAACCCGCGACAGCACCCGCGCCAGCTCCTTCACCATCGGGTCCACCGCCGGCCGGTGGAGCATCGCCACTTCGAACACGTCCACCGAGGGTAGCCCGATATTCTTCGGCAGCACGGCGTGCTCCATCGTCACCGCGCGCTGCGGCAGCAGACCGATGCCCATGCCGTCGGCGATGGCCGACTGGATGCCGGAGAGGCTCGAACTGGTGAAACTGATGTGCCAGCGCCGGCCAATGGATTCCAGCGCGGCGATCATCTCGTCGCGGTACACCCCGCGCGGCGGGAAGGTCACGATGGGCAGCGGGTCCAGTTCGATGCAGGCGTTCTTCGCGCTGTCCACCCAGCGCGTCTTCTCCGGCCAGCAGGCCACCGCCTCGCGGGCGTTCTGCCGCTGCTTGAGCAGCACCAGGTCCAGCTCGCCGCGGTCATAGCTGGCGGACAGATCACGGCTCAGCCCGCTGGTGACTTCCAGCTTCACCTGCGGGTAGCGGCGGTTGAACGCGGCCAGTTGCTCGGTCGTGCGCCCGGTGGCGAAGTCGTCCGGCACGCCGATGCGCACCGTCAGCGCCACGGTGGCGCCGGACAGCGCCTCGAGCATCTCGTCATTCAACGCCAGCAGCCGCCGGGCATAGCCCAGCAGCGTGTCGCCGGCGTCAGTCGGCAGCACATCGCGGTTGCCGCGCTCGAGCAGGCGGTGCCCGGCCATTTCCTCGAGCCGGCGAATCTTCTGGCTGACGGTGGACTGGGTCGAGTGCAGGCGCGTAGCGGCCGTGGTGAAACTGCCGCAGTCGGCCACCGTGACGATGGCGCGGAGCAGGTCGAGGTCGAAGAGGCGGGTATTCGGTTTATCACTGTCGCTCATGGCAGTATCGGAAATCTGAATGCGATACCGCTTTCTAGCAGCTCAGCCCGAGCCCCGGCAAATCACCTGGCGCCGCCGACGCTCAGAAGTCGACTGTCTTCGCCCAGGGATCGCTGACGCTGCTACCGCGCCGGTCGCCCTTGCGGCGGTCGTCTTCGAAGCGGATGGTTTGTCGTCGGTCGGCGCTGCAACGGCGCTCGGTGTGGCGGGTGTCGATCTGGAACTTGGCCCTGGGCTTGGCCGGCATTGCCGCAACGGGCGCTGCGGCGGGTTCCATGGGAACCAGGCTGAGTTCGTCACTGTTCAGGTCATCGAAGTTGAAATCACTGAGGTCGAAATCGTCGTCGAGATTCATCACGCGTCGCTCCACTGCAATACCCTCAGAGGTGAGCGTAGAAGCGTAGTGGCGTTGCGCCGTATCAGCCGACGGACTGCACGTCAGACGTTTCCTTCAGCGCGATCTAGACTCCAGAAGCTGACCCTACCGGGGGAATCACACGGAGTGCGTCTTCATGAAACGTCTACCGCTGTCCCTGCCGGTGCTGGCTGCTGTCGCCGCGTTGTCCGGTTGCATGAGCAACGAAGAGTTCCTTGCCTCGAACCAGCAGGCCGCGATCAGTGCCACTGAATCACGGGCGAAGTTCGAGCTCAATTGCGAGTCGGTCACCAGCAGCGTGCTGTCGAGCAAGGTCACCCAGGTGCGCCGTGCCATGGAGCGCACCGAATACACCATCGGCGTGCGCGGCTGTAACAAGCAGGCGACCTACATCACCTACTGCCTCAACCCCACCACCTGCAACGCCATCGCCGATACGGCGCGGACCAGCTCGCCGTAAGTCACCTGGGATGGGGTGTTTGTGGTCCATCCTGATTCGCTTTCCCTCTCGCCGATCAATCCAGCCAGCTGTGCCAGGCCAGTCGGATCGCGCCGTCCTGCAGGGGCAGCAGGGTCAGGTTCGGGGCCTGGCGCAGGTCGGTGACCAGTTGGCTCCAGGCGGCGGAGTCGTCGCTGGGTTCGCGGCGCAGGGTGATGCCGAGGTTCTTCAGGGTGGTCGGGTCTGCCAGCAGGGCGTTCACGCGGGCGGACAGCTGATTGTAGGTTGCGGCGTGCATGGGAGGCCTCCGGTTCGGGGTGGATGGAAATACTGTATGTAAATACAGTATTTCTTGTAAAGGCCTGGGTGATCGTTGGTAGGCTGATTTCTGAAGGACGTGAAATCGGGGGCTCTGGGGCGGTGCTTGGAGTGATGGTCGGCGTTTGCTCAGGGGCGCAGCCCCTGGGAGCTGTGGGTTTGCGGGGTGTCTGGTTGCTATCGTTCTGAAAATGGAACGCTAGAAGTGAATTTTGCCGTCTGGTGGATAAAGGGTGCCGAATTTAATCTTTGTTCCATGCAGTGACGCACTGCAAACGAGTCCAAACCTTCCCGGCCCAGCCGGCACCCACTGAAAGCAAATCGAGGATTTCACCATGACCAACGCCACCTACAACCGCCTGGACAAAGACAACGCCGCCGTACTGCTGGTCGACCACCAGGCCGGTCTGCTCTCGCTGGTCCGCGACATCGATCCGGACAAGTTCAAGAACAACGTGCTGGCGCTGGGTGACCTGGCCAAATTCTTCAACCTGCCGACCATCCTTACCACCAGCTTCGAAACAGGCCCCAACGGCCCGCTGGTTCCCGAGCTGAAAGCCCAGTTCCCCGACGCGCCGTACATTGCCCGTCCTGGCCAGATCAACGCCTGGGACAACGAAGACTTCGTGAAAGCGGTGAAGGCCACCGGCAAGAAGCAGCTGATCATCGCCGGTGTGGTGACCGAGGTCTGTGTGGCGTTCCCGGCGCTGTCGGCCCTGGCGGAAGGTTTCGACGTCTTCGTGGTGGCGGATGCGTCCGGCACCTTCAACGAGATGACCCGCGACGCCGCCTGGCGCCGGATGGAAGCCGCCGGTGCGCAACTGATGACCTGGTTCGGCGTGGCCTGTGAGCTTCACCGCGACTGGCGCAACGATGTCGAAGGGCTGGCGGCGCTGTGCTCCAACCACATTCCGGATTATCGGAATCTGATGACCAGCTACAACGCGTTTGCAGCTGGCAAGTAACAGCCCGCTGAAATGAAAACCGGAGCCTCCGTTGGGGGCTCCGGTTTTTGCTTTTTTGTAGGAGCGAGCTTGCTCGCGAACCGCATGGCACGGAATTTCCCCGTAGGAGCGGACCTTGTCCGCGAAATCCCTCGCGGCGGACTTCGCTCTCACCTGGGCCCATTGCGATGCGGTGCCCTTTGCAGGAGCGGGGATGCTTCTCGTTGGGTGTTCAGCGTCGCTTTGGCGTGCGCGGATGTATTGGGTTTCGCCCCCTCGGGCGACCTACTTTGGCAAACGCCCCAAAGTAGGCAAAGGTCTTGCCCCGGACATCCGGTTTTTCGCATAGGCGAAAAATTCCCTCGTTGAATCGAAGTTTCAGGGGCACGCCGCGAAGGGCCATCCCTGGCCCATCGCGGCTCTCGCGACATCCATGTCGCTCAACCCCTGAAACTCCAATTCAACGAGGCCTCCTGAACGGGGCCGTTCGGAGTGCGCGGGTATTTCTCTGGAAGTCTTTCAGAGCCAGGGCCAAAGCCAAAGCCAGATCGAGACGTTTGGACTTTGTAGGAGCGAGCTTGCTCGCGAACAGCTCTTGGCTCCTGCACTTTCTTTTAAAGTCTTCCAGAGAAACGTCCGCACACTCCGAAGTGCCCCTTTCAGGAGGCCGAAGGTGATCGGAGTTTCAGGGGGAGAGCGGCATGGATGCCGCGGAAGCCGCGACTGGCCATGGATGGCCCTTCGCGGCGGCCCCCTGAAACTCCGAGGAACCGAGGGTACTTTTCGCGAAGCGAAAAGCCGGATGGCAGGGGCAAGACCTTTTAGTTCCTTTTGGGGCGTTTGCCAAAAGGGACTCGCCCGAGGGGGCGAAACAAGAAGCCCGCGCGCACGCCGAAGCGGCGCAGAAACACCCATTCCCAAGCAACCGACCAACACCGGCGCAGAAACAGACGCCGGCCCTGCCGGCGGATCGCGGGCATGGCCCGCTCCTACAGGGGAGTCAGCCGGTCAACGGAAGAGCAGAGCGATGGGTATCGCTCCGCTCCACACCATCCTACGTCTTGCTCTCCGGCCCGAGGCTCAGCTCGGGCCAGTTCTGGTAGGGCACCCAGGTCACACCCTGCCACTTCAACACCGACAACGTCGTCGCCCCCCGCAGGAGCTCCCGTCTCGGCTCGCCAGCATCCAGCCGATGCTGGTCCCGCAACGCCGGAATCACATGCAGCGACAACCACTGCCGCACGCTGCGATTCTCCGGATGGAAGTAGTGAATCAACGCCGCATACACCGCCGACTCGCTGATCAGCAGCTCATCGACGTAATCGCCGCTGCCATCGCGCACCCAGGCGCGGCGGAACTGGTCGTCGTCCAGGTTGCGTTCCACGCGCTCGGCCAGCCATGGAACGCCGATCAGCCGGCCCAGGTCGTGGGCGCAGAACCAGCACTGGTCTTCCAGCAGCACGGCGCGCAGCAGGCGCTTGTGGCGGATGAATTCGGTGGGGGTCAGGACCTCTTCAGACATGGCGCACCTCCGGGTAGGAGGGAGAAGAGGACAGGTACAGCGAAGCGCTTTCGGGGTGAAGGCAAAGAGGGAGGGGCATATCCATTTCCTCAATGGGTACACCGCTGCTTTCGGGAGCAGTATTGCCGCTACGTGAAGCGTTTCTTAGGCGCTGGATAGAAGCTATAAAATTTTTTCTAGATGTCAAGCTTCGGTACATAAGTGTTAAGACTCATGCACCGAAGACTTTGGGCATTAATAGCTGTCTTCGGAGGACTCTTTTAGACCGAGATGTCTGATAAGTCCTGGGTGAACTTTGTATGTCTGTTCATCTTGGAATCCTTGAGTGGGACGATGGCATTTAAATCGCCATTTATTGTCACCCTTTTTGAATCCAATAATCGAGTTGTCATACATGAACTTCAGATTTTCTCTGAAATTTGTTCGTGTTATTTCGGGGTTTTTTGATTTTAGTTGGTCGAAAAAAGAGTCGGTGTTGAATATTGAATATCCAATATTCTGAAGACTGTCTATGTTCTCAAAGAGGTCTGGTCGCTGTACTCTCCACTCGTCGTGAAGCTCTTTGTACAGCCATTCACTATATCCTGGTTCTGCACTGTAAACGTCCTCTGCTCTCAAGGTATCATAGTTGAGAAGTTCGCTTTCTTCTTGGGCTTCTTCCCGCATTGTGGTGAGGAGACGGTTCATAAAGCAAATTATGTCACGTGGGCGGTAGAATGTTCTGCCCAGTATGTAGTTCTTTGGGCGATTTCTATTTCGCATTTCTGTTTTATCGAATAACTCATCTAAGGATGAGGGCGCTTCGATGTTTTGCAGTCCGGCGTAATATTTAATTCTGCGAAGAACTAATTTTTCTAGAGTGTCTTGGTTCCATGTTAAGGTTTTTCCAAAGTCCTCTAGGTGTTTGTTTTTGTCATTTATATCAAGGACGGAGAAGATGTCCTCCCTGAGGAAAATAATTGGTCTTACCTTTCCGCTGAATCTTTGAGTGTAGTCATCGCTAGCATGAATTAATCCACTTATGATCTCTTTGCAAGAGTTCGCAGATGCATCTACCCAGCCTTCGTCAAGTCTGTCAAAGATAAGGAAAATTCTTCTATCTTTGATTTCGGTCTTGATTAGTTGCTCAAGATATATGGTGAGGCCGTCTATGTTCTTGTTTAAGCTACTTAAGAGGTTCTTGTCTTCTTTTATTTCTTCGAAGCTGACTTCCCCGCCATTTGCGGATATCTGAAGGTCGTCGCTCTCCAAAGATGGGAGTTTGATATGGGCTAGTGAGTAGAGTTTTTCGCCAAGTATTGAAAACCACGAAGGGGTGGGTTCGCTGAAAAGCTTTTCAAGAATATTTTGTGCTTTTTTAATAGGCTTTGAAGCAGGGGCTCCTTCCTCTTTAAGCTTCTCAGAGAATGCCTTGATAACCTCAACGGAAAGGATAAAGCGCCAAGAGTCTTTCTGCTCGAAACCAGCAGCTTTCTCTCTGTTCGCAAGCAGTGCATGTGCATTCCAGCTGTAGCTAGAAAGTGAGAGAGGTATAACGATGTCGCTGCTTTTCGTGAATAAGTCGCAATTTGGGTCTGTGAGGTGCTTATATACGGCAGTTTTTCCTGCACCTTTTCGACCAAGCATAAGATACATTCTGTCGCTTACTACGATCTCTCTGGAAATTCCAGCGTCATAGAAATAGTGATGCAGGTTTAGGTCATTCTCTGCGGCTACTTCGCCAACCTTTGACAGCCAGTTGAGGACTCCCATGATCTCTCCCATTTTGTATTAAAAAAAACCCCGCACTAGGCGGGGCTTTGTCTTTTTATCACTGCCCCAAAAATCCATTTCGGTCTACAGCGTTTCTAATGGTCTTGACTTGCGGTGGTGCTACTACTTCCGTCAGTCCCAGCTCAGCGCGCCGCCGGTCTGGTACTCGATCACGCGGGTCTCGAAGAAGTTCTTTTCCTTCTTGAGGTCCATGATTTCGCTCATCCACGGGAACGGGTTGCTGGTGCCCGGGTATTCCTCTTTGAGGCCGATCTGGGTCAGGCGGCGGTTGGCGATGAACTTGAGGTAGTCCTCCATCATCGCGGCGTTCATGCCCAGTACGCCGCGCGGCATGGTGTCGCGAGCGTATTCGATCTCCAGCTGGGTGCCCTGGAGGATCATCTGGGTGGCCTCGTCCTTCATCTGGGCATCCCACAGGTGCGGGTTCTCGATCTTGATCTGGTTGATCACGTCGATGCCGAAGTTCAGGTGCATGGACTCGTCGCGCAGGATGTACTGGAACTGCTCGGCGGTGCCGGTCATCTTGTTGCGGCGGCCCATGGAGAGGATCTGGGTGAAGCCGCAGTAGAAGAAGATGCCTTCCAGGACGCAGTAGTAGGCGATCAGGTTGCGCAGGAACTGGCGGTCGGTCTCCGGGGTGCCGGTTTCGAACTTCGGATCGGAGATCGAGCGGGTGTACTTGAGGCCCCAGGACGCCTTCTTAGCGACCGAAGGAATCTCGTGGTACATGTTGAAGATTTCGCCCTCGTCCATGCCCAGCGACTCGATGCAGTACTGGTAGGCGTGGGTGTGGATCGCTTCCTCGAAGGCCTGGCGCAGGATGTACTGGCGGCACTCGGGGTTGGTGATCAGGCGGTAGACGGCCAGCACCAGGTTGTTGGCGACCAGGGAGTCGGCGGTGGAGAAGAAGCCGAGGTTGCGCATGACGATGCGGCGCTCGTCTTCGGACAGGCCGTCCTTGCTCTTCCACAGGGCAATGTCGGCGTTCATGTTCACTTCCTGGGGCATCCAGTGGTTGGCGCAACCATCCAGATACTTCTGCCAGGCCCAGTCGTACTTGAAGGGTACGAGCTGGTTGAGGTCGGCGCGGGCGTTGATCATCTGCTTGTCGCCGACTTGTACGCGGGCGGCGGAGCCTTCGAGATCGTCCAGGCCTTCCTGGATGTCCAGGGCGTCGAGGGCCTGCTTGGCGCGGGCGACGGCGTCGGAGTCGTCGGCGGATACGGCGCGCGCTTCTTCGACGGAGCCAGCGGCGTCGGCGTCGAGTTTGTCAGCGTTGTGCGCGGCGGCCTGGGCGACGGCCGGGGCGGCCTTGGCTTCGGTGGCGTCTTCTTTGTCGAATTCGTCCCAGCTCAGCATGGGTCCTCTCCTGTTCTGGATGGCCGTTCTAGGGCGGCCTGATGTCTGGTGGCGTGTGGTGCACGCTAAGAGCTTGTGCGTCTTCCGTCCTGCGCGGTGCGCGGCGGAGGAGGCTGTTGTTCGGTGGGGAAAAGGGGCCCGGAAGAGCCCCTCACCCTAGCCCTCTCCCAGAGGGAGAGGGGACAGTCCGTGCGGTCTGCCGTTTCGGTGTCAGCGCCGCTTTCGCGGCGCGCTCACCTTATTGGCAGGCTTCGCAATCAGGATTGTCGATGGAGCAAGCCTGAGGGACCGGAGCCGGCTGCGGCTCGGCAGCGGCGGCTTGCAGGCCTTCGTTGCCACCGGCCGACACGGCGTTGAGCTTGCCGGTGTTGATGGTGGACTTCTCGGTGCTGGTAGCGGCCAGGGCACGGAGGTAGTAGGTGGTCTTCAGACCACGGAACCAGGCCATGCGGTAGGTCACGTCAAGCTTCTTGCCCGAGGCGCCGGCGATGTAGAGGTTCAGCGACTGGGCCTGGTCGATCCACTTCTGGCGGCGGCTGGCGGCGTCGACGATCCACTTGGTCTCGACTTCGAAGGCGGTGGCGTACAGGTCCTTCAGGTCTTGCGGGATGCGCTCGATCTGCTGCACGGAGCCGTCGTAGTACTTCAGGTCGTTGACCATGACCGGGTCCCACAGGCCGCGCACTTTCAGGTCGCGAACCAGGTAGGGGTTGATCACGGTGAACTCGCCGGAGAGGTTCGATTTCACGTACAAGTTCTGGTAGGTCGGCTCGATGGACTGCGATACGCCGGTGATGTTGGCGATGGTCGCGGTCGGCGCGATGGCCATGATGTTCGAGTTACGGATGCCTTTCTGTACGCGGGCACGTACCGGAGCCCAGTCGAGGGATTCGGTCAGGTCGACGTCGATGTACTTCTGGCCACGGGCTTCGATGAGGATCTGCTGGGAGTCCAGCGGCAGGATGCCCTTGGACCACAGGGAGCCGTCGAAGGTCTCGTAGGCGCCACGCTCGTCGGCCAGGTCACAGGAAGCCTGGATGGCGAAGTAGCTCACCGCTTCCATGGACTTGTCGGCGAACTCGATGGCAGCGTCGGAGCCGTAGGCGATGTGCTGCAGGTACAGCGCGTCCTGGAAGCCCATGATGCCCAGGCCTACCGGGCGGTGCTTGAGGTTCGAGTTGCGAGCCTGCGGGACCGAGTAGTAGTTGATGTCGATAACGTTATCGAGCATGCGCACGGCGGTCTTCACGGTCTTCTCGAGCTTGGCGGTGTCCAGCTTGCCGTCGACGATGTGGTTGACCAGGTTGATCGAGCCCAGGTTGCAGACCGCGATCTCGTCCTTGTTGGTGTTCAGGGTGATCTCGGTGCACAGGTTCGAGCTGTGGACCACGCCCACGTGCTGCTGCGGGCTGCGCAGGTTGCACGGGTCCTTGAAGGTCAGCCACGGGTGGCCGGTCTCGAAGAGCATGGAGAGCATCTTGCGCCACAGGTCCTTGGCCTGGACGACCTTGAACACCTTGATCTTGTTGTACTCGGTCAGGGCTTCGTAATACTCGTAGCGCTCTTCGAAGGCCTTGCCGGTCAGATCGTGCAGGTCCGGAACTTCCGACGGGGAGAACAGGGTCCACTTGCCGTCGTCGAAGACGCGCTTCATGAACAGGTCCGGAATCCAGTTCGCGGTGTTCATGTCGTGGGTGCGGCGACGGTCGTCACCGGTGTTCTTGCGCAGCTCGAGGAATTCCTCGATGTCCAGGTGCCAGGTTTCCAGGTAGGCGCAGACGGCGCCCTTGCGCTTGCCACCCTGGTTGACGGCGACGGCGGTGTCGTTCACTACCTTGAGGAACGGAACCACGCCCTGGGACTTGCCGTTGGTGCCCTTGATGTAGGAGCCCAGCGCGCGGACCGGAGTCCAGTCGTTGCCCAGGCCGCCTGCGAATTTGGACAGCATGGCGTTGTCGTGGATGGCGTTGTAGATGCCCGACAGGTCGTCCGGAACGGTGGTCAGGTAGCAGCTGGAGAGCTGCGGACGCAGGGTGCCGGCGTTGAACAGGGTCGGGGTGGACGACATGTAGTCGAACGAGGAGAGCAGGTTGTAGAACTCGATGGCGCGAGCTTCACGGTCCTTCTCTTCGATGGCCAGGCCCATGGCCACGCGCATGAAGAAGACCTGCGGCAGTTCGAAACGGATGCCGTCCTTGTGGATGAAGTAGCGGTCGTACAGGGTCTGCAGGCCGAGGTAGGTGAACTGCTGGTCGCGCTCGTGGTTGATCGCGGCGCCCAGCTTGGCCAGGTCGTAGCCCTTGAGCTTGCTGTCGATCAGCTCGAACTCGGAGCCTTTCTCGACATAGGCGACCAGGGCCTGCGCATAGAGGTCGGCCATCTCGTGGTGAGTGGCGCTCTCGGCGACGCCCAGGAAGCCCAGGGCTTCGGCGCGCAGGGTGTCCATCAGCAGGCGGGCGGTGACGTAGGAGTAGTTCGGCTCGCGCTCGACCAGGGTACGGGCGGTCATCACCAGGGCGGTGTTGACGTCCTTCTCGGCTACGCCGTCGTACAGGTTCTTCAGGGTTTCGCGTTCGATCAGGGCGCCATCGACTTCGGCCAGGCCTTCGCAGGCTTCGCGGATGATGGTCTGCAGGCGGCCCATGTCCAGCGGCTGGGTGCTGCCGTCGGCCTTGGTGATGCGGATGCTCGGGTGCGGCTGGGCGATGTCGCTGGCGGTGCCGGCGGTCTTGCGCTCGTTGGCACGGGCTTCGCGGTAGATCACGTAGTCGCGGGCGACTTTCTGCTCGCCGGCGCGCATCAGGGACAGTTCGACCTGGTCCTGGATTTCTTCGATGTGGATGGTGCCACCGGAGGGCATGCGGCGCTTGAAGGTCGCGGTGACCTGTTCGGTCAGGCGGCGCACGGTCTCATGGATGCGCGACGAGGCGGCGGCGGTGCCGCCTTCCACGGCGAGGAACGCCTTGGTGATGGCTACGGTGATCTTGTCATCGGTGTAGGGAACTACGGTGCCGTTGCGCTTGATCACGCGCAGCTGGCCGGGCGCAGTGGCAGCCAGATCCTGAGCGGATTCGGCGGCCGTGGGCGCTGCGGCCTGCGGGTTCTCGCGAGTGGTGTCGATTTGCATGGGTGGTTGTCTCCACGTTCTCGTAATTTGGTGTGTTGCTGACGCCGGGGCGCCGTTCCTAGATAAAAAGAGCAAAAAGAGCAGTCGCCCGCGATTGCAGCCGCGAGCTGGAATTCTTCTGGAACAGGGGGAATGACCCGAAGCGCCTCCCTGGCCCATCTCGGGTGCCGGCTTTACGGGCCGGGACCACAATACCTAGTGGTGTTGAACGTTACGTTGCAACACCCGTACCGCATTTCCATCGACATGAATCGCTCCTTGCGGGTGGGCCCGCCTGGCACATCAGTACGTCTGGAATACGTTGTGGTGGAACCGGAGGAGCCGTGGAACAGGCTCGGGATTTCGACTTTCTTCTTGTGTCCGGTTCGCTGCTGCAACCCCAAGATGTAGGGGTATACCGCAACGGGGATACAAGATAATGCGCTAAGGGGGTGTTTGCAAGGCGGGGAGACGGGGAAAAGCTGTGGATAAAATGTGCATGGAATGTGGGTGAAGCGGGGTAACTCGCGCTATCCCTGATGCTGTCTGCCTTTCACCGTTCGTCGTGCCTGGCGACAGATTTTTCACACGCGTAGGGGGCGCTGCACGGGGAGGAACATTACCACAATATGTAGTGTTTCTGGCGCAGCAGCCCTTGACCTTTTTGCGTAATGCCTGTTTACGCCGTTGGCGTGCGGCGGCGCTGGCAATCTGGCTACAATGCCGGCCGCTTTTGCGGGCTCTCTATAGTTAGGGGGCCCGTGCTCGCTCATGGCGCATCAGGAGGCAAGGTGGAACAAGAAGCGCGCATTCTCATCGTCGAGGACGACCAGCGACTGGCCGAGTTGACCCAGGATTACCTGGAGAGCAACGGCCTGACGGTGTCCATCGAGTCCCATGGCGGCAAGGCGGTGGAGCGGGTGCTGGCCGAACGGCCGGACCTGGTGGTGCTCGACCTGATGCTGCCGGGTGAGGATGGGCTGTCCATTTGCAAGCGCCTGCGCCCGGACTATGACGGGGCGATCCTGATGCTCACCGCGCGTACCGACGACATGGACCAGGTGCAGGGCCTGGAGATGGGCGCCGACGACTACGTGTGCAAGCCGGTGCGCCCGCGCGTGCTGCTGGCGCGCATCCGCGCCCTGCTGCGCCGCAGCGAGCCGGCCGAAGCCGCGCCTGTGGTGGGCGGCAAGCGCCTGACCTTCGGCAAGCTGGTGATCGACAACGCGATGCGCGAGGCCTGGCTGGACGAGCAGACCATCGAGCTGACCAGCGCCGAGTTCGACCTGCTCTGGCTGCTGGCGGCCAACGCCGGGCGCATCCTCTCCCGCGAGGAAATCTTCAACTCCCTGCGCGGCATCGAGTACGACGGCCAGGACCGCTCCATCGACGTGCGTATCTCGCGCATCCGCCCGAAGATCGGCGACGACCCGATGCACCCGCGCCTGATCAAAACGGTGCGCAGCAAGGGCTACCTGTTCGTCGGGGAACTCTGAGCCGTGAGCGCCGTGCCACCGTTCCCCGAGCTGCACGGCGAACGCTTCCGCCTGCGGGCTTTCACCGATGCCGACCAGCCGGCGGTGTTCCGCGCGCTGTCGCATCCCGAGGTGATCCGCTACTACGGCGTCTCCTACGCGACGCTGGAAGCCACCCGCGAGCAGATGGAATGGTTCGAGCGCATCCATAAGGAAAGCAGCGGCATCTGGTGGGCGATCTGCCGGCCGGATGCGCCCGAGGACATCCTCGGCGGCTGCGGCTTCAACAACTGGCAGCAGGAACATCGGCGCCTGGAACTGGGCTACTGGCTGCTGCCCGAGCACTGGGGGCAGGGCGTGATGGGCGAGTGCCTGCCGCTGATCTTCCGCCACGCCTTCCGCGAAATGAACGTGCACCGCATCGAGGCCGAGGTGGAAACGGAGAACCTTGCCAGCGGCCGCCTGCTGCTGCGCCAGGGGTTCACGCTGGAAGGCCGGCGCCGCGAGTGCGAGGTGAAGGACGGGGCGTTCCTCAGCCTGGACAACTATGGGTTGCTCGCGCCAGCGGCAGAGTCCCGGCCATGAAATCCATCTTCCTGCGCATCTACGGCGGCATGCTGCTGACCCTGGTGGCGGTCGCCGCGCTGGCGGTTTTGACGTTGCACCTGGTCAACGACGTGCGTGGTGAGCGCTACCGCGAGGACCTGGCGCGCGGCACCTTCCGCCTGATGGCGGATGAGTTGCTGCCCATGAGCGAGGTGGACCGCAAGCGTGCGCTGAGCCAGTGGAGCCGCCTGCTGGGCATCCCGCTGAAGCTCACCAGCCTGGACGCGCTGGGCATGGAAGGGCGCAGCCGGGCGCGGCTGATGAACGACCAGGTGCTGGTGCAGGCCGGTGCGCCCCATGAAGTGAAGGTGATGACCCAGGTGAGCGCAGCGGAAGGGCTGGTCCTCACCGGCGAGGTGGAGCAGGTCAGCGAGCAGCTGGCGCGCGCCACCATCTACCTGCTGATGGACGAGCTCAAGCGCTACCCGGCCAGCGAGCAGCCCTATCACCTGGCGCGCATCGTCCGCGACAAGCGTTTCGGCTTCGAGGTGCACCTGCTGCGTCTGAAGGAAGTCGATCTGGACGACGACCAGAGCCGTCGTGTGGAGGAGGGCGACACGGTGATGGCGCTGGGCAAGGGCGGCGATTCGATCCGCGTGCTCTCCGGCATCCTCGACACGCCCTGGGTGCTGGAACTGGGGCCGATCTACCAGATGAACCCGTACCCGCCGCAGCTGCTGACGATCATCGTGGTGGTCGCGCTGACCCTGATCGGCCTGACCCTGTACCTGCTGATCAGCGGCCTGGAGCAGCGCCTGCGCGGCCTCGAGTCTGCTGCCACGCGCATCGCCCGCGGCAGCCTGGATACCCGCGTGGAGGTACGCGGCGCGGACTCGGTGGGGCGCCTCGCCGGGGCCTTCAACCACATGGCCGAGCAATTGCACCTGCTGCTGACGGTGCAGCGCGAGCTGGTGCGCGCGGTGTCCCACGAGCTGCGCACGCCGGTGGCGCGGTTGCGCTTCGGGCTGGAGATGATCGAGTCCGCCGAGACCGACAAGGCCCGGCGCAAGTACATGGAAGGCATGGATGGCGACATCCAGGACCTCGACCAGCTGGTGGACGAGATGCTCACCTACGCGCGGCTGGAGCAGGGCTCGCCGGCGCTGAGCTACCAGCGTATCGAGCTGGGCGCGCTGGTGGAGCAAGTGGTGTCGGAGATCGCCCCGCTGCGCCGGGAAATCACCGTCACCTGCGAGGCGGGTGCACTGGTGCCGTTCGACCAGGGCAGTTGGATCGAGGCGGAGCCGCGCTACCTGCATCGCGCGCTGCAGAACCTGATGACCAATGCGCTGCGCTACGCCGAAGGGCGGGTGCGCATCAGTTACCGGGTGAGCGTGGACCGCTGCCAGGTGGACGTGGAGGACGACGGCCCCGGCGTGCCGGAAGCGCAGTGGCACCGGCTGTTCCAGCCGTTCTTCCGCGCCGACGACAGCCGCGCGCGGGTTACCGGCGGGCATGGGCTGGGGCTCTCCATCGTGCGGCGGATCATCCACTGGCACGGCGGCCGCGCGCAGATCGCCAAAAGCGAAGTGCTGGGCGGCGCGTGCTTCACGCTGATGTGGCCACGCCGCCAGGCGCCGAAGGTCGAAGACAGTATTTGACCTTGAAGTCAAAAAATGCAGAATGCTGCGGTGCCATCACGGGTGGATGGCAGTCGCCGCGTCACTCTGCATGCCTTCCCTACGGTAAATAGCCCTTCCGGGATCACTCTCTCTTAGGGGGTATTGCAGAGTCACCGGTATCGTTATGTAATTTTTGCTATAACGATCGCTTGCAGGCACGGCAGGCGGACCTGTCAGCGACAGGCCCGCACAGGGTTTCAGGCAGGAACACCGAGGATCACATGGGACGCTTTGATCACTGCAGTCGCCTTCACGCCGGCCGCCAGGCCCAGCTCGCTGACCGCATCGCGGGTGACCACGGCCACCACGTCGGTGCCGCCCGGCAGGCTCAGCACGACTTCGGCATTCACCGCGCCGTCGGTGACCGATTTCACCGTGCCGGCCAGGCAGTTGCGCGCGGACAGGCGGATGCCGTCGGCCTCGGTCATCAGCATCACCCAGGGCGCCTTAACCAGCGCGATGACTTCCTTGCCCTGGGCAAGACTCAGGCTCTTCACGCTTTCCTCGGTGACGATCGCCACCAGCTCGCTGCCGCCGGGCAGGGCAACCACGACTTCCGCGTTGACCGCACCGTTGCGCAGTTGCTTGACGCTGCCCTTGAACACGTTGCGTGCACTGACCTTCATGAACTGACTCTCCTTGAACGTTTTGAATGGCCGACTTATCGCCGGACGTAACACGGGGCTGAACCGAGTTTATAGACCAGTCCTGACAGATCGAAGTTTTAAAACAACACCCACTGGAGCCTCACGATGAAACACCGCTTCGCAAGTCTTTCCCTGCTGGTCGCTTCCTGCTTCACCCTGCACTCGGCCCTGGCCGATGAAGTGCAGGTTGCCGTCGCCGCCAACTTCACCGCGCCGATCCAGGCGATCGCCAAGGACTTCGAGAAGGACACCGGCCACAAGCTGGTCGCCGCCTACGGTGCCACCGGCCAGTTCTACACCCAGATCAAGAACGGCGCGCCGTTCGAGGTCTTCCTCGCCGCCGACGACACCACGCCGAAGAAACTCGAGGAAGAGAAGGAAATCGTCCCCGGTTCGCGCTTCACTTATGCCGTGGGCACCCTGGCGCTGTGGTCGGCGAAGGACGGCTACGTCGACGCCAAGGGCGACGTGCTGAAGAAGAATGAGTACAAGCACCTGTCCATCGCCAACCCGAAGGCCGCGCCCTACGGCCTGGCAGCGACCCAGGTGATCGACAAGCTCGGCTTGAAGGACAAGGTCGCCGGCAAGATCGTCGAAGGCCAGAACATCACCCAGGCCTTCCAGTTCGTCTCCACCGGCAACGCGGAGCTGGGCTTCGTGGCGTTGTCGCAGATCTACAAGGATGGCAAGGTGACCAGCGGTTCCGCCTGGATCGTCCCGGCCGACCTGCATGACCCGATCCGCCAGGACGCGGTGATCCTCAACAAGGGCAAGGACAGTGCCGCCGCCAAGGCGCTGGTCGAGTACCTGAAAGGGCCGAAGGCCGCTGCGGTGATCAAGTCCTACGGTTACGAACTCTAAGCCTTCAAGGAATAGCGATGCCCCTCACGCAGGAGGATTTCCTGGCCATCCGGCTCACCATCGAGCTGGCCGCCCTGAGCACTTTGATCCTCCTGCTGATCGGCACGCCGATCGCCTGGTGGCTGTCGCGCACCCGCTCCTGGCTGAAAGGTCCGCTGGGAGCGGTGGTGGCGCTGCCGCTGGTGCTGCCGCCGACGGTGATCGGCTTCTACCTGCTGATCACCATGGGGCCTCACGGCGTCATCGGCCAGGCGACCGAGAGCCTGGGGCTGGGGCGTCTGCCGTTCACCTTCGCCGGGCTTGTGGTGGGCTCGGTGTTCTATTCGCTGCCCTTCGTGGTGCAGCCGTTGCAGAACGCCTTCGAGGCCATCGGCAACAAGCCGCTGGAGGCCGCCGCGACCTTGCGCGCGAGCCCCCTGGATACCTTCTTTTCCGTGGTCCTGCCGCTGGCGCGGCCGGGCTTCATCACCGCCAGCATCCTCGGCTTTGCCCACACGGTGGGCGAGTTCGGGGTGGTGCTGATGATCGGTGGCAACATCCCGGGCAAGACCCGCGTGGTGTCGGTGCAGATATTCGATCACGTCGAGGCCATGGAGTACGCCCAGGCGCACTGGCTGGCCGGCGGCATGGTGATCTTCTCCTTCTTCGTCCTGCTGGCGCTCTACGCGAGTCGCCGCGGCCGGTCGGCCTGGGCCTGAGGTGGGCATGTCGCAAGAGCTTTCCGCGCGTGCCATCGAGGCCCGCTTCCAGATCGCCTATCCGGGCTTCAGCCTCGACGTCGACCTGCAGCTGCCGGGCAAGGGTGTGACTGCACTGTTCGGCCATTCCGGCTCCGGCAAGACCACCTGCCTGCGCTGCGTGGCGGGCCTGGAGCGCGCGCCGCTCGGCCGGCTGGTGGTCAACGGCGAGGTCTGGCAGGACAGCGCCAGCGGCGTGTTCCTGCCGCCGCACAAACGGGCACTGGGCTATGTGTTCCAGGACGCCAATCTGTTCGAGCACCTGTCGGTGAAGCGCAACCTCACCTACGGCATGAAGCGCGTGCCGCGCGACCAGCACCGAGTCGAGCTGGAGCAAGCCACCGAGCTGCTGGGCATCGGTCATCTGCTGGAGCGCATGCCGGGGCACCTCTCCGGCGGCGAACGCCAGCGTGTCGGCATGGCCCGCGCGTTGCTGACCAGCCCGCGCCTGTTGCTGATGGACGAGCCGCTGGCGGCGCTGGACCTCAAGCGCAAGGCGGAAATCCTGCCGTACCTGGAGCGCCTGCACGACGAGCTGGATATCCCGATTCTCTATGTCAGCCACTCGCCGGATGAAGTGGCGCGGCTGGCCGATCACCTGGTGCTGCTGGACCAGGGCAAGGCCATCGCCAGTGGCCCGGTAGTGGAAACCCTGGCGCGCACCGACCTGCCCATCTCCCATCTGGAAGACGCCGGCGTGGTAATCGACGGCCAGGTGCTGGGGCACAACGCCGACTACGGGTTGCTGACCCTGGCGCTGCCGCACTGCGAGCAGCGCATTCGCCTGGCCCACGCGCCGATGGACAAGGGCAGGGCGCTGCGCATCAAGGTGCAGGCGCGGGACGTCAGCCTGAGCCTGGAGCCGGCGGCCCACAGCAGCATTCTCAACGTGCTGCCGGCGACGGTGGTCGAGATAGTGCCGACGGACAACCCGGCGCACCTGCTGGTGAAGCTGGATGTGGCCGGCACGCCGCTGCTGGCGCGGATCACCCGCTACTCCCACGACCAACTCGGCTTGCACGCCGGGCAGGAAGTTTGGGCGCAGATCAAATCGGTGGCGTTGCTGGCCTGAGACTGCGCCTGCCTCTCGTAGGATGGGTATCGCTGCGCTCCACGCCATCCTGCAGATGCCTCCTGACGTCCAGCTTTGCGGATAGATCAGAAACAGAAAGGGCGGCCAGTGGCCGCCCTTTTTCGTTTCACTCCACGCCTTACAGCAGCGGAATGGTGTAGCTGACGATCAGGCGGTTCTCGTCCTGATCGCGCTGGCTCGGCACGCCCGCGGTGCTGGTTGCCGGCAGGCCGCTGCGCATGGCGGCGTTCTTCCAGGCCAGGCCCAGGCCCTTGAAAGTGCCTTCCGGGACCACGTAGCCCAGGGCGATATCGCGTTCCCACTCACCCTTGTCGCCTTGCTTGGTGTCGATGTTGTCGGCGTTCAGGTAGAGCACGCTGAAGGTCAGGCCGGGCATGCCGAGGTCGGCGAAGTCATAGGCGTAGCGACCGATCCAGGTGCGCTCGCCGGCACGGTTGAACTTCAGCAGTTGGGCGTCGGAGATCAGGTAGGTGCTGGTGCCTTCGCCGTCGCCGCGGTTGAGGTAGGGGAAGTCGCTGTCGCCGGTCATGGTCTGGTAACCGGCGCCGATGCTGTGGCCGCCCAGGGAGTAGGTGAACATGCCGCTGTAGACGTTGTTGTCCACTTCGCCCTTCAGGCTGTTGCCGCCGTAGTAACCGCTGCTGACGTAGCCGTCGGCGCGGCCGGAAGCGCTGCCGTTCTTGCCGTCGGAATCGCTGATGAAGACGCGGATGTCGGACTTCAGGGTACCCGTTCCTACAGCCAAGCTATGGACGAGGCCGAGGTAGTTCTGCTTGTAGAAGTTGTCCAGCTCGCCGTAGTAGTACGACAGGGTCAGGTTCTTGCTGGCCTTGTAGTCGCCGCCGGCGAAGTAGAACTTGTTGCTGTCGCGCGAAGAGGCGCTGCTGCCGTTGGCGCCGGCGATGGACATGCTGCGCCAGTCGGTGGAGTTGCGGCCCTTGGTGTGGGTCAGCTGGCCGCCGGTCAGGGTCAGGTTGTCGATGTCGGTGGAGGTGACCTGGCCACCTTCGTAGGTCATCGGCAGCAGGCGGGCGTCGTTGTAGACCACCACCGGCAGCTTGGGCTGCAGGGTGCCGTAGCGGAATTCGGTCTTGGAGATCTTCGCCTTGGCAGTCATGCCGAGGCTGCTGAATTCGTCGACGGCGCTGCCATCGCTCTCCAGCGGGAAGATGGTGCCGGGCTGGCGATCCACGCCGGCCTTGCCGGACTTGCCGCCGCCGTCCAGGCGCACGCCGAGCAGGCCCAGGGCGTCGACGCCGAAGCCCACGGTGCCCTGGGTGAAGCCCGAGGAATAGTTGAGCATGAAGCCCTGGCCCCATTCTTCCTGCTTGCTGGGCGAGGCGGGGCCGTTGCGGTTGTCGGTGTTGATGTAGAAGTTGCGCAGGGTCAGGCTGGCCTTGCTGTCTTCGATGAAGCCGCCGGCGTGTGCCGATTGCGCGATGAGGCCGAGCGAGCTGGCGGCAATGGCGAGCGCCAGGGTGTTTCTGGTCATTACGTTTGCTCCGATGGTCATTTCTTTTTGTGGGGACCCCAAGAACCAGACGTTGCCGTTTGGCTGTATAAGATTCTATATACCGATAGGCCTGCTGACGATTCCTCTGAAGGCAAAATCTGAGGATCAAAAGAGGTACGGGGACGTCTGGATGGCGTGCATGACGCCAAATTCTGACTTTTAAGTCAAGACTTTCAGATGTGTCTGTCAGTCGCGGCGGTCAGGCGCTGCCCTTGACCGAAGGAATGGCCACCAGGCTCAGCAGGCGTTCATCGAACAGGCTGAACTGCCCGTCGATCTCCTTGCCGTGGTGCCATTCCTCCGACAGGTCGGTGAGCAGACGCAGGCGCGCATGGCCCCCGGCGGACCAGCTCAGCAGCTCGGCGTGTTCGAAGTAGAAGCGCTTGCGCACCAGCGGGAAGAGCGCCTTGAACAGGCTTTCCTTGAGGGAAAAGGTCAGGGTGACCTGCAGCGCCGCCTGCCGTGGGTCGAGGCGCGCCAGTTCGTCCGGCGTGAGGATTTCAGCGGCCAGTCGCTCCGCTCGTGCGGTTTCCAGGCGGTTCTCCACGTCCAGGCCGAGCCCGCGCCAGCAACTGTCGCGGGCGACAATGGCCGCCGCCCAGCCGTCACCGTGGGTGATCGAGCCGCAGAAGCCCGTCGGCCAGACCGGCGCACGTTCCTCGTCGGTGCCCGGTACCCAGGCCGTCGAGCCTGCGGCCAGCAATGCCGCGCGGGCGCAGATGCGCCCCGCCAGGTACTCGGCCTGGCGCTTGGCGACGGAGCGCTGGATGTTGGCCGGCGCCTCGACCTGGCTCAGGGAAAAGTCCCCGGCCTGCAGGCGCCGGCGGTCGAAGCGGGTGCTGCGCAATTGAATGCCTGCCAGCGGGGTGGGCAGGGGCCAGTCGGCATCGAGGGGGGTGCAGAAGTCGGGGAGGGCAGTCATGGGAGCATTCTGCCGCGCCAGAACGTGGCTCACCAGTCACGCGGCACTTACATTCGTTTGCAAACCTTCACCAAAGGCGTACGGATTCGTCTGACAAGCTTTGTCACACTGCACGCCGCGTTCCCTAGGGGACGCAGGTGAGGTTGTTGTTGGAGTGCCGCCAAGGCGGGCTCTGACCTTAGACACTTGATTGAGTGCGGGAGCCCGAATGGGCTCCCGTTTTTTATTGCCTGCGATTTATGACGCGTCCGGTTTGACGTCGAAGATTTCCTTGAAGAACGCCTGCAGGTCCGCCCAGGACTTCTGGTCGGCGGTCTTGTCGTAGCCCACGTCCAGGCCGTGCCCCTTGTGCTTGTCGGCGTCCGGGCTGGTGAAGCTGTGCTTGGCGCCAGGCTGGATCACCAGCTTGTAGTCGGCCTTGGCGTTGTCCATTTCTGTCTTGAATGCCGCAACGCTCTCGGCCGGTACCAGGGTGTCGGCGCCGCCGTGCTCGACCAGTATCTTCGCCTTGATCTGCCCCGGCTGCGCCGGCGTCTGGGTCGCCAGCACGCCGTGGAAGCTGGCCACGCCGGCCAGCGGCAGGCCGGCGCGGGCCATGTCCAGTACCACCTTGCCGCCGAAGCAGTAACCGATCGCGGCAATCTTGCTCGGGTCGGTCTGCGGCTGTTTCTTCAACAGCTCCAGGCCGGCCTGGAAGCGCGCCTTGGCGGCGTCGGCATTCTTCAGCGCCTCGGCCATGAAGGCCTTGGCATCGTTGGGATGGTCGGTGTGCTTGCCTTCGCCGTACATGTCGATGGCCAGGGCGCTGTAGCCCAGTTCGGCGAGCTGCCGCGCGCGGCTTTTCGCGTAGTCGTTCAGGCCCCAGAATTCGTGGACGACGATGACGCCGGGACGGATGCCGGACTTGGCGTCGTCGTAGGCGAAGTAACCGATCATCTTCGTGCCGTCAGTGGATTCGTAGGGGATTTCCTGAGTCTTGATCGCGGCTGAAGCGCTGGCCGCGAAGGCGAATAGCAGCAAGGCAGTGAGCAGGCGCATGAGGTTTCTCCGTGGCGATGGCGGATGGCGGAAACCATGACGATAGCCGCTGATGCGGAAAACGCCTGTGCAGCCTGTACGCGGCCGCTCAAGGGCGCGGTTGTCCGCCAGAAGATGGGGAAGCCGTATGGATGAAAAGTCCGACAGCCTCGTCTACCCTTGCGCCCATGTCCTGACCCGCGAAGCGATAGGCCGATGTTGGACCTGAGCACCTGGAATCTGACCATTCCCCAACGCGGCCCGGCCGCGACCATTTCCACGGCGAAACTCGGCCGTGACTACGAGAGCCCGTATTTCCGCCGCAGCACCGATGGCGTGGAGTTCTGGGTGCCGGTGAACGGCGCCCACACCAGCGGCAGCGAATATCCCCGTACCGAACTGCGCGAGACCAAGCCCGACGGCCGCCTGGTGACCTGGCGCTATCCTCTGGCGGAGAACCTGATGGTCGCCACCCTGCGCGTGGAATCCGTGCCCTCCAGCCGGCGCATGGTCATCGGGCAGATCCACAGCAACGGCAGCGGCAGCGCCGAGGCCCTGCCGCTGGTCAAGCTGGTCTACCAGCAGCGCCTGGACAAGGCGCGGGTACAGGCGCTGGTTCGCGATCGGCCGGACGACATCACCACGCGCACCTATACCGTCTATGACGGCATTGCGCTGGGCGATACCTTTACCTACCGGCTGGGCGTGTCCAGTAGCGGGGTGCTGAGCGTGCAGGTCGAGGGCGGCCAGGTCAGCCAGCAACTGGATACGAAATGGGCCTACCAGGGCCTGTACTTCAAGGCAGGGCTCTACCTGCAGGACAATCGCGGGCCCGCCAGCGAGGGCGGGCGCGCCACCTTCACCGATCTGAGCATTCGACACCAATGAAGACTTCCTCCATCGCGCGCCGCGCGTCCCTGGCCTTGTCCCTGCTGCTCCCGGCGGCATTGGCGCAGGCAGCGCCGGGCGACGATTTCGGCTCCTGCCTGAACCGCTTGCAGGGCGCAGCCCAGGCCAAGGGCGTCAGCGCCGCCAGCTTCGCGCAGTTCACCAAAGGCCTGCAGCCGGACATGAGCGTGCTGCCGCTGCTGGACGCCCAGCCCGAGTTCACCACGCCGATCTGGGACTACCTGGCCGGGCTGGTGGACGACCAACGCGTGGCCGACGGCAAGGCGCGCATGGCCGAGCATGCCGACCTGCTGCGCAAGGTCGCGGCGCGCTATCAGGTCGACCCGGCCACGGTGGTCGCCGTGTGGGGCGTGGAGAGCGATTACGGGCGCATCACCGGCAAGCGCCCGCTGCTGGTGTCGCTGTCGACGCTGTCCTGCTACGGGCGGCGCCAGTCGTTCTTCCAGGGCGAGTTCATCGCCACCCTCAAGCTGCTGCAGCAGGGCGATATCCGCGACAGCGGCATCACCGGTTCCTGGGCGGGCGCCTTTGGCCAGACGCAGTTCATGCCCTCGACCTACGCGCGCATCGCCGAGGACTTCGACGGCGACGGTCATCGCGACCTCGTCGGCAGCACCGCCGATGCCCTGGCGTCCACCGCCAACTACCTGCGCAAGGCCGGCTGGCGCGAAGGGCAGCCGTGGGGCTACGAAGTGAAACTGCCGGCGGGCTTCGACGCCTCGCTGGCCGGGCGCACCAAGCGCCGTGCGCTGTCCGACTGGACCAGCCGCGGCGTGAAGCGCGTCGACGGCAAGCCGATCCCGAGCATCGATTCCAAGGCGGCGATCCTGCTGCCGGCGGGCGCCAACGGCCCGGCTTTCCTGGTGCTGCGCAACTACGACGCGATCTATTCCTACAACGCGGCGGAAAGCTACGCGCTGGCCATTGCCTTGCTGTCCGATCGCCTGCGTGGCGAGCAGGGCCTGCGCACGCCCTGGCCGACCGACGATCCGGGCCTGAGCCGGGCGCAGCGCAAGGAGCTGCAGGAGTTGCTGATCCAGCGTGGCTACGACATCGGCCAGCCCGACGGCATGATCGGCGACGTGACGCGCAAGGCGATCCAGCAGGAGCAGAACAAGCGCGGTATGACGCCAGCGGACGGTCGCGCGGGGCAGAAGATCCTCAAGGCGTTGCAGGGCGGCTGAGCATCCTTCCCGCTCCAGCAAAGCCCCGGCCTGTGCCGGGGCTTTGCATTTCTGTATGAGCGAAATTTCCTACAGCCAGGTCGTTCAGCATTGGTTCAGCAGTCCGACAGGTTCGGTTCAGTGCCCCCCTCGTAACCTACTCCCCGTCAACACATTACAGACATCCTTGACGGGAGAATCCCCATGAAAACCATGAAGAAAATCGCCCTCGCCACCGCCATTCTCGGTGCCAGTGTCGCCGCTACCGCAGCCAATGCCGCCGACACTTTCGTCGGTATGACCTGGGGTGAAACCAGCAACAACATCCAGAAGTCCGATGCGCTGAACCGCAACCTCGGCAACCCGAAATTCGACAGCGTGATCAACAACAGCGGCACCTGGGGCGTACGCGCCGGCCAGCAGATGGAGCAGGGTCGCTACTACGTCACCTATGAAAACGTCTCCGACACCGAGAACGGCCTGAAGCTGCGCCAGCAGAACCTGCTCGGCAGCTACGACGCCCTCCTGCCGCTGGGCGACCAGGGCACCAAGCTGTTCGGCGGCGGCACCGCCGGCCTGGTCAAGCTGGAGCAGGACTCCAAGGGCTACAGCCGCGACAGCGATGTGGGTTACGCCATCGGCGCCCAAGCCGGTATCCTCCAGGAACTCGGCAAGAACGCATCCGTAGAAGGCGGCTACCGTTACCTGCGTACCAACGCGAGTACCGAGATGAGCCCGCACGGCGGCGGCAAGGTGGGATCCCTTGACCTGCACAGCAGCTCCCAGTTCTACCTGGGTGCCAACTACAAGTTCTGACCGGTACCGCAACCGGGCCCCGCGTGGCCCGGTTGCCTGACTCAGGGAGCACGCGCATGAAACTGCTGGTGGTGGAAGACGAGGCGCTGTTGCGCCATCACCTGTATACCCGGCTCGGCGAGCAAGGCCATGTGGTCGATGCCGTCGCCAATGCCGAAGAGGCGCTGTACCGCGCCAGCGAATACCATCACGACCTGGCGATGATCGACCTCGGGTTACCGGGCATGAGCGGCCTGGACCTGATCCGCGAATTCCGCAGCCAGGGCAAGACCTTCCCCATTCTCATCCTCACCGCTCGCGGCAACTGGCAGGACAAGGTCGAAGGCCTGGCCGCCGGCGCCGACGACTACGTGGTCAAGCCCTTCCAGTTCGAAGAGCTGGAGGCCCGGCTGAACGCGCTGCTGCGCCGTTCCAGCGGCTTCGCCCAGTCGAGCATCGAGGCCGGCCCGCTGGTGCTGGACACCAACCGCAAGCAGGCGCTGGTCAACGGTGAGTCGCTGCAGCTGACGGCCTTCGAGTACCGCATCCTTGAATACCTCATGCGCCATCACCAGCAGGTGGTGGCCAAGGAGCGCCTGATCGAGCAGCTCTACCCGGACGACGACGAGCGCGATCCGAACGTCATCGAAGTGCTGGTCGGCCGCCTGCGCCGCAAGCTGGAGAGTGCCGCGGGCTTCAAGCCGATCGATACCGTGCGCGGCCAGGGCTATATCTTCAACGAGCTGTGTAAATGATCCGCTCGCTGCGGCTGCGGCTGATGATCGGTGCGGCGATTCTCGCCGTGCTGTTCATGGCGGCGCTGCTGCCGGCTCTCCAGCGTGCGTTCAGCATCGCCCTGGAGAACGCCATCCAGCAGCGCCTGGCGGCGGACGTGGCGACCCTGGTGTCCTCGGCGCGCATCGAGGGCAATGTCCTGAGCATGCCCGAGCACCTGCCGGTGGAGGACTTCAACCTCCCAGAGTCCAAGTTGCTGGGCTTCATCTACGACCAGTCCGGCAGGCTGGTGTGGCGCTCCACCTCGGCCCAGGACGAGAGCGTCAGTTACTCGCCCAAGTACGACGGCCTGATCGACGAGTTCACCCGCATCCGCGACGCCACCGGCCAGGAGTTCTTCGTCTACGACGTGGAGATCGACCTGCTCGGTGGCAAGCGTGCGGCCTACAGCATCGTCACCATGCAGCCGGAAAGCGAGTTCCGCGAGCTGGTCAGCGGCTTCCGCGACCAGCTCTACCTCTGGCTGGGTGGCGCGCTGCTGCTGTTGCTGGGCCTGTTGTGGCTCGGCCTCGGCTGGGGCTTCCGCTCCATGCGCGGCCTGCGTTCGGAACTGGACCAGATCGAGACCGGCGACCGCGAGCGCCTGAGTGACGATCACCCCGCCGAGATGCTGCGCCTGACCGACTCGGTGAACCGCCTGCTGGAAAGTGAGCGCGCCCAGCGCGAGCGCTATCGCAACTCCCTGGGCGACCTTGCCCACAGCCTGAAGACGCCGCTGGCGGTGCTGCAGGGCGTCAGCGAAACCCTCGCCGACGAGCCGAAGAACCGCGAGCAGGTGCAGGTGCTGCAGACCCAGATCGAGCGCATGAGCCAGCAGATCGGCTACCAGTTGCAGCGCGCAACGATGCGCAAGAGCGGCCTGATCCGCCACCGTGCGGAACTCGATCCACTGCTGGACACCATTGGCGGCGCGCTGGACAAGGTCTACCGCGACAAGCGTGTGAAGCTGGAGCGGGAGATTCCGCCGGGCTTTTCCCTGCCGCTGGAGAAGGGCGCCCTGCTGGAGATGCTCGGCAACCTGCTGGAGAACGCCTACCGCCTGTGCCTGACCACGGTAAAGGTCAGCGCACGCAAGCCCGGCCGGCTGTTCGAGCTGATCATCGAGGACGACGGTCCCGGCGTGCCGGCCAGCCAGCGCGAACGCATCCTCAAGCGCGGCGAGCGCCTGGACACCCAGCACCCCGGCCAGGGCATCGGCACGGCGGTGGTGAAGGACATCATCGACAGCTACGACGGCGAGCTGGCGCTGGAGGATTCCTCGATGGGCGGGGCGTGTTTCAGGATTCGCTTGCCAGGGTGATCGGGCGCCGGTGCGGGTTCGCGAGCAAGCTCGCTCCTACAGAAAAGCCGGTCGACCTGTGCTGCCGAAGACCGCTATGCAGGGCCCGCTCTTCGTAGGAGCGAGCTTGCTCGCGAACGCCCACGCACCGGAGCCTCGTTTTAGTCGTAGGGCGCATAACGCGCCAGCGTTATCCGCCGCGAGAGCAATCGGCGGATAACCCGTTCCGGGTTATGCGCCCTACGGTCTAGTTTGCTTGCTTGAGCTGGGCATGCAGCAACGTGCCTCGCAGCCCTTGCACTTGAAGCCACGCAATGGCCAGCTGGATTAGCCACCACGGAGTCCACGCTGAATTGTTGGCTGTAAAAACTACTGTAAACAGGGCATAGAGCAGCAAGGTCGCGGCGCATGCACGACTTTTTCGGAGCAAACCAAATGCGAGCAAGGCCAATCCAATTGCAACACCTGTGCGGCCTAGCCTTACTTCCGGGCTGGCGGCGAATAATGCAATGGCGAATGCCATTTTTGCCACGCTTCCAACGGCTCCTGCAAAGCCCTGCAATATCAGACGGTTTGCTTGCCTGAGCTGGATGGCTTTTTCCTCGGCATCGGCAAGAGGTGCGGCGATGGGCGGAGTGCTCATGGCATTACCTATTCATTCGGAGTGTTGCGAACGATAGGCCCCCGGCGTCAGCCCCGTCCATTTCTTGAAAGCCCGATGGAACGCCGAGGGCTCGGAAAAACCGAGCTGGTCGGCAATGTCCTGGATCGACAGTTCGTCGCGGCCCAGGTAGTAGATCGCCAGGTCGCGACGCAACTGATCCTTCAGCTCCTGGAAGTTCGGCCCTTCCTCGCGCAGGTGGCGGCGCAGGGTCTGCGGGCTCATGTGCAGTTGCGCGGCGACCTGTTCCAGGTCCGGCCAGCTGCGGCAGTCGCGGCCGAGCAGGCGGCGGATCTGGCTGGTCAGGCTGTCGCCGCCATCGGGGCGGGCGAGCAGGTCGGCGGGGGAATCCTTGAGGAAGTGCTTGAGCGTGCGCTCGTCCTGCAGCAGCGGCATGTCCAGGTAGCGCGCCTGCAGGAGCAGGCTGGTGCTGCCGGCGGAAAAGCGGCGAGGGCAGGGGAACAGCAGGTCGTACTCGGCCTGATGCTCGGGCGCCGGGTAGCTGAAGGTAGCTTCCTCCAGGCGGATGCGCTGGCCGATCAGCCAGCTGGCCAGGCGGTGCCAGATGAGCAGCAGGCTCTCGGCGAGGAAGTGGTCCGGGTCGCGCAGGTGCGTTTCGTCCAGGGTCAGGCGGGCGCGGTCGCCGTCGCGCACCAGCTCGATCCGTGGCGCCTCGGGAAACAGTCCGTAGAACAGCGCGCCGCGTCCCAGAGCCTTTTCCAGCGTGCGGCAGTGGATGATCGCGTTGCACATCATGGCGAAGGTGCCGCGCTTGCTGGGCATGGCGCCGAAGCCCATGTACTCGTCGTCGAGCACTTCCCACAGGAGTTGCATCAGGCAGGTGAACTGCGACGGATCGATGCGTGCGCGGGGCTCGTCGAGGATGGCCGGGGCGATACCGGCGTCACGCAGCAGGACTTGGACATCCAGCCCCTTGCGCTGGGCCCCGTGGACGGCGGCGCGGACGAAATGGCTGGCAATGGTGCGTTCACGCATGAGCGGTCCTTGTTGTTCTGGCCGCACGTCCAACAGCCGCGCGGTTAACCCGATCGAACCTGATCGGAGTTCTACAATCTACGGTACGAAGGCCGTGGCGGATACCCGCCAGAGGGCGGGAAACCCGCCAGCCAGGAGGCGGGTTTCCGCCATTTCTGAGGCCTTCCGTGCCGCGACTTTTTACGGAAGCTATTGAATTTAAAGGGATTACATATTTTTTAAAGGTCTGGCACAGCACTTGCCATATGCGATCAAGGCCTGCCTTCTGGCATGCCCTGAAAACAAATTCTCCCATTGCAGGGAGATAACGCGTTCGGTCTTGTGTTTCCTCCCAGGGAGCACTCGCCCGTGAGGACAGAGCTGCCATGACCAAGCAACCCTTCTACAAAAGCCTGTACGTGCAGGTACTGATCGCCATCGCCATCGGTATCGCACTCGGCCACTTCTACCCCGACACCGCCAAACTGATGAAGCCGCTGGGCGATGGCTTCGTCAAACTGATCAAGATGGCCATCGCGCCGATCATCTTCTGCACCGTGGTTACCGGCATCGCCGGCATGCAGAGCATGAAGGCCGTGGGCAAGACGGGCGGTATGGCGCTGCTGTACTTCGAAATCGTTTCCACCGTCGCGCTGATCATCGGCCTGGTCGTGGTCAACGTCGTCCAGCCGGGTGCCGGCATGCACGCCGACGTCGCCACGCTGACCGCCGAAATGAACAAGAACGCGGCGCTCACCGGCTTCATCGCTTCGGGCGAGAAGCAGAGCACCATCGACTTCTTCATGAACGTCATCCCCAGCACCGTGGTCGGCGCCTTCGCCAACGGTGACATCCTCCAGGTGCTGTTCTTCTCCGTGCTGTTCGGCTACGCGCTGCACCGCCTGGGTGACTACGGCAAGCCGGTGTTCGAGTTCATCGATCGCATCACCCACGTGATGTTCAACATCATCAACGTGATCATGAAGGTCGCTCCCATCGGTGCCTTCGGTGCCATGGCCTTCACCATCGGCGCCTACGGCCTCGGCTCGCTGGTGCAGCTGGGCCAGCTGATGTTGTGCTTCTATATCACCTGCCTGCTGTTCGTGCTGATCGTGCTCGGCGGTATCGCCCGCGCCCACGGCTTCAGCATCCTGCGCTTCATCTCCTACATCCGCGAAGAACTGCTGATCGTGCTGGGCACCTCGTCCTCCGAGTCGGCCCTGCCGCGCATGATCGCCAAGATGGAGAAGCTGGGCGCTGACAAGAGCGTCGTCGGCCTGGTGATCCCCACCGGCTACTCGTTCAACCTGGACGGCACCTCGATCTACCTGACCATGGCCGCGGTGTTCATCGCCCAGGCCACCGATACCCCGATGGACATCACCCACCAGCTGACCCTGCTGGTCGTGCTGCTGATCGCCTCCAAGGGTGCTGCCGGCGTCACCGGTTCGGGCTTCATCGTGCTGGCCGCCACCCTGTCCGCCGTCGGCCACCTGCCGGTTGCCGGCCTGGCGCTGATCCTGGGTATCGACCGCTTCATGTCCGAGGCCCGCGCCCTGACCAACCTGGTCGGCAACGGCGTGGCCACCATCGTGGTCGCCAAGTGGTGCAAGCAGCTGGACGAGAAGACCCTGTCCACCGAACTGGCCGCCGGCCCGGGCAACTCCGCGGAGCTTCAGCCCTCCTGACGAGTTCCTCAACGAGCAATTCGGCCCGGTGAACGTGAAGCGCCGGAGCCTTTCCAGCCCGCTCGATTGAGCGGGCTTTTTTATGGGCGGGTGAAAGACGGCGGCTCTTCGTAGGAGCGAGGGGGCGCCTGGCTCTTGCTCGCGAAGCCTTTCCCGGCAATTGCGGAGTGGGGCGGGTTCGCAAGCCAGGCCACGGCGGCGCGCATGGCCCAGCAGTTGTGGTTGGGATGGCCGTCGCCAGGCGACGGATCGCGGGCATGGCCCGCTCCTGCAGGGGGGCTGGCGCGGGGCTATCCGGTGTGGTGTAGGAGCGGGCCATGCCCGCGACGCAAGGCGTCAGCCTTGCCGGACGGCAGATGGCACCCGGCGAGCGCAGGAGCGGTCTCCATCCGCGATAGGGGAGGCGTCAGCGAAGGGAGAACAATTCTGCGAATTCGAGCTGCCGGCGAGGAAATCGGGACGATCAAAGAATGATCTTGTCCTTGAGCTTCTCCGCCGCCTGCTGCAGCGCCTGGATGACCCGTTCCTTGTCGTAGTTCTGCACGTTGTTGGTGTCCAGGTACATGGAGAACCCCGGCACCTCGTGCTCGACGAAGCTGGGGTTGGAGCCCAGGTCGCGGCGGAAGTCGACCACCTGGTAGATCTGCACCGGCTTGCTGAAGCCCTTCACCGCGATCTGGCCCTTGTCGCGGCACATCAGCACGTCCTTGACCAGCGAGTAGGTCTCGTGGCTGATGAGGATCTCGCCGGCTTCGGCGGCGCTTTCCAGGCGGCTGGCGAGGTTCACTTCGCGGCCGATGATGGTGTAGTCCATGCGCGTGTCAGCGCCGAAGTTACCCACGGTGCAGTAGCCGGTGTTCAGGCCCATGCGCACTTCCAGCGGCTTGGTGATGCCCTGGGCGCGCCACTGCTGGCGCATGACCTTCATGTGCTTGCGCATGGCCACGGCCATGGACACGGCGGCCACGGCGTCTTTCTTCGCGCCCTGGGTGGCCGGGTCGCCGAAGAACACCATCACGCAGTCGCCGACGAACTTGTCGATGGTGCCGCCGTACTTCAGGGCGATCTTCGACATCTCGTTGAGGTAGTTGTTGAGCATGTCGGTAAGGGCTTCGGCTTCGAGCTCTTCGGACAGCTCGGTGAAGCCCTTGATGTCGGAGAAGAACACCGTGAGCTTCTTGCGCTGGGTCTCCAGGCGCACCGTGCGCTTGCCGCTGAAGATCGATTCCCACACCTGTGGCGACAGGTACTTGGCCAGGTTGCTGGCCAGGCGCGCGGCCTTTTCCTGCTCCAGGGTGATGTCCGAGCGGGCCTGGGCCAGGCGCAGGCCCTGCTGGTGCACGAAGAAGGCGGTGATGCAGATGTACAGGGTGGAGAACAGCACGCTGACCAGCGCGACGATGCTCGGCGTCTGGCCCTTGTAGGCCGGGGCGATCAGCGCGGCGCTGAGGACCGCGGCGCTCAGCGCCACCAGCAGTGCCAGGCCCAGGGAACGCAGGCCGCCGATGATCAGCGCGGAGAAGGCGAGGATCAGCACCAGCATCAGGCTGGGTACTTCGGAGAAGCCCAGCAGCGTGGTGGCGATGCCGGCGTGCAGGGCGTCGATGAACAGCAGTACCAGGCGGGTGCGTTGCGGGTTGTCACGCTTGAAGCGGCGGCTGACCTGCTGGGCGAGGTGCGGGTAGAGCAGGGCGTACGGGATCATCCAGAGGATCTCGTAGCCGAAGTACCTGGCGAAGGTGCCGGCGGTGATGGTCGCGGCGACGGCGATATACGCCAGCACGCGGGAATGGTATTCGCGCAGAGGGGCGGGGGTGAGCGGACTGCTGGAACGCTCAAGAACGTTAGGCTTCATGCGCAAGAAACTTCCCTGGTGCGCGTAGGCTCGTGGCCAATTGCGCGTCTGATTTTGGGAGGAATCTTATTCCATGCGCAGCCCCCGGGCCAGCGGCGGTTCGCCACTCTTCGTCGCGGACCGCCGGTCACCACGGGACCCTCAGGCCATCGTGCCATCGGGCTTCTGGTAGATCGAACGGCGGGGCTGGGCGAAGACCCGGCGCAGCATGGGTTCGAAGAACTCCAGGGGCAGCACTTCGCCGTCCGGATCGAAGGCGGCGGCGTCGTAGCGCGCGCAGAATTCGATGGTCTGCTCGAACTGCGGGTGGTCCTTGAACTGCTCGCGCAGGTGCCGGTCCAGGCCCAGGTGATGGAAGAAGTAGTAACCCTGGAAGATCGCGTGCTTCTCGATCATCCACAGGTTGGCCTCGCTGACGAACGGCTTGAGGATGGCCGCGGCGATGTCGGCGTGGTTGAACGAACCGAGCGTGTCGCCGATATCGTGGAGCAGGGCGCAGACCACGTACTCCTCGTCGCGACCATCGCGGTGGGCCAGGGTGGCGGTCTGCAGCGAGTGGGTCAGGCGGTCCACCGGGAAGCCGCCGAAGTCGCCGTCGAGCAGGCGCAGGTGGGTCATGATCCGGTCGGGCAGAAGCGCGGCGTACTGGCCGAAGTCCTTGGCGATGATCGCCCAGTCCTCGGCGCTGCCGTCTTCCATGTGGGTGAAGTTGGCGCGTGCGTTCATCAGGCTGTGCTCTCTTGTGATTGTCGTGGCGTGTCTGGATGGCACGGGTCCAGTCTAGAAGCCTGACGGGCACGCGGTAGTGTCCGTGCAACGCCAGCAGGGTGTCCCGGTGGGCGCGAATGGCTTGGCATCAGCCGCGCGGATGGCGGCTGCTCTGGCCTGAGGCGACGCTCAGGGATTCTGCGGGTCGTGCCCCAGCGACTGCAGGAACAGCGAGAACAGCTCCGGCTGCGAGGAGATGTCGAGCTTGTTGTACAGGTGGCGGCGGTGGACCTTGATGGTTTCCGGCGAGATCGCCAGGCGCTCGGCCATGGCCTTGGAGGAGTAACCCCGCAGGATCAGCCGGGCGATCTCCAGCTCACGCTCGGAAAGCACGCCGGCACCGAAGTGGCTCAGGGCGTCGCGCACCTGCACCGCCACACCGTCGGTTGTGCCCGGCAGCAGGCGCTGGCTGCGCTGTTGCCAGTGCTGCTGCATCAGTGCCAGCACCCAGGGGCAGAGCATCGCCAGCAGACCGGTCTGCTCGCCATCGAACAGCTGGCGCATACCCAGTGACAGCGACAGCGCGCCCTGGCCGGGAAGCTGGAGGATGAACTGCACCTCGTCCTCCAGCACGTTGTCGTGGAAGTAGCTGAGGAAGTACTCGCTCTGGCGGAACTGGTCCGGGGAGATTTCCTCCAGCCGGTACAGCCCGCTGGGCACGCCCTCGCGGCAGGCCTGGTAGAACGGGTCGAGCTGGAACAGGCCGTCGAGGTAGATGGCCATGGCGGCCGGGCCGGCGGTGGGCTCGGCGTCGTACTCCTCCAGCGCCACCGGGGTGCCGCTGGCCGGGTAGAACATCGCCAGGGCGTTATCGAACGGCAACCACTGGTGCAGCAGCAGGACCAGTTGCTTCCAGAAGCGCGGCTGGCCGATCTGCTCGATGGCGCGGCCGAGGTTGGCGTGCATGCCGACCTCGCGGAACAGGGTGTGCATCGGCGGCGTTTCTCCGAAAGAGGCGGCGTGGGTTCGGCCCACGGTTTCCTCCTTTTACCGGTTCGCCGTCAAGGGGGCGTAACCCCAAATGGTGATTGGCCGCTTTGCCTGCCACGCACAGACTCAGCGCCACCTGACGCCCCGAGCAAGAGGGCGCAACAAGGTTTTCGTTCCTGCCTCAGCCACCAATAACAACACGAGGAAACAACGATATGAGCGCTTCCCCTGCGCCAGCGAGCGCGCTCAAGCCCAGCCTGGGCGTGCCCGACGTAGTCGCGATCACCGTCTCGGCGGTCACTCCCGCCAGCTCCGTTTTCGTCATCGCCCCCTTCGCCATCCAGCAGGCCGGCAGCGGCGCCTTCCTGGCCTTCGTCTTCGCCGGCTTCCTGGCCCTGATGTTCGCCTGGTGCTATGCCGAACTCGGCCGCGCGCACAGCTCCGCTGGCGGCGAGTACGTCTACGCCAAGCGCGTGTTCGGTGGTCTCGCCGGCTACGCCACCTTCCTTACCGTGCTGGTCTCGCTGCTGTTCATCCCGCCGGTACTGGCGACGGGCGCGGCGACCTACCTGAACAACGCCCTGGGGACGAGCTTCGACACCCAGACCGTCGCCCTGGTGATAGTCGCCGCCAGCTACGTGCTGGGCATCCTCAACATCCGCGTGAACGCCTGGATCACCGGTGTGTTCCTGCTCTGCGAAGTGGCGGCGCTGCTGGTGATCGTGGTGCTCGGCTTCGGCCACGTCAGCCAGCCGGTGAGCGTGCTGGTGCAGCCACAGCACATCGACGGCGGGATACTGGCCGCCGCGCCCTGGGCGCTGGTGATCGGCGCCGTGGGCACCGCGCTGTTCTCCTACAACGGCTTCGGCGGCGCGGTGCTGCTGGCCGAGGACATGAAGTGCGGTGGGCGCAATGTGCACCGCGCGGTGATCTGGTCGCTGGTGCTGGTGGTGGCGATCGAGATCGTCCCGCTGACCGCACTGCTGCTGGGCGCGCCTTCGCTGAAGGACATGATCGCCAGCCCCGATCCGGTCGGCTACCTGCTCACCGCCCACGGCAATGCAACGCTGTCGCGGCTGGTCAGCGCCGGCATCTTCCTCTCGGTGTTCAATGCCATCGTCGCCATCGTCATCCAGGTCGGTCGGGTGATCTTCAGCAGCGGCCGCGACGAGCTGTGGACGCCATTGATGAACCGCGCGTTCACCCGCATCCACCCGCGCTGGGAATCGCCGTGGATCGCCACGCTGTTCCTCGGCGTGCCCTCGGCGGCGCTGAGCTTCAGCTCGAACCTGGAGGAGCTGACCTCCTTCACCGTACTGCTGCTGGTGATGGTCTACCTGGTGGTGGCGCTCTGCGCGCTGTTCAGCCGCGTACTGCGCCGCGACCGTGAACACCCTTACCGCATGCCGCTGTGGCCGCTGCCGGCGATGCTGGCGGTGGTCGGCGCCGGCTACCTGTTGCTCAACCTGCTACTGGACGCCTCTTCGCGGGACGTCATGATCATTGTCGGGATACTGGCCGTGTCGGTGATTCTCTACAGCACCTACGGCAAGCTCAGTCCGGCCTTCCAGAAGCTCTGAAACCCAACCAAGGAGACAGCATGCGCGCTCGTCAACTCGGCATCACCCTCGGCCTGGGCACTCCCGGTGAGTTCAACGCCATCACCGATGTTCCCGGCATCCGCGTCGGCCACAGCACCCTGATCGGCGAGCATGACGGCAAGGCCGTGCGCACCGGCGTCACGGTAGTGCAACCCCGTGACGGCGCAGCGCGCCAGCAACCCTGCTTCGCCGGCTGCCACGTGCTCAATGGCAACGGCGACGCCACCGGGCTTGAGTGGATTCGCGAGGCAGGGCTGCTGACCACGCCCATCGCCATCACCAACACCCACAGCGTGGGCACGGTGCGCGATGCGCTGATCGCCGCCGAACATGCCGAACTGGCGGACCCGTCGATCTACTGGTGCATGCCGGTGGTGATGGAAACCTACGACGGGCTGCTCAACGACATCTGGGGCCAGCACATCGGCGCCGAACAGGTGCGCGAGGCGCTGGCCGCGGCTGAATCCGGTCCGGTGCGGGAGGGGCCGGTGGGCGGCGGCACGGGGATGATCTGCCACGAGTTCAAGGGCGGCATTGGCACCTCCTCGCGCAAGCTGCCGATGGAGCAGGGCGGCTGGACCGTGGGCGCGCTGGTACAGGCCAACCATGGCCAGCGTCGCGAGTTGCGGGTGGATGGTTACCCGGTCGGCCGCCAGCTGGGTGACCTGCCGTCACCCTTCGCCGAGCAGGGCACGCCGGGCATGGGCTCCATCGTGGTGATCCTCGCCACTGACGCGCCGCTGTTGCCGCACCAGTGCCAGCGCCTGGCGCAGCGTGCTTCGCTGGGGATCGCCCGCACGGGGGGCGGTACCGACGACTCCAGCGGCGACATCTTCCTGGCCTTCGCCACCGGCAACCGCGACCTGCCGCCGGCAGACTATGGGCGCAAGGACCTGCCTTTCGCCACGGCGCTGGAAATGCTCAACAACGACCACATCTCGCCGCTGTTCTCCGCCGCCGCCGAGGCAGTGGAGGAAGCCATCGTCAACGTGCTGCTGGCCGGCAAGGACATGCGCACCGATGACGGCGTGCTGGTGCCGGCGTTGAGTGGGGAGCGCCTGCTGGCAGCGTTGCGCGAGGTCGGTTGGAAGGGATGACGTGACGTATTTGCAGGATGTGTAGGAGCGAGCTTGCTCGCGAACGGATTTTCCGGCAGATCCAGAGCTGGGCGGGTTCGCGAGCAAGCTCGCTCCTACGAAAAACAGTTGGCGGCGAGCATCCCTGTAGGAGCGGGCCGCTTATTAGAAATGCAGGGGCGCGATCGCGCGCATGGCGCGCTCCTGCAGGGGAATGCCGTGCCATGAAAAAAGCCAGAGCTGCTGGGCAGCTCCGGCTTTCATTTTCGCGCCGTCAGCGCCAACCGCGGCTACGGCCGATGGCATCGCTGAAGCGCGCCTGCCATTGCTCCGCGGTCGCCTTGTCGATCTTCGGGCGGAACTCGGTGCAGGTGTTGCGCGGAGCTTTCAGCTCAACGCCCAGGCCGCGCGCCGCCAGCGCAGCACAGCCGAACGCGGTGAGCTCGTCGAAGCGTTGCGTGGTGATGTGGCGCTGCAGAATATCGGCGAGGAACTGTGCGAAGTAGGGACTCCGGGCCAGGCCGCCGTCGATGGAGAGGCGGTCGGTGACGGTCAGGAAACCATCCATCGAGCGGATCACCTCCGCGCTGCGCAGGGCGACGCCCTCCAGCAGTGCCTGGCACATGTCCTCGCGGGTGGTGGCGGCGTTCATGCCCAGCCAGAGTGCTCCGGCGCTGCGGTCCCAGTGCGGACAGGCGAGCCCGGACAACGCAGGGACAAACGCCAGCCCGCGACTGATGGCTGCCGGCTGGTCGAATCCGGCGAGCTCGGAGACATCGCTGAACAACCCCAGCCGCCCGGCCCACTCGACGGCGGCGCTGGCGTCGTACACGCCGCCATCCATGGCATAGACGGGTTTGCCGTCGAGCTGCCAGGCGATGGTGGCGAGCAGGCCGTTTTCCGGCGAACGAATGATGCGGTCGCCGCTGAGCGTCAGAGCGAAGGCGCCGGTGCCGAAGGTGATCTTGGCATCGCCGGGCTGGCGGCAGCCATGCCCGTAAAGGGACGCTTGCTGGTCGACCACCGAGGCGGTCACCGGCGTCACACCGATGTCGCCGAAGTACCCGACGGTATCGCGGATTTCCGGCAGCGCCTCGATCGGCACGCCGAACAGGGCGCACAAATCCGGGTCCCATTGCCCGCTGGAGAGATTCATCAGCGAGGTGCGCGAGGCGGTGGTGACATCCGTGGCGTAGATGCCGGTGAGGCGGTCGAGGAACCAGGCGTCACTGGTGCCCAGGCGCAGTCGCCCTGTCGCCAGCGCATCACGCGCGGCGGGCAGATGCTCGATGATCCAGGCCAGCTTGCTGGCCGAGAAGTAGGCGTCCAGCGGCAGGCCTGCTCGTTCCAGCGTCAGTGCTTCGCCGCCCTGGGCGCGCAGCTCCTCGATGCGCCCGGTGGTGCGGTTGTCCTGCCAGACGATCAGGGGCGAAAGCGGCTCACCGCTGCGAGCATCCCAGGCCATGCAGCTTTCGCCCTGGTTGGCCAGGCCGATGGCGTCGATCGGGCCTGCAGCCTCCAGACAGCTCTGCAGATTGGCCAGCAGCTCCAGCGGGTCGTGCTCGACCCAGCCGGACTGCGGGTGGTGCTGCCGATGCCGCAAGGCCAGATGAATGTCGGCCGAGCCATCCTGGCCAGTGACCAGAACGCGGGTACTGGTGGTTCCCTGGTCGAGTGCTGCAATGCGCATGGCGTGCTCTCTTGGACGATGTTCAGCGTGGCAGGAAGGCGATGTCGAGGCGTTGGACGCTCGCGGTCAGTGGGAGCTCGCCCAGCGGGATCAGCAGGCGTCGCTCCGGCAGGCAGGAGGTCCGGCGGCGCCAGATCTCGCGGCCATCCAGGCAGACCTGCAGCTCGCCGCTGACGGCCTGGTCCACGCGCAATTGCAACTGCTGCAGGCCGACCTTGTCGCTGGGTACCAGGCGCTGCGGCACGCAGAGCTTCAGGGGCGCCGAGCACTTCACGGTAATGAAGTCGCCGGGAGCCGGCAGCGACCGCTGGATATCTTCGGCAATCAGCCCGGCAAGCCGCTTGCCTTCGCGATACGACCAGCCGGCCGTCTCGATGGGGCGCAACAGGTTGCCGGCGGCGAAGTAACTGGTGTCGGAGCAGCGCCCGAACTGGTCGATGCTCGGGCCGCCGCTGGCCGGGTCCAGGTGCAGGTGGCTCAGGCGCACCAGGCTGGACTCCGGGGTGAAGCGCCCGGTCAGCAGCACGCCATCGCAGTCGAACTCGCGGATGCTGCCGTCGGCCTGCCGTACCCGCGCGGACTCCACGCGGCCGGTGCCCTGGATGTCCAGCAGCTCGCAGCCAAAGTGCATCGGCACGCCGCAGAGTTTCGGGAACAGGCTCAGCGGCCAGCGTGCGGTGGCGCGCTCACGCGCCTCGATCATGGCCACCGGGCGGATGCCGGCGCGTCGGCAGCTGAGGACCGATGACAGGCTGACCAGTTCGGTGCCGACGATCAGCGGGCGTTCGAAAGGCTTGAGCCCTTGCAGGTAGAGGTAGGATTGCAGGGCGCCGGTATTGATCACGCCCAAGGGGCGGTCACCGCCGACCAGGCGTGCCGAGCGGGGCGTCTCCCGCGCGCCGGTGGCCAGCAGGACGCGCCTGGCCTCCACCTTCAGCGGGCCCTCCGGGGTGGCGACTTCCAGATGCCCCAGCAGCCCCAGGCTGACGACGCTGTGGCGCAGGCGGATGTCCACTCCGGCATTTCGGGCGGTCTCGGCATTGAAACGGGCATAGGCGGGGCCGGTCAGCAACCGGCCGTATTCGCGAAAACCGAAGGGCGGATGAGCGCAGTGGCGTGGAATGCCGCCGGCTTCGCTCTCGCGCTCCAGTACCATGACCCGGGCAACGCCCAGGCGCTTGAGTTCGATGGCGGCAGCCAGGCCCGCCGGGCCGGAGCCGATGATGGCGACGTCGGTGGTCTCAGTGCGGTTCATGGCAGGCCCCGATGGCAAGTGGCAGGGCCAGTCGGCCCGCGCTCAGTTCGGCAACCCGCGCGCCGCAGTAGAAGCCCTGGCAACGCCCCATGCAGGCACGGGTGCGCCGTTTCAGTCCGCCGAAGTCTCCCGGAGGCAGCGGGGCGTCGAGCGCCTCGCGGATCTCCCGTTCGGTGACCATTTCGCAGTGGCAGACAATTTCCCCATAGCCGGCTCGCTGCCAGTCGCGCGGCAGGTGTTCGGCGAGGTTGGGCAGCTGCGGCCACTGGAGGTCGCCCGGCGGTAAATGGGTTTGCCGCTGGGCATAGAGTCGATGGACATGCCGGGCGATACCCAGCGCCGCCGTGAGCCCGGTCGAGCGAATGCCGCCGACGGTGATCCAGTGGCGCTCGGGCAGATCACGAATGCGGTACTCCTTCTTGTCGCTGGCGGGGCGCAGCCCGGCGTAGGTCGCGGTGACCGGCATGCCGACGAGACCGGGAATGCGCTGCTCGGCGGCCTCCATCAGGTGCTGCAGGGTTGGCGTTTCCAGGCCAGCGTGTACGCGATCGTCCTGCTCCTCGGCGGTCGGCCCGACCAGCAGGTTGCCGAAGATGGTGCGGGTGAACACGATGCCTTTGGTGCGCTCGTTGGGCACCGGCAGGATGATGTGGTTGATCAGGCTTGAGGCCGCCTTGTCGTACACCACGAATTGACCCTTGCGGGGATGGATGCGGAAGGCTGCCTCGCCCAGCAGGCGCTCTTCGAGTACGTCACCGAACAGGCCGGCGCAGTTGATCACGGTGCGGGCCTTCAGCGTGCTGTCGGCCGAACGCAGGGACCAGCACTCGCCATCGAACTCGCCGCCGAGGATTTCCGTGCCCAGGCGAACCTCGGCGCCATGCAAAACGGCTTGGCGCAGGTAGGCCAGCGGTGCGGACCAGGGGTCGATGAGGTGTTCGCCGGGAACCCGCACGGCAGCCAGCGCGCTGCGCGCCAGCGCGGGTTCATAGGTGAGCAGTTCCCTGCCGTCGACCCTGACCGTGTCCATGACGCCATTGGCGTGGGCCTGGGCGACTATGCCGTCGAGCCGGGCGAGGTCTTCTTCGCTCCAGGCCACCACCAGGGCTCCGGTTTCCAGCAGGGGCAGATTCATCTTGCGGTGAATCTCCAGGTACTCCTGGTAACCCTCCTGCATGCAGGCCAGTTCGACGCTGCCCGGCGGCGCATCGAAGCCGGTGTGGAGGATCGCGCTGTTGCCCTTGCTGGCCCCTGAGAGGATATCGGCGCCACGCTCCAGCAGCACCACTCGCGCACCCTCGAGGGTGAAGCGGCGCGCCATGGCGCAGCCCACTACACCGCCACCTATGACGGCGATGTCGAAGGCCGTTTCGGCCTTCGCGGTATGATCGGTCATTTTATTGACTGTTTCCTGTGGTAACACTCCATTTTAGGAGGTTTTGTTACCGTATTAGCGGAATTGTGTTGAAGTTATGTTGTTTTAATGTGGCTTTTAATTTCAACTCAGTCAACAGCCGATCATTCCCTTCGCCTCAGGCTCCGCTCAGCTGATCGGGTTGCGAACTGGCGGCACGTGGATCTCGACACCCGCTTCCTGCAAGGCTTCGAGCAGCGCGCCGGTCGGCGAGCGGTCCACTACCAGGCGGTCGATCCGGTTCAGGGGAAACACCTTGAACAGTGCGCGACGTCCCATTTTCGAGGAGTCGGCAATCACCGTCAGGGTACGCACCTGGGCAATCATGGCGCGCGCCACTTCGGCCTCCTCGATGGAGAAGTCCATGGCGCCGTCACAGTCCAGGGCGCCGATGGTGATCACCGCGTGCTCGGCGTTGAACCGGCTGATCTGCTCCAGCGCCAGGGCGCCGACGTTCTGCTGCGATTCGCTGCGGAATTCGCCGCCGATCATGAACACCCGATTGCCGGACGCCGCCGCCTCGTTGGCGATCAGCAGCGAGTTGGTGATGACCGTCAGGCGATTGAGCCGCGCCAGTTCCCGCCCCAGCAGCAGTGTGGTGGTGCCGGTATCGACGAAGATGCTGTCGCCGGGAGCGAACAGGCCGGCCGTGTAGCGCGCCACCGCGCGCTTTTCCTGGGCATGCTCGTTCAGTCGGGTCTGGAAGGCGTTCTCGTGCTCGCCACTGGGAGGCAGCGAGGCGCCGCCATGGAACTTGGTGACGTGGCCACCGGCGGCGAGTTCGGCGAGGTCGCGGCGAATGGTTTCCTGGGATGTGGCGAGCAGGTGCGCCAGTTCATCCACCGACACGCGTTCGCGTTGGCGGAGCAGTTCGAGAATCTGTTGCCGTCTTTCATTGGGGCGCATGCGCCGTTCTCCGGATCATTGTCTTGCCACCCACTGGGGCCGTGACTGTTACCAAGGCACACCATTGGGGCGCCCGGCCAGCCGCGCTTTGCACCAGGTGGGGTGTGCAAGACATGTCTTCTGTACGTTTGGAAAAAATCTCCCACAGCTCTGTAAGGCTTTTCCCTGCTCAGACACGGAAGTCGCTGGCTGTGGTTTTTCCATTAATTTAGGCAGTTTAAAACCTCAAATCAACATTAAAACCAAGCGTTGGCACGCTGCGTGCGAGAGAGCATTCGAAGCAACCACAGCCAGAACGACCATTCGCCTGACTGGTCGGCAAGCAGCGACGCTGAACGCGTCCATTACAAGACTCGATGAGGGGAGTGCACGGCAGATGGCCGAGTTCGGAAATTACGTGATCTATCTGATCATGCTGGGGGCCGTCATCGGCGCGCTGGCATCGATACTGCGGCCCGACAGCGGGCTGGGGCGCGAATTCGTCAATGGCATTCACTCCATTGGCCCGGTGTTCCTGGCCCAGGCCGGGATCATGGTGGCGATCCCTTACCTGTCGAAGCTGATTTCCCATGTGCTGGGGCCGTTCTTCCACGCCCTGGGCTCGGATGTATCCATTGCGGCGCTATCGATCATCGCGGTCGACATGGGCGGTTATCAGCTGGCTGATGCCCTGACGGCCAATCGTGACATGTGGATCACGGCGATGCTGGTGGGCTACACCTCGGGCGCCACCATCGTCTATCTCATCCCGGTCGGATTGACGATGCTCGAGCGCAAGGATCACAAGTACCTGGCGCTGGGAGCGATGGCCGGGCTGATCAGCATTCCCTTCGCGGTGCTGGCGGCGCTGCTGCTGATCACCCTGGGCGAGCTGCCGGTCCGCGAGCTGGTCTCCACCTCTTCGCCGGCCACGCATTATCTGGCGCTGGACTTCATCGGCATGCTCAAGCTGCTGGCGCCGCTGTTCGTCTTCTGCTTCCTGCTGGCGGCGGGGCTGAAGTACCGCGCCAACATGATGGTTTCGGGGTTCCTGGTGTTCGGCAAGATCATGGATGCCTTCATCAAGATCGCCCTGGCCCTGTCCATCGTCGAGCACTTCACCGGGGTATTCGCCAAGGTCTTCGGCAGCTGGGGGCTCGACCCGATGTTCGCCGACGAGAAGGAACTGATCCGCGCCATCGAGATCGCCGGCTACATCGGCATCATGCTCGCCGGTACCTTCCCCATCTGCTACCTGTTCCAGCGTTACTGCAGGAAGCCCATGGAGCTGCTCGGCCGTCAGCTGAACCTGACGCGCATCGGCGCCACGGCCTTCGTCATGGTGCTGGCGAACATCATCGCCACCTACCACCTGTTCAAGTACATGAACGCGCGCGACAAGGTGCTGTGCGTGGCGCTGGGAGTCTGCGCCCAGGCCACCATCGGCGATCACCTGGCCTTTACCGCCAACTTCCAGCCCACGCTGATTCTGCCGATCCTGCTCGGCAAGTTGTTTGGTGGTCTGTTCGCCGTCTTCATCGCCATCAAGATCTCGGTCCCTGCCGCTGAGCGTTTCGCCCTGCAGGACCCGCAGCCCGAGGAACAGGACGGCGCACTGCGCACCGCCTGATCCAACCCTTCCCATAGCCCCGCGCCGGTGATGCCGGCCGGGGCGTTTTTCTCTGCAAGAGGTATTCATGCGCAAGATTTTCCTGGCCTGCCCCTACAGCCATGCGGACGCCGCAGTGGTCGAGCAACGCTTCGCGGCCTGCAATCAGGTAGCTGCCGAAATCGTCAAGTCAGGCCATGCGGTCTACAGCCAGGTGTCCATGTCCCACCCGATCAATCGCTGCCTGCCGGAACTGGACCGGGCGGCCATCGGCAAGATGTGGGGGCCGGTGGATGCGTTCTTCATGGAAGCGCTGGAGGAATTGGTGGTGCTGGACCTGGAGGGCTGGGACCAGAGCGCCGGTATTCGCCGCGAGATCGAGTTCTTCGAGGCACGTGGGTTGCGGGTCAGCCTGTGGAGCGAGGTGAAGCACGAGTTTCACTGAGCCGACGCGAGCGAGCCAGTGGCTTCTTGCACGAGCGGGCCACGCCCGCGGGCGCGCCCCAAATGCCTTCTAAAAAGCGGCGTGTTCCTGCAGGGGATTGCCGAGCCATAAAAAAGCCGGAGCTGCTGGGCAGCTCCGGCTTTCACATTTTCGCGGGTGCGGAATCAGTTCGGAGTGTAGATCTGGTCGAACACGCCGCCGTCGGCGAAGTGGGTCTTCTGCACGGTGCGCCAGTCGCCGAAGGTCTTCACCACGGAGAAGAAGTCCACTTTCGGGAAGCGGTCGGAGAACTTGGCCAGCACTTCCGGGTTGCGCGGGCGCAGGTAGTTGTTCGCGGCGATGGTCTGGCCTTCGTCGGACCACAGGTACTTCAGGTAGGCCTCGGCCTCGGCGCGGGTGCCTTTCTTGTCGACCACCTTGTCGACCACGGTCACCGGCGGCTCGGCTTCGGCGGAGACGGTCGGGTAGACCACTTCGAAGCCACCACGGCCGAATTCGCGGGCGATCATCTCGGCTTCGTTCTCGAAGGTCACCAGCACGTCGCCGATCTGGTTCTGCATGAAGGTGGTGGTCGCTGCGCGGCCGCCGGTATCCAGCACCGGGACGTTCTTGAACAGCTGGGCGACGAATTCCTTGGCCTTGGCTTCATCGGCGCCGTGCTTCTGCGCGTAGCCCCAGGCGGAGAGGTAGGTGTAGCGGCCATTGCCCGAGGTCTTCGGGTTCGGCACCACGACCTGCACGCCCGGCTTCACCAGGTCGTTCCAGTCCTTCAGGCCCTTGGGGTTGCCCTTGCGCACGATGAACACGGTGGCGGAAGTGAAGGGTGCGCTGTCGTTGGGCAGGCGGGTGGCCCAGTCCTTGGGCACCAGGCCGCCGTTGTCGGCCAGGGCGTCGATGTCGGTGGCCTGGTTCATGGTGATGACGTCGGCCGGCAGGCCGTCGATCACTGCGCGGGCCTGTTTGCTGGAACCGCCGTGGGACATCTGGATGGTGATCTTCTCGCCTTTCTCGGCCTGCCAGTGTTTCTGGAAGGCGGCGTTGTAGTCCTTGTAGAAGTCGCGCATCACGTCGTAGGAGACGTTGAGCAGGGGCTGGGCGGCCTGGGCGGTGGAGGCCAGGGCGAGGCCGGCGGCCAGCAGCGAGGCGCTGAACAGACGTTTCACGAGCAGTTCCTTTTGGCAATGTTGTTGGGTGTCGATTATGCCGACAGGTTATATGGCACTTAAATACTTAAAGGCTATTTGCTTATGCGGGGACCCGGTTCGCGGTTCCGCGAATTCCGCACCCAACGAAGGGGAAGCTTGCCCGGCAGCCTAGCAGGCCTGCCGGGCAATGACTGCCCCGACGGACGTCAGTCCAGCCCGCTGACTTCCAGCTCCTTCGGATACTCCACGCTGAACTTGAAGGTGGTGCTGCGTTTCTCGCCCGGCTTCAGTTGCCAGTCCCACAGCAGCTTGCCGTCGTCCTCGCGGGTGGCGGACTGGTCTTCGGGCGCCAGCAGGGCCACCTTGATCTGCTCGTTGCGCGAGACCGGCAACTGATCCTTGAACTGCAGGCGCTGCTCGGTCTTGTGGTTGTTCTGCGCGTCGATGCGGAACTCGTAGGTGACGCGCTTGCGGCTGCCGGTGAGGCCGGTGTAGTCGGTGTAGCGGTTGACCAGCTTGCGCTTGATCGACATCGCCTCGTCGCCGCCCAGGGCCAGCTCGAAGGTCTCGCCCGGCATCACTGCGCGCAGCTGGCCGCTGGCGACGAAGGTGTTGCCCAGGTAGGTGTTGAGTGTGCCCGGCAGCAGCGGATAGTCGCTGGCGTTGCGGGTGTCGGCCTGCAGGTAGGCGGCTTCGCGCAGCGACGGCGTGGCCAGGTAGCGGAAGGTCGCCGGCAGCTTGAACTGGGCGATGGAGACCTTCTGCGAGCTGCCGTCGCTGTTCAGTGTGGCACGGGTCGGGATATGGAAGGAGGCGCTGGTGGTGGCGCCGCTGACTTCGGCGACGGCCACCGGCATCTCTTCCAGCGAACCGGCAACGGCCATCTCGTCGGCGGCGAAGCGCTGGGCCTTCTTCGCCTCCAGCGCCATCATCGGCGCGGCTGGCGCCGGGGCGGGGCGGGCGGCCATCACCGTGCGCGGGTCGAAGGTATCGACGAACCACGGCGAGAGTGCCGGTACGCTGCTGCCCAGATTGGGGCGGGCGGTGGACAGGGTAAGGTCGACGTCGGTCCAGTCTTCGCCGCTGCTCTGCCGGACGATGCCCTGGTAGGTCATCTCGATCTGCTCTTCGCCATCGCGCAGGCGGGCGTCGTAGGCCGGGCGCCAGGAGGCGTCATACAGCGTGTAGCTGAGCTGCAGTTGGACCTGCGCGGGCTTCTCCAGCGCTACGCGCAGGATCGCGCGCTTGTAGTGGGTGCCGTCGCCAGCCAGGTGGCTGCGCTGGTTCTCCAGCTCCTGCTTGCGCTGCTGCAACTCCTCGCCCTGCTGGTCGAGCTTGCGCTGCTCGTCGAGGATGCGGCCGAGGTTGCCCTCGCTCATCTGCAGCAGGTTCTTCAGTTCGTCGATGCTCGGCAGTGCCTGGTTCTTGCCCGGCTTGGTGCTGCTGGCCTGGATGTCGGCGAGAAACTGCTTCTGGTTCTCCAGCACGCTGCCTCGGTCGCTGATCTCACGCTCCTGCCGCTCGATGTCGCGCAGTTGTGCGTCCAGTTGTTGCAGACGGTTGTCCGCGGAGGGCGGCGACACCTGCGGCGCGCTGCTGACATCGAGCAGGGTCGCGGCGGCGCTGGCGCTGAGCGAGGCCTGCAGGCTGTTGTCGTCGATGCGCAGGGGCAACTGCTCCAGGGCGATTTCATGCTGGCCGGCAGGTAATTGCAGGGTGGCGGTGCGGGTGACGATGGCGCGGTCGGTGTAGACGGTGACCGCGCTGATTCGGCTGTCGGCCACCTGCGGTGCGGCCAGCAGCGAAGGGCTGGCCAGCGCGCCGGCCATGGCGAGGATCAGTGGGTGGAATCGAAAGGGCATGTGCTCACCTCGCGGCCTGGAAGGCGGCCGGCACTGCGGAACGCCACCACGGCGTCCGTCCATGCAGCGTGTGACGAAGAGGGCGGTGGAAACGGGTTGAGCACGGGGGAGGCCATGCCGTCATGGACGACGAGCGGTCATCGGCCGTCAGCGTTGGGTGGCGTCGTCCGCTCGAGGAAACAGCGGGTTTCCGCAGCGCGAGCAGAACGCCGCCTCGGCCTCGTGGCTGGCCTTGGCGCAGGCGGGGCAAGGCTTGTCCAGCGCGCCCGCTGGGCGTTCCTGGCGCATGGCGTTGTGCAGTTCGGCGCTGAAGATGCCGGTGGGTACGGCGATGATCGAGTAGCCGGTGAGCATCACCAGGCTGGCGATGGCCTGGCCCAGCGGCGTCTTCGGCGTGATGTCGCCGAAGCCCACGGTGGTGAGGGTGACGATGGCCCAGTAGATACCTCGCGGGATGCTGGTGAAGCCGTGCTCGGGGCCTTCGACCACGTACATGAGCGAGCCGAACACCGTCACCAGGCTCATCACCGAGACGAAGAACACCGTGATCTTCTGCCGGCTGCCGCGCAGCGCGGTGAGCAGGAAGTCGGCCTGGCGCAGGTACTGGCGCAGCTTGAGGATGCGGAAGATGCGCAGCACGCGGATCACCCGTACCGCCAGCAGGTACTGCGCGTCGGGATAGAAGATGGCGATCACTCCCGGCAGCACTGCCAGCAGGTCGACCAGCCCGTAGAAGCTCAGCGCGTAGCGCAGCGGTTTGGGCGAGCAGTACAGGCGCAGCAGGTATTCGATGAGGAAGAGGCCGTTGATCACCCACTCGATGTCGCTGAGCAGGCCGCCGTAGGCGTGGCTGATGTCGTCGACGCTGTCGAGGATCACTACCAGCAGGCTGGCGAGGATGACTATCAGCAGCGCACTGTCGAAGCGCCGGCCGGCAATGGTGTCGGACTGGAAGATGACGACGTAGAGACGCTGGCGCCAGCTGGGTGAGTCGGCCATGGGGGAATCCACGGAAGGGATTCAGACACCTTAGCCGAGATGCACCGGGGCGGCCGCAGCCGCCCCGGTTCACATCCGGGAAAGCAGGTTCAGGCGCGCTCGCCTTCCTGCGGCTCGTCCACGTCGCCTTCGGCGATGCACGCCGCGGCGGTGAACAGCACGTCGGTGGAGGAGTTCAGCGCGGTCTCGGCCGAATCCTGGAGGATGCCGATGATGAAGCCGACCGCCACCACCTGCATCGCCACTTCGCTGGAGATGCCGAACAGGCCGCAGGCCAGCGGGATCAGCAGTAGCGAGCCGCCGGCCACGCCGGAGGCGCCACAGGCGCAGACCGAGGCGACCACGCTGAGCAGGATGGCGGTGGGCAGGTCCACGGCTATCCCCAGGGTGTGCACCGCTGCCAGGGTCAGCACGCTGATGGTGATCGCTGCACCGGCCATGTTGATGGTCGCGCCCAGCGGGATCGACACCGAGTAGGTGTCCTCGTGCAGGCCCAGGCGTTCACAGAGTTGCAGGTTGACCGGGATGTTGGCCGCCGAGCTGCGGGTGAAGAAAGCGGTGATGCCGCTCTCGCGCAGGCACAGCAGGACCAGCGGGTAGGGGTTGCGGCGGATCTTGGCGAAGACGATCAGCGGGTTGACCACCAGCGCCACGAACAGCATGCAGCCCAGCAGCACGGCCAGCAGGTGCAGGTAGCCCAGCAGTGCGTCGAAGCCGGATTCGGCGATGGTGCCGGCCACCAGGCCGAAGATGCCCAGCGGGGCGAAGGCGATCACCACGCGGACGATCAGGGTCACGCCGCCCGCCATGTCATCGAGCAGGTCGCGGGTGCTCTGGCGCGCGTGGCGCAGGGCGATGCCCAGACCGATAGCCCAGGCCAGGATGGCGATGAAGTCCGCCTCCAGCAGCGCCTTCACCGGGTTGGTGGTGACACTGAACAGCAGCGAGCGCATGACTTCGCCGATACCGCCGGGCGGCGCCAGTTCGCTGGTGGGGGCGCTGAGCACCAGGGTCGAGGGGAAGGTGAAGCTGGCGATCACCGCGACCACGGCAGCCGAGAAGGTGCCAATCAGGTACAGCAGCAGGATCGGCCGGATGTGGGTGCGCTGGCCTTGCTTGTGGTTGGCGATGGAGGCCATCACCAGCACCAGGACGAGCACTGGCGCCACGGCCTTCAGGGCGGAAATGAACAGCTTGCCGAGCAGGCTGACCGCCGCCGCGCCCTGCGGCCAGAGTACGGCGAGGGCGATGCCGCAGAGCATGCCGATGAAGATCCGCAGGACCAGGCTGGTGCCCTTGAGGCGCTGCAGGAGGGTGGGAGTTGGAAGCGTCATGACGTCTTTCGCTGCTGGAAGTGGGATCGCCCCGGCGGGCCGGGTGCGAAAGGTCGCGGATTATGCCGTCTGATGCCGGGAAATGCGCGGTTACCCGTCGATTGATCGGTCAGGCTTTGCTTCGGCAGGTGTCAGGTCGCAGTCTGGACGGGCGCGAGCGGACCGGCATTGATCCATGCCGGTCGCGTCGGCAATTCCCGAGGAACCAGCCGGCGGGTCAGCCGAGGTCGGCGAAGGCTTCCGGGTCCAGGTCGATGCCGGCGACCCGCTGTACGGCGCCGCGCATGGTCACCTGGAAGTCGTCTTCGACGCGGATTTTCAGCAGGCCGCCGGCCAGGTGCAGGTCGATGTGCCCGTCACACAGGCCGAGCCGGCGCGCCACCGCAGCGGCGGCGCAGCTGCTGGTGCCCGAGGACAGCGTGTAGCCGGCGCCGCGCTCCCAGATTTCCACGCGCAGCGCATCGCGGGATAGCCACTGGACGAACTGCACGTTGGTGCGGCGGGGGAACAGCGGGTGGTTTTCCAGCAGCGGGCCGAGGCGGCAGGCCAGCTCGCGGCTGGTCTGTTCGACGAACACCACGCAGTGCGGGTTGCCCATGGAGACGGCGTTGATCCTCAGCGCCACGCCGTCGACTTCCAGCGCAAAGTCCAGCGCCTCGGGAGCATCGATCAGCACCGGGATCTTCGCGCAAGCGAACTCGGCGCGGCCCATGGACACCTTCACGGTGCGGCCCTCGTCGGACACCTGGCTGGTGACGGTGCCGCCGGCGGTGACGATGTCGAACGCCTGCCCGGCGACCAGCCCGCAGTCCCACAGGTAGCGGGAGAAGATGCGCAGGCCGTTGCCGCTCTTCTCCGCCTCGGAGCCGTCGGGGTTGAGGATGCGCAGGCCGAAGGCGGCGTCGCTGTGGTTCGCCACCAGGATGCCGTCGGAGCCGATGCCGTGGTGGCGGTCGCAGACGCGGCCGATCTGCGCAGCGGTCAGGGCAAAAGGTGCGTCGCTGGCATAGACGAGGTAGTCGTTGCCCAGGGCCTGGTATTTCACGAAGTTCATCGGTGCGATCCGTCGCCGGAAGAAGGCTCCTGACTATACACGCGGGCCGCTGTTTTCCCTTCGCGGATCGTGCAGCAGCGCTTCCAGCGCGCGCTGGCCGAGGATCACCAGCCAGCAGGCGAGGATGAACGGCGCGGTGAACGCGGGCAGGCCGACGAGGGCGAAGCCGGGTTGCAGCAGCACCGCCAGGACGATGCCGCACAGCGGCGCCAGCGGGCTGCGGAAACGCAGCGACAGGGCGATACCGGCCAGCGCGCCGTTCAGGCCGAGCAGGCCGGCCTGCGCTGAGGCGGCCGGCAGGTCGAACAGCGGCGCCATGGCCAGCGCACCGGCGGCGCCGGCGAGTGCCCAGAACGCGGTGCGACGCTCCATCAGCAGCAGGCCGAGGGCGATAGTCAGGCCGGCCAGCGGTTCACCGAGGAAGATCACTTCGCCGAAGCCCAGTGCGGTCGAATCCAGCAGCGGATTGGCAGCGCCGCAGGACAGGCAGGCGACGCCGCTGGCCGGCGCGAAACCGAGCGCCTTGCCCAGCGCCACCGAGACCCAGCCCAGCAGCACGAAGGCCGAGGTGTAGGCCGGCAGGCCGAAGCGCCGGCGCGACTGGCGCAGCAGCACGGCCTGCACGGCGACGCTGGTGAGGATGGCGGCAACGGTCAGCATCACCAGCCCCAGCGACCACTGGAACTGGAAAGGCAGCAGCAGGCCGATGAGGATCGGGTTGTAGTCGTGCAGGCCGGCGTCGATGTCCGCCTGCGGCTCGCGCACGAAGCGCGCGGTGAGCGGGCCGAGCAGTGCGCCGAGCAGGGCACCGGGCAGCAGTTGCGGCGCGGACCAGGCGATGGTCAGTAGCAGGATCAGGCCGAAGCGCGCGTCGGCCTGCAGGTAGATCTGGCCGAAGCCGATCAGCCGGTTGGGGAGGAGCCGTTTCTGCGAGAAGAGGGTCAGGGGCATCTTGGTTCTGGGCAGTTGGAAGTGACTCCGCAGCGCCTCGTTGGGTGTGGGGCATCGAGGCCCCATCGGCGGGCGCTGCGTGAGAATCTTGTGACGCCGCCATACGGGGCTGCGCCACGGGTCTGGAAAAAGAAAAGAGGCTGCCGGCGGGATCACCGCAGGCAACCTCGAAATTCCATGGCCAGCATTGGGAGTTGCTGCGTGGGGGCCATGGACCGACAAGCATTCGGTACGCATGTTGCTGGTGCGCAAGCACTCAGAACAAAGGTCAATCCCGGACGGACGGGGACGCGGCCCCGTATTCCCGGCCCCGTCCGTCCGGGAGTGACTCGGTGCGGAGGCACGCGCTTGGGCGTGGCTCCTGAACTCGGTTGCCCTCTCCCGCGAAGGGGAAAGGGGCTTTCACGCTTACGCCTGCAATGCCGGCGCCACCGTCTCGATCCGCAGCATGTTGGTGCTGCCCGGCTGGCCGAAGGGCACGCCGGCGGTGATCACCACGGTGTCGCCACGGCGCGCCATGCGCTGGGCCAGGGCGATGTCCAGGGCGGTGGAGCAGATCTCGTCGACATGGGCGAGTTGTGCGTTGACCACCGAATGGACGCCCCAGGCCACGGTCAGGCGGCGGGCGGACTTGAGTTGCGGCGTCAGGCTGAGGATCGGTGCCTTGGGCCGTTCGCGGGAGGCGCGCAGGGTCGAAGCGCCGGACTCGGTGTAGTTCACCAGCACCGCCACCGGCAGGATGCGGCTGATCCGGCGGATCGCGCAGCTGATGGCGTCGGAGACGGTGGCGTCCGGTTCCGGGCGGTTGATCTCCAACGTGGCCTGGTAGTCCGGTTCGGCTTCGACCTGGCGAATGATCTTCGCCATCATCTCCACCGCTTCACGCGGGTACTGACCCGAGGCGCTCTCGGCGCTGAGCATCACGCAGTCGGCGCCTTCGCTGACGGCGTTGGCGACGTCGGTCACCTCGGCGCGGGTCGGCGCCGGGGAGAAACGCATGGATTCGAGCATTTGGGTTGCGACCACCACCGGGCGGCCGAGCTGGCGGCAGACCTGGATGATGCGCTTCTGGATGCCCGGTACGCTCTCGGCCGGCATCTCCACGCCCAGGTCGCCACGGGCGACCATGATCGCGTCGGACAGCCTGGCGATGGCTTCGATGGACTGCACCGCCGAGGGCTTCTCGATCTTGGCCATGAGGAAGGCCTTGTCGCCGATCAGCTCGCGGGCTTCCTCGATGTCTTCGGGGCGTTGCACGAAGGACAGGGCGACCCAGTCCACGCCCAGCTCCAGGCCGAAAGCCAGGTCGCGGCGATCCTTGGCGGTCAGCGGGCTGAGCTTGAGCACCGCTTCGGGGACGTTGACGCCCTTGCGGTCGGACAGCTCGCCGCTGTTCATCACGCGGGTCTCGATGGCATCGCTATGGGCGTTGAGTACCTGCAGGCGAATCTTGCCGTCGTCCAGCAGCAGGCTCATGCCCGGCTCCAGCGCCTGGATGATTTCCGGGTGGGGCAGGGTGACGCGCTTGTCGTCGCCCGGTGCGTCGTTCAGGTCGAGGGTGAAGGTCTGGCCCTTCTGCAGCTGGACCGCACCGTCGGCGAAACGACCCACGCGCAGCTTCGGCCCTTGCAGGTCCATGAGGATGCCGATGGGGTAGTTCAGTTCGGCTTCCACTTCGCGCACCCAGGCGAAACGCTGGGCGTGGTCGTCGTATTCGCCGTGGCTGAAGTTCAGGCGGAACAGGTTGGCGCCGGCTTCCACCAGGGCGCGGATGTCGTCGCGGCTTTTGATCGCCGGGCCCAGGGTGGCGAGGATCTTTACTTTTTTATCCGGAGTCATTTGTCGTTCTCGAGGACCAGGATGGCGCGGAAGTCGTTGACGTTGGTGCGGGTCGGCCGGGTAATCACCAGGTCGCCCAGTTCAGCGAAGAAGCCGTAGCCGTTGTTGTTGTCGAGTTCGTGCAGCGGATTCAGGCCGGCCTTGAGGGCGCGGCTGTAGCTGCACGGACTCATCAGGGCACCGGCGTTGCTTTCCATGCCGTCGATGCCGTCGGTGTCCCCCGCCAGGGCCCAGATGTTCGGTTCGCCCTTGAGGTCGGCGGTGAGGCTGAGGAGAAACTCTGCATTGCGTCCGCCACGGCCGTTGCCGCGCACGGTCACGGTGGTCTCGCCACCGGAAAGGATCAGGCACGGCGCCTTCAGCGGCTGGCCATGCTTGCGGATCTGCCGGGCGATACCGGCGTGGACCTTGGCGACCTCGCGGGATTCGCCCTCCAGGTCGCCGAGGATCAGCGTCGGGATGCCGGCGGCTTCGGCCTTGGCAGCTACCGCGTCAATGGAGTGCTGAGGCGTGGCGATGAGCTTGAAGTGGCTGCGCGACAGGCATTCGTCGCCGGGTTTGACGGTCTCCGAGCGCGGGTCTTCCAGCCAGGCGCGCACGTTCGCCGGGATGTCGATGGCATAGCGCTTGAGGATCGCCAGGGCATCGGCGGAAGTGGTCGGGTCGCCCACGGTGGGGCCGGAGGCAATCACCGTGGCCTCGTCGCCGGGCACGTCGGAAATCGCATAGGTGTACACGCTGGCTGGCCAGCAGGCGCGGGCCAGGCGGCCGCCCTTGATGGCCGAGAGGTGCTTGCGCACGCAGTTCATTTCGCTGATGGCGGCGCCGGATTTCAGCAGCGCCTTGTTTACGTTGCGCTTGTCGTCGAGGCTGATGCCTTCGGCCGGCAGGGCGAGCAGGGCGGAGCCGCCGCCGGAGAGCAGGAAGATCACCCGGTCGTTCTCGGACAGGCCGCTGATCAGTTCCAGCACGCGACGGGCGACGCGTTCGCCGGCGTCGTCCGGCACCGGGTGTGAGGCTTCCACCACTTCGATGCTGCGGCACTCGGCGCCATAGCCGTAAGGCGCCACCACCAGACCCTGGACGTCACCATTCCAGTGCTTCTCGGCGACTTCAGCCATGGCTCCGGCGGCCTTGCCGGCGCCGATGACGATGGTGCGGCCGCCCTTGTCGGTGGGCAGGTGCTGCGCCAGTACCTGGGCCGGATGCGCGGCGGCAATGGCGGTGTCAAACAGCTCGCGCAGGAAGGCGCGTGGGTCGAGGCTCATGACAGGCTCCGATGATTCTTGTTGTGGTGTTCCATGGCTCAGGCTTCTGTCTCAAGAAGACTCAGCGATGGAATCGAACATCCCGGCCGGCGAGGCCGTATTCCCTACGGCCGGGTGTTCGAGTCGCTTTGCAGCGTGGCGGGCGAGGCCACTCCCATAACTTCGCCCGTCACTTTGCTCTTGCTGGCGTTATCCGCCGTACAACTTGCTCTTCGTAGGATGGCGTGGAGCGAAGCGATACCCATCGATCCCGGTACCGCTGAATGATGGGTATCGCAAGCTCCACCCATCCTACGAATGCCTTTCTCAATCCTTGCGGATGGAGAAGTTGGCCATGTGCTCCAGGCCCTTGATCAGGCCGGAGTGGTCCCAGTTGCTGCCGCCGATGGCCGCGCAGGTGCTGAACACCTGTTGGGCGTTGGCGGTGTTGGGCAGGTTCAGGCCCAGTTCGCGAGCACCGGCCAGGGCCAGGTTGAGGTCCTTCTGGTGCAGGCTGATGCGGAAGCCCGGATCGAAGGTGCCCTTGACCATGCGGTCGCCGTGCACTTCGAGAATGCGCGAGGAGGCGAAGCCGCCCATCAGCGCTTCACGTACCTTGGCCGGGTCGGCGCCATTCTTCGCGGCGAACAGCAGGGCTTCGGCAACAGCCTGGATGTTCAGGGCGACGATGATCTGGTTGGCTACCTTGGCGGTCTGGCCATCGCCATTGCCGCCGACGCGGGTGATGTTCTTGCCCATGGCCTGGAACAGCGGCAGGGCGCGTTCGAAGGTGTTCGGGCAGCCGCCGACCATGATGCTCAGGGAAGCAGCCTTGGCGCCGACTTCACCGCCGGAGACCGGGGCGTCCAGGTACTGCGCGCCGGTGGCCTTGATCTTCTCGGCGAAGTTCTTGGTGGCGGTGGGGGAGATCGAACTCATGTCGATCACCACCTTGTTCGGGCCCACGCCTTCGGCGATGCCGTCCTTGCGGAACAGCACGTCTTCGACCTGCGGGGTGTCCGGGACCATCACGATGATGAACTCGGCTTCCTGGGCGACTTCCTTGGGGTTGGCCAGGCCGATGGCGCCGGCTTCGACCAGGGCCGCCGGGGCTGCGTCGTGGTGGGTGGAAACGAAGATCTGGTGACCGGCTTTCTGCAGGTTCTGCGCCATGGGCAGGCCCATGATGCCGGTGCCGATGAATCCGATTTTGGCCATGAGGAGTTCTCCTGGTTGTTCTTGTTAGGCTGGCTGGCGCAGTGCGTACCCACCGCGCCGGCTGGCGAATCAGATGACGTTGTGGCTTTTGAGCCAGCCGAGGCCGGCTTCGGTGGTGGTCTTGGGCTTGTATTCGCAGCCGATCCAGCCGCGGTAGCCGATGCGGTCCAGGTGATCGAACAGGAAGCGGTAGTTGATCTCGCCGGTGCCCGGCTCGTGGCGGCCGGGGTTGTCGGCCAGCTGCACGTGGTTGATCGAGGCGAGGTTCTTCTCGATGGTCCGCGCCAGGTCACCTTCCATGATCTGCATGTGGTAGATGTCGTACTGCAGGAACAGGTTGGCGCTGCCGACCTTCTCGCGGATGTCCTGGGCCTGCTTGGTGGTCTGCAGGTAGAAGCCGGGAATGTCGAGGGTGTTGATCATTTCCATGACCAGCTTGATGCCCGCGGCTTCGAGCTTGCCCGCCGCGTACTCCAGGTTGTTCAGGAAGGTGTTCTCGATGGTCGCGCAGTCGTGGCCCTGCGGGCGGATGCCGGCCAGGCAGTTGACCTGGGTGTTGCCCAGCACCTTGGCGTAGGCGATGGCCTTGTCGACGCCGGCGCGGAATTCCTCGACGCGGTCCGGGTGGCAGGCGATGCCGCGCTCGCCTTTCGACCAGTCGCCGGCCGGCAGGTTGAACAGCACTTGTTCGAGCTTGTTGGCGTCCAGGCGGGCCTTGATCACCTCGGCCTCGACGTCATACGGAAAGAGGTACTCGACACCGCTGAAACCGGCGCGCGCGGCGGCTTCGAAGCGGTCGAGGAAGTCCACCTCGGTGAACAGCATGGACAGGTTGGCGCAGAAACGGGGCATGGGGTCACTCCTGTTAAACGGGTGGTGCGTGGCGCTCGGCTTCCTGATGAAAGAGAGCAGGGGGTGGGGGACTCTCCGCCAGGAAATATCCACCCCCTGCTCCTCCCCGAAGGGAGGAGTCGTTCGGATCTATCAGTCCAGCAGCGAGATGGCGGTCGGCGCATCAACGCCTTTCAGGGCCAGCTCTTCGAACTCGTTGACCGCGTTGATCTCGGTACCCATGGAGATGTTGGTGACGCGCTCCAGGATGACCTCGACCACCACCGGTACACGGTGCTGCTGCATCAGCTCGCGAGCCTGGGCGAAGGCGGCGCCGATCTGGTTCGGGTCGAATACGCGGATCGCCTTGCAACCCAGACCTTCCACCACCGCGACGTGGTCCACACCGTAGCCGTTGAGCTCCGGAGCGTTGACGTTGTCGAAGGCCAGCTGCACGCAGTAGTCGATCTCGAAGCCGCGCTGCGCCTGACGGATCAGGCCGAGGTAGGAGTTGTTCACCAGCACGTGGATGTACGGCAGGTTGAACTGCGCACCGGCGGCCAGTTCTTCGATCATGAACTGGAAGTCATAGTCGCCCGACAGTGCGACGACCTGACGGCTCGGGTCGGCCTTGACCACGCCCAGCGCTGCCGGAATGGTCCAGCCCAGCGGGCCGGCCTGGCCGCAGTTGATCCAGTGGCGCGGCTTGTACACGTGCAGGAACTGCGCGCCGGCGATCTGCGACAGACCGATGGTGCTGACGTAGCAGGTGTCCTTGCCGAAGAACTCGTTCATCTCTTCGTAGACGCGCTGCGGCTTGACCGGCACGTTGTCGAAGTGGGTCTTGCGCTGCATCGTGCGCTTGCGTTCGCGGCAGGCTTCGACCCAGGCGCTGCGGTCCTTCAGCTTGCCGGCGGCTTTCCACTCGCGGGCTACTTCGAGGAACACGTCGAGGGCGGAACCGGCGTCGGAAACGATGCCTAAGTCCGGGGTGAACACACGGCCGATCTGGGTCGGCTCGATGTCCACATGGACGAACTTGCGGCCAGCGGTATAGACGTCGACCGAACCGGTGTGACGGTTGGCCCAGCGGTTGCCGATGCCCAGCACCATGTCCGATTCCAGGACGGTGGCGTTGCCGTAGCGGTGCGAAGTCTGCAGGCCGCACATACCGGCCATCAGCGGGTGGTCGTCGGGGATGGTGCCCCAGCCCATCAGGGTCGGGACGACCGGCACGCCGGTCAGCTCGGCGAATTCCACCAGCTTGTCGGAAGCGTCGGCGTTGATGATGCCGCCGCCGGCGCAGATCAGCGGACGCTCGGCGTCATTGAACAGGGCCAGGGCTTTCTCGGCCTGGGCACGAGTGGCCTTGGGCTTGTTCACCGGCAGCGGTTCGTAGGCGTCGATGTCGAACTCGATCTCGGCCATCTGCACGTCGAAGGGCAGGTCGATCAGCACCGGGCCGGGACGGCCGCTGCGCATTTCGAAGAAGGCCTTCTGGAAGGCATAGGGCACCTGGCCCGGCTCCAGCACGGTGGTTGCCCACTTGGTGACCGGCTTGACGATGCTGGTAATGTCCACGGCCTGGAAGTCTTCCTTGTGCATACGCGCACGGGGAGCCTGGCCGGTGATGCAGAGGATCGGGATGGAGTCGGCGGAAGCCGAGTACAGGCCGGTGACCATGTCGGTGCCGGCGGGGCCGGAGGTGCCGATGCACACGCCGATGTTGCCGGCGTTGGTGCGGGTGTAGCCCTCGGCCATGTGCGAGGCGCCTTCCACGTGGCGGGCCAGGACGTGATCGATGCCACCGAGTTTCTTCATGGCCGCATACATGGGGTTGATGGCGGCGCCCGGTACGCCGAAGGCGGTATCCACGCCTTCGCGACGCATGACGAGTACGGCAGCCTCGATTGCTCTCATTCTGGCCATATTTTGTTCCTCGGTTCTTATACTGATTGTGTACAAAAGTTGAGGCGATTCTAGGCAGGCAATTCGACGAAGGTCAAGACGGGTTGTATACGAGGGACTGAGTGGTCATTTTTCGCTGTAGGCCTTGTATTCCGGGGGGGTCGAGAAAAAGCTGAACGCTGGGTCAAACTGTCGTTTGAAAAAATGTATACAAAAATAGATGTGAATTGTCCTTTTCAGTTGCTTTGGTTGAGACCTTCGGCTACTAGATTGCGTACAGATTTCTGATACGCGTGTGCGCAGCATTCACCTCTGCGCATGGCGTGGCCCCGGCTTGTCGACCTTGAACCGCCTTATCAACTTGAAGAGGAAAACCTCATGAGCACCCTGAGTCTGGAAACCGCACTGGACATCACCCGTCACGCCCTGGTCGCCAGCCGCGAGCTGTCCACCGCTCCGCTGACCATCGCCGTGCTGGATGCCGGCGGGCACCTGTTGAGCCTGCAGCGCGAGGACGGCGCGAGCATGCTTCGTCCGCAGATCGCCATCGGCAAGGCGTGGGGCGCGGTGGCGCTGGGCAAATCGTCGCGCGTGCTGGCGGCGGACGCTCAGCAGCGGCCGTCGTTCATCGCCGCGGTGAACACCCTGGCGCAAGGCAATGTGGTGCCCGCGCCCGGCGGCGTGCTGATCCGCAATTCGGCCAATGAAGTGATTGGTGCCATCGGCATCAGCGGCGACGTCTCGGACATCGACGAGCAATGCGCGATCCGTGGCGTGCAGGCGCTGGGCCTGGTCGCTGACGCGGGCTGATCGAAGAAGGGCAGGGCGCGCGGTTCATCGCGCGCCTCGCTCCTACGCGTTTCCGGGGCATCCGTAGGATGGGTGGAGCGAAGCGATACCCATGCCGCAGCGGTTGATAACCGTCAGATCGACAACGGCCGCAAACGCCCCTGCGGCTTGTGTTCGGCGCCATTGTCCGGCGCGGTGCCGCGCAGCACCAGGCGGGTGATAGTCTCGGTGGCCGCTTCGAAGTCTGCCTCGCTGAGGCTGGTCTTGCCGGTGACCATGGAGATCTGCCAGTCGAAGTCGGCGTAGGTCTGGGTCGCCGCCCAGATGGTGAACAGCAGGTGATGCGGGTCCACCGGCGCCAGCAGGCCGCGGTCGATCCAGCTCTGCAGGCAGGCGATGTTGCGCTGTGCCTGGGCGTTCAACTCATCCAGGTATTCCCTGGGCAGGTGCGGCGCACCGTGCATCAGCTCGCTGGCGAACACCTTGGAGGCGTGCGGCAGCTCCTGGGAAATCTTCACCTTGGAACGGATGTAGGCGCGCAGCGCCTCGCTCGGTTCGTCATCCTCGCGGAACGGCGCGGAGGCCTGCAGCAGCGGCTCCACCACGCTTTCCAGTACGCAGCGGTAGAGGTTTTCCTTGGACTGGAAGTAGTAGTAGACGTTGGGCTTGGGCAGCCCGGCGCGAGCGGCGATGTCGCTGGTCTTGGTCGCCGCGAAACCCTTTTCGGCGAATTCTTCGCTGGCGGCGCGAAGGATGAGGCGACGGTTACGCTCGCGGATGCTGGTCATTGGCTGGTCTTCTTTTCTTTTATTGCTGTTATAGCTGTTGTCACCGAGCCGGGCATGGTAGCACCGGGTTCTTGAGCCCCTCAACTCGGCCCCGTTGCGGGTACTTGCGTGCAATTTCCTGACTCGCGGGTCGGTTTTGTGTGTACAGCGACGGCGTTCTAGGGTATTTCTAGCGCACTTTCGTTCGGCACCTGCCATCCGGAACCCCCCATGTCCGATTCCCAGTTGGTCGACCCCTTCGGTCGACGCATCACCTACCTGCGCCTGTCGGTCACCGACCGCTGCGACTTCCGCTGCACCTACTGCATGAGCGAAGACATGCAGTTCCTGCCGCGCGACCAGGTATTGAGCCTGGAGGAACTCGAAGCCGTCGCCGACGCCTTCATCGGCCTGGGCGTGAAGCGCATCCGCATCACCGGCGGCGAGCCGCTGGTGCGCAAGGGCCTGACCGGTCTGCTGGCAAGACTGGGCGCACGTTCGGAGCTGGACGATCTCTCCATCACCACCAACGGCTCGCAACTGCGCGAGCGTGCAGCAGAGCTGCGCGCGGCCGGCGTGCGTCGGCTGAATATCAGCCTCGACTCGCTGCGCCGCGAACGCTTCGCCGCCTTCACCCGCTCCGACAAGCTGGAGCAGGTGCTCGACGGAATCGACGCCGCCCGCGAGGCCGGCTTCGAGCGCATCAAGCTCAATGCCGTGGTGCAGAAGGGCCGCAACGACGACGAAGTCTGCGACCTGGTGGCCTTCGCCCTGGAGAAGGGTATCGACATCAGCTTCATCGAGGAGATGCCGCTGGGCAGCGTCAGCAGCCACGAGCGCAAGCAGACTCTGTGCAGCAGCGACGAAGTCCGTGCGCAGCTCGCCGAGCGCTGGCAACTGTTGCCGACGCCGGAGCGCAGTGGCGGCCCGTCGCGTTACTACCGCATCGACGGCTACGCCAGCCGCATCGGCTTCATTTCCCCGCACAGCCACAACTTCTGCGGCGACTGCAACCGGGTGCGGGTGACCGCCGAAGGCAAGCTGGTGCTCTGCCTGGGTCACGAGGGCGCGCTGGACCTGCGCCAACTGCTGCGCGAGCACCCCGGCGACGGCGCGCGCCTGCGCGAGGCGCTGATGCAGGCGCTGCAGCTCAAGCCCGAACGCCATCATTTCGAAGCCGACCAGCAGGTGCAGGTGCTGCGCTTCATGAGCATGACCGGCGGCTGAGTCCGCCACGGCGGGCGCCCGGCCCGCCGGACAGAACAAAAACAACAGGCAACAAGGAGAGTCGTTTGAAGCTCAAGGCATTCTGCTGCGCGCTCGCCAGCATTTTTTCCAGCGGTGTTTCAAGTGCCGCCATGGCGCAGACCTACGTCGTCGGCGTCGAGAACCTGGCGTTCGCCCCCCATTACAGCACCGATGCGCAGGGCAGTTACCAGGGCTTCGCCCGCGAGGTGCTGGACCTGTTCGCCAGTACCAGCGGCATCACACTGGAATATCGCCCGCTGCCGGTGGATGAGTTGCTGCCGGCGCTGCTGTCGGGCCAGATCGATCTCAAGTACCCGGACAACCCGAACTGGGCGCCCGAGCAGAAAGCCGGGAAAACCCTGCGCTACAGCCAGCCGGTGACCGAGTACGTCGACGGCGTGCTGGTGGCGCCGGAGCGGCTGGGGCAAGGCGTTGGCGCCTTGAAGCGGCTGGCGCTGGTGGACGGCTGGACGCCGCGTGGCTACGAGCAGTCGGTGCAGGCCGGGCAGATTGCCCTCACGCCCAGCGCCGACCTCAAGCAGATGATCCATGCCGCGCTGAAGAAGCAGGCCGATGGCGTCTACTTCAACGTGGTGGTCGCCACTTTCTACCTGGACAACATCCGTGCGAAGCCGGGGGCGCTGGTGTTCGATCCTTCACTGCCACACGCGCGCAGCGCCTTCCACCTGTCCACGGTGAAGCAGGGCGAGCTGATCGAGCGCTTCGACCGCTTCCTCGTCGACCATTCCAGGGAGGTGGCCGTGCTAAAGGCCAAGTACGGCGTCGAGGCTAGCCTGGATTCCGAGCACCTGGGCGTCGAGCAGTGGAAAGTGGATTTCCTCGAGCGCCAGAAAGCGAAACAGAAGTCGCCGTGAGCCGCCTTCTTCCCTAGAATCGCCGCTGCCGTTTGCGCGCCAGCCGTAGGGAGGATGAAGTGCGCCGCGCTTTGTTCATCTGCAGCCGCAATCGCCTGCGCAGTCCCACCGCCGAAACCGTCTTCGCCAGCTGGCCGGAGGTCGAGACCGACTCCGCCGGGCTGGCGCCGGATGCGGAAGTCCTGCTGAGTGCCGAGCAACTGGAGTGGGCCGACCTGGTCTTCGTCATGGAGCGCCGCCATCGGCAGGCACTGCTGCGCCGCTTCCCCGTGGCGATGCGCGGCAAGCGTCTGGTGTGCCTGGATATCCCTGACGACTACGTCTATCTGCAGCCCGAGCTGGTACTCCTGCTGGAGCGCAAGGTCGGACCTCTCCTGCGGCAGGAGAGTGCATGAGCGAGCTCCATATTCCCCTGCGCGAAGGCACGCTGGTCTGCCCCGGTTTCCGCATCCAGGCACAGCCCGAACCCTCGCTGGCCATCGACGGCGATCTGCTCTGGGCGCTGGAGCAGCCGCAGTGGTGCCCGCTGGCTGTGTCGCTCGAGGAGCGTGACGGCGCACAGTGGATCACGCCGCTGCCGCTGGCCCAGCAGGTCGGATTCGACCCGCAGCGGGTGATCGGCTGGCGCGACGAGCCGGTGCGTATCGAGCAGCCCGAAGGCGTCGAGGATGCCGAGGCCGCCATCCACTGGTGGCGTGGCGGCACGGTCGACGATGTGCGCGGGCGCATCAGCCACCATCCCTGGGGGCGCCTGCTGCGTCTCGAAGGTCCGGGCATCGGCCCGGAGCACATCCTCTTTCCCCGTGGCCATGCCTGCCTCTACCTGGGGCATCTGGACGCCGACTGGCGCCAAATACGCTTCGAACTCTTTTCCTGAGCCGGCATCACACTAGATAGCGGCCCTGCGGTTGCCGCCGATATGGCGGGAGCGTCATGGTCGGTTGTCTCGCGTGCGAGCGGCCTGCACCTCCTGCCCAGTGCATGCAGTCCATGATGAGGTGACCCAGAATGACCATAACAAGACGGGTAAAGAGCCTTGCAGCAGTCCTGGTGTTCGCGCAGTTGGGTGTCGTTGCGGAAGTCCCGTTGGCTCAGGCCGCCATGGTTGGCACCGGCGAAGTGCTGCAGGCACAGCAGCAACAGGTCGACCGCGAACAGTTATTGAAAATGCTCGATGACCAGGGCGTGCAGAAAAAACTGCAGTCCATGGGCGTCGAGCGCAGCAAGGTCGAGCAGCGCATCAAGAGCCTGTCCAATGAAGAGCTGGCGCAGTTCAACCAGCAACTGGACGAGGCCCCCGCTGGCGGCATCATCGGCATCATCCTGTTGTTCCTGCTGATCTTCGTGATCACCGACCTGCTCTGTATCACCCACATCTTCACCTTTGTGAGGTGCCAGCGTTGAGACGCTGGGCCATGGCCGTCGCGTTTGCGGCGGCCGTGGCACTCGGCGGCTGCGCGCAGTCGCCGACGTTGCCAGCCAGCGTGGAGGCGTTGCCGGAGCGAGTGGAACTGAGTGATGTGCAGTTCTTCCCGCAGCAGGAGTTCCAGTGCGGCCCGGCCGCGCTGGCGACCATGCTTAACCAGCGCGGCGTGCGGGTGACGCCGCGCGAACTGAAGGATCGGGTGTTCATCCCCGGACGCGAGGGCAGCTTGCAGGTGGAGCTGGTAGCGGCGGCGCGGGAGAAGGGCATGCTGGTCTATCCGCTCAAGCCGCGCCTGGAGAACATCCTGACCGAAGTGGCGGCGGGCAATCCGGTGCTGATCCTGCAGAATCAGGGGCTGGACTGGCTGCCTGTCTGGCACTTCGCGGTGGTGGTCGGCTTCGATCGCAATCGGCACGAACTGATCCTCCGCTCGGGCATCACCGAGCGCCTGGTGATCGACTTCACCGCCTTCGACGTGACCTGGAAGCGCAGCCAGCGCTGGGCTGTGCTGACCGTGCCGGCGGATCGGCTACCGGCGACGGCGGAGCCGACGGCCTGGTTGAGGGCGGCCCACGATCTGGAGGAAACCGGTCAGCCGGCATTGGCGGAGCAGGCCTACCGCACCGCGACCAGGGCCTGGCCGCAGGAGTCGCTCGGCTGGTTCGCCCTGGCCAATGCGCGCTACAGCGACGGAAATCTCGGCGATGCCGAGGATGCGCTGCGCCACAGCGTCGGCGCGAAGCCGGGGTTTGCGGCGGGCTGGTTCAATCTGGCCAACGTATTGGGCGAGCGTGGTTGTCCGCAGCAGGCTGGCGCAGCGGCGAGTTGTGCGCGGTACCTGGCGCCGGACGATGCGCGCTTCTCGCAGAAGATCGGCAGTACGGCCGCGGCAGGTGGCAGTTGCCAGGCGGTTCCGGCCTGCCCGGCGAACTGAGGCGCGAAGGTTTCTGGAACCGAAGCGGGAAGGGCACAGCCTAAACCTGCAATGTCCCAGCGAGGTGCTTGGCATGGCCAGCGAAAAACCACCGGCACGCGGCGGCGCGCGTGCCAAGGAGAGCGCGTCGACTGCCAAGAAGGCGGCGCCTCGCAATCCTTCCCGCAGCTCGAAAGCCGGAAGTGACACGGCCGACGATCTCTCCGCCGAGGAGCGCCGCAAGGTCGAGAAAAGCCAGCCGCCCCGCGCGCTGGTGCTGCATGAAGTCATCCGCCTGCAGGGCAATCATGAACTGGACCGCACCCTTGCGGCGCTCTGGTGGTCGGCGCTGGCGGCCGGGCTGACCATCGGCCTGTCGCTGATGGCCATGGGGTTGTTCCGTGCTCGGCTGCCGGATCACGACATGGCGGTGATCACCACCAGCCTGGGTTATCCGGTGGGCTTCCTGGCGATCATTCTCGCGCGCCAGCAGCTGTTCACCGAGAACACCCTGACGGCAGTGCTGCCGGTGATGAGCGAACCAACGCTGGAAAAGTTCGGCCAGTTGCTGCGGCTGTGGTCGGTGGTCTTGGCGGGCAATGTCGTCGGCGCGCTGCTGTTCGCCTACGGCATGCTGCATCTGCCGATCTTCGACACGAAGGCCGACCAGGCCTTCCTCGACATAGGCCGCGAGGTGATGGAGAACGACCACTGGCAGATGTTCTCCAAGGGCATCGTTTCCGGCTGGATGATCGCCACCATGGTCTGGCTGGTGCCGGCGGCGGAAAACGCCAAGGTGTGGATCATCTTCCTGGTTACCTACCTGATGGCGTTGGGCAGCTTCAGCCACATCGTGGTCGGCACCTGCGAGGTGGGTTACCTGATGTTTGCCGGCGAAGTGGGGCTGGCGGCGTTCGTCGTCGATTTCGCCTTGCCGACGCTGGTGGGCAATATCGTCGGTGGCAGCCTGATCTTCGCTTTGATGAGCCATGCCCAGGTGCGCAGCGATACGTCGCCACCGGAGAAGTCCCCGAAAAGAAAAACGGCGCCCTGAGGCGCCGTTTTTTCGTGCGGTGAGAAGCAAGGCGTCAGATGCCCAGCTTGTCGCGCATGGTGTAGTACCAGGCGCCGATCGCGGAGAACGGAACCTGGAACATGCGGCCGCCCGGGAAGGGGTAGTGCGGCAGGGTGGCGAAGGCGTCGAAACGCTCGGCCTGGCCGCGCAGCACTTCGGCCAGCAGCTTGCCCGCGAGGTGGGTGTAGGTCACACCGTGGCCCGAGCAGCCCTGGGAGTAGTAGATATTGTCGCCGATGCGACCAACCTGCGGCAGGCGCGAGAGGGTCAGCAGGAAGTTGCCGGTCCAGGCGAAATCGATCTTCACGTCCTTCAGCTGCGGGAACACCTTGAGCATCTTCGGACGAATGATCGCTTCGATGTTCGACGGGTCGCGTGCACCGTAGACCACGCCACCGCCGAAGATCAGGCGGTTGTCGCCGGTCAGGCGGTAGTAGTCGAGCAGGTAGTTGCAGTCCTCGACGCAGTAGTCGGTCGGCAGCAGGGACTTGGCCAGGTCGGCGCTCAGCGGCTCGGTGGTGATCACCTGGGTACCGCACGGCATGGACTTGGAAGCCAGTTCCGGCACCAGGCCGCCGAGGTAGGCGTTACCGGCCACCACGATGAACTTGGCCTTCACGCGGCCCTTCGGGGTGTGCACTACCGGGTTGGCGCCGCGGTCAATCTTCACGGCAGGGGACTGCTCGTGGATCACGCCGCCGAGCGACTCGACGGCGGCGGCTTCGCCCAGGGCGAGGTTCAGCGGGTGGATGTGGCCGCCGCTCATGTCGAGCATGCCGCCGACATAGCTGTCGGTGCCGACGACTTCACGGATGCGCTTGGCGTCCATCAGTTCCAGCTGGGTATGGCCGAAGCGCTCCCACAGCTTCTTCTGCGACTCCAGGTGGCCCATCTGCTTGGCGCTGAGGGCAGCGAACACGCCACCGTCCTTCAGGTCGCACTGGATGTTGTACTTGGCGATGCGCTCGCGAATGATTCGGCCGCCTTCGAAGGCCATGTCGCCCAGCAGTTTGGCCTGCTTGGCGCCGACGGTGCGTTCGATGACGTCGATGTCGCGGCTATAGCTGTTGACGATCTGACCGCCGTTGCGGCCCGAGGCACCGAAGCCAACCTTGGCGGCTTCCAGTACGGTGACCTTGAAACCGTTTTCCAGCAGGAACAGGGCGGTCGACAGGCCGGTGTAGCCTGCGCCGATCACGCAGACATCGGTTTCCACCTCGCCTTGCAGTTCAGGACGGGCCGGGACCGGGTTGGCCGAAGCTGCGTAATAGGAGGAGGGGTAGGAGGTGTGCGGCATAATGCACCTGTGTTTGTTATTTTTTACGAGATGTGCGGATGCTACCTGAGTCGAATCAGACCGGCTAGTGCCCGTGCAAAATAATTTACGGACGGTCGAACATAAAAAAATTCACTTTTTCAGTGGCTTAGCTGAAAAAAGTGCTTGACGCTCTAAAACGATCGCGTAGAATGCGCCCCACACGACAGGCACATAGCTCAGTTGGTTAGAGCACCACCTTGACATGGTGGGGGTCGTTGGTTCGAGTCCAATTGTGCCTACCAAACATAATCGCTTCGGCGATTTCAGAAAGGGCGATCCGAAAGGGTCGCCCTTTTTGTTTTGCGCGTTTCTTTTCTGAGTCGGGAAGCGCCTGCATGCTCCGTTGCTTCGGCTTGGCGCGCCTGCTGCTTCTGATTTGGGTTGGCACGGCCTGGCGGAGCTTGTGTCTGTTTGCTCGGCAAGCCTTCCTTATATGGAGAGCCTGAATTCATTCGCGTGCAGTTCGTGTGTGTGCCCGTGCTGCTCTTCGGCAGTAGGAGTGTGGGGCGAGGGTTAAAGGTGCCGGCCCTAGTTCATGGCGTTCCTGCGTTCGCTGGAGGCTTCGTACTGTCGGCACTTCTGTTCGGCGTTGGCGGACGCCTGATCGGGAGTCTGGTTGCCGTGGTAGCCGAAGCGCACGAAGTACCTGACGATCACCTGCGTATCAGCGTCAAGCTTGGCGCTACCCTCGTGAATGGCTGCGATGGCCTGCTGTTCGGTTTTCCCCTCGTTTCGGTACAGCGCTCCCGCACGTGCAAACAAGCCGATGCCGGTGCAGAAGTCAGACGCTTGAGCGCTGCTGGCGAGGGTCATGAGCAGGAGCATCGCTGTGAGCTTGTTCATTTGGCCTCACTGAGCCTGCAATTTGGTTCTGCCTGTCAGTATGGAGTCTGCTGCGGTCTTCTGCTCGTCCGGCGGGGCTCATCTTCAGGGGGATCGGGCGGGGCGGGTCGTAAACAAAAAACGCCCGATGCTGTGCATCGGGCGTCGTCTTATCGGTGGTTTTCAAAGCCGGGGCCGCCGCCGTGACCGCCACCTCCATGGTTGCTTCCGCCTCCTGGGCCGCCGCCCGGGCCGCCGAAGGGTGGGAAGAACGGCCAGCAGCCGGAGAGCAATACTAAGGTGGTGAGCAGAGCGGCTTTGGTCAGCTTGGACAACATCGAGACACCATGAGGCGGGAAAAAACGGCGCAAAGTAGACCCGCAGGCGGCGCGGGTGTCTCGAAGAATTTGGTATCGGCAAGGTAAGTATTGTGTCGGCGCCGATGCATGACCGGCGGCGATGGAAGGGATTGTGCCGGCGGCACTAACGAGAAGCCCCGCACCTGGAGAGAGCGGGGCTTCAAGACGGCAACTCAGGGGATTGCGAGCTGGCCGGTCCTTCGGCTGCACTGTGGACTGTAGCTCCGGCCTGGCGTCCTTCCAGTGGTTGGCTCGTCAGGTGTCGTCAGTGGCACTTGGCGCTGGATGGGCGGTTCGGTAGGGTCGCCCTTCCGTTGGTTCTCCGAAGGGCGGCTGGCCCGCGAAATGACAGGGGAGCCTGCTATGGTGTCCGTTGAGGTGTGCCCGGAGGTGGTGATGAGCGGTCTGCGATCCTGGTTGTTGCTCAGCGTGTTGTGGGTGCCGCTACCGGCGTTGGCGGAAATGCAGGTGATCTGGCCGCAGGGTTGGGAAGTTTCGCGCTCGCCAATGGATGCGGCAGCTGATGCGCCCGTGGTTCGTCAGCGTGGGGTGCGCATGGCGGAGGATGGCTCCCAGGACCTGATCATGGAGGTTACCCGCAGTCGACTTGGCTCTGCCGCCCAGGTCAGTGTCGAGAATGTTATCGTCGAGATGCGCAAGGCGCTCCAGAAGGACTTCATGCGCCAGGGGTTCCAGGCAGCGTGCAGCAAGCCTCTGGATGCAAAGCTGGGTGGGCTCGCGGGGCTGGAAGTGCATTGCGGTATCAGCCAGAACGGCACCGAGGTGCTCAAGCAGACCGTTCAGGTCGCATTGGGTGATGGGGCGGCGTACTCGCTGACCTATGCGGCACCATCGGAGCGCTATGCGGCACTGATGGCGGAGATCGAAGCGGTGAAGGCGGGCATCAGTCTGAATTGAGGTGCTGCCTCTATAGGAGAGGCAGAAAAGCAAAAGCCCCGCTCATGCGGGGCTTTTTTTTTTCGTTTTCAGGCTCAGGCAGCGATAGTGGCTTGCACTCGCTGAATCACCGCGCTCAGCGGTGCCTCGCCCTGGTACTGCTGAGGGTAGAGGCGTTCGGTGTGCTTGGCGATGCCATGCTCGTTCACCAGGGTGAAGCTGAAGCCGTGCTTGCGCTTGGCCTGGATGACGCAGTTCAGAGGGGCGAAAGCCGCCGAGAGGGTGCGAATCGCCTCCTGGATTTGCAGGGAGGTTTTCATTGTCTTGTCTTTCCAAATAGGTAACGGTCCTATGACCGTCGAAATCGTCAAAAGCTCCGGGTGCGATCTGAGAATGCAGAAAACGTATGACCGGAATATGGCAGCGATTGGAAACTTGAGGGTCTGTTCGCGTCAGGCTGCGATGTTGGGTGAAAGCAGAGGATCTGACGTGGGGCGCTGATCGCTCGGGCAAATGTTCCTGGCGCGGTTGGCGTGCTCTGGAATCGATGCGGAGGATGCGCTGGCCGTGGCCCTGTAGAGCCCAGCTTCTGCCCTGGATCAGGTAGGGAGTGCTGGGAGGGGCGACCTTGGGTTTGGTGCTCGCTGTCAGCCAGTATAAGGATTTCTTCTAACGATGGCTAGTTTTTATACAGCCGTCTGTCAGAAGTCGCCGAGCGAGGGAGAGATTCCGCGGAGCGGGAGCGCTCCGCGGAACATCAGCATTACTGCAGCCAGGATTCCACGGTGTCGCCACCGTATTGTTGTTTCCAGGCTTTCAGGGTCTTGTGGTTGCCGCCCTTGGTCTCGATGGTCTCGCCGTTGTGCGGGTTCTTGTAGACCTTCAGTTGGCGGGTGCGGCGCGGCTGTTGTGCGGCAGCCGGCTCGGTGGAATTCTGCGGGTCGAGAATGTTGATGACGTTGCGCAGGTTCATGCCGTACTGGTCCATCAAGGCTTGCAGTTGATCCTTGAACTCCAGTTCTTTCTTCAGGCCGCCATCGCTCTTGAGTTTCTCGAGCAGGGCGAGTTGTTCCTGGAGTTTGCGCTCGGCTTCGCGGAATTCCGCAAGTTTGGACATCTGGGTGCTCCCGTATGCAGGGTGATTAGTACGGCGCGATTCTGTGTTCTTGTGATTGTTCGCGTCAACTGAATATATGAATTGTTGCGATTGGGAGGCACGCTTTAAATGTTAAGGGCGCATGAAGGGTTGGTCGATTAATTGATCAATGAGGGATAATGCCCAGGCTAAAGGGTGTGGCGGTATTTTTCGTCGATCAATAACCCCTGCGAAATCTGTGTGCTTTATTGTGGTGCGTTGCGTGCGAGTGCTGGATGAATAACGAGATAGTGCAATACCGGGTCAATGATTATGAACTGACGTGCCAGGTTGCCGGGCAGGGCGTGCCGCTGCTGCTTGTGCATGGGTCACTCTGTGACTACCGCTACTGGCAGGGGCAGGTTCAGGCGTTGTCTGCCCGTTATCGTGTGTTGGTGCCCAGCCTGCGCCACTATTTTCCCGAGCAGTGGGATGGCGCGGGGCCGGGTTTTACAACGCAGCAGCATGTCGATGATCTGTTGGCGTTGCTCGATCAGTTGCCCGGTCCGGTTCACCTGCTGGGGCATTCGCGGGGCGGTAATATCTGTCTGCGTGTGGCGCTGGCGGCTCCGCAGAAATTGCTCTCGTTGACGCTCGCCGATCCCGGCGGGGACTTTGCCGATGATGTTTTCGCGGGGGTAAATATCGAGGCGCCAGTATCTCCCGTGGCGCGTAATCAGTTTCGTCAGCAGGCGCTGGAGATGATTCGAGCGGGGGCGGTGGAAGAGGGGCTGCAACTCTTTGTCGATACTGTCAGTGGTGCGGGAGTCTGGTCGCGGTCTTCCCGGCAATTCCGCGAAATGGCGACAGCTAATGCCATGACATTGGTTGGGCAGGTCGCCGATCATCCCGTGCCTATAAAGCATGAGCAGATCCTGCAATTGCAGTTGCCGGTATTGCTGATCGGCGGGGCAAAAAGTCCGGAGCCGTTTCCGCGAATCATCCAGGCATTGCAATCGACACTGGTGGGTGCGCGCTCGGTGACGATTCCTGGTGCGTCCCACGGCATGAATGTGATCCGCCCTGCGTCGTTCAATCGCAGCGTGCTGGAATTTGTCGAGCAGTACTGAGCGAAGTCAGGCTTGCCGCTCGTCAGCTTCCTTAACTTGCAGTAACATCCCACGCCTTGCCCGCTATCGTTTGCGGGCAGGTTTTCGATTTCTTCCAGTGATCTACGTCCGCGCGCGAATGCGCAGGGTGCCGACAAGGCGCCTGCCACTGTGAGGCAGGCTTACCCGGCGGGCGACGCTTACTGGCACATCCCAACCCATGTGGCCTTTCGTAGGGGTCACCACTAGGAGAGGAGGCGCCATGCCCATCATTACTCTTCCCGACGGTAGTCAGCGTTCCTTCGATCATCCGGTCAGTGTGACCGAGGTGGCGCAATCCATTGGCGCGGGACTGGCGAAAGCCACCCTGGCCGGCAAGGTCAACGGCCGACTGGTCGATGCCTGCGACATCATCGACAGCGATGCGACCCTGCAGATCATTACCCCGAAGGATGAGGATGGGCTGGAAATCATCCGCCACTCCTGCGCTCACCTGGTGGGCCATGCGGTCAAGCAGCTGTACCCGATCGCCAAGATGGTTATCGGCCCGGTGATCGACGAAGGCTTCTATTACGACATCGCCTTCGAGCGCCCCTTCACGCCGGAAGACATGGCTGCGATCGAAAAGCGCATGGCCGAGCTGATCGAGAAGGACTACGACGTCATCAAGAAGATGACGCCGCGTGCCGAAGTCATCGAGACCTTCAAGGCTCGTGGTGAGGAATACAAGCTGCGCCTCATCGACGACATGCCGGACGAGAAGGCCATGGGCCTGTACTTCCACGAGGAGTACGTGGACATGTGCCGCGGCCCGCACGTGCCGAACACCCGCTTCCTGAAGGCCTTCAAGCTGACCAAGATTTCCGGTGCCTACTGGCGTGGCGACTCGAAGAACGAGCAACTGCAGCGCGTCTACGGCACCGCCTGGGCGGACAAGAAGCAACTGGCTGCCTACATCCAGCGCATCGAGGAAGCCGAGAAGCGCGATCACCGTCGCATCGGCAAGCAGCTCGACCTCTTCCACCTCCAGGAAGAAGCTCCTGGCATGGTCTTCTGGCACCCGAACGGCTGGACCGTTTACCAGGTGCTCGAGCAGTACATGCGCAAGGTGCAGCGCGACCACGGCTACGTGGAAGTCCGCACCCCGCAGGTCGTCGACCGCATCCTCTGGGAGCGCTCCGGCCACTGGACCAACTACGCCGAGAACATGTTCACCACTTCGTCGGAAAGCCGTGACTTCGCGGTCAAGCCGATGAACTGCCCATGTCACGTGCAGATATTCAATCAGGGTCTGAAATCCTACCGCGACCTACCGCTGCGTCTCGCCGAGTTCGGTGCCTGCCACCGCAACGAGCCGTCCGGCGCGCTGCACGGCATCATGCGCGTGCGTGGCTTCACCCAGGACGACGCCCACATCTTCTGCACCGAAGAACAGGTGAAGAAGGAAGCGGCCGACTTCATCAAGCTGACCCTGCAGGTCTACTCGGACTTCGGCTTCACCGATGTTTCCATGAAGCTGTCCACTCGTCCGGCCAAGCGAGTCGGTTCCGAAGAATTGTGGGACCGCGCCGAAAGTGCGCTGGCCGACGCTCTGAACGAATCCGGCCTGGAGTGGGAATACCAGCCGGGGGAGGGGGCTTTCTACGGTCCGAAGATCGAGTTCACCCTGAAGGACTGCCTCGGCCGTAACTGGCAGTGCGGCACCCTGCAGTACGACCCGAACCTGCCGGAGCGTCTGGATGCCAGCTATATCGCCGAAGATAACAGCCGTACCCGCCCGGTCATGCTGCACCGCGCGATCCTCGGCTCCTTCGAGCGCTTCATCGGCATGCTCATCGAGCACTATGCCGGCCTGTTCCCGGCGTGGCTCGCACCGACCCAGGCAGTAGTGATGAATATCACTGACAAGCAGGGCGAATGGGCTGAAGAAGTGGTGCGTCAGCTCGAGCAAAGCGGATTCCGTGCCAAGTCTGACTTGAGAAACGAGAAAATTGGCTTTAAAATCCGCGAGCATACTTTGCTCAAGGTTCCCTATCTGCTGGTTATCGGCGATAGAGAAGTTGAATCGCAGGCCGTCGCCGTACGTACGCGCGAAGGGGCAGACCTCGGCTCGATGCCGGTCGCCCAGTTCGCTGAGCTGCTCGCTCAGGCGGTTTCCCGGCGTGGTCGCCAAGACTCGGAGTAATCATTATTAAGCGTGAAATGAGACAGGATAAGCGGGCTGTCCCGAAACCGCCGATCAACGAGAACATCACCGCCCGTGAGGTTCGCCTGATTGGTGCTGACGGTCAGCAGATTGGTGTGGTCTCCCTCGATGAGGCTCTCCGTCTGGCTGACGAAGCCAAGCTGGACCTGGTGGAAATTTCTGCTGATGCGGTGCCCCCTGTCTGCCGCATCATGGACTACGGCAAGCACCTCTTCGAGAAGAAGAAGCAAGCCGCTGCTGCGAAGAAGAACCAGCACCAGCAACAGATCAAAGAAATCAAGTTTCGTCCAGGGACGGAAGAAGGGGATTACCAGGTAAAACTACGCAACCTGGTACGTTTCCTTAATGAAGGGGACAAGGCCAAGGTATCGCTTCGATTCCGTGGTCGTGAGATGGCCCACCAGGAGCTGGGCATGGAGCTGCTGAAGCGAGTCGAAACCGACCTCGCCGAAGTCGGCACCGTGGAACAGCATCCTAAGCTGGAAGGACGCCAGCTGATGATGGTCATCGCTCCCAAGAAGCGTAAATAACCTCCCGGGCACTGGCAGGCCTGATGGTTATCAGTTGTTAACGAATGCGGAGTACCAAACATGCCAAAGATGAAAACCAAGAGTGGCGCCAAAAAGCGCTTCAAAGTGACTGCTGGTGGCATCAAGCACAAGCACGCTTTCAAGAGCCACATCCTGACCAAAATGACCACCAAGCGTAAGCGTCAGCTGCGCGGCACTTCGATGCTCGCTGCTTCCGACGTTCGCCGTGTAGCGCGCTCCCTGCGTCTGCGTTGATTTCTGGTAGAGGATAAATAAATGGCTCGTGTTAAGCGTGGCGTGATTGCCCGTCGTCGTCACAAAAAGATTCTGAAGCTCGCAAAAGGCTACTACGGCGCGCGTTCGCGCGTGTTCCGTGTTGCCAAACAGGCGGTAATCAAGGCCGGCCAATACGCCTACCGTGACCGTCGTCAGCGCAAGCGTCAGTTCCGCGCCCTGTGGATCGCCCGTATCAACGCTGGTGCTCGTCAGAACGGTCTGTCCTACAGCCGTCTGATCGCTGGCCTGAAAAAGGCGGCCATCGAGATCGACCGTAAGGTCCTGGCCGATCTGGCTGTGAACGAAAAAGCGGCGTTTACCGCGATTGTCGAGAAAGCGAAGGCCAGCCTGGCTTAAGCCCCACGACAGTTACCGGATCTCGGTCCGGACGTAACGTCACCGATAGGGGAAGAGCCTTACCGCTCTTCCCCTATTTTGTATCTGGAGTTGGTACATGGAAAACCTGGACGCGCTGGTCTCGCAGGCCCTGGACGCCGTGCGGAACACCGAAGACGTCAACGCCCTGGAGCAGATCCGGGTTCACTACCTCGGCAAGAAAGGCGAGCTGACCCAGGTCATGAAGACCCTGGGCGACCTGCCGGCCGAAGAGCGCCCCAAGGTCGGTGCGCTGATCAACGTCGCCAAGGAAAAGGTTCAGGATGTGCTGAACGCCCGCAAGGCTGAGCTTGAGGGCGCCGCCCTCGCCGCCAAGCTGGCTGCCGAGCGCATCGACGTGACTCTCCCGGGCCGTGGCCAGTCCTCCGGCGGCCTGCACCCGGTCACCCGCACCAAAGAGCGCATCGAGCAGTGCTTCACCCGCATCGGCTATGAAGTGGCCGAGGGGCCGGAAGTCGAAGACGATTACCACAACTTCGAAGCGCTCAACATTCCGGGCCACCACCCGGCTCGTGCCATGCACGACACCTTCTACTTCAATGCGAACATGCTGCTGCGCACCCATACCTCGCCGGTACAGGTCCGCACCATGGAAAACCAGAAGCCGCCGATTCGCATTGTCTGCCCGGGCCGCGTCTACCGCTGCGACTCCGACCTGACCCACTCGCCCATGTTCCACCAGGTCGAAGGTCTGTTGGTCGATGAAGACGTCAGCTTCGCTGACCTCAAGGGCACCATCGAGGAATTCCTCCGCGCCTTCTTCGAGAAGGAATTCTCCGTCCGCTTCCGTCCGTCCTTCTTCCCCTTCACCGAGCCTTCGGCGGAAGTCGACATCCAGTGCGTGCTCTGCAGCGGCAAGGGTTGCCGCGTCTGCAAGCAGACCGGCTGGCTGGAAGTCATGGGTTGCGGCATGGTCCACCCCGACGTGCTGCGCATGTCCGGCATCGACCCCGAGAAATACCAGGGCTTCGCCTTCGGCATGGGGATCGAGCGCCTGGCCATGCTGCGCTATGGCGTGAACGACTTGCGCCTGTTCTTCGACAACGATCTGCGGTTCCTCGGCCAGTTCCGCTAGCCCGCACGACCGTCAACGCATTTAGGAGAGCAGGATGAAATTCAGTGAACAGTGGCTGCGGAGCTGGGTAAATCCGCAGGTATCCCGTGACGAGCTGGTCGCTCGTCTGTCCATGGCCGGCCTCGAGGTCGACGCCGTGATCCCGGTTGCCGGCCAGTTCAGCGGTGTGGTCGTAGGCGAAGTGCTGTCGACCGAACAGCACCCGGACGCCGACAAGTTGCGCGTATGCCAGGTCAGCAACGGCTCGGAGACCTTCCAGGTCGTCTGTGGCGCGCCTAATGTGCGCCCGGGCCTGAAGATCCCCTTCGCCATGATCGGCGCCGAACTGCCGGGCGACTTCAAGATCAAGAAAGCCAAGCTGCGCGGCGTTGAATCCAACGGCATGCTCTGCTCGGCCAAAGAGCTGGAAATCAGCGAAGAGAACGCCGGCCTGATGGAGCTCGCCGCAGATGCGCCGGTGGGCGCCAACGTGCGCGACTACCTCGAACTGGACGACGCCTCCATCGAGATCGGCCTGACCCCGAACCGCGGCGACTGCCTGTCCCTGACCGGCCTCGCTCGCGAAGTCGGCGCGCTGTACAGCGCCGAGGTCAAGCCGGTGGTGGTCAATGCCGTTGCCCCGCGCATCGACGAGGTTCGCAGCATCGAGCTGCTGGCGCCCAAGGCTTGCCCGCGCTACCTCGGCCGCGTTATCCGCAACGTCGACCTGAGCAAGCCGTCCCCCCTTTGGATGGTCGAGCGCCTGCGCCGTTCCGACATCCGCAGCATCGATGCCGCCGTCGACATCACCAACTACGTGATGATCGAACTGGGCCAGCCAATGCACGCCTTCGACCTCGACGAGATCAAGGGCGGCATTCGCGTGCGCATGGCGGAGGAGGGCGAAAAGCTCGTTCTGCTCGATGGCCAGGAAGTCACCCTGCGTGCCGATACCCTGGTGATCGCCGACCACGAACGCGCCCTGGCCATTGCCGGCGTGATGGGCGGCGAGCACAGCGGCGTCAGCGCCAAGACCCGCGACCTGTTCCTCGAAAGCGCCTTCTTCGACAACATCGCCGTGGCCGGCAAGGCCCGTTCCTATGGCCTGCACACCGATGCCTCGCACCGCTTCGAGCGTGGCGTGGATTCGCAGTTGGCCCGTCGTGCCATGGAGCGCGCCACAGAACTGCTGCTGCAGATCGTTGGCGGCGAAGCTGGCCCGATCGTCGAGCAAGCCAGCGAAGCCGATCTGCCGAAGGTCGCACCGGTCACCCTGCGTGCCGATCGCGTCACCCAGATGCTGGGCATGACCCTGGAGAACGCCGAGATCGAGCGTCTGCTCACTGCCCTGGAGTTCGATGTCCAGAAAGCCGGTGCCGATGCCTGGACCGTGGGTGTGCCGAGCCATCGCTTCGATGTCTCCATCGAAGTCGACCTGATTGAAGAGCTGGGCCGCCTGTACGGCTACAATCGCCTGCCGGTTCGCTACCCGCAGGCTCGCCTGGCACCGAACACCAAGTCTGAGTCCCAGGCGGAGCTGCCGGCACTGCGCCGCCTGCTGGTCGCGCGCGACTACCAGGAAGCCATCACCTACAGCTTCATCGATCCCAAGCTGTTCCAGCTGTTCCACCCTGGTGTCGAGCCGCTGATGCTGGCCAACCCGATCTCCGCCGACATGGCCGCCATGCGCGCCTCGCTCTGGCCGGGTCTGGTGAAGTCCCTGCAGCACAACCTCAACCGCCAGCAGACTCGCGTGCGCTTGTTCGAAAGCGGCCTGCGCTTCGTCGGCCAGCTGGAAGGTCTGGTGCAGGAAAACATGCTCGCCGGCGTCGTCTGCGGTGCCCGTCAGCCGGAAGGTTGGGCCAACGGCCGCGAGAACGTCGACTTCTTCGACGTGAAAGCCGACGTCGAAGCGCTGCTGGGTAATGCCGGCGCCCTCGAAGCCTTCACCTTCTCCCCGGCGGAACACCCGGCACTGCACCCGGGCCAGACCGCCAAGATCGAGCGCGACGGCGTGCTGGTCGGCTACCTGGGCGCCCTGCACCCGGAGCTGGCCAAGGCGCTGGACCTGGATTGCCCGGTCTACGTCTTCGAGCTGGTACTGGCCGAGGTTGCCAAGGGTCGCCTGCCGAAATTCAGCGAACTGTCGCGCTTCCCCGAAGTGCGCCGTGACCTCGCGCTGGTCGTCGATCTGGATACCCCGGCCGAATTCGTCCTGGCAAATATCCGTGAAACGGCGGGCGAATGGCTGACGGACCTCAGGCTCTTTGACGTCTACCACGGTAAAGGCATTGATCCGCTTAGAAAAAGCTTGGCCGTTGGCTTGACCTGGCAGCATCCATCACGCACTCTTAATGATGACGAGGTGAACGCGACTACGCAGAATATCGTCGCCTCGCTGGAACAAAGGTTCAACGCCACGTTAAGGAAGTAGCGTATGGGGGCTCTGACGAAAGCTGAAATTGCTGAACGTCTGTACGAAGAGCTGGGCCTGAATAAGCGGGAAGCCAAGGAACTGGTGGAGCTCTTCTTTGAAGAGATCCGCCAGGCGCTGGAGCATAACGAACAGGTGAAGTTGTCGGGTTTCGGCAACTTCGATCTGCGCGACAAGCGCCAGCGTCCCGGACGCAACCCGAAGACGGGAGAGGAAATCCCGATCACAGCCCGGCGCGTCGTCACCTTTCGTCCAGGGCAGAAACTGAAGGCCAGGGTTGAAGCTTATGCTGGAACCAAGTCATAACGACGAGTTGCCCCCCATCCCGGGCAAGCGCTATTTCACCATCGGTGAAGTCAGTGACCTTTGCGCGGTTAAGCCGCACGTGCTGCGGTACTGGGAACAGGAGTTCCCGCAACTCAACCCGGTCAAGCGAAGGGGCAACCGGCGCTACTATCAGCGCCAGGATGTGCTCATGATTCGCCAGATCCGCGCGCTGCTCTACGACCAGGGCTTCACCATCGGTGGAGCCCGTCAGCGCCTTACCGGCGATGAAGCCCGCGAGGACGCCACCCAGTACAAGCAACTGATCCGGCAGATGATCGCCGAATTGGAAGATGTGCTGCATGTGCTGCGCAAGTAACTGAAAAAAATGAAAAAAGCACTTCTCCAAAGCAAATGCTTGGGGTATAGTGCGATCCGCTTCTGAGGGAACTTGGAAGCAACGTCGGGGCGTAGCGCAGCCTGGTAGCGCACTTGCATGGGGTGCAAGGGGTCGAGTGTTCGAATCACTCCGTCCCGACCAAATAACTCCACGACTTAGGCCAGTTCAGAGATGAGCTGGCCTTTTTCGTTTCAGGGACTTTTGCGGGACTTTTCATCCTGCCTTCCTCCTCAGTATCGTCAGCGCCGGTCCTCGCGAGTCCGTCGCCGATATCTTGTTGGCCTCATCGATCAGTTTTCCCAGCTCCGCCGCCGAGTAGTGACTGGTGATGCTGCCGTTCTTGTGGCCCAGCAGGGCCCGTCTGTCTTCCTCGGTTACACCGGCTGCCCGGAGTCTTCTCCCGAAGGTGTGCTTCAGGTCGTGGATGCGGATCGAGGCAAACCCCTTCGGTGCCGGTCGCAGGAAGCGTTCCTGGTACTTCTTCGCCGCCCGGATCCGGGCCTTCTTCCAGGCGCTATCGTTCATCCGATGAACCGGTGTCGCCTTGCCGTTCCTGTCGGGCATCCCATACGGGAATACCCAGACCGGATCCAGGCCACGCTGTCCCTCGATGACCGATTTGGCCACCGCGTTCAGCACGACCAGCCGTTCCTCTCCGTTCTTCACACCCGATCCTTTGTCCCTGCCTCCAAAATCCGAAGGAATCAGGAACACGCTAGTGTCGAGCTCTGGCACCGGGATCTCCCAGTCCCACCTCAGCTTGACCACTTCTTGCTCCCGGGAGCCGCAGTTGACCTTGTAAAGCGCCATTCGGCGCAGGTGGTCTGGCAGTTCCGAGAACAGCAGCGATTGCTCTTCCCACGAAAGTGGGTAGGGCGTTCGCCTCGATCGCTTCTCGTCCAGCTTGCTGATCATCGGTACCGTGTCCAGCCAGGGCCGTTTCTCTTCGTCACGCCATTTCCGGGCGCATAGGTTGAGAATGCGGATGACCTTCTCCAGGGCGATGTTCACCGTCCTTGGGGTTACACCAGGCTTCACCTTGCCGGTCGATGTCCTGCTCGGCTTCAGCTTGTCCCTGATGTACGGGGCAAGCGACTCGTCATCGACGTGCGTGAGCGGTAGGTCGCCGATGTAGGGATCCAACTGCTCGAGGTAGATGGCGGCCAGACCGATCGACGGCATGTCCTTATACTCCATCAGGTAGCGGGTCGCGGCTTCGCGCCAGCTCCTGACTCGGCGAATACCGTAGACCTTCTCCTGTCGGAGCTTCTCGAGCCGGTGTATCAGGTACTGTTCTGCTTCCTCCCGGTTGCTTGTGCCAGTGCTTTCTTGAAGTCGCTGACCTCTGACGACCTTGTCGACGTGCCAGATTCCGTTTCTCTCGTAGAGGCCAGTGATGGTTTTTCGCGCCATGGTTTTTCTCCTTGGCGCTCGCTGCGGAATCGATCTTGTCCCTGGGCACCATTCTTTTCAATAACCGTTCGTTCGATGTAGTCATCTGCCCAGGCGTCCAGCTCCTCGCGATCAAAGCCGATGCCTTGCCGGCCTATGCGAAATTCGCGGACATAGGGACGTACGGTCTTGTTGAACTCATCCCTGCACATCCCAAGATAAGCGGGAGCCGCCCCGGCCCGGATAACGCGTGGTGGGCAAGAAAGTCGGTTGGGCAGGGGTTTCCTGCTGGCGTCTGACATGGCATCTGCCTCCTGGCATGAGGGTGTCATGTTCAAGACAGACCAATTGAAGGGGCAACCCGCTGTGGCGGGTTGCTGCATGTTCAGGCGAAGGTGCAGCCAAGAGCGGCCAGGCGATGCGGGAGGTGACGAATCTTGACGATGAGCGACAGGAGGATAGTGGGTGAATTCAGTTCTGCTAGATGCCACTGATCGCGAGGATCCGCCTGGGCAGGTGTCCCGGGAGGCACTCTACGATGAGGTGTGGCGTCATCCGATGATCAGGGTGGCGGAGCGCTATGGGGTTTCGTCGAGCTTCATGGCGAGGGTCTGCACCTCCATGAACGTGCCGCGCCCGCCGCGCGGCCACTGGACCAAGCTCGAGCATGGCAAGCCAAGTCCCCAGGTACCCTTGCCTGACGCACGCCCGGGAGACCATTTGATATGGCGAAGAGGCGATGCCCCGGGGCCGGCCAGGTATCCGCTTCCCAAACCGCCGGAGCGCCAGGTTGCCCGTCCGCGGCCACGTATTTCTCGCTCAGCCCGCCATACCCTGGTCAGCGGTGTACGAGACCTTTTTACCAAGGGAAAGGTAATCGACAGCGGCTACCTGAAGCCGTCGCAGAGGCGCCTGGTGGATGTAGTTGTCTCGGAGCCGATGCTCGACGATGCGCTGGATACGGCCAATGCCCTTTTCCTCAGGCTGGAAGTTGCTGGTTACCGGGTCATGCTGGCGCCGAGCGATCGTACCTATTCCCGCGCTCCCGTGGAGGAAAGAGAAAAGCCTGGAAAGACGGTTAATAATCGTTATCCGAGCCTTTGGCATCCCTCCAAGGCGACTGTTGTCTTCGTGGGCTCCGTCGCTATCGGCCTGACCCTTTTCGAGATGACCGAGGAGCTGGAGGCGCGGTACGTCGATGGGGAGTATATCCCTCTTGGCAAGCTGCCGGCTGCCGAGCGACGTCGTCCGATGCCCAGTTGGAGCTGGACCACGCAGAAGCATTTCGCTACCGGACGGCTGTGTCTTCAGGCATTCAGTCCGTACCCAGTCGCAGATTGGGTGCAGCGCTGGCCAGAGGCCAAGGTGCGCGAACTTCGGGGGCAACTGGACGAAATAGTCGACTACCTGGCAAAGGCGGCTACCACTATTGCTGGCCTAGTCGAGGAGGGTGAGCGCCAGGCTGAGATCCGAAGGCGGGAATGGGAGGAAGAGCGGCGGCGACTGGAGGAGCGGTGGGAGCGGGAGCGCCAGGAAAAAGCTAGGGCCGAAGCCCGGCAAGAGCTGCTTGATGCCATTCGTGCCTGGGATGACGTGCGGCGGATACAAGCATTCTTCCGCGAGGCCGAGGACGAAGCCTTGTCGAGAACAAGCGAGGAGAGGGAGGTATTGCTGGGGCGCCTGGCCATTGCCACGGAGCTTGTTGGGAAGATGGATACGCTTGGCGTGTTGATGAAATGGCGAGGACCAGAAGAGCGGTGAGGCAGAAGTGCAGGCTGGCTTTGATTCTCGAGCATGGCTGCTCTAATCCGCTTTGATTTTTCCATAGGTTACGTATACGTTACATTTAATCTAATTTGTTACGTATACAGAACATGGATTATTCCCTTATCACGAGGCGCCTTGGCGAGCAGATCCGGCAGCGCCGCCTGAATCGCGGTCTAACACAGGCCAAGCTGGCTGCCTTGGCAGGCATCACCCGGCAGAAGGTCATCGCCATCGAGAGGGGAGACTTGACGGTGGGTATGACGGCCTATGCGCGACTACTGGGAGCCCTGGGCTGTGAGTTCGCGCTGGTGCCTGCGGCCATGCCGACGTTGGACGAAATTCAGGGAGTGTTTGACTGATGGCTACCGTGCTGCAGCTTTCAACGTCAGAGGGTTATAGCGGGAAGATCCTCAGCAGTTCCAGGGATTAGCGGACAGTAGACCAGTAAATAAATCTGCCTTTTTACCAGTGCTCTATTTCTGTCAAAAATAAAACTCTTAAATAAAATGATTACACATCACAAGCCATTAAATGCAATGAGCTATGCCATAGCTCTAATTTAGATAAGTTAAGATCAAGCAAGAGCCTGATCACCTACCCCCTAGCCGCATCAGACTTGTGAGTATCATCCGCGAAAAAGCTTTTTAAGTGGACATCCAAGTCAAATCCTTTTGCCCCTATGCTTGATATTGCCTTCATATCCTCTGGAGAGCTGATTTCAGAAACGCAATAATACGCATCTATAGATATTCGCTTGAGTTGACTCTTATATCTCTCCAACCAAGCAAGCTTTCCAGAAAAAAATACCACTTTCTCAGAAAGATACATTCTCGCAAAAACAGAAGGCATGAATTCTTTCTTGTCGAAGGCAACTACTGGATTGCCTATCGAAAGAAGATTAGGTTTTTCTTTTCGCGGCGATGACGATACTTTTTTTATGGACTCGTAAATTCCGGATGGTAGAACGCAGCCGCAAATTAGACCTTTTGCCGAAAGTTCAAGTGCGAGTTTTTTTTCAAAGGCTGTCCCTCCCAACAAAATACTCCGCCTCTCGATGACGCAAAAATCAACAAATTTCCGTATAGCATTTATTTCGCTAGAGCCAGGCGTGCTGCTGCACACCATTGAATAATCGTATCCAATTTTTTTTTGCTGCTTTGGATAGTAATAAACGTTTTTCTTAGTATAGCTGCGTAATTTTTCCGGGTATGAGTCTGACTCATATTTAACAACCCCAGCCCCCACCGAGCCAAGCAGTTGCTCATAGTCTGGCTCTGAAGCCTTGACATCGCCCGCCTTCACTGAGTCGAAAGGTTCAAAGACGTATATATGCGCAGGAGAGTTTTTTAGCTTCTCAGCAATCATGGATCGGACCCTGCCCCAGTCCAAACCACCATGGCCACAGCCTAAGGCCGGGAGAGTTACTATTTTCCCACTTTTATCTTCAAGATACTTAGAAAGCCATTCCAACCCATCATCGATATAATGATATTCAGATGGTTTTTTCCAATGCTTTTTAGTCGGGAAATTTATGATCTCGATGTCTTTTGAGATCATATCCTTTTGCAACCAAACGGAGGGCAGTCCGGGGCGAATGATGCCCAAGCGACACTTCTCAGCATAATCATCAAACATTTCAGGAAATCTTTTCTTAAATGCGAGTGCCACACCTGCGCCCATCACACCAACACAGTTGACTGTATTGATCATGATGTCCGCATCAAAATCGAAAAAATCTCCAGTAACAAACTCTATCATTAGTTGCCACCTTGCAATTTTTGGAGTGACTCAGCTCTGAGGTTGTCTATTCCAGCAGAGACTTGCATCAGCCAAAACTGATTTATTGCACCAATATCAGCCTTGCTCAAAGCCACCAACATATTGATATCTTCAGGGCAAGTAATTATATCGAACAACTGACTTTTGTTCCGGCCTTTAGCAACGATCTCACCCAGTAGGTCGTCATAGGTCACCAGGGTTATAATTTTTCGAACTATATCTGGCGGCAGAATGGGCAAATCCTCTGTCAGAATTCTCTTCAACATGGGCAGGGATTTTTTTGGGTGTTCCTCGTCTGCCTTATTCATAAAGCTATTGGGCCAGCGTGTTTTCGGCCCTTTGCCTATGTCATGAAGATAAGCAGAAAGCTCCAAAACTTCACGATGGATAGGATCCAACTGATTATATTCAGGTGAGTTCAGCACCAGCCCCGCAACGCGTCGAGAATGAGCGCCAACATCTTCGTTATGCGGCCCGTAGTTAGCACCTAGACCATCGATATCCTCTAACTCTCTGATGGCCGATAAGTTAGCGCGAATAGCATGCAAGGCGTCACTTAGGGTCCGGAATTTCGGCATCACCTGACGCTGAAAAGAGATTACATGAGAAACAGCTTCATCCACAAAGCGCTTCAGAAAAAAAGGCCCTGTAACCAAAGAAGCACTCCAATTTCCAGGCTCTAGATAATAATGCTCCCATCCCGCCTCAACCACGCTCGGCGGAATAACCCCTTTGCTCTGAAAAATTTGCCTGACACAGTCAGACACGCTGCGATTAAACGTAACTATTTGATTAATTTCGCACAATGGAACATGATCTGGTAACAAAAGTTCCGCCATTTTACGGTGCTTCTGATCATCGTCGTCATATCCCCATCGACCGTTATCAATAGTTGGCCAATCTAGTTGATCGAGCTGATCAGACTGATAATTTCCAGCAAAGAAAGTTGGGGGGATTTCCGTATTTGCGGACGCGCTTGTGTAATAGGCCCCAGGTCTTGTCTCCATCAGCAAAACCGAAACGGAGAGGTAGATAATAAATTGCTGATCTACGTTTTTTTTATGCAACACCGCCAGTTGCATAGGCGTTTTCTTTGCGAAATAGAATGGAACAAAATCATGAACACACCGACCGTTGGCTCCAGGCACTTGCATCAGCGCCCGACGCCTCTGTATGCCTTCCTCAGCAACGTTAACATGCAGGATACCGCGAGCAATTTTCTGATTGGTCGAAAAAATACCGTGATCAATTATTGACTCTAGATTCTCTATCGATGTGAAATGATATGCACTGCGACCCCTGTGGTGTGCGGGAACTGCCATGTTTCCTCCTTGGATAAGCTATTGATAGAGCGACACTAAAATCATTGTTCTTTATATTTCTCTGACATCATTGCAATTTGTCGAGGCAGAGTTTAAATCCCTCTTTGTTCGCCATCGCGAAAAATTTTCTCAGCAAGTTTTATTTCGCATTCTGGAATAGAGCCAAACACCTCCGCCATAACTTAATCGCCCCCGATCTTTACTGTTTTTTATTTGAGCCTTGGCAAGGCACGCCGAATCGCATTTTGGATTGTGTATCCCAAGCCTATACCAAATCAAATGATTTACTTCGACCTCCAGCACCAGTCAGTACAAAAAGTGAACAGATTTATTTGCTGGCCTACTGACCGCAATTGGCTGTTTCTGCCAATCAACAGCGAACTGCAGTGTAGAGCTAGCAGGCTAATACTCATCCATCACCGATGAGTCTTGCTCATTTACTCTGCTTGGCCTAAGGCTGCGAGCTCGTATTTTGCCATTAGCTAGAGTACCCGGCGTTCCACGTCGGGCTCGCAGGCTACGCCCCGTGCCTCGTGCCGAGTCATGACCTTGATCCCTGACGCCTCCGGCCCATGAGGGCCTGCGCGCTCCGCTTGCCAATCCGTGGCATGGGTGGAGTGGGGCGGTCTTGCTGTTCCCTTCACCGTATCACGGCGTTCTCGCCGTCAAGGGCTGCGCGTGCCTTGCACGCTGGCGTCCTGGCGGCCGTCGGTGACCCCTGACAGCTGCGCTGCGCCGTGCTGGCGCCGGTTCCGGGCAATTCCGCCCGAGCAACCGGAGCACGACCATGTCGCAACTTTCCTTTTCCTCGTTCGATGCCATGCTGCTGGTGCGTGATGCACAGGGGCGCTACCTGCCTGCGTCTGCAGATCAGATCCTGAACATGGCGCGTCAGGTGATCGACCAGAAATACCAACGTGGAGCGTTGTTCACGTCGCCGGAGCTGGTCAAGGACTACCTGCGCACCAAACTGGCTGGTTTCGAGCACGAGGTGTTCGCGGCGCTATTCCTCGACAGCCAGCATCGGCTGCTTGAGTATGTGGAGTTGTTTCGTGGCACCATCGATGCGGCGGCGGTGTATCCACGGGAAGTGGTGAAGGAGGCATTGCGCGTCAACGCAGCGGCGGTGATTTTCTCGCACAACCATCCGAGCGGAAATCCAGAGCCAAGCCAGGCAGACAAGGTGCTGACCCAGCGCCTCAAGGAGGCTCTGGCACTGGTGGATGTGCGCACGCTGGATCACGTCATCGTGGGTGGCGAGGCGACTGCATCATTTGCCGAACAGGGGTTACTCTGACAGCAGGGGGCTTCGGCCCCCTTTTTTGCTGCGCCCTGCCTGCTGGCCGTGCATCACTTGTCGCTATTGCGTTCGCGTTGTCGCAGTCGCTTCACGTAGGCGCTGTCTTTCAGTTCGTCAGGGCTCAGATCCAATGCACAGTTCACCAGCGAGGCCAGCGTGGCATCGCTGAGCTTGAAGCCTTCGGGTAGCGGCCCACCGTTCGGCTCGCTGTTCTCCTCGATGGCGGCGAAGAGTGCCTTGAAGAAGTCCGCAGGCGAGTGACGTGTGGCTGCGGTTGCGACTCGAGTCAGCGGGTCTGTGGCCTCCAGTTTGGCGCCGTTGGCATCTCTGCCCAGCGCTCGAACGAACTGTTCCACGGTGGGCCAGTACTTCCATTCGAACTGGTTGCGAACGGTGTTCAGGCGCTCTCTCACATAGGCGTTAAAAAGGTAGTGATCCTTCGCTGCATCCTCAATTACGTCGCAAATATGGTAGTGAGTGTCACTGCTGAAACCCGATGTGTTGTGCAGGTTGGAGCGGTGCTCCAGCAGTTGGGCCAGCTCCTCGGCTTTCTGTGCAATCTGCTGGTTGGTGTCGACAAGTTCGTCCCGTTGAGCACGAGCCCTGGCGATCTTCTCTGGGGCCCAGAATGCTGCGGTACTGAGCAAGAGGCTCAGGAATACCGAGAGTGCCCGAGGATGCAGGTGCAGTTTGTCGTACAGCTCACCGTAGGCTTCATTCAGTTCGAGGCGTCGCGCGAGCAGGCGATCGATGATGGCGTTTTCGCTGGACAGGATGTTGTGCTCGACGTTGTAGGTTTTATCGTCGATCAGGATGTTCTCGCAGGTTTGCTGCGGGGATAGGGTTGGTGCGGTACGCATGGGTCGTCTCTGAGTGGTGAGGATGCTTGGCAGCGTAATGAGCCGAGTTGCGCTTGTCGGTACCCCAGGGCCTGTTGTTCGGCCTGCCCTCAGGTACCTGTGTTTTTGGGCATCCCGGTCAATGGCCCGTCGCGCTGTCGTGCTGTGCATCGAGCCACGCTGCGCGAGTCTCGCCCCATTCGGGCTTCCATCGTTCCCTTACTGCGTTCGGCTGATGCCTTCGGCCCGGCTACGCAGGGCCTGCGCGCTGCGCTTGCGTGGCGTCTGCGCCAACGCTGCGGCCGTGGCCTGTCGATCCGCCTTTCCCTGACTTCATCACCTTGTCGCGACTGTAGCCCGCGGCCTTGAGCCGTCAAGGCGCGCCGGGCCGTGTCCTCGGCTGCGCCTGCGGTCCGCACCCACCCAGCGCTTGCCTCCTTGACGGCCCCGTCCGCGCGCTCCTGACCGTCGCGGGCGATGAACTCAGGGCTCAGAACGACGGCTTCACCGGCACAATCCGCACCCTGACGCTCAACGTCAAGGTCAAGTTCGTCCCGAACGACAGGAACAGCGAGAACGCCCCCGACTACCGCATCCAGGCGGCCGGCGGCTACGACATTGGCGCGGCCTGGAAGAAAGTCAGCCATGCCGAACGGCCCTACCTGTCCGTGACCCTAGACGCCCCTTCGTTCCCGGCGACCATCTACGCCCGGCTGATCGAGGAGGAGGACGGTACGCACAATCTGATCTGATCGCGCAGCAAGCCGGCTGCCTGACGGCCACCTCGGCGCCCCGCCCGTTGCGGCGGGGAGACTGCTACCAGGACATCTTGTTCATGTAGCGCTTGAAACTCTCGATGGAGAGCTCCAAGAAACGGCGGCTGTTCCGCGCAAAGCCTGCGTCCAGCAAAGCTGTGATAGTCGCTTCCGATTGAAGCTCCAGAATCAGTGCATTGGCTGAGGAGTCATGCCATCCAACACGCCCTACGGGCATACGGGCGAATAGTCCGTGAGGCGTATCGGCAAAGGCTTGTTCCAAACTCGCTTCGCTGTTTTCCTCCAGATAGGCAAGAGCAGCGAGCAGTTCAAATCGTTCAAACATCAGTTCAAACTCAGCCGATACACCGGCAAAGCTGGATCGCCAGTTCGTCATCACTTCGAGCAGATGATCGCTCAGGGGAGTCTTGCGGCGATCAAGTCCTTCCAACTCTTTCCAGAGCTCATTCTTCGCTCCCTTCCACTCATCCAAGAACAGCGTGGAAACCACTCGTTTCGGGTCACGATATTCCCGAGGCCACGGAGCAACCAGCAGTTCGTGAAGTGTCTGCCACCGCTGCGAGCGTGTCAGGCCGACTCCGTAGGCAGTGAATATCAAGACGGCCGGGTAGGATCGCAGACCGAGCCAAACCATCAAGCCGTTTCCGACTTTCTCGGCCTGCAGATACAACCCCCGGACGATGTCGAGGACTGTGGTTAGTTCAGAACCATCCCCCCATCTACCGAGCACGCCAGCCATGCGCGTCAGGGGTTCTGCCAACGCTTCGTATCGCAGTACCCTTGATCGGAATTCTTCCTGATCCCACTGGCCATGGGGTGCGAATTGGCCCCCATCGAGCTGCGTCATCAACCGCTCCGCCTCCTGCGAAAGCAACTCGTCCAGTTGAATGCGATGTTCTGGCTTCGCTAGGTAGCGCTTCGTACTATTGACCAGCAATTCGATGCTCAGCGGATTCTGGCGCTGGCTTTGATTAAGCGTTTCGACTCGCTGTTGAAGTGTTTGGAAAAATTCGTCCGCGCCTGAGATTGGTATCTCTTTGGCACTTCGATGGATGGCCAGCTCGCTGGCTCCCGAGCCCAACTTACCCCGAGCTGCCCAATACACGGGATAGCGCCTGTTCGGTGCACGGAGGAAGGCAGCCCGTAGTGCATGATCCCATTCACCCGACCAGCCGCAGATGACCAGACCATGCTCATCAAAGATGCGGTCTAGCAGCTTGTCGTAGCTTTCTGGGTAAGCGCTCAGTTCCTGATCGGTGTTCAGGATGCGGGCATCCTTGTAGTCACCATGTAGCTTGAGCAGATAGCATCGGCTGTGTGTCAGCGGTTCTGCGCCAGATAGAACATCGGCGGAGGACACAACTGTGGGCTCAATCCCTTGCTCCCGAAGAGCATTTTCCATGAGCCGGTCAAAGTTCGTTGTGACGATCACGCGGACGTGACCAGAGCGAACCAACTGCGCTATCGCATGATGTGCCTTGGTGGGGACTTTTCGACCTTCTTCGCGATCCCGCTCGTCTGGCTCGATATATCGATGCAGTATCGCCCTTCGCTCATCAGGGGAGCCCGCGATTTCTTCCAGCAGAGCAGAATAGTTCGGTTCTTGGCCCGTCTTCTCACGGTACCAGGCTGCCCAATCGGACTGCTCCTCAACGCCTTGGGCGGTTGCCACGCGACGTACCAAGTCCAACGTGATTTCCCAGCCTGTCGGAATTTCTGCAGAGCGTGACAGGCCTGACCCTAGAAGAACCGCGAAAACTCCCTTGTTCTCGTAGACGGAAAATGCAAGTTGGGTGGTGGGGTCATTTTGGAGAAGTGTCATTGATCGTCAGTCCTTTGCCAGCAGTTCAAGCTCATCCCTAACCGTCGAGAGCAGCTGTTCCGCCTTGTTACGGTCATTTCCAGAATATGCCAGTGCTAGAAGTGTCATCGGATGGATTTCCATCACATCGCACAGCTCTGCCAACTTATTCAGCGTCGGGCTTTTCAGATCGCGTTCCAGCGAACTCATGTAGGTGCGGCTGGATACATCGGAGAAGGCTTCCTGGCTCAAGCCGCGGGCTTTCCTGACCGTCCGTAGTGCTGTTGCCAACGAGGGTTTCGCTGTCATCCACTGGCTCCCATAAAAGCCAAGATGTCAGCTGATTGCGCCCTATAGGGCTACAAACTATAGTGTTCAATGTGGTGCAATTAGTGCCGCTTTCGTGCTTTTACGGAAATCCGTACCGGTGGATTTCATCAGAACCCAGAGGCGCCTCCGTGTCTTTCCTGAGTTGCGCAATGCCGATTTCACGCCTTGGCGCTTTTGCGGATTCGTTGGTATGCGCATCCGTGCCTCTGAACGAATGCACGAATCCGCATCGGCGGATTGGCGAATCCGTGCGAAAGCACCTCTTTGCGTCCACGCCTGCAAGCAGGGCGTGGGCGAATTCCTGCGTGCGGCCATGACCTTGTCGCTCATCACCGAGACGGAGCGCGAGCAACTGCTGGCGAACAGCCGCGCCCGGGCGGTGGACCAGGCCGTCGATCCGTTGCCGGTGGTGCGCCTGTTCACCCCCGATGCGCATGCGACCTGGCTTCTGGCTGCTCTCGATCCGGTCGACGGAGACACGGCCTATGGTCTGTGCGATGTGGGGATTGGCATGCCCGCGCTGGGCACCGTGAAGCTGTCCGAGCTGGCGTCCATAGTCGGGCCGCTCAAGTGTCCGGTCATGCGCGACCTGTACTTCCGGCCGACACGCACATTGTCGGAGTACATGCGGCTGGCGCAGCTCAACGGCTCGATCATGGACTGACCGATCCGGCCTATCCCGCCCAGGTTGTCTGGGGGGCACTGTGATCGACTCGATCCGAGTCCAGACCGCCCAGGTCTTAATCGGTGCTATTGCACTCAGGCGCTACAAGCCTGACCCAATCGGTCACGATGGCTACCGCTCAAGGCTGCAGGATATGCCTGGCGCCGCACCAATGATGGGCGGCGGCTCTGTCGCATTCGGACGATCCGCGTAAGGCTTCGGAGTCAATCGGTCTCGATGTTGTCGTTTGACGTATTTCCATCTAATGCTGTGTCGAGGAGGCGCTGACCTCGCGTTGCGAGCCCCGTGGCGACGGACTCTGTGCAAAGGGAGGTTGCCCCATGGCCGATCACAACGCCGAGCAGTGGTATCCCACCGCAGCTTATCTCTACGTCCTGCACCTGGATGACCTTGCCCTGGCCTGGGAGTACCTGCGCCGGAACCCGGAGTACCGCCGCGACTGGCGGGATCGCCAGCGTCGGCCCGAAGCGGCGCAACGCTGGGGGCTGCGCCAGCTGGAAGACCCACGCCTGGACGCGCGCGATGCGCATCCGGCCTGGTTTCCTGAGCACCCAGAGCTGATCCACCTGTATCCCGATGTCGATCCCATGCCCGACTCCGTGGCCTTCGACTTCTGGCGTATCCCTGGCAGCAAAGGCCTGATCCATGATGGCCGGCGCCTGCTGCTGACGACACGCTGGCCAGGCTGTTTCCTGCGGCTGACCGTTGCGCCCGGCCTGGAGCAGGGCATGGCTTATGTCCACGCCGTCCGGGCCTGCGCCAGACCCTGCGCACGCTTCCGCGCCATCGCGGCCGAGCTGGACAGGCTGGCTGTCGCCGCCGATGCTGCGCCGCTCGCGGCGGCCCGCTGCCGACCCTGCCCGGCCGTACTGCTGGAGCTGCAGACCCTGCAAGCGCTCGACGCCACCCTGGCGGGAGCGTCCCTGCGCGAGGTGGCCGCAGGGCTGTTCGGCCCGGTGGCGGTGACTGGCGGTTGGCACGCCGACGGCGGCCTGCGCTCGAAGGTGCGTCGTCTGGTGCGGCGTGGCCGGGAGCTGATGCACGGCGGCTATCGCCGCCTGGCACAGATCGACGGGCACGGGGAGGGCCGTTCGACGCGGCCCGTAAAACGACCCTGAGCAGGCCTCCAAGCCTTTCTGAGACTGCCTCCATCCGGCTGCGCTGGTGTGGCCGGGCTGTCCTGAACGATGGAGGCTCATCCCATGCGACCCGCTCCTGTGCGGCCTGCTGCCGCCCACGCCAAGCCCCTGCAACCCGCTGCCGCTGTCCAGCCGCAGCGCTACCTGACCAATGACGAGGCGGCCGCCTATCTGCGCCTGTCGCCGCGCACGCTGGAGAAGCAGCGTGTGATCGGCGGTGGCCCGCGCTTTCGCAAGTTCGGCCGGCGCGTCACGTACGCCGTCGCCGATCTCGATGCCTGGGCTGACCAGCACAGCTTCGAGGCCACCTCCGATCCCGAGTACGCCGAGCAGCACTCGGCCGACAGCCGTGCGCGCTGAGCGGCGGCTCGCCGGAGGCCATCGCCATGCCCAGCTCGGCACCGGAGCGGGAACAGCTCGACCTGTTCCGCGCCTTGCCGGGCGACATGGCGCCGCGCGACAGCCAGGACCTGATGGCCTACCCGTTCTTCTCGTTGGCCAAGTCGCGGCGCACCGCGCCGATCGATTTCCAGTCCGGTGGCGTTACGGTACGTGTGGAAGGCACGCGGGAGCACGGCATTGCCACGATCTGGGATGCCGACGTGCTGATCTGGGCGGCCAGCCAGATCGTTGCGGCGCGCGACGTGGGCCTGCACCCTTCGCGCCTGATGCGCGCCACGCCCTACGAGATCCTGCGCTTCATCGGGCGCGGAGTGTCGCTGCGCGACTACCAGCGCCTCAAGGCCGCCCTGGATCGCCTGCAGTCGACCACGGTGGCCACCTCCATCCGCGAGACCAGCGGTCGGCGCCTGCACCGTTTTTCCTGGATCAACGAGTGGAAGGAGCTGGCCGACGCCCGTGGCACCCCGCAGGGCATCGAGCTGATCCTGCCGGACTGGTTCTACGCGGGCGTGCTGGACGCAGCCCTGGTGCTGACCATCGACCCGGCGTATTTCCGGCTCACCGGCGGCATCGAGCGCTGGCTGTACCGCCTGGTGCGCAAGCATGGCGGCAAGCAGCCGGACGGTTGGCAGTTCGACTTCCGTCACCTGCACCGCAAGTCGGGCAGCACGGCCAGGCTCTGCGATTTCGCTTGCGACCTGCGTGCCCTGGCGGCGCGTCAGTCGCTGCCCGGCTACGTGCTAGGCATCGAGCGTATACCGGAAGCCAACGTGGAGCTGCTGACGTTCCGGCCCGTGTCGCCCACGGCACGGGGATAAGCGCGGTAAAACCTGTGAGCGGACTCGTGCTATCAGGCGTACGGGGTATCGTGCTATCAGGCGTATTACTATCGTGCTATCGGGCGTGCGAAATCCTCTGCAGGCCAGAGCCTGCGCGGGCTCCATCCTCCCTTAACTTCTCTAACTTAAAAGCTCTAACTTTTTGTAGGGGCGCGCCGTTCCGGTGGACAACCACGAAACGGCACGGCCAGGCCGGCTTTCCAGTGGGGAGGGCCGCGCCATGATCATCGCCTTGCTTAACCAGAAGGGCGGTGTCGGCAAGACCACGCTCGCCACCCATATCGCCGGCGAACTGGCGCTGCGCGGTGCGCACGTCGTCCTGCTGGATGCCGACCCACAGGGTTCATCGCTGGACTGGATGCAACGGCGTGCCCAGCAGGGCTTGCCCAGGTTGTTCAGCACCGTAGGCCTCGCCCGCGAAACCCTGCACCAGGAAGCGCCCGAACTGGCACGTCGCGCCGATCACGTGATCATCGACGGGCCACCGCGCATCGCCGCCTTGGCGCGCTCCGCGCTGCTGGCGGCCGAGCGCGTGCTGATCCCGGTGCAGCCCAGCCCGTACGACCTGTGGGCCAGCGCCGAGATGGTCGCGCTGATCCGCGAGGCGCAGGTGTTCCGGCCGCAACTGGCGGCGGCCTTCGTCATCAACCGGCGCGTCAGCACCACCATCATTGGTCGCGAGGCGCGCCAGGCATTGGCCGACCAACCACTGCCGGCGCTGTGCGCGGAGGTGCGCCAGCGCATCGTCTTTGCCGACAGCGTGGCCGCCGGGCGACTCGCTCGTGAGACGGCACCGGACAGCTCCGCCGCGCGCGAGATCACCGCGCTGGTCGACGAGCTGCTGCGGTGGACGGCATGACCCGCGAGCGCGGCAAGCGCACGGCCATCGGCGCGCGTCCGCCGGCGAATCCGCACGCCGAGGCGTGGGTGCGCCAGGGGGACGCCGACGGTCTGCAGAAAGGCGACTTGTACACCGCGCGCCTGACCCTCGACATCACGCCCGCCATGCGCGCCCGCATCAAGGTGTCGGCGTTCACCCAGGGGGTAACGGTTGCCGATCTGCTGCGCGCGCTGCTGGAGCGTGAGTTCCCGGAGAAATCCTCATGAATGCCCAGCTTTCGGAGGCCACACCTGCGTCTTCGCCGTCGCTCGCAGTGCTCGCCGGCCAGACCGACGTCGCGCAGCTGACCCGAGTTTCGCTCGCCTATGTGGAGCAGCGCATCAAGCTCTACCTGCGTTTCGGCGAGCCGGCACGCATCACCCGCCTGGATCACTGGCGACGTGTCGCGGTGTTCCTGCCGGGTGCCGTCTTCTGCCGTATCCGCTGGCAGGCCAACGACTACGGCACGATCCGCTGGCAACTGATGGTGATGCAGGCCTGCACGCCACTGGACGCCGTGCAGCGCATCCCCGGCGTGCTGCCTGGCGCGCGCCTGCTGCTGCATACGGAAGGCGATAACACGGTGCGTGCCGTGCTCGAACGCATCGACGCCATTGAGGCGCTGGGCATCGCACCCGCCGCCGCATCGCCCGCGTACTGGCGCACGCTGGGCAACCGAATCGTTGCACGCTCGCCGCTGCCCGACTACACCGCCGAGCGGCACGCCGCCTGGCTCGCCGGGAGATCATGGTCATGACCATTGTTTCCACGGCAGGTCTCGCGCCGCGTCCATACTCGCGTCTGCGCGCTCGCATCGTCTTGGCCGTACTGTCCGCCGTCGGCCTTGCCGCGCTGGCCTGGGCGTCCTTCGTGCAGCCGCTGCCGCGCCTGATCTACAACCCGTCCGACAGCGTTCCGGTCGGCTGGTATCGCATCGAACCACGCCAGCACCGGGCCGGCTCGCTGCCTCGTCCGTTGTCCGTGGGCAGCATCGTCCTGGTCCGGTTGCCTGCCGACGCTACCGCACTCGCTGCGCAGCGCGGCTACCTGCCGGCGCACATCCCGCTGCTCAAGCGCGTGGGCGCGGTTGCGCCGCAATACGTCTGTATCGTCGCCGGCCAGGTACGTATCGACGGCGTGCCGGTGGCCACCGCGTTGCCTGCCGATCACCTGGGCCGGCCGCTGCCATCCTGGCGGCATTGCCGAGCGCTGATCGAGGGCGAACTGTTCCTGCTGAGCGTGACTAACCCGGCGTCGTTCGACAGCCGCTACTTCGGGCCGATCAGCACGTCCGCCGTGATCGGCGTCGCGCGCCCGATCTGGTCGGAGACACATCCATGATGGTCGCCGATTCGCTGCTGCTGCCTTGTCGTCGCACGTGCAGCGCGGGCGCATCCGCACCACGCTTTGCACAACATCCGGCGCAGCTGTCTTGCCTCGAACGCTTCCGGGCTGTGGCCATTGGCGCATTCGCAGACAGGCAGGCTTCTGGTGCAGCAGAGCCGCCTGGCCGCCGAGGCCAGGGGGGCAGGGCAGAGCAAAAGCGGAAGGCAAGACAAAAGGGGGCGGCACCTGCTCGCCCGCAACACCCGTCTGCACGTGGGGGAGAAGCGGCACGGCGCGGCTTCGCCGCCGTGCTGTGTGCGACGCGCAACACGCTCCGATGCCGGCATACCCGTGTGCTTCACACGCCAGGACACGCCCTGGCTCGACGAGGGAACAGCCATGACCGACCGGCGTGACGACGATTTCCGCATCCGGCCCAGCGCCCCGAAGAGCCGGGGCAAGGGCTTTGTCTCCAAGGTGCTCAAGCAGGTCGGCAAGGCCGGTGGCAAGTCGGCTGTACGGCGTCCGGCACTGGCCGGAGGCAAGGGACAACACGCCGGTCAGCGGCCCGGCTCGCGCCTGGGGCGTGGGCACACGGCGGCGCGTTTCGCGGGCGCCTCACTTACGCCATTCTCGCGCCGAGTGACCATCAAGACCCTGCTGGTCAACCAGCGCCAGGCCAGCCCACGGTCGCTGGCCAAGCACCTGCGCTACATCGAACGCGACGGCGCCGGCCGCGACGGCGAACCGGGGCGGGCCTATGGGCCGCAGGCGGACGAGGCCGACCTTGGTGCATTCAAGGAGCGCTGCCAGGACGACCGGCACCATTTCCGCTTTATCGTCGCGCCAGAGGATGGTGCCGAGCTGGACGACCTGCGCACCTACACCCGGCATCTGATGGGGAGCATGGAGGCCGACCTGGGCACGCGGCTGGATTGGGTGGCGGTGGATCACTGGAACACAGATAACCCGCACACCCATATCGTCCTGCGCGGGCGCGACGACACCGGCAAGGACCTCATCATCGCTGGCGATTACATCGCCCACGGCTTCCGCCACCGGGCCGCAGAATTGGCCACCGAATGGCTGGGGCCACGCACCGAGCTGGAGATCCAGCAGGCCCTACTGCGCGAGGTGGAGCCGGGGCGGTGGACGAGCCTCGACCGAACGCTAAAACGTGAGGCTGGCAACGATGGCCAGATACATGTCGAACGCCTCAACGAACTCCGTCTGCAACGCCAGCGCCTGCTGCTGATCGGCCGCCTGCAACATTTGCAGCGCATGGATCTAGCAGATGAGATTCGGCCAGGCATCTGGGCTCTCCAGGCCGACGTTGAGAAGACCTTGCGCGCCTTGGGCGAGCGTGGCGACATCATCCGTACCCTGCAGCGCGCCATGGGCGGTCAGCCGCGCGAGCTGGCGGTGTTCGAGCCGGGAGAAGAGGGGCGTACCGTTATCGGCCGAGTGACCGCCAAAGGGCTGGCCGACGAGTTGCACGACCGCGGCTATCTGGTCATCGACGGCGTGGACGGCAAGGCCCACTACGTCGCGCTTAACGCCCGCGACGAACTAGCGAACTACCCCACAGGCTCGGTGGTGGAGGTGCGTGGCTCGGCCGAGATACGTGCGGCCGACCGCACCATTGTCGCACTGGCGAGCGATGGCCTGTATCGCACCGACCATCATCTGGAAGTTGCTCAGGGCCAGGCAAAGACTGGCCGCGATCCGCAGGAGATCGTGGCGACTCACGTCCGCCGACTGGAAGCCCTGCGTCGTGCCGGTATCGTGGAGCGTATGGCTGAAGGGCTGTGGAAGGTGCCGGACGATTTGCCCGAGCGTGGCCGCCAGTACGACGCGCAGCGCCGAGGGGGAGTTGCTGTGGAGCTGAAATCGCACCTGCCGATTGAAAAGCTGGCTCGCATAATTGGCGCCACCTGGCTCGACCAGCAACTGATTGGAAGTGGGCGAGGGCTAGGCGAACTCGGGTTTGCTGGCGAGGTGCGGCAGGCCATTCAGCAGCGTGTGGATTTTTTGGTCGAGCAAGGCCTGGCGGAAAGGCAAGGCCAACGAGTGATACTGGCGCGCAACCTGCTGGCTGCCCTGCGCAATCGGGAGCTGAGCCAAACCGCTCGGGAGATTGCTGCCGAAACCGGGTTGGTGTATCGGTCTTTGCATGAGGGACAGCGAGTTGCTGGCATCTATCGGCGTAGCATCATGCTCGCAAGCGGACGTTACGCGGTGCTCGATGATGGCAAGGGATTCAGCCTGGTTCCTTGGAAGGGAGTGGCTGAGCGCTACTTGGGCCAGTCAGTTTCAGTCACGATAAGCGGGCCGGGAGCGACCTGGGATGTTGATAGAGGCATAGGGCGATAGTTGCACTGATATGAGCGCACAGGCGTGACATAAAGCAGTGCTGCATTTGTACCCGACTTGACTGCGTGCCATCTGTACGCGGGTTCGCCTGGAGTCATTTAGCTCAATGTAAAGATTCATATTCTAGAGAAGCGCTGCCATGGGGGTATTGACGAATACCCCCATGGAGTCATTCCCGCATGAAGCTTTGATTGCGAATCTGCTTCCTCCGAAGGGATACCCCCTTCATGGGAGGAGTTATGGCATTCACAACAAGAAAGGCAAAAAGGCTGCCGCTCATATTGCTACCGCTGGTTTCCCTGGCACAGGTACCCCAGGTGCAAGCCTTGAGCTTTGACGTGGGTGAGATCGAAGGAAATTTCGATAGCACCCTTTCCGTCGGCGCGAGCTGGGCCATGCGTGATCCGGATCGGGACTTCGTCGGAGTCGGCAACGGCGGAACAGCATCGACCCTGTCGTCCGACGACGGTCGCTTGAACTTCAAGAAACGCGATCTGATCTCCAACACCTTCAAGGGCGTTCACGATCTGGAGCTGAAGTACGGCGATAGCGGTGTATTCCTGCGTGGCAAGTACTGGTACGACTTCGAGCTGAAGGATGGTCACCAGCGGCTCTTCGATATTGACGACAGCGGTCGTGCCCGCAGCGCTAAGGCCTCGGGTGCGGAGATTCTCGACGCCTTCGTCTATACCGGCTACGAAATCAACGAGCTGGCCGGCACGGCGCGCCTCGGCAAACAGGTGGTCAGCTGGGGCGAGAACCTCTTCATCCGCGGTGTAAACCAGATCAACCCTATCGATGTGGCCGCCTTCCGCCGCCCCGGTGCGGAGATCAAGGAAGGCTTGATACCGGTCAATATGTTCTATCTCGGCCAAGACCTGGCCGCCAACCTGTCCATGGAGGCTTTCTATCAGCTCGAATGGGACAAGACGGTCGTCGACAACTGCGGCACCTTCTTCTCGGGTACCGATGTGGTGGCCGATGGCTGCAATGATCGCAATCTGATCTTCGGCAGCGACTACAACCCGAACAATGCAGGCAACCTGTTCGTCCCACGCCTTAAGGACCGGGATGCTCGCGATGGTGGGCAGTACGGCGTGGCGCTGCGCTGGTTCGTTCCCCAGTTGAACGACACCGAAATCGGCCTCTATGCCATGAACCTGCATAGCCGGATGCCTGTTTACAGTGTCACAAGCAGTTCGGTGTTGGATGCGACTGATCCGGGCTTCGATCCCAACTTGATCGGCAACTCTCCAAAGGCGGGTTACCTAGTCGAGTACCCCGAGGATATGCGCCTGTATGGTCTTAGTTTCCAGACCACTCTCGGGAGTACCTCGATTAGCGGTGAGTTCAGCTATCGACCAAACATGCCGCTCCAGCTCAATAGCACTGACCTCACATTCGCCGCCCTTGGGCTCGACTCGGTGACCGGCCTTCCGCCGGCCTGGGGCGGGGTAGGGCAGCCAATCAGTCCCTCAGTAATCAATGATGGCCCCTTGCGTCCTGGCGCATACGTGGCTGGCTACAAGCGGATGCCCGTCAGCCAAGTGCAACTGGCCGCGATCCACTTCATCGACCAAGTCGCGGGCGCGGAGCGCATGTCGCTCCTGGGTGAGGTGGCTTACAACCGCATCAATGGCCTGAAGAGTGGGCCAGGAGAACTGCGTTTTGGCCGCGACTCCATTTATGGGTACGGGGAAGTGGGCGTCCCGGGTCTGTGCGAGGGGCTTCTGAATACCGACAACCCCGACAACTGCAATGGACACGGCTTCTATACCAGTGGCTCCTGGGGGTACCGCCTGGCTACCAGTCTGGAATACAGCAACGTCATTGCCGGCATCAACCTCACGCCAGAGATTGCCTGGTCCCACGACGTAGATGGCTACGGCCCTAACTTCAACGAGGGCGCCAAGTCGGTGTACCTGGCGCTCAACGCCAGTTACCTGAACCGCTACAGCGCCACGATTTCCTACACCGATTTCTTCGGTGGCGAGTTCAACCCGACTACTGATCGTGACTATGTCGCAGCCAGCGTCAGTGTCAGCTTCTAACTAGAGGAAAACGCCATGAGAATGTATTTGTGGTTGCCTTTCGCCTGGCTGGTCATGGGCGGTTCCAGCCTGCCAGTGGTCGCGGCTGATTTCACTGGCCTAACCCCCCTGGGTGCCGAGAAGGCTGGCAACAAGGAGGGGACTATTCCCGCATGGACCGGCGGCTTGCCAACCGACGCGGCCAGTGTCGATGGCAAGGGCTTTCTCTCCAACCCTTTCGCCGGCGAGAAGCCGCTGTTCGTGATCACCGCACAGAACGCCGAACGATACAGCGAGCACCTCAGCGAGGGGCAGATGGCGATGTTGCGTCGCTATCCGGATACCTATCGCCTGCCCGTGTATCCGACCCACCGCACGCTCGCCTTGCCTGAGCGCCTTTATAAGGCTGCCGCCACCAATGCCGAGGTCACCAGGCTCGGTTCGAACGGACTGAGCATCGAAAACTTCACCACCAGCTACTACCCGTTCCCGCTACCGAAGACGGGTACCGAAGTGATATGGAACCACCAGGCCCGCTATCACGGAGGCAATTTCCGGCGCTGGATCACCCAGGTAACGCCCCAGGTGAATGGCGACTTCACCACCGTGCATTTCGAGGAGGAAATTGTCGAACCGGCTCAGGCTGAGGGCATCGAGCCTGCGCGAGCACAAAACCTGCTGCAACTGTTCAAGCAGAAGGTGACTGCCCCCGCGCGCCTGGCCGGGAACGTGCTGCTGGTGTACGAGACACTCGACCAGTTGAAAGAGCCGCGTCTTGCCTGGGTCTACAACTCTGGCCAGCGCCGAGTCCGGCGAGCCCCGCAGGTGGCGTACGACGGACCGGGTACTGCCTCGGATGGCCTGCGCACCACCGATAACTTCGACATGTTCGGCGGGGCAATGGATCGCTACGACTGGAAGCTGCTGGGTAAGCGTGAGGTTTACATCCCGTACAACAGCTATGAGTTGGACTCTCCTGCGCTCAAATACGAGCAGGTCATCAAGGCCGGCCATATCAACCAGGATCTGGCGCGCTACGAGCTGCACCGGGTCTGGGTGGTCGAGGCCACTCTCAGGGATGGCCAGCGCAATATCTACGCCAAACGCGTGTTCTACGTCGACGAGGATAGCTGGCAGATCGCCCTGGCCGATCACTTCGACGGGCGGGGACAGCTGTGGCGCGTAGGTGAGGGGCATGCCCAGCAGTACTTCGACCATCAGCATATGGGCTACACCCTCGAAGCTCTCTACGACCTGCAGGCAGGCCGCTATCTGGCGCTGGGCATGAAGAACGAGGAGGCGCGCAGCTTCGAATATGGCTTCAAGGCGCGGATAAGCGACTACACCCCCTCGGCGCTGCGCAAGAGCGGCGTGCGCTGAAATCACTCCATCAGGCCGGAGCACTTCGCTTCGGCCAACCAATCGCAATCAGGCAGGAGAGGCCTAATGAAAGTTTTGTCCATCGGTGGCGGCGGCGGCATGGGAAGAACCACGGCCCGCACCGCACTGGGATTCCCATTTGTCGAGGAGATCGTCCTGGCCGGCATCGACCATGAGCGTGCCGATCGCTTCGCCCGGTCGCTGAATGATCCGCGCATCCGCGCAATCTATCTGGACATCACCGACGAAAACGCTTTGCGTCAGGCGATCCGCCAGTGCGACGTGGTCCTCAACTCCGCCGGCCCATTCTTCCGGTTTGGCCTGCCGGTGCTGCGAGCAGCTATCGCCGAAGGCAAGAACTACTGCGACATCTGCGATGACTGGGAGCCGACCCTGGACATGTTCGCCCTCGACGAGGAGGCGAGGCGCCAGGGCGTCACAGCGGTCATCGGGCTCGGTGCCAGCCCTGGCATCGCCAACCTGCTGGCGGTCAAGGCTGCCGAGCAACTGGACGAAGTGCACGAACTGTACTCGGCCTGGCGCCTGTCCAATGCCCACAACGAGGACGATGGTTTCTTCGACGAGAACGAGGCCAATACCGACGCGGCGGCAGTACATCTGGTGCACTGCCTGAGCGAGAAGATTCCGCTGGTGCGAGACGGTCGAGTCGAGGACCGCTTGCCGCTGGAGCATTGCGGTTTCGACTACCCGGGCGTCGGCAAGCTGGATATCTGGACCATCGGCCACCCCGAGGCCGTCACCCTGCCGCGCCACTACACTGGTCTGCGCAACTGCCTGAACGGCATGCTCGGCGTCGAAACCATCATCGACGACCTGCACCAGCTGGCGGACCATGTGCGCGCCGGCGCGATGAGCCTGGAGCAGGCTGCCGCCCTTCTGACCAGCGATGGTGGCCGTGAGAAACGCCGCCAGCGCCTGCAGGAGCATGAAGGTCCGGACGCGCCGGGCATCCTGGCTTTTGCCGGCGGCCTCAAAGACGGCCGGCCGGCACGGGCTGGCGCGCGCCTGCGGCATGTGCCGAGCGGAGGCATGAGCGCGGTCACCGGCATCCCCCATGCGTTGTTCCTGCCGCTGCTGCATCAGGGAGCCGTGAAGGGATCTGGGGTATTCTCCCCCGAGCAGGCAATCGATGCCGATGCCTTCTTCGCCTTGTTGAATGGCTTCGTCGAAGGGCGGGACTGCGGCCTGACCGTGACATTCGCCCACTGACCCCGGCGACCGGAGGACGAGCAGCATGACCTCGCCAAGCGAAGCATCGAGAAAGCCGGGCTTGATCGTGCGTACTCGCCTGCTGGAACGGCTCGAGCCGGGGCGCTGTCGGCGCATCCGCTTGCTACATGCGCCGGCCGGCTTCGGCAAGAGCGAGCTTGCCCGGCAGTTCGCTGAGCAGGCTCGGCAGCCGTTGCTTTGGTTGGATCTGCATAGTTCGCCGGGTGGGCTCGAGCAATTCTGCAGTCAGCTCGCCGGGGCGCTCGGTCTCGATGCCGAGGCTTCCTTCGGCCAGGTAGAGGAGGCCTTGCAACGGCACGTAAATGCATTCGTCGTGCTGGACGGCTACAGCAACGAGGCAACCACGGACAAATGGCTCGAACGCCTGTTCGAGGCATCCCCGCCAGGTCTTCAGTGGCTGGTTTGCGCACGCTGCCGACCCGCCTGGCGGATTGGTCGCTGGCTGCTGGCCGACGAACTGCTCATCCTGGATGGAGACGACCTGGCGTTTACCGTCGGCGAGACTGAAATGCTGCTGTCGAGGCTGAACATGGCCCGCAGCATTTCCGCCGAGGACCTGCAGCGGCAGAGCGAAGGTTGGATCGCCGGCATTCGCCTGCACCTGCTCTCGTTGCAGTCGGTGGGCCACCATGCGAGCGGCCTATTGCACCGGAACGCGCTGATACAGGACTACCTCGACAGCGAAGTGATGGAGTACCTGTCAGCGGAGATGCTCGACCTCTTGCGCGTCATCGCCCATGCGCCATTCGTCGACGGACCGCTCTGTACCTTCCTCGCCGACGATCCACTGGCTCTGAACCGGCTTCTGGAGCAACAAGTCTTCATGCACCGTCTGCCGGGCTCCGAAGACCGCTTTACGTTGTTTGCTCCGCTCAAGAGGATCCTTCAGGAGCGCTACCCGGACCAAGCTACTCCTTTGCTTGCCGCCAGCAGTTGGCTGCATCTTGCCGGCGCTCACGTCGAGGCCTTCCGATATGCGCTGGCCATTCCGGACACCTCGCGTGCGCTTGTGTCCATAGGGCGGACTGCCCCGCGCGAGCTGTATATCGGGCAGAACCTGAACTATCTGCTAGAAGGCATCGATCAGCTTGGCCCGGACTGGCTCAAACAACATCCGGAGGCTCTGGAGATCATCGCCAGGTCCCTGTTGATGGGGGGGCGGCTGGATGAGGCCGAGGCCACCATCGAACTGATTGCGGAGCGAGATAGCGACCTGCGCATGGCCCTGAGCGCCGAGCTGTCGCTGCATCAGGGGCAGGCTCAGAAGGCCCGTAGCCTGGGTTTCCAGGCCCTCGATGGGTTGGCGCGAAATGGCCTGTGGGCGCAGATGATCCTCTGCTTCTCATGCCTGACCCGTGCCAGCCTTGCCCTCGGTGACATCGCCACGGCCAGGCATCTGCAGCATCAGGGGATCGAGTTGTCGCGGCGCAAGGGCGAAGTGCTTTTCGAATGCCTGCTTATGCTCGACCAAGCGCAGATCGACGAACTCGCAGGCAATCTGCCCCAGGCCCTTCTGGTTCTTGACCAGATCGACTTGCTGCTGGCCCAGAACCCTAGCTCCGCTCTGCTAAAGGGATGCAAGTCGATCCGGCGCGGCTGGTTGTTGATCCTCACTGGCCAGGAGCACCAAGCACGCCAGACCTTGGAGGATGGGATGTTGCTGGTCCAGGCCTGCCGTAGCCCGGTGAGCGTCTACGGCCATGTCTTGTTGGCTCAACTCGATGCCAACAATGGCGATTTCGCCTCGGCTCAGCAGCGCCTGGTTAATGTGCAGCGCCAGATGCATGCGTGGAATGTCGCCGAAGTCATCTATCGCGGTGTTCTGAGCATGAGCACTGCCAGGGTCTGGCTGCGGAGCAACCATTCCAGCTCGGCAAGCCAGTTACTGTCTCGACTGCGTGAGCAGTATGAAGGCACGCAAGCCCTCACTCCTCCAAGTTCGTTTCCCGAACTGCACGCCCTGTTGGGCTTCCTTCAAGCTGAGGTTCTGTGCTCCAGAGGCTCATTAGGTGATGCAGGTCTTCTACTTGACGCAGTGCTGGAGTGGGCGGAGGGAAACACTTTCGAAGTTCTTGTCTGCCAGGCTCGATACGCCTTGGCGGAGGTCCGCCGCATGAAAGGTGACGTGCTCCAGTCGGAGCGACTTTTCGCCTCTGCAGCGGCGATGGCGGTGCATCAAGGGCAGCGCAATTTACTCACGGGCATTCAATCAGGAGTAGTCGAACCTACATCGGAGAACGATATTGCCGTCATCCCCCAGGGTATGCCGACACAAGAAACGGAATTGCTCAGCCAGCGTGAGTTGGTAGTGCTGGGCTTGATAGCGAAGGGCTATTCCAATAACGAGATCGCCTCAATCCTCTCGCTATCCCTGCATACCGTGAAAACCCACGCCAAGCACATCAACTCGAAGCTTAAAGCCAGCAATCGGACGATGGCGGCAGCTCGAGCCAAAGCCCTTGGCCTGCTCTTGTGACTTTTAAGGAAGCGAAATGCAAAGTACGAACAATCTCCCTTCACGCTACTTCGCTCCTGCCTATGGGCTGGGCAGTTTCGGTCCGGCCATATTTATTCTGACTCCCCAGGTGTTGCTGCTGTTCTTTATGACGGAAACCCTTGGTATCCCCGCCGGTATGGCTGGCGGAGGCTTGCTGATCCCGAAACTCTGGGAGTTGATCAGTGATCCACTGATCGGTCGTTGGTCAGATCGCCTGCAAACCCGCTGGGGGCGCCGTCGACCATTGATGGCTGTAGGTAGCGTGATGTTCCTGGCCACCTTTGCACTGATGTTTTCTCCTCCGAGTTTCAATGACTGGCGGTATTCGCTGGCCTGGGTGATTGCGTTCTATACGCTGACCTCCACCGCCTATTCACTATTCACGGTGCCTTATGCAACCTTGCTAGCCGAAGCTACTGAAGATCCGCATGCCAGAACCAGAGTTGCCGCCTGGCGCAGTGGTTTACTTGCCATTGGTTTCGTTCTCGCAGGAAGCCTGGCGCCTTGGCTTGTGGGGGCGGGGGGAGGGGGCGAGAAGGGCTATGCCCAGATGGGAATCCTCGTAGGGCTGATCGCTTTTGCTGGAATGGCTGGCGCGGTAGTTGGTACCGGCGGTATCCCTGCTCACAGACCTATCGCACATCCGCCAAGAAACATGCTGGCACCGTTCAGCAACAAGGCGTTCACTTGGTTGTGGTTGGGATTCATCGTGCAGATGGTCTCGGTGAGTATCTGCACAGCAATGTTGCCATTTTACGACAAGTATTGGCTGGGGAATAAGGAAAGCACCATCCCCAGCATCTTCGCAGGTATGGCTCTGCTCACGGTTGTTACTACTTGGTGCTGGACTTTACTGTCGAGGCGTATAGGTAAACACCGAGCCTTTATTGTGGCTACAGTGCTCTATGCAGCAGCAACCGCGTCTTTATGGCTCATTATGTACGGTAACGTCGGTTTAGCATTTGCAATCATCCTGTTCGGCATAGCCAATGCTGGCCAACAATTATTTTGCTTCGCGATTGTTCCTGACATTATCGCGCTGCAGCGAGCGAGGACGGGAATTGCCGAGGAAGGTGCTTTCACTGGACTTTGGATATGGGGAGAGAAAGTTGGTTTGGCTATCGGTGCCGGGCTCAGTGGTCTGGTTTTGCAACTAGTCGGGTTTCAGCAGGGCGCGGGTGTCCAGGTGTTGGAGCAGAGTGAGACCGCATTGTATGGGATTCTATTGATGGCCACTTTGCTACCGGCGCTGGTTTGCTTGCTCTCGATACCAGCTTTGCTATGTTCTGCCAAAGCTATGTCTGGGCTAGGTGGGCGTGATCATTTGTCAAACAAGGCGCAGCAGAGTCCTGGGCTTTCGTCTGGCTGATGTCATCGTTCACTTAGAGTGTCCCGGATTTTATATAGGGGGGTTAGGTAATCGTTATTTGGCGTTGTATGTGAGCTTGGCTGGGTGTCGTGTAGTGACTGTAGTTGGCTTTGGGTATTCTGGTGTTATTCTCGCTGAAGATTTTTTCTTGCTTGTGGCGGGTATGGTGTGCTGGTTGGGTTCATTCTTCGAGAAGTCTTCGGGAGTTATTTGATTTCGCTGCTTTTGGGTTGATGTTTGTGGTCGGATTTTATTAATGTTTTTGTCTTATATGACAAGGGAAAGTGTCAAAAGTGGAACTTCGACATCTTCGCTGCTTCCTGGCCGTTGCAGAGGAGTTGCACTTTGCTCGTGCGGCTGAGCGGTTGCATATCGAGCAGTCACCGTTATCGCGTGCGATCAAGGAGCTTGAGGAAGAGCTGGGCACGCAGCTCTTCCTGCGAACCACGCGGAGCACGAGGCTTACGCATGCCGGGAGACTGTTTCTGGAGCATGTGCCGCGCGTATTTACTGCTTTGCAACAGGCGCGCGACAGCGTGAAGGCCGTCGCGAATGGGTACTGCGGCCAACTGAGGGTGGCTCTCTCGGACGGGATCTCTCCCTTGCGCTTCTCTTCGTTTCTGGCGCTATGCCGGCAAGAGGAGCCGGAGGTCGAGATTCGCTTGTTTGAGGTGTCGCTGTCGCAGCAGATCAAGGGACTGCATGACGATCTTTATGACGTGGGGTTCGCCCAGTCGGACGAGGTCGGAGATGGCGTCGTTGCTATTTTGGCCTGGAGCGAGCCATTGGTGGCGGCGGTGCCTGAGCGCCATCCCATCCTGTCCCACAAACGCATTTCGTTGGAAGAACTGCTGCGTTATCCACTGGTGTTATGTGACCCACAGGCGTGTGAAGGCCATGCACGGCAGGTCGAGCGCTTCCTGCGCCAGACCGAAGCCGAGCCCCTGGTCGCGGAGCAGGTGGCCTCCTGCGACCTGATGATGGCGCTTGTCGCGGCTGGTTTCGCCTTGGGTCTGACCGGTGAGTCGTGCATCGCGGCTAGCCGCGAATCGGGTGTCGTGGGTCGCGCATTAAGGGGCTCTCCTCAACTTACGACCTATCTGCTGCGTTCGTCGCGTGAACCATCGGCAACGCTGGCTCGCTTCATCGAGCGGGTACAGACCATCGATTCTTCGGATGACGTCCAGATCGCTAGCCAGACCAATACCAGGGAGGAAATCGAGCCATGAAGAAAATTATGCCGTTTCTCTGTGTCCTGGCCCTTGCGGCCTGCGGTCAGCCTGAAACACCGACGACGTCGGCGTTGCCTACGATTGATGAGCTCGTGGTCGATCCCGCACGACTGAAAGAGCTGCGCCAGCAGTGCAAGCTGGAGCGCGCCCAGCTGGGTGACGAACTGTGCAACCGTGTGGCCGAGGCCACGCGCAAACGGTTCTATGGCGATGGGAAAGTGCCCTACACGCTGCCGAAAGAGCCGCCCAAGCTCTGATCGTGTGTGGGGCCTCCACACACCTTCCATGTTCTCGCCCTACACGCTGCCATGCGCTCGTGCTTGCGGTATTTTCCCTACATCTGCTCTCGCATGAATTGATGCGCTCCGGTTTAGTTTTATCCCGATAAAGGTCTTTGACCGGCACTGCCCCGGCACCGAATCTCGACTACGCAGCCAGCATTTTTGCTGTCTTCACTGGAGAGATTGGGAGCCGGGAAATGCAAGGGACGAACGTGCTGTTCGGGCAGATCGCCGCCGTATTTGGCATCGTGATCGCCGGCGTGTGGACCGCCACACAATGGACAGCCTCCGCCCTGGGTTATCAGGTACGCCTGGGCTCGCCCTGGTTCGACTGCTTCGGCACGCCGGTCTATCACCCCTGGCGGTTGTTCGACTGGTGGTTCTTCTTCGGTGCCTATGCGCCACAGGTCTTCGACATCGGGGGCGCCATTGCAGCCGCCAGTGGCATGGTCGCCGTGGCGGTCGCCATCGCCATGTCGATCAGGCGTTCGCGCCAGTCGCGCCTGGTCACGACCTATGGTTCGGCGCGCTGGGCCGAGGCCGCCGACATCCACAAGGCGGGCCTGGACCAGACAGCGGGGGTTTTCCTTGGCCTGCATGGCGACCAGTACCTGCGCCACGAAGGGCCTGAGCATGTTTTGGCCTTCGCACCGACACGCTCCGGCAAGGGCGTCGGCCTGGTTATCCCCACGCTGCTGAGCTGGCCGGCCTCGGCGGTCATCCACGACATCAAGGGCGAGAACTGGAACCTCACCGCCGGCTGGCGCTCGCGCTGCTCGCATTGCCTGCTGTTCAACCCCACCGACCCGCTGTCGGCTGCCTACAACCCGTTGCTGGAGGTTCGACGCGGCTCGCATGAAGTGCGCGATGTGCAGAACATCGCCGACATCCTGGTCGACCCTGAAGGTGCGCTGGAGCGCCGCAACCATTGGGAAAAGACCAGCCACGCGCTGCTAGTCGGCGCCATCCTGCACGTGCTCTTTGCGGGCGAAGACAAGACGCTGCGCGGCGTCGCCAACTTCCTGAGCGACCCGGCATGCCCATTCGAGGTGACGCTCCACCAGATGATGACGACGCGTCACCTGGGTGACGGGACGCATCCAGTGGTGGCGTCCGCCGCACGCGAAGTGCTCAACAAGTCGGAGAACGAGCGCTCGGGTGTGCTGAGCACCGCCATGTCGTTTCTCGGCCTGTACCGTGATCCCACGGTGGCCGAGGTCACCTCGCGGTGCGACTGGCGCATCGCCGACCTGATCGCCGCCGAGCATCCGGTGTCGCTGTACCTGGTGGTGCCGCCGTCCGATATCAGCCGCACCAAGCCGTTGATTCGGCTCATCTTGAACCAGATCGGGCGGCGGCTCACCGAATCGCTCGACGGTTCTGACGGCATCGAGCGCCGCCACAAGCTACTGCTGATGCTCGACGAGTTCCCTGCATTGGGCAGGCTCGACTTCTTCGAGACGGCGCTTGCCTTCATGGCCGGTTACGGTATCCGCAGCTTTCTCATTGCCCAATCGCTCAACCAGATAGACAAGGCCTACGGGCAGAACCATTCCATCCTCGACAACTGCCATGTGCGTGTGACCTTCGCCACCAACGACGAGCGCACGGCCAAACGCATTTCCGAGACGCTGGGCACCGCGACGGAGCTGCGCGCGCAACGCAACTACGCAGGCCACCGGCTCGCGCCATGGTTGGGGCACCTGATGGTTTCACGTCAGGAAACAGCGCGGCCGCTGCTGACGCCTGGAGAGGTGATGCAGCTGCCGCCGGACGAGGCCGTGGTGATGATCTCCAGCGTCGCGCCGATCAGGGCCAGGAAGCTGCGCTACTACACCGACGCCAACTTCAAGCATCGCGTGCTGCCGCCTCCCGTCCTCGTGGCCGGGCGCTACGCCGACGCACCGCCGGCGCGAGCGGACGACTGGAGCGGCCTGGCCATGCCGGCTGTGCCGGCACCCTTGGCTTCGGCCCTGGGCGATGAATTGGCCGCCACCGTCGAGGAGGGTGGTCCACGCCACCAGCCCGAACTGTCCGAGACCGTCGCCTACAGCCCGGAGCGGGCGCCAGCCTGCAGCGACCTGGCGCTGCTCGATGACGATGATCTGCAGCCCGTTCTCTCTCGCCAGCTCGATCCGGCCATGCAGCGGGTCGCCCGGCTTGCTTCCCTCGATCCTGACGACGGAATCCAGCTATGAGCCAGTACCGCCTCAACCTGTTCATTCAGCCCGAGCATGCCCGCCGACTGGACGAGCTGGCCGCCAAGAAGGGCGTGTCCAAGTCTTCCATCGTCGCTGCGGCGCTCGCATCGTGGCTGTCGCCGGATGCGGGCGACCAGCGCGAGGCGGTCATCGCCAAGCGGCTGGATCGCCTGTCGCGCCAGTTCGAGCGCCTGGAGCGCGACCAGGCCATCGAGATCGAGACGCTGGCACTATTCGTGCGCTACTTCCTGACCGTCAGCACGCCGGTGCCCGAGGCGCACCAGGAAGCGGCCAAGGCCCAGGGCAAGGCGCGCTTCGAGCAATTCGTGGAGCAGCTCGGACGCCACCTGCTGCGTGGGCGCAGCCTGGTACGCGACGTGGTTGAGGAGCTGTACCCGGACAGCCCGCACGCGGATGAGGCGGTGCTGGGCGAAGCGCGGGAGCGTGCCTCATGAGTGCCACGGTGACCTCGCTGGACCGGCGCATCTGCATGCTCCGCACGGCAATGGGGCCGGTGATCGCCGCCGCGCTCGAAGACCCGGACGTGGTCGAGATCATGCTCAACCCCGACCGCACGCTCTGGGTCGATCGCCTGTCGTCAGGGCGCGCACCGCTGGGCGCGGAACTGTCCGAGGAAGACGGCGAGCGCATCATCCGTCTGGTCGCTGCTCACGTCGGCGCGGAAGTGCATCGCGGCCAGCCGTTGCTGACCGCCGAACTACCGGAAACGGGTGAGCGTTTCGAGGGCATCCTGCCGCCGGCGGCGCCGGGGCCGGCCTTCGCGCTTCGCAAGCGCGCCGTGGGTGTCATCCCGCTGGAGAGCTACGTGACCGACGGGATGATGACTGCCGCGCAGGCCGAGTTCCTGCGCGGCGCGGTGCGCGAGCGACAGAACATCCTGATCGCCGGCGGCACCAGCACCGGCAAGACCACGCTGGCCAATGCCTTGCTCGCGGAGATCGCCGCCACCGGCGACCGCGTGCTGGTGCTCGAGGACACCATCGAGCTGCAATGCGCCGCGCGCGACCACGTGCCGCTGCGCACCCGCGCGGGTGTGGTGTCCATGCGCGAGCTGGTGCGCGCCACGATGCGCCTGCGTCCTGACCGCGTGGTGGTTGGTGAGGTGCGCGGCGGCGAGGCGTTGGATCTCATCAAGGTGTGGGGCACTGGCCATCCAGGCGGTATCGCCACCCTCCATGCCGGCTCCGCCCTGGGCGCGCTGCTGCGCCTGGAACAACTGGTGCTCGAAGTGGCGGTGAATCCGCCGCGTGCGCTGATCGCCGAGGCGGTCAACATGGTGGTCTTCATCGCCGGCCGCGGCCGCAAGCGCCGCATCGAGAGCATCGCCCGCGTAACCGGCTTCGACGAGGCGGGCTACCGCCTGGCGGAAGTGCCGGGAGAGCCGCTCGCCGATCAGCTCACGCCCTTTTTCCTGTCCCCGACCACGCCTGGAGAACTGCCATGACGCCGACACGCGCCCCTGCTTTCCGCTTTTCCGTAAATCCGGTTCCGGTCCTCGCACGCCTGCATCGCCTGGCCGCTCCCGTGCGGAGTGGCCTGCTGCTGGCCGCCGTCATGCTGATGACGGCCGGCACGGCGAGGGCCGCCGGCTCTTCGATGCCCTGGGAAGGTCCGCTCGAATCCATCCTCGAGTCGATCCAGGGGCCGGTCGCGCGCATCGTGGCGGTGATCATCATCATCGCCACGGGGCTCGCGCTGGCGTTCGGCGACACCTCGGGCGGCTTTCGCAAGCTGATCCAGATCGTGTTCGGCTTGAGCATCGCCTTCGCCGCGTCCTCGTTCTTCCTGTCCTTCTTCAGCTTCTCCGGCGGGGCCGTCGTATGAGCACGGGAAGCGACCTGCCGGGCTTCGAGGTACCGTTGCACCGCTCGCTGACTGAGCCGATTCTGCTCGGTGGTGCGCCGCGCACCGTGGCGATCGCTAACGGCACGCTGGCCGCCGCCGTCGGGCTGGGCCTGCAGCTTTGGCTGCCGGGCCTGGCGCTGTGGATGGTCGGCCATGCGCTCGCGGTATGGGGCGCGCGTGTCGACCCGCAGTTCATGCAGGTGTTCGCCCGGCACCTCAAGCACAAACCGCTGCTGGACGTGTGAGGGGAGGGGGCCACGATGCTGAACCTCACCGAGTACCGCCAGCGCCCGGCCTTGCTCGCCGACTGGCTACCGTGGGCCGGCCTGGTGGCGCCCGGCGTGGTGCTGAACAAGGACGGCTCGTTCCAGCGCACGGGGCGCTTTCGTGGGCCTGACCTGGACAGCGCCACGCAAGGGGAGCTGATGGCCACCACCGCGCGGCTGAACAACGCGCTGCGTCGGCTCGGCGCGGGCTGGGCGCTGTTCGTCGAGGCCGAGCGTAGGCCGGCGGCAGATTACCCGCACTCGGACTTCCCCGAACCGCTGTCGTGGTTGGTGGACGAGGAGCGGCGGGCTACGTTCGAGGAGTCCGGCGAGCACTTCGAGAGCGGTTACCACCTCACGCTGCAATACCTGCCGCCGGAGGAGTCGCATGCCCGCGCGGCCAGGTTGCTGTACGAGCACACGCCTACCGCCGGCGTGGACTGGCGCGAGCGCCTCACGGCCTTTATCGCGGAGATCGAACGCATCTTCGATCTGCTCATGGGCGTGATGCCGGAGCTCGACTGGCTCGATGACGACGAAACGCTGACCTACCTGCACGCGACCGTTTCGACGCGACGCTACCGCATCGACACGCCGGAAGTACCGTTCCACCTCGACACGCTGCTGGCTGATACTCCGCTGTTCGGCGGCCTGGCGCCGATGCTGGGCGACGCGCACCTGCGCGTGGCGACGGTACGTGGTTTCCCTACCTCGACCTGGCCGGGGATTCTGGATGACCTCAACCGGCTGGGCTTCGCCTATCGCTGGAGCACACGCTTCCTCTGCATGGACAAGGCCGAGGCGGAAAAGGAACTCGGCCGTCTGCGCCGCCAGTGGTTCGCCAAGCGCAAGAACATCCTGGCGCTGTTGCGCGAAACCCTCTTCCAGCAGGAGAGCCCGCTGGTCGACACCGACGCCAGCAACAAGGCGGCCGACGCGGATGCCGCTCTGCAGGAGCTGGGAAGCGACCAGGTCGCCTTCGGTTTTGTCACCGCCACCGTGGTGGTGCTCGATGCTGACGCTGCCTTGGCCGACGAGAAGCTGCGCAGGGTGGAGCGTGTCATCCAGGGCCGGGGCTTCGTGACCATCCCGGAAACTCTCAATTCGGTGGAGGCGTGGCTGTCGTCGGTGCCGGGCAATGCCTACGCCAACGTGCGCCAGCCCATCGTCTCGACGCTGAATCTTGCCCATCTGATACCAGTATCGGCGGTCTGGGCCGGGCCGGAGCGCAACGCTCATCTCGACGGCCCACCGTTGATCATCACCCGCACCGAGGGCGCGACGCCCTTCCGGCTTGTGACGCATATCGGCGATGTGGGGCACACGCTGGTCGTCGGCCCGACTGGCATGGGCAAGTCCGTCCTGCTCGCCACGCTGGCGATGCAGTTCCGCCGCTACCCCGGTTCGCGCATCTTCGCCTTCGACATGGGGCGTTCCATGCGGGCGACGGTGTTGGGCCTGGGCGGCGAGCACTATGACCTGGGCGCTGATGGCGCGATCGCCTTCCAGCCGCTCGCGCGCATCGACCAGGCGGGTTACCGCACCTGGGCGGCCGAATGGGTGGAGGGTCGCCTGGCACACGAGGGCGTGGCCATCGGCCCCGACGAGAAGGCGGCCATCTGGTCGGCGCTCGGCAGCCTCGCCGGCGCGCCGGTCGAACAGCGCACGCTCACCGGCCTGTCGGTGCTGCTGCAATCGAACGCGCTGCGCCAGGCGCTCGCGCCCTATGTGCTGGGCGGGGCGCACGGCAAGCTGCTCGATGCCGACCTCGATTATCTGGGCATGGCTGATGTGCAGTGCTTCGAGATGGAGGAGCTGATGCCCAGCAAGGCGGCGGTGCTGGCCGTGCTGGGCTACCTTTTCGCGCGTTTCGAGGAGCGTTTCGATGGCACGCCGACGCTGCTGATCCTCGACGAGTCCTGGCTGTTCCTCGACGACCCTGTGTTCGCCGCGCGCATTCGCCAGTGGCTGAAGACGCTGCGCAAGAAGAACGTCAGCGTGATCTTCGCCACGCAGTCGCTCGCCGACATCAAGGACTCGACCATCGCCCCGGCGATCATCGAGAGCTGCGCGAGCCGCATCTTCCTGCCCAACCCGCAGGCGACCGAGCCGCAGATTCGCTCGATCTACGAGGGTTTCGGCCTCAACGGCCGGCAGATCGAGATCGTCGCCACCGCGCAGCCCAAGCGCGATTACTACTACCAGTCCCGTGCGGGCAACCGCCTGTTCGACCTCGATCTGGGGCCGGTCGCGCTCGCGTTCGCCGGCGCCTCGATGCCCCTGGACCAGCGCGCCATCGACGACGTGCTGCGCGATGCCGGAGTGCCGGGTTTCGCCGGAGCCTGGTTGCGCCATCGCGGCCTCGATTGGGCGGCCGAGCTGCTGCCGTCCGCGCCATCCGCCGTCCCTTCTCTGGCCGCCCAAGCCCTGGAGGTTTCGCCATGAAAACCCGCGTGCTCGCCGTCGTGCTCTCGGTGTCGTTGCTGGCTGTTCAGCCCGTGTCGGCATTCACCGTCATCGACCCGACGAACCTCGTGCAGAACACCCTGACTGCTATCAGCGCGATGGAGCAGGTAAACAACCAGGTGCAGCAACTGCAGAACGAATCGCAGATGCTCATCAATCAGGCGCGCAACCTGGCGAGCCTGGACTTCAATGTCGTCAACCGGCTGCGCGCGTCGCTGGCGAGGAGCGAGCAACTTATCGCCGAGGCGCAGGGGCTGGCCTATAACGTGCAGAATCTCGACCGAGAGTTCGCGCGGCTGTACCCGGAGGAGTACGCCGCCACCGTCAGCGGCGACCAAATGTACCGGGACGCCCGCGAGCGCTGGAAGCACACGCTCGACGGCCTGCACACCTCGATGCGTCTGCAGGCGCAGGTGTCGCGGAACCTGAGTGAGGACGAAAGCGCGCTGGCCGACCTGGTGGGGCAGAGCCAATCGGCGACGGGTGCCCTGCAGGCCATGCAGGCGACCAACCAGTTGCTGGCCCTGCAGGCCAAGCAGTCCATCCAGGCGCAGCAGCTCCAGCTCACCCAAGATCGCGCCGCCTCGCTGGAGCTGGCGCGGCAGGCGGCGGCGACCGAGCGCGCCCGCGAGGTGCGGCGGCGCTTCCTGGGCGAGGGCACGCCGTACACGCCGCAGGCGGTCCGGTTCTACGGGAATTGAGGGTGGCCGCCATGCGTAGCGTTCTCGTGCTCTCGGTTGCCTTGCTGGCGGCTTGGGGTCGGTCGCCCTGCGAGTATCTGGCCGAAACGCTGGCCGCCAATCCCGCGCGGCTCGCGACGTTGCGTGCGGAGTGTTCGGCCGACTGGCAGGCGGTGGGCGAGGGTATCTGTAGGGCCGCCGCCGAAGCGTACCGGCGCCGCTTCTTCACCGGCCACTCCGGCCCGGGCGAGTACGTTGTTCTGGAGGCGTTACCGCCGGTTCCACCGACCTTCGATGAGCCCGGCGACGAGGTGGCCGAAAGCGCTGCGTGGCTGGTTGTCTTCAAGGAGGACGCACCATGAACGACGTTACGGTCATCGACCGTTTCCTCGATACCTTCTCGCGCTACATCGACTCGGGCTTCGGGCTGCTGCAAGGTGAAGTCGCCTACCTGACCGCCACGCTTATAGCGATCGACATGACGATTGCCGGGCTCTACTGGTCGCTCGGTCACGCCACCGGCCAGGGTGAGGACGTGATGGCGAAGTTGATCCGCAAGGTGCTCTACGTCGGTGCCTTTGCCTACATCATCGGCAACTTCAACTGGTTGGCCGGCATCGTCTTCCGCTCCTTCGCCGGGCTGGGCCTGACGGCGACCGGCGCGCTCAGCATGGAGACTTTCCTGCAACCGGGACGGCTGGCGAAAACCGGCATCGACGCCGGTGCGCCGATCCTGGAGCAGATCGGCGAACTGACCGGCTTCCCTGAGGTGTTCGTCAACCTCGACCCCATCGTCATCCTGTTCCTGGCCTACCTGGTGGTCATCGTCTGCTTCTTCGTGCTGGCGGTGCAACTGTTCATCACTCTGATCGAGTTCAAGCTGACCACGCTCGCGGGATTCGTGCTGGTGCCCTTCGCGCTGTGGAGCAAGACCGCGTTCCTCGCCGAGAAGGTGCTGGGCAACGTGGTGTCCTCCGGCGTCAAGGTGCTGGTGCTGGCGGTGATCGTCGGTATCGGCACGGGGCTGTTCGCCGAGTTCCAGGTGCATCCCGACGAACCCTCCATCGACCACGCGCTGGTGGTCATGCTGGCCTCGCTGGCGTTGCTCGCCCTGGGCATCTTCGGCCCGGGTATCGCTACCGGGCTGATTTCCGGTGGCCCGCAGCTCGGGGCGGGGGCGATGGCGGGCACCGCACTCGGCGCGGCGGGTACGGCCGTCGCCGTCGGTGCCGCTGCCACGGGTGTCGGTGCTGCGGTTGCGGCCGGGGCGCGTATGGCGCCGGCCGCCGCCAGGATGGCTGGCAGTGGCGTGCGTGCCGCCACCTCGACAGCTAGCAGTGCGCGTGCCGCATTCCAACTCGGATCTTCCGCTGCCGGTGGCGGCCTCAAGGGCACCGCGGCCGGCTTGGGCAACGTTGCCAAGGCCGGCACGCAGGCTGCGGGACAGAGGGTTGCCGCCGGTATGCGTTCACTCAAGTCACGCGCTGCCTCCACCTTCCAAGCCGAAGGGGCTGGTGCCTCTTCTGGCGGCGGCAGGAGCATTCAAGGCAATGCGACCCAGAGCGATTCCGTCGACGCTACTTCTAGTACAACGGCGCAGCCTGCCTGGGCCAGGCGCTTGCAGAGGCGTCAGCAGATCAGCCATGCAGCCACCACCGTTGCGCACACGTTGCGTGGTGGAGACGGCGGTGGATCGGGCAGTGGCCCGAGCTTGCGGGATTCGGACTCATAAGGAGGGCGAGCCATGCGCTTCAAACGACCGTGGGTGCGTTACGCCGAGACGCCACAATCCGAGACCCCGTACCAGGCTGCCGCCCAGGCATGGGACGAGCGCATCGGCTCGGCCCGCGTGCAGGCGAAGAACTGGCGCCTGATGGCCTTCGGCTGCCTGGTGCTCGCGCTGCTTATGGCGGGCTGCCTGGTCTGGCGCTCGGCGCAGTCCATCGTCACACCCTACGTGGTGGAGGTGGACAAGACCGGTCAGGTACGTGCGGTCGGCGAGGCCGCCACACCCTACCGGCCGGCCGATGCACAGGTCGCCTACCACCTGGCGCGCTTCGTCACGCTGGTGCGCTCGCTGTCCATCGACCCGATCGTGGTGCGGCAGAACTGGCTCGACGCCTACGACTACACCACTGACCGTGGTGCGGCCGTACTCAACGACTACGCGCGCAGCAACGATCCGTTCGCCCGCGTGGGCAAGGAGTCGGTGACGGTGCAGGTCAGCAGCGTCGTGCGGGCCAGCGACGCCTCCTTTAACGTGCGCTGGACGGAGCGGCGCTTCGTCAATGGCGCGCCCGCTGGCACCGAGCTCTGGAACGCGGTGATCTCCACCGTCCTGCAAACCCCGCGCACCGAGCAGCGACTGCGCAAGAACCCCTTGGGTATCTACGTCAACGGGTTGTCGTGGAGCCGCGAGCTCGATGCGTCCGAAGGAGCTAAGCCATGAACCTGTCCTTGCGTAAGTCCGCGTTCCCCCTGGTCCTGCTGGCCTTGGCCGGCTGCTCCAGCCCGGGCAAGCCGCCGCCGCGCATCTCGCTCGACGAGCCGGTGCGGGCGCAGCCGCTGCCGGAGCCGCCGAAGCCGGTGGAAGTGGTGGCGGTGCCGAAGGTGCTACCGATGCCAGGGCAGATGAAGCCATTGCCGGACGAGGCCAGTCCTGCCCCGGAGCCGGCCGACGAGAAGGTGAGGGTGTCGCGTGCGAACCAGGAGGCGAGGGTGGCGCCTACCCGCGAGGGCTACGTCAATGCGATCCAGGTCTGGCCCTACAGCGACGGTGCGCTGTACCAAGTCTATGCCGCGCCGGGGCGGGTGACGGTGATCACGCTGCAGGCCGGCGAAGAGCTGGTGACTGTGGCTGCTGGCGACACGGTGCGCTGGATCGTCGGCGACACCTCCAGCGGCGCCGGCGATGCGCTACGTGTCAACGTGTTGGTCAAACCGATTCGCTCGGGTTTGAAGACCAACCTGGTCATCACCACCAGCCGGCGTACCTACCTGATCGAGCTGACCTCGACCGAGAAAGCCTGGATGGCCTCGGTGTCCTGGGACTACCCGAAGGACCGGATGCTGGCCTTGCAGCGCCAGGCGCAGGCCGCGCAGGCGAGCGCGCCGGTCGATACCGGCCTCTCGCTGGAGAAGATCCGCTTTCGCTACGCGATCAGCGGCAGCAATCCTCCATGGCAGCCGCTACGCGCCTTCGACGATAGCGAGAAGGTCTATATCCAGTTTCCCGCCGGCATCGCCCAGGGCGAGCTGCCACCGCTGTTCGTGATCGGCGCGCAGGGTGATGGGCAACTGGTCAACTACCGTTTCCGCTCGCCGTATTACATCGTGGACCGACTGTTCGGCGCGGCCGAGCTGCGCTTGGGCGGTGAGAAGGGCGACGTGGTGCGTATCGAGCGCACGGACGGCGTGGCCCAGGGGAAATGAGCATGAACCAGGACGACACCTCCGATCCTGTCGCGCTGCGGGCGGACAAGGTTCCGCCCGAGTCGGTCGCGCTGCGTGCCCAGCCGCGCCCGGTCACGCGGTTGAACCGGCGCACCTTGGCCGTGCTTGCTGGTGGACTCTCCGCCGCAGTGCTGGGAGCTACCATCTGGTCCCTGCAACCGCCGAAGCCTCGGAGTGGAAACGGTCCGGCCGAGTTGTACAACGTCGACCGGGTTTCGCGCTCCGAAGGGCTCGATCGGCTGCCCTCGGACTACTCCAAGCTGCCAGCACCGCCGCAACCACCCGAGCTGGGGCCACCCCTGCCGGGCGACCTTGGCCCGGCCATCGTGCAGTCGCAACGACCTGCGGCACCCAGCTACACGACCCCTGGCCGCGATCCCGCCGAGGCTGAGCGGCTGGCGCGGTTGAAGGAGGCGGAGGAAGCGGTCGCCTCGTCGGTGTTTTTCCGCACGGGCGGCCAGCGCCCAGCCATGGCTGCACCTGCACAACCTGTCGCAGATGGAACAACACTGGTGGGCTTCGATTCGCTGGTCGCCAGCCCCGCCTCGACGGCGGCGCAACCCCTCGATCCGACAGCCGTGCAGAACCGGCAGGAGCAGAAAGAGGCATTCCTTCAAGCCGGCACTACGGAAACCCGCAGTTCCGGGAACCTCCAGTTACCGGCGTCGCCTTACCAGGTCATGGCCGGTACGGTGATCGCCGGCGCCCTGGTGACGGGCATCAAGTCGGATCTTCCGGGTGACGTGATTGGTACGGTGACGGAACCAGTCTACGACACGGCGACCGGCAAGCACCTGCTGATCCCGCAGGGCTCACGCATCCTCGGCCGCTACAACAGCCAGGTCAGCTACGGGCAGAGCCGCGTGCAGGTGGTGTGGAATCGAATCATCCTGCCGGACACATCCTCGCTGACGCTGGACAACCTCGTGGGCACCGATCCGGCCGGTTATGCAGGTCTGGAGGACGGCGTGGATTGGCACTGGGATCGCGTCTTCGCAGGCGCGGCGCTGACGACACTGCTGGGCGTTGGTGCTGAGCTGGCCGCGCCCGAGAGCCGTCAGGGTGGCGATCGCATCATCATCGCTAGCCGTGACGGCCTGCAGGACAGCGTGAATCAGGTCGGGCAGGAGATGACTCGACGCAACATGAACATCCAGCCCATGTTGACCGAGCGGCCTGGCCTGCCGGTGCGCATCATTGTCAACCGGGATCTGGTGCTTCGGCCTTACCAACCACTGTTCTTCAATCGGGGGACTTAGCAATGAGTACGACTCGAAAGCTGCGGCTGGGGCCGCTGCCCAAGACTGAGAGCATCAGGTTGGCCTTTGCCTGTCCGGCCAGCTTGAAAGCCGATCTCGACCGCTACGCCACGCTGCACGCGCAAGCATATGGCGAGGCCGTCGATGCCACTGTTTTGATTCCGCACATGTTGGAGGCCTTTATGGCAGGGGATCGAACGTTTCGGCGGACTAGCAAATTTCCGGTCGCAAAGCCCAACGCCAGCGACGACTGACAGCTATCTGCCGCACCTCCGCTGACTGCCCCCCCTGCGCCTGACTCGGTGATCTGTGTCCTCCCGTGCAATCTCTGCGCCCGCCTTTTATCGGAGGCAGGCGCGATTTGCCCATTTCCAATCGCCTTCACAGACATCTGAAAGTGTGTGAGAATAAATATAGTCCGTTTTTTGTTTTAAAAAATTCCTTATAAATCAGTAGGTTGAAAATTTTATGGGCGAATTGACTGGTTTGAAGGCTGATTTAGCCCAGATTGTGAGGCTGGCGTTGGCTGAACAGACGGAGGATGTTCGTCTGTACGCTGCGAGGCTGGTCAGAAAGTATCGGAGCACTGAGCCGGAACTGGCTGAGCAGGTGGATTTATTTCTTCGCGCCAAGCCGCATCGGGCGGGAAAGCCATTGCGCAAGGCGGCCGCGCCGTCGCTCGTCGAGCAGGTGCTGCCGATGGATGATGAGTCGCGTTTGTCGCTGCTTAAGGTTTTCAAGGACTCTCCGGATCGGGACGCGCCACTGCTGTCTGCCAGTCTGGAGGAGTCCCTTGGTCAGCTAATTCAGGAGCGCAAGCAGGTAGCGCGTCTTACCGCACTGGGCCTGACACCGACACGCTCTGCCATCTTCGTTGGTCAGCCAGGTGTTGGGAAAACACTGACAGCGCGTTGGTTGGCAGCTCAACTTGGCGTGCCGTTGTACGTACTCGACCTGACTGCTGTGATGAGTAGCTTGCTGGGGCGTAGTGGCACCAATCTGCGCGCGGCGCTAGATTTTGCCAAACGCGTCCCCTGTGTCTTATTGCTGGATGAGATCGACGCGATCGCCAAACGCCGCAGCGATGATACTGACGTCGGCGAACTCAAGCGGCTGGTGACCGTGATACTGCAGGAGGTTGATGAGTGGCCTGCGACGGGGATGTTACTGGCAGCAACCAATCATCCTGAACTGATCGATCCGGCGCTTTGGCGTCGATTCGACCTCGTGGTCGAATTCAAGGTGCCAGAAGCAGCAGCGGTCAAAGAGGCGATCAAGCGGTTCTTGGGGCCGGACTTCGCGCTGTTTGGGCGTTGGATCGAGATTCTGGCCTTCGCGTTTCGTGGCCAATCCTTCAGTGACATCGAGCGCGAGATACAGCGTTTTCGGCGTGCCGTGGCGTTGGGGACGACGCCGGATGCAGATTTGATCGAAGAGTTCATAAAGGCGCGCGCCCTGTCGCTTGATCGTCAGGGGCGCATCGATATGGCGGTGCTGCTGGCTAAGCAGACGCGTTTATCCCAGCACAGCATCTCGGATATCACCGGCGTGAGCCGAGACACCATTCGGAAGTACACAAGCGACGGACTGACCGTCGCGCCCAAAAAACGGGGGGCGTGAGGCATGAACCAGACCAATTTCCTGATCGGACGTGGCGAGTTGCTGACCCACGAAATCAAGGGGCCGAAGCGCGGCATGGATAAGGCCGAGGTCTACACGTTGCAGCAGGCGAGGATCCGACTGACACCGCAGTTCGTCGACGTTGCAGCAAGCCTCGACAGTTTGCCCAACAACGCCTGTCCGGGGGATTTGGGAGTGGCACGCCTCGCACTTAATCCTAGTTACATCGCGCGGTCCTTCTTTCCGGCGGCCATGCTGCGTAGCGTAGGTCTTGAATCTGTCGGTAGTAGGGCGGTCAAACTGACGCCGGAGAGCTGGTCGAAGAAGGGGGCGCCGCGGGAGTCGACCACCACAGAGCTATTCGTGGTGGGCAGGCGCCAGGCCTTTCGGCAGTTGAAGGACTGGGCAGGGCAACTGGAGGAGGGATCTAACGAAGCGAAGGATCTGTCGCATATTGAGCGGATTTCCGCATTCGAGCCGAATGACCGTATTGTTTCGCTCGGCGAGGAAAAGGATCGCTTCTTCGAGGTTGGCATCCATCTGCTTCCTGGCGACAACGATCAGTTTGTGCAGCGAGCATTTGCCAAGTACGCGACCGATGTCGGCGTGAAAATCCATGCCGACTTGGCGTTTAGCGCTGGCAATCTGTGGTTCCTCCCGGTTGAGGGAGCGCATGACAATGTTGTGCGTCTGGCTGAGTTCTCATTTGTGCGGGTGATTCGTTCCATGCCGAAGTTGCGTGGCATGCGTCCCGTACAGCGCTCGGCGGGTGTAACAGTGTCATGCAGTCTGCCGACGGAACAGCCGCTATCGTCCGAACCTAAGGTGGCTATCCTCGATGGCGGCTTGCCTGAGCAGCACGGTATCGCTCCATGGTTGCATACCTACCGAGTTCTCGATGAAACGGCGGCCGACGATCCGGGCGGCCTGGAGCACGGACTTGGCGTGACTTCAGCATTCCTGTTTGGCCCAATTGCTCCTAACAGCGTCGCTGCACGCCCTTACTCTTACGTCGACCACCTGCGTGTACTGGATCGTGAGACTGACTCGGAGGACCCATTGGAGCTGTATCGCACACTGGGGCTAGTCGAGGAAGTGCTGCTGTCGCGGCAGTATCAGTTCATCAATTTGAGCCTTGGGCCGGACCTCCCAATCGATGACACGGACGTGCATGCCTGGACTTCCGTGATCGACGACCTTCTCAGCGATGGCGAGACGTTGATGACCGTGGCTGTTGGCAACAATGGTCAAATGGATCGGTCGGTAGGAAATGCCCGTGTGCAGGTGCCTTCCGACTGCGTTAATGCGCTATCCGTCGGCGCTGCCGACAACACGAACGCGTCATGGTCGCGTGCCGCCTACAGTGCCATCGGGCCGGGGCGCAGCCCCGGCGTGGTAAAGCCGGACCTCATGGCCTTCGGTGGGGATGCCGCCAGCTCCCAGTATTTCCATGTGCTGGCACCTGGTGCGAAGCCGACACTGGTGCCGCAGTTGGGCACCAGCTTTGCGTCACCGTATCTATTGCGCAATGCCGTTGGTGTTCGAGCGATCCTCGGAGCAGATTTGACTCCGCTGGCTATCAAGGCCTTGCTTGTTCATGCCGCGGATTCATCCACGCACGACAAGCTCGAAGTCGGTTGGGGCAAGGTGCCGGAAGACTTGATGGATGTCATTACGTGCCCAACCGGCGTGGCGCGAGTGGTCTACCAGGGCGAGCTAAAGCCGGGGAAATATCTGCGCGCGTCACTCCCTCTGCCTGCCGGTGGTTTGCAAGGCAACATCCGCTTGAAGGCGACCTTCTGCTATGCGTCTCCGACAGATCCGCAGGATGCTGTTGCTTACACGCGGGCCGGTTTGGAAATCGTGTTCCGGCCCAGCGATAAGAAGATCAAGGAAGGCAAGAGCAACGCGGACACGAAGGGCTTCTTCGATATGAAGAAGTACGCTACGGAAGAGGAGCGTCGTTCCGACATGGGCAAGTGGGAGACGGTCCTACACGGTAACAAGTCCATGCGTGGCACTAGCCTGGATAACCCCGTGTTCGATATCCACTACAACGCACGCGAGGCTGGTGCGCCGACGACGAGTGCAGAAAAGATTCGCTACGCGCTAATTATCACGGTCGAGGCGCCCAAGCACGCGGATCTGTACAACGAAATTCTGCGCGCTTACGCCAAGATGTTGGTGCCCATTCAGCCCAAGGTCACATTGCCAATCCGTGTGTAGCGGAAAAAGGCGGACACGTATCGCTACAATGCCTTGCCGGCTTCGATCGCAAAATTCAAGAAGAGATGGGGCATGAAACTCACAAGAATTTACGTTAGCAATTTTCGCAACTTTCGCGACGCAGACATCGTCGTAGATGGAAGTGTCGTCATCGTCGGCGAGAATCGCGTTGGTAAGAGTAACCTGCTTCATGCTTTGCGACTTGTTTTCGATCCCAGCTTACCCGATAGCGGTCGACAGCTTGGGCAGGGCGATTTCTGGGATGGCTTGGGAGAGCCACTCGAAGACGAAGAAATCACTGTCTTCGTAGAGTTGCAGGAGTTTGAAGATGATCTGGATCTTCTCGCTCAGCTCACGGACTTTCGACTTGACGACGATCCGCACACAGTGCGGCTTACCTACAATTTCCGGCCGATTCCTGGCTTAGAGGGGGCGCCAGAATGCGACGACGACTACGAGTTCATCTGCTTCGGCGGTGAAGTCGAGACGAAGCGGTTTGGTCACGAAGTGCGTCGGCGCATTGCTATGGACCTCCTGCCGGCGCTGCGCGATGCTGAAGGTGATCTAGCTACGTGGCGCCGCTCGCCTTTGCGGCCCTTGCTCGAACGCGCCTTTGCAAGCGTGTCTGGCGAAGACCTCGCAGGTGTTCGCAATGCTGTCCAGGCCGCGACGGGACAACTGGCGGATTTCCCTTCGGTGCAGAACTTGGAGCAGGCTCTGCAGCAACTGTTCGCATCGATGAGCGGTCCCAAGCAGGATATCGAACCTAGCCTAGGGTTCGGGACGACCGACGTGACACGCCTGTTCCGCAATCTTCGGCTACTGATCGATGGCGGCCTACGCACAATTAGCGAGGCCAGTCTCGGTTCGGCTAATGTGGCGTTCCTGACCTTGAAGGCCCTGGAGCTTCGCCAACTGATGGGCGAGAACCGGCGCGACCACACTTTACTGGCAATTGAGGAGCCAGAGGCCCACTTGCACCCCCATCTGCAACGGTCCGTGTATCGCCATCTATTCGAAGGTCTTGCGGGTGAGGAGGAGAATGAGTCGCTCTCACTACTCCTGACAACACACTCGCCGCATATTGCTAGCGTCGCACCTCTGCGTTCCCTGGTGCTGCTTCGCGACACGGTTGACGAGGGAACTGTGGCCGCCTCGGCCGCGTCGATCGACCTCACCGATGAAGAGGAGGACGATCTTGCGCGCTACCTTGACGTGACGCGTGCCGAGATGCTGTTCGCACGAGGGATTGTCTTGGTCGAAGGGGATGCCGAGAAATTCTTGCTGCCGGTGTTTGCCGCCTCAATGGGGCACGATCTCGATCATCTCGGTATTACGGTGTGCTCGGTAGCGGGCACGAACTTCACGCCATACTCGAAATTCCTTGCTGCCTTAGGCATCCCGTTTTCAATAGTGACCGATTGGGATCCACAGGGAGACCGGACACCTCTCGGCTACAACCGTTCGTGGCGACTCGTAAAAACTATTGAGGAAGTCCGAACGGGTGAGGATCAACGTGGGCTCATCGAGGAGATCAAGAGGATCGAGCAGTACAGCGATTTCTCTGATCGCTGTGAGGGGTATGGAGTTTTCACCAATCTCGACACGTTAGAAGTCGACTTGTTTGAAGATGAAGATTTCACAGCGGCCATCATCGAAACACTCCGGGAGCAAAGGTTAAGCGAGGAGCGGCAGGTTTGGGTGAACCAGTGGGAAGACGACCCAGAGACGTTGGATCGGGAGAACTACCTCAAGCTGATCGAAGCCGTCGGAAAAGGGCGATTTGCACAGCGTTTGGCGTCTCGCATTGAGGGTATTGCACCGCCCCCCTACATTGCGCGCGCAATTACCTACGTGGTCGACCGTGTCTGATCGCGCGGCCTACCTGCGGGCGGCCGCGCAGCTTCAGCGCAATGCGGGGCAATGGGCTGCATACGAATCCCGTGGTCATTGCGTCGTGCTGGCGGGGCCCGGGAGTGGGAAAACCAAGACTCTTGTGACAAAGTTGGCGCGTATGCTCGTGGAGGACGTGCCGGAATCTCGCGGCATCGCGTGCATCACATATAACAATGAATGCGCGCGTGAGCTGGAAGTTCGGCTGGCTTCACTCGGAGTGGCGCCGGGTGGACGTGTGTTTGTCGGGACCGTGCATTCCTTCTCGCTTACGCAGATCCTCTTACCTTATGCCAAGGTTGCCCGATTGGGTTTGCCTGAGGGCTTCGGCGTGGCGACCCGGGCTGAGCGACAGGCAGCACTGGCCGAAGCGGTGAACCTCACGATCGAAGCGCCCGGCAATCCTCAAGATTGGGAGTTCCGGCTTGGCAACTATCGCCGATCAATCTTAAATCGCGACAGTCAAGAATGGACTGATACCGATCCGGAGCTTGCGCGCCTTGTGGAAACCTACGAAGCACAGCTTCGTCGTCGTGGCTTGATCGACTTCGATGATATGCCCTTGCTCGCGGTTCGAGCGCTGCGTGAAAACCCGTGGTTGCAGCGGGCGTTGCTCGCCAAATACCCCGTACTTGTCGTCGATGAGTACCAGGACCTTGGTGTCGCGTTGCATCGTATGGTGATGGGGTTGTGTTTTCGAGCGGGCATGCGGCTCTTTGCAGTGGGCGACATTGATCAGTCGATTTACGGATTCACTGGGGCTCGCCCTGATTTGCTCCGCAGATTGTCAGAGCGCGACGACGTCGAGACTGTGCGCCTGCGGCTGAACTACCGCAGTGGGAACCGTATCGTCCTGGCATCGCGCGTGGCCTTGGGTGAAGAGCGTGACTACGAGGCGGCTGATGCTGCGGCGCAGGGAACTGTTTATATTCACCCGACAGGCGGTACCTATGAGCAGCAATCGGCCCGCCTTGTCGGCGAGTTGTTGCCCCAGGCGCTGAGGCGTCACCCGCAACTCAGTTACCGTAATGTTGCAGTGCTCTACCCGGCCGCATGGATCGGCGATGCTGTAGCCGGGGCGGCGCAAGCTGCCGGCATACCAATCGTGCGCACAGATGGCAACGCCCTGTACCCACGTTCCAGTCGCGTCATGCAGTGGTTGGAATTGTGTGGCCAATGGTGTTGTGGTGGATGGCGAACGGGGAAGCCGCGTTTTGCTCAGCTAGCGCGGGAGGGGCGGCGACTGTTCGCAGAGTCCATACATAGCGATGGCCAGGCGATGGACTTTCATCGCCAATTGATCGCCACCCTGTGGGATAGCCGGGAGGCGAACCTGAACCTACATGGTTGGCTTGCAAGACTGTCGATGGAGGTGATCCAGCCATTCGTCTCCGAATGTCCTGCGCTGAGGGATGAGATGGACACCCTGGCCGTCTTCGCTGCTCGGATTGCCCCGGCGGGAGATCGTGCAGATATGGTTCTGGGCGAGTTGGCTGGCGACGGCGAACATTTGAATCGGCTAACACTGTCGACGCTGCACAGCGCGAAGGGCAGGGAGTTCGATGTGGTGTTTATGTTTGGTATGGACCGCGGCCGGTTACCGCGCAACGGTGTTGGTCCGCAACAGGTCGTCGAGGCGCGCCGGCTGTTCTACGTAGGCTTTACGCGTGCTAAGTCTGAGATTCATCTGGTGCACACCGCGGGGCGTTCATCGCCGTTTGTGGAAGAAATTGAAGATCACTTGGCCGAGGGTGCTTGATGGCCCCGTATTTGATGCCGGCAGCCTTCCTACGGGGCAAAGCTGCGGCACGAATGCTTGGGCGCCATGATGCTGTGCATACGACGCGCTCTTGATGTCTACCGATTGACAATGGGCTAGCCAGAATCGCCACCCCGCAAATTGCCCCATCTTCCGCGCCAGCAAAAGGTTGACGCTTATGACGGTCAAGGCCCATGTCGATCACTGCCAATCCCTTTGACTACGCTGGTTTAGGCGATCTGTTGATGATGGAGTGGGTTAATTCACCTTATGGCTCAGATCGTCTAAGAGCGTGCTGAAAACCGCCTCCTCTGGAATGGCGAGTCCTTGGGTGTCCATAGCTGTATGCAGCTCTTTGTCCCATAGAGCCTCGACCCCGTTGATGTCCAAATCGCGCGATCGCGTCGGCGTTACCATCACCGCTTCGAGGTAGTCTCTGCACCCGAATCGCCAAGGGGCTGCCTGCCAAGTACGCATGACGTGATTGCCGATGACGATCCCTGGCCAGTCGTAGTCGCCATGGTAGTGCAGGCGCGCGCCGGCGGCGGCCAACTGGTCGAGTAGAATTCGCTGCGCAGCGGCGGGCATGCCATCGGTGCAGACTAATGGAGCACTACCGGCACCCAGACGGTCGGCGACGATGGCTAATATGTTCGGGTTTTCACATACGTACACATTCCGTCCGTCTACTGCCCAGGAATACGGCTTGCGAACCAATTGCCGCAGTGAGAGGTAGGCGGGCTCGCCAGGCAGCCAGGTGTGGGCAGTGTCTGGCAGCGCAGGCAAGTTAAGAAAGAGAGCAGGGCGGGCCAGCTCGTTGACGAGAACTCCCGTCCTCGACCAGACCTCCCGCACACGCTCTTCGGCTCCACCGCCAGTCTCGGTTGTTGCCTCATCTTCTTGAGAGCCGCCCGCGCGCTCGTGCAGGCGCCACGCCGACAGTACCAGGGTCGCTACAGGACGGCCGGGATCCAGCGCATGGGCATCGCCCAGCGTTTCGGCGGCAAGTTGCGAGCGAGGCAGTCCTTCCTCGGGCAGACGGCGGAGCACAGTATCAGTCGCTGCCAGTAGCTGATTGGCGCGCGCGGGATCACGCCCAAGACGCTTTAGCAGGGGCATGGAGGTGGCTGAGTTTTGCAGCCAGGCGCGGAGAATCGGGCTGCTTTCGGCCGACGCCGACGTTGTCAGGGCCGACCATTGTTCCGATAGCGTTTTACGGAGCCTGGCTTTCGCAACAATTGGGCCATCCAGCTGCTCTAGGGCATCTTGTAGCGAGGTGGCGAGCCCGGCTGCACGCAACCGAGCATCGAGGTCGGTAATGTCCAGCGTCATTGAGCGTGCTATACGCGAGGGACGACCAGTCAGTTGGCAAAGAGCCGAGTACTCTTCCGCGGCAAGGTTGCTCAAGTGAACCGAGGATAGCGACTGCTCGGCATCGGCGAGCTCAAAGCGGCGGCGCAGGCGCTGGCGCAGGGCGGCCAGTGCTGGCCCGCCGAGCAGGCGCTGTAGACGTAAGTCGGGGCTGGTCTTCATGCCAAGGGGAACCTGCGATCAGGATCTTCTTCGAGTCGCTTAGCCCGTCCATCCCAGGTCCAGCGCGAGACGAACACCGCATCGATACCTTCACGACGCTGTAACTGGCAGATCGACACGCCAGGTAGCTCCGCATAGCAGGCCCACTCCCGTTCGCTGGTGATGACGAAGTCCAGGTCGAATTCCCGCACCAGGCCCATGCAGTGGGCGCGGGCGGTATCGTCGATACCGGCGAAGGCTTCGTCGAGCAGCATCAAGCGTGGCGCCAAGGGACTGCCGCCGTGGCCGTAGAAGCTGGCGATCGCTGCGAATAGTGGTACGGTCAGGCCCAGTGCGCGCTCGCCGCTGGAAGCCGGCCCGGACAGCTTACGCCATTGACCATCCTGCTGGCGCTGGATGCGGAAACGGTGCCAATAGCGGTAGTCCAACGCGTGGGCGAGTTGATCGAGCAGGCTTCTGCCGGCGCTGTCGGCGTCGGCCAGGGCGCGTTCGGTGGCGATCTGCTGTTGCAGCATGATGCCTACTGCGCGCCGGTCCTCGGCCGTCCAAAGGTCTGCGCTGGTATTGAGCAGGCTCTGGCGGGCAGCTTCCAGGCCGGCTGGCGCACCTTCCTCGGTGGATAGCGGCTCCCATAGAAGACGGTAGCGTACGCCTGTGGTGGTTGGGCGTTTGTGCAGTTCGTGGTTTATCGCCTTGACTCGGTCGTCGGCAGCCCGCATCAGGCGCTGGAGTTCGGCGGCGATTTCCGCCTGGAGGTGATTTTCCAATACCTCGCGTTCGCGCGCAGACAACAGTTCGCTGCGCTGGGCGATATCCTCGGCCAACAGTAGCGCGAGGGTATCGGGGCGCTCGGCACGGTTCTGGTACTGGATTGTGACGGTGATGCCCCAATCGTTGGGTTCTGAGATGGCCTGGTGGTTCAAGGCGCTCAGCCCGCGCTGTAGTTCACTTAGGTCTTCGGCGATCTGTTTCTGTACGCGGGCCCAAGTGACCTCGTCATCGGCGATGTCAGCCAGCGCCTGTTCGATGCGGCGGGCTAGGTTCAGCGCCGGGTCGATACTCCAATGCTCAGGCAATTGCAGGTCCGGCAATGCGGCGGCCAGCAGGCCGCTGGCGCTGAAATGGCGAAGGCGTTCGACGGCCATGGCGCGCTCGTTGCTACGCTCGCTCAGAGTCTGCTCAGTGCGTTCGACGTGCGCTGCGGTCACGGCCAGCCTTTTTTCCGCTTCGCCCAGCGCTGTGCGGCGTGTTTCGGCGTCCTGCTCGGCCTGCGCACGTCCGGCGAGCGCGGTGGCCAGTTTTGCCAGCAATTCTTCCACCTGCTGGCCGATGGACTGGCGTAGCGCCTCCAAGCGGACCCGGGCCTGTTCGGCCTGCTCGTCGGCGACCATCAGGGTTTCCTCAGCCTGTTCCAGCACCCTGCGCGCTTCGCCTTCGCGCTGTTGCTGCTGGCACTGATCGGGCCATGCGCGCTGCCAGTCGCGCGCTGCCTGGACCAGATGCGCCTGGACGTTGGCGAAGTGTTCCAAGGCCTCTTCGGTTGCCGGTAGCAGCTCGGGGTCTGCCGGCAGGCTCAGGTCGGTCGCGTCGTGGTGTAACTGCTCGCGTGCCGATTGCCATGCGTCTTTGGCTTCCTGGCTGCGCGTTTCGGCCAGCGCCAGCAGCTGCCGGGTCCGATCAACATCACGGGCGGCCTGCAGCGCGGCAGCAATCGCATCGTGCAGTTGGCGCTCGGAGGGTACGCTTTTCCGTTCCCGTTCGGCTTGGTTGCGCTCGGCGGCCAGGGTTTCGTATTGCCGTTCGAGCTTGGCTTGCGCCATGTCGAGTTCGGCGAGGAGGGTGGCGAGTGCTTCCAGCCGTCGTTGTCGCGCCAGCTCCCGTGCGCTACGGCCGATGTAGCCTGCCTCGGTTTTTTGCCAGGCACCTGCCAGCGGCCCCAGACGATAGCGACCATCAGGCGACAGCCAGGCTTCGGCATCGCTCGGCTCCTGCGTGCCGTAAGCCACGCCCGCCAACAGCGCAGTCAGCGTAGCTAGTGTGATCGGGCAGGCCTCGGGCAATGCGGGAATCAGCGCAGCGTTCAGGTTGGCACCGTTCACTGGCGCGCGCTGGTGCCAGCTGCTATCCAGCAGCGGCGTACCGTCGTTATCGCTCAATACCCCATTTGGCGACAGCCAGGCGTCAAGCAGGCCGCTGGCTTCCAGGGCGGCTTCCAGCCCGGCCCGTTGCGCGGCATCCAGGCTCGGGTGGAAATCCACCAGGTGCCAGAGTGGCGCGCCATGCCGTTGCAGGCGCACACCACTGGCCCGGGTGGTCGGCTCGGCGGGCAGCGCATCTTCGCCAGCGGCCAGGCGGGTGCACTCGTCCTCGATATCGGCGCGCTGCTTGTCCAGGCTAGTAAGGTTACTGTCCAGCTCCGCCTGTTGGGCGGCGTGTCGTTGTAGCGTCGTCTGCCAGGCGTTGTCCAGTGCCACTTGCGCCGGGTTTTCGCCTTCCGGAAGGGCCACCCACTCGGCCAGTTGCAGCAAGGGCTGCTCAGCATCGAAGCGCAGCTGGACGAGGCTTGTGCAGTGCTCGGACCAGGCTCCGAGCAAAACGCTGCCTGCCTGTTCGGCGTGCTGATCGGCCCGCTCGCGTTGCGCCAGTGCTATGTCCATTTCACCGCGAATGCTTCGAACGTGTTCTTGCTTGTCCGCCAGTACCGCTTGGTGTTGGCTAACTTCGGCATGACGCTTACGCAGATGGGCGATGTCCTGGCGCCGATTTCTCACCAGCTCGCGCAGGGCTTCTTCAGCGGCCCTGTACTCGGGCGGATGTGCCGCGAGCACTTCGGCTTCAAGGCTAAGCAGTGGGTTGATTGCGAGGTCTGCTGTTATAGCGAGTGCTTCGGCCGCGTCCAGCGTACGAGTACGCGACTTGTCCAGCTCATCGCGAGCTTGAGTGGCCGCAGCGGTCCGTCGCTGGCTCAGTTCTACTTCGCTATTGAGTTTGCTACGCGCTTGATCGCGCTGTCGGCCTGCCGTGTGAGCTGCATGTTGCCGTTCAGTGGCATTGCGCTCTTCCAAGGCAAGACGGTTGGCGTCCTGGTTGGCGGGATCGCTCTGCAGCGTATCTACCAGCTCCCGGGCCGCCGAATACTTCAGCTTCGCGGCTTCGTGCTCCGCAAAAGCCTCACCCTGCGCGCTCTGTGCGCCGGCGAGTTCAGCCTGCGCTTGATTGCGGGCCTCGCTGGCGTTGTCGAAATGGGTTTGAGCCTGGCGTAGTTCGCGTGCCTGGCGCCGCGCCAACATACCGGTATAGATGCGGTAGCGCCGTTCAAACTGGGTGACGGTTTGCTCCAGAAGGCGCGTTTCTTCCAATTGAGTGCGGTCTTCCTCCAACTGGTTGAGCGCTTCGGCCACATCGCCCAGCAGCTCGGGTGGTAGCGGTGGCAGCGACTCGCTCAGGGCATTGGAAAGGCCGGTTTCGTCGGGTTTCTTCGACAGTTGTGGCTGGCGCAGCTGGATCAGCGTATCCATCAGCGCGTCATAGCGCCGTGTCCCTAGCTGGAACAGGCGCTCGTCCACGGCACGGCGATACAGCTGATGGTTTTCGAATAGCTGACCGCGTCCGCCAAGTGCATCGCGCAAGCGCTCGCGAGTAAGAACCTGGCGCTCGGCAGTGGTAAGCCAGAGATCTTCGCCGATACGTGGGTCTAGTGTCGTGCCGTCACCTTCCACGATGAAAAACCAGCTGTCCACTTGAGCTCGGCCATCGACTGCCGACAAACCGACCCCCAGGGTCAGGTAGCGGGGGCGGCCATCGAGCTCGCGTCGGCCGAACTCGATCCAGCTGTAGCCGATACGGCGGGGATAGTTGCCGACCAGGAGGTTCCAGGCCATCTTTTTGCCGCTATCACCGTCGGGCTCGACGCGCGACGAGCGCAATTGTGCGTCCAGCAGCAACGGTAAGGTCAGCGACAGCACCTTGGATTTCCCGGTACCGTTATTGCCGCGTAGAAGTAAATGACCATCGTGGAACCAGAACTCCTCGCTGTCGTAGTGGAACAGTTCGACGAGGCCAAGACGTAAGGGCTGCCAGCGTTCGCGCAGAGGTTTGGGCAGTGCGGGGCGGGAGGAGGTGATGAATAGGTCGCTGGTCATGCGTCAGGCTCGGTTAGAAACAGGGTTTCGGCCCCCAGGGCGTTGCGTACCTCGGTCTGTCCGAGGGAGAAGCGGGCGATAGCGGGCAACGGATGTACGCCATGCATATCACGCAGCATTAGGCCCAGACGACATAGGCGAACGATGGCGATTTCCGCCAGCTCGTGTTCGGCGCCTGGCGCGCGCGCCGATTTGCGCCAGTAGCGGCCATATCGCCCAGCGGCCTCGCGCAGGAACAGGGCAATCTCGCTTTCGGTCGCTCGCAATGGGGCACGTTTATCCCGCAGACGCCGAGCTAGGTACTCCGCTACCAGCAGCGTTACATGAGCCTCAGTGCCCTCGGCGGGCATGGCTACATCCGTCAGTTGCCCGCTCTCATCGATCAGGGCCAGGCCTTCGGCACGTTGCTCGGCGACCAGTCCGGTGGCTTCACACAGGCGGTTGGCGAGAACACCCCGCTGATTGAGGAAATAGCTGCGCGTCTCTTCATCCAGGCTGTCGGTATACAGCACCGGATCGTCGAGCAGGCGTCGCGCCAGGTGGTGGCGTATGGCGTCGCGCCTGCCTTGCTCGCTGTCCGCTGTAAAGCCGGCCACCAGTGCATGCAGCCGCGCCTCGGTACTTCCCGGAGTCTCCTCTGTGCTCCAGGTCGAGGGCCCGCGCACCGCCGCCAGCAGGCCGGCCAGCAAGCGCCGGTGAATGTCGTAGAGCGCGTCGGACTGTGGCCCGCTGCCGTCCTGTACGTAACTCTCTTCCTCGCCAGCGACACGTTCGAGAACGCCATGAGCCAGGAGGGTACGGCACACCATGACCAACTCGCGCCTTTCGGCAGCGCCGTGCAAGGTGAAGGCGAAACCCAATGTCTTCAATGCCGGGTCGGCGGCTTGTTGTACGATCCGTTCGCCGATCTGTCGCAGGGTGATCTGCGGGTCGGCTCGCTCCAGCACTGCAGCAGCCAGACTCAGCAGTACATAGCGACGTCGGTCATAGTCCGGCAGGCCGCGGGTCGGGGCGGACAGGTCGGCCGGGCGCTTGAACAGGCGGGCACCCTCGCGGTCCACATGCAGCGGCCAGCCGGTCTCGCGGGCGAACCACTCGCGCAGGCGCTCGGCTTGGCGACGTACGGCGGGGAAGTCCGCGTGCCCCGGCGGCATGAGCGGGCACATCAGCAGGCTGCGCAGAGCCCGGCGGAATTCGTCTTGTTGCTGCGCCTTCTGTGTTTCTCCGACATGTCGGATGCCACGGCGGGACGAGGGTATGCTCATGATCTGTCCTCGGTGAGCCGGATCGTCAGCAGATGATCCCGGCCGGAGAACACGCCGGCGGCCGTGCAGATTTGGGCGCGGCTGTTTTCAGCCAGAGGTTCCAGGCGAATATGCAGCAGACCGTCGCCCGTTTGGCGCTCGACAGGGCTGTTCGGGTCCTGTTGTTCAGCCAGTGCCTCGCCAAGCAATCCTAGAAAGAGGCCGAAAGCATGCACATCGAGCTCACCTAGCTCCGATAGGCGAGTCGGGCTGCCGGTCGCCAATCTCCGGCGCGCGGCTTCGACCTGACGCGATTCCTCCGCTAATTGCTGAGCCATCAGCGCACGATCCCGGCTACGATCCCGCACTTTCGCCAGTGCGCCACGCGGTGCCGCTTCTCCATACTCGCGCAGGCGAGGATTTATGATCAGCGGCGGTGCATCCAGCCAAGAGGTGCTCGCTGGCACGTCGTCTGCTTCAGCAACCTCAAGTGAGAAGTGGCGTGCTGGGTGTAACGCGAAGGCTGCATGCGCAAGACGGTGAGCATCGTCGTCGGTGTCGCATGCAGCGAACCACTGCGCCAACACTCGGAAATCGGCCGACCGGTCGCTGCGCCCACTGCGGCGCTCATTGATCGTCGCGATGGCACTTAACAGTTGCGGAATCGCCGAGCGTGCCCTCGCACGCAGCAGTTCTGCTTGAGGTGGTTCGTTGCCGGTTGCCAGGAACCAACCACGTAATCCTTTCCAGCGCTCGCGCCAGATACCCTGGCGGCGTTGTGCTTCCTCTGCCTGTTCGCCAGTGCCGTCGGGGGCGGTATCACGTGCTTCACGTGTGGCGACTTGGCGCAAGACGTAGTCGATGGAGGTGGACAGGTCATGCAACGTGCGGGCGATGGCGTCGGAGCGACGGATCAGATCGCCCATGAAGCGTTCGAGATAGTCGATCAACCGTCGCTTGTAGGCGACCAATGTGGTTGCGTCGGCCTGCTGTAGTTCCAAACTACGTGCCACCCCGGCCATGAACGCTTGGGCGTTTTCAGCAAGGCCCTCAAACACCCGCACCAGATCGCGCAGAATTTCATGTGCCTTGGCAGTATCCAAATCATCCCTGGATTGCGCTTCGCTCATTAGTCGCTGCAAGGCCTGTAGACGGCTGTCGATATCCTCCAGCGCGACCGTTTGTAGCTCGGCTCTATGACGGAGGCTCTGCGCGAACGCGGTCAGCCCTGCCTCTACTGCCTCGCCGCCGCGCGATAGCCGATAGAGAAAACGTGCCCGGTAATAGTCATTGAGCGTGGATACACGCGTCATGTCCGGCTGCGATTCGAGATTGCCCCAGGCCGCCAACTGAGCTAATGCAGCGGCAACCTCTTCCTGAGCCGGTGGCGTCCGTTGACCCCATTTCGCCTCGGACAATACTTCGTCGGGCCGTAATTGCAGGCGGTACTGGCGCTTGGCAGCAGCGAACACCTCCATGATGGCGCGATAGAGGGCTGCTTTTTCCGCCGTGGCGTGGCGGAACAAGTCCGCTGAAGCTTCCGGCCAGGATGATTCGTGAATCACCAAATTTTGCCTCAGTGACCTTCCGTGATCGACGAGGCCATTCTTCAGTCCTCTTCGCTATTTGCCAAGCCTTACCCGCGATTCACGTGGCAAGGGGTAAAGGGATGCCGGTGCAGTGTGTCCGTAGCAGCGCTATTTTTGCACCGCGCCCGCTTGAGGCCGGGCCCATTGGCAGCTCATGCACTACTGCACTTCTACTGCTGCAGCGTCAACGGTGCAGTTCTCTTGGTTTCATTTGTATAGGGGTTGATTACGGGGGTTGGCGCCACTGTTGCGTCCAAAGAACGGCCAGAATTGGCCAGGTAAGGGCTGCCTGACTTGACGCTGGGGGGGCGTATGCCGTACATCAGAAATATAGGTGGCGTTATGCCACTAACTGCCAGAATTCCAAGGAAGGACCGTGATGTCGCAAGATCTTCTACTTACGCAGAATGCCCAGTTCTATCGTCCAACTGCACCTTTCACGAAGGCTACGCTTACCGTCATCCTCGAAGCTGCTAGTTCCAATATGACAATTGGCAGCGCGCTTATCGCGGACATTCTTGATCATGAGGATACGCTTCCAGATGGCAGCAAGTTTTCCTATAGCCTTCGTGTCTTCAAAACAGACCGCGATGTACATTTTTGGCAGCAGCCGATCAAAGACACAATTTATGCATTTATATTGATCGTTGTTGTTGATGGCTGTATTGCAGTTTTTAAAAAGTCTTGTGCCAGTATAGCGGAAAGCATGGATAAACATGCGAAGCTGATTCGAAGTAGTGAGCTAACCTCCGCATTTAGTGACGTCGATGCGCAGTATCAAAAGATGGCAACCCGCAACATGACCGTTTCCGATCGTGCTATGCGTGGCCGAGCCTTCGAAGCTTCTGATCTGAAAGGGCTTATGTCTGTACATGCTGCAGGGAGGTCAATCCCGTACTTCTTCAAGCTGAAACTAAAAGGGCGTACCAAGACTATATCCGCGCAAAGTGGTCGCGTGGTCGAGGCATCGGAGCGTAAATCAATCCATCACGCCGTGGAGTGGGCTAGGGCACAGCTACACGACATCCATAACCCTTCCACTGAAAAAGACTTTCTCAACAATTTTGCCAAATTTATAGATCTAGACCTGGTCTGGAAATCAAGCACACCAAACGCGGTTTTGCTGGAGCATTCTTTTTTTGTTGAGAACGTAGTTAACCAAGGTGTTCCAATTTTCTACACAACCAGAAGTGGTCGTGTCATCGAGATGACATCCAAGCAAATCAAATCTTTGATTGCGGAGATGGAGCAAGTTTACGAGATCGGGCCGGCGCCAGACCATGAGCTCATAGGCAGTTTTCGGCAGGCTGAACTCAAAAAAAATTTGCACTCAATTGCTGTAAATAGCCTGGCACTTCGAAGTGTCAATTTCGAGCAAAACGGCAAGAAGACGACGCTTCAGGCCTATATAAAGAAGCATAATCTCGCGACCATCACGTTTTCCGATCCAAGGTACATGTACTTCATGGGGCAGTGCTTCGAGGATGGTGCAGGGATCAATGAAATTCCTGCAATGCTTCGAACTCTGAAGGTCCTACCAACACTTTCTTTAGCTACTTCGGAGAAAGGTGAGTTCACGAAGAAGATAACCAAGTTCGATTCCGTCTCGATATTCGACATCGTCGAGAGAGCGCATGGTGCCGACGACTACATTTTTTGCGATGACCTGGGTAATGAGTGGGCTGATCATATCACCTTTAATCAGTCCGATTTCTCTGTGTCTTTCATACACTCCAAACACGGAAAGCCCAGCAGGTCAGCAAGCAATCTTCATGAGGTCGTTGGGCAGGCTATTAAAAACATTGGCAATATGGATATTGAGCCAAAAATTTTCCTAAAAAAATATAAAGATAAATTTCGAAAAACCTATAGTGGTGGTCTTTTAAGTCGAACAAGAAAAAGCCTTCCTGGTAAATTTGAAGATTACCTTTATCGAGTTAGACAGGATTACCGATTCAATCGCAGGTGCATTATCTGCTGCTCGTTCATTTCTAAGAAAATGATAGAAAGGGAGTTTAGGAAAATCGAAAAGGGTAAGGCTGTAGCTGGAAATATAACCCAGCTCTACTGGATTCTTTCGTCATTTGTGCATGCGGCTAAAGAAGCTGGGATTCATCCAATTGTTTATTGTCAAGAGTGAGGCGGAATAAACGATTTTCACATGCGGCTTGATGGCTTAGGCTGGTGTGTCACTGGATCTACTTTTATAGTTAATTTACTCAGAGTGCAAAAGCTGCATGCCTTCAATCGTAAATTCAAAATTGAAAAAAGAGTCATTATCTAAAACGCTCGAAAAATACAGCGAGGCGGTGGATTGGCTAGAGTCAAAAGGACTTCACGTTCGCGCTAGCAGATACGGTAGGTATGCTGCCCACTATGAAAGACTGATTGATAATTGGGGGAGTGAGAGCTTCAGTCAGATTTCTGCCGATCGTGACTATGCTAGCTCTATTTATGAGGTTCATGGAGTTATAGAGATAAAAGATAAGCTGTCTGAGCTTTACTGTGAGGATTTACATCAAAGTTTAAGGAAGATTATTTCTGGGCAGGAGAGATATAGCGATGAGTTGGTGGGCTCAAAGCCTAATTCTGCAAGAGATTTTTTGTTTGAGCTTTATATGGCTAGATGCTTCAAGCGGGCAGGGTACTCTATAAGTTTTAAAACGGTCGCGGATTTTAATGCTCATGATGAGCGGGATTCGATATTTGTAGAGTGTAAACGACCCTCTAAAGAAGATACTTTTGGTAAAAATGTTGAGAAGGCTCTAAAACAAGCGGTTGGAAGGTTTAGCTCAAGTGATTTTCGTAATCAGAAAGGCATTGCTGCGATTGATATGTCCTCGTTGATTAATCCGGGTAATGAGTTCATAAGAATTGATGGGTTTTCAAATATATCAAGTCAGCTCAAGGCAAGCGATGAGCGGATATCTTTAGAGGTTAGAAAATTTTTTAGCAAGTACGGCGAGAACTGTATTTCAGTAATTTTGTATTGGCGGGTTCCCTTTTGGATCCTAAGGAGGAAGCTGTCGGTCTTTATGAACGGAGCTTTAGTGTTCCTCTACATTCCGTAGGGTCTGTTTCAGAGCAAGTATTTAGAAGGGTAAGTGAAAAGCTCAGTCGCTCTGTGGGGTTGTAGTACTCGTCGGCTTCGTTCAAAATTTCTTACTAAGTCTGAATTTCCCTTTTCCAATCGTGGGGTTTTTTATGGATAACGGTCCATCGATGGCCGCTCTCATAGAGGTTCTTAAGTCTAGTGAAGAACGCCCTGGCCCTAAAGATTGGAGTGGTCTGGAAGAGCATGTTCAGGCGGTATATCAAACCTTGATTGATCTAGATGGTGAAAAAGCTGTCGTTGGGCGAAATGTGCATGTCCGCGGCAGGGATGGATCGGAATATCAAATAGATGTGTACTATGAATTTGAGCTTGCCGGCGTGCGGCACAGAGTGGCCATAGAGTGCAAAAACACTAAGCGGGCAGTTGAGCGTAATGATGTGATTGCATTCAAAGGGAAGGTTGAGGACTGCTTTGGCCTGCAGGGAATCATTGTGGCTGCTAATGGTTTTCAAGAAGGTGCGACAAAATACGCGAATGATAACGGAATTATCGCTATAACACTAAACGAGTTACCCTCTATTGGAAGACTCCTTGGAATGAGGTTGGAGAGTGTCGCTATCCCAGGTGCGCACGTGATAGGGCAGCCATTTTGGACGATCTATGACATTAAAACATTTGCACCGTTCGGAATGAGGCAGGGGAAGGACTCATATGCTTTGCTGTTTTATTCAAAGCACCAAGCAGAGAGATACGTTGAACTAAATGGTTTAGGCGTTAATTGGGGTGTGAGAGGGCTTGAGGCTAAACATCTGGCGGTTTTTATATTAACCGTGGATGCAATGAATGCCACCTATGTTATTGCGGCTCCTGGCCACATGCTGGGACGGTTGGATGGGGATTTTGTCTTTGCGAAAATTGATCGAGGAGATCTGATCTCCACTTATTGTAAAGATCAGTCACTTCCTGAAAGTCCCATGGTAATGCCGTCATTGCGGTAGAGTCAGCATCCTTGATGAGGCGGCTCATGAGCTCAAAGGGTCTTCAGTGTCTCTTTGATATTTCCCTTATGGAAGGCATCCTAACGTGCTGCGCTCACACTGAGAAAAATCTATAGTGTGTTAGTTAAGGCTTTGCTCAACGCTAGCGACGTAAATTCGCAGCCTTTCGTTTTTGGCATCGCCATCAAGACCATAGTGGATCTCCCGATGGCACGCGGGACATACCGCACCAATGAAACGTGGGTGATCTAGACCTCCATCCGAAAGGCGATTGATATGGTGTGGTTCGAGGTAGGGAGAACCATCTTTTCGTTTGAATGGAGCATTTTCGCCGCACGACTCGCAGAGACCTGCGGCGCGCATCAGTACATAGTTTTTGACCTTGACGCTTCGCTTGTAGATGTTGCGCAGCGCGTTTCCTGTAGCTGATTGCTCCCCAGACTCGATTGCCTGCAGGGCGAGCTTGCGAGCGTCATCGAGAGTAGGAGGCTTAGGTTCATCGACGTCATCCTCGATACCTGCCTCGTTCATGCTATTCAGGCGCACAAGCTGGAAGATCACAATCGCTCGTCGATTCCCCTCGCGGTCTTCTCCCTCCGCCCAGTAGTGGTCTGCGCAGACGAACTCCCCCAAGTATTTTTGGCCAAGGCTTTTGCCTGCCTTCTTGCCGAGAGACTTGAATAGATGAAGGGAGCGGCCCTCTTGTGCATGATTTAAGACGGCTTTGTTTCCACCCGAAAGACGCATGTCTCCGGATTGTCCTTCGCCCGTGTAATGGTATACGCCGGCTTCATCGAAATGGTCCTGGTACCCGTACTGCTTACCGCTATCTCCGGTAAACAGAAAAACGACTGGCGCTTTTTTCGAGGGGGAAATGCCGCTTTGTTTGCTACCGCCGAACAGACCATGGATGTCTTCTCTACGATCGTAAATCTCGCCCACTTCAAAGCTAATCTTGAACGGGGAGTTCTCAGCCCCTCGTAGGTTAATGACCTCGAATCCGCGCGCTCGAAGATAGCCGTTGGTTTGGATGCCTCCGGAAAAATGCCCAACGGGTGTTCCTGTTGCCAGGGAGACGATTTTCTTCGCTGGGTAGAGGCGGCCTTGCCATTTGATCGCATAGCGATGAGCTCTGTTTTCTTCCCAACCATCCCATTCTTGGGTGTCGCGCAGATCGCGGTCGAACAGTTTGATAGCTCGTTCGAGCTTGGCAGCAGTGGCGTTTGGCAGGATCAATTCAGACGTCCCTGATCGAATTCATGGTGAAGGTTTATCAAGTGATGGAAATAGGTAGCCAGGCTCGCGATCTAGGCCAAGCCCACGATGGCTCACGATGGCCCGTTTCACTGCCCCGCCGGACATTGGTCACGGCGCAAGAAACTTTCGAAAGTACTCAGCCGTCTCCGGATCAGTGCAATACAGATAGCAACCTTTCATTCCTCGGGTCATGAGGGTTCTGTAGGTGTTCTTGATGATCAGATCGGTCTCCCTCTGAGCAAAGGCCGAGTCCTCCTTGCTCAGCTTCTTGTAGCCGCGAATCGATTTGTCATGTTTGTCCCGCTCGGAGGGGCAGGTGACGACCTCTCCATTTCTCACGACCAGATCTGGCCCGATGATTACGCCGATATAGTCAACCTCAAGCCCCTGGCAGGTATGGATGCATCCCACCTGATTAATGGACTGATCAGCAATGATCCAAAGGCTGCCGTCTTCGCTTAGATTCCATTGCCGCCGGTACTCGCCGATCACGATGTCGTCTGCGAGAGGGTCTTTCTTGCTCCGCCATGGCCAGCAGTATCCGGCGACGACTCGGGCTTTGTTGCCTGCGTTGTGGGCCTCGATGGCCTCATGAAGCGCTTGAGGGGTGTCGAAGACCTGGAAGTCATAATCGCGACGATCTAGAACCTCATTTGCCGTTGGCCTGATATCTAAAGCGTTATCGAGCCAGGCCAGATAACCATCAGAGCCGCTGCAGCGGAACTGCGATGCTAGGTCGTACTCTTCGACTATCGCGCCCTTAGCTTCGGCAAAGTGACGTATTGCCTTCTTGCTGCCGATATCGCTCAGGGTTACACGTTGATCCTCGTCGATGAAAAAGACCGTGCACTTGGAGGCCTCGATGAGCTCCTTGATCTGGTTCTCACCCAAGTTGGCGTAGAGACCACTCTTCTCATTGAGCCGGTGGGCTTCATCGACGATCAGGAAGTCGAAGAGGTTGGTCTCGGCATCGACAAATGAGCCAGAGCCCGTGAACATGTGGGAAAACTTGGTTCGAGTGATCGTCCCAACCAGTTTTGTCTCGTAAACACGTCTAGGGGCCGCATTCTTAGAAACGTATTTCCCCAGAAGCCCCAAGGATGTCAGTTTGACGAGTAGGTTCAGCGCAAGGACGGTTTTACCTGTTCCTGGGCCGCCTTCGATTATCACAACACGGGGCTGATCGCTCGAGGAGGATTTTGCGGCGGCAAGCGTGGCCTCGTAGACCTCTTTCTGGTCGTCAATCAGGACGAACTCGGGCTTACCCTTGAGCAGGCCAGTCAGCGAGTCAGCAAGAGCTTTGGATGGGCGAATACGGCCATTGACCAGCTCGTATAGAACAGTCTTGCTGTCGCCAGAATGTATGTATTTTCGGATGAATGCCCGCAGCTGCTCGAGCTCGTCCTTACCCTTAAGAAACAGCGGAGCCTTTTCGATGTAAGGCTGGTAGTGAGGCGCATCAATGACGCCGTCGCGCACATAGTTGTGCAGATAGGCGCATGGTCGAAGAGCGATGCTGCGGTCGTATACGGCCTCGTTGAAGCCTTCGAGCAAGGAGGCATAAGACCAAGCCTGGTATGAGGGATGAACGGTCTCGTTCAAGCCTTTACCTAGCGCGGTGACGATGATGGCGTCTTTCTCAGACAGCCTCGATGAGCTCCATTGCTTGAGCTCGATGAGAACGGCATTTTTTTGGCCGGCCTCGCCGTGACCGGTTAGGGTGAAGTCGATTCGTTTTGACGATTGAGGAAGGTGCAGCTCGATAGCGAGACCTGCATCGTCAGGTACCCCTTCATCGCGAAGGACCTTGGCCATGTAGCCGAGAGATCCCCTCCAGGACTCCATTTCGGAGCGCCCAACTCGCTTGCCTGTTTTGGCGGTGTAGTGGGCGAGGATTACATCCTCGATGTCTTCATTGTCATGTACGTGAAGGAACTGCTTCTTCGTGGCTTCGTAGACAATCAACTTCAGTCTTCCTTGGCAAACGTCAGGTCTAGATCTGATCGTACTTCTTGCTTGTGTTCCAGGCTTTAGCGACTGGATATTTTTCAGCGTTGAGCTTCAGCTTCTGCTGGGCTGCAGCGTTCAAGTCTACCCCGAGTACAGAGGCAAGCCGGACCACATACATAAGCACGTCCGCAAGCTCATCCTTCACAGCTTGGGATGTCTCCGGGTTGCCAGCTGCCGCCTTGGAGGCGTCTTCAGTCATCCACTGGAAAATCTCCACGAGTTCACCTACCTCGCCGCTCAGGGCCATTGCCAGATTTTTGGGGGAGTGGAACTGAGCCCAGTTACGGTCATTGGCAAACTGCTCAAGCTCTTTCGCAAGATGCGTTACGTCGACCAGGGCTGGGGTGCTTTGGGATGTCACTATGAATTCCTATCGTATTAAGTCGAGTATTCAGAGGGCTTAGACGGGGCTTAGTAAGCGGGTCATCCTGGAGAACCCAGTACGGCCAAGCTTAAGAAATCCCTGTCGACTGTTTCAAAAATGCCCGGCCTGAGCCACGCGGTAGCTCCGCTTGAATAGGCATTGGAGTAAGCCCAGTTGACGACTCGGCGACATGCTTGAGCGTCAACAACGAGGCCCGCTTGGAGGCCAATATCCGCAATGTCGTCGCCACGTTTGGCCAGACGCTCGAGCCATCGCTCCAGGTGCTGCCTGCCCGCCAACATGGACGACTTGCTTCGGTTGCAAGCAGGGTGTGCAAGAAGAAAGTTGTGGGCTAAGTCCCGCGGGTAAAGTGAGAAGGGAATGAAGTGGTCAATGTCGACCTTGTTCAAGGGCGCGCCGCAATAGAAGCAGTTATTGCCATCAACCTTTCGGAGTCCGACGGCTAGCGAAGCTAGAGACTGGCGGGACGCCTCAAACAGGAACTGCTCAAGATCATCAGCTACGCCCAGAATCATGTGGTTGAGACGATTATTCTTGATGTGCTTCACCCAGTTTGAGCGCGCAATCTCTTGCAGTATGGGTTGGAAACGTCGGAAGCAGAACGCTACACCGCTCTTAAGCCGAACGAGCCCGCGTGCCGGCCTTTCATAGATGAATTCATCAGTACCGCCGGCAAAATTTTGGAGGTAAGTCAGCGGCTGCGCTGACACGGTCTGAGTCACGGTTGCCCGTAGAGATGCGTATTCCGGATGTTTGGATGCAGCTAAAGGGCTTGAGCAAAGCGTTCTAGCTCGAAAACTCTCGATAGCTGAGACAACTGCAGCCTGTGCTCCGTTGTTTTGGATGAGCACTTTGGGCGTGGCGTCTGGTTGCGAGGCCAAATAAGGGGAGGTCTGGTGCCAGTAGAGCTGGATGAAGCGTTCACCAATCTCTCGTGTAGTGAGATCAAGTGAGTCCCCGTTATCAGTACCGAGCTCAACCGCTAAGTCAGCTAGCACGATGAGAAGAGCGAATTTGTAGGTCGCGGTGAAATCACCCTCGGCAAAAAGTCTTTGCAGCTTCGTGAGGAAGAGTAACTGTGCGTCAGCTGAAGGCGGCGGAGTATTCAGGCTCACTCTCGCTGACTCCAGTAATCCGCTTTAGCCGGAATGATCCAGCGTACGCCACCTCGGGGGTCCTTCATGTCGCCGTGAAAGCGTGGGATGAGATGGATATGTAGGTGTGGAACGGTCTGGCCTGCAGCCGCGCTGTCATTGATGCCGATGTTGTAGCCATCAGGCTGATATTCCTTCTCAACATTGCTTCTGGCCTCGTCCAAGAGCGTCAGAAGTGCAGCCCGTTCCTCTGGCGTTGCCTCAAAAAAGGATCCGACATGCCTTTTGGGGATGATCAGGCTATGCCCAGGTGATATTGGGTACCCGTCCCGGATCCAGAAAGCGTGGAGATTTTCCCCAAGGACTCGAGAGGAGGGCAGGGTGCAGAAGGGGCAGGCTATTTCGGTCATGGGATGGCGAACAATTCCAAAGTGAACGCGCTTAAAACCCGAACTTTGGCACCTGCGGAATCTCCGGGCAAGAAAGCTGAATAGCTCACCATGTGCTCAGCCTCGAGCCTTTTGTCGAGCTTTGCCCCCTGGCCTTGTATCGGCTCAACCCTCAAGCCGGCAAAGGACTTGCTACGGCCCAAGCATCTCGGCGGATCGCTGAGTTGGAGGCCCATTGACGCGCGATCATTTGAGCCACAGAGGGCATCCGTGGTGATTGATCGTATGTGCGTAGATTACCGGGCTTATTCGGCTCATTCAGTGAGCCGAAAGTGCTGCGTATTCGGCTCACAGCCATTCGCGGCGCCAGGGACTTTTGCGGGAAACCGTAAATAATCGTGGGGAGCTGTAGGACATCGGTTGCAGCGAGCGTCCTGAGTAGTGCTTTTAAAATCAATGGGTTACATGGTCGACTACTCGCATGGGGTGCAAGGGGTAGAGTGTTCGAATCACTCCGTCCCGACCAAAATCTGAAAAGGCCGGTTCAGCAATGAACCGGCCTTTTTGTATTTCTCTTTTCGCAAAGATTACCTAAATCGTCCGCCAACTCGGCGCGTCCCTGAGCGCCCAATCATCCTGCGCCGCCAGAAATGTCGGCAGGTCCCGTCGCGCTATCCATATTTCGCCTTGCCACTTGATGACGCCGATGCGTTGGTCGGCCCAGGTCATGAAGGCGCGGTGGGGGTGAGTGTCGGGGATGTGCTGGGTGTCGTGGAGGGTGGGGAGGACTTCGTCGCTGAGCCATTTGGCGATGTGGCGGTGTTCGGGGTGCCAGAAGCGGTAGAGGGCTTTGTAGGCGCCGGATTCGCTGATGACTTCCACTTCCTCGCGGAAGCCGCTGAGGTATTCCAGGACAACGGCGCGTTTCTGTTCCGGGTCCATGCGCTTGGGCAGGTGGTAGGGGCGGCCGGTGCCGATTAAGCGGCCGAAGTCGAGGCCGACGAACCAGGGCTGGTGGTCGATCAGGACGGCGCGTAACTGGAGGGTATGGCGTTGGAAAATGACAGGTCTGTAGGCGTCTTGCATGGTGGAGCTCCATCTACGAGGTTGAGGAGCCGCCACGCGTCGTCGCTATTCGAAGGGTGGCGGACCGCGCAGGGTTAGCGAACCGGGAGATGGTACCGGCAGACCCGAGGGTCTCCCCGCGCGATCCGCCATAGAGCCAGTAGTGAATACTACAGGCGTGAAAGGGCCTACAGGAAACCTTCGCTGTTTCCCGCATGCGCTTTCAGCGCAGTCGCGCCATCTCTCAAGTCGCTAAACCTGGTCACGGGATTGACCGTGACGGGTGGAGGATGGGGGAGGGCTTGCCGAGGCGGCAACCTGCAAAGCGCGTAGGAATCCGGGAAGCGCATCTCTGGGATGTGAGGTTCAGCGGTGCCTTCTTTATATAGGTGGCAGAGCGTAGCTGGCTGGAAACCGTTGCTGCGCCGGTGCGGAGCGGGGGCGGGCACGTGCTGCTTCTATATAAAGGGGGGAGGGGAGAAGCCCCTTTGTCATCTTTCTGCAAAAAGTCGTTGACGGCCAATTTAAACTCCCTATAATGCGCACCACTCCCAACGACTAAGCGCTGAAAGAACTTGAAAATCAAGTACTTACAGGGATTCGAAGTTGAGGGTGGTGATCAGGCAGGTGATTCACTTGCCGCTCTTCATTGGCTGCTCCGGCAGCGAGCTGAAAAGAAGGTCGCCGAGGTGGTTGACAGCGAGTTTGATCGCTGTAGAATGCGCCTCCCGCTGATGAGAAGGTTTCCTTCGCTGAAGCACAAGCGATTGAGTAGAAAAGAAATTTTCGAAAAATAAAGCTTGACGGAGGGTGAGGTTAGCGTAGAATGCGCGCCTCGGTTGAGGCGAAAGCCTTAACCAACTGCTCTTTAACAAGTTGAATCAAGCAATTCGTGTGGGTGCTTGTGATGTAAGACTGATGATCGACTGATTATCAGCAACGCAAGTAACACTCGTGAATTCGAGAGTTTTAGCTCTTTAAATAGAGCATGCGATTGCTGAGCCAAGTTTAGGGTTTTCTCAAAACCCAAGCAGTATTGAACTGAAGAGTTTGATCATGGCTCAGATTGAACGCTGGCGGCAGGCCTAACACATGCAAGTCGAGCGGATGATGGGAGCTTGCTCCCGGATTCAGCGGCGGACGGGTGAGTAATGCCTAG
>NZ_JACVAR010000030.1:0-521 GCF_014851965.1 Pseudomonas sp. PDM22
GAGCTCCACGAAGGGCGCTTCCGGCGCCACGGTGTCGACGACGATGTCGATCACATGGACCGGCTCGCTGGGCTTCTCACCCGGAACTTCCTGGGTGACATCGATTTCATGCGGGCCGTCGGGCAGAACGGGCTTGAAGTCCCAGGTGCCGTCCGGCTTGACCACGGTACTGCCGATTTCGGTGCCGTTGTCGATGACGTGGATGATCGCGCCGGGGACGCCGTCGCCGGAAATGACCGGGCTCTTGTCGTCGGTCACGTCACCATTGTGCAGCTCACCCTGGGTCGGACCGACATTGTCGGTGGCCTTGTTGTTGGTCGGGGCCGGGCTGGTTTCAGGACCGTGGTGATGGCCGCCATTGTCCTTGTTGTGATGGATGATCGCGGCGGCGGCCGCGCCCACGCCAGCCAGGCCAAGCAGCCAGGGCCAGAGGACGAAGCCGGCGGCGTCATCGAAGGTGGAGGCCAGATAGGCCGCGCCATTACCCAGGGAATCGCCACCCAGGGCGATAGGCGCCGTGT
>NZ_JACVAR010000031.1:0-509 GCF_014851965.1 Pseudomonas sp. PDM22
TTCTCTCCCCCCCCTCCTCTTCTCTCCCTTTCTCCCCCCTCCCCCTTCCCTTCCTCCCCTTTTTCTTTTCCTTTTTCTCCTCCCTTTTTCCTTCTTCCCCCTCTTTTCTTCTCTTTCCTCCCCCTGCGCCTTTCCCTCCCCTCTCTCTCCCCTCTCTTTCTTCCCCTTCTCTCCTCCTCTTTTTTCTCCTCTTCCTTCCTTTTCCTCTCTTCTCTTCTTCCTTCCCTTTTTCCTTTCTCTTTCTCCTCTTTTTTTTCCCTTCTTTTCCTCTTTCCCCCTCCTCTTCCCCCCCTCCCCCCTCTCCCCCCTTTCCTTCCCCTTTCTCCTCCTCCTCTCCTTCTCCTTCCTTCTCCTCTCTTTCTTCCTTTCCTTTCCTTCCTCTCCCTCTTCCTTTCTTTCCTCCCCCTCCTCTTCTTCTCTTTTCTCCCTCCCCTTCCCCTCCTTTTCCCTTTTTTTCCCCCTTTTTTCTCCTCCTTCTTCCTTCTCTTCTCTCTCCCTTTCTCTTCCCC
>NZ_JACVAR010000032.1:0-506 GCF_014851965.1 Pseudomonas sp. PDM22
TCCGCCACCACGCTGGCGCTGTTGCCTGCCGCGTCGTGGGCCACCAGGGTGGCATGGATGTTGGTTTCCTTCGCCAGGTCGCTGCCTTCTACCTTCACGCTCCAGTTGCCCGAGCCGTCGACGGTGGCGCTGTAGTCGGTGCCGTTGAGCTTGAAGCTGACCACGTCGCCAGCCTGGAACTCACCGGCGGCCTTGCCGCTGATGATCTGCTGGGTCTGCGATTCGGCCAGGTTGACGATGTCGTCACCGGCCACCACGTTGATGGTCAGGGTCGCTACCGGTGCGGTGGTGTCGACGCTGTAGCCATGGTCGGCCACCACGTCGGCCACGTTGCCGGCGGTGTCATGTGCCACCAGGGTGGCGTGGATGTTGGTTTCCTTCGCCAGGTCGGCGCCGGAGACCGAAACGCTCCAGTTGCCGTCCTTGTCGACCGCTGCGCTGTAGGTGGTGCCATTGAGCTTGAAGCTCACCACGTCGCCCGTCTGGAACTCGCCGCTCGCCTTGCC
>NZ_JACVAR010000033.1:0-498 GCF_014851965.1 Pseudomonas sp. PDM22
ACCTGGCCCAGGTGCTTGGCAAGCGCATCCAGTTGCTGGGGTCGACCCTGCGTAGTCGCAGTGATCAATTCAAGGCTGACCTGTTCAGCGACCTGAGCCAGCATGTATGGCCGTTGTTTGTCGAGGGGCGCCTGAGCCCGCAGTTGGCCAAGACGTTCCCGATCAAGGATGCCGAGGCGGCGTTTGCCGAGCTGGCGACCAACCAGATGTCCGGGAAGTTGGTGTTGGTGATCGATGAGACGCTGGCCTGATCTTTAACTCGGAATGCAACCAATGTGGGAGCTGGCTTGCCTGCGACAGCTATTTAACATTCAACAACAGTGTTGAAGTTTAAACCGTTATCGCAGGCAAACCAGCTCCCACAGTAGTGCGCGAGTTACTTTCTAGTAGTAGCGATCAATCACTTTAACTTGCGAGCTGTCCTTGACGGCCGCCCAAGCATTATTAAGTGTGTCGAATACTTGCTCGATAAAGTTGCGATCAGCCGCAGCCTTCTTG
>NZ_JACVAR010000034.1:0-473 GCF_014851965.1 Pseudomonas sp. PDM22
CACCTACTCCGTGCTCAAGGCCGATGGCGACGGCATCCTCACCGACGTTCGGGTCGACCGCGGCCAAGTGGTCGCCGAAGGTCAGATCGTCGCACGCCTGGCCCATGACGGCGCCCGTGAAGCCATCGTCAACCTGCCGGAAAACAGGCGTGACCAAGCCTCCCAGCGCGCCCTGGCGTTCCCCTTCGGCGCGCCGGACCAGGCGGTCACCGCCACCCTGCGCGAGCTGTCCGCGAGTGCCGACCCGGCCACCCGCACCTACCGCGCCCGCTACGTGCTGCATGGCACCGTCGATCGTTTCGCCCTCGGCTCGACGATCACTCTGCGCCTGCAAGGCAACGACCAGGCCGTGCAAACCCGCGTGCCCATCGGCGCCTTGCACGACGCCGGGCAAGGCACCGGCGTGTGGCTGATCGGCGCGGACGACAGCGTCAGCTTCGCCCCGGTCAACGTTGTCAGTCTCGGCCAGGAAG
>NZ_JACVAR010000035.1:0-462 GCF_014851965.1 Pseudomonas sp. PDM22
GGGCACTGTCGCCGTCCTTGTCGGTTATGGTCGCTGTCAGCGTCACCAGATTGTCCGCCGTCAGGCTCTTCGAATCATCGGGATTGCTGGCATCGGGATGCACCACCGCCCGTATCTGGTCAAGCGTGACGTCGCCATTGGCGGCCACGCTGACCGTGAACACCAGCAGGTTGGTCGTGGCCGTACGGCCTTCCACCACTGTGCCGTTGAGCGACAGGTTCACTGCCTCATTCGTGGCCGTGTCCACCAGCCCGGAGGCACCCGCCACCACGCCCAGTGCATAGGTCAGCGTGCCGGCCCCATCGGCGCCAAACGATGAGTTGAAGTTGGCGGCAAAGTTCTGCGTGGCGTTGGTCGCCAGGACGGTCTCGTCCACCGTCAGTGTCGGCTCGGTGCCGGTGGTGCTGACGCTCGGTCCGTCGTCCTTGAACACCAGGTTCTGGCCGATGTTGAGGGCCGCCT
>NZ_JACVAR010000036.1:0-449 GCF_014851965.1 Pseudomonas sp. PDM22
GCTGTACCTGAGCTTTGGCCTGGTCGCCGGGCAAGCCGGGTACTCCAACCTCGATCCGCAATTCACCTTCTGGGTCAACCTCAGCCTGGTCGCACTGTGGTTTGCCCTCGACAACACCACCACCCGTGGTCGCCTGGCCGCGTGGACAATGTTGGGCGGGGCCTGCGCCATGGGCTTCATGACCAAGGGTTTCCTGGCCTGGGCGCTGCCGGTGCTGATCGCCGTGCCCTACATGCTCTGGCAGCGGCGTCTGGGCGAGTTGTTGCGCTATGGCCCGCTGGCCATGGCGGTGGCGCTGCTACTGTGCCTGCCCTGGGTATGGGCGATCCATGTGCAAGAACCGGACTACTGGCGGTTCTTTTTCTGGAACGAACATGTCCGCCGCTTCAGCGGAGCCACCGCACAACACGCCCGGCCGTGGTGGTTCTTCCTGCCGATCATGGTGGTGG
>NZ_JACVAR010000037.1:0-441 GCF_014851965.1 Pseudomonas sp. PDM22
GCATCGACCGCGTTCCCTTCTTAGCTTCGACAGACGCCGAAGAACCTCGAAAGCGCAAGGCTACGCATCGTGTGGGGGCGGGTCAATGTCTTGTCGGCGAATGCGATCACCTGTGGCGAGGGGGCTTGCCTGTGGCGAGGGAGCTTGCTCCCGTTCGGCTGCGCAGCAGTCGTAAGTTCCAGGGAATGCGGAGCGTTTGGTAATTTTAGGGCCGCTTCGCGCCCCAGCGGGAGCAAGCTCCCTCGCCACAGCAAGCGCCCTTCACCGCAAGACCCGGTCAGCCGCCGATGATTTTCATGATGGTCGCGCCACCGGAGAACGCCACTTCCTGCTTGTCCCCCAGAGCCTTCACCAGCAGTCGCTGCAAGGCCGGCAATGCCTGATGACGGGGTTTGTCCAGCAGATCGCCGACATAGTGGCGATTGCTCGACGACAGGCAGC
>NZ_JACVAR010000038.1:0-436 GCF_014851965.1 Pseudomonas sp. PDM22
GTGCGCGGCATCGCCGAGCAGGAACAGGCGCCCGTATTGCATTGGCTCGACCACGAAACTGCGCAGCGGCGCGATGCTTTTCTCGATGGACGGCCCGGTCACCAACTGCGCGGCCAGCTCGCCTGGCAGGCGGGTCTTCAGTTCATCCCAGAAGCGTGCGTCCGACCATTGATCCAACGGCTCTTGCACCGGCACTTGCAAGTAATAACGACTGCGCGTGGGCGACCGCATGCTGCACAGGGCGAAGCCACGCGGGTGCTTGGCGTACACCAGCTCGGCGTGTACCGGCGGCGTGTCGGCGAGGATGCCGAGCCAGCCGAAGGGATACACACGTTCGAAGATTTTCAGCGACCCTTGCGGAATCGACTGACGGGCAACACCGTGGAATCCGTCGCAACCGGCGATGTAGTCGCACTCCAGGCGATAGGGTTCGCCC
>NZ_JACVAR010000039.1:0-425 GCF_014851965.1 Pseudomonas sp. PDM22
CCACGTTGATGGTCAGGGTCGCCACCGGCGCGGTGATATCCACCGAGTAGTCGTGGGTAGCAGTGGCGCTGGCGCTGTTGCCTGCCGCGTCGGTCGCCACGAAGCTCGCCTCGATACGGTGATCGGCGTCGGCCACCAGTTCGGCGCCCGGAACACTGATGCTCCACTTGCCGGCAGCGTCGATCTTGCCGCTGTAGGTGACGTCGTTGACCACGATCTTGACGATGTCGCCGGCACGGCCGCCGGTGGTGCCACCGGTGATCTGCTGGGCGGTCTTCGACTCGGCCAGGTTGACGATGTCGTCGCCGGCCACGATGTTGATGTTCACCGAAGCTACCGGCGGAACGAGGACGACGGTGTAGGCATGATCAGCCAGTACATCGGCGCTATTGCCCGCGGCATCGTGGGCTACCAGGGTGGCGTGG